>DAHUXS010000005.1 GCA_027306995.1 Lysobacter sp.
TGCCTGGGCCGCAAGGGAGTAGCGGCACCAGTATTTCGACAGAGAGTATGACAGAAAGTTTTGCGCAGCTTTTCGAGCAGAGTCTCGCCAATCAACGCATCCGTCCGGGGATGATCCTCACCGGGCTGGTGGTCGACGTCACCCCCGATGTCGTCGTCGTGAATGTAGGCCTGAAGTCCGAGGCCGTCATCCCCGTCGAGCAGTTCAAGAACGAGCGCGGCGAGGTCGAAGTCAGGTCCGGCGATCAGGTGGAGGTTGCCCTCGACTCGGTCGAGGACGGCACCGGCGAGACGCGCCTCTCACGCGAGAAGGCGAAACGCGCCCGCACCTGGACGCGGCTCGAGGAGGCATTCAACAAGTCCGAGATCGTCACCGGCATCATCACCGGCCGGGTCAAGGGAGGCTTCACCGTCGAGATCGAGAACGTCCGGGCGTTCCTGCCGGGATCGCTCGTGGATGTGCGCCCGGTGCGCGACACCTCTTATCTCGAAAACAAGCCCCTCGAGTTCAAGGTCATCAAGCTCGATCAGAAGCGCAATAACGTCGTCGTCTCGCGCCGCGCGGTCGTCGAGCAGGAGTTCTCCGCCGAGCGCAGCGCGCTGATGGAGAATCTGCAGGAAGGCGCTGTCGTGCGCGGCACGGTCAAGAATCTCACCGACTACGGTGCGTTCGTCGACCTCGGCGGCATCGACGGCCTGCTGCACATCACCGACATGGCGTGGAAGCGCGTGCGCCATCCGTCCGAAGTGGTCGAAGTCGGCCAGGAACTGGACGTCCGCGTGCTCAAGTACGACCGCGAGCGCAACCGCGTTTCGCTGGGCCTCAAGCAGCTGGGCGAGGATCCGTGGGACAACGTCGCCCGTCGTTACCCGCCGAACACCCGCGCCTTCGGCAAGGTCTCGAACGTCACCGAATACGGTGCGTTCGTCGAGATCGAGCCGGGCGTCGAAGGCCTGGTGCACGTCTCCGAAATGGACTGGACCAACAAGAACGTCAATCCGTCCAAGGTTGTGCAGGTCGGTGACGAAGTGCAGGTGATGGTGCTGGACGTCGATGAAGAGCGTCGCCGCATCTCGCTGGGCATGAAGCAGGTCAGCTCGAACCCGTGGGAAACCTTCGCGGCGATCCACAAGAAGGGCGACAAGGTGTCCGGCCAGATCAAGTCGATCACCGACTTCGGCGTGTTCATCGGCCTGGACGGCGGCATCGACGGCCTGATCCACCTCTCCGACATCAGCTGGAGCTCCACCGGCGAAGACTTGGCGCGCAACTTCAAGAAGGGTGACAACCTTGAAGCCGTCGTGCTGGCGGTCGATCCGGAACGCGAGCGCATCTCGCTGGGCATCAAGCAGATGGAACAGGACCCGATGGGTGGTTACGTGGCCACCAACAGCCGCGGTTCCATCGTCAAGGGCACCGTCAAGGAAGTGGACGCCAAGGGCGCCGTGATCGAACTGGCCGACGGCGTGGAAGGCTACCTGGCCGCCCGCGACATCGCTGCCGAGCGCGTGGACGACGCCTCGCAGAAGCTGAAGGTTGGCGATGAAATCGAAGCCAAGATCATCGGCAACGACCGCAAGAGCCGCCAGATGCAGCTGTCGATCAAGGCCAAGGACCAGGACGAGATGCACGAGACCCTGGCCGAGTACAACAAGCAGTCCAGCGACGCCTCGAGCGGCACCACCCAGCTGGGTGCGCTGCTGCGCGAGCAGCTCGGTCGTTCCGAGTAATCTGCAGTTGCAATGACACGGGCCGGCGCAAGCCGGCCCGTGATTGTGGTGGTGGGGACCACCATCGGGTTCGCAGCCGATCGCGCTAATTGGAATGGGGATGACCAAGTCCGAATTGATCGAAATCCTGGCCGGCCAGCAACCTCATCTGAAAGAGGATGACGTCGAGTTGGCGGTGCGCCTGATGCTCGACATGATGGCCGCCTCGCTGGCCACCCACGAGCGGATCGAGATCCGTGGCTTCGGCAGTTTTTCAGTGCATTACCGTCCTCCGCGGACCGGGCGCAACCCGCGCACCGGCGAAGCGGTGGAGTTGCCGGCACGCCATGTGCCGCATTTTCGTCCCGGCAAGGAACTGCGCGAGCGCGTGAGTTCGGTGGAACCGAAGCCGGAAGAGGATTGACCGCGGCGACAGCGCCGTGATGAGCAGGGCATGGGTTAGAGTGACCCGTCCCGATTGCGTGGTTTAGGCATGTTCGAATTCCTTGATCAATGGCTATGGGTCGCGATCTTCGTGCCCGTGGCGGCCGTGATCGGCTGGATCCTCGGCCGGCGTGGCGGCGCGCGCCTGCATGACAGCCAGGTCAGCCGCCTTTCGACGACCTATTTCCGCGGCTTGAACTACCTGCTGACCGAGCAGCCGGACAAGGCGATCGAGCTGTTCCTGCACGTCGCTGAACTCGACAAGGATACCTTCGAGACCCAGGTGGCGATCGGCCATCTGTTCCGCCGCCGTGGCGAGGTCGATCGCGCGATCCGCATGCACCAGGGCCTGGTGGAGCGCCGCGACCTCAATGACCAGCAGCGCGTGCAGGCCTTGCTCGCGCTGGGTGAGGACTACATGCGGTCGGGCCTGCTTGATCGCGCGGAAACCGTGTTCACCGAACTTGCTGCGCTGGACCAGCGTGCACCGCTGGCGTTGAAGCACCTGATCGGCATTTATCAGTCGGAACGCGATTGGGGCAAGGCGATCGAGAACGCGCAGCGCTACGAGACCGTCACCGGCGAGCCGATGGGCAAGCTGATCGCGCAATTCGAATGCGAGCTGGCCGAGCGCCATCGTTCGGCGGGAGATATCAGCGCAGCCTTGCAGGCGGTGACGCGCGCCTACGAGGCCGATCCCACCTGTTGCCGCGCCGGCATGATCGAAGGCCGCATTGCCCACGAGCGTGGTGACGATGTCGCCGCGATTCGCGCCTGGGAACGCGCCGCGCGCCACGATTCCGATTTCCTGCCGGAAATCCTGCCGCCGTTGCTCGAATGCTACGAACGCGTCGGCGACGTGCCGGGCGCACGTGGCTTCCTGAGCGAGATGAGCGAACACTATCGCGGCGTTGCCCCGGTGCTGGCATTGACGCGCCTGGTCGAGCGCCAGGATGGCATCGGCGCGGCGCGCGAATACCTCGCGCAGCAATTGCGCGATCGCCCATCGGTGCGTGGCGAGGCGGCGCTGATCGACCTCACGTTGAACGATGCCGCGGCCGACAACGAGGCGACGCTGCACAACCTGCGCCAGATCACCGACCAACTGCTGGTGCGTAATCCCAGCTATCGCTGCAATCGTTGTGGCTTCGGTGCGCGATCGCATCACTGGCAATGCCCCAGCTGCAAGGAGTGGGCGACAGTGAAGCCGCTGCTCAACTACGCCGTGGTCTGAGGGCAGGCCTAGATGCCGCCGCTTGGCTGGCTGCTGTGCCTGATCGCTGCCCTGGTCGGTAGCGCATGGGCGCTGCGTTACGCACGCCGCGAGCAGGTGCTCGACCATCCCGAAGAACGCAGCAACCACGCCATGCCGACGCCACGCGGGGGCGGCATCGCGATGGTAGCGGTGATGGCTGGCGTCCTCGCCTGGTCGGCCCATGCCCATGCTGCGGAACGTCTCGTGCTCCTGGCGATGCTGGTCGGGCTGGTGCTGGTTGGCGCGATCGGCTGGCTCGACGATCACCGTCCGGTGTCGGCGCGCATCCGGCTCGTCGTGCACGTCGCGGCGGCCGTCTTGGTGGCGATCGCGATGGCTGCGTCTGGCTGGCCAGCCAGGATCCCGATATTGGCCCTGGTCGCGATCCCGGTGCTGGTCAATATCTGGAATTTCATGGACGGCATCGACGGCATCGCCGCGACCCAGGCCATGGTCTGGGGCTTGGCCCTGTTGCTGTGGACGCCGGTCGTGTTGGCCGGCGGCATCGGGCTGGCGTTGGCGATGGCCTGTCTCGGCTTCCTGCCGTTCAATTTCCCGCGGGCGCGCGTGTTCATGGGTGATGTCGGCAGTGGGGCCTTGGGGTTCCTGATCGCCGGGAGCGGCCTGTTGCTGGCGCGGGAGCAGGGCAGTGCGGCGTTGGGGAGTCTTTGCATCCTCGCCCCCTTCCTGGTCGATGCCGGACTGACCTTGCTGCGGCGGATGTGGCGCCGGGAGCATTGGTGGCAGGCCCATTCACAACATGCCTACCAGCGGCTGGCACGTGCCTGGGGAGGCCATGCGACTGTGACCGCGATCTACCTGGTGCTGGCTGCTTCAGGGGCCGTTTTGGGCTGGATGTTAAGATTTCAAGAAACCACTGTCACGATTTCATTCATATTGCTGTGGTATATCGGAATTGCTGCACTTTGGGGGGGGGCGCAGTTCCGGGTTGGTTGAATTTCAAGGGAGAGGCTCTTGGCAACGCTGCGTGATCGGCTGAATGCATGGTTGCCGAGGGGTTTGATCGTCGCTCACGATCTCGCGATCGTTTGGGTGACCTGGGTGGGACTGCACTGGATCCGTTACGGAATCCCGTCTGCCGGACCGCTGCCGCCCCAAGCCGATTTCTGGTCCACTGAAACCGCCATCGTCCTGCTGGCCCAAGGCCTGGTGTTCTGGCGGGTCGGTCTCTATCGGGGGTTGTGGCGCTTCGCCAGCACCCCGGATCTCTGGAACATCCTCAAGGCGGCGGTGGCCGGGATCGTGGTCATCACCTTGGCGCTGTTCGTCTACAACCGTCTCGGCGGGGTCCCGCGCAGCGTCTTGCTGCTCTATCCCTTCGTGCTGGCCGGCCTGCTCGGCGCGCCGCGCCTGCTCTATCGGGCGTGGAAAGATTCCAGCGAGCAACGCCAACTCTCGGCGACGGCGACGCGCGTGCTCATCCTCGGCGCCGGTCGTGCCGGCGAACAACTGGTGCGCGACCTGCGCCGGACCAGTGCCTACCATCCGGTCGGCTTCCTCGACGATTCGGCGCAATTGCGCGGCGGCAAGCTGCACGGCATCCCCGTGCTCGGCACCATCAACCAGGCGGCGGACATCTCCCGCAAGACCGCGGCGCGATTGCTGATCATCGCCATGCCGTCGCTGGACGCGACCTCGATGCAGCGGATCATCACCACCTGCGAGCGCAGCGGCCTGCCGTTCCGCATGGTGCCGCGCCTGAAGGACGTGCTGGAAGGGCGCGCGATGCCGGGCCAGCTGAAGGAAGTGGACATCGACGATCTGCTCGGTCGCGAGCCGGTGGTGTCGGACTGGCGCGCGATCCGCGAATGGCTGGGCGGGCGCTCGGTGCTGGTGACCGGGGCCGGCGGATCGATCGGCTCGGAGCTCTGCCGCCAGTGCGCGCGACAGGGTGCGAAGCGGATCACGCTGCTGGAATTCGACGAGTTGTCGCTGATGCGGATCCATGCCGAATTGCAGCGCGACTTCGCATCGATCGAACTCGTCCCGATCCTCGGGGATTGCGGCGATGTCGCGGTCGCGCGCCGCGCGCTGGAACTCTCGGAAGCCGACGCCGTGTTCCACGCCGCGGCCTACAAGCAGGTGCCGGTGCTGGAATCGCAGTTGCGCGAGGCGATCCGCAACAATGCGCTGGCGTCCCAGACCATGGCGGCGGCCAGCGCCGACGCCGGCGTCAGCACCTTCATCCTGATCTCCACCGACAAGGCGGTCGATCCGGTGAACGTGCTGGGCGCGAGCAAGCGTCTTGCCGAGATGTTGTGCCAGGCCTATGCCGCCAATTCGCGCACGCACTACATCACCGTGCGTTTCGGCAACGTGCTGGATTCCGCCGGCAGCGTGGTGCCGCTGTTCCGCGACCAGATCAACAGCGGTGGCCCGGTGACGGTCACCGATCCGCAGGTCACGCGCTACTTCATGACCATTCCCGAGGCTTGCCTGCTGATCTTGCAGGCGGCGGCGATCGGCTCGCACGAAGCCGTCTACACCCTCGACATGGGCAGCCCGGTGGCGATCCGCCAACTCGCCGAGCAGATGATCCGTCTCGCCGGCAAGCAGCCGGGACGCGACATCGCCATCATCTATACCGGATTGCGCCCGGGCGAGAAGCTGCACGAAACGCTGTTCCATTCGGAAGAGCAGTACCGGCGCACCGCGCATCCGAAGATCCTGCAGGGAATCGCGCGCCCGGTGGATGTCGCGATGCTGGAAGAGCGCAGCCGTGCTATTCGCAAGGCGAGCGACGATTACGATCTCGATACCTTGATCGAGCTGTTGCGTGACACGGTTCCCGAGTTCGAGCCCGAAGCAGCCGATGGTGACGCCGACAATGCGGTCGTGGTGAAATTCCCTTCTCGCGCCAGTCGCCGCTGATCCCAGGAACCCATGCGAATCCGTACTGCCGTTTTCCCGGTTGCCGGCCTCGGCACCCGTTTCCTGCCCGCGACCAAGACCGTACCCAAGGAGATGCTGCCGATCGTCGATCGGCCACTGATCCAGTACGCGGTGGACGAGGCGATCGAAGCCGGTTGCGACACCCTCGTCTTCGTCACCAATCGCTACAAGCATGCGGTCGCCGATTATTTCGACAAGGCCTACGAGCTCGAGCAGAAGCTGGAGAAGAGCGGCAAGAGCGAGCAACTCGAGCTGATCCGCAACGTGCTGCCGCCGCATGTGCGCGCCGTCTTCGTGACCCAGGCGGAAGCGCTCGGACTTGGCCACGCGGTGTTGTGCGCCAAGCCGGTCGTGGGTGACGCGCCATTCGCGGTCCTGCTGCCGGACGATCTGATCTGGAGTCGCGGGCCGGGCGCGTTGAGACAGATGGCCGATCATGCCGAGACCACAGGCGCGAGCGTGATCGCGGTGCAGGATGTTGCGCGCGAACAGACCGGCAGTTACGGCATCGTCGATGCGCCGGCGTTTTCCGGGCGGGCGGGGCGCATCGAGGCCATTGTCGAGAAGCCGAAGCCCGCCGATGCGCCGAGCACACTCGCGGTGGTGGGACGTTACATCCTCGACCCGCGCATCTTCGGGTTGCTGGAAACCACGCAGACGGGCGCCGGTGGCGAGATCCAGCTGACCGATGCAATCGCCAGCCTATTGAAGGAAAAGTCGGTCGATGCCTACCGTTTCCACGGCACGCGCTTCGACTGCGGCACTCATCTTGGGCTGATCGAAGCGACCGTGCGTTACGCGCTCGACCACGAAATCCTGAGTGCGCCCGCGGCGCAGATGATGCAGTCGGCGCTGGACGAAATGGGCGTGACCGAAACCTGAGTGCGCGTGCCGGCTGCGGCTAGCCGGTCGAAGACAGAACTTCCAGCAGCGCATCGCCGTAACGTTCCAGCTTGGCCGCGCCGACACCGTTGACCCGGGCCAACGCATCGAGATCGGCGGGTGCGTGCAGGGCGATCTCGCGCAGGGTGGCGTCGTGGAAAATCACGTAGGCCGGAACGTTCTGGCTGCGCGCCGTCTCGCCACGCCAGGCACGCAGGGCATCGAAGCGCTGTTGTGCATCCTCTGCCAGTTGTTCGTGGGCGGCGGGCACGGCGTTGCGGTTGCCGCGCTCCCGTCGTGCCGCCTTGCGCGCCGGGTCCATGCGTAGCGAGAGTGTGGCCTCGCCGCGCAGCAGCGGACCGCTGGATGCGCCCAGGCGCAGGCTGCCGTGGCCATCGAGATCGCTTTCCAGCAAGCCCGCAGCCATCAGCTGGCGAAAGACGCTGCGCCATTGGCGGGCGTCGAGCTCGCGACCGATGCCGTAGGTGGAGAGCGCCTGGTGGCCGAACTGGTGCACGCGTGCGTTGTCGCTGCCGCGCAGGACGTCGATCACATGCCCGGCGCCGAAGCGCTGCCCGGTGCGATACACGCAGGACAGCGCCTTGCGCGCAATCTCGGTGCCGTCGATGTTGGTGGACGGCGACAGGCAGTTGTCGCAATTGCCGCACGGTTGGGGGTAGTGCTCGCCGAAGTAGGCCAGCAGCGACTGGCGGCGGCAGGCGGTCGATTCGCAATAGCCGAGCAGCGCGTCCAGCTTGCGATGTTCCACGCGCTTGCGTTCGTCGGGGGCGTCGGAATTCTCGATCATCTGTCGCAGCAGCGCGGCATCGCCCATTCCGAAACAGAGCCAGGCTTCGCTGGGCTCGCCATCGCGGCCCGCCCGCCCGGTTTCCTGGTAATAGCCTTCCATCGATTTCGGCAGGTCCATGTGCGCGACGAAACGCACGTCGGGTTTGTCGATGCCCATGCCGAAGGCGATCGTCGCCACCATCACCACGCCGTCCTCGCGGAGGAATCGCCGCTGGTGTTCGCTGCGGATTTCCGCATCCAGGCCGGCGTGATAGGGCAGGGCGTCGATGCCGTGTTCTCGCAACGCTTCGGCGGTTACTTCGACCTTGCGCCGCGACAGGCAGTAGACGATGCCGCTGGCGCCGCGATGACGATCGATCACCTCCATCAGCTGGCGCAGTCCGCCGTCTTTCGCTTCGACCGTATAACGGATGTTGGGACGGTCGAACGAGCTGATGAAATGCCGTGCGTCTTCCAGCTGCAGGCGTTCGGCGATCTCGCGCTGGGTCGGTGCGTCGGCGGTGGCGGTCAAAGCGACGCGCGGCACTTGCGGCCAGCGTTCGTGCAGCACGGTGAGCTGGCGATATTCCGGGCGGAAATCGTGACCCCATTGCGAGACGCAGTGGGCTTCGTCGATGGCGAAGAGCGCGATCCGTGCCTGATCGAGCAGCGCAAGGAAGCGCGGGGTGAGCAATCGCTCCGGCGCGACATAGAGCAGGTCGAGGTCGCCAGCGAGCAGTGCCTGTTCGACCTCCTGTGCCTCTTGCACCGATTGCGTCGAGTTGAGGAAATTGGCACGCACGCCGAGCTGGCGCAACGCATCCACCTGGTCCTGCATCAGCGCGATCAATGGCGACACCACGATCGCCGTGCCGGCGCGCAACAACGCCGGCAACTGGTAGCACAGCGACTTGCCGCCACCGGTCGGCATCAAGACCAGTGCATCGCCACCAGCGGTGACGTGGTCGATGATCGCTTGCTGCTCGCCGCGGAACGCCGCGTGGCCGAAAACGTCACGCAGCAGGGGCAGGGCGGAATCCGACATCGGCGACTAGCCTAACAACAATCCCGCCATGCTTCGTCGATTTACAGCGCTTCGAAAATTCCCGCCGCGCCCATGCCGGTGCCGATGCACATCGTCACCATGCCGTACTTCTGCTTGTGGCGACGCAGGCCGTGCACGATGGTCGCGGTGCGGATCGCACCGGTCGCGCCCAACGGATGGCCGAGCGCGATCGCGCCACCGAGCGGATTGACCTTGGACGGATCGAGCTTGCAATCGCGGATCACCGCCAGCGATTGCGCGGCGAAGGCTTCGTTGAGTTCGATCCAGTCGAGCTGGTCCTGCGTGATGCCGGCCTGCGCCAGCGCCTTCGGGATGGCAGCAATGGGGCCGATGCCCATCACTTCCGGACGCACGCCGGCCACCGAGAAGCTGACGAAGCGCGCCAGCGGGGTGAGGCCGTACTGCTTGATCGCCGCTTCCGACGCCAGCAGCACGCCGGCCGCGCCGTCGCTCATCTGCGATGAATTGCCGGCCGTGACCGAACCGCCGAACATGCCGTTGCGGAACACCGGGCGCAGTTTCGCCAGGCCTTCCAGTGTGGTGTCGGCGCGCGGACCCTCATCGGTGTCGACACTGCGGTCGCGGGTGAGGATGCGATCGGCAGCGAGGTCGGGCAGGTGGCTGACGATGTCGTAGGGCGTGATTTCCTGCTTGAACTCGCCGGCGGCGATCGCCTTCAGCGCCTTCTGGTGCGATGCCAGCGCGAACGCGTCCTGGTCCTCGCGCGAGATCTTCCATTCCTCGGCGACCTTCTCGGCGGTGATGCCCATGCCGTAGGCGATCGCGACGTTCTCGTCCTTCGCGAACACTTCCGGCGACAGCGCGACCTTGTTGCCCATCATCGGCACCATGCTCATGCTCTCGGTGCCGCCAGCCAGCATCAGGTCGGCATTGCCGAGGCGGATCTCGTTCGCGGCCAGCGCCACGGCCTGCAGGCCGGACGAACAGAAGCGATTCACCGTCTGTGCGGCGACCGTGTTCGGCAGGCCGGCCAGCAGCACGCCGATGCGCGCCACGTTCATGCCTTGCTCGCCTTCCGGCATGGCGCAGCCGATGATGGCGTCGTCGATACGCGAGAGATCGATGCCAGGCGCCTGCGCGACCACCGACTTCAACACATGCGCGAGCATGTCGTCGGGACGGGTGTTGCGGAACATGCCCTTGGGCGCCTTGCCCACGGGCGTGCGGGTGGCGGCGACGATGTAGGCGTCTTGTACTTGCTTGGTCATTTGAGTGTCCTTGTCGTCGCGATCAGTTGCGGAGCGGCTTGCCGTTCTTGAGCATGTAGGCGATGCGTTCCTGGGTCTTGGGCTGCTGCGCCAGTTCGACGAAGTGCTTGCGTTCCAGGCGGATCAGCCAGTCCTCGTCGACCACACTGTTGCGATCGACATTGCCGCCGCAGAGGATGGTGGCGATGCGGGTGGCGATCTCCTCGTCGTAGGGGCTGATGAAGCGGCCTTCCGACATGTTCACCAGCATCATCCGGAACGTGGCGATGCCGACGTCGCCGGCGACGCGGATGTTGCGCGCGGGCAGCGGCGGGCGATAGCCGGCATCGGCCAGCGCACGCGCTTCCGCCTTGGCGATGTGCAGCAGTTCGTAGGCGTTCATCACCACGCGATCGTTCGCGCGCATCAGGCCGAGTTCCTTGGCTTCCATCGCCGAGGTCGACACCTTGGCCATCGCGACGGTTTCGAACACCTTCTTCAGTTCGGCGAAGACATCACCGTTCGCGCCGGCCGCTTGCGAGGCGCGCACCGCGAATTCCTTGAGGCCGCCACCGGCCGGCAGCAGGCCGACGCCGGCTTCGACCAGACCGATGTAGCTTTCGAGGTGCGCAACGGTTTTCGCGCTGTGCATCTGGAATTCGCAGCCGCCGCCGAGCGCGAGCCCGCGCACCGCCGCGACCACCGGCACCAGCGAATACTTGATCGCCTGGCTGGTGGCCTGGAAGTTGGCGACCATGGCTTCGAACTGGTCGACCTTGCCGGCCTGGAGCAGACCGAGCGCGCCGGCGAGGTCGGCGCCGGCGGAGAAGGGTTCCTTCGCCTGCCAGATCACCATGCCCTTGAAGTCCTTCTCGGCGCGACGGACGGCTTCCTGGATGCCGTCGAGCACGAAGTCGTTCACCGTGTGCAGCTTGGTCTTGAAGCTGAGCACGGCGATGTCGCCATCGTCGCTGTCGCGCCACATGCGCACGCCATCGTTCTCCCACACGGTTTCGCCGGTGGGGAAGCGTTCGCCCAGCATCGGGTCGGGGAAGCGCTGGCGCTTGTAGACGGCGAGCGACGAACGCGGCACGTCGGAATTGCTGCTCGGGCTGTAGCTGCCACCGGCGGCATACACGCCGTCGCGTTGCAGCGCCCATTCGGGCAGCGGCGCATTGCTCATCGCCTTGCCGGCGGCGATGTCATCGGCGATCCACTGCGCCACCTGCTTCCAGCCGGCGGCTTGCCAGGTTTCGAACGGGCCGAGCGACCAGCCGTAGCCCCAGCGAATCGCCTGGTCGACGTCGCGCGCGGTATTGGCGATGTCCTTCAGGTGATAGGCGCTGTAGTGGAACAGGTCGCGGAAGCAGGCCCACAGGAATTGCGCCTGCGGATGGTCGCTGGCGCGCAGCGCGGCGAACTTCTTGGCCGGATCCTTTTCCTTGAGGATCTCGACGACCGTCGGTTCCGCCACCGGGCTCGCCGGCACGTAGTCCTGCTTGGCGAGATCGACGACGAGGATGTCCTTGCCGGCCTTGCGGAAAATGCCGGCGCCGGTCTTCTGGCCGAGCGCGCCTTTCTCGATCAGCGCCTTCAGCCATGCCGGCGGGGCGAAGTACTGGTGCCAGGGATCGTTTGGCAAGGTATCGGCCATGGTCTGGATCACGTGGGCCATGGTGTCGAGACCGACCACGTCAGCGGTGCGATAGGTCGCCGACTTCGGGCGACCGACCAGCGGACCGGTCAGGGCGTCGACGACGTCGAAACCGAGCTTGAACTGCGCGGTGTGGTGCATCGTCGCCAGGATCGAGAACACGCCGATGCGGTTGCCGATGAAGTTCGGGGTGTCGCGCGCGATCACCACGCCCTTGCCGAGGTAGGTGGTGAGGAAGGTTTCGAGGCCTTCGATCACCCGGGCTTCGGTGTGCTTGGCCGGGATCAGTTCGGCGAGATGCATGTAGCGCGGCGGGTTGAAGAAGTGCACGCCGCAGAAGCGATGGCGCATTTCTTCCGGCAGCACGTCGCTGAGGGTGTTGATGCCGAGGCCCGAAGTGTTCGACGCCAGCACCGCATGCGCGGGCACGAACGGCGCGATCTTCTTGTAGAGATCCTGCTTCCAGTCCATGCGTTCGGCGATGGCTTCGATGATCAGGTCGCAGTTCTTCAGTTCATCGAGGCCGGTTTCGTAGTTGGCGGCGACGATCGCTTCGGCCAGCGACTTGTTGGCGAGCGGGGCCGGCGACAGCTTGGCGAGATTGGCGATCGCCTTCTGGACGATGCCGTTCTTGTCGCCTTCCTTCGCGGGCAGGTCGAACAGCACGGTATCGACGCCGGCATTGACCAGCTGGGCTGCGATCTGCGCGCCCATGACACCGGCGCCGAGGACGGCGACGCGGCGGACGAGTAGGGGGTTCGACATCTGGAAACTCCTTGGGAGCGAATTTGGAAAGGGGTGGGGATCAGGCGCGCAGGCCGGCGGCCGCGAATTCGATCAGGTGGCGTGCCGCATCCTGCAGGTGTTCCTTTTCGGAACGATGATTGGGGCGGCGGATCAGGCCGAAGTCGGCCATGGCGTAAGTCAGGGCGCCGGCGACGAAGTCGAGGCGCCAGTACAACTCGTCCTTGGGCAGGCTAGGCAGGCAGCGCGCCAGCTCGTGGGCGAACTCGCGCAGGACGTGGCCGTAACGGGTCGAGACGAAATCGCGCAGACCGGCGTTCTGCTCGGCGTAGGCACGGGCGAGGATGCGCACGAAGGCGGCGCCCTGGCGGTCCTGGGCCATCGCCAGCGGCGGTTCGATGAAGGCGGCCAGCACCGGTTCGAGTTCGCCGGGATGGTCCTTGCGGGCCCGTTCCAGCTGGGCGAGGCGAGCGGCGCTCATTTCGTCCATGCGCCGGCGGAACACCTCGTTGACTAGGTTTTCCTTGCTGCCGAAGTGGTAATTCACGGCGGCGATGTTGACGTCAGCCATGCCGGTGACTTCGCGCAGCGAGGTGCCGGCGAAACCGTTGAGGGCGAACAACGTCTCAGCGGCGTTGAGAATGCGGTCCTTGGTATTGAACTGGGTCACGGCCATGGCAACACTCGATTGAAACAATCACTTGAATGTGCCGGAAAGATTGAACGCCGTCAACGCCTGCAAGTGCAAGAAGGCGTCAAGAAAGTTAGAATATTTCGGGGAAACCTCTCTAAGTCCGTGTGTGAATGCGGATTTTTCATGCTAGCCTCGGCCGGGCTCGAATCCGGCCTTCCAATTTTCGGAGAACCGTGATATGGCGCTGGAGCGCACACTTTCCATCATCAAGCCCGATGCCGTTGCCAAGAACGTGATCGGCGAGATCTACACCCGTTTCGAAAAGGCCGGCCTCAAGGTCGTGGCCTCGAAGATGAAGCAGTTGTCGAAGCAGGAAGCCGAAGGCTTCTACGCCGTGCACCGCGAGCGTCCGTTCTTCGCCGCGCTGGTCAACTTCATGATTTCCGGTCCGGTGATGATCCAGGCGCTGGAAGGCGACAACGCGGTCGTGAAGAATCGTGACCTGATGGGCGCGACCAATCCGAAGGAAGCGGCCGCCGGCACCATCCGCGCCGACTTCGCCGATTCGATCGACGCCAATGCCGTGCACGGTTCGGATTCGCTGGAGAACGCCGCGATCGAAATCGCGTACTTCTTCCCGGCGACGGACGTCTACGCGCGCTGAGCGACATGCAGAACCTCCTCGAACTCGATCGCGAAGGTTTGGAGCGCTTCTTCGTCGAAGTCCTCGACGAGAAGCGTTTCCGCGCGCATCAGGTGATGAAGTGGGTGCACCATCGCCACGTCACCACGTTCGAGGAAATGACCGATCTCGGTAAGGCGCTCCGCGCCAAGCTGGAACAGCATGCCGAGATCGTCGTTCCCAATACCCTGTTCGACAAACCGTCGGTCGATGGCACCCACAAGTGGTTGCTCGGCATGGATGGCGGCAACGCCATCGAGGCGGTCTACATTCCGGACAAGGGGCGCGGCACGCTGTGCGTGTCCTCGCAGGTCGGTTGCGCGCTGAACTGCACGTTCTGCTCGACCGCGACCCAGGGTTTCAATCGCAACCTCTCCACCGCCGAGATCATCGGCCAGGTGTGGGTGGCTGCGCGCCATCTCGGCAACGTTCCCCATCGCGAGCGCCGCCTCACCAACGTGGTGATGATGGGCATGGGCGAGCCGTTAATGAATTTCGACAACGTCGTGCGTGCGATGAGCGTGATGCGCGACGATCTCGGCTACGGCCTCGCCAACAAGCGGGTGACAGTGTCGACCGCCGGCTTGGTGCCGATGATCGATCGCCTCGCGACCGAGAGTGATGTATCGCTGGCGGTGTCGTTGCATGCGCCGTTCGACGCGCTGCGCAACGAACTGGTTCCGCTCAACAAGAAATACGACATCGAGACGCTGATGGATGCCTGCGTGCGCTATGCGCTGCGCAAGAAAGGCGAGTCCGTCACCTTCGAATACACGCTGATGCGCGGCGTCAACGATCAGATCGAGCATGCCCGCGCGCTGGCGCGCCTGATGCACGAGTTCGATCGTCGCGTGCAAATGAAGGATGCCGCCAAGGTCAACCTGATTCCGTTCAACCCGTTCCCGGGCACGCGCTACGAACGCTCCAGCGCTGACGACATCCGTGCTTTCCAGAAAGTGCTGAACAACGCCGGCCTGGTCGCGCCGCTGCGCCGTACGCGCGGCGACGATATCGATGCCGCCTGCGGCCAGCTGAAGGGGCAGGTGCTCGATCGCACCCGTCGCCAGGCCGAGCACAAGAAACGCCTGGAAGCGCAGGGAGGCTTCGATGCGGTGGCGTGAAGGCGCATTGTTGGCCGTGGCGCTCGTGCTGGCATCGCTGACTGGCTGCAATCGATTGACGTTCGTCAAGCCGAACTTGAGCAAGATGAAGACCGAGCAGGTCCGTCATCTCCCCGATGTCCGCGACAGCGACGCCGATCGCCAGCGCATGGCGCAGTCCGATACGCTGCAGCTCGCCGGCAATCGCCTGCAGGCGAATGACCTCGATGGTGCGGAGAAAGGTGCAAGGCAGGTATTGGCGAGCGATCGTGGCAACGCGCAAGCGATGACCATCCTTGCATTGGTCGAACAACGCCGTGGCCATATTGCCGATGCCGGCGGATGGTTCAAGCGCGCCGCCGAACAGTCGAGTTCGGGTCCGGCGGAGTGGGGCAATTACGGCACCTGGCTGTGCGAAGCCAACCAGCCGGCGGAATCGTTGCAGTGGCTCGATCGTTCGCTGGCCTATCCCGATGCGATCGATCTCGCCGGGATGCGCGCGAACGCCGGCAAGTGCGCGTTGCGCGCCGGCCAGGCCGAGCGTGCCGAACGCGATCTCCGCGCCGCGCTTGAACTGTCGCCGTCGAATGCGGTGGCGCTGGATGGCATGGCCCAGTGGATGTTCGCGCGCGGACGCATGCTGGAAGCGCGTGCCTTCTCCGAGCGTCGCCTCGCGCTTGGCGCCGCGACGGCCGACATCCTCTCTCGCGCCGCAGACATCGAAACACGCCTGGGCGACCAGGCGGCAGCCAGCCGTTACCGCCAGCGGATGGCACAGGAATTCCCGAACGCTACTCCCAACGTCAGGGGAAATTGAGCAATGCAAGACGATCAGTTCCAGTTTGCAGCCAGCATGTCGGCGACTGCGGAGCACGGCGCGCTGTTGCGCACCGCACGCAAGGCGCAGGGCATGACGCTCCAGGATGCGGCGCAACGCACGCGCATCCCGGCGCGCACGCTCGAGGCCCTCGAGTTGGGCGAGTGGGATCGCGCCGGCGCCGGCGTGTTCGTGCGCGGACAGCTACGCAGCTATGGCCGCCTGCTTGGCCTGGATACTTCGGGCTGGATGGAAGAGGCGCCGGCAGTCGAGCCGCCGAAGCTGGTCAGCCACCAGCGCACGCCGATGGCGCAGCGTTTCGTCGACGAAATCGGCCGCAAGCTGGTCTATGTCGTGATCACCCTGACCATCGGCATCCCGGACTGGCTGATGGCCACCCGTTCCCCGGTGGCCACGCCGCCGGGCGAAACCGCCAGCCTCGAAGTACCGAAGACCGTCGCATCAACTCCGGCGCAGGCGCAGTCCGCGACCCCGGCACAGCACGCACCGGAGTCGCAACCCCGGCAGGCGGTCGCGATGGCGTCGATGGCGCCGGTCCCGGGGCAGGCGGGCGTTCCCGCCGCCGCGCTCAGCATCCGCTTCGATGGCGAGAGCTGGATGCAGGCCTACGCCCCGGACGGCAGCGTGATCGAAAAAGGTCTGGTCAAGGCCGGCGAATCGCGCAGTTTCGCTTCCGGTCAGCTGGGCCGCATTACGCTCGGCAACGCCAGTCAGTTGCATGTCGAGCATGCCGGCCAGGCCGTCGACCTGACGCCCTACATCCGATCGGATGTCGCGCGCTTTGCGGTATCCTCTGACGGCACGCCGGGCTCTGTCTCCAACTGACGGTAGCAGTAGAAGCCTGGCGCAAGCCGAAAGACAACCGATCCGCAATTGTTCCGCGCTGTGCGCGGTGGTGAACCCGCATGGCAATGGATGAACTCCTAAACGAACACGAACAGGGCGAACGCGTTCGCTCCTGGCTGCAGAAGAATGCCGGCAGCCTGATCGGCGGCGTTGCCGTCGGCATCGCGATCATCTCGGGCTGGCAATGGTGGGGCAACCGCCAGCACGGCCAGCAGATGCACGATGCCGAGCAGTACGAAGCGCTGGTCAGCGATGCCAACAACGATCCGGCCAAGCTCTCCGCCGGCCTCGGCAAGCTGAAGGCCGATTCCATGTATGGCGCGCTGGCCCGCATGCAGCTGGCGAAGGCGCAGGTCGATGCCGGCAAGCCGCAGGATGCATTGGCAACGCTGCGCGCGATCCAGGCCAGCGACAGCAGCGGCCTGGCCGACGTCATCAATGTCCGCATTGGCCGTCTGCTGGTCGAAACCGGCAAGCCTGCCGATGCCGTTGCGCTGCTGGGCAAGGCGACTTCGTCCGGCGCGCTGGAAGTCGTTGGCGACGCCCAGGCCAAGTTGGGCAAGCCGCAGGACGCACAAGCGACGTACAAGCGCGCGCTGACCACGCTGGAAGTGGGCAGTCCCGAGCGCACCATCGTCGAACTCAAGCTGGCCGATGTCGGCGGCGCACCATGACCGTGAGGTTCCCCGGAATGATCTCCAGCACGTCCCTGATTCGCGCCACCGCCGTCCTGGCCTGCGTGCTCGCCGTTGGCGGCTGCCAGACCACCAAGAACCTGTTCAAGGGCAAGGGCGCGGACAAGGATCCCAAGCCGGCCAAGCTGGTTGAATTCGCGCCAAGCGCGACCGTCAGCAAGCTGTGGTCGATCAACGTCGGCAAGGGCGAGAAGACCATCGGCATGCGTCAGCATCCGGCGATCGCCGATGGCCACGTCTATGCCGCGGCCGGCCTTGGTGGCGTCGATGCCATCGACCTGCAGACCGGCAAGGTGCAGTGGACCTATCGTCCCAAGGAACGCAAGGACAAGAAGAACACCAGCTTCAGCGGCGGCCCCGGCGTCGGCAGCGGCTTGGTGGTGGTGGGTACGCTCGAGGGCGACGTGATCGCGCTCGACCAGGCCACCGGGACCGAGAAGTGGAGCGGCAAGCTGCTCAATGAAATCCTCGCCGCGCCGGCCGTCGGCAATGGCGTGGTGGTGGTGCATTCCAACGATGGCAAGGTCACCGCCTTCGACGCCGCGACCGGCGAGAAGCGCTGGACCTGGTCGTCGGAACCGGTGCCGCTGAGCGTGCGTGGCAACTCCACGCCGGTGATCGGCCCGGGGTATGTCTTCGTCGGAACCGACGGCGGCAAGCTGGTGGCGCTCTCGCTCACCGACGGCGGCCTGCTGTGGGAGACCACGGTGGCCGATGCCGACGGTCGTAGCGACATCATGCGCATGAACGATTCCGATGGCGCGCCGGTGATGCAGGGCAACGTGCTTTACGCCTCCAGCTACAAGCCGCGCACGATCGCCGTGGACGCGCCGAGCGGCCAGCTGATGTGGGTGCAGGAACATGGCGGCGTCGGTGGCATCGGCATCAGCAGCGACCGTGCCGTGGTGTCCGACAACAAGGACATCGTCTGGGGCATGGATCGCAACAGCGGCGCGCCGATGTGGCAGCAGAACGGCTTCACCCTGCGCAACATCTCGGCGCCGGTGGTGCAGGGCGGTTATGCGGTGGTCGGCGACTACCAGGGCTACCTGCACTGGCTGAAGCTTGCCGATGGCCAGCTTGCTGCGCGCACCCGCATGACCTCCAAGGCGATCACCGCGCAACCGGTGGTGTCCGAGGATGGCGTGCTGGTCGCCCAGGATATCGACGGCAACATCGCCGCCTTCCGCGTCAGTCCGTAGCCATGTTGCCGACGGTAGCGCTCGTAGGCCGCCCCAACGTCGGCAAATCCACGCTGTTCAATGCGCTGACGCGCAGTCGCGACGCGCTGGTCCACGACCAGCCCGGCGTAACCCGCGATCGCAATTACGGTGTTTGCCGCGCCAATCCCGAACGGCCGTTCGTGGTGGTCGATACCGGCGGCATTGCCGGTGAAGACGAAGGCCTGGCCGGCGCCACCGCCCGCCAGGCGCGTGCCGCCGCGGCGGAAGCCGATCTCGTGTTGTTCGTGGTCGATGGCCGCGAAGGGCCGTCGGCGCTCGATGACGAAATCCTCGGCTGGCTGCGCAAGACCGCGCGACCGACGCTGCTGATCGTCAACAAGGTCGATGGCATCGACACCCAGTCGGCGCTCAACGAATTCGCGAGCTACGGTTTCGCCGACGTGATCGCGACGGCCGCCTCGCATCGTTCCGGCATCGACGAATTGCTGGACGACGTGTATGCGCGTCTGCCGGAAGCCGGGCAAGGCGAAGCGCTGGACAATGATCCCGAGCGCGTCCGCATCGCTTTCGTCGGTCGCCCCAACGTCGGCAAATCGACGCTGGTGAACCGCATCCTCGGCGAGGAGCGGATGATCGCTTCCGATGTGCCGGGCACCACGCGCGATTCGGTGTCCATCGACATGGAGCGCGACGGCCGCAAGTACCGTCTGATCGATACCGCCGGCCTGCGCCGTCGTTCCAAGGTCGAGGAAGCGGTCGAGAAATTCTCGGTGGTGAAGACGCTGCAGGCGATCGAGCAATGCCAGGTCGCGGTGCTGATGCTGGATGCGACCGAGGGTGTCACCGATCAAGATGCGACGGTGCTGGGCGCAGTGCTCGACGCCGGGCGCGCGCTGGTGATCGTCATCAACAAGTGGGATGGCCTGAGCACCTACCAGCGCGAACAGGCGGAATCCCTGCTGGCGCGCAAGCTCAGCTTCGTCGAGTGGGCGCAGTCGGTGCGCATCTCGGCGCTGCACGGTTCCGGTCTGCGCGAACTGTTCCGCGCGATCCATCGCGCGCACGCCTCGGCCACGCGGGAATTCGGCACCAGCGAAGTCACCCAGGCGATCGAGGCGGCATATGCAGCCAATCCGCCGCCGGTGGTGCGCGGCCATGTCGCCAAGCTGCGCTTCGCCCATCCAGGCGGCGCGAATCCGCCGACCTTCATCATCCACGGCACGCGCTTGAAGACCTTGAGCGAGACCTACCGGCGCTATCTCGAGAATTTCTTCCGCAAGCGCTTCAAGTTGATCGGCACGCCCGTGCGTTTCGTTTTCAAGGAAAACGACAATCCGTACAAGGACAAGAAGAACGTCCTGAGCGATCGCCAGCTCGCCAAACGTCAGCGGATGATCCGCCACATCAAGCGCAACGAATGAGCGTCGAACGCATCGCGCCGGCCGAAGCCTTGCGGCGGGTCCGCGATGGCGTGGTGCTGGTGGACGTGCGTTCTTCCGACGAACGCGCGCTGGGCATGGCTGATGGCGCGCAGGGCATCGTCGCAGCGGAGTTGCTCGAGTCGGTCGCGGATCGCTTCCCGGACGCGTCGGCTGCGTTGATCCTGATCTGCCAGCGCGGTACGCGTTCGCTCGCCGCGGCCGAAGCCCTGTCCGCGCGCGGCTACCACAGCGTCGCATCGATCGACGGCGGCACCGAACGCTGGCAAGCCGAAGGCTTGCCAATGCAGGCGAGGGCGGAGGACGACGATTTCCTCGATCGCTATTCACGCCAGATCCGCCTGCCGCAGGTCGGTCTCGACGGGCAGAAGAAGCTGCAGGCCGCGACGATCACGGTGGTCGGCGCAGGCGGTCTCGGTTCGCCGGCAGCGTTCTATCTTGCCGCCGCGGGCATCGGTCGCTTGCGCATCGTCGACGACGACGTGGTCGACCGCAGCAACCTGCAACGCCAGATCCTGCACACCAACGATCGCATCGGTGAGGCGAAGGTGGCTTCAGCGCAGCAGACGTTGTCGGCGCTGAACCCGCGCACGAATATCGAAGCCATCAATCTGCGCATCGTCGAATCGAATGTCGATGCCCTGATCACGGATGCCGACGTGGTGATCGACGGCGCTGACAATTTCCCGGTGCGCCATGTCCTCAACGACGCCTGCCTGCGTCTCGGCAAGCCGCTGGTCTACGGCGCGGTGCAACGGTTCGAGGGGCAGGTGAGTGTGTTCGATGCCGGACGCCATCGCGGCGTCGCGCCGTGCTATCGCTGCCTGTTCCCGGAGGCGCCGACCGATGCGCCGAATTGCGCGGAAGCGGGCGTGCTCGGCGTGTTGCCGGGCGTCGTCGGCATGTTGCAGGCGACCGAGGCGATCAAGCTGGTCCTCGGCATCGGCGCGCCGCTGACCGGGCGCCTGCTGGCTTTCGATGCGTTGTCGATGCGCTTCCGCGAGGCGCGAATTCCGGTCGATCCCGAGTGTCCCGCCTGCGGTCATCCGGCCTGAGCGATTCTCTCGTCGGTCGGCGATAATGCGTGTCCGCATCACCGATGGCTCCTGCATGACCGCACGCATCCTCGACGGCAAACGCATCGCCGACACCCTGCTCGACGAACTGAAACTGCAGGTCGATGCGCGCGTCGCCGCCGGCAAATCGCGTCCCGGCCTGGCGGTGGTGCTGGTAGGGGGCGATCCCGCTTCGCAGAGCTACGTGCGCAACAAGCGCCGCGCCGCGGCCAAGGTCGGCATCCAGGCCTTCGACTACGACTTGCCCGAAGGCACCACCGAAGCCGAATTGCTGGCGCTGATCGATACGCTCAACGCCGATCCGCAAGTGCACGGGATCCTGGTCCAGCTGCCGCTGCCGGGCATCCCCGATGCCACCCACCTGATCGAGCGCATCCGCCCCGACAAGGACGTGGACGGCTTCCATCCCGCCAATGTCGGCCATCTGGTGCTGCGCCAGTTCGGCCTGCGCCCGTGCACGCCGCGCGGCATCACCACGCTGCTGGCCTGGACCGACAGGCCGGTGCGCGGCCAGAGCGCGACGATCGTCGGCGTTTCCAACCACGTCGGTCGACCGATGGCGCTGGAGCTGCTGATTGCCGGTTGCACGGTGACCAGCTGCCACAAGTTCACGCCGCCGGACGTGCTGGAAAACGCCGTGCGCGGCGCCGACATCCTGGTGGTGGCGGTCGGTCGCCCGGCGCTGATCCCGGGCGAGTGGGTCAAGCCCGGCGCGGTGGTGATTGACGTCGGCATCAACCGCCTCGACGACGGCCGCCTGGTCGGCGACGTCGGCTTCACTGCTGCCTCGGAACGGGCCAGCTGGATCACCCCGGTTCCGGGCGGGGTCGGGCCGATGACGGTGGCGACCCTGATGCAGAACACATTGGAGGCCGCAAACGCGTTACAATGACGCGCTTCCCAAGCCAACCGGACTGCCAATGCTCCGCATCCTGGCCGAAGCACTCACATACGACGACGTTTCCCTCGTTCCCGCCCATTCGCTGGTCCTGCCCAAGGACGTGTCGCTGGCGGCGAACCTCACCAACACACTGCGCCTGAACCTGCCGATCGTTTCGGCGGCGATGGATACCGTGACCGATGCGCGATTCGCGATCGCGCTGGCCCAGCTCGGCGGCATCGGCATCCTCCACAAGAACATGAGCGTTGCCGAACAGGCCGCCAGCGTGCGCCGGGTCAAGAGCTTCGAGTCCGGGATCATCCGCGAGCCGTTCACCGTGCATCCGGAAACCACGATCGGCGAAGTGCTGAAGCTGACGCGCGCGCGCAACATCTCCGGCGTGCCGGTGGTCGACGAGAACGGCCAGCTGGTCGGCATCGTCACCGGTCGCGACATGCGTTTCGAGCGCAAGCTCGACGATCCGGTGCGCCACATCATGACCAAGAAGGATCGTCTGATCACGGTGCAGGAAGGCGCCAGCGATGAGGAAGTACTGGAAAAACTGCATCGCAACCGCATCGAGAAGGTGCTGGTAGTGAACGACGAGTTCGCGCTACGCGGGCTCATCACCGTCAAGGACATCCAGAAGAAGAGCGACAACCCGAACGCCGCCTATGACGCCAGCGAACGCTTGCTGGTTGGCGCGGCGGTGAGCCCGGGTGGAGATATCGAACAGCGTATCGAGGCCCTGGCCGCCGCGGGCGTGGACGTGGTCGTCCTCGATTCCGCGCACGGCCATTCGCAGGGCGTGATCGACCGCGTCGCCTGGACAAAGAAGCATTTCCCGCAGTTGCAGGTGATCGGCGGCAACATCGTCACTGGCGACGCCGCGCTGGCATTGATGGATGCGGGCGCCGATGCGGTGAAGGTCGGCGTCGGTCCCGGTTCGATCTGCACCACACGCGTAGTCGCGGGCGTCGGCGTGCCACAGGTCACCGCGGTGTCGATGGTGGCGGAAGCGCTGCAGGATCGCATCCCGCTGATCGCCGATGGCGGCATCCGCTATTCCGGCGACCTCGGCAAGGCGCTGGCTGCCGGCGCATCGACGATCATGATCGGCGGCCTGTTCGCCGGCACCGAGGAATCGCCGGGCGAAACCGAACTGTTCCAGGGCCGCAGCTACAAGAGCTATCGCGGCATGGGCTCGCTCGGCGCGATGGAAAAGGGCTCGAAGGATCGCTACTTCCAGGATGCGTCCGATGCCGACAAGCTGGTGCCGGAAGGCATCGAAGGCCGCGTGCCGTATCGCGGTCCGCTGGCGGCGGTCGTCCATCAGCTCATGGGCGGTTTGCGCGCGACGATGGGTTACGTCGGTTGCGCAACCGTCGATGAAATGCGCAAGAAGCCGCAGTTCGTGAAGGTGTCGAACGCGGGGCAGCGCGAAAGCCACGTCCACGACGTGCAGATCACCAAGGAACCGCCGAATTACCGTGCCGGTTGATCCATCCACGCAAAGGGAGCCGCAAGACTCCCTTTGTTGTTTTCAACATCGAAAAAACAGCGCATGACCAACATCCATTCCGACAAGATCCTCATCCTCGACTTCGGCGCGCAGTACACCCAGCTGATCGCGCGACGCATCCGCGAAATCGGCGTGTATTGCGAGATCTGGGCCTGGGACCACGATCCCGCCGAGATCGCCGCATTCGGCGCCAGGGGCATCATCCTGTCGGGCGGTCCGGAATCCACCACCGAAGCGAATTGTCCGGCTGCGCCGCAACAGGTCTTCGATGCCAAGGTGCCGCTGCTCGGCATCTGCTATGGCATGCAGACGCTGGCGGTGCAGCTGGGCGGCGGAACCGAAGCCGGCAACCAGCGCGAATTCGGCCATGCGCAGCTGCAGTTCACCGGCGACGACGTGCTGATGCAGGCGTTGGCGGGCGTGACCGATGGCAGCAACGTGTGGATGAGCCACGGCGACCACGTCTCCAAGGCGCCGCCGGGCTTCCATGTCACCGCCAAGACCGATCGCCTTGGCATCGCCGCGTTCGCCGATGATCAGCGCCATATCTACGGCGTGCAGTTCCATCCGGAAGTCACCCATACTCGCGGTGGCGAAGCCCTGCTGCGCAAGTTCGTGGTCGATGTCTGCGGCTGCAAGACGCTGTGGACGTCCGCCAACATCATCGAGGACCAGATCGCCCGCGTGCGCGAGCAGGTCGGCTCCGACGAGGTGATCCTCGGCCTGTCCGGCGGTGTCGATTCCTCGGTGGTTGCGGCGCTGCTGCATCGCGCGATTGACGATCAGCTTACCTGCGTCTTCGTCGACACCGGTCTGCTGCGCTGGCAGGAAGGCGACCAGGTGATGGCGATGTTCGCCGAGCACATGGGTGTCAAGGTGATCCGCGTCAATGCCGCCGACCGCTACTTCGACAAGCTCAAGGGCGTCGAGGATCCGGAAGCCAAGCGCAAGATCATCGGCAACCTCTTCATCGAGATCTTCGACGAGGAATCGGCAAAGCTTGCGAACGCCAAGTGGTTGGCGCAGGGCACGATCTACCCGGACGTGATCGAGTCGGCCGGCAGCAAGACCGGCAAGGCGCATGTCATCAAGAGCCACCACAACGTCGGTGGCTTGCCCGAGGACATGAAGCTCGGGCTGGTCGAGCCATTGCGCGAACTGTTCAAGGACGAAGTGCGTCGCCTCGGCGTCGAGCTTGGTCTCCCGCGCGAGATGGTCTATCGCCATCCGTTCCCAGGTCCGGGCCTGGGCGTGCGCATCCTTGGCGAGGTGAAGCGCGAATACGCCGAACTGCTGGCGAAGGCGGACCACATCTTCATCGACGAACTGCGCAAGGCCGATCTCTACGACAAGACTTCGCAGGCATTCGCGGTGTTCCTGCCGGTGAAGTCGGTCGGCGTGGTCGGCGACGCCCGCGCCTACGAATGGGTGATCGCGTTGCGCGCGGTCGAGACCATCGACTTCATGACCGCGCACTGGGCGCACCTGCCGTACGACTTCCTGGGCACGGTGTCGAATCGCATCATCAACGAATTGCGCGGCGTCTCGCGCGTTGTCTACGACATCAGCGGCAAGCCACCGGCGACGATTGAGTGGGAATGAGCCGCTTGTTTGCGCGCCATGGCGCGCAAGCGGCTCATTGACCGGCCAAGGATGGCCGGGCCGGGCTATCCGGAAGCTCTAGTGTTGCGCCATGGATGGCAACGATGAAGTCGGGCGAAGCGATCTACATCCCGCAAGCATCCTTGCCGCGACCCGCAGCATGGAATTCCAGCAGCATGCCGAGATCGTCGCGCGTCGGCGCGAGGAATGACGGGCCGAACGTTCCGCTGTAACGCTTCACGGAATGTTCGTAACCGCGTTCGACCAGGCGTTGCGCACGAGCGAGATCGGCGACGGCCACGCTGGCGCCGATGATCTGTGGCCCGCCTGATTGCAGGGCGTCGGCGGCGATTCCCGCGCCATCGGGCTGCAACAGCAAAATTGCCTTGTTGCCGACGCTTACGCAGACGCCGCGCGCCGCGATGTCCGGCAGCCGGATCGGCTTGCCGTTCTTCAGGCCGAGCGCGGCCAGTTGCGTGCGATCGCGTTCGACATCGGCGGACAGCAGCCAGTAGGCAGTCAATGCGCGGGCGCCGTTGGGATGCACGCGTGCGGCCTGCCAGTCGCCGGGCGCCGGCGTGGCGCTGAGGTCGGGCGCCCATGCCTTGTCATAGTCGATCAGGAACAGGTTGCTCGACAGCGGCTGCTTTTCGAAGGCGAACAATCGCCAGCCGGTCCGACCGTTCGCCATCTTCGGGCCGTCGAACACCGATGTCGGCGTCCAGCCAAGTGCGGCAACCGCGTCATGCATCCGGTCCAGGGACGTCGTGCGCAGGCCGAGCGTTCGCGCACCGGCTGCGCCTTTCAGTGACACCTGGTCCGCCTGCGCGCCGGGATCGAGTTCGGGATTCGCGCGAGTCATCCCGAGCAGCTCGATGTAGCTGCCGTCGGCGAAACGCACATAGCGATTGGCGAGTCCCGCGGGATCGCGTCCCTGTTTGACCTGGAAGCCGAGCTTGACCGCCATGTCGGCGCTGACCTGATCGATGCTGCGGCCCCACAGCAGGAAATGGTCGATGGAGGTTGCTGGCATCTGCCGCTGCGCAGGCGTCGCCGATCGAATGGGGGCAGCGGCGACGGCGGCGAAGGCGAGCGTTGCGGCGAGGAGGAGCGGACGCATGTGGATCTCCCGGGAGTCGATGGCGCATTCTCCGGCGCAGGCATCCGTGGTGGCGATAACCTCCGAGGTCATGGCCGGGGTTGCAGGCGGCTGACCATTAGTATCATGGCGGTATCGTCCGGGAGTCACGATTTGCGAATCGCGCCAGTCACCGCTGTAGATCTCGACCCGCTGTCCGCGCTGCTGATCGAGACGGTCGCGGCCAACGGTTCGATCGGCTTCATGCATCCGCTGGCGGAATCGGAGGCGCAGGCGTTCTGGTCGCAGGCATTGGCATCGGCGGCGCGCGGGGAGCGCATCGTCCTCGGCGCTTGGCGCGATGGGCAGCTCGTCGGCACCGGTACGTTGGTGCTGGCGATGGCGCCCAGCCAGCCGCATCGCGCCGAATTGAGCAAGGTGATGACGGCGCAGTCGGCACGTGGCGCGGGCATCGGTGCCGCATTGATCGAGGCGCTTGAACAATCGGCGCGCGATCACGGCAAATCGTTGCTGACACTGGATGCCGCGGTGATCGAAGGGGCGACCACGTTCTATCGGCGACTCGGCTATCGCAGCGTCGGCGACATTCCCGACTATGCGTACAAGCCGCTGGGTGGGCTCGGCGCGACGCGGGTGTTCTGGAAATCGCTCGATGCGCCATCGCAAGTCGTGAATCCGGCCAATGATCCGGTGGTCGATGCGCAATGGATGCGCCGTGCGCTGCAACTGGCCGAACGCGCGGTGTCCGAAGACGACGAAATCCCGGTCGCTGCGATCGTGGTGTCGCCCGATGGCGAGGTGATCGGCGAAGGCTGGAATCGCAACATCGCCGAGCACGACCCTTCAGCGCACGCCGAGATTGTGGCGATGCGCCGGGCTGGGCAGGCATTGGGCAATCATCGCCTGGTCGGCTGCACGCTCTACGTCACGCTGGAACCTTGCGCGATGTGCGCAATGGCTGCAGTGCATGCGCGGATTGCCCGCGTCGTCTATGGCGCATCCGATCCCAAGACCGGTGCGGCGGGCAGCGTGTTCGACCTGCTCGCGGATCCTCGCCACAACCATCGCGTCGAAGTGGCGGGCGGCGTATTGGCGGATGAAGCCGGAACGCGGCTCACCAATTATTTCCGGGGCAAGCGCGGCAAGCCGCCGTTGTGACTCAGCCGCGGCGTCGCGACAGCTCGTGGTCGAGTTCGCGATCGAAGCTGCGCACCGCGAGGTTGACCTCGCGCCACAACGAATAACTCGCGCCGAGCAGGAAGCTCACGCCGAGCACCGCCAGCAGCGTCGGCAGCATGCCCAGGCGGAAGCCGAGGCCCGCATCCATGGCCAGCGTCAGGCTGGTGCCGACGAAGCAGGCCAATCCGATGTAGAGCAGCTGGCAGGCGCGCAGCACGAGGTGCGCACGCTGGCGATGACGGGCGATCTGCAGGTCGCGCTCCACGCGATCGGGTGCTTCCGCTTCCCAGGTGACGATCAGCGAACGCAGACGATCGACCACGCGCGCGAGCCGGGTGTTGGCGGCCGCGAGCAATCCGGCGGTGGCGGTCAGGAAGAACGCCGGCGCCAGCATCGCGGTCAGGATGACGTAATGGATGGAGTTCGGGTTCGAGAGCATCGGGCCGGCTTCGTCGGGTGGCTGGGCTATCATGCGACCTCCCGACGGAATGCGCGAGCCCATGAGCGAAGATCAGATGGAACAGCGATTGATCTGGATCGACCTCGAGATGACCGGGCTCGACACCATGAACGATTCCATCCTCGAAATCGCCACGGTGGTCACCGACGCGCAATTGAACGTGCTCGCCGAAGGACCGGAGTTCGCGATCGCGCATCCGCTGGCGACGCTGGAAGCGATGGACGAATGGAATCGCACCCAGCACGGCAAGTCCGGCCTGTGGCGACGCGTGCTGGAAGAAGGCGTGTCGATGACGGAAGCCGAAACGAAGACGTTGGAATTCCTGCGTGCCTGGGTGCCGGCGAAGGCCTCGCCGATGTGCGGCAATTCGATCTGCCAGGATCGCCGTTTCCTGCATCGCCAGATGCCGGAACTAGAACGCTGGTTCCACTATCGCAACCTCGACGTCAGCACGGTGAAGGAGCTGGCGCGACGCTGGGCGCCGCAGGTGCTTGCCGGATTCAACAAGGAAAGCGCGCATACCGCGCTCAGCGATGTCCGCGACTCGATCGCGGAGTTGCGCCACTACCACACGGCGATGGGCGCGTTCGCGGCGTAGCAAGTCTTCGGCGCCGGCCGGGCCTAGAGCACCGGTGCCATCATCGCGACCGTGTTTTGCACCAGCCGCTGGTGGAGCGGCCATGCACGCACTTCATCCAGCGTCACCGGGCGTGACGCCGCGAGATAGCCCGATTGCCGCGCATGGATCGCGGCGACGACATCGGCATCGGCGATCAGCATGTTGTTCTCGAAATTGAGCTCGAGGCTGCGGCGGTCCATGTTGGCCGAACCGACCAGCGCGAGCTGGCCATCGAGCGTCAACGACTTGCTGTGCAGCAGGCCCAGCGGGTATTCGTGCACGGCGACGCCGCAGGCCAGCAGGTCGGCATAGGTGCTGCGGCAGGCATTGCCGACCAGCCATGAATCGTTTTTCGCGGGGAAGATGATTGTGGCCTTCACCCCGCGACGTGGTGCCGCGCACAGTGCGCGCAGGATTGCTTCGTCGGGCATGAAGTAGGGCGTGGTGATCAGCAACTCGCGCCGCGCGGCGTACATGCAGGCGGCGAACATGTCCGACATCGCGTTGTGGCGCGTGATCGGCCCGGTCTCGAACACCTGCGCAATCACGTTTTCATCGAAGCGCGTCGGCACTGGTTGCGCAACCGGCAAGCCTTCCAGTCCGGGTTCGCCGGCTTCGGCGATCCAGCCGCTGAGGAACAACGATTGCTGCTGGCGCACGATCGGCCCTTCGCAACGCAGCAGCATGTCGATCCACGGCGCGAACCGCGGCTTCACCTCGAATTCCGGATCGGCGCAATTCTGGCTGCCGCAATAGGCGATACAGTTGTCGATCACCACGATCTTGCGGTGATCGCGCAAATCCGCGCGGCTGAAGGCGAAGTGACGCCAGCGCGCGATGTCGTTGAGCGTCTTCAGCAGTTTGACGCCGGCATCGCGAAGCTGCCTCCAGCGTGGCCCCTGGGTGAACGTGCGCGAACCCAGCGCATCGACCATCACCCGACATTGCACGCCGCGTCTTGCGGCGGCGGATACGGCATCGGCGACGCGGCCACCGGCATCGTCATCCAGCCAGATGTAGAAGGCGATGTGGACGTGTTCCTGCGCCTGTTCGATATCGGCGATCAGGGTGTCGATCGCGGCGCGGCAATCGAGCTTGGGCTGGTCGTTCGGTGCGTGGGGATGACCGAGCAGGGCGATGCGATTGCTGGCGACGGGACGGAAACCGTTGATCGAATGGCAGAGATCGAACAGTGCGTTGATGCGCGGCGGGACATCGACGACTGCAGCGTCGTCATTCTTGGGCGCTTCCAGCAGGCGCTCGGTGCGACGCAGGCGCTCCATGCGGGCATGGCCGATGCTGGTTTCGCCCAGCAACAGATAAGCGATCACGCCCAGCGCCGGCACCGACAGGATGACCGCGACCCACGCCACCCGCGAGGCGGGTGTGCGATTGGGGCGGGTGAGGGCGCGCGCGACCACCAGCAGGTGCGCGACGAAGATGGCGATCGACCAGATCCAGCCGGCAAGGTCGTGCCGTTGGAGCAGGTGCAGCCACATGGGCGATCAGCCGGCCTTCGACTTCGCCAGCGCCAGCCAGGTGTCGACCACGGTGTCGGGGTTGAGCGAGACCGATTCGATGCCCTGTTCCATCAGCCACTGGGCGAGGTCCGGGTGGTCGCTCGGGCCCTGGCCGCAGATGCCGACATACTTGCCCTTGGCGCGTGCCGCCTGGATCGCCATCGACAGCATTTTCTTCACTGCCGGATCGCGTTCGTCGAACAGGTTGGCGACGATCGAGGAGTCGCGGTCGAGGCCGAGCGTGAGCTGGGTCATGTCGTTCGAGCCGATCGAGAAACCGTCGAAGATGTCGAGGAATTCGTCGGCCAGCAACGCGTTCGACGGGACTTCGCACATCATGATGATCTTCAGCCCGTTCTCGCCCTGCTTGAGGCCGTTGCGCCCCAGCACTTCGATCACCTGGCGGCCTTCGTCCAGCGTGCGCACGAACGGGATCATCACCCACAGGTTGTCGAGGCCCATCTCCTCGCGCACGCGCTTCACCGCGCGGCATTCCAGCGCGAAGGCGTCGGCGAAATCCTTGGAGACATAACGCGAGGCGCCGCGGAAACCGATCATCGGGTTTTCTTCGTGCGGCTCGTACTTGCTGCCGCCGATCAGGTTGGCGTACTCGTTCGACTTGAAGTCGGACAGGCGCACGATCACCGGATTCGGCGCGACCGAAGCGGTGATGGTGGCGATGCCTTCGGCCAGGCGGTCGACGTAGAAGTCGACCGGCGAGGCATAGCCGGCCATGCGCGCGTCGATCTTCTTCTTGGTCTCGGCGTCCTGTCCAGCGTAGTCGAGCAGCGCCTTCGGATGCACGCCGATGTGGCTGGCGATGATCATTTCCAGGCGCGCCAGGCCGATGCCGGCGTTCGGCAACTGGCCGAAGTCGAAGGCGCGTTCCGGATTCGCCACGTTCATCATGATCTTCATCGGCGCCGGCGGCATGTTGCCGAGATCGGTCGTGGTGCGTTCGAAGGGCAGGTTGCCTTCGTAGATGTAGCCGGTGTCGCCTTCGGCGCAGCTCACCGTGACCTGCTGGCCATCGGCGATGGTGTCGAGCGCGTTGCCGGTGCCGACGACCGCGGGCACGCCGAGTTCGCGGGCAATGATCGCGGCGTGGCAGGTACGACCGCCGCGATTGGTGACGATCGCCGACGCGCGTTTCATGATCGGTTCCCAGTCGGGATCGGTCATGTCGGCGACGAGCACGTCACCCGGCTGCACGTTGTTCATGTCCTCGAGGCGACGCACCACGCGCGCGGTGCCGGCGCCGATCTTCTGGCCGATCGCGCGGCCTTCGCACAACACCGGGCCGCGCTGGCCCAGCGTGTAGCGTTCGATCTGTGTCGCCTTCGCACGCGACTTCACCGTTTCCGGGCGCGCTTGCAGGATGTAGAGCTTGCCGGTGTTGCCGTCCTTGCCCCATTCGATGTCCATCGGGCGGCCGTAGTGCTGCTCGATCACCAGCGCCTGCTTGGACAGTTCGGCGACATCGGCGTCGGTGATGGAGAACTTCGAACGCAGTTCCGCCGGCGTGTCTTCGGTGCGCACGCGCTCGCCGGGCGTGTCGGAATAGACCATGCGCAACTGCTTGCTGCCGAGCGCGCGACGCAGGATTGCAGGTTTCCCAGCTTTCAACGTCGGCTTGTAGACGTAGAACTCGTCGGGATTGACCGCGCCTTGCACCACCATCTCGCCGAGACCGTAGCTCGAGGTGACGAACACCACGTCGCGGAAACCGGATTCGGTGTCGAGGGTGAACAGCACGCCGGACGCGCCGACATCGGAGCGCACCATCTGCTGGATGCCGGCGGAGAGGAACACGTCCTCGTGCGCGAAGCCGTGGTGGACGCGATAGGCGATGGCACGATCGTTGTACAGCGACGCGAACACTTCCTTGACCTTGTGCACGACGTCATCGGCGCCGGTCACGTTGAGGAAGGTTTCCTGCTGGCCGGCGAAGGAAGCGTCGGGCAGGTCTTCGGCCGTCGCGGAGGAACGCACGGCGACGGCGAGGTCATTCGTGCCGGCGTCCTTGCTCATCTGTGCATAGGCGGTGCGGATGTCGGCCTCGAGGTCGGGTTGCAGCGGGGCGTCGATCACCCAGCCGCGGATCTCGGCGCCGGCGGCGGTGAGGGCGGGGACGTTGTCGACGTCGATCGTCTTCAGCTTGTCGTAGATGCGCGCGTGCAGATCGTTGTGGGCGATGAAGGCCTTGAACGCATCGGCAGTGGTGGCGAAACCGCCCGGGACCGAAACGCCGAGGCCAGCCAGCTGGCCGATCATTTCGCCGAGCGAGGAGTTCTTGCCGCCTACCTGGGCGAGGTCGGTCAGGCGCAGGTCTTTCAGCCAGAGGATATTTTTGCTGAAAGCGGGGGCGGGGGCAGTCAAGGGAAGGCTCCGGACGGGGATTTGAGGGTGCCGATCGGCAATCCGGTTATTTTAGCAATCGTTTTCATAAACGGCCTGCCCCATGTCCGAGATCCGACCGGTCTTCTACGTTTCCGATGGCACCGGCATCACCGCCGAAACCATTGGCCATAGCCTGCTGACCCAGTTCACCGATGGCGAATTCCGTACCGACCGTCTGCCATTCGTCGACACGCCGGACAAGGCGCGCGAAGCCGCCGGCGTGATCCGCGCCGCCGGCGAACAGGCCGGGGTGCGGCCGATCGTGGTGAATTCCTGCGTCGACATCGAGCTCAGTGCCGTGCTCGCCACCAGTGGCGCGCTGATGCTGGACGTGTTCGCGCCGTTCATCGCGCCGCTGGAGCAGGAGCTGGGCCGCAAGCGCCAGCCGCGCGTCGGCAAGGCCCATGGCATCGTCGATTTCGACCAGTACCATCGCCGCATCAACGCGATGAACTACGCGCTCACCCACGATGACGGCATGCGCGTGGACTACAGCGATGCCGACGTGATCCTGGTCGGGGTGTCCCGCGCGGGCAAGACGCCGACCTGCGTCTATCTCGCGCTCCACCACGGCCTGCGCGCAGCCAACTATCCACTGACCGACGAGGATCTCGAGACCGATCGCCTGCCGCCACGCCTGCGCCAGTACCGCAGCAAATTGTTCGGCCTGACCATCGACCCCGACCGATTGCACCAGATCCGCCAGGAGCGCCGACCCAATTCGCGCTATGCCGAACTGGAGACCTGCAAGCGCGAGGTGGCGGCTGCAGATGTGATCTTCCGCACGGAACATATCCCGGTGCTGTCGACCACCCATGCCTCGATCGAGGAAATCTCCAGCCGGGTGCTGGAAACGCTGGGCATCAATCGCGAGATGTACTAAGGTCGGCGCATGGCACTGGCCCATGCGCCCGCAGTCCGCATTCCCCACATCAGCCGCTTCGGGCTGCTGATGGGCCTGTATGCGGAGAACCACGGCAAGCTCACCCGCCTGTTGGCGCCGGCGCGCCTGCCGACCGGCAGCTACCTGTCGCACGGCGACGACGGCCTCGATCTGCGCCTCGACATCCTCGAACAGCATCGCTACACCACCGAATTGCGCTTGACCTACACCGTGATCGATCCGGTCACCGGTGAGCCCGATCCCTCGGCCTTCGTGCGCCTGTATCGCGATGCCCGTCAGGCCGAAGCGACCCATTGCCATGTCGGTCGGCGCTGGCAGGACGTGATGGGGATGTATCCGCCGCCGCGCGCGATCATCGATCACCGCCTGCGCATGAACATCTTCCTTGGCAAATGGCTGGACCTGCTGGCCATCCGCGGCCACGGTCATGCAACCTTGAAACATATCGACGTCGAATCGGTTGTCGAAGAGGCTTGACGGATTAATTTGACCCCTTATACTGGCGAGCTTCCCTCTGTGGGGCCATAGCTCAGCTGGGAGAGCGCCTGCATGGCATGCAGGAGGTCGGCGGTTCGATCCCGCCTGGCTCCACCAACATCGATCGCAACAGGCCAGTGATCGATGTCGAAAGGGAAAGCGTCAAACACGTCCCCATCGTCTAGAGGCCTAGGACATTACCCTTTCACGGTAGCGACCGGGGTTCGAATCCCCGTGGGGACGCCATATCAGGAAAAACGCCCGCGCAAGCGGGCGTTTTTCTTTGTACGGCAATGAATCCGTCGTGACCCCGGAATTCCGCCGCGCTCGTCGTCCGCGCCGATTTCCAGCAGAATACGTCGTTTCCAGTCGTCGGATCCCGTCATGCATTCGGTTCGCCTCGCCGCCCTCGCTGCCGTCCTCGCCATCACCGCCACGCCCGGCGTGGCCCATGCGGCAAAAAACGGCAAGGCGAAGGCCGCGAAGAAGCCCGTTGCCGCGCAGCCGGCGGCATCCGCAGCGACGAAGGTGGAATTGCGCACGGACCGTGATCGCATCAGCTACATGGTCGGCATGGAAGTGGGCAAGTCGGTGGCCGATATCGGCCAGGACATCGATTTCGCCGAGTTCGAAAACGCCATCCGCAACACCATGGACGGCGGCAAGCCGCTGCTGACCCAGGATGAAGCGCGCGCGGTGAGCATGGCGCTGGGGCAGCGCGTCCAGGCCCGGCAGTCGAATGCGATCGTTCCCGCGTTTCCGCCAGGCGTGACGCCAACGAAGGTCGCGCAGCTGGTCGGTATCGACATCGGGCGTTCTCTGGCGCCGGCGCGTGCCGAATTCGATCTGCCGGTGGCCATGCAGGGGCTGCGCGCCGTCGCTTTGAAGCAGACGCCGTTGCTCGATGAAACCCAGGCCAAGCAGGCGCACGATCAACTGACCGCGAAGATGCGCACGCGTGCCGCAGCCGACGCGATTCGCAACAAGCGCGAAGGCGAGGCATTCCTCGCCCGCAATCGCACCGCGCCGGGCGTGATGACCACGCGCAGCGGGCTGCAGTACCAGGTGATGAAGGATAGTGGCGGCATCATGCGCCCGTCCGCCGATTCCTCGGTGCACGTCAGTTACGAAGGGCGCACGCTCGATGGCCACGTCTTCGATGCCAACAAGGATGCGAGCTTCCCGCTGAAGGCGGTGATCGCCGGCTGGACCGAAGGTTTGCAGCTGATGCCGGTCGGCAGCCGCTACCGTTTCTGGATCCCGTCGCAGCTGGCATACGGTGCCAAGGGTTCGCCGCCCAGCATCCCGCCGAACTCCACGCTGGTATTCGATGTCGAACTGCTCGGCCTGAGCCGCTAAAGTAATCCGCCCTGCGGTCCAGTCCGCAGCCATTCATCCGCATCGTGCGGTCAAGAAGAAAACCGGAGTTCCCGATGTCCAATCGTCGTTCCCTCATCGCCCTGTCGTCGTTGGCGATCGCAATCACGTTCACGCTGGGCGCCTGCAAGAAGCCTGCCGAAGGCGCTGCATCCGCCGCCAAGCCCGACGCCGCCGCCGATGCCACCAAGAGTGCCGACAAGCCGGCCCAGACCATCGCCGGCCTGCCGACCGACAAGGACCAGGTCAGCTACATGATCGGCATGAACATGGGCAAGCAGCTTGAGCAAGCCAAGGACGAGATCGATCTCGACGTGATGATGAAGGGCCTTCGCGCTTCGATGAACGGCGAAAAGCCGTTGATGGACGAGAAGCAGGCCGCAGCCGTCGGCGAGGCCTTCGGCCAGCGCATGCAGTTGAAGATGATGCAGAAGGCGATGACCGACGCCAAGAAGAACGGCGAGGAAGGCGAGAAGTTCCTGGCCGAGAACGGCAAGAAGGCGGACGTGAAGACCACCGCATCGGGCCTGCAGTACCAGGTGGTGAGCGAAGGCACCGGTCCCAAGCCGAAGCCGACCGACGTGGTCAAGGTGAAGTACAAGGGCACCTTGCTGAGCGGCAAGGAATTCGACAGCACCGAAGCCCACGGTGGCGAGCCGGCGATGATGCCGGTCAACAAGGTGATTCCGGGCTGGTCGGAAGGCGTGCAGCTGATGACCGTCGGCAGCAAGTACAAGTTCTGGATCCCGGCCAAGCTGGCCTATGGCGAGCAGGGCACCCCGGGCGGCCCGATCCCGCCGAACGCGACGCTGGCGTTCGACGTCGAGCTGGTGAGCATCGAGAAGGCGCCGCCGCAGGGCGCGCAGGCACCGAAGAAGTAATCGTCGCGAACCACGCCTCGCACAAGGAAGACGCATGCACGTTTCCATCTTCGGCACCGGTTATGTCGGCCTGGTCACCGGCACCTGCCTCGCGGAAGTGGGGCACCAGGTGGTGTGCGTCGATATCGATGCCGCCAAGGTGGACGGGCTCAACAATGGCGTGATCCCGATCTACGAACCCGGCCTCGAACCGATGGTGAAGTCCAACCACGCCGCTGGCAGGTTGCGCTTCACCACCGACGCCGCCGAAGCGATCGCTTTCGGCGACGTGGTGTTCATCGCGGTGGGCACGCCGCCCGACGAGGATGGCAGCGCCGACCTGCAATACGTGCTGGCGGTGGCGCGCACCATCGGCAAGCACATGGACAAGCCCGTGGTGGTGGTCGACAAGTCGACGGTGCCGGTGGGCACTGCCGACAAGGTGTCCGCCGCGATCGCCGCGGAGTTGCAGGCACGTGGCGTCGAAGTGCGCTTCGACGTCGTCTCGAATCCGGAATTCCTCAAGGAAGGCGCCGCGGTCGAGGACTGCATGCGTCCGGATCGCATCGTCATCGGATCGTCCAGCGACAGCGCGATCGCGACCATGCGGCGCCTGTACGCGCCGTTCAACCGCAACCACGACCGCGTGGTGACGATGGACGTGCGTTCGGCGGAACTGACCAAGTACGCGGCGAACGCGATGCTGGCGACCAAGATCAGTTTCATGAACGAGATGGCCAACATCGCCGAGCGCGTGGGGGCCGACATCGAGCATGTGCGCAAGGGCATCGGTTCCGATCCGCGCATCGGCTGGCACTTCATCTATCCCGGTGCCGGTTACGGCGGTTCGTGCTTCCCCAAGGACGTGCAGGCGCTGGCGAAGACGGCGGCGCAAAACCAATACGACTCGTTGTTGTTGAACGCGGTCGAGGCGGTGAACGAGCGCCAGAAGAGCCATCTGTTCGAATTGATGGTTCGCCACTACGGCAGCGCCGCGGCGCTGAAGGGCAAGACCATCGCGTTGTGGGGCTTGGCGTTCAAGCCGAATACCGACGACATGCGCGAGGCGTCGAGCCGCCGTCTGCTGCAACAATTGTGGGAAGCCGGCGCCAAGGTGCGCGCTTACGACCCGGAAGCACGCGAGGAAGCGCATCGCATCTTCGGCGACCGCGATGACCTGATGCTGTGCGATCTGCGCGCGGATACGCTGGCCGGCGGCGTCGATGCACTGGTGGTGATCACCGAGTGGAAGCAGTTCCGCAGCCCCGACTTCGACATGCTCGGCGAACGCCTGCACGATCGCGTGGTGTTCGATGGCCGCAATCTCTACGATCCGATCGAGGTCGAAGCCAATGGCCTGGCCTACTGGGGCATCGGTCGCGGACGTTCCGTGCGCCTGGCATGAGCGAACAATCGCGCATTGAAGAATTGGAGCTGCGCCTGACCTTCCAGGAACAGGCGTTGATCGAACTCAGCGACGCACTGGCGGCCGCGCGTGCCGATATCGCGCGCCACGACGCCGCACTGCGTCGCGTGGTCGAGGAATTGAAGTCCGCGCGCGGATCGGGCGTGAGCGTCGATCCCGCCGATGAGCCACCACCTCCGCATTACTGATAGACGATGACCGATTCGTTGCGCGACCAGCTGCTTGGCTTGGGATTCAAGCCGGCGCCGAAGCCGGCCCACAAGCCGAAGCCAACTGCACATGTTGGCAAGGGCAAGCCGGGCCATCATGCCCCACGCAAGGACGGCAAGGGCGCTCCGCCGAAGCACAAGCCGCGGGGCGGCGAAATGGATCTCGGCAAGGCCTATGCGATGCGCGCCGAGAAGGAAAAGGCCGAACGCATCGAGGCCGAACGCCAGCGCCAGGAAGAGGCGCGCCTGCGTCGCGAAGCGCGCGAGAAGCTGGCGGCCTTCCTCGAAGGGAAGTCGCTGAACGCCGCCGATGCCGAGATCGCCCGTCATTTCGACTACGGCGGCAAGATCAAGCGCATCTATGTCACCGCCGAACAGTTGCCGCAGCTCAACGCCGGCGCGTTGGGGGTGGTGCAGTTGAACGGGCGTTATCTGCTGGTCACCGCCGAGGTGCTGGCGGAAGCCGGGCGCATCTTCGCGCCTGCGGTTGCGTTGAAGGTCGATCCTGATGCGCCGGCCACGGACGATCCGTACAGCGACCCGCAATTCCAGGTGCCTGACGACCTGGTGTGGTGATGATCGGTCGAATCGCGACGTGCGCACTGTTCGCGATGCTTGCATCGCCGGCATGCGTTTTCGCGCAAACGATGCAACAGCCCGAAGCGGACACGCAATTCGACCGTCCCGGACTGTCGTTCGCATCGTGGTCGCTTCCGCAAGGCGGATTGGTCTGGGAACAGGGTTTGCCCGACGCAAGCTGGCAACGCGACGGCGATACGCGAACCCTCCAGGCGAATGCCGACAGTCGCCTGCGCATGGGACTCGGGCATGGCGTCGAGCTGCAACTGGCGGGATCGCCATACGTCTGGCAGGAAACGCGCGCTGAAACGAAGACGCATGCACACGGCCAGGGCGATACCGATGTCGCGCTGAAATGGACGTTGCCGCTGTCGTCGCAGGCCTGGAGCATGGCGCTGCTCGCGACGCACAAGTTCGCATCGGGCGGGCAGCCCTTCGGTTCGCCGGGCCATGCCGACCAGCTCGCCGCTGCGGTCACCCGCGATCTTGGTGACAACCGCAGCTTCGCTGGTTATCTGGCACGCGATTCCCAGCAGCAGGGACGTGGCTGGATGTCGGCGGTGTCGTACGGATTCTCGTTCACCGACGCCTTGTCAGGTTATGTCGAGACCGGATATGGAAACGGCATCGATCACGCACGTGTTGCCGGCGGTGGATTGACGCTGCTGGTCGATCACCGCGTGCAACTGGATGGCTGGATGCTGCGCGGGCTCGACCGCAACAGCCCCGAGTGGCAGGCCGGGTTCGGTGTTTCCGTGGTGCTGGCGCGCGGGCACTGAGCCCGGATCACACAGCAGGCAATGGCGTTTCCGTTGTCGCGTCCTTGCCCTTGAAGCGATCGAGCAGGGGGCGTTCGATGGCGTGCCACGACAAAGCCGCAAGAATCGCAGCGCCGACCAGCGCCAGCGGCAGCATCGCGAGTGGCGCGATTGTGGGATTCCACGCGGCGATTGCCTGTTCCACCGGAAATCCGTAGAGGAACAGCCCGTAGGACCAGTCGATGCGGCGCGGCCAGGGCAGCGCCGGCAGGCGATAGGCAGCCCACAGGCAGAAGTGCAGGGCAGCGATGGCGGCGATCGGGCCGAACCAGCGACTGTCGTGCGCGATCGCGGCGAGCACGATCAATCCCGCCATTCCGGCGTGGGTAATCTTCAGTCGGTCGCGCCACACCGCGCACACGCCGCCGCCGAGGAAGATGCAACCGAGTGCGCGCACATCGCGCGCGTCCGGAACGCCATGCCACCACTGCCAGGCGCACCACAGGATCCATGCAGCGGCAATCGCCGTGAACGCTGCGCGCCGGCGCACTAGCGTCAATGCGGCAAGGATGCCCAGCCACAGATACCAGCGCACTTCCACCGCGAGCGACCACAGGCTGCCATTGACGACGTTCGGATATGGATTCGTCGCGAATACGCCCGGAAGGTTCCATACGAAGGATTTTGGAATCGCGTTGCCGAGGACGAAATGCCAGGTCGCCTTGTCGTGCAGATAGGCCGATGGCGCGAGCGTGGTCCATGCCAGTCCGAGGACCAGCGTGCAGAACAGGATGCAGGCGATGTACGCCGGCCAGATGCGCACGACGCGGTTGCGCGCATAGCGCAGGATCGAAGGCTGGCGTAGCAGGCTGAGGGTGACGAGATAACCGCTGATCGCGAAGAAGAAGAACACCGCGAGGCTGCCGGCGTAGTAACCGGGCATGAAGCGCTGGACGAGATCGATATCGCCGGGCGCGTGGCGGGTCAGCGCATAGGCGTGGCCATAGATCACCATGGCGGCCGCGAGATGGCGCAGGGGCAGGAAGTTGTCGCGGTTGGCAGCCTTCATGCGCCCAAGCTTAAGCGACGCAGATGCGAGACCCCGAGATCGCGGATCAGGCGATGGCTCTGGTGCGGCAATGGCGATTCGGCGATGTCCTGGGGGGTGATGTGCTTGCCGCCGAGATCGGGCAGCAGGCGGACGTCGGCAGCGGCGTAGCAGTGCTGCACCATCGCCGAGCAGAACAGGGCGTTGTTGCGCGCGAACACGTTGCCATGACGGCGCAGGCGTCGGCTCGGCATCGCGAACAGGGTGCCGACCAGTTCGGTCAGCGAGTAGTGCGACAGCCCCGACAGCAGGTCCAGCCCGGCGACCTGCACCTGCTTCGTCTGGGCCTCGTCCAGCCCGAAATCGAGGATGGCGAGATTGGGGACGAGATCGTTGTCGAAATAGCGATCGACGCGATTCTCCTGCACGCCCAGCCGCACCTGCTTGTAATGGATATCGAGGTCGGACTCCAGTACCCACCAGTGACCGTCGGCGCGGCGTTCGTTGAAGATGAAGGCATGCGACCACAGGCTGCGATGGCCGTTGCCAGTGAGCGGCGACTGCGCCTTGCGGATCAGCTTGCTCATCCATTCCTTGCCGGTGCACAGGCCGATGCGCCCGGGCGCGGCGTGGCGTTCGATGAATTCGCGGTTGCCGAGCCCGGCGGGCGTCGCGTGGTCACTGTCCATGCAGCGAGATTACCGTGCAAGTGTTATTCGGGATCGTAGTCGAGGTTGGCGGCGAGCCAGCGCTCCGCCTGCTGCAGGGTGATGTTCCGCCGCGCCGTGTAGTCCGCAACCTGTTCGCGCGAGACGCGCCCGACCACGAAATACTGGCTGCGCGGATGGCTGAAATACCAGCCCGAGACCGCGGCCGCCGGCGTCATCGCGAAGTTCTCGGTGAGCTGCATGCCGGTGTTCTTTTCGACATCGAGCAGATCGAACAGCGTGCGCTTCTGGCTGTGGTCGGGACAGGCCGGATAGCCGGGCGCCGGACGGATGCCCTGGTACTTTTCGTCGATCAAGTCGTCGGTGCTCAGCGTCTCGTCCGGCGCATAACCCCAGAACTCGTGGCGCACGCGCTGGTGCAGGCGCTCGGCCAACGTTTCCGCCAGGCGATCGGCCAGCGATTTCAGCAGGATGGCGTTGTAGTCGTCATGGTCGGCTTCATAGCGTGCGACGCGTTCGTCGATGCCGATGCCGGCGGTGCAGGCGAAACCGCCGATCCAGTCCTGCTTGCCGGAATCCCGTGGGGCGATGAAATCGGCGAGGCAGAAATCCGGGCGCTCCACCGGCTTGTCGACCTGCTGGCGCAGGAAGTGCAGGGTGGTCGCCGAATCCGGCAGCACCACGTCTTCGCCGACCGAATGCGCGGGGAACAGTCCGATCACGCCGCGCGCGGTCAGCCATTTCTCGGCGACGATGCGCTTCAGCATCGTCTGGGCGTCGTGGAACAACTCGCTGGCCTGCTTGCCGACGATCTCGTCGGTCAGGATCGCCGGATAACGGCCGGCCAGTTCCCAGGCATTGAAGAACGGCGTCCAGTCGATCAGCGGCACCAGTTCGGCCAGCGGATATTCGTCGAACACATGGATGCCGGGTTGCGCCGGTTGCGGCGGCAGGTAGTTCGCCCAATCGCCATCGAATTTCTGCGCGCGTGCCTTCTCCATCGATACCAGGCGCTTGGCGTCGCCACGGTTGCGATGGCGCTCGCGGATGTCGGCGTAATCGCTCTCGTTGGCGGCGACGAACGAGGCGCGCAGGTCCGGGGAAATCAGCGACTGCGCCACGTTGACCGCGCGCGAGGCGTCCTTCACCCAGATCGTCGGTGCGGCATAGTGCGGATCGATCTTGAGCGCGGTATGCGCACGCGAGGTCGTCGCTCCGCCGATCAACAGTGGCATCTCGAAGCCCTGTCGCTTCATTTCCTTGGCGACGTGGCTCATCTCTTCCAGCGACGGCGTGATCAGCCCGGACAGGCCGATGATGTCGGCGCCGACTTCACGCGCGGTATCGAGGATCTTCTGCGCCGGCACCATCACGCCGAGGTCGACGACCTCGAAGTTGTTGCAGGCGAGGACCACGCCGACGATGTTCTTGCCGATGTCGTGGACGTCACCCTTGACGGTTGCCATGACGATCTTGCCGTTCGATTTGCCGGCATCGCCGGTGCGCAGTTTCTCGGCCTCGATGAAGGGCAGCAGGTGCGCGACCGCTTTCTTCATCACGCGCGCCGATTTCACCACCTGCGGCAGGAACATCTTGCCGGCGCCGAACAGGTCGCCGACCACGTTCATGCCGTCCATCAGCGGGCCTTCGATCACGTCGAGCGGACGCTTCGCCTGCAGGCGGGCTTCCTCGGTATCGTCTTCGACGTATTGGTCGATGCCATGCACCAGCGCGTGCGACAGGCGCGCGGCGACCGGCTGCTCGCGCCAACGCAGATCCTCGACCTTTTTCTCGCCTTTCTTGCCCTTGTACTTGTCGGCGATTTCGAGCAGACGTTCGGTGGAGTCGTCGCGACGATTCAGCACCACGTCCTCGACGCGTTCGCGCAATTCCGATTCGAGGTCGTCGTACAGGGGCAGGGCGCCGGCGTTGACGATGCCCATGTCCATGCCGGCCTTGATCGCGTGGTACAGGAACACGACGTGGATGGCCTGGCGCACGGGCTCGTTGCCGCGGAACGAGAACGACACGTTGGAGACGCCACCGGAGATGTGGCTCTTCGGGAAGCGCTTGCGCAGTTCGCGCGCGGCCTCGATGAAGGCGACCGCGTAGTCGTTGTGTTCCTCGATGCCGGTGGCGATCGCGAAGCAGTTGGGATCGAAGATGATGTCTTCCGGCGGGAAGCCGATCTCTTCGGTCAACAGCTTGAACGCGCGCGACGAAATCTCGACCTTGCGCTCCAGGGTGTCGGCCTGGCCGACTTCGTCGAAGGCCATGACCACCACGGCGGCGCCGTAGCGACGCACCAGCCGGGCCTGGCGCAGGAATTCGCCTTCGCCTTCCTTCATCGAGATCGAATTGACGATGCCCTTGCCCTGCAGGCACTTGAGGCCGGCTTCGATCACCGACCACTTCGATGAATCGACCATCACCGGGATGCGCGCGATGTCGGGTTCGGCGGCCATCAGGTTGAGGAAGGTCACCATGGCCTGTTCGGAGTCGAGCAGGCCTTCGTCCATGTTGACGTCGATGACCTGCGCGCCGCTCTCGACTTGCTGGCGGGCGACGACCAGCGCGTCGTCGTAGCGGCCTTCCAGGATCATCTTCTTGAACTGCGCGCTGCCGGTGACGTTGGTGCGTTCGCCGACGTTGATGAAGTTCGATTCCGGCGTGATCACCAGGGGCTCGAGCCCAGCGAGGCGAGTATGGCGGGCGAGGGCGCTCATGCGACCTCTTCCAGCACCGGGATCGCGCGCGGAGCGACGTCGCCGACGGCGGCAGCGATCGCGGCGATGTGTTCCGGGGTGGTGCCGCAGCAACCGCCGACCACGTTGAGCAGGCCGGATTGCGCGAACTCGCGCAGGATCACCGCCATGTCTTCCGGCGTTTCGTCGTAGCCGCCGAAGGCGTTGGGCAGGCCGGCGTTGGGGTGCGCGGTGACATAGGTGTCGGCGACCAGCGACAACGCCTCCACGTGCGGACGCAACTCCTTGGCGCCGAGCGCGCAATTGAGGCCGATGCCCAGCGGGCGCGAGTGGCGCAGCGAATACCAGAACGCTTCCGCGGTCTGCCCGGACAACGTGCGGCCGGAAGCGTCGGTGATCGTGCCGGAGATCATCACCGGCAGGCGTTCGCCATGGGCGTCGAAGGCTTCCTCGATCGCGAACAACGCGGCCTTGGCGTTGAGGGTGTCGAACACCGTCTCCACCATCAGGATGTCGGCACCGCCTTCGATCAATCCTTCGGTCGCCTCCCGATAGGCGTCGCGCAGTTCGTCGAAGCTGATGGCGCGGAAGCCGGGACGATTGACGTCGGGCGACAGCGAGGCGGTGCGGCTGGTGGGCCCAAGCACGCCGACCACGAAGCGCGGCTTCGACGGATCCTTCGCTTCGGCGGCGTCCGCGGTTTCGCGGGCGATGCGCGCGCCTTCGCGATTGAGCTCGCGCACCAGATGGGTGAGGCGATAGTCGGCCAGCGAGATGCTGGTCGAATTGAAAGTGTTGGTCTCGATCAGGTCGGCGCCGGCGGCGAGGTATTGCGCGTGGATGTCGCGAATGACCTCGGGGCGCGTCAGCGTCAGCAGGTCGTTGTTGCCGCGCTGGTCGTGGCCTTCGCAACCGCAGCAGGGCCCATGGGCGTGATCCTCGGCAGCGAACAACGCGTCATAACCCTCGGCGAAGCGTTCGCCGCGGTAGTCGGCTTCCTGCAATTCGTGGCGCTGGATCATCGTGCCCATTGCGCCATCGAGGACGAGGATGCGTTCGGCCAGCGCCCGCTGCAGCGCTTCGGCGCGTTGCGGGTTCTTCCAGGGCAAGGCGCTGCCGGTCATGGCTTGGTCCCGATCAGCGAGATGACCTCGAAATGCGGCGGGCGGCGTTCGCGGGTGATGCTGGCGGCGCGATCGCTTTGCAGTCCGGCTTTCTCGATGAACTTCTGCAATTCCTTGACGGTGAAACCGAGATTGACGTGGCCGAAGGGCTGCGCGGCCGTGGCATGCGCATGCTTGCCAAGGCTGGACAACAGGAGGCGACCACCGGGGCGCAGCACGCGCGCGGCTTCGGCGACGGCCTGCTGCGGCTTGGCGGCGTAGGTGAGGGCATGCATCAGCACCACCAGGTCGAAACTGGCGTCGTCGAAGGGCAGGGCGTGCATGTCGCCTTCGCGCACCTCGACATTCGGATAGGTGCGCAGGCGCTCGCTGGCGGCGTTGACCACGCGTGCGCTGGCATCGAGGCAAACGTAGCGATCGGAATGCGGTGCCAGCAGTTCGGCCAGTACGCCGTCGCCGGAGGCGATGTCGAGGACGTCACCCGGGTCCAGCAGCGGCAGCGCGGAACGCGCCAACGCCTCCCAGGTGCGGCCGGGCGAATAGTGGCGTTCCATGTCGCCGGCGACGCTATCGGCCCAGTTCTGGTCACTGGCGCGCGCGGCCATCACCTCCGGGATGCGTGCGGCATCCTGGTTGAGCAGGGGATCGTCGCTGCCGTTGCGTAGCGCCTGCCACAGGCTTTGCTGGGCGGCATCGAGCGCGTCCTCCTCGAAACGGTAATAGGCGGACACACCGGAGCGGCGATCGCGCACCAGTCCAGCTTCTTTGAGTCGCGCCAGATGGGTGGAGACGCGCGGTTGCGCCAGCCCGGTGATCGCGGCAAGCTCGGCAACGGTGAATTCCTCGTGTGCAAGCAGTACCAGCAGACGCACGCGGGTCGCATCGGCGAATACCTTGAGACGGCTCGACCAGCCTTCCAGATCCATATATCGCTCTATCCGGATTTAAAGATATATTGTCGCGCAGAGGCTTGAAGCGGTCAAGTCGGGAGCGAATGGAAAGTTTCGCGGGATACAATTCCGTTTTCCAATTGGCACGTGGGGACGGATCGTGGATTTCAGCTTCACCGAAGAGCAGTTGATGATTCAGGACGTGGCGCGCCGGATCGCGCTGGAGAAGATCGGCCCGTCCGCCGAAGACCACGACCGCAGCGGCGAATTCCCGCTCGAAAACATCCGCCTCCTTGGCGAAAACGGCCTGATGGGCATCGAGGTGCCGGGCGAATACGGCGGCGCGGAAATGGATCCGATCGCCTATGTGCTGGCGATGATCGAGATCGCCAAGGGCGATGCCGCCCACAGCACCATCATGTCGGTGAACAACTCGCTGTTCTGCAACGGCATCCTGACCCACGGCACCGAAGCGCAGAAGCAGAAGTACGTGCGCGCGATCGCCGAAGGCAAGGAAATCGGTGCCTTCGCGCTGACCGAGCCGCAGTCCGGTTCCGACGCCACCGCCATGCGTTGCCGCGCGGTGAAGCAGGCCGACGGCAGCTTCATGATCAATGGCAAGAAGAGCTGGATCACCTCCGGTCCTGTCGCCAAGTATTTCGTATTGTTCGCGATGACCGATCCCGACAAGGGCGCGCGTGGCATCACTGCATTCCTGATCGACGGCGATCGCGCTGGCTTCCATCGTGGCAAGACCGAGCCCAAGCTCGGCATCCGCGCCTCGGCGACCTGCGAAATCGAGTTCGCCGATTACGTCGCGCAGCCGGAAGACGTGCTGGGCGAGGAGGGCCACGGCTTCAAGATCGCGATGAGCGTGCTCGACGCCGGTCGCATCGGCATCGCCTCGCAGGCGATCGGCATCGGTCGTGCCGCCTACGAGGCGACGCTCGCCTACGTCAAGGAACGCAAGGCCTTTGGCCAGCCGATCGGCGCGTTCCAGATGACCCAGGCCAAGATCGCCGACATGAAGTGCAAGCTCGACGCCGCCTTCCTGCTGACGCTGCGCGCGGCGTGGTTGAAGGGGCAGGGCAAGAAGTTCACCACCGAAGCCGCGGTCGCCAAGCTCACCGCGTCGGAAGCCGCGATGTGGATCACCCACCAGGCACTGCAGATCCATGGCGGCATGGGCTATTCCAAGGAAATGCCGATCGAGCGCTATTTCCGCGACGCCAAGATCACCGAAATCTACGAAGGCACCAGCGAAATCCAGCGTCTGGTGATCGCCCGCCACGAAACCGGCCTGCGCTGAGCTGGCCCCGTCGCCGTACCCAAGGTTGATGACATGACATCGAAGAAACCTGCTCCAAACAAACCAATTCCCGACGAACGCGCATTCGCGACTGCGCTCTACGCCCACCAGTCCCCCGGGGAAATGCAGGCGCAATCCGCCGCGACCTGGGCCGCGATCGCCAGCGACGCACTCGCATTCGCGCGCAAGCGCAAGCGTGGCGCCGCCGCGGTCCGCGTGTTCAACCCGACCACGAAGGCCAATGGCTGGGAATCGCCGCGCAGCGTGCTGCAGGTCGCCAACGACGACATGCCGTTCCTGGTCGATTCGATCACCAATGCACTGACCGAGCGCGGCATCGCCGTGCACACCCTGCTGCATCCGGTGCTGAACAACGAATCCTTCATCCATGTCGAAATCGATCGCCTGGATGCCGCGGACGCCAAGGACGTGGAGCGTGCGATTACGGCGGTGCTCGCCGATGTTCGCGCTTCCGTCGAAGACTGGCCGCGCATGCGCGAAAAGATGGAAGTCGCCGCCGAAGGCCTGGCCAAGGGCAAGAGCCCGGTATCGGCCGAAGTGCTGGCAGAGTCGCGCGAATTCCTGCGTTGGGCCGCCGACAACCACTTCACCTTCCTCGGCGATCGCGAATACAAGGTCGAGAGGCGCAGCGGCGAGGACATGCTGGTCGCGGTCGACGGCAGCGGCCTCGGCCTGCTGCGCGGCAAGGATTCCGGCAAGCCGCGCCCGCTGAAGTCGATGGACGCGCATCGCGTGCAGCAGTCGGGATTGCTCGAACCGTTGATCCTGTCGAAGACCAACGCGCGTGCCAGCGTGCATCGTCGTGGCTACATGGATTACATCGGTGTGGTCGAATTCGATGCCAAGGGCAAGCCGGTATCGGAAAAGCGCTTCATCGGCCTGTTCACCTCCAGCGTCTACAACCATCGCCCGTGGGACATCCCGGTGGTACGCAGCCGCTACGAGCGCGTGATGAAGGAATCCGGCCTGCCGGCGCAGGGACACAGCGCCAAGGCCTTGCGTCACATCATGGAAACGCTGCCGCGCGACGAACTGTTCCAGTCCACTCACGGCGAACTGCTGTCGCTCGGCAACGGGGTACTCGGCCTGCAGGAACGCGTCGACAGCAAGCTGTTCCTGCGTCGCGACCGCTACGGTCGTTTCTACTCGGTGCTGGTCTACGTGCCGCGCGAACGCTTCAACACCGATATGCGCCTGCGCATCGAGGCGATGCTGAAGGACGCGTTGTCCGCCGACCACGTCGAAAGCCACGTCACGATGGGCGATTCGCCGCTGGCGCAGTTGCACCTGATCGTGCGTCCACGCGAAGGCGCGCGCGAAGCCAAGTTCGACATTGCCGGACTGGAAGCGCGCTTGGCCGAAACCGTGCGCAACTGGCATGACCGCCTCAACGACGTGCTTGTCGCGCGCCACGGCGAAAGCGAAGGCCTGGCACTGTCCAAGCGCTTCGGTCGTGCCTTGAGCGCGGCTTACATCGAGGAAGCGACGCCGGAAGCGGCCGCCAACGATGTGGTCGAACTGTCGAAACTGACCAGCGACGACAGTCTCGGCATCAATCTCCGCACGGATCCCGCGGCCAGCCATTGCGCCAATTGCATCGAGGTCAAGCTGTTCCATCGCAACGGCAGCCTGCCGTTGTCGGAAGTGCTGCCGATGCTCGACAACATGGGCCTGCAGGTCATCACCGAATATCCGCACGACGTCATCGTGGACGGCCAGCCGTATTCGATCCAGGACCTGGAAGTGCGTCCGTCCGCGGGTGCCGCGATCAACGATGGCAGCGTCGACTTTTTCACCGAAGCCTTCGGCCGCGTGTGGCGCGGCGAGCTCGAGAACGACGGCTTCAATCGCCTGGTGCTTGGTGCCGAATTGCGCTGGAAGCAGGTGGCGATGCTGCGTGCCTACTGCAAATACCTGATGCAGCTGGGCGTGCCGTTCTCGCAGAGCTATGTCGAAGCGACCTTCGCGCGCTATCCGCTGCTGGCGCGCCTGCTGGTGGAATATTTCGAGGCACGCTTCGATCCGAATACCGGCAAGGAGAGCAAGGCTGAAATCGCCGCCGGCGCCAAGGCCTTCGCCGCGCAGATCGATGCGTTGTGCGCTGGCGACGAGGCCGCCAAGGCCATCATCGAGCCGGTCGTCGTCGCGCGCAGCAAGGCGCGTGATGCGCAAGTCGATGCAACGCACGCGGCGATCATCGCGCTGCTGGACCGTGTCAAGAGCCTCGACGAAGACCGCATCCTGCGCAGCTTCATGGGCGTGATCGACGCGACCCTGCGCACCAACTATTACATCGACTATGTCGACGGCAAGCGCAAGGACGGCGGGCCGGCCGACTACCTCGCGTTCAAGCTCGACTGCGCCGCGGTACCGGACCTGCCGAAGCCGCGTCCGTATCGCGAGATCTGGGTCTGCGGACCACGCGTGGAAGGTATCCACCTGCGTTTCGGACCGGTCGCGCGCGGTGGCCTGCGCTGGTCGGATCGCCGCGAGGACTTCCGCACCGAAGTGCTGGGCCTGGTCAAGGCGCAGATGGTGAAGAACACGGTGATCGTGCCGGTCGGCTCCAAGGGCGGCTTCTTCCCGAAGCAGTTGCCGGACATGGCGACCGATCGCGACGGTTGGTTCAACGAAGGCGTGGCCTGCTACAAGCGCTTCATCAACGGCCTGCTCGACATCACCGACAACATCGCGGCGAACGGCAAGATCGTGCATCCGGCCGGAGTGGTCCGCCACGACAACGATGATCCGTATCTCGTCGTTGCCGCCGACAAGGGCACCGCGACCTTCTCCGACATCGCCAACGGCATCGCCCAGGCGCACGGGTTCTGGCTGGACGACGCCTTCGCCTCCGGTGGTTCGGTCGGCTACGACCACAAGGGCATGGGCATCACCGCGCGTGGCGCATGGGAATCGGTCAAACGCCATTTCCGCGCCATGAACCGCGATTGCCAGAAGCAGGACTTCACCTGCGTCGGCATCGGCGACATGTCGGGCGACGTCTTCGGCAACGGCATGCTGCTGTCGAAGTGCACGCGCCTGATCGCCGCGTTCGACCATCGCCACATCTTCCTCGACCCGAACCCGGATACCGCGATCTCGTTCAAGGAACGCCAGCGGATGTTCAAGCTGCCGCGTTCGAGCTGGGCCGACTACGACGCCAAGCTGATCAGCAAGGGTGGTGGCGTGTATTCGCGCGCCGAAAAGTCGATCAAGCTGTCGCCGGAAATCAAGGCGGCGCTCGGCATCGCCAGCGACGTCCAGGCGTTGAGCCCGACCGAACTGATGTCGGCGATCCTGAAATCGCCGGTCGATCTGCTGTGGAATGGCGGCATCGGCACCTACGTGAAGTCGAGTCGCGAGACCAATGCCGACGTCGGCGATCGCGCCAACAACGCATTACGCGTGGATGGCCGCGAGTTGCGCTGCAAGGTGGTGGGCGAGGGCGGCAACCTCGGCCTGACCCAGCTGGGCCGCGTCGAAGCCGCGCAGCATGGCGTGTTGCTCAACACCGACTTCATCGACAACTCCGCGGGCGTCGACACCTCCGACCACGAGGTGAACATCAAGATCCTGCTCAATGGCGAAGTGCAGAAGGGCAAGCTCAAGCTGCCCGAGCGCAACAAGCTGCTGGCATCGATGACCAACGAGGTTGCCGACCTGGTGCTCAACGACAACTACCGCCAGAACCAGGCGTTGAGCCTGATGGAGCGGATGTCGCAGTCGCGCCTGGGTTCCAAGCTGCACTTCATGCGCACGCTGGAAGCCCAGGGCCTGCTCGATCGCCAGATCGAATTCCTGCCGTCCGATGCCGAGCTTGCCGAGCGCAAGGCGCGCGGCCAGGGCCTGACCCGCCCTGAACTGTGCGTGTTGCTGTCGTACTCGAAGCTGGTGGCGTATCCGCAGCTGGTGGCGAGCGACGTGCCGGAAGATCCGTACCTGTCGCGCGAACTGGTGCGCTACGTCCCCGAACCGTTGCAGAAGAAGTACGCCAAGGCGATGGAAGATCACCGCCTGAAGCGAGAGATCATCGCCACCGCGTTGACCAACTCGACCATCAACCGCATGGGCGCGACCTTCCTGATGCGCATGCAGGAAGACAGCGGCCGCAGCATCGGCGACATCGCCAAGGCCTTCACCATCACCCGCGAAACGCTGGACGCGCGCGACCTGTGGGCGCAGATCGATGCGCTCGACGGCAAGGTCGACGATTCGGTGCAGGTCGACGCGCTGATGGTGATCTGGGAACTGCAGCGCAGCTTCACCCGCTGGCTGCTGTCGCGCCCCGGCGCGATCCCAAACATCCAGGACGCGGTGGATCGCTACCACGACGGGTTCCGCGACATCCGCGCCGGCGAGGGCATCCTCCATCCGTCGCAGCGCCCGGCCTACGAGGAAACCCGCAAGATGTGGCGTGCCAAGGGCGTGCCGGCCGCGCTGGCCGACCAGCTGTCGGCGTTGCCGTACCTCGAGCCGTGCCCGAACATCATCGAGTTGGCGCGCGCGCGCAAGCTCAAGGTGATCGATGTCGCCAAGGTCTATTTCCGCCTGGGCGATGCCCTGCGCGAGCCGTGGCTGCGCGAGCAGATCGAGGCGCTCAAGGTCGACGGTCGCTGGCACGCGGTCGCGCGCGGCGTGCTACGCGACGAATTGGCGACGCAGATGCGCAAGCTGACCGAGCAGGTCCTGCCGATGACCGGCAAGGACGCGGAAGCCAAGGTTGCGGCGTGGCTGGGTCGCGATGACCAGACGCTGCGCTTCACCTTGTCGATGCTGTCGGAGCTGGCGGCGCAGAAGACGCTGGATTACCCGACCGTCTCGGTCGCGGTGCAGCGACTGGCGCAGTTGGCCGATCGCAGCTGATCGTCGTTTCGCGATGTCGACCGACCGGGGCCCAAGTGGCCCCGGTTTCGTTTTATCCTGCCTGCATGGCAGACCCACGCATCGCCTTCCTCGCCAGCAACAGCAGCGACGCGCAGTCGGCGCTGGCTGCGCTCGAATCCGCGCATGGCCGCACCAGGCTGGAAGATGCCGACGTGCTGGTCGCGCTGGGTGGCGACGGGTTCATGTTGCAGACCCTGCATCGCCACGGTGGCCTCGGCAAACCCGTCTACGGGATGAAGCTCGGTACGGTCGGTTTCCTGATGAACCAGTACCGCACCGAGGAACTTGCCGAGCGCATCGCGAGCGCGGAACCGGCGGTGCTGCATCCGCTCGAGATGACCGTGCAGACCGAGTCCGGCGCGACCGTGACCTTGCTCGCCTACAACGAGGTCTCGTTGCTGCGCCAGACCCGCCAGGCCGCGCACATCGCGATCGACCTGCACGGGCAAACGCGGCTGGAAGAACTGATCTGCGACGGCGCGATGGTGGCGACGCCGGCCGGCAGCACCGCCTACAACTTCTCCGCGGGCGGGCCGATCCTGCCGCTGGGCGCGAATGTCGTCGCGCTGACGCCGATCGCACCGTTCCGGCCACGTCGCTGGCGTGGCGCGGTCCTGAAGGCCGCCACCGAAGTGCGTTTCCGCATCCTCGACCCCTACAAGCGTCCGGTCAGCGCGACCGCCGATTCGCACGAAGTGCGCGATGTCGTCGATGTCGCGGTGCGCGAGGCGCCGGGCCGCGCCGTCACCTTGCTGTTCGATGCCGAGCACGGCCTCGAGGAACGCATCCTCAGCGAACAGTTCATCGCCTGAGTCCAACCTCCGATGAGGACAACCCCATGGTTTGGAAAACGATCGCCGCGTTCGCCATCGGCGGAGCCGCATTGATGTCGACGCCCGCATGGAGCGCCGACGATTGGCGCGCCGCCGGCCAGCGCGGATACGAAGCCGCGGATCCGATGATCGGCACCGGCGGCGACGGCCATACGTTCCCCGGCGCGACATTGCCATTCGGCATGGTGCAGCTCAGCCCCGACACGCGGATCCAGCAGCGCAAGGACGGCTACGGCTGGGCCGCCGGTTACAACCATCGCGACAGCAGCATCGTCGGGTTCTCGCATACGCATTTTTCCGGCACCGGCCATTCCGACCTCGGCGACGTGCTGTTGATCCCTCAGGTCGGCGAGGTCAAGACCAAACGCGGCGATCCCGACAAGCCGGGCAGCGGCTATACCGCGCATTTCAGCCATGCCAGCGAGGTCGCCAAGCCGGGCTATTACGCGGTGACGCTGGATGATCGCGACGTCCGCGTCGAGCTCACCGCGACCCAGCGCACTGGCGTGCATCGCTACACCTTCCCGAAGGGAAAACAGGCCCACGTGCTGGTCGACCTGCGCACCTCGATGTACGACTATCCCGGCAAGGTGCTGTGGTCGCGTCTGCGCCTGCGTCCCGACGGCACGGTGACTGGATTCCGCGAGACGCGCGGCTGGGCGCCGGGTCGCCAGCTCTATTTCGCCATGCGCTTCTCGCGTCCGTTGACCGGACATGCGCTGCAGGACAGCGAGAAGGACGTGCCCTACAAGGGTTTCGCCACGCCGGCATCGAAACAGCCGGCGCAACGCGCGCAGATCGAAGGCCGCCAGCTGACCGGCAGCTTCGATTTCGGCGCGTTGGATGCGCCGCTGGTGGTCAAGGTCGCGATTTCGCCGGTAAGCGAGGAGGGCGCCATCGCCAACCTCGATGCCGAAGTCGCGGATTTCGATTTCGACCGAGTCCATGCGCAGGCGCGCAAGACCTGGGAAGACGCGCTGGGCGTGCTCGATATCCGTGCGCCCGACAGCGATACGCGCATGGCCTATTCGGCGCTGTACCACGCCTACATGGGGCCGTCGCTGTTCATGGACGTCGATGGCCGCTATCGCGGCCCCGACAATGCCGTGCACCAGGCCAAGGGATACACCAACTATTCGACGTTCTCGCTGTGGGACACCTATCGCGCGCTGCATCCGCTGTTGACGCTGACGCGCCCGGCGCAGCAGACCAACGACATCGTCAATTCGCTGCTCTCCAGCCAACGCGAAAGCCCTTACGGCATCCTGCCGGTGTGGGCCTTCCACGGCCAGGAAACGTGGACGATGATCGGTTACCACGCGGTGCCGGTGATCGCCGACGCCTGGATGAAGGGCATTCGCGGTTATGACGGCGCGGCAGCATTGAAGGCGATGACCGCCAGCGCCGAATACGGTCCCTATGGTGGCCTCGACAGCTACATGAAACGCGGCTATGTCGCCATCGACGAAGAAGGCGAGGCGGCATCGAAGACGCTGGAGTACGCCTACGACGACTGGACCATCGCCCGCGTCGCGCAGACGATGGACAAGAAGGATGTCGCCGATCGCTACTTCAAGCGCGCGGCGAACTGGCGCAATGCTTACGATTCGGAAACCGGCTTCATGCGCGCGCGCCTGAGCGACGGCAAGTTCCGCACGCCGTTCGATCCCGTCGCCAGCGGCTACGGCACCGACTACACCGAAGGCAATGCCTGGCAGTACTCGTGGTACGTGCCGCAGGATGTCGCCGGCCTGGCCAAGGCGCATGGCGGTAGCGACAAGCTGCTGGCGAAACTGGACCAGGTGTTCGATGCCAAGGTCGATCCGAAACTGTTCGAGCACATGGAAGACATCACCGGACTGATCGGCTGGTACGCGCACGGCAACGAACCCAGCCACCACGTCGCCTATCTCTACAGCTACGCCGGCCAGCCCTGGCGCACGCAGGCGCGGCTCGGCGAGATCATGCGCACCCAGTACGCGCCGCGTCCCGATGGCTTGTCCGGCAACGACGATCTCGGCCAGATGTCGGCGTGGTACGTCTTCACCGCGATGGGCCTCTATCCGGTCACGCCGGGCAGCAACGAATACATCATCGGCCGGCCGTTCCTGCCGGAAGTCGCGCTGCACCTGCCGAACGGCAAGACTTTCCGCATCGTTGCCGAAGGACTGGATGCCGCGCATGGCTACATCGGCAGCGCGAGTCTCAACGGCAAGACCCTCGACCGCGCTTTCCTCCGTCACGACGAAATCATGGCCGGTGGCGAACTTCGCTTCCGCATGCAGGCCGAGCCGAACAAGGCTTGGGGCACGCATCCTGATCGCCAGCCTTACTCGATGAGCGCAGCCGGATCGCAATGAGCGAGACCACGCCAGTGCAGACTGTGGTGATGGAGCCAGCGAAAAAGCCGACCCTGGTCGTCGCGATCACCTCGCGTGCGTTGTTCGAGATGGAGGACAGCCACGGCCTGTTCGAGCGCGAGGGCGTCGAAGCCTTCAGCCGCCACCAGCGTGCCCGCGAGGACGAACCGCTGCCGCAGGGCATCGCGTTCCCGCTGGTGCGCAAGCTGCTGTCGTTGAATGTACGGCTCGGTGCGACCGCGGAAACGCCTTTGGTCGAAGTGATCCTGCTGTCGCGCAATTCGCCGGACACCGGCCTGCGCGTGTTCAATTCGATCCAGCACCATGGACTCGACATCCGTCGCGCCACGTTCACTTCGGGCGCGCCGGTGTGGCCCTACATCAAGCCGTTCGGCGCCTCATTGCTGCTGTCGGCCAATCCGGAATCGGTGCGACGCGCGCTGGACGCCGGCATCGCCGCGGCGACGATCCTGCCTGCGCGCGCCAGTGAGTCGACCGGTGAGCAATTGCGGATCGCCTTCGACGGTGACGCCGTGGTCTTTGGCGACGAAGGCGAACGCGTCTCGCGCACGCAAGGACTGGAAGCGTTCGGGCGTCACGAGCGCGCGCATGCACACGAACCATTGTCGGGTGGTCCATTCCGACCGTTCCTGCAAGCCTTGCACGACCTGCAGCTGATGTTCCCGGCGGGCGACGACGCGCCGATCCGCACTGCGCTGGTCACCGCGCGTTCCGCCCCCGCGCACGAACGTGTGATCCGCACCCTGCGCGAATGGGATGTGCGCCTGGACGAAGCCCTGTTCCTCGGCGGGCGCGACAAGGGCGAATTCCTCAGTGCGTTCGGCGCCGATATCTTCTTCGACGATTCATTGCACAACATCGATTCGGCGCGTCGCCATGTGGCGGCCGGTCATGTGCCGCATGGCGTCGCCAACGAATGAAGCTCAGTTCCGCTTCGGTTGCGGCGCCGGCAATCGGATGTTGGTGATTTTCCAGCGCAATCCGCGCGGTTCGAGCACGAAGCCGACATCGCCGCCATCGGTCGTCAAGGTCGCGACGTAGCGGCTGAGCGATTCGAAGCGGCTATGCGCACCGGTGAACGGATCCGCCGGTCGCGGCTGCTTCACCACGCTATTGCCGACGGTATCGCCGCTGGCCTGCTTGTAGAGCGCATCGCCCTGCAGCAGCACGCCGACGCCGGCCGGGGTCGCCATCGCATTGACCGCGTTCTCGGAAATCGCCTTCGCTGCCTGGCCGATCAGCCCGCCATTGGCGCCGCTGCCGAGCCGAGCGGAAATGCCGCGGGCGATCCGATCCTCGATCTGCGGAGACAGGTTGTTGCGCAATGCCGCGAAGTCGACATAGGTCTCCAGTGCGCTCGCGTCCTTGGCGGCGATCGCCTTGCGCAGGCCGTGGATCGCCGCGAACGGGCCCGAGAACCAGAAGACGGCGAGGACCACCAGGAGGATGGCGGCGACGATCGAGATGCGGCGTTGCACGCGGGTCATGGTCAGAACTCCAGGTCGAGGGCGGCGCAGAGATAGTCGACGAAGGGCGCCAGCGTCGCAAAATCCTTGGCCAGCAGCTTCACCAATCCCGGCGATGTCATGTCGGTGTCGGCGAGGGCGCGGACCATCACGAAATTGCGATGGCGCAGGTCGTCGGCGTAGGCGAAATCCTTGGGGAACCCCGTCGGCACCCGCGTCAGCATTTCGTCGGATTCGAGATCGAAGCGCTTGCGGATGGCCGGCGCGTGCGCGGCCGCTTTCCATCCCGTCGGATTGTCGACGATGAACTGGCGGATCTTGCGCTGCGTCGGCGGTTCCGGGTGCCAGATGCCGGCACCGACGAAGCAATGGCCCGGTTGCAGGTGCAGGTAGAAGGAGGGCGCCGGCAATTCGTTGCGGCGTTCGTGGAAGAGTCGCGCACCCTGCCAGCCCTTGTAGGGCGATTTGTCGTTGGAAAATCGGGTGTCGCGATGGATGCGGAACAGCGAGCCGCCATTGCCGCGCGGATCGGCGCGGAAATGCCTGCTGATCTTGGTGAGTTCCGGTTGCAGGTCGAGCATCAACTGTTGGAACGGCGCCTTCAGATGCTGTTCGTAGTCACCCTTGTGGTCGAGGAACCACTCGCGGTTGTTGTTGCGCATCAACGCGCGCAAGAACTTGAAGGTCTTGTCGCTGAAATGGGTCATGCCAGGCTGGCCTCGATGCGATCGCCCCAGTGTGTCAATGCGTCGAGTAGCGTCAACTTGTCCGGCGCCTCCGCATGCTGGTGGCGCAGTGTCGTGATTTCGTCGCGATAGGACTGCAAGGTGTATTCGCCCATGCCGGGCTCGAGCATGCGGTTGTTGCGCAGTTCGTTCCAGCGATCCTGTTCGGTGAAGGCCAGTGTCTGCGGCCAGTTGCGCGCGCGGTAGCGGAAGAACAGTTCGCGCAGGCGGTCGTCGCGGAACGGGAAATCTTCCTCGCGCAGGCGCTGCGGTGGCGTGCCGCGCAGTAAGGGGAACATGCGACGATCGCTGTCGGGCAGGAAACGATCATAAAGCGCGCCGTCGGCGTCGCTGGGGACGAATTCGCGTTCGTGGGCATAGACGCGGCGGATCTTTTCCGCCAGCTGCGGCCCTGCGTTGCGCAGGCGTTCGGCATTCGCCAGCACCGCGGCAGGATCGATCGCAAGGCGTTGGAAATCGGCTTCGCGCAGGTGCGTCCATTGCACCAGCATCGGCGAGCGGTTGAGGTGAATTTCCTTGAGCGGAATCCGTTCGACGCCCTCGGGCAGGGCGTCGCTAGCGACGAACAGCCGTGCGGCGATGGCATCGGCATCCAGGTCGAGCAATGTGCGCGGATCGCTGGCGAGATCGTAGACGATCACCCGGCCATCGAATTGCGGATGGCGGGTCAGCGGCAGTACCGGCGCCGCGCACAAGCGCGAGGCCGGGTAGCGTTGTGAGACGTGTAGCAACGGTTGCGGTCGCATCGGATCGACCAGGTCGCCGACGTGTCGCTTGTCGCGCAACTTCAATGCGTACTCCCACAGCCGTGGCTGGGTATTGCGAATCAGTCGCGCCAATCCGAGCGTGGCGCGCACGTCCGAGAGCGCCTCGTGGGCATCGCCTTCGCGCAGGCCGTTGTCTTCGGCCAGGTGTTCCAGCTTGAAACTGGTGCCGCCGTCGTCGCGCTGGCGCCAGCGGATGCCTTCGGGGCGCAGGGCATGGACCAGCCGCGCGACATCGAGCAGGTCCCAGCGCGAATTGCCGTTCTTCCATTCGCGCTCGTAGGCGTCGTGGAAATTGCGATACAGCCCGAAACGGATGAACTCGTCGTCGAAGCGGATGCTGTTGTAGCCAAGGCTGCAGGTGCCCGGTTCCGACATCAGCTCGGCGATGCGCGCGAAGGCCTCGGCCTCGACCACGCCATGGTGCTGGGCGTGCTGCGGGGTGATGCCGGTGATGAGGGTCGCGATCGGCGAGGGCAGCAGGTCGTCGGCGGGCTGCACGTAGAATTCGTGCGGTTCGTCGATCTGGTTCAACGCCGCATCGGTGCGGATGGCGGCGAACTGCGCGATGCGCGTGCGCCGCGGATCCTGTCCGTAGGTCTCGAGGTCGTAGAACAGGAAGCTGTCGGTCATTCCCGCATTATCCCGACAATGGCTCCAGCCGCGCCATCACCGCGGCATCCACTTCGGGCCAGTTCACTTCCGCCAGCGTTTCCAGTCCGCGCGTGGCATCGACCAGGATGTCGCGCTGGATGTCGCTGCGTTCCAGCGCCACCGCGTACGGGATGCGCATGAACGTCACCATCGTGTAATGCGGGACGAAGCGCCCGGGATGGCGCTCCTGCAGTTTCAGTTCCAGTTCGCGCTGCAGCAGGAAGACGGTGTCGTCGACCTTGTCGCGCATCTCGATGTAGTTCTCCAGCGCCATCTGCTGGATCGCCGCGGCGTTCGGCTTGCGTTCGGCCTCAAAGGCGGTGTAGGCCTCGGCGAGATCGCGGTCGTGCGACAAATGGTTCGCCAACGCGATGCAGTCCTCGAAGGCGCAGTTCATGCCCTGGCCATGGAACGGCACCATGGCGTGGGCGGCATCGCCGATCAGCACCGCGCGTTCGTCGAGGTGCCAGTGCTGGTAATGGAGGGTCGCCAGCTTGCCGACCGGATTGCGTGCGTAGTCCTCGGCCAGGTCCGGGATCAGTTCGAGCGTGTCCGGGAAATCGCGCCGGAAGAAGTCCAGCGCTTCGTCGCTGCTGCGGATCGTGGCGAAACTCGGTGGTTCGCCTTCCAGCGGCATGAACAGGGTGACGGTGAAGGTGCGCTCGTCGTTGGGCAGGGCGATGCACATGTAATGGCCGCGTGGCCAGATATGCAGGGCGTTGGCTTCGATGCGGAAACCGCCGTCGGCCGTCGGCGGGATTTCCAGTTCCTTGTAGCCATGGTCCAGCCACTCGGTGCGTTCCTCGCAGGGACGGAAAGCCTGCAGCGCCTGGCGCAATGACGAGCCCGCGCCATCGGCGCCGATCAGGGTATGGAACGGCAAGTCGCGCTTGCCTTCGCTGGTGTCGAACGTTGCGGTCCTGTGTTCGAAATCGACCGCATCCAGTCCCATGCCGAAATGCAGGCGCGCGCCGGCGCGTTCGGCGGCATCGAGCAAGGTGATGTTGAGTTCGCCGCGGCTGATCGACCAGATCACTTCGTTGTCGTCGCGGCCATAGCGTTGCAGGTGCGGGGTACCGGCGAGCGGATGGACGAAGCGCCCGCGCATCATCACCGCTTGTTTCAACACGGCATCGTCGAGGCCGGCCAGCTTCAGTGCGTGCAAGCCGCGTTCGGCCAATGCCAGGTTGATCGAGCGACCGCCGGCATAGCCTTCGACGCGCGGATCGCCGCGACGTTCATAGACATCGACCTGCCAGCCTTTCTTTGCCAGCAGTGTCGCCAGCAGCGCGCCGGCGAGCCCGCCACCAATGATCGTGAGTGGTGCCGATTCGGTCATGGATGCTTCTTCGTCCATTCGATCGCGGCCAGTGCGAAGCGCCGCACGTCCTCGAAGCTGTTGTAGAGCGGGGCGGGGGAGATGCGGATCACGTCCGGTTCGCGCCAGTCGCCGAGCACGCCTTGCATCGCCAGATGATCGAACAGCGCACGGCCGGCATCGCGACCGGCCTTCACCCGCAGCGAGAACTGCGATCCGTGCTGGGCGTCGTCGCGCGGCGTCACGATCTCGATCGCATTGGCGAGATGTGTGTCGATCAGCTGGCCGAGATAACTGGTGAGGCGCAACGATTTGTCCCGCAGCGCCGGCAATCCCGCGCGCAGGAATTGCTCGCTGGCCGCACGCAGCGGTGCGAGGCCGAGGACCGGCGGATTCGACAGCTGCCAACCGTCGGCGCCGGGTGTCGGCTGGAACCGCGGACCCATCTTGAAGCGCACCGATGCGTCGTTGCCCCACCAACCGGCGAAGCGCGGGCGATCGGTGTTGGCATGGCGTTCGTGGACGAAGCAGCCGGCGACCGCGCCAGGACCCGAGTTCAGGTATTTGTAGTGGCACCACACCGCGAAATCGGCATTCCAGTCGTGCAGCTGCAACGGCATGTTGCCGACGGCATGGGCGAGGTCGAAACCGACGATCGCACCGGCTTCATGGCCGAGTTCGGCAATGCGCTTGAGGTCGAAGGCCTGGCCGGTGCGGTATTGCACGCCAGGCCACAGGATCATGCACAGCCGCGCCGCATTGTCGCGAATCGCCTGTTCGATGCGTTGCATCGAGAACACGCCATTGGGCAGGTCGGGCTCGACTTCGATCAGCGTGGTGTTCGCCGGCAGTCCGTGGAACTTCAACTGCGACTCCAGCGCGTAGCGATCCGACGGGAAGCTGCCGGCCTCGCACAGGATCGCCGTGCGTTCGATGGTCGGCTGGTAGAACGTCACCATCATCAGGTGCAGGTTGGCGGTCAGCGAATTCATCGCCACCACTTCCTGCGGTTTCGCGCCGACGATGTGCGCCAGCGGTTCGCGCACCAGCTCGTGGTAGGGCATCCACTGCGCCGAGCCGGTGAAGTGGCCCTCGACCGCTTCGTTCGCCCATTTGTCGAGGACTTCCTCGACGTGGGCGCGCGCGCCGCGCGGTTGCAGGCCCAGCGAATTGCCGCAGAAATACGCCTGTTCGCGGTCACCGTGGCGCGGGATCAGGAATTCGTCGCGGTAGGCCCGCAAAGGGTCCGCCGCATCAAGTGCCGCGGCGTGTCCGGGGGAGAGCAGGTCGGTCATGTGAATCTCGATTCGGGCAGGCCCAGCCATTCCAGTGCGGTGCCGTGGTAAAGGCGATTGCGTTCGGTGTCGGCGAGCTGCAGGCGTTCGATGCCTTCGCCGGGCGTCTGTTCGCCGAGCGGGAACGGATAGTCGGTGCCGAGCATGACCCGGTCGGCGCCGCAGACATCGAGCAGATAGCGCAATGCGCGATCGTCGGCGACCCAGGAATCGAAATACAGCCGCTTCAGGTATTCGCGGGGATTGCGGAAATTGTCGGTGGCGACAAGGTCGGGGCGCATCTTGAAGCCGTGTTCGATGCGGCCGATGGTGTAGGGAAAACTGCCGCCGCCGTGCACCAGCGCGATCTTCAGTTTCGGCAGGCGTTCCAGCACGCCGCCGAAGACCAGGCAGCAGGCGGCGCGCGATTGCTCCGCCGGCATGCCGACCAGCCACGGCAGCCAGTATTTCGGCATCGATTCGCTGCCCATCATGTCCCAGGGATGGACCAGGATCGCGGCGTCGAGTTGCGCCGCCGCCTCGAAGAACGGGAACAGTTCCGGCGCGTCGAGGTTCCAGTGGCGGCCATCGGGCAGGTTGATGTGCGAACCGATCTGCACGCCCTGCAGGCCGAGTTCGTCCATGCAGCGCTCGAGCTCGCGGATCGCCAATTGCGGCGATTGCAGCGGCACCGTGCCGATGCCGGCGTAGTGGCGCGGATAGGCGCGAATGGTCTCCGCCATGTGGTCGTTGAGCGAGCGGTGGAGCTCCAGCGCCTGGTGCGGTTGTGCCCAGTAGCTGAACATCACCGGCACCGTGCTGATCACCTGGACCTGCACCCCGAAACGGGCGTAATCCTCGATCCGTTCCTGCGGATCCCAGGTCTTGGGCCAGATCTCGCGGAAGAACTTGCCGTCGCGGTAGATGCGGTGGCGGCCGTCCTCGCCGTGGTGGATCACCGGGAAGCGGAGATCGCCGTATTTGCTCGCCAGGTCGGGCCAGTCGCGGGGCAGGACGTGGGCATGGGTGTCGATGCGCAGCATCGCCCGATTCTAGCCGTGTCCCCTGTTACCGGCAGGAATCGCCCATTCATGCAACGGAATGCGCCTCTTCGAGGTTGACGCTGTCACAAATTTTCGGATAACGTGGACGCAGGCACAGAAAATTGTGCCTCCCGTCGCTGTTCCAGGTAGGCGATGTCGCTGGAGGGCGTACGGAGTTACAGCTGCACAACAGGGGATCAAGTGAAGAATCTGACCAGGAACATGGCCTTGGCCATGGCAACAGCGGCGCTGGCGTCTGCATGCACGACCACGCCGGCTCCGGAATTCGGTGGCAAGTGGCGTCCCGTCAACCGTTTCGCCGACACCACGCGGGAAATCCCGCTCAATCCCGCCTACATGTATTACGCACTGCCGATGGACGGCACGCTCAAGGGCGTCCTCGCGCGCTGGGCGAAGGACACCCATGCGGGCCTGTCCTACCAGTTGTCCTCGGACTACACCTTGCCGGCCGCAGTGGGGCAGATCCGCACGGCGGACAGCGCAGCGGCGCTGCAGCAGCTCGCACAGGTCTATGCCGCCCAGCGGATCGAACTCACGGTCGACAACGGTGCCATCACGGCCCGTCCGGCCAAGAACTGATCCGGGGGCACCATGGCATTTGGAAAGAAGAAAGCGTCGACCGCGATCGACGCCGCGGTGAACAAGGCCGCGAATTTCGAGGTCACCGTCGCCGATCTCGCGCGCCGTAGCGAAAAGCGCGCGTGGTGGGTCGCCGGGGCCTCCTTGTTGATGTCGCTGGCGCTGGCTGGCGTGCTTGCCTACATGCAGCCGCTGAAGAAGGAAGTGCCGTACCTGGTGATGGTCGATCCCTATGCGGGCATCGCACGCCTGGCGCGCGTTTCCGGCGACGACGGCTTCCAGAGCGTCATCGCCAAGGAATCGATCAACCGCGCCAACATCGCTTCGTACGTGCTCGCGCGCGAATCCTATGACTCCGGCCTGGTGAACGAGCGCGACTATCGCACCGTCTACACCATGTCCGAACCCGACGTCTGGGGCGCCTACAGCGCAACACGCGATGCGCGCAATCCGGAAAGTCCGGGCGTGATGTACGGGGCGCGCACGGCGATCCGCGTCAAGATCACCAGCGTCACGCCGCTTGGCGCCAAGCCCGGCAAGCCGCCAACCGGCGCCACGGTGCGCTACCAGCGCCAGCTCTACGACAAGTCGAGCGGTGCCACCCGTCTGCTCGACAGCCGCATCGCCACCATGGAATTCGCCTACCGGCCCGAGCTGAAGATGGACCGCGAGGACGACAACATGGTCAATCCGCTGCGCTTCCGCGTGACCAACTATCGCAGCGATCTCGATTCCGCCACGCCGGCGCCCGCCGAATTCCCTGCAACGGGAACGGCGCAACCGGCGGCGCCCACCGTGACCGCGCCAACGGCCGGTGCCGCGCCGCTGTCGCAACCGGCAACGGCGGTTCCGGGCGCGGCGCAACCTGTTCCGGCGTCCGTCCAGTCGCCGTCTCAATCGGCAGCTGGTCCGGTAACTCCGGCCAGCCCGACGCAAGGAGTCAAGTGATGATGCGCATGCGCAGTCTGTTCGCCTTTCTGATCGCGGGTGCGATCCTGTTTGCCGGAAATGCTTCCGCGCAGGTCGTGCAGGAATACACCTATGCCGCCGATCGCATCTATCCGATCCGCACCGGACTCGGCATCACCACCCAGATCGAACTGAGCCCCAGCGAGAAAGTGGTGGATTACAGCGTCGGCTTCAGTGGTGGCTGGGATCTGCAGCGACGCGACAACGTGTTCTACCTGCGTCCGAAGAACACCGATGTCGACACCAACCTCATGGTGCGCACCGAAACGCATACCTACATCTTCGAACTGAAAGTGGTGGCGACCGATTGGCGCGCGCTCGACCAGGCCAAGGCCGCGGGCGTGCAATACAAGGTGACTTTCCGGTATCCGGAAGACACCCGTTTCACCCAGAAGAAGGCCGATGAACCGGCTGCGGCGGATACCGCGCTGTCGGCGGGCCGCGTCTACAACTACAGCTACGACTACTCGACCAACAGCAAGGCGGGTTGGCTGGTGCCGGTGGCCGTCTACGACGACGGCAGCTTCACCTATATCCGCATGAGCGACCTCAAGGGCATTCCGACCGGCAACTTCCCGGCGGTCTACGGCCGTGACAAGGCGCGCACCAGCGACTTCCTGGTCAATACCACGGTCGAGAACAACACCATCATCGTCCACGGGGTCTACCCGTTCCTGATCATCCGCCATGGCGACAACGTCATTGGCTTGCGCAGGGGATCGCAGCAATGAGCCAGTACTACCCACCTTCCGACGACAACAACGCCCAGTCGCAGGCGAACGCCGGCCAAGCGCACGAAGCGCAGCCGCAACAGCAGGGCAATCCGTATTTCGATCGCGTGCAGGACAACACCGCGCCCGACCTCGATGCATCGGCGCCAACGCTGACGCAGACGGAAATGCAGCAACTCAACCGCAAGGCGATGTTCTTCCTCGCGGCTATCGTCGGGCTGTTGTTGCTGGTCGCGTTCTGGATCATGCATTCGCTGTCCAACCGCGACGACGGCAAGAAGAAAGCGTCGGCCGATGCGCAACGCGCGACCCAGGTGGTGGAGACGCCGGACCTGCCGCGCGCCGCGCCGACGCAGGCGCCTGCAGTGAATGACGCCGCGGCCCAGCCGATCGACGTGGTGAACAATGCACCGCCGTTGCCGACGCCGGACAACACCGGATCGCGCCACGCCCGCGCCAGCAACTACGGTGACAGCGGCGATACCGCCCAGGCCATGCCTGCCGGCCCGCGTCCGCCAAGCCTGGTCGAGCGCCGCATGTGGAACGGCAGCGTTCCGCCGGCCGATGCCGCGGCTCCGCAGGGCGGTCAGGCAGCAGGGGGACCGCAGGGCCAGCAAGGCGGAATGATGGTGATGGGACCGAATGGCCCGATGTGGGTGCCCACCGGCAAGGAAACGGTGTCGCAGCCGGAAAGCACCGCCAAGCTGCTGGCCAATCCGGATGCGTTGCTGGTGCGCGGAACTTATATCCGCTGCATCCTTGAAACGCGCATCGTCACCGACGTGCCGGGCTACACCTCGTGCATCGTCACCGAGCCGGTGTACTCGATCAACGGTCGCCGCCTGCTGTTGCCGCGCGGTTCCAAGCTGCTCGGCAAGTACGACAACGGCGGCATCGCCCGCGGTCGCGTCGCGGTGATCTGGGATCGCGTGGTGACACCGAACGGCTACGACATCACCATGTCCAGCCCGGGCACCGACCAGCTTGGTGGCGCCGGTCATCCCGGCCAGTACGACGCGCATTGGCCGAGCCGCATCGCCACCGCGATGTTGATCAGCATGATCAGCGACCTCTTCAAGTACGAAGGCGAGAAGCAGGGTCCGAAGGGCACGGTCATCACGCCGAGCGGTACGGCTTACGAGACCCCGTACCAGAGCAATACCGCGCGTACCGTGCAGAGCATGGCCGACCAGGCCATCAGCGAAAGCGCCAACCGCAAGCCCACGGTCACCATCAACCAGGGCACGCAGTTGAACGTGTACGTGGCGCAGGACGTCGACTTCAGCAACGTGCTGGCGCGGCGCTGACGGGGGCAGGGTGGAAGACGACAGCTCCCCGGTTGCGCGGATCTCCAACGATTTCCTCGAGTATCAATACGGGGTGCTCGGAATCCTCGAGCACCTCAACTCGCCGCGCGTCACCGAAATCTGCATCAACCGCCCGGGCGAGCTGTATCTGGAAACCCGCGATGGCTGGGAGCACCTGTCGGTTCCCAGCCTGACCTTCGAACGCGCACGCCAGTTCTGCACGGCCGTTGTCAACGAGAGCAATACCGGCCAGCGCATCACCGACATCGATCCGATGGTGTCGCTGACGTTCCCGACCGGGCAACGCGCCCAATTCGTGATTCCGCCTGCCTGCGATCCCGGCAAGGTCTCGATCACCATCCGCTTGCCGGCCAAGCAGAGCCGGACCTTGCAGCAATATGAGGACGACGGCTTCTTCGGCCAGATCCTCGAGACCAACGGCGAACTGCCGCCGCACGACCAGGAATTGCTGGAGCTGAGGAAGGAGCGCAACTACGGCGAGTTCTTCCGCAAGGCCGTGCACTACAAGAAGAACATCGTCGTGTCCGGCGCGACCGGCAGCGGCAAGACCACCTTCATGAAGGCGTTGGTCGACCACATCCCGATGGACGAACGGCTGATCACCATCGAGGACGCGCGCGAGCTTTTCATTCCGCAGAACAACGTGGCGCACCTGCTGTATTCCAAGGGCGGGCAGAGCGCAAGCCACGTCACCGCCAAGACCTGCATGGAAGCCTGCCTGCGCATGAAGCCGGACCGGATCATCCTGGCCGAGTTGCGCGGCGACGAATCCTTCTATTTCATCCGCAACTGCGCCTCGGGCCATCCCGGCTCGATCACCAGTTGCCACGCCGGCAGCACCGAACAGACCTGGGACCAGATCGCCCTGATGGTGAAGGCTTCGCAGGAAGGCGCGGGCCTCGAGTTCGCGACGATCAAGCGCCTGCTGATGCTGACCATCGACATCGTCGTCCACATCAAGGCACACGCCGGGCGTCGCTACATCACCGGCATCGACTATCAGCCTGGGCGACAGTTGCCCGCCGCATGAGTTCATATTTGTGACAGCAATAGCAGAAATATTGACAATGCGGTTGCGTACTGGCACATTCCAAGCCATGCGCACGCTTCTTTCAGGGGGGAAGAGATGCTGCCCGGTCTCGAACTGATGGGCTGTCCGCTGGCCGTGCCGGCGCAGGTCATGCAACACGTGGTCAATGTCGAGTCGTCCTACAACCCGTATGCGATCGGGGTCGTGGGCGGCCATCTGGTGCGCCAGCCGAAAACCCTGCCGGAGGCGCTGGCCACGGTGCGCATGCTGGAATCGCGTGGCTACAATTTTTCGCTCGGCTTGGCCCAGGTCAATCGCTACAACCTGCCGAAGTACGGGCTCGAAACCTATGCGGAGGCCTTCCAGCCCTGCGCCAACCTGATGGCGGGATCAAAGATCCTCGCCGAATGCAACCAGCGCGCCGGTGGCCACTGGGGCAAATCGTTCAGTTGCTACTACTCGGGCAACTTCGTCACCGGCTATCGCCAGGGGTACGTCCAGAAGATCGAGCGTTCGATGTGGGGCGATCGCCTCGCACAGGCCGATGGCGCAGCCGCTATCCCGGTTGTCGATAGCCGCAGTCGCGGTCAGCGCACGGCATCCGGCAGCCGTATCGCGACGCGTGGCAAGAACGCGCGTGCGGCCGTCGTTCGCAACGACGGCCAGCTCGATGCCCGCAGCCTGGTCGCGCGTCGTGGCGGGGCAGTCATGCCGGCCGTCGCCACCCAGCCGCAAACCGCTTCCATGCAAATGCCGATGCAGGCGATGCCCGCTGTCGACATGCCGACGATGGCGCAGCCGATGCCAGCGCAGGCGCAGCTGGAAGCAGCACCGAAATCACAGGAATCCGCTGGCGACAGCGCATTCGTGTTCTAGGGGAAAGCAGGACAAACCGTTGCATCCATCCGTTCACTACCAGACGTTGCATCCAACCAGGAGTTGAAAATGAAGCTGAAGAAGACCTCCCGCAAGCCCAATCTGACGCTGCTCGTCGTGCTGCTGCTCGCCACGCTGTGCCTGTTCGCGCCTGATGCGATGGCCCAGACCGACGCGCAGACCAAGCTGTGCGGCGTGATGAAGAACGTCTACGACATCCTCAAGGTCGCTTCGATCCTGATCGTGACGGTCGCGATCATCTTCGCCGGCTACCAGATCGCCTTCGCCCACAAGCGCATTTCCGATGTCGCCCCGATCCTGATCGGCGGCCTGCTGATCGGCGCCGCGGCCCAGATCGCCGCCATGGTGATCGGCAACGACAAGATGAAGGGCAGTGGCGATTGCACCGCCGACACCAGCTCCAATGCCTTCGTGATCATGGTCGATCCGGGCTACCGTGCATAAGAACATCATGTTCCGCGGCTGCACCCGCCCGCCCATGTTCCTGGGCGTGCCTTACGTCCCGTTTTTCCTCGGGGCGGGCGGCGTGCTGCTGATCGCGATGTACAGCGGCAACCTGCTGTTCATCCTCTTCGCGCCGGTCGTCATCTACATCATGCGGATGATGGCCAAGCGCGACGAACACATCTTCACCTTGCTGGGATTGAAGTTGGGCATGCGCACGCGCATGCGCAACGTTCGCGATCGCGACGGATTGTGGGTTTTCAACCCCAATCCGTATCGCGAAAAACCGGCGCCACGCGACTAAGACATGTTCACGCCAGATACTCCCGTCAGCGAATTCATTCCGTTTTCCACCCATGTCTCGCCAACCGTGGTCAAGACCACGGGCGGCGATTTCCTGGTGGTCTGGCATCTCGGCGGCCTGCCGTTCGTGGGGCGCGAGGAATGGGAGATCGAACACAAGCACGCGACCTTCAATCGCCTGCTGCAGACCCTGCGCGCGCCCGATTTCCTCAACGTGGCGTTCTGGGTCCACGACATCCGCCGCCGTCGCCGCATCAAGACGAACTCGAAGTTCCGGCACGCCTTCAACCAGCAGATGTCGGATCGCTATTTCGACGCGCTGTCGTCGCAGAAGATCATGCAGAACGAGTTGTACCTGTGCATGGTCTATCGCCCCAACGGCGGACAGCGGATCAAGGACAAGGTCAGTGATATCAGCCGGTTGGAACGCCTGCAGAAGGAGTCGGTCGCGCGCATCCAGGAGCTCGCTTCCAACGTCGAGGCCGTGCTCAAGGACTATTCGCCGTACCGTCTCGGCATGTACGAGGCCGACAACGGCGTGGTGTTCTCGGAAATCCTCGAGTTGTACGGCTACATCCTCAACCGCATCGACGAGCCGGTGCCGGTGCTCAACGCGCCGATCAAGGATTACCTGCCGGTGAGCCGGTTGATGTTCTCGGTGAAGAGCGGCGACTTCGTCGTCAATCCGCCGAACAACACCAACCAGTACGGCGCCATCCTCAACGTCAAGGAATACCCGGAAGGCACCTGGCCGGGCATCCTCAACGGCCTGAAGTATCTCGATTTCGAATACGTCATCACCCATTCCTTCAGCCCGAAGGGGCGCGCCGACGCGCTCAAGGTGCTGGAACGCACCAAGGGCATGATGATTTCGTCGGGCGACAAGTCCTATACGCAGATCCAGGAACTGGACGTGGCGATGGACCAGCTGACGTCCGGCAACTTCGTGCTCGGCGAATACCATTTCATCATCGCGCTGTACGCCGAGTCGCAGGAAAAGCTCGGCCAGCAGATCGCGGCGACGCGCGCCGAACTCTCCAACGCCGGCTTCGTCTCGGCGAAAGAAGACATGGCGGTCGCACCGTCGTTCTACTCGCAATTCCCGGGCAACTGGCGCTATCGCACCCGCACCGCCAACGTCAGTTCGCTGAACTTCCTCGGGTTGTCGCCGCTGCACAACTTCGCGGTGGGCAAGAAGGACAACAATCCGTGGGGCGAATGCGTCACCACGCTGCAGACCACCAACGGCCAGCCGTACTTCTTCAACTTCCATGCGACGCATCCGGGCGAAAACTCGCTGGGTGAGAAGGCGATCGGCAACACCATGGTGATCGGCAAGTCGGGTACCGGCAAGACCGCGCTGATCAACTTCCTGTTGAGCCAGGTGCAGAAGTTCGATCCGGTGCCGACCATCTTCTTCTTCGACAAGGACCGCGGCGCCGAGATCTTCGTGCGCGCCTGTGGCGGCAACTACCTGGCGCTGGAAAGCGGGCAGCCGACCGGCTTCAACCCCTTCCAGTGCGAGAACAGCGAAGAGAACGTCCAGTTCCTTTCCGGCCTGATCAAGGTGCTGGCGGCCAAACCGGTCTATACCGCGCGCGAGGAAGAGGAGATCCACCGCGCGGTCGAGTCGATGCTCGACATGCCGATGCAGCTGCGCAGCATGACCAACTTCCAGAAGAGCCTGCCCAACATGGGCGACGACGGCTTGTTCGCGCGCCTGCGCAAGTGGACCGCCGGCAACTCGCTGGGTTGGGTCTTCGACAATCCGGTGGACACGGTCGATCTCAGCAAGGCCAACATCATCGGCTTCGACTACACCGACATCATCGAGAATCCCGAAGTGCGCGTGCCGGTGATCAACTACCTGATCCACCGACTGGAAGCGCTGATCGACGGCCGTCCGCTGATCTACGTGATGGACGAATTCTGGAAGATCCTGGAAGGCAAGGGCGGTCTCAAGGAGTTCGCCAAGAACAAGCAGAAGACCATCCGTAAGCAGAATGGCCTTGGCATCTTCGCGACCCAGAGCCCGGAAGACGCATTGCAGAGCGATATCGCCGCCGCCCTGATCGAACAGACCGCGACCCTGATCCTGCTGCCGAACCCGAATGCCAGCAAGGAAGACTACGTCGAGGGTCTCAAGCTCACCGAGGCTGAATACAACGTGGTGGTGAGCCTGGACGAACGTTCGCGCTGCTTCCTGGTGAAGCAGGGCCATGCCGCCAATGTCTGCCAGCTCAACCTGCGTGGCATGGACGACGAACTGGCGGTGATTTCGGCCTCGACCGACAACATCGAAATCCTGCACGGGCTGCTGCAAGAACAAGCCATGCGCCACGGCGTGACGCCGGACCAGCTAACGCCCGAACAGTGGTTGCCCGAGTTCTACGAGAACCGCAAGGGATCCGGCAAGCGCCGCAGCAGCAACGAGGACAGTGATGCCAGGACCCGCCGCATGGCCGGGCGTGGCAACTGAACACAGATATGGAGGAGATGCGCATGAAGAACGCACAACGTCCCGCACCCCGGTCGCGTCGTCGCTTGCATACCGCGATGGCCATCGTCATGACCGCCGGCCTCACCATCAGCGTGGGCGCATGGGCGGATTGGGCGGTGAACGATGCCGATGCGATCGATGAATTGAAAGCGATTCACAAGGCGATCGGCGATCCCAACAGCAACAACCTGCTCGAATACCAGAAGAACCAGAGCAGCGTGAGCCAGGGCGACTTCAGCCCAGATGCGCAGAAGGGCGAGCAACAGGGGCGCTACAAGGATCCGGACGTCATGTTCAAGTCCACGGACGTGACATTGACGGCCAACGCATCGGCCAAACTGTCCAGCGTCGACATGAGCGACGAGACCCGTTGCCCCAAGCCGAAGAAGCCGGACGCGCCGAAGGTGGACGGCCTCGATACCAGTTCGGCGATCTCAAGCGCCGGCAGCGCGACCGGTGACGGCATTCCCGACCAACAGTACAAGCTGTGCAAGGACATCCTGGAAACCCAGAAGGCCCAGTTCAAGTACAACGTGATGATGAGCGAGCTTGCGGATGTCCGCTATCAGCGCCTACAGCAGATCGAACGCGATCGGGGCAACATCGACGAGCTCGCCGCCGGAAAGCTCCAGGACAATACCAATCGCATGTTGGCGTTGATCGCGCTGATCCAGATCGACCAGCAGCAGCAGAAGACCTACAACGATGCCTACAACGCGCGCCTGACGTACTTGAAGGGCGTGCAGGACCGCCTGAGCCAGATGGCCTTGAATGGAACGAGCGGCACCGACAGCAGCGGTGGTGGTGGTCCGTTGGGTGGCGTGGGCGGACAAGCAGTCAATGATGCCGCGACGATGGCCGTGATGACGCTTGCACTCGGCGACAACTCGCCGCTGCACAGCAAGCAGCGCGACCAGTGAGCCGCTGCGCACAGGGGGAGTAAGGAGAACACATGGGCAGCATCGGACAATGGATTTTCTTCAGCCTGATCTTCAAGTTCCTGGACAAGGAAATCGAGATCTTCCGCACCAACCTGATGAGCGGGCTGATCCAGTGGATCCTGTTGTTCGGCACCATCATGGTGGTGTCGTGGATCATCTTCCAGGGCTGGCTGATCGTCACCGGGCGTTCGCGCGAACCGATGATGGCGCTGGTGACCAATTCGATGCGCGTGGTGCTGATCACCCTCATCGCCAGCTCCTTCTCGCTGTTTGGGAACGACATTTCCGACCTGTTGAGCAACACCTTGCCGCGTGCGATCACCGGGCTGGTGACGGTGGATGAAGTCTCGCCGGCGCAGCAGATCGACCAGAACCTCACCTTGATGCAGTCGACGTTCGCGCTGCTGGATTCCTATGCGACCGCGGGCGGCAGCGCGGATGCCTGGAAGGACCAGCTCAGCCATATCACCACCATGAGTGCGGTCGGTACCGCAGGACCGGCAGTAGTCGGTGGCGCATTGCTACTGATGTATAAGGTCGCGCTGGCACTGTTCGTCGGACTTGGGCCGCTGTTCATCATGTGCCTGCTGTTCCAGTCGACCAAGGGCCTGTTCTCGAAGTGGCTGCAATACGGCATCGGCACCTGCTTCTCGCTGGCGGTGCTGTGCTTCATGGTGTCGGTTGCAATGAAAATGGTCGCTGCGGTTGGCGCCGCGATGTTCGTCAAGTACACGCTGGCGATCAACGGCATGGGCGCGATGGAGGGCCTGAATACTGTTGCAATGCAGCAGGGCGGGCTCGGGCTGGTGCTGACCGTGTTGCTGGTGACATGCCCGCCATTGGCCGCGCAGTTCTTCAATGCCACTGTAAGTGGATTCAATCAAAATTCTGCATTTGGCAATACCGGCGTAAGAGCGCCCCGGGATGCTCAGGGGAACCTTCTGAATGCTGGGGCGCACCACGCACCTTCGGGGCGTGAAGCTGAAAAAGCGCCTGTGGCAACAAATCATGAAATGCAGCATGGGCTGAATAAGCAAACATTGGCCTATCAAAGCTCAGTTCAGGTTCCACAAGATGAAATACGTCCAAACTCACAGCGGCAGCTACGTGTGGACGGAGACCAAGTGTGAATAAATTTCTTCTGATATTGCTGCTATTGCCGGTTTCATTAGCTGCCAGAGGACAAGGTTGCCCAAATGGTTTGGTGGCAGCACCAACCGGAGCGTGTGTGAGTCAGGCCGAAGCGAACGACATGCGACAAGCCGACTACGATGCCGAAATGGCTGCGCGGAAACAACAATCAAGAGGGCCAGTCTGGGAAGACCGTTATGGCGCGATTGCTTCTGATGCCCAAACGGGATCTATCGGATGGTCCTCGAATGCGCGAAGTAAACAGAAGGCGTACAAAACTGCAATTGAAGATTGTGGTGGGAATGGATGCAAGATCACGGCATGGGTACGCAATGATTGCCTCGCCGCTGCCTGGGGCGGAGGTGGGCTCGGATATGGAAATGATCCAGACACTCAAAAAGCCGAAGCGATGTCTTTGAAGAGTTGTAAAGACGTCGGCGGCAAGACATGCAAAGTCCAATACAGCGCCTGCAGCCTTCCTGTGAGGACTCGCTGATGCGTATCTTCCCGGTACTTCTCTTGAGTCTGGCTGTGGTGGCATGCAAGCCGCAGTCAACCCCCTCAACCAGTACGTCTTCGACCCCAGTCGCTCCGGCAGCTACTGCAGGTACCGGGCACACCGAACAGCCTGCGCGTCCGGTCGAGGGTGATGCAGCCGCATGCCCAGCACCTGATTTCAATGGTTTCGCGGAAAAGTTCGCAAGCAGCATTTCCGTGCAGGCGAAGTACACGCATTGGCCCCTGGAGTCGACCTCGATCGATGCAGCGGCGGCACCCGAGCCGAAGCCAGTCGCGAAGCAGGTGTCCGAGCAGGAAGCGTCCTATCCATTGTTGATGGCCTTCGATCGCGCGAAGCGGGAAGGACAGTCCGTCGAGGTGACCCAGATCCCTCCGGATGGCGCTCAGATTCACTACACCAAGCCGGATACCGATTACAGCATCCGCTACCTGTTCAAGCGGCAGGGGGCGTGCTGGCAGCTGGTCGCCATCAAGGATGAATCGCTATGAATTTTCGGTGCTTGCTGGTTGGGGTTGCTGCACTGCTGGCATTGACGGCATGTGGACCTCGCGGCGATGCAACTGCCGCCGGCAACGGTCGTGCCGCCCAGATGAATGAAGCAACAGAAGAGGGGAAACCGGTGGATACAGCATTGAAGAACCCCGGCACCAGGGTGTCGGGACTGGATGCATTGCTTCGGGACAAACCGTCCTATGCGGATGTGAGACAGTCGCTTATTTCGGCTGGTTGGGTTCCGGTTGCCGATCCCGACAGCAAGGAAAACGTGATCGGTTCGGACTGGAAGGAAATCTGCGCAGCAGATCCCAAGCGTTGCGAGGTTTTCGACAAGCTCCCGGAACTCACGAGCGCCAGCGCCGATGGGCAGGCGCTGATGCGTTTCCGTGATCCCGATAGCGGACAGGTCATCGCTGTACATGCGATGGGAATGCTGTCCGATTACGCAATCGCTGGCCCGGATTCGCGCCTGTCCTACATGGGCTGGAGCAAGGAGGAATCGAACCCTCCGCACTAACGATATTTCGCTTCCGGGAGACCGGATGCGAGAGGGCGCAAGAAGCGCTCACCGGATCGCTAAGCAAGGGTGATCCGGTTGCGAGTTTCACGACTCGCTGCGATCGCGTCACGTTCAGGAGGAACAGGCCGTTCGCATCCACTCAACTTGTGTATATGGAGATTTGAAGATGCCGAACAATCCTTTGTACGACCTGATGCACCAAGGCGAATCCGGGGTCCCCGGGTACAACGCCTACAATCGCGGAACCCATTGGGACGCCCAAAAGCACCGAAACGTCATCGTGGGCGCCGATCACCCGATCGACTTCTCCAAGTTGACGCTCGGTCAAGTCATGGACATGCAGGCCTTGCCTGCCCGCGATTCGGACCGCTTGTTTGCGGTTGGCAAATACCAAATCACGCCCGACACGATGAAGGACGCGGCGCGCAAGTTGCACCTCGACCGGAACGAGCCGTTCAGCACGCAGATGCAGGACCAGATCTTCTCCGAATACCTGATCAAGGATCGGCGAACTCCGGTGCGCGATTACCTGATGGGTAAGGAAGGTGCGACGCTCCAGTCGGCCCAGCATTCGCTGGCCCAGGAGTGGGCGAGCTTCCCGGACCCGGCAAAAAACGGCGCGAGCTACTACAGCAAGGATGGGGTGAATAAGGCCCACATTTCGCTGGACCAGTCCGCGAACGCCTTGAAGGAAATGCGCGCCAGCTACAAGGCCGCAATCGACCAGGGCAAGTCTCCGGGAGACGCCTGGGCGGCCATGGTCGGTGGTGAAGGCCGCAGCCAAACCGCTCCCTCCAACAATCCGCAGCCGTCCCAGCCGCATCGCACCAATGGCAATGGCTCCGGATTCCAGGCGGCGATGAATACCGTCCTTCCGGGACAGAATGGCATTACCCCGCACGTCACCGGGCATTACGGCGAACACCGTGGAGAGAAGGGCCCACACGGCGGCGTCGATTTCAATTATGTCGGCGGCCAGAACGGGCTCAATCTGCGTCATCCGCAAGTGCATTCTCCGGTGGCCGGCGTGGTGGAAGTTTCGGGTGGCCAGTACGGCACGGTTGGCATCCGCGACAAGGACGGCAATTTGCACCAGTTGCTGCACCTGCAGTCGCAATCGGTGAAGGTTGGCGACAAGGTCGAGCCCGGGCAGGTCGTCGGCACGATGGGTGGCCGTGGACCGCGTGGTGCGAACGACTACGCACAGCACGTGCACTATCAGATGAAGGACAAGAACGGACATTTGATGAATCCCGAGAGCTACTGGAGCGAACACCGGATCCAGGGCGGGAACGGTCCTTCAGTGACTGCGGCTGCCGGCCCGCAATCCGCGGCGAAGGGTGGTGCAGGTCTTGCCGGGAAGGACGCGATCGAGCTGCAGACTGCCTTGAACAACCTGGGGTATGCCGGCAAGGACGGCAAGCCCCTGGAGACGCGCTCGGGCATCGTCGGGCCCAATACCGAACACGCATTGCGTGAATTCCAGGACGCCCACGGGTTGAAGGCGAGCGGCCAGGCCGACCCAAAGACTCTGGAAGCGTTGAAGCATGCCAAGGATCATCCGTTGATCAACGAGGCTGGCCATCCCGCGCAAGGGTTGTACGGGGAGATCAAGGAGCAGACCGACAAGCTCGGTGGGGCGAAGGCGCTCGGGTTCCAGAGCGAGAAGGAATACACCCAGGCACTCGTCAACATGACGTATCAGGCAAAACTGACAGGCATGCAGCATGTCGACCATGTGATCGAAACCACCAACAAGCAGAACCTGGTGATGATCAATGGCGGCCTGAACGACCCGGCCCAGCAACGCGAAGTGGCGAACAAGGCGCAGGCCGCGCAGGTGTCGGTCTCGCAGAGCACGCAGCAGCTGCAGCAGGATGCCCAACAGTTGCAGCAGCACAATTTGCAGGCCAACAAGCAGCAGCACGCGCCGCAGACGCCGCACTGACCGTAGGAAGCGGAAGGAAAAGAGCCCGGCATCCGGGCTCTTTTTTTCGTTCCGGCACCCCTGGCTCCGGGCATGGGACAATTCCCCCATGCGACTGAACAAGTACATTTCCGAGACCGGCCTGTGTTCGCGCCGGGAAGCCGACCGCATGATTGCCGCCGGCCGCGTCAGCGTCAATGGCGAGCGCGGACGCGTCGCGCAGGAGCTGGCAGAGGGCGACGAGGTTCGCGTTGATGGCGAGAAGCTGGCGATGCGCAGTGCGGCCACCGGCAAGCGTCGCCACGTCTATATCGCGTTGAACAAGCCCGTTGGAATCACCTGCACCACGGAATCGGCAGTGAGGGGAAATATCGTCGATTTCGTCGACCACGAGCAGCGCGTCTTCCCGATCGGCCGGCTCGATAAGGATTCGGAAGGACTGATCCTGCTGACCAGCAATGGAGATATCGTCAACGAGATCCTGCGCGCCGAGAACAAGCTGGAAAAGGAATACCTGGTTGCGACCAACCGTCAGGTCAGCGAGGAGTTCCTGCGCGGCATGTCGCGCGGCGTGCCGGTGCATGGGCAGACGACCTTGCCATGCAAGACCGGGAAGCTGGGGCCGTTCGGGTTCCGAATCATCCTAGTGCAGGGTCTGAACCGGCAGATCCGCCTGATGGCGGCCCATTTCGGGTATCGCGTGAAACAGCTGGTGCGCGTGCGCATCGGTCCGGTCAAGCTCGGCCATCTGAAGCCGGGCAGCTGGCGCAATCTGACCGACGTCGAACTGCGCGGGTTGTTGCCGCGCAGGACCGAGTGGTGACGCTATTTACTTCGATGGCGCCGCTTTTTCCATGAGATAGGCGTCGTACTGGGACTTGGCATAGGTGTTGCAGGACGCGATCTTGCCACCCATGTATTTCTGGGCGCTAGTCGGTTCCATCTTGTTGAGCTTGCCCATGAACGCATCGATGGTGCCGTTGAATTGCTTCTGGGTGACCCCGGCCTTTTCCATCGACCATTGCATCAGGTTCTGCGATTTGACGATGTCGGACTTATTGCCGGCGTTTTGCGGCGCATCGCCCGCCATCTTGTAGACGGCGAAGCACTCGATCGCCTGCGTGCTGGATGCGGCGGGCGTCGCGGCCTGAGCGGAGAAGGCGAAGGCGGTCAGGGCAAGGGCGTACAGGGACTTCATCATGGATCCTGGATCAATGCGTGTGGCCATGATCCCGGCCACGTTGGAACGACGGATGAACCGCGATCCCGCTAGGGGCGACCCGGTCAGGTGATGTCGGCCTCCGAACGGGCGTCCAGTTCGTAACGCGAGGGGCGCGGATTGACGGTTCCGCATTGCGTGCAGGTGCGCAGGGCATCGTCGCGGTAGAAGCGTTCGAATACGCGGAAGAAGTCGGTTTCGATGTCGACGAGGTGAAAGAATTCCTCGTACAGCTTGTGATTGCAGTTGACGCAGAACCACATTAGTCCGTCGTCTTCGAACGACAGGCGGCGGCGTTCCATCACCAGGCCGATCGAGCCGGGCATGCGCTGGGGCGAATGCGGGATTTCCGGCGGCAGGTAGAAGGTTTCACCGGCGCGGATGGGGATGTCGCGCGGCTTGCCGCGGCTTCCATCAAAGTCCTCTTGGATGCGCAGCACCATCTCGCCTTCCAGTTGGTAGAACCACTCCGGTCCTTTTTCCCAGTGGTAATCGGTGCGGGTATTGGGGCCGCCGACGATCATCACGATGAAGTCATCGCCGACGGCCATCGTCTTGTTGCCCACTGGCGGCTTCAGCAAGTGCTTGTTGTCTTCAATCCACCGCGCGAAGTTGACGGGCGTGGTCATCGTCATTGGCGCTCTCCCTGGGGTACGTGGGCATCGGCCTGCATCTCGATCAGGATGTGCGGGTGGGGAAGCTGATGGACCGCCACCGTCGCGCGGGCCGGGCCGGCCTCGTCGAAGAACTCCCCGTAGACCTCGTTGAACCCGCCGAAGTCATTCATGTTGACCAGGTAGGCGGTCACCTGGACCAGATCGGACAACTCGGCGCCGACCGCGGCGAGCGTCGCGCGGATGGTCTCGATAACGGCCCGGGTCTGCACCCGGATGTCGAGCGCGGTGGTTCCCATCGCGTCGGCCGC
>DAHUXS010000012.1 GCA_027306995.1 Lysobacter sp.
CCGGATTTATTTGCGACGTCGCCCGAGCCGCAACGCATTGCTGACCACCGAGACCGAACTCAGGCTCATCGCCAGCGCCGCGATCATCGGACTCAGCAACAGACCGAACACCGGATACAGCACGCCGGCAGCGAGCGGCACGCCCAGCGCGTTGTAGAGGAAGGCGAATCCGAGGTTCTGTCGCATGTTGGCGACGGTCTCGCGCGAAATCGCGCGGGCTTCGACGATGCGACCGAGATCGCCCTTGACCAGGGTGACTTGTGCGCTCGACATCGCGACATCGGTCCCTGTACCCATGGCGATGCCGATATCCGCTGCCGCCAACGCCGGCGCATCGTTGATGCCATCACCGGCCATGGCGACATGGCGTCCTTCCGATTTCAGTCGTTGGATCAATGCGACCTTGCCGGCGGGATCGACGCCGCCATGCACCTCGTCGATGCCCAATGTTCGACCGACCGCTTCCGCCGTCGCCATGGCATCGCCGGAGGCCATCACGATGCGCACGCCATCGGCGCGCAAGGCATCGAGCGCCGGCTGCGTGCTGGCCTTGACCGGATCGGCAACGGCGATCGCCGCAGCCAATCGCCCATCCACAGCGAGGAACATCACCGTCGCCCCATCGGAACGCAGGCGTTCTGCATCCTTTGCCAATGGCCCCGCGCCGCACCCGACCTCATCCATCAGGACCTGGTTGCCCAACGCCAATGCGCGCCCGTCGATGTGGCCACTCACGCCGCGTCCGGTCGACGATTCGAACGCATCCATCTTGGAGAGCTGCAACGAACGTTGCTTCGCTTCGGCAACGATGGCTGCCGCCAGGGGATGTTCGCTCCCCTGCTCCAGGCTCGCTGCCCACCGGATAACTGTATCCTCGTCGTAACCATCGACGGCCACTGTTTCGCGATATGCGGGCCGCCCTTCGGTCAAGGTGCCGGTCTTGTCGACGACCAGCGTATCGATGGAGCCAAGGCGTTCGATGGCTTCGGCATCGCGGAACAGCACGCCGGCATGCGCAGCACGTCCGGTCGCGACCATCACCGACATCGGCGTCGCCAGCCCCAAGGCACAGGGACAGGCGATGATCAGCACCGAGACCGCATTGAGCACCGCGTAGGTCCACGACGGTTCCGGCCCGAACACGCCCCAGGCGACGAAGGTGATCGCGGCAGCCGCCAGCACCGCGAGCACGAACCAGAACGCGACCTTGTCGGCCATTCGCTGCATCGGTGCGCGCGAACGTTGCGCCTGCGCAACCAGTTGCACAATCCGCGACAACACGGTGTCCGATCCCACCTGTTCGGCGCGAATCACCAGGCTTCCGGTGCCGTTGAGCGTTGCGCCGATCACGCGATCGCCTATCCCCTTCCCCACCGGAACCGGTTCGCCGGTCAGCATCGATTCGTCGATGTTCGAATGACCATCAAGCACGATCCCATCGACCGGCACCTTTTCGCCAGGACGGATGCGCAGGCGATCGCCAACGTGAACGTGTTCCAGCGGAATGTCTTCCTCGCCGCCATCAGCACCGATCCGACGCGCCGTCTTCGGCGCCAGGCCGAGCAAGGCCTTGATGGCTGCCGAAGTCTTCGAACGTGCCCGCAACTCGAGCAGCTGTCCGACCAATGTCAGCGAAACGATCACCGCCGCCGCTTCGAAATACACGCCGACGCGGCCATGCTCGCGGAACGATGCCGGGAAGATCTCCGGAGCGATCGTCGCGACGGCGCTATAGCCGAACGCGGAGGCAACCCCGATGCCGATCAGCGTCCACATGTTGGGGCTGCGGTTGCGGATCGATTGCAGGCAGCGTTCGAAGAACGGCCAGCCCGCCCACAGCACCACCGGCGCGCTCAATGCGAATTCGATCCAACTGCGAGCCGACGCGGTGAGAAAGTCGAATCTCGAGCCGAACATCGCCAGCACGAACACCGCGACCGTCAACGGCAATGTCCAGCGGAACCGCCTGCTGAAATCGACGAGTTCCGGATTCTCCTCGTCCTCGAGCGATGGCATTTCCGGCTCGAGTGCCATTCCGCAGATCGGGCAGATGCCCGGTCCTTCCTGGCGGATTTCCTGATGCATCGGACAGGTATAGATAGTCCCGGTCGGCATCTCGATCGCCGGCACTGCACTCGTCGAATGATTGCCGGAACAGCACGATTTCATTTGGCCGTGATCATGCCCGCCACCATGACCATGGCCATGATCGTGGGAATGCGCAGTCACTGCACATCCTCCGACAACGCGTTGAGGATCGGACATTGATCGAGTGCGCCATGCCCCGGGCATGATTCGGTCAGCCCTTCGAGTGCGACGCGCATGCGTTCCAACTCGGCGATGCGGGCCTTGATGTCGACGATCTTGTCGAGCGCCGCCGACTTCATCGCCGCCATGTCGTCATCGCGCGAACTGGAGAGCTCCAGCAATTCGCGAATTTCCGGCAAGGTGAATCCGAGCGCCTTGGCACGACGAACGAAGCGCAGCCGCTTGACGTCGCCCTCGCCGTAGATGCGGTAGCCGGACGACAGGCGCTCCGGCTTGGGCAAGAGGCCTTCGCGCTCGTAATAACGGACGGTGTCGATGTTCACTTCGGCGCGTTGCGCCAATTGGCCGATCTTCATTCCGGCAGCCTGTTTGGGACGATGCCGGCACTCTAAACCATGGAGCAAGGTCTAGAGTCAAGTGTTTTCAGAACCAGGTGCGGAATCCCAGGACGAACCGGGTATCGCCCCGCTGCCCCGATTCTTCGCGACGAAAATCCGCGGTGCGACCGAATGCCTGCTCACGGGTGACACCGATATAAGGAGCGAACTGGCGGGTGAATTCGTAACGGAGGCGGATGCCCGCTTCCGCCGTGCTCAACCCGGAACCGATCCCGCGCAGGCGATCGTCCTTGCCATAGGCGTTCACTTCGACCAGCGGCTGCAGGATCAGGCGGTTGGTCAGCAGCAGTTCGTATTCGGCCTCGAAGCGCAGCGCGGTTTGCCCGCGTTGACCGAGGTAGGCCGTCGTTTCGACTTCGAATTTCTGTGGTGCCAAGCCCTGTACGCCGATTGCGGCGAACGTCTGGCCATCGCCGGGTTTGGAATCGTGACGCACGCCAGCCACCACGTCCCACCATGGCGACACGCTATGCCCGTACAGGATTTCCGCATCGGCGGATTCGGTGCGATTGGAAACGCGCTCGCCTTCCGTGCGCAGCCAGGCACGATTCAAGTCGGTCCCGATCCAGCCACGACCTTCCCACGCGACGCCCCTGCCCGGCGAGTCGTTCCAGGTTTCCAGCCTGTTGAGCAGTGCGTAGCCGTGGATCGCGTTGTCCATCATGTCGTGCCCGCCGTGCGGCGGGACCGCGGCGGCGCGATCGGCATCCGTGAGCGCGGGAATCGGGGTTTTCGGTTCGTTCGGCGCCGGCGCCTTCTGGTGCATGGCGTGGTCCATGCCTTGCATGTCGCCCTGGTCCATCCGCATCTGCGAATGGTCCATTCCTTCCATTGCGGAATGATCCATTCCCGGCATTTGCGAATGATCCATTTCGTCGGAAGCCTTCGCTTTCGGCTTGGCCGGGGCTTTCTTTTTCGCAGGCTGCTTCTTTGCAGCGCTCGTCTGCGGCATCGGCATGGACATCGTCGAATGATCCATCTCCTGCGCGGCTGCTTGCGGCGACAGCAACGCGAGTCCGATCGCAGCAGCCAGCAGGCGAATCGTCGTGTTCATCGCGATCATTCCGCCACCCGCACGGTACGCATCATTCCTGCTTCCATGTGATACAGCAGATGACAGTGATAGGCCCAATCGCCTAGGGCATCTGCACGCACGCGATAGCTGCGACGGGTTCCCGGCGGGATGTCGATGGTGTGCTTGCGGACCATGAAGTTCCCATGCTCGTCCTCGAGGTCGCTCCACATGCCGTGCAAATGGATGGGGTGCGTCATCATCGTGTCGTTGACCAGCACGATGCGCAGGCGTTCGCCGTAATTGAGCTTCAGTGGCGCGGCATCGGAGAATTTCTGGCCGTTGAACGACCACGCGAATTTCTCCATGTGGCCGGTCAGGTGCAGTTCGACATCACGCCCGGGATCGCGGCCATCGGGGTCGTCGAAGGCGCTGCGCAGCATCGAATAGCTCAACACCTTGCGGCCGTTGTCGCGCAGCCCGATGCCGGGATCGTCCAGTTTCGCTGTCGGCGACATCGCCTGCATGTCCACCAGCGGATTGTCCGTTTCGCTGGGCGGGTGCGTCGGCATCGTGCCGGAACCATGATCCATCCCGGCCATTCCGCTCATGTCGTGGCCCATGTCCATGCCCTGCATCGACGACATGTCGTGACCCATCGCCATGTCGGACATCCCCAGCAGCGGTCTCGGGTCGATGGCGGGAATCGGTGCGCGCAATCCTTCGCGCACCGCCAGCGTGCCGCTGACGTAGCCGGTGCGGCCAAGATCTTGCGCGAAGATGGTGAAGGCATCCTGTCCCGAAGGTTCGACGATCACGTCGTAGGTTTCCGCGGCGGCGATGCGGAATTCGTCCACCGTCACCGGATGCACGTACTGGCCGTCAGCCGCGACCACTGTCATCTTCAGGCCGGGAATGCGCACGTCGAAATGCGTCATCGACGAGCCGTTGATGAAACGCAGTCGCACCCTCTCGCCGGAACGGAACAATCCCGTCCAGTTGCCGAGCGACGTGGTGCCGTTCATCAGGTAAGTGTAGGTATTGCCGTTGACGTCGGAGAGATCGCTGGGCGACATCCGCATCCCGCCCCACATGCGACGATCCGCCACCGTTGCCGACAAACCATTCTTCTTCGCATCGCGAACGAAATCGCCAGCAGTGCGCTGATAGTGGTTGTCGTACATCGCCATCTTTTTCAGCCGCGCGAACAATCGCTGCGGATCGAGATCCGTCCAGTCACTGAGCAACACCACGTAATCGCGATCGAAACGGAAGGGTTCGGGTTCGATCGGATCGATGATCAACGGGCCATACAGTCCGCGCTGTTCCTGGAATCCGGAATGACTGTGATACCAGTACGTGCCGGATTGCCGCACGTCGAAACGATAGAGATAACTTTCGCCGGGACGGATGCCGTCGAAGCTCAATCCCGGAACGCCATCCATGTTCGCCGGCAACAAAATGCCGTGCCAATGGATCGATGCTTCTCCGTCGTGCATCGATGTGCGTTGCAACGCATTGCGTACGCGAATGTTGACGGTGCTGCCTTCCTTCCAGCGCAGCAACGGCGCCGGCAGCGAACCATTCACCGTGACCGCGGTACGTGCCTTGCCGGTGAAATCCACTGCCATTTCGCCGATGGAAAGATCGAAGTCGGTCCCCACCAGCACCTCGGGCTGTCCGCTGGAACGCAGGGCCCAACCCTGCTTCGGCCACAGGCCAAGGCCTGCCAGGACGCCCCCCGCGGCCAGTCCCTGGACGAAACGGCGCCGCGACAGCCCTGCCCTGCCTTCCTGCATGCCATTGAATTCAAACGCCATTTCTGTCCCGGACGGTGCGGTGACGCCGCAATCCCGACCAACTCTAGAGTCTGGAGCCGCCCCAGAGTCAAGCCGGACGTCCGATCTGTCCGCATCTATGTCTTCAGTTGGGGGTCAGCCTATTGACGGGGCCTGATTTGGTGTTATAGTTCAATACAACACCAGTCGAACAGGACGCCACCATGAACATCGGAGCAACTGCCCGCAAGCACGGCACCACCGCTCTGTTGGGTCTGGCCATCGCCGGTTTCGGTACCGCCACCGCGTTGGCCGGCTCCCCGAGTGCAATGACCCCGCCACTCCCCACCACGCTGCCCGCCTCACCGCAGCTGTCCGCCAGCCCGGTCGTTGCCAAGGCAGCGCGCCCGGCCCAGGCCAGGTCCGGCAGGACGCTGCGCAATCGCCGCCAGGCCCAGGCGGTTCCGTTCTTTGCATTCCCGCCGAGGATCTGAACATGTCTCCCGTGCAATGGGCAGACGGAAGCCCGATTTACCGTCAACTCAAGGAAAAGGTCATCGCCATGATGCTGGATGGAGTTCTCAAGCCGGGCGATGCCCTGCCCTCCGTGCGCCAGGTCGCCGCCGAATACCAACTCAACCCGATCACCGTCTCGCGCGCCTACCAGGAACTGGCCGACGAGGGCATGGTCGAGAAGCGCCGCGGCCTCGGCATGTACGTGACCGATAGCGCCCGCAACCAATTGCGCAACAATGAGCGCGACCGCTTCCTCAAGGAAGAATGGCCGCTGATCCTGGAACGGATCCAGCGCCTCGGCTTCGAACCCGCCGAATTGCTTGACCCCTCACGTAAATGGAGCGCGCCATGACCGCCGTCATCACCGCACGCGGCCTGCGCAAGGCCTACAAGAACACCACCGCGCTCGACAATGTCAGCTTCGAGATCCCGTCGGGCCGCATCGTCGGCCTGATCGGTCCCAACGGCGCCGGCAAGACCACTGCGCTCAAGGCCATCCTTGGCCTGATCCCGTACGAAGGTTCGCTGGACGTGCTCGGTCGCGATCCGCAGAGCCAACGCGATGCACTGATGAATGACGTCTGCTTCATCGCCGACGTCGCCGTGCTGCCGCGCTGGCTCAAGGTCAAGCACGCCGCCGAATTCGTCGAAGGCGTCCATCCGCGCTTCGATCGCAGCCGCTTCGAACGCTTCATCGCCCACACCCAGCTGAAGCCGGACATGCGCGTCGGCCAGATGTCCAAGGGCATGATCGTGCAGCTGCACCTGGCCCTGGTGATGGCGATCGACGCCCGCCTGCTGGTACTCGACGAGCCGACGCTCGGCCTCGATATCCTCTATCGCCGCGAGTTCTACCAGCGCCTGCTCGAGGATTATTTCGACGAGGACAAGACGATCATCGTCACCACCCACCAGGTCGAGGAGATCGAACACATCCTCACCGACGTGATGTTCATCCAGGGCGGCAAGCTGGTGCTCAACTCGCCGATGGAAGACGTCAGCTTGCGCTTCACCGAAGTACTGGTGAATCCCGACCAGCTCGAAGCCGCCCGCGCGCTCAAGCCGGTCAGCGAACGCGCGATGCCGTTCGGCAAATCCATCCTGCTGTTCGACGGCGTGCCCCAGGTGCAGCTCGCCGCGCTCGGTGAAACCCGCAGCCCGGGCATCGCCGACCTGTTCGTCGCCACCATGAAGGGGACCTACGCATGAACGCCATCGTCAACAACGCGAACGCCGCGGTTCGTACCGCGCCGCATTCCACCCACCGCATGAAGACGCTGCTCAAGCGTGAATTCTGGGAACACAAGGGCGGCTTCCTGTGGGCGCCGATCATCACCAGCGTCATCTTCCTGGTGTTCACCGTCATCGGCAGCAGCGCCGGCCAGTTCGCCTTCCACAAGTTCCAGTCGGAATCGTCGTCGTGGGTCGTCAACATCGGGGGCCAGGACGTGCCCGCCAACAGCGACAGCGTGCGCCAGGCACTGGCCCACGCCTCGCCCACCGATCTCGCGCAAATGCATGACGCGGTAAACGGGCTGATGATGGTGGCCGGCGTGTGGCCGCTGATGGTGCTCGGCTTCGTGGTGTTCTTCTACCTGCTGAGCGCCCTGTTCGACGAACGCAAGGATCGCAGCGTGCTGTTCTGGAAGTCGATGCCGATTTCCGACAGCGAAACCGTGTTGTCGAAGCTGCTGTCCGGCCTGGTCGTCGCGCCGCTGATCGCGATCGCGGTGTCCCTCGCCACCATGGTGGTCTTCGCCTTGATCATCAGCGTGTTCATGCTCGGCAACGGCCTGCCACTGGCCCTGCTGTGGTCCAACATGGATCCGCTGCTGATCGTCGGGCAAACGCTGTTGATGGTGCCGCTGTATGCGCTGTGGGCGCTGCCGACCGCGGGCTGGTTGCTGCTGTGCTCGGCATGGTCGCGTCGCGTTCCCTTCCTGTGGGCCGTGGGCTTGCCGCTGCTGACCGGTGCACTGGTCTCATGGGCGATCGCGCTGAACGGGATGTACCGTGATACCCCGGTGCTGGGCATGATGTGGAAGCATGGCATCGTCCGCCTGCTCACCGGCACCTTCCCCGGTTCGCACCTGATCGGCCTGTCGGATGCGGCGATCCGCCACCATCGCCCCGAAAGCCTGCACGAGGGTCTCCAGTTCTTCAATGGACTGAATGCCTGGACCAGCCCGGCCCTGTGGATCGGTGCAGTGGTGGGCGTCGCGATGATCTTCGGTGCGATCCGCCTGCGCCGCTGGCGCACCGAAGCCTGATCCCGTCATCGCCCAATTGATATTGATCCGGAGAACTTCCATGAACCACGCCTCCAAATTCGTTTCACTGACGCTCGCCACCGCACTGATGGGTTGCTCGCCGTCGCCGCAATCCTCCGCGACCCCGGCGCCCGGCAACACCGCGCAGACCGCGATTGGCCAAGCGGCTCAGAACGCCATCGCCGAAGCGCGCACCAAGCTCGAGACCGAGAACATCAAGCTCGGCCAGGGCAACGGCATCCACATCAACGGCGGCAAGACCCCGTCCAACCTGCCGCTGGCGGAAATCACCCCGAAGGGCGATTTCATCGTCGACGGCAAGAACATCGCCGTCGATGCCAACCAGCGCGCACTGTTACTGGACTACCGCAAGCACGTGATCGACATCGCCAGCCTCGGCATGACGATCGGCGCGAAGGGCGCGGACCTTGCCGGCACTGCGGTCAACGAGGCGCTGGCCAGCATCTTCACCGGCAAGACCGACCAGGTCGAAAAGCGCGTGAACGCACAGGCGGAAACATTGAAGGCCGATGCGCAGCAGATCTGCGCGTCGCTGCCGGCGATGCGCGTGACCCAGGACAAGCTCGCGGCGGCGCTGCCGGCGTTCAAGCCCTACGCCACCATGACGCAGGACGAGATCGACAACTGCAACAAGGACAGCAATGACCATGTCGTTGTCCGCGGTCCATCCTCCGGCCCGAACGCCGATTCCGACAACGACTCGGATTCCGATTCCGGCTCGACGGCTGCAGCTGCAGCCGCGGCGGCGATCCCCACGCCACCGGTGCCGCCGACTCCGCCCATGCCTCCTGTGCCGCCGAAGAACGACTTCGCGAACACGCCTTGCGCCTTCCAGCGTCCGATCAACCTCGCGCTCGATACCCGCGGCATTCGCACGGTGCGTTTCGACCTGCAGAGTGACGACCTGACCGCGGACGCTGTTTCCGGTGGCGGCACCGTCAGTGGCCGCGCCTGCGCGTCGTCGCAGTCGTCGCTCGACACCATGAAGGTGGAACAGCAGCGCAATGGCGACACCCTGGTCGTGCGCGCGTGGCATACCGACGGCTTCACCGGCCGCTCCAACATCAGCATCGGCCCGATCCGCATGAGCCGCTACAGCATGATGCAATTGCAGGCCAAGGTGCCCGACAACGTGACGGTCGAAGTCACTGCCAAGTCCGGCGACGTGGTCATCCGCAATGCCGCGCGCACCAGCCTCGACCTCGGCTCCGGCGACGGCCAGTTGCTCGGCGTGCGCGGTGATGCCTTCGCCAAGCTGGGATCGGGCGACCTGGTTGTCGACGGTGCGCGCAACCTGCACGTCCTCAGCATCGGTTCCGGCGACGCCAAGCTGCAGAACATCGCGGGTGCGGTCAACATCGACACCATGGGTTCGGGCGATGCCAGGATCGCGACCGCGGGATCGGTCGAGGTCGGCACCGTCGGTTCGGGCGATGTCGTCATCGGCGGCATCCGCGGCAATGTCCACGTCGCCGCGGTCGGCTCCGGCGATGTCACTGCCAATGACGTACAGGGCGACCTGCGCGTCGACACCATGGGTTCCGGCGACGTCAACCACAAGAACATCGGCGGAAAGATTTCGGTGCCGAAGAAGAACGACGACTGATTCAACCTGGATGATGCATTCGATCCGGCGTCCACGCGGCGCCGGATTCGTTTTCGAGGCTCAACCCGACGAACCGCCACCCGCGTGGATGCCACCCTTGGTGAGCTTGGCGGGGTCGAGCAGTCGCTTCAGCGTCGTCGCATCGAGCCCGCTGTCTTCGATCGCCACGTCCAGCACCGGACGTTTCTCCTTGTAAGCGCGCTTGGCGATCGCGGCGGCCTTCTCGTAGCCGATCACCGGATTGAGCGCGGTCACGAGGATCGGATTGCGGGCCAGCGCGGCGTCGATGTTGTCGTGGCGCGCCTTCAATCCGGCGATGGCGCGATCCCCGAGCAGCGGCAACACGTTCGACAGCAGGCGGATCGATTCCAGCAAATCGCTGGCGATCAGCGGCAGCATCACGTTGAGCTGGAAGTTGCCACTGGCGCCGGCCACGGTGATCGCGGTGTGGTGGCCCATCACCTGCGCGCACACCATGCACGCCGATTCCGGGATCACCGGATTGACCTTGCCCGGCATGATCGAGGATCCCGGTTGCAACGCCGGCAATTCGATTTCCCCCAAGCCGGCCAGCGGGCCCGAGTTCATCCAGCGCAGGTCGTTGGCGATCTTCATCACCGCGACCGCCAGTGCATTGAGCTGGCCCGAGAGTTCGACCAGATCGTCCTGTGCGGCCAGTCCTTCGAACTTGTTCGCCGCGGATTCGAAGCGCACGCCAGTACCGGCCATGAGCGCCTGCGCGACACGACGACCGAACTGCGGGTGCGCATTGATGCCGGTTCCGATCGCGGTCCCGCCTAATGGCAGGCGACGCACGCGCTTCAACGCATCCTCGATGCGCGCCTGCGCCGAATCCAGTTGCGCCGACCACGCCGCGAATTCCTGGCCCATCGTCAGTGGCATCGCGTCCATCAAGTGTGTGCGACCGGTCTTGATCACTTTCGCCAGGGATTTGCCCTTGCGGTCAATGACACGACGTAGTTGCTTGATCGCCGGTAATAGGTCGCGCTGCACGGCAAGCACCGCGGCAACGCGGATCGCACTCGGCACAGTGTCGTTGGAACTCTGGCCGAGATTGACGTGGTCGTTGGGATGGATCTTGCGGCGGGCCGTGCTTGCGAGGTGCGCGATCACCTCGTTGGCATTCATGTTCGACGAGGTGCCGGAACCGGTCTGGTAGATGTCGATCGGGAACTGGTCGTCATGGCGACCGGCGGCGACCTCGGCGGCGGCACGCGCGATCGCCTGGGCGCGCCCGTCGTCAAGCAGGCCCAGCCAGCCGTTCACTTCGGCGGCGGCGGCCTTGATCAACGCCAGCGCATGGATGAATTCCGGCGGCATCGGCCGGCCCGACACCGGGAAATTGTCGATGGCGCGCTGGGTCTGCGCGCCCCATAGGGCGTCGGCGGGAACGCGCAGTTCGCCCATGCTGTCGTGTTCGATGCGGAAGGTCTGGGCCACGGCATGCTCCGGGAATCGAAAGTCTGCAGGATACGGTTAAAATATCGGGATGACCCATTCGACCCTCACCGCCCTCTCCCCGCTCGATGGCCGCTATGCCGGCAAGGTCGATGCGCTGCGTCCGATCTTCTCCGAATACGGCCTGATCAAGGCACGCGTGAAGGTTGAAGTCGAATGGCTGCTGGCGCTGGCCGCCGAAGCGAAAATCGTCGAACTCAAGCCGTTCTCCGCCGATGCGCAAGCCCGCCTGCGCAAGTTCGCCGATACGCTGTCGGTGGCCGATGCCGCCCGCGTGAAGCAGATCGAGGCGACCACCAACCACGACGTCAAGGCGGTCGAGTACCTGATCAAGGAACACCTGAAGGACGACGCCGAACTGGCGCCGGCGCTGGAATTCGTCCACTTCGCCTGCACCTCCGAGGACATCAACAACCTGTCCTACGCGCTGATGCTGCGCGAAGCGCGCGCCACGGTGCTGCTGCCCAAGCTCGACGAAACCATCGCCAAGCTGAAGTCGATGGCGCATGACCTCGCCGCGTTGCCGATGTTGTCGCGCACCCATGGCCAGACCGCCTCGCCGACCACCGTTGGCAAGGAAATCGCGAATGTCGTGGCCCGCCTCGAACGCCAGCGCTCGGTGCTCGCCGCGTTGCCGATGCCGGGCAAGATCAACGGCGCGGTCGGCAACTACAATGCGCACGTCGTCAGCTATCCGGACATCGACTGGCCGGCGTTCTCGCAGCACTTCGTCACCTCGCTGGGCCTCGACTGGCAGCCTTACACCACCCAGATCGAACCGCACGACGGCATCGCCGAACTCAGCGATGCGATGAAGCGCATCGACACCATCCTGATCGACCTGTCGCGCGACATCTGGGGCTACATCTCGCAGGGCTATTTCAAGCAGAAGCTCAAGGCAGGCGAAGTCGGCAGCTCGACCATGCCGCACAAGGTCAACCCGATCGACTTCGAAAACGCAGAAGGCAATTTCGGCATCGCCAACGCGCTGTTCGAACATTTCGCCGCCAAGCTGCCGATCAGCCGCTGGCAGCGCGACCTTACCGATTCCACCGTGCTGCGTGCGCTCGGCACCGCCTTCGGCCATGCGCTGATCGGTTTCGATGCCCTGCTGCGTGGCCTGGGCAAGCTGGAAACGAATCCGCATCGCCTCGCCGCCGATCTCGACGCCAGCTGGGAAGTCCTGGCTGAAGCCGTGCAGACGGTGATGCGTCGCCACGGCCTGCCGGAACCGTACGAACAGCTGAAGGCTTTGACGCGCGGCCACGGCATCACCCAGGAATCGCTGCGCGCCTTCATCGCGCAACTCGACCTGCCGGCCGATGCCAAGCAGCGATTGATGGAACTGACGCCCGCCGGTTACATCGGCGTTGCGACGGAACTCGCACGCAAGGTCTGACGCGCCATTACGGCCACAAAAAAACCGCTCCCTAGGGAGCGGTTTTTGTTTGTGCGACAGGAATTACTTGGCGTGATGCCCCAGGCCTTCCGCCTCCAGCGCTGCCTGTACCGCCGGACGCTCCTGCACGCGTTTCTGGAAATCCGCCAACGCCGCGAACGCCGAGAGATCGACATGCACGGCCTTGGCCCAGCGCGTCACCGTGAACAGATAGGCGTCGGTGACGCTGAACTGCTCGCCCATCAACCACGGCTGCTTGGCCAGGATCGCATCGAGCAAGGCATAACGCTTCTGCAAATAAGCCTTGCGATTGGCGACGGTCGCTTCCGGCGTATCCGGGGCGAACAGCGGGCTGTAGCTCTTGTGGATTTCCGAAGTGATGTAGTTGAGCAGCGACTGCAGCTGGTAGCGCGCCATCGTGCCGTTGGCTGGCGCAAGGCCGCTTTCCGGCTTCAGGTCGGCGAGGTACTGGTCGATCGCCGGGCCCTCGGTCAGCAGTTCGCCGCTATCGAGCTCCAGCGCAGGCACATAACCCTTGGGATTGATCGCGAGATAGTCGCGGCCATCCGAGGTCTTCTTTTCCTTCAGGTCGACCTTGTCGAGCGTCAGGCCGATACCGGCTTCAAGGGCGACGATGTGTGGCGCGAGCGAGCAGGCACCGGGGGAGTAATAGAGCTTCATGCGTTCTTCCTGGTCATGGATGGATGGTCTCGATGGCGTGTCGCCATCGACCTGCGCATCCTAAACCGGCATGGTTACTGTTGGATACCACATAACCACCAGTTACCGATAGAATGCGGTATCCCCGAAGTAACCAGTGATCCTCCATGGGCCTGCCCCTCCGTCGCAGCAAGGTCGAACCGCCACCGGTCTGCCCGCTCACCGAATGCATGACGCTGCTGCGCGGCGCCTGGTGTCCCAACGTGATCTGGTATCTCAGCGGTGGTCCGCGCCGTTTCGGCGAGTTGCGCGTGGACATTCCCCGCGTGTCTGCGCGCGTGCTCACCGCGCGCCTGCGCGAACTGGAAGCGAAGGGCGTGATCGCGCGCGAGGTGCTGGCGACATCGCCACCCTCGGTGGAATACAGCCTGACCGAGCTCGGCGAGGAACTGGTGCCGGCGATCCGAGCGATCGTCCGCGTTGGCATGCGCTTGAACGAGCACGCCCAGCATTGCCCCACGCCACGCAGGAAAGCCGCGTAACTCCAAAAATGCCTGTCTTCTTCACCATCGGTCATTCCAATCGTAGCCTCGATGCATTCATCGACCTGCTGGCCGAATCGAAGATCGAACGCGCGGTCGATGTACGGACCTTCCCGCGTTCACGCACCAACCCACAGTTCAACATCGACACCCTGCCCGCTGCGCTGAGGGAACACGGCATTGCTTACGAACATCTGGCCGCGCTCGGTGGCAGGCGCGGCAGCGTGCACGACACGATCCCGACCCGGGTCAACGGCCACTGGGACCACCAAAGCTTCCACAACTACGCCGATTACGCCCTGTCACCGGCGTTTCGCCACGGCCTCGATCACCTGATCGCCGAAGGCGAACGCCAGCGTTGCGCGGTGATGTGTTCGGAAGCGGTGTGGTGGCGCTGCCACCGCCGGATCATTTCCGACTACCTGCTCGCGCGCGGCGAGACCGTTCTGCACATCCTCGCGCCGGGACGCGTCGATCCCGCCGTGCCCAACGAGGGTGCCGAATTCCACGCCGGCGGCAGCATCACTTATCCCGGCGCGCCGACGCTGTTCGATTGATCGATCCCGACAGGGCTTGCGGCACAATGGACGCCCATTCCCCCACGATCCATCGCCCCGTGTCGATCCGTCGCCTTCCCCTTCTTTCGACCCTCTTCGCCATCGGTGTTCTTGCTGGCTGGCAGTCGCCCGCATTCGCCAGCGATGTCCCGCAATGTCCGGCAGACGCCAGTCCGATGGACGGCTGGAGCGACCGCGCGCCGCCGCGAAAAATCTTTGGCAATACCTACTACGTGGGCACCTGCGGCATCAGCTCGATCCTGATTGTCGGCAAGCAGGGCGCGATCCTGATCGACGGCGCCACCGACAAGGCGCCGGCGGCGATCGAGGCCAACATCCGTGCGCTGGGTTTCAAACCGAGCGACGTGAAACTCATCCTGAGCACGCACGACCACAACGATCATGCCGGCGGCCTGGCGCAGTTGCAGCGCGACAGCGGTGCCCCGGTGCTCGCGCGGGCACCCGCGGCTGCGACCCTGCGCCGCGGATCCAGCGATCGCAGCGACCCGCAGTTCGGCGAGTTGGGCAAGTTCCCGCGCGTCGCCCAAGTGCGCGTCATCGCCGACGGGCAGACCGTGAAACTTGGTGATCTGAAGCTGGTCGCACACGCCACGCCCGGCCACACACCTGGAAGCACCAGCTGGACCTGGCGATCCTGCGAGGGCGAGCGTTGCGCGAACATCGCCTACGTCGACAGCCTGACCGCGATCTCCAACAAGCAGTACCGCTACGGCGATCATCCCGCCTACGTCACGGCATTTCGCCACACCATCGCCACCGTCGCGTCATTGCCCTGCGACCTGCTGCTAACCCCGCATCCGACCGCCAGCGAGATGTTCGCGCGATTCGTCGGCACCAAGCCACTGATCGATGCCGGAGCCTGCAAGGCGTTTTCGCTGCACGCAGGCGAAGCATTGAACCAACGCCTAGCCGATGAAGCGAACGGAAAAGCGCCATGATCGAAATCGATGCCATTGATGGCCCCGCGCCCCTGGGCATGGCGCCCGAGCGTTTCCTGCGCGAGTACTGGCAGAAGAAACCGTTGTTGATCCGCAACGCCTTCCCGCATTTCGAATCGCCGATCCAGCCGGAAGACCTGGCCGGGCTCGCCTGCGAGGAAGGCGCGCTCGCGCGCATCGTCAGCCATGACCAGGCAAATGACCGCTGGACGCTGGAAACCGGCCCGTTTCCGGAAGAGAAATTCCCGGCGATGCCGCATCACGACTGGACGGTGCTGGTGCAGGACGTCGACAAGTGGGACGCCGACGTGCGCGCGCTGCTCGATGCCTTCCCGTTCCTGCCGCGCTGGCGGATAGACGACATCATGGTGTCGTTCGCGGCGCCGGGTGGATCGGTCGGCGCGCATATCGACAATTACGACGTCTTCCTGCTGCAAGGTGTTGGCCACCGTCGCTGGCAGATCGACACCCATCCCGATCCGGAATCCGAATATCGCGACGACGTGCCGCTGCGCCTGCTACGCGACTTCAAGCCCAATCACGAGTGGATCCTCGGACCGGGCGACATGCTCTACCTGCCGCCCGGTGTGGCCCACCACGGCATCGCCGAGGACGCTTGCCTGACGATTTCGATCGGCTTGCGCGCGCCGTCCACCGCGGAACTGCTGATCCACCAGGCCGACACCCTCGCCTTCGATGCCGACGAACGCGTGCGTTACGTCGATCCCGACCTGGCGCTGCCTGCCGATCCCAACGAAATCGACGATGCCGCGCTCGATCGCGCCCTTGCCGCGCTCTCCCGCATCCGCCTCGAGGGTCGCGACCAGATCGGCGAATGGTTCGGTCGCTTCATCTCCGCCTATCGCGTCGCCGAAGGCCAGGCACCGACAGGCGATGACGCCTCGGGCCTCGACATCGCCGAAAGCATCCATGGTGGCGAAACATGGATGCGCCATCCGCACACACGCATGGCCTGGCGTCGCCTTTCCGACGGCAGCGCCCTGCTGTTCGCCAACGGCGCGGCGTGGCCGGCGACGGTGGATGACGCGAAAGTGCTGGCCGGCGCGCAGTGGCTGGATGGCGATACGCTTGCCGCATTGAGCTCGGCCGGTCGCGAACTGTTGCAGACGCTGGCCGATGGTGGCTATCTGCTTCCGGAATCGTCATGAACGAGTCGCCATTCAACGGACGTATCGATGGACTCGACGCGGTCATCGTGGCTGCGACTGCCGTGCTTCAGACCAGCTCGCGCCGAATCTGCCTGTTCGCGCCAAAACTGGAAGCCCGGCTGTGGAACCAGCCGGCGGTGGTCGATGCCCTGCGCGGATTCGCCGTCTCGGGTCGCGAACGCGAAATCCGCATCCTCGTCGGCGAACCGGCTGACCTCGCCCGTGATTGCGGCGCCCTGGTCGCCCTGCACCAGCGCCTGCCCACCACCCTGCAGCTGCGCCAGCCACTGGAGGGCGACGAATGGCCGGCCCAGCATCCGTTCCTGCTGGGGGATGACGGCGCGATCCTGCGACTGGATGGCGACGGACGCCTCGGCGGCGAAATCATCGCGGCCGAAGCCGGCCAGGGACGCGTCTTCCAGTCCCGTTTCGATGGCAGCTGGGAGCGGGCTCGACCAATGTCTGAACTGCGCGCTCTCGGAATTTGATGCAGTGCAGAGCCGGCTGAGCCTATAATTCGCAGTTCGACTGATCCAGCGCATTCAGCCGGTCTGTTGCACTGGAAAATCAGCCACTTGCACCATCCCTGACCCCGGCGACATCGCGAGTATCTCCCCATCATGGCGGACAGCCTTCTCAAGCAGTTTGCGCAAACCTCCCAGCTCGGCAGCAATGCCGCCTACATCGACGAGCTCTACGAGCAGTATCTGGTCGCTCCCGACAGCGTCGATGGCAAATGGAAGGCGTATTTCGACAGCCTGAAAGGCCGCGAAGCCGGTGACGTTCCCCATTCGGTGATCGCCGATGCCGTGGCCGCCGCCGGTCGCAATGCCATCCGCACTGGCGGTGGTGGCGAATCCTCGGGCGACGAGCGCGAGCGTCATGTCGGCCGCCTGATCAATGCCTATCGCGCCCGCGGTCATCTCGTTGCCGACATCGATCCGCTGGGCATGCTCAAGCATCCGGACGCCCCGGACCTGACGCTGGCCTTCCACCATCTCTCCGATGCCGATCTCAAGAGCGAGTTCAGCACCGGTGGCGTCGGTGGCCGTGCGCGGATGACGCTGGGCGAGTTGTTCACCCTGCTCAAGGCGACCTACGCCGGCCCGATCGGCGCCGAATACATGCACATCAGCGACGTCGAGCAACGCCGCTGGATGCAGGACCGTTTGGAAGCTGCCGGCGGCAACTTCAATTTCGACAAGGCCACCAAGCTCCGAATCCTCGAACGCCTGACCGCGGCCGAAGGCCTGGAGCGCTATCTCGGCACCAAGTACGTCGGCCAGAAGCGCTTCTCGCTGGAAGGCGGCGATTCGCTGATCCCGATGATGGACGAGCTGATCCGCCGCTCCGGAAGCCAGGGCGCCAAGGAGATGGTGATCGGCATGGCCCACCGTGGCCGCCTCAACGTGCTGGTCAACACCCTCGGCAAGCCGCCGCGCGTGCTGTTCAACGAATTCGAAGGCAAGTTCGAACACAACGACGACGATCACGCCCACACCGGCGACGTGAAGTACCACATGGGCTTCAGCGCCGACATCGGCACCCCGGGCGGCCCGGTCCACGTCGCGCTGGCGTTCAACCCGTCGCATCTGGAAATCGTCAATCCCGTGGTGGCCGGTTCGGTGCGTTCGCGCCAGCGCCGCTACGACGACAAGACCCGCAAACACGTATTGCCGGTGCTGTTGCACGGCGACGCCGCGTTCGCCGGCCAGGGCGTCGGCATGGAACTCTTGCAGATGTCGCAGGCCCGCGGCTTCAAGGTCGGCGGCACCCTCCACATCGTCATCAACAACCAGGTCGGCTTCACCACCAGCTACCACGAAGACGCGCGTTCGACGCTGTACTGCACCGACGTCGCCAAGATGGTGGAAGCGCCGGTGCTGCACGTGAACGGCGACAACCCGGAAGCGGTGCTGTTCTGCATGGACCTGGCCCACGATTTCCGCCAGCAGTTCGGCAAGGACGTGGTGATCGACCTGGTCTGCTATCGCCGCCAGGGCCACAACGAAGCGGACGAACCGGCGGCGACGCAGCCGCTGATGTACCAGAAGATCCGTTCGATGAAGACCACCCGCGAGCTGTACGGCGACAAGCTGATCGCCGAAGGCGTAGTCACCGCCGAACAGGTCAAGGCGATGGTCGACGCTTATCGCGACAAGCTTGATGCCGGCGCAGTGACCGCCGACGTGGTCGAGGTCAAGCCCGATCCGCTGCTGCCCGATTGGAACAAGCTGCTGAAGGGCAAGCTGTCGGATCCGGTCGATACCCGCGTCGATCGCAGCAAGCTCGATGCGCTGGCCAAGCAGATCAATACTGTTCCCGATACCGTCGTGCTGCATCCGCGCGTCGCCAAGATCTACGACGATCGCCGCAAGATGGCCGCCGGCGAATTGCCGGGCGACTGGGGCTTCGCCGAGAACCTCGCCTACGCCACCCTGCTCGATTCCGGCAGTCGCCTGCGCCTGGTCGGCCAGGATGCGGGTCGCGGCACGTTCTTCCATCGCCATGCGATCCTGCACGACCAGAAGACCGACGATTTCTACATCCCGCTGCGCCAGCTGGTGAAGAATCCGGAAGACGCGACGATCATCGATTCACTGCTCTCCGAAGAAGCGGTGATGGCCTACGAATACGGTTACTCCACCACCGATCCCGGCACGCTCGACATCTGGGAAGCGCAGTTCGGCGATTTCGCCAACGGCGCGCAAGTGGTGATCGACCAGTTCATCGCCGCCGGCGAAGCCAAGTGGGGCCGCCTGTGCGGACTCGCGCTGTTCCTGCCCCACGGCTATGAAGGCCAGGGCCCGGAACACAGTTCGGCGCGACTGGAACGCTTCCTGCAACTGTGCGCGCTCGACAACATGATGGTCTGCGTGCCGACCACGCCGGCGCAGGCCTTCCACATGATCCGTCGTCAGCTGTGCATGGATACCCGCAAGCCGCTGGTGGTGATGACGCCGAAGTCGCTGCTGCGCCACAAGCTCGCGGTGTCGTCGCTGGACGAACTCGCCAACGGCGAATTCCAGCAGCTGATTTCCGATCGCAAGGCCGATCCGACCAAAGTCAAGCGCGTCGTGCTGTGTTCCGGCAAGGTCTATTACGACCTGCTGGAAGACGCCGAGAAGCGTGGCCAGACCGATGTCGCCATCGTCCGCATCGAACAGCTGTATCCGTTCCCGCGTGCATTGCTGAAGGCCGAACTGGCGCGGTATCCGCTGGCCAAGGACGTCATCTGGTGCCAGGAAGAACCGCAGAACCAGGGCGCCTGGTTCCAGATCCAGCACCACCTGCGCGCCTGCCTGATGAACGGCCAGTCGATCGCCTACGCCGGACGCGCGCGTTCGCCGTCGCCGGCCGCCGGTCATTTCAACGATCACGTCGCCGAACAGGCGCAGCTGATCGCCGACGCGCTGGTCAATCCGCCCAAGCTCGAACACGGCAACGACTGACGTCGCGCCGCCCTCTCTTCACGCATCCACATTTTTCATCGGACACCCGACATGGCCACCGAAATCAAAGTCCCGGTTCTTCCCGAATCCGTCTCCGACGCCACCATCGCCGCCTGGCACAAGAAGGTCGGCGACAGCGTGCGTCGCGACGAGAACCTGGTCGACCTGGAAACCGACAAGGTGGTGCTTGAAGTGCCGTCGCCGGTCGATGGCGTGCTCAAGGAAATCAAGTTCGATACCGGCGCGACCGTCACCAGCCAGCAGGTGATCGCCGTCGTCGAGGAAGGCGCCGTTGCTGCTGCGCCCGCCCCCGCTCCGGCCGCTGCCGCACCGGCAGCGCCTGCTGCAGCCGCTCCGGCACCCGCAGCTGCGGCGCCGGTCGCTGCTGCTGCGCCTGCCGCCGCGGCAGCCACGTCCCAGCTGCCGCCGGGTGCGCGCTTCACCGCCGAAACCAAGGGCATCAACCCTGCCGACGTCGCCGGCACCGGCCGCCACGGCGCGGTGACCAAGGAAGACCTGATCAATTACGCCAGCGGCAAGACGCCGGGCGTCAGCGGTGGTGCGCGTCCGGAAGAACGCGTGCCGATGACGCGCATGCGCGCCCGCATCGCCGAACGCCTGATGCAGTCGAAGAATTCGATCGCGATGCTGACCTCGTTCAACGAAGTCAACCTGAGCAAGGTCATGGCGATGCGCCAGGAACTGCAGGACGATTTCGTGAAGACCTACGGGATCAAGCTCGGCTTCATGAGTTTCTTCGCCAAGGCCGCCGCCAACGCGCTGCAGAAGTACCCGGTGGTCAATGCCTCGGTCGACGGCAACGACGTGATCTATCACGGTTATGCCGACATCTCGGTGGCCGTCAGCACCGACAAGGGCCTGGTCACGCCGGTGCTGCGCAACGTCGAGCGCATGGGCTTCGCCGACATCGAGAAGGGAATCGCCGCGTACGCCAAGGCGGCGCGCGAAGGCGGCCTGAAGCTGGAAGACCTCCAGGGCGGCACCTTCACCATCACCAACGGCGGCACCTTCGGTTCGCTGATGTCGACGCCGATCGTCAATCCGCCGCAGTCGGCGATCCTCGGCATGCACGCCATCAAGGAACGCGCGATCGTCGAGGACGGCAAGGTCGTCGCCGCACCGATGATGTACATCGCGCTCAGCTACGACCACCGCATCATCGACGGCAAGGACGCGGTGCTGTTCCTGGTCGACATCAAGAACCAGCTCGAGAACCCCAGCCGCATGCTGCTCGGCATGTAATTCCGCTGCGCCCCGCGATCGCGGGGCGCGCTGCTTGAAGCGTTTCGCCAAGGAAATCCAGCAATGTCCGAACAACAGCAATTCGATGTCGTCGTGATCGGCGGCGGCCCCGCCGGCTACCACGCCGCGATCCGCGCCGCACAGCTCGGTCTCAAGACCGCCTGCGTCGACGCCGCGCTCGGCAAGGACGGCCAGCCCGCGCTCGGCGGCACCTGCCTGCGCGTGGGCTGCATCCCGTCGAAGGCGCTGCTCGATTCCAGTCGCCAGTTCTGGAACATGTCGCATATCTTCGGCGAGCACGGCATCAGCTTCGCCGACCAGAAGATCGACGTTGCCACCATGATCGGCCGCAAGGACAAGATCGTGAAGCAGTTCACCGGCGGCATCGCGGCACTGTTCAAGGCCAACAAGATCACGCCGTTCTACGGCTTCGGCCAACTGCAGCCGGGCAACGTCGTCACCGTGAAGCAGCACGACGGCAGCACCGTCGAGCTCAAGGGCACGAACGTCATCCTCGCCGCGGGTTCGGATTCGATCGAACTGCCGTTCGCCAAGTTCGACGGCAAGGCCATCGTCGACAACGTCGGCGCGCTCGACTTCACCGAAGTACCGAAGACGCTCGGCGTGATCGGCGCCGGCGTGATCGGCCTCGAACTCGGCAGCGTGTGGAACCGCCTCGGCGCCAAGGTCACCATTTTCGAAGCGCTGCCCGACTTCCTCGCCGCCGCCGACAAGGAAGTGGCCAAGGTCGGTGCGCGCGAGTTCAAGAAGCAGGGCCTCGACATCCGCCTCGGCACCAAGGTCTCGAAGACCGAGGTCAAGCCCGACGGCGTGCACGTCACCTTCAACGACGGCAAGTCCGACCAGGAAGTCGTGGTCGAGAAATTGCTGGTCTGCGTCGGCCGCCGCGCCGCCACCAAGGGCCTGCTGGCCGATGGCACCGGCGTCAAGCTGGATGCGCGCGGCATGATCGAAGTCGATGACCACTGCCATACTGGCGTCGACGGCGTGTGGGCGATCGGCGACTGCGTGCGCGGCCCCATGCTGGCGCACAAGGGCTTCGAGGAAGGCATCGAGGTCGCCGAGCTGATCGCCGGCCTGCCTGGCCATGTCAACTACGACACGATCCCGAACGTGATCTACACCGAGCCGGAAATCGCCTGGGTCGGCAAGACCGAGGAACAGCTCAAGGCCGAAGGCGTCGCCTACAAGGCCGGCAGCTTCCCGTTCGCGGCCGTCGGTCGCGCGGTGGCGATGGCCGAGCCGATCGGTTTCGTGAAGGTGCTCGCCGACGCCGAGACCGATCGCATCCTCGGCATGCACCTGATCGGGCCGAACGTGTCCGAGCTGGTGCACGAAGGCGTGATCTCGATGGAGTTCAATGGCAGCGCCGACGACCTCGCGCGCATCTGCCACGCCCATCCGTCGCTGTCGGAAGCGGTGCACGACGCCGCCATGGCGGTCGACAAGCGCGCCATCCACAAGGCCAACTGATGCACGCGCAGGTTCACTCCACATGAACCTGCAACTGCTGATCAAGCTCGCCATCACCGTCGCGACGGTGATGCTGGCTTCGGAACTGTCGAAGAAACCCGGCGTGCTCGGCGCGCTGGTGGCATCGTTGCCGCTGACCTCCTTGCTCGTGCTGGCCTGGCTCTATCGCGATACCGGCGATCCCGCGCGTGTCGCCGCGATGGGCATGGACATCTTCTGGTTCGTGCTCGGCAGCCTGCTGTTCTTCCCTGCCCTTGCATTCACTGCACGCGCCGGCTGGCCGATGTGGCTGTGTTTCGTCTGCGCCGGACTGGCCGGAGCCGCAGGCGTCGCCGTCGTGCAACTGCTGCTGCGTTCGCGCATGATGACGCCATGACTTCCAAATACAACCCGCTGTGGGCGATCCTGCTGCCGATCATCGCGGCAGTCATTCTGGTGATCACCAAGAGCGCACCGGGAATTCCCGGCAGCGGGCTGTTGCTGGGCGCGGTAGTGGTCGCCAGCGTCATTGCCGCCGTCCACCACGCCGAAGTGATCGCGCATCGCGTCGGCGAGCCGTTCGGCACGCTGGTACTGGCGATGGCGGTGACGGTGATCGAATGCGCGCTGATCATCTCGATGATGATGTCGGGCAACCCGGACGCCGCCACCTTGCCGCGCGATACGGTGTTCGCCGGCGTGATGATCCTGCTCAGCGGCCTCATCGGCATCAGCCTGCTCGCCGGCGGTCGCCGCCACCACGTCCAGCAATTCAAGCTCGACGGCATCAATGCCGCCCTCGGCACCCTGGTCGCGATCCTCGCCTTCACCCTGATCCTGCCCAACTACACCATCACGCCGGGACCGGCTTACAACCAGAAGCAGATGCTGTTCGTCGCCATCGCGACGCTGGTGCTGTTCGGCGCCTTCACTTTCTTCCAGACCGTGCGCCATCGCGATTACTTCCTGCCTGAAGAAAATGGCCAGACGGACGAGGACGGCGACGGGCACGCAGATCCTCCCTCCAATCGCGACACGCTGGTCAGTAGCGTATTGCTGGTGATCGCACTCGTCGCAGTGGTGCTGGGCGCGAAAGCCGTATCGCCGACCATCGAAGCGATGCTCGACCACGCCGGCGCGCCCGCCGGAACCGTCGGCATCCTGATCGCTGCCATCGTGTTGTTGCCGGAAAGCGTCGCCGCCGTGCGCGCGGCACTCGGCAATCGCCTGCAAACCAGCCTCAACCTCGCCATCGGCTCGGCGATCGCGACCATCGGCCTCACCATTCCGGCGGTGATCATCGTCAGCTTGACGCAGGGCTGGTCGCTCTCGCTCGGCCTCACGCCGATGTCGATGGCGCTGCTGGTGGTGACGCTGTTCATCACCTCGATCAGCCTGCGCACCGGACGCACCAACATCTTGCCCGGCATCGTCCACCTGGTGTTGTTCGCGGCCTATCTCTTCCTCAGTTTCGTGCCATGAAATCGATTTGCGTGTACTGCGGCTCCAATGCCGGTTCCGATCCCCGTTACGCCGAAGCCGCACGCGCGCTCGGCAGCCGCATCGCCAATGAAGGCATGCAATTGGTATATGGCGGTGGCAACGTCGGCCTGATGGGCATCGTCGCCGATGCCGTGCTCGCCGCCGGCGGTGAAGTCACCGGCGTGATTCCCCATCAGTTGATGGAATGGGAAGTCGGCCATCGTGGACTGACGCGACTGGAAGTGGTCGGTTCCATGCACGAACGCAAGGCACGCATGTTCGAACTGTCCGATGCCTTCATCGCCCTGCCCGGTGGGTTCGGCACGCTCGACGAGATGTTCGAGATGCTGACCTGGCGCCAGCTTGGCCTTGGCCACAAGCCCTGCGCCTTCCTCGATGTCGCCGATTTCTGGAAACCGTTGATGGCGATGCTCGACCACATGGTCGGCGAACGTTTCGTCCATCCGGAACAACGCGAGGATCTCTGGCACGGCGGCGACATCGACGCGCTGTTCGCGTGGATGCACGATTACCGGCCCGCGCAGGCCGACAAGTGGATGGACGAGAAGCGCCGCACCCAGTTGCGTTCGGTGGCGGAGACATGAGCATGCCCGCCGACTTCAATGCATTCCGCATCCACAACGACGCGCAGGGGTATCGCAGCGGTGTTGAGCGCATTGCGCTCGATGCGCTGTCGCCCGGCGAAGTGGTGATCCGCACCGCGTATTCCTCGGTCAATTTCAAGGATGCCCTGGCCGGAACCGGACAGGGCAAGATCCTGCGGCAGTTCCCGCTCAACGGCGGCATCGATGTCGCCGGACACGTCGTGCAATCGACGGACCCGAAGTTCAAGGAAGGCGATGCCGTCCTCGTCACCGGTTGCGGCTTGTCGGAAACGCGCGACGGTGGCTATTCCGAATACGCGCGGCTGGAATCGCGCTGGGTGATCCCGTTGCCCACCGGCCTGAGCCTGCGCGAAGCGATGATCCTCGGCACCGCCGGCTTCACCGCCGCGTTGGCGCTGTACCGGATGCTCGACAACCGCCAACATCCCGGCCTCGGCCCGCTGGCCGTGACCGGCGCAACCGGCGGCGTCGGTTCGCTCGCGGTCGCGATCTTCAAACGCGCCGGCTTCGAGGTCCACGCCATCAGCGGCAAGCCCGAGCATGGCGACTACCTGCGCACGCTCGGTGCCAGTGAAGTCCTCGGTCGCGATGCGCTCGCCACCACGCGCCCGATGGAATCGGTGCGCTTTGGCGGCGGCCTCGACAACGTCGGCGGACCGATGCTGAACAGCCTGCTGGCGCAGACCGCGCCCTATGGCAATGTCGCCACCGCCGGGCTTGCGGCCAGTCCGGAGCTGCCGACAACCGTGATGCCGTTCATCATTCGCGGCGTTTCGCTGCTCGGAATTGCGTCAGCGGGCACAGAACGCAACATCCGTGACGCCATCTGGCAACACCTCGCCAGCGACTGGAAGCCTGCCAATCTCGATGCCATCTGCACGGCGACCGTGGATTTGCAGGGATTGCCGGCGATTTTCACCCGCATGCTGGCCGGCGGATCCCTCGGGCGCACGCTGGTGGCGTTTCCGGAAAACGCCTGAAGCTGTGTAAAATCGCTGCAATCCAAGGGGGACCAGAGAAAACCACATGGCGCACATTCTTGTTGTCGACGATTCGCCTTCCCAGCTGCTGGGACTTCGTCGCGTGGTCGAAAAACTCGGCCACCAATGCAGCACTGCCGAAGACGGCGCAGCCGGCGTCGAACTCGCCAAGAGCCTGCAGCCCGACCTGATCCTGATGGACGTGGTGATGCCGAACCTCAACGGCTTCCAGGCCACGCGTTCGATCACCCGCGAAGAAAGCACCAAGCACATCCCGGTCGTGCTGGTCACCACCAAGGACCAGGACACCGATCGCATGTGGGGCATGCGCCAGGGTACACGCGCCTACATCACCAAGCCCTTCAGCGAGAAGGAATTGGCCGAAGTGGTGACGGAGCTGCTGCCGAGCGCAGCCTGATCAACCGAAAGCGTCGCGCAGTCCCTCGTAGGCTGCGTGTTGCGCCGGCGTCTGCGGAACCGGCGCCATGATTTCCAGTTCGACGATCTGATCGCCCGGCGTCTGCCCGGGCAAGCCGCGACCGCGCAGTCGCAACTTCTTGCCGGCATCCGATCCCGCCGGAATCTTCAGCTCCACCGAACCGCCCAGCGTCGGCACGCTCATCACCGCGCCCAGCGCCGCCTGCCATGGCGTCAGCTCGAGCACGTACAGGATGTTGCGACCATCGACTTCGAAGTCGGGATGCGCCGCGTATTCGATTTCCAGCAACAGGTCGCCACCACTGCCGCCTTGTCCGGCGAGGCGGATCAACTGGCCGGGACGAATGCCCTTGGGAATGCGCACGTCCAGCGATTTCCCGTTCAAGCCGATGCGGATGCTGTTGCCGCCATAGACGGCCTCCAGCGGCACGCTCATCCGCGCACGCGTGGGGCCTGCAGGCTGCGGCCCGCGTGCGCCGCCACGACCGCGACCGAACATCTGCTCGAAGAAATCACTGAACCCGCCGCCACCCGCGCCACCGCCACCGGCGAAGATTTCGTCGAAATCGAAATCGCCCGGTGCGCCATGGAAACCGCCGCCCGCACCCGGCGGTTGCACATCGTCGCCAGGACGATAGCCGCGCGAGCGCAACTGGTCGTAGGCCGCGCGCTTCTGCGGATCGCGCAGTGCCTCGTAGGCTTCGTTGACCGATTTGAACTTCTCTTCGGCGTCCGCTTCCTTGCTGACGTCGGGATGGTATTTGCGCGCCAGCCGCCGGTACGCCGACTTGATTTCCGATTCGCCGGCATTCGGCTCGACGCCGAGAATCTCGTAGTAATCCTTGAACTGCATCGATCCTCCGGGTGGGCGGCCCGCTTAACGCGATTTTTCCGGCCTCAAGTCTACCCTGCCAGTTTTCCGACAGGCCAACCCATGAGCATCCAGCCCGGCGATTCCATCCCCTCCATGTCGTTGCAGGTCGCCAGCGCGCAAGGCGCACAGGACCGCGATACCGCACAACTTTTTTCCGGCAAGCGCGTGGTGCTGTTCAGCGTGCCCGGCGCCTTCACCCCGACCTGTTCGGAACGCCACCTGCCCGGCTACGTGCAACACCACGACGATTTCGCGAAGCGCGGCATCGACGTCTATTGCCTGTCGGTCAACGACGCCTTCGTGATGCAGGCCTGGGGCGAATCGCAGCACGTTCCGGAAGGACTGCTGATGCTCGCCGACGGCAATGGCGCCTTCACCCGCGCACTCGGCCTCGAGATGGATGCCAGCCCGTTCGGCATGGGCGTGCGCGGCAAGCGCTTCGCCATCTATGCGGACAACGGCGTCGCCCGCGCGGTCGAAGTCGAGGCACCGGGCGAATTCCGCGTCTCCAGCGCCGAATCCATGTTGCAGACCATCGACGCCTTGTCCTAGTCATCACCCCATCGCATAAGGACATGACGACTGGTTCTGCGTTCCCCCGGGCATCGATGTTGTCCTGCATCATCGAGAGGCCTAGCATCACCCAAATACTTTCCCGACGAGGTCGGACATGACGATCTATTCCGATGTCACCCAGCTGGTCGGCCGCACGCCGCTGGTCAGGATCAACCGCATCATCCAGAGCAAGGCCACGGTGCTGGCCAAGCTGGAGTTCTACAACCCGGCGAAATCGGTGAAGGACCGCATCGGCGTCGCCATCATCGATGCCGCCGCCGCGAGTGGCGAACTCCAGCCCGGCGGCACGATCATCGAGGCGACTTCCGGCAACACCGGCATCGCGCTGGCGATGGTCGGCGCGGCGCGTGGCTACAAGGTCGTGCTGACGATGCCCGATTCGATGAGCAAGGAGCGTCGTGCCCTGCTCCGCGCCTATGGCGCCGAACTGGTGCTGACGCCGGCCGCCGAAGGCATGCGCGGCGCGGTCGAACGTTCCGAAGCGATCGCCAAGGAACGCGGCGGCGTGCTGGCGCGCCAGTTCGCCAACGCGGCCAATCCGGCGATCCACCGCAAGACCACCGCCGAGGAAATCTGGAAGGACACCGATGGCCAGGTCGACATCCTCGTCTCCGGCATCGGCACCGGCGGCACGATTACCGGTGTTGGCCAGGTGCTGAAGGAACGCAAGCCGTCGGTGAAGGTTTTCGGTGTGGAACCGGCGGAATCACCGATCCTCAACGGCGGCCAGCCCGGCCCGCACAAGATCCAGGGCCTCGGCGCAAACTTCGTGCCCGAGATCCTCGATCGCACCATCTACGACAGCATCATCGACATCCCCGGCGACACGGCGGTGGAATGGGCACGTCGTGCCGCGAAGGAAGAAGGCCTGCTGGTCGGCATCTCGTCCGGTGCGGCACTCGCTGCCGCCAACCAGGTCGCGCAGCTGCCGGAAAGCGAAGGCAAGACGATCGTCGTCGTGATCCCGAGCTTCGGCGAACGTTACCTGTCCACCGTGCTGTTCGCCGACCTGCTCGACTGAACGTGATCGAACGCGTCCGTGAAGATCTCGCGGCAGTGCTGTCGCGGGATCCCGCTGCAACATCGCGGTGGGTGCCGTTCTTCACCTCGTCCGGCCTGCACGCGCTGTGGCTGCATCGTTTCGCGCATCAGCTGTGGCAGGTCGACGCTTTGCGCTGGCCGGCGCGTTTCGTCGCCCTGTTCTCGCGCATGGTCACCGGCGTGGAAATCCATCCTGCCGCCAGGATCGGTCGTCGTGTCGTAATCGACCACGGCATGGGCGTGGTGATTGGTGAAACTGCGGAAATCGGCGACGACGTCCTGATCTATCACGGCGTCACGCTGGGCGGCACTGCCAATGCGCCGGTGAAGCGCCATCCCACCATCGGCGACCGCGTGCTGATTGGCGCCGGGGCGAAGATCCTCGGACCGCTGACGATCGGCAACGACGCCCGGATCGGCGCGAATGCGGTTGTCGTCAGCGATGTCCCCGATCACGGTGTCGCGGTCGGCGTGCCGGCGAAGATCCGTGTTCCCGATGCCGTCGAATCCGCGGAACATGCCGATCCGTTGATCGACCCCGCGATGTGGTGGATCTGACCAATCCGTTTCGTCAGCGCACGCCTACAGCATCCCGATTTGCTTGAGCCAGAGCTCGACCAGTTCCGGCCATTTGCCGACGGGCTCATCTTTGCGGCGCAAGGCAAAAGCGTGTCCGCCCTTGGCAAAAAGATGAATCTCGGTTGGCACGCCGGCCTTATCCAGCGCCGTCGCATACATAAGACTGTTGCAGACTGGATCCATGGCGTCATCCCACGTTTGTGCAATGAATGTGGGAGGCGCAGTCTCCTTCACAGGCAACCGTGGATCGAATGATCCGCCATTGCGGCATATATGCCCCGGATAAAGCGCAATTGCAAAATCCGGTCGGCTGCTGATCTTGTCGATGGCGTCGACCGGACGATACGCCGGAGTCAGGATGTTGCTTGTCTGGGCGACCAGGTATCCGCCCGCCGACATTCCCAGTACACCGATGCGGTGCGGATTGATGCCGAGTTCCGCGGCTTTCGATCGGACCAGCCGGATTGTCCGCTGCGCGTCTTGCAAGGCGCGAGGAATATCAGGGGTGATTTGCCGTTTGGTCTTCGCGTCCCAGAAGTCGTCCCCACCGGGAACGCGATATTTGGAAACGATGCAGGTAATTCCTCTTGTCGTCATCCAATCGCAAATCTCCGTACCTTCAAGCCCAATAAAGAGCTTCTGAAATCCGCCTCCTGGAAAGACGATCACGGCGGTGCCGGTATTGCGCCCTTTTGCCGGCATGATCGTCATCGTTGGAACGGCGATGTTGAGGACGGCCTCCGAGTTTCCGCCGACCGCCCCGGGATCGTCATAAACCTGGATGCTCTCCGCCGGCTGCGGCCTGAACGTGCCGTTGGGTGCACTCCCAGGCCAAATCCGCAATTGGGTCAAGCCGGGGCGCGGCTGCCATTCGCCTGGTTTGTCGATCGGCGATTTCTTTTCCGGCGAAGCAGGAATGCCCTTCGGCGTGGTCGCGCTTGAGGCCCCACACGCGGCATTGGCCAGCATCAAGACGGACAAAAGCATGATGCGAATATGCATTCCAGGCGCCCTCGCTTTTTGTTGTGTCGAATCTAACGCTTACCGAGCAACTCCAACAAACGTCCAGTAAAAAAATAGGCGCCTTGCGGCGCCTATTTCGATCACCCTTGTGATTCCGGGGAAGCGGACTCTCCCGGCTCCGCTGCCGGCAACGCTCCCGGTTCGGATGCGGATTCCTCGCCTTCATTCTCCAGCGAAACGTCGAGCCGCTCGATCGCCTGCAGGCTTTCCTCCGCCGACAGGCGGATCAGCGTGACGCCTGCCGCGTTGCGACCGACCTGGGAGATGTCCGCCGCCGGCGTGCGCACCAGGGTGCCGCCGTCGGAGATCAGCAACACGTCGTGGTGGTCGCTCAACTGGATCGCGCCGACCAGCTGGCCGTTGCGTTCGGTGGTCTTGAGCGCGATCACGCCCTGGGTGCCACGCCCCTTCTTCGGGAACTCGGTCACTTCGGTCCGCTTGCCGAAACCGCGTTCGCTGGCGGTGAGGATGTCGCCGTCGCCATTGATCACGATCAGGCTGCGCACCTCCTCGCCCTGCGCCAGCTTCATGCCGCGTACGCCGGTCGCGGTGCGGCCCATGGCGCGCACCGTGCCTTCGTCGAAGCGCACCGCCTTGCCGTTGCTTGCGAACAACATGATGTCACGTTCGCCATTGGTGAGTTCGGCGTTGACCAGCGCATCGCCATCGTCGAGGTTGATCGCGATCTTGCCGCGCGCCAGGCGATAGGCGAATTCGGTCAGCGCGGTCTTCTTCACCGTGCCGTCCTTGGTCGCGAAGAACACGTACTTGCCGTCCTCGTATTCGCGCACCGGCAACACCGCCTGGACCTTTTCGCCGGCTTCCAGCGGAATCCAGTTGATGATCGGACGGCCGCGCGCCTGCGGGCCGGCGTCGGGCAACTGGTGCACCGGCAGCCAGAACACGCGACCGCGGCTGGTGAAGGTCAGCAGCGTGTCGTGCGTGTTGACCAGCCAGAGCTGGTCGATGAAATCCTCGTCCTTGGTCGCCGCCGCGTTGCGACCTTTGCCGCCGCGCTTCTGCGCGCGATAAGTCGTCGCCGGCTGGCGCTTGGCGTAACCGGCATGTGACAACGTGACTACCACGTCTTCCGGCGCGATCAGGTCGAGGATGTCGAGATCCTCTTCCGAGGCGCGGATTTCGCTGCGGCGAATGTCGCCGAATTCTTCCTTGACGTTCTCCAGTTCGCTGCGGATCACCGCCATCAGCACGCCCGGATGCTCGAGGATCTCGATCAGGCCGCGGATGGTGTCGAGCAACTGGCGGTATTCGTCGGTCAGCTTTTCCTGCTCGAGGCCGGTCAGGCGGTGCAGGCGCATGTCGAGGATCTGCTGCGCCTGGACTTCGGTGAGCTGGTACCCGGTGTCGAGCAGGCCGACGCCCTTGGGCAGGTCTTCCGGACGCGACGCTTCGGCGCCCGCGGCGCCCAGCAGCGCGCCGACCATGCCCGGATCCCAGGTCTTGGCCAGCATCTTCGTGCGCGCTTCTTCCGGATTCGCCGAGGTCTTGATCAGCTCGATCATCTCGTCGATGTTGGCGAGCGCGACCGTCAGGCCTTCCAGGATATGGGCGCGATTGCGCGCCTTGCGCAGTTCGAAGATCGTCCTGCGCGTCACCACTTCGCGGCGATGCTTGAGGAAGGCTTCGAGGATCTGCTTGAGGTTGAGCAGCTGCGGGCGGCCATCGACCAGCGCCACCATGTTGATGCCGAACACCGATTCCATCGGCGTCTGCGAATAGAGGTTGTTGAGCACCACCTCGGCCGATTCGCCGCGCTTGATCTCGATGTAGATGCGCATGCCGTCCTTGTCGGACTCGTCGCGCAACTCGCTGATGCCTTCGAGCTTCTTCTCCTTCACCAGCTCGGCGATCTTCTCGATCAACCGCGCCTTGTTCACCTGGTAGGGGATCTCGGTGACGATGATCGCTTCGCGGCCGTTGTCGGCCACTTCGATCTCGGCCTTGGCGCGCATGCGCACGCGGCCGCGACCGGTGCGGTAGGCCAGGTGGATGCCGCCGACGCCGTTGATGATGCCCGCGGTCGGGAAATCCGGGCCGGGGATGTATTCCATCAGGCCGTCGATGTCGATGTCCGGCGTTTCCGCCAACGCCAGCAACGCGTTGATGACCTCGGTCATGTTGTGCGGCGGGATGTTCGTCGCCATGCCCACCGCGATACCGGCCGATCCGTTGACCAGCAGGTTCGGGAAGCGCGTCGGCATCACCGTCGGCTCGAGTTCCTTCTCGTCGTAGTTCGGCTGGAAGTCGACGGTTTCCTTGTCGATGTCGGCCATCAGCTCGTGGGTGAGCTTGGCCATGCGCGCCTCGGTGTAACGCATCGCCGCGGCGTTGTCGCCGTCGATCGAACCAAAGTTGCCCTGCCCGTCGACCAGCATGTAGCGCAGCGAGAACGGCTGCGCCATGCGCACCAGGGTGTCGTACACCGAGGCGTCGCCATGCGGGTGGTATTTACCGATGACGTCACCGACGATACGCGCCGATTTGTAATACGGCTTGTTGCTGTGCGCGCCGAGTTCGTTCATCGCGAACAGCACGCGGCGATGGACCGGCTTGAGACCGTCGCGAACGTCCGGAAGTGCGCGCCCCACGATCACGCTCATGGCGTAATCGAGATAGCTGCGCCGCATCTCGTCTTCGAGATTGACGGGAATAATTTCCTTAGCGTGGTCGCTGTTCTGGGACGTCATCAGGCTTCCGCTGGGTTCGGGAAACCGCCTGCGCTCGCGCTGGAAAACGTCCCTTCCGGGGCACGTCCGGCGCGCCCACGGGCGGCATCAAATCAGACAGGAAATTCTAGCATGAACGACGTCTGAAAGCACGCCGAATTTTACCGAAAAATCAATTAGTTAGGTGCCATTTTCGAGGGAAATTCCGCGCTACTTTCAAGCGAACAGTTTCGCCATCGAAATCGCGTCCGGATGCTGCACCACACCACGCTCAGTCACGATCGCGGTGATGAGTTCATGCGGCGTCACGTCGAACACCGGATTCCACGCACCCACGCCTTCGGCGACCGTGCGTTCGCCGCGGAAACTGAGCAATTCGGCGGTATCGCGCTCTTCGATTTCGATCAGGTCACCGCTTGCGGTCGCCATGTCCACCGTCGATGACGGTGCGACGACCATGAAGCCGACGCCATGGTGTTTCGCGGCGATCGCCAGCTGGTAGGTGCCGATCTTGTTCGCGGTGTCGCCATTGGCGCAAATGCGGTCGGCGCCGACGATCACCCATTGCACCTGCCCGGTCTTCATCAGGTGCGCGGCGGCGGAATCGGCGATCAGCGTCGCGTCGATGCCGTCTTCCTGCAGTTCCCACACCGTCAGCCGCGCGCCCTGGTTCCACGGACGCGTTTCCCCGGCGAACACCTTGGCGATATGTCCCTGCGCGACGCCGGCGCGGATCACGCCGAGCGCGGTGCCGAAGCCCGCGGTCGCCAGCGATCCGGTGTTGCAATGGGTGAGCACGCCACTGCCCGGGGCGATCAACGCCGCGCCCGATGCGCCCATGCCGCGGTTGGCGGCCAGGTCTTCCGTTTCGATCGCCCGTGCTTCGCGTTCCAGCACATCGCGCCAATCCGGTCCGGCCGATGGCAACACGGCGCGCATCCGCGCCAGCGCCCAGGCGAGATTCACCGCGGTCGGTCGCGCGGTATTGAGTCGCGCCATCGCCGGTTCCAGCTTCGCCAATGCTTCTGCGCCATTCGCCGCATCGACATCGCGCGCCGCAAGCACCACGCCCCAGGCGGCGGCGATGCCGATCGCCGGCGCGCCGCGCACGATCAACGCATGAATCGCCTCGGCAACCTCATCGCTGCTGCGCGAGGTCACGTAAAGCGTGGCGAACGGCAGCTGGCGTTGGTCGAGCAATTCCAGCGCATCGCCGGTCCAGCGGATCGGACGGATGCGGTCGTAGCGTGCGTAATCGATGGTGTCCATGGCGGTCATTCTAGGCGACCGCCATGGCATTCCATATCGCGTGGCCGGATCAGCGCCGGGTCACGAACTCGGCGCGGCAACCCTGGCTCACCCACACGCCACCACGGGTCGCACCCCAGGTGCGGCCTTCGTCGCAGGCGTTGTTGGACAGCTTGCGCACCAGACGCACGCCGCGGCTGGTATCGGCATTGCAGAAGTTCTGGCGACCATTGGTGGATTCGCAACGGAAGGTTTGGCCGCTGTTGCCCCAGCCACCCTGGTTGTTCCAGTTGCCGCCATATCCAGTGGTGATGAACTCGGCGCGGCAGCCCTGAGTCACCCACACCCCACGACGATCCTGGCCCCAGGTGCGGCCTTCATCGCAGGCATTGCTGGAAATCTGGCGATACACGCGGACGCGACCACCGCCGTTGACCTGGCAGTAATTCTGGCGGCCGTCGCGCGATTCGCAGACGAAACGCTGTCCGCTGTTGTTGCCGTAGCCACCATTTCCATAGCCGTTATTGCCATAACCATTGTTGCCGTAACGGCCATCGCCCATGACGAATTCGGCGCGGCAACCGCCGCTGACCCAGACCCCATTGCGGTTGACGCCCCAGGTGCGTCCTTCGTCGCAGGCGCTATCGGACAACTGGCGCGTCAAACGCACGCCGTAACGGGTATCGATCTGGCACTGGTTGGTGCGGCCCTTGCTCGATTCGCAACGGATCACCCCACCCTGCCCCTGGTTCCCGTAACCCGGATAGCCGGAGTACTGGGCATGGGCGGCGGGTGCCGCAAGCGCGAGCACGGCGAGCATCGGCAGTGAGCGATTCAAGGACATGACGGACTCCTGTTCATGATCGGGGAAGGCGGTTCGAATCTATCCGGCGTTTCCATAACCCAGGCCGAGCAAAACCGATTGTCGCTGCCGGTGTTGCCGCCTGTTCAGGACGACATCACAGCACGTGGAAATCGGCACGGCAACCGTGGCTCACGTGCAGGCCATCGCTGCGCACATCCCAGTTCTTGCCCTCCACGCAGGGCGTGTTGGAACGCTGTTCCTGCACGCGCACGCGTGCTCCGGCCGGCAATGGGCAGATCGCTTCCTTGCCGTGGTTCGATTCGCAGCGAAGCGCCTGCCCTGTCTGCCTGGGGTCGACATCGATGGTGAAGATGGCGCGGCAACCGCGCGAGACCCACACGCCATCGTCGTCGTAGTCCCAGGTTTTCCCCTTGCTGCAACCGAGATTAGACAACTGCTTGCTCAATACCACGCCACGACCGGTATCCACCGCGCAGGATTCACGCCCGCCATTGGTCGATTCGCAACGGATGGTGCGCACCGGCGTGCCGGTGCTGGCGATGTCTCCCACCTGGAATTCGCCGCGGCAACCGCTCGACACCCAGATGCCGGTGGTATCCACGCCCCAGGTCTGTGAGCGGATGCATTGCGCATCGTTGGTGCGCTGGCGCGCCAGGCGAATGGTCTGGGTAACGTCGGCATCGCAATGCGCCCAACGCGACTGCCACGATTCGCAAACCACGAGGCCGCGTCGCGGTGGCAGCGTCGCCGGCGGTTTCGGCGCTGCGGCTGGCGCCGCCGGAGTCGTTTCCTGGGCGATGGAAGCGGCAAGTTTGAAATCGCCGCGGCAACCATGGTCGACCCAGATGCCACCGTCATCGACGTCCCAATCCCGTCCGCGCACGCAGGTCGTCTTCGAGCGTTGGCGCAGCACTGTCACGGTCTTCCCGGCAACATCGGCCTTGCAGTGGACGCGCTCGTCTTTCTTGGTATCGCAGGCGACGACATCATTGCCGTGACGCTTGAACCACGAACGCCAATCCACCTTGGCCTCCGGGCTTCCGGAAGCCGCACTGGCAAGAGCGATGGCGAGAACGAAGGACATATCGTCGAATCTAGCCTGCGACGCGTGACAAGGCGAGAAAGATCGATCGCATCGGTTCAGGCCCGTGAAAAGTCGAAGGCGACCACGTCGCGGATGTGGACGGTGTCCAGCAACACCATCAGCAGGCGATCGACGCCCAGGGCCACGCCGGCGCAGGCCGGCATGCCGTGATGCAACGCAGCAATGAATCGCGTGTCGATGGCGGGCAAGGCTTGTCCGCGACGAACGCGCACGGCGATGTCGGTATCGAAACGTCCGCGTTGCTCATCGGCATCGAGGAGTTCGTGATACCCGTTGGCCAGTTCGACCGGACCGAGATACAGCTCGAAACGTTCGGCCACGGGTGGATCGTCGGCGCGGATGCGCGCCAGTGCCGCCTGCGATGCCGGCCAATCGTGCACGGCGATCATGCGATCGCCGGCGAATGACGGTTGCAGGCGGTGGGTCATCAACAGATCGAGCCAGTCGTCGCGCTCGAGGCCCTGCGGATCGATACGGACATCGCCAAGCGCATTGCGCAGCGTGTCGATGTCGGCGAGCAAGGGATCGATGCCGAGTTCGCGCTGGTACAACGCGCGATAGGTCACGACTTCAAGACCGACATCGCGCCCGACCAGCGCCAGCGCGGCGCGCACCAGTTCGGCGGTTTCACCGATCAAGCGTAGATGGTCCCAGCCGCTGCGATACCACTCGAGCATGGTGAATTCGGGATTGTGGCAACCGCCGGCCTCGCCGTTGCGGAACACCCGGCCAAGCTCGTAGCAATCACCGACACCTGCGGCGAGCAGTCGCTTGAGCGCATGTTCCGGCGAAGTGCGCAGCCAGCGCTCGCTGCTGCCAGCATCGACGTGCCCGCTGAAATGCGTGCTGAAGCTGTCGATGTTGGGCGTGGTATTGCCCGCGGCCGACAGGATCGGCGTTTCCACTTCGAGCACATCGCGCGCCGCGAAGAACTCGCGGACCAGGATGTTGAGGCGGGCGCGCAAGCGCATCGCCTCGATCGATGCGCTCGGCTTCCAATCCGGTTCGCGTTCCGTCATTCGCTGGCCGGATGCTGTTCGAGGAAAGCCAGCAACGCGGCTTCGTCCCAGATCTCGACGCCGAGTTCCTGCGCCTTGGCGAGCTTGCTGCCCGCGGCCTCGCCGGCAACGACGATGCTGGTCTTCTTCGACACGCTGCCGCTGACCTTGGCGCCCAAAGCCTCAAGGCGATCGCCAGCTTCGTCGCGCGTCATCGCCGCAAGGCCACCGGTCAGCACCACGGTCTTGCCGGCCAATGGGCCTTCGCTGGAACGCTTCGGTGCGCCTTCCGGCCAATGCACGCCGCGTTCGCGCAGCGCCGCGATCACCTCGCGATTGTGCGGCTGCGCGAAGAAATGGGCGATATGCGCCGCCACCACCGGCCCGACATCCGGCACCTGTTTCAGCGCGTCTTCGTCGGCGGCCATCAACGGATCGAGCGCGCCGAAATGCCGCGCCAGGGTTTTGGCAGTGGATTCGCCGACGTCGCGGATGCCGAGCGCGAACAGCAGGCGTTCCAGCGTGGTGTCGCGGCTGTTATCGATACCGGCGACCAGGTTCTCGGCCCAGCGCGTGGCGATCTTGCCGGCCTTGACAGTTTCGGGGATGGTGCCGTCGCGTTCGTCGGCGCGACGCTTCATCACCACGAAATCATCCACGCTCAATTTGTAGAGATCGGCAACGGTGCGGACGTAGTCGAAATCGACCAGCGCTTCGGCGAAACGCTCGCCCAGGCCTTCGATGTCCATCGCCCGGCGCGATGCGAAATGGAAGATGGCCTGCACGCGCTGCGCCGGACAGAACAGTCCGCCACTGCAACGCGCGACGACTTCGCCCTCCTCGCGCTCCACCGCGGATCCGCAGACCGGGCATTCCGTCGGCAGCACATAGGCGGGATGAATCGGATGTCCCTTCTTGTCGAGCGGACGTTCACCCTCCACCACCCGCACCACTTCCGGGATCACGTCGCCGGCGCGACGCACGATCACGGTGTCGCCAGCGCGGACGTCGAGGCGCGCGATCTGGTCGGCGTTGTGCAAGGTCGCGCGCGTGACGGTGACGCCACCAACGTGGACCGGTTTCATCAGCACCCAAGGCGTGACCGCACCGGTGCGACCGACGTTGACCTCGATCGACTCGACCACGGTAGTGGCTTCCTGCGCCGGGAACTTGTGGGCGATGGCCCAACGCGGCGCGCGCGACACGAAACCCATCGCGCGTTGCTGGTCGAAGCGGTCGAGCTTGTAGACGACGCCGTCGATGTCGTAAGGCAAGGCGTCGCGCTTGTCGCCGATGCGGCGGTAGTAGTCGAGCAATCCCTGCAATCCGCGCGCCACACCGACTTCCGGACTCACCGGAAAGCCGAGGCCGCGCAGCCATTGCAGCGTCTGCGAATGCGTGGGCGGCAACGCCGCGCCCTCGATCTCGCCGAGCGCATAGGCGAAGAAGGCCAGCGGGCGTTGCGCAGTGATCTTCGGGTCGAGCTGACGCAACGAACCGGCGGCGCCGTTGCGTGGATTGGCCAGGGTCTTGTAGCCGTTGGCGAGCGCCCAGGCGTTGTATTTCTCGAACGCGGCTTTCGGCAGGATCACTTCGCCGCGCACTTCCAGCACTGCCGGCGCGTCGCCCTGCAACGTCAACGGAATCGATTTCACCGTCCGCAGGTTGGCGGTGACGTCTTCGCCGGTCGCGCCATCGCCACGGGTCGCGCCACGCACGAACTGACCATGTTCGTAGCGCAGGCTGATCGCCAGCCCATCGAGCTTGGGTTCGACCGAGAACTCGGGATCGGCGTCGCCGGTCTCTTTCGCGATGCGTGCGACGAATTCACCGACTTCCTCGTCGCTGAAGGCATTGGCCAGCGACAGCATCGGCACCGCATGCTGCACTTCGGCAAACTTCGCCGACGGTCGGCTGCCGACGCGTTGTGTCGGCGAATTCGCGGTCACGAGCTCCGGATGCGCGGCCTCCAGTTCCTGCAGGTCGCGCAGCAGGCGATCCCACTCGACATCGGGCATGTCGGGATCGTCAAGGACGTAATAGCGATGGTTGGCCGCTTCGATTTGGCGGCGCAGATCGGCGATCCGGCGCTCGACCTCCTTCGTCACCATTTGTCGCCGCGGTTGAGCGGAGGCGCCTCGCGCTGGCGATCGTAGGCGCGCAGTTCGTCGCGGATGTGCTGGATGCGCTGGCGACCGAGGGCATTGCGTTCTTCGTCCAGGACCACGCCATCGAGCAGTTCGGCGATCCGTTGTGCGGTCGGCAGCAGCATGTCCCACGCCTCAAGCGCGTTGACCGGCGCCGGCAGGGTCAGGAAGAAGGCCAGTGCCGGCGTTTCCAGCGACTGGATCTGCGTCATGTCGAAACTACCGGGTTTCATGATGTTGGCCACGCTGAACACCGGTCCCTGCTCGGGATGGCGATCGATCAGACGATGGAAGACATTCATGTGGCCGAAGGTCAAACCCGCCTTCTCCGCCGCGACCACGATATCGGGGCCGTGGAAGCTCTGCCCCGCCCGAGCGGCGACGAACAGCGAGACGATCTTGTCGAAGCTGTCCTCGACCCGCTTGCCGAGGTCATTGCCGTGGCTATCGAGGTCGAGCTCGTCCTGGGTGCCTTCCGCTTCGGAAGAGCCGAATGCGGCCATGGTCTCGCCCAGCGTCGGCTCGGCGCGTTCGCCGCCGGTGCCACGATCCAGGCGACGCCCCTGCGGGGTCTTCTTCGGCCGCCCGAACCAGATGATGGCGATCATGAGGATCAAACCGGCGGCAAGGATGCCGATGCGCAGCAACCAGGTCTCGGACATTGCGACTCCTCTTCGTCTTCAGCTGACGAGTGTAGGGCGAACAAGGCGACGCGGCCATGCCGCGCCGCTTGCCGGGTTCAGGCGACGCCGGCCAGTCGGCTGGCTTCGGCAAGATCGACCGAGACCATGCGGCTGACGCCAGCCTCGCGCATGGTCACGCCGAGCATCTGCCGCGCCGCTTCCATCGTCGCTTTGTTGTGGGTGACGAACAGGAATTGCACGCTCTCGCTCATCTCGCTGACCATCGCGGTGAAGCGGCCGACGTTGGCTTCGTCGAGCGGCGCGTCCACTTCGTCCAGCAGGCAGAATGGCGCCGGATTCAGGCGGAAAATCGCGAACACCAGCGCGACCGCGGTCATCGCCTTCTCGCCGCCGGACAGCAGCGAGATGTTGGAAACGCGCTTGCCGGGCGGACGCGCCATGATCGCCACGCCAGTGTCGAGCAGGTCTTCGCCGGTCAGTTCGAGGTAGGCGTGGCCACCGCCGAACAGGCGCGGGTACAACTCCTGCACGCCGGCATTGACGCGATCGAAGGTGTCCTTGAAGCGGCCACGGGTCTCGCGGTCGATCTTGCGGATGGCGTCTTCCAGTGTTTCCAGCGCGGTGGTGAGGTCATTGTCCTGCGCGTCGAGGTATTCCTTGCGCTGGGCGGCCTCGGCGTGCTCTTGGATCGCGGCGAGATTGACCGGCTCGAGACGACGCATGCGGGTCTCGAGGTCGGTCACGGTGCGTTCCCACGCCTGCACATCGGCGTCCTCTTGCAACGTATTGATGACGTCGTCGAGGATGAAGCCGGCGCTGGTGACGGCGACGCGCAGCTGTTCTGCCGACAACGCAAGGGCTTGCTGGTCGAGCTTGCGCTGGCTGATCGCCTCGCGCTGGGTGATCGAATGGCTGTCGCGCTGCTGGCGGGTCTGCTCGAATTCGCGCAGCTCGTTGTCGATCGACTCCAGCTTGGCGCGCGCGGCGGTCAGGCCCTGGTCGACGCGGATGCGTTCGGCCAAGGCGGCCTGGCGTTGCTGGTCGAGCGCCTGCACCGGCGAATCGCCTTCGGCCAACTGGCCAACCAGTTCGCCCAGGCGCGTATCGAGCTGGCCGCGCTGGCTGCCCATGCGATCCAGCGACTGCATCAGCGACGTCACCTGGGTGCGCTGGCTTTCCAGCGACAACTGCAATGCATGCAGGGCATCGCGCGATTCGCGCGCGGCCTGGCGCGCGTTGTCGCGCTGTTCGCCCAGCGTGCGGCGTTCGGAATCCAGTGCGGTGCGCGCCTGCTCCAGTCCGGCCATCTTGTCGACGGTCGATTCCAGGCGCGAGCGCGCCTCGCGAGTGCCGGCCTGCGCTTCTTCGCTCGCTTGCGCGATCTGCGCCAGTTCGGTTTCGATCGCGGCGATGCGGTCGCGGGCGTTCTGCAGGCGCCCCTGCTGGCTCTGCAAGCGACCCGCCAGTTCGGACACATTGCGATGCGCATGGTAGAGCGCGCGTTGCGCGTCCTCACGTTCCTGCTCGGCGGCAAGCGCACGATCGCGCGCGGACCCGATCTTCTGGTCGAGTTCGCGTTCACGCGCTTGCAAGGTTTCGATGTTCGAGCGCAGCGACTGGATCTCGCGTTCGCGCACCAGCGCGCCCTGCTTGGCCGCACCGGAGCGCACCACGCGCACCCAGCCCGGGCCGAGGCGTTCGCCGGCGCGGGTAATCACCGAAGCGCCCTCGCCCAGCGTCGCCAGCAGCGAACGCGCCTGGTCCAGCGTTTCGGCGACATGCAACTGCGCCAGCAGGCGACGGATCGCCAGCGGGCCCTTCACGCGTGCGGCCAGCGAAGTGTCGGCGAACTCGCCGTTGCCGGCTTCTGGCGAGACCAGCGTCAAGCGACCTTCGCCAAGTTCGCCCAGCGCTTCCACCAGCGTTTCCGGCGATTCCACCAGCACGCCTTCGATCATCTGGCCGAGCGCGCCTTCGACGGCGGCTTCCCAACCTTCCTGCACGTCCAGCGTCTCGCCGACGCGACGCGCACTGTCGAGACCGTGCTTCTTCAGCCATTCGACCGCGGCGCCCTGCTCCTGGCCGAGCGCGGCGTTCTGCAAGGTTTCCAGCGACGACAGGCGACCACGCGCGGACTGCAGTTCCTTGCGCACGTCGGCCAGTTCGGTCTGCGCGTTGCGTTGTTCTTCCTGCAACTGCGTGACCGCGGCCTTGCGGGTTTCAAGGTCCGTGGTGAGTCCATCCAGCGCCGACTTGTGGGTGTCATGACCCTGCTGCGCCTCGCTGTAGGCATTGGCCAGCGCATCGAGATCGAGGCCGGAACGTTCGCCTTCCAGTTTTTCGCGACGGCGTTCGGCATCCAGCAACTGGCGGTCGAGGTAATCGACGCGCGTGCGTTCGACATCGCCGGAACGCGCGGCTTCGCTCTGCTCGCGACTATGCGTATCCCAGCGCTGCTGCCAGTCGGCTAGCGCGGCGTCGGCGTCGCGCAGGGCCGCCTGCTTCGCCTCGTCTTCGGTCTTCAACGCGGACAGGCGCGGTTCGGATTCTTCCAGCGCGCCCTTCAACACCGTCAGCTTCTCGCCATCGCCGCTGATGTGTCCCACCAGCTCATTGAGTGCGGCTTCGGCCTCGTCGCGGGCCTGCTGCAGGCGCGTCGACATTTCCTTCTGGTGCTGGATCTGCTGCTCGATGCGGGCCAGCGTGCCGCCGACTTCATAGACCTCGGCCTGCGCCTTGGCGTGGGCGTCGCTGGCTTCCTGGTGGCGAACGCGGCCGGTTTCGATCTGGCGTTCGGCTTCGCGCTGTTCAGCAACCAGCTGTTCCAGTCGCGTCTCGTCGCCGGCCAGCGCATGGCGATGCGCCTGCAACTGCACGTCGAGCGCGCGGAACTGCAACGCCTTCCATTCGGCGTCCTTGACCAGTTTTTCGCTCTGCAGCGTGGTGTACTGCTCGGCCTGCTTGGCTTGCCGCGCAAGATGCTGCAACTGCTTGCCGACTTCGTCGCGCAGGTCGGTCAGGCGCTCGAGGTTCTCGCGGGTGTGGCGGATGCGGGTCTCGGTTTCCTTGCGGCGCTCCTTGTACTTGGAGATGCCGGCCGCTTCCTCGAGGTAAATGCGCAGCTCTTCGGGCTTGGCCTCGATGATCTGGCTGATCATGCCCTGCTCGATGATCGAGTAGCTGCGCGGGCCGAGGCCGGTGCCGAGGAACAGGTCGGTGATGTCGCGGCGGCGGCACTTGGCGCCGTTGAGGTAGTACTGGCTCTGGCCGTCGCGGCCCACCGAACGCTTCACCGAGATTTCGGTAAAGGCGGCGTACTCGCCGGCGATGGCGTGGTCGGAGTTGTCGAAGATCAGCTCGACCGTCGCCTGCGACACCGGCTTGCGCGCGTTGGAACCCGAGAAAATGACGTCGGTGGCGTTGTCGCCGCGCAGGCGGCTGGCCGAGGATTCGCCCATCACCCAGCGCACGGCGTCGATGATGTTGGACTTGCCGCAACCGTTCGGACCGACGATGCCGGTCATGTTGGTCGGCAGGTGCAGCGTGGTGGGATCGACGAAGGATTTGAAGCCGGCGAGCTTGATGGTGGACAGACGCATGGGTCGAAGGAGCTTCCTGCGCCATTCAGCGCATCAAGTTTTAGATGAGATATCGCCTATAACTATTTGATTATAGAAACAAGGCGCCCCGAAAACAGCACGGGATTCCGCAGTATAGCGGGGCCGACCGTGGTTGACCGTCAGGGATGGACCAGAGATGACGAAACCGTCACTCAACCTCCGGGGAGCAGGCCCGTTGATGGTGGCGAGTTCGCAACGAACTCCCTACCCCCACACGAGGACACCACCATGATCCGCAACCTCCTGATCGCCGCCGGCATCGCCAGCTTGTCGTTCGCCGCCATTGCCCCGGCCACCGCTTCCGCCGCGACCACCGCCAAGAAGCACGAGTCGCGCTGGGATCGCCACCACCCGCGCCGCGACGAGGTCAACGATCGCCTGACCAACCAGAACCGCCGCATCCATGAAGAGCGCAAGGAAGGCGATCTGACCAAGGCGCAGGCGCGCACGCTGCATCGTGACGACCGCCGCATCCGCCAGGAAGAACGCGACATGGCGGCGCAGAACGGTGGCCATATCACCAAGTCGGAACAGCACGTGCTGAACCAGCAGGAAAACGCGGTCAGCAAGCAGATCGGGAAGTAAGCACGCGCGGGACGGCTCGCCCGGCAGCGTCGGGCGAGCCGTCAGCCACGCATCCGCTGGCCGTTTTCCGGATCGAACAGCAGCGCATGACGACCGTCGCAGGACAGCGTCATTGCGGAACCGACGATCGGCATCGCGTTTTCCCCCGCCATCCGCACCACGCTGGCCTGCCCTGCAACGGACAGATGCGCGAATGTCTCGCTGCCCAGCGCTTCGACCACGGCCACCGTCGCTGGCGTGCCCTGTCCGCCGCCGTCGCGCAACACCATGTGCTCGGGGCGCAATCCAACCTTGACCGTGCGTCCGTGCCAATCTCCCGGAATCGTCGCGCCGACCAGATCCAGCATCGAACCGTCATTGAACACCAGGCGCGGACCAGTCGGGAGATCCAGTCGTCCCTGCAGGATGTTCATCGCCGGGCTGCCGAGGAAGGTCGCCACGAACAGGTTGGCCGGGTCGCGGTACAGCGCCATCGGCGTGTCGATCTGCTGGAGCTTGCCATCGAGCAGCACCGCGATGCGCTGGCCCAGCGTCATCGCCTCGACCTGGTCGTGGGTGACGTAGATCATCGTGGTGCCGAGGCTGGCGTGGATGCGCGCGATTTCGGTGCGCATCACCGCGCGCAATTTGGCGTCGAGATTGGACAGCGGCTCGTCGAGCAGGAACACCTGCGGCTCCCGTACCAGCGCACGCCCGAGCGCGACGCGTTGGCGCTGCCCGCCGGAAAGCTGGCCCGGCTTGCGATCCAGCACCTTGTCGAGCTCGAGCATCCTGGCGGCGTCTTCGACGCGACGGCGGATCTCGGCTGTCGCGACACGGCGCAGGCTCAAGCCGAAACCGAGGTTCTCGGCAACGCTCATGTGCGGATACAGCGCATAGCTCTGGAACACCATCGCGATGTCGCGATCCTTCGGCGCGACGTCGTTCACCACGCGATCGCCGATCCGCAGCGCGCCGGAAGAAATCTCCTCGAGGCCGGCGATCATGCGCAGCAAGGTCGACTTGCCGCAGCCGGACGGACCGACCAGCACCAGGCGTTCGCCATCGGCGACCTCGAAGCTCGCGCCTTCAACGGCGACATGGCCGTTCGGGTATTCCTTGCGCACTTGCTCCAGGCTCACACTCGCCATGCATCGCTCCAATCGCACAATGTTTTTTGCGGCATCGGGTGCAAGCTGGGCGATGTCGCGATATCCTCAATGTAACCGCTTACACAGTGCTCCGCCATGCCGATGAACCAAGCCAAGAGCCCCCGCTTCCCCGACGGCTTCCTGTGGGGATCCGCCACCGCCGCCCACCAGATCGAAGGCTATCCGCTGGCCGATGGCGCCGGCCCGAGCATTTGGACGCGTTTCGCGCACACGCCCGGGATGACCCTGAATGGCGACAACGGCGACATCGCCTGCGACCACTACCATCGCTGGAAGCAGGACGTGGCCCTGATGCGCGAGCTCGGGCTGAAGGCCTACCGCTTCAGCACCTCGTGGTCGCGCATCCTTCCCGAGGGCACCGGGCGGGTGAACCAGGCCGGCCTCGACTTCTATTCGCGGCTGGTCGACGAATTGCTGGCGAACGACATCGAGCCCCTGCTCACCCTCTACCACTGGGACCTGCCGGCGGCGCTCGACGACCGCGGCGGCTGGCTGAATCGCGACATCGCCCACTGGTTCGCCGAATACGGCGACGTGCTCTATCGCGCGCTCGACGGACGCGTCAAGAAATGGGTGACCTTGAACGAACCGTGGGTCGTCACCGATGGCGGCTACCTGCATGGCGCGTTGGCGCCGGGACATCGCAGCAAGTACGAAACCCCGATCGCCACCCACAACCTGATGCGCGCGCACGGTGCGGCAGTGCAGGCCTATCGCGCCAGCGGCAAGCACGAGATCGGGCTGGTGGTGAACATCGAACCGAAGTATCCGGCCAGCGATTCGGCGGAAGATGCGGCGGCGGTGAAACGCGCGCACGCCTACATGAACGAACAATACCTGGATGCCGCGCTGCTCGGTCGTTACCCGCCCGAACTCAAGCAGATCTTTGGCGACGCCTGGCCGGAATGGCCGGCCGAGGATTTCGAACTGATCAAGCAGAAGCTCGACTTTATCGGCATCAACTACTACACCCGTAGCGTCACCAAGGCCGCGACCAGCTATCCGCTGGATACCGCGGTGGTGAAGCAGCCACTCGGCACCTATACCGAAACCGGCTGGGAAGTGTTCCCGCAGGGATTGACGGACCTGCTGCTGTGGTCGAAGGAACGCTACGGCAACATCCCGACCTACATCACCGAGAACGGCGCTGCCTTCTTCGATCCGCCGACGGCCGAAGGCGGCCGCGTGCGCGATCCGTTGCGCATCGACTACCTGCAAAAACACATCAGCGCGATCGGCCATGCCATCGAGGCCGGCTGCGACATTCGCGGCTACATGGTGTGGTCGCTGCTCGACAACCTCGAATGGTCGCTCGGCTATTCGAAACGTTTTGGCATCGTCCACGTCAATTACGGCACGCTGGAACGCACACCCAAGGACAGTGCCCGCTACTACTCGAAGGTCGTCGCGACCAACGGCGCGTCGCTGGCGGAACCGCTGCCTTACTGAGCGATTTCGATTTCGACCTTGCGTGCGTTGGCGGGAATCGCTAGCGTTCCGTTCTGCCAGTGCGCGACGCGGCCATCGATGCGCGTCGTGCCGGGTTTGCGGCCCTTGAGTGGCCACGGCAGCAGAAAGCCGCGCGACGGTTTCGCGTTACCGTCGAATGCCAACGACAGGCGATCGCCCCGTTGCGCGAACGTGTAACCCAAGGTTCCCCACGGCGTCTGCAAGCCATGGACGCCGACACCGCGCCCTTGCAGCCATGACGGTGGAATGCCGGCGGCAATAACCATCGCCCCGGCATCGTTGTCGTAAGCGAACATCTCGACTGCCGAGCGCGCGGCCTCCGACTCGACCCAGGCATGCGGCAAGTCGCCGACGAAGAACGGCACGCGCGGCGTGCGCGAGATGACCTCCGCCCACTGGTTCCACTGCGGCGGTTGTTGCTGCGACAGGAACCAGCGCATCGCGTCGTTGGCGCGTTCGCGCCAACCCAGTCGCACGAAAGTGCCCACTACCCGCAATTCGTAGGGCGTGTAGTCCTTCCATTCGAGCCGGCCATCGCGGCGTTGTTCGAATCGCGACCAGTATTGTCGGAAGGTGTTGTCGAGCAACGGCTGCGGCAGCTTGTCCTGCAATCCCGCGAAGGTCAGCAGCACCGAAGTCGACGTCGCGTCGAAATCGCCCAGTTCCGCCGAACCGGGAATGAAATCGATCTTATGCTGTTCGGCAGCCAGGCGGATCGATGCGAGGAAAGCACGCTCGAAGTCATCCCCGGCCCGTGTATAATGTGATTTTTCCTCGGCATGACCCAGCCAACCGGCGATGCCGGCGGCATCGCGATAGCCGCGCAGCGCCCAGGCATCGTCCCAATAGGAATGCACGGGCTTGGCCGAATAGCCTTCGTGGCTGATCGAGGCCGGCATCAATCCACGCAGTGCCGGATTGGCGATCGCATCCGGCTTGGCATCGTTCTCCCTGCGCAAATCGTCCATGTAGGCGACGGCAGCGCGCACATGCGGCCACATCGATTCCAGCAGTTTCCTGTCGCGGCCATAGCGATAGTGCTGGGCGATGGCATGAATCAGTTCGCCGTGGCTATCGTTCTCGGGCACCGGATCGCTGCCGCGCCCGTCGACGCAGCACGGCACCTTGCCGTTATCGAACTGGTACGGCGCGTACCAGCGCAGGTAATCGGTCACCGCGTCGTCGTGCCCGAATGCCAGCAGGACATCGCCGATCATCGCGCCGTCGCGGATCCACGAGCGCGCATACGAGCGCGTGCCCGGTTGCAGGCGCGGCCCGTCACGCGAAATCAGCATCCAAGCCAGTGCGGTCTTCACGCTGTCGGCGAAATGACGACCATCGGCCGGCACGTCGATGCGGACGCGACCGAGCATGTCACGCCAGCGGGCGGTCATCCGTTGTTGCGCCTGTGCCGCCTGGCCGGGCATGAGTGCGGTTCCGCCACCCTCCAGGGGTGCGGCCCAATCGATCTCCCGGGTTTCGCCCGGCTTCAATGTCATCCGGTAGATGATCACGCCAGATGCCAATCCGTCCGCATCCTCGACGGAGCGCGCGCTGGAATCCTCTCCGCGTTCGAGGCGCTGCGCGCCTTCGCCACCGTCGAAACTCCCCGCGAATGCGGCATCAGGCATCTGCGACAGCCCCACCCGCGCCTTGCCGTCGATCACGATCTCGCGGTCACGCAATGACAATGCGTGGATCGGCGCATGGCCGCCGGGCGTGCTCAGGAACTGCCTGGGCGGATTGACCTGCATCGGTCGCACCGCCAGCGCCAGCGCCAGCTTCTGCGGTTTCGCCGTGACGTTGCGCAGGCGATATCGCGTGACCAGTCGCGACGCACCCGGGCTCCCATCGCCGAAACTGGTGATGTCGAGCGTCCAGCGCGGATGCGTCCAGCGCACACTCGGGATCGGCAGTGCTCCGTCCTGCAGCGACTGCGATGTCTTCACGTCGGCCCAGGTGACCAGCTTGCCGCCATCGAGCACGAAGGGTTCGATACTGGCATCGCCGCGCGCAAGTTCGACCGCGCCATCCTCGCCCATCAATCCGTGTTGATGCCCACCGCTGATGCCGAGCAACGTCCAGTACGGCTGCTCGCCGGAGAAGCCGCGAGGCCACAGTCCGCGCCGATGATCTTTCGCAACAGCCTCGAGGAATGCTGTCCTGCTTTCGCCCATGGCCAGCGGCTGCAACTCCACGTCGGCCAGCGCGTATCCCTTTTCCATCGCACTGTGCAAGACGCGCAAGCGCAGGTAGCGTGCTTCGGATTCCGGCAGGAACAGCAGGTCGACACCGCCATCGCCACCATGCACTTCACGCGCCAGCTGCCACTGGCGGCCATCCTCGGACAGATCGACGGCGTAATCGGTCGCATGCAATCCCGGCAGCCACTGCAACCGCAGTCCGCCGAATTCGCGCATCGCACCGAAATCAAGCTGCAACGCATGTGCGCCAGAAGGCGCACGCCACGCGGTGTTCGGATCTCCATCCACCGCATTGGAGGCGACGCCATCCATCGGGGAAGTATCGGCACTCGCGGATATCGGACCAGGTGCGCCCACCGGCGGCAGTTCGCGGAAACCGAGGTCGGCGATGCAGGCCTCGCCCGCCCCGCCCTTGGCTGCGCTCACCGTCAATTCGAGCGATGCGCTTTCCTTCAGCGTGTGATCGCTGCCCGGCCCCCACGCGAAATCGATCTGGCGCTTACGGATGCGCAGCGGTGTCCATGCCGGCGGCAATTCGATGGATGGTTTGCGCGACCACCAGACATTGTCGCCGGAGGTATCGCCGAACTTGAATTCGATGTTGTTGGCCGGCCCCTTGCCGCGCCATTGCAGATCGAAGGCGTAGTTGGCCGGATATCGCAACGGCAATGCCCGTTTCGCGACAGCATAGCCGGAACGTCCGCGAAAATCGTAATCGAGGCATAGCGCCTTGCCGGACGGGCCGTCGACTTGCCTGATCTTCGCGGAAACACCGTCGGAAGCGACTGCGCTCCAAGTCGAAAGATCGCGAAAATCATCGAGTACCTGGCGATCGGTGGCGGACGCACCGGCTACGGCAGACATCAACAGGAAACCAAGCACCAATTTGCAGATCGTGTTCAAGTCATTTCGCTTCGCATTATTCTCGATGCCATCCATGGCGATGCACCATCGCTTCGAATCGTCCTGCCCGGCCATCCGTGGCCGGGCGTTCGCATCCATGCGCGCCAGTGGCGCGCGAGCATGGATGCTCACCCTTTCACGCTCCCCACCAGCAAGCCCTGGATGTAGTAGCGCTGCAGCATCAGGAACAGCACCAGCACCGGCAGGATGGTCACCACTGCGCCCGCCATCATCAGTTCGTTGTCCTGCACGTGTTCGCGCGACAGCGACGCCAGCGCGACCGGCAGGGTCTGCAACGACTGGTCGCCGAGCACGATCAACGGCCACATGAAATCGTTCCAGGCGCCGAGGAAACTGAAGATCCCCAACGTGACCAGGATCGGCTTCAGCACTGGAAGCACGATCTGCCAGAAGATCCGCCACTCGCCAGCGCCATCGATGCGCGCGGCTTCCAGCAGTTCATCGGGAATCGACCGTGCGTATTGCCGCACCAGGTAGATGCCGAAGATGCCCGCCAGTCCCGGCACCATCGCCCCGATCCAGGTATTCACCAGGCCCATTTCCTTGAGCAGCAGGAACAGTGGCATCATCGCCACCTGCGCCGGGATCACCAGCGCCGCCAGCATCGCCCGGAACACCTTGTCGCGACCGCGCGAGCGCAGCTTGGCGAAGGCGTAACCGGCCAGCGTGTTGACCAGCACCGACGACACCATCACGCCGGTGGAGATGACCAGGCTGTTGAAGAAATGGCGCCCCATGCCGGAGCGTTCGAACAATTGCCGGTAGTTCTGCAGCGTCGGCGTCGACGGCAGCCATGGCGCGGGGAAATGGCTGGCCTCGCCAGGTTGCATGAACGAGACCGACAGCATCCACAGCAACGGACCGAGGCTGAGCGCGGCGATCATCACCAGCAACAGGTTGACCATGATCGTGGTTGAAGCGCGCGAATTCATGCTTCCGCTCCACGACGACGCGCCAGCCACAGCAGGCCGCCGGTGCAGGCGCTCATGATCAGGAACAGCAGGAAGGCGACCGCCGACGCGTTGCCGAGGTTCCACCACTTGAAGCCTTCCTCGTACATGAAATAGAGCACGCTCTCGGTGCTCTGCAAAGGCCCGCCCTGCGTCATCACATACGGTTCGGCGAACAGCTGGAAGTAACCGGCCATGGTCAGGATGCCGACCAGCACCAGGATCGGGCCCAGCGTCGGCAAGGTGACATGGCGGAATTGTTTCCACGTCGAGGCGCCATCGATGCGCGCCGCCTCGTAGAGATCTTCCGGAATCGCCTGCAGCCCGGCCAGGAAGATGATCATGTTGTAACCGAAGTTCTTCCACACCGCGAACAGGATGATGGTCGGCATCGACCACGCCGGCGATCCCAGCCAGTCGATCGCGTCGATGCCCAGCGCCGAGAGTCCGGAATTCACCATGCCGTAGCGGGTATGGAACAGATAGCGCCAGATCACCGCGACCGCCACGATGGTCGTGACCACCGGCGCGAAGAACGCGGTGCGGAAGAACGGCTTGAAGCGCGCGGTTTTCGCATGCAGTAACAGCGCTGCACCCAGCGACGCCGCGACCGACAGCGGCACGCCGACCAGCACAAAATAGAAGGTGTTGCCCAGCGATTTCCAGAACAGCGGCGTGTGCAGCAGCGACCAGTAATTGCGCAATCCGACCACGCGCAGGTTGTGGTGGTCCGCGAGCGCGTAGATGTCGAAGTCGGTGAAACTCAGGGCCAACCCGGCCAGCACCGGCAGCAGGAAGAACAGGCCGATCACGATCAGTGCCGGTGCGACGAACATCCAGCCGGCAAACCGCGCGTTCATTGCGTCACCTGCATGCGCTTGTGGTCGAGCATCCAGCGTCGCTTGGCAAGGATGGCATCGGTGCGGCGATCGAGGTCGGCCGCCGCCGCATCCACGTCCGCCTTCCCTTGCGCCACCTGCTCGCCGACGATGCGCATCTCCTGTGCGATGCGCTCCCACTCCGGCACCTTGGGTGGCGGTACCGCGCGTTCCATCTGCTCGCGGAACACTTTCATCATCGGATCGTTCGCCAATGTCGGCACCACCCAGGCGGAACGCCGCGACGGCAGGTCGCCGGTCAATTCATGCAATCGCATCTGCTGCGCCGGTTGCGACAGCCACTGCACCAGCGCCCAGGCATCGCCCTGTCGTTTCGAGGAACGGAAGACCACGAAGCTGGTTCCGCCCATGATCGACCGCCCCGGGCCGTCGGGGCCCGGCAGCGGCATCGTGCCCCAGGCGCCGTCGAGCGAACGCGGCAACCGCTTGCGGAATTCGGAAATATTCCACGGCCCGCTGATGTAGTACGCGAACAGGCCGTTGCCGAATTCGTCCCAGACATTCGAGATGCGGGTATTGTCGAGTCGCGGCGCATAGCCGGCATCGAACATCTTCTTGTAGAACGCCAGCGTGCGCTTGAATCCGGCGCTGCGGAAATTGCCGTAGCGCCCTTCGTCGCGCAGCAAGGGTTCCTGCTGCTGGATGGCGAGGTTGAGCAACGGCTCGAACTCGTTGGTCGGGAGCAGGATGGCGTATTTGTCACCCCCCTGCTTCTTCTTCACCGCTGCCATCGCGGCCAGCCATTCGTCCCAGTTTTGCGGCATGGATGTCACGCCTGCGTCCTGCAGCAGGTCGCGTCGCTGGTAAGGCAGGCGCGTTTCCGCGTACCACGGCACGGCCCAGGTCTTGCCGTCGATGCGTCCGGTGTCCCAGGAACCGGCAAAAAAATCGTTGCTGTCGAGGGAAGATGCCGCGATGCGCTCATCCAGCGGCGCCAGCGCATCCAGCGCCTCGAACTCCGGGATCCACGTCGTGCCCAGCGGCACCACGTCCGGCAGCGCGTCGCCTGCGAACGCCGTGAGCAGCTTCTCGTGCGCCGCGGTCCACGGCACCTGCTGCAGATCGACGCGGATGCCCGGGTGCGTGCGTTCGAATTCCGGCAACAGTTTCGCGACCGCCTCGCCTTCCTGCCCCATCGCCCAGAAGCGCACGACGTGGCGACTGTCGTCGGTGCGGCTGCACGCGGCAAGCACCAGCAACGACATCGCCAACACCCGGCGCAACAGGCCGGTCATCCCCGCGCGCCCGCCAGCCAGCCTCCGGTGAAACCCGCGCGCTTCAGACCACGGATGATGTGCGGATTGTGCCGCATCACCTTCCAGATGAATCCGCTGCGATGGTTTTCCGTCATCAGCACGATCGGTCCCTGGTCGAGGCCGAGATAGTCGCGATCAACCCACACACCATCGACGATATGCCCATGCTGCAGTTTCACTGAAGTATCGGTCATGGTCGGATTGAACGCATCGAAGAAGCCGTAACGTCCGTAGATCGCCTTGCCGTAGCGCGCGTGCATCGCCTCGATCGCCGGGATCACGACTTCCGGCGCGAACGGCATCGATCCCACCGCGGCCGTCGGCGCAATGGTGCCGTCGTCGAGACTGTATTCGCGGCCGACGCCACGCGCGGTATAGGTATGGAATTGCCGCTTGACGCCGTTGATCGTCAGCGCGACATCGGCCGGCCCGTCGGAAGGCGTCAGCCCCCAGACATCGGCGCCATAACCGCGCCAACCCATCGGATTGGCGATGGCATAGGCACGATGCGCCAGCGTGGCACGCCGGCTGTTTTCGAAATAGTCGATGCCCGCCGTGCGCGACCAGTCGTCGCGAATGCCGCGGAAATCGATCCAGATATGGCTGAATTGATGCCCGAACAACGGCGGAAAGCTCAAATACGTCTGGCCCTGAAACTCGCCCCAACTCACGTTGTAGGTCTTCGTCCAGGCATCGTAGGCATCGCGTTGCACCGGATGCGTCGGTGATGCCAGCGCCAGCACATAGACCATCAAAGCCTCGTTGTAGCCTTCCCAATCGCTGTGGATGAAGCCGCTTTCCGGCTTCCAGCCCATTGAGATCAGCGGCTTGCGCACCTGCAGCCAGGTCCAATCCGCGCGCCGGTAGAGGCGTTCCGCCAACTGGCGGATCTCGCGTTCGCTGGCGTTGTCGCGATCGAAATAGCTTTGCGCGAACAGAGCACCGGCGAGCAGCCACGCCGTATCGACGGATGACAACTCGCACTGGGCCGAGCGCGTGCCATCGGACATTTCCAGGAAGTGATAGAAGAAGCCGTGGGTGCCGGAAACGCCGTTGGCATCATCCCCCTGCTTCGCACGATCGAAGAAGCGCAACGTCAGCAAGGTGCGCCGTGCGGCTTCCTGTCGTGTCATCCAGCCGCGCTCGGCGCCGACGCCGTAACTGGTCAGGCCGAAGCCCACCGCCGCGATGCTGGAAAACGACGGGCTGGGCCAGCGATCCGGAATCAGGCCGCTGGCGGGATCGGCGCGCTCCGCGAAGAAATCGAAGGTCCGGTGCTGGAGGTCGTCGACCAGTGCAGGGACGGCATGGGTGTCAGCCGGCCCGCGATGCGAAGGCGGCCTTGGCATCGCGGACGCCACCTCGGCACACATCACGAGCAGGCCGGTCAAAGCCAGTTTTCCCTTGCTCCTACCCAAGCTTTTTCTCACCTGTCCAACCCGGCCTTGATGCAGAATTGAATCGAATGTAAGCGTTTACAATTTCGATTGCAAAGAGTTTTCCGCAGCCTTTTGTTGTGCGTTGCATCAATTCTCGATGGTACGTTTTCGGACGATGGAGTCACCCATGAAGTTCACGCGATTGCTGCTGTCCTCCGCGCTGCTGTTGCACGCCTCATTCGCATATGCGGGCAACGACGACGGGCTTCCGCCTCGCGCGCAATGGAAGGCAACGGCGTCGTCCGCAGAAGCACCAGGAATGCCCGCGGCATTCGCCATCGACGGCGATCCGAAGACGCGCTGGGGCGGCGGGTTTTCGCCGGGCAACTGGTTCCAGGTCGATCTGGGTCGCAGCACGGCGATAGGTGGCGTGGAAATCCAGTGGGAATGGGGTGGAGCCCGCGCGTATTCGATCCAGGTGTCGGACGATGCGCAGCATTGGCGCACCGCGTTCGAGACCAGCGACAACAAGGGTGGCATCGAGTACGAAGTTTTCCCGGCGGTGCGTGCGCGTTACGTGCGCCTTGCCGCACCCGCGCGCACGGCGGATTGGGGTGTGTCGATCTTTGAGTTCCAGCCCCTCGCGCAAAGCGAAGCGCCGAAGTTGTCGCTACGTGATGGCGATGCGCTGTGGCTGCCCTCCTCCGGCATGTCGCCACCGCGTGCATTGCCGAAACGCGATGCCGCCACGCAGGAACTGATGATCGATCTGCCTCGCCCACTGCCGCTTGCGGGACTCGAGGTGTCCTGGGGCGAAGCGCCGAAATCGGTCCGGCTGGAAGGACGCGACGCGCAAGGCCAGTGGTCGACGCTGGCGAACGATCCGGACGCGTTTGGCGAAACCGCATTCCTCGCCACGGCCACGCCGCGCACGTTCACGGCATTGAGATTGAATACGACCGCGGGCGGAAAACCGGTCAGTGTGAAACGCCTGCAGCTGCTCGGGCCCAAGCAGGCGATGACGCCGATAAAGCGTTACCAGCTCGCCGCTGCCAAGCGCAACTCGGCGCTGTTTCCGTCTTCCTTGCACGACCAGCAGGTGTACTGGACCGTGGTCGGCATCCCGGCTGGCCGGCAAAAGGCGGTATTCGACGAATACGGCAACGTGGAAGCATGGAAAGGTGCGCCGCTGGTGCAGCCGATGTGGCGTGATGCCTCGGGCAAGGCGGTCGCAGCGACATCCGCGACACCGATCGAACATCGCCTGCGCGACGGCTGGATGCCGATGCCCGGCCTCGACTGGTCGCCGCAGGGTGGATTGCAGCTCACCAGCGAAGCGATCGCGATCGAACGCAACGGCGCGCCGGTGGTGCTGGTGCGGCATCGGCTGAGCAATACCGGCAAGGTCGCGATTGGCGGCACGTTCTCGCTGCTGACACGCCCGATGCAGATGAGTCCGCCATGGCAGAACGGTGGCTTGGCGCCAATCCGCGACATCGCGCTGGAAGGCGACGCGGTGCGCGTGAACGGTCGCGTGCTGTATCGCACCGCGCAGCCGGATGCGAAAGGCGCATCGACATTCGGTGCGCATGGCGAAGGTGAAATCACCCGCTTTGCCGCGGATGGAGTTGCACCGACGCAGGCGCAGGCGCACGACGATGCGGGGCTCGCTGCAGCGATGCAGAGCTGGCGCGTCGATCTCGCACCGAATGCGCATCGCGACTTCGTCCTTGCGTTCGCCCTCGGCGATCGTCGCATCGATACGGAAAAGCAGCCGTTGCCGGATGCGCCCGCGCTGCCGGAGTCGTTCGATGGCGCGGCATTCGACCGCCTCGCCGACGAAGCGGCAAAGCAATGGCAGCAGCGTCTGGGACGGATCGGACTCTCCCTGCCCGATCGCTCGCTGGTCGACATGCTGCGCGCGCAGGCCGCGTACATGCTGTTGAACCAGAGTGGCAAGGCGATGCAGGCCGGGCCGCGCAACTACAACCGTGCCTTTATCCGCGACGGTGCGGCCACGGCAGCGATTCTGCTGCGCATGGGCATGCCGAAGACGGCGCGCGACTATGCCGACTGGTATGCCGCGCATGCGGTGCATGAAAACGGACTCGTCTCGCCGATCCTCAACGACGACGGCACGGTCAACACCGGGTTCGGTTCCGACATCGAATACGACAGCCAGGGCGAGTTCGTCTGGCTCATCGCCGAGATCGCGCGGCTCGACGGCGGCGCGGACAGCGTGCGCGCCCATCAACAGCAGGTCACGCAGGCGCTGCGCTTCTTGCAGAAGTTGCGCGAACGCACGCTGGTCGAGGGCTATCAGAAGGACAAGCCGGCGCCGGAACGTTTCCGCGGCATCATCGCACCGTCGATCAGCCACGAAGGCTACCCGACACCGACGCACAGTTACTGGGACGACTACTGGGCGCTGAAAGGCTGGCACGACGGGGCGTGGCTGCTGCAACAATGGGGCGATCGCGAAGGCGTGAAATGGGCGCAAGCGCAATACGCCGCGTTGCGCGAATCGGTTGCGGCATCGATCCGCGCGACGATGCAGTGGAAGGGCGCCGACTTCATTCCTGCTTCGGCGGACATGGGCGATGGCGACCCGACCAGCGTATCGATCGGCCTGGATCCGGCCGGGCAGCAGGAGGTAATGCCGGCCGATGCACTGCGCGGCACGTTCGCGCGCTATCTCGACGACGTGCGCAAGCGCGACGCGCCCGACGCGCTGTACGCATACACGCCGTACGAACTGCGCAACGTGCTGACCTATGTGCACCTCGATCAACCGCAGGCGGCGAACGAATTGCTGATGCGTTTCCTCGGCCATCGTCGGCCACTGGCCTGGCAGGTCCTGGCCGAAGTCGTCTATTCGGATTTGCGCCACGCGATCTACCTCGGCGACATGCCGCACACGTGGATCGGCTCCGAATATGCCCGCGCGCTGTTCGGCATGCTGATGCACGAAGGCGACAACGAACTCGAGCTGCTGCCCGGCGCGCCGCCGACCTGGCTCGCCGGCGATGGCCTGCGCATCGACGGCTTGCCAACCGCCTATGGTGCGTTGACGATGGCGGCACGCGAACGCAATGGCGAATTGCACGTCCAACTCGGCCGCGGACTCATCGCCGGCACGGCGTTGCGCCTGCACTGGCCAAACCGCCGCAAGCCTTCAAGCGTGACGGTCGATGGCAAACCGGTCGCGGAGTTCGACGCGGATGGCATCCGCTTCGGCAAACCGTTTGCGACGTTGATCGCGCGCTGGTAGTGGTGACGAGACGATAGCGTGATCGCTCACGCCATCGCTGCGGCCTTGCAATGGCGATCGATGAACGCCTGGTGCGGGGGCATGGCCTGCGCACAGGCCACAATCACCTTGCGGACGTGTTCGACGAACTGGAACACCTCTTCTTCCGGCATCTGGTCAACGATCGGATGGCAGACCTCGGGCACGATGCGTTGCCCGAGCATCACCTGCACCCAGCTTTGCAAGGCGAAGAACTCCTCGCCATTGCGATAGAAGCGACCGGAACGCCGGAACAGATCGATGTTCTCCTGCAGGCTGTCCGGAACGGGCATGGTGCGGCAATGATTCCAGAACGGCGTGTCGTCGCGTTCGGTCGCCTTGTAGTGCAGGATGATGAAGTCGCGGATGTGGTCGTAGTCGAAATCGACCGCTCGGTTGTAGCGCTCGACCAGCAACGGGTCGAAACCCGCATCCGGGAACATGTCGATCAGGCGCACGATGCTCATCTGGATCAAGTGAATGCTGGTCGATTCCAGCGGCTCCATGAAACCGCTGGCCAGTCCGACCGCCACGACGTTCTTGTCCCAGAATTTCCTGCGCTTGCCGGCGATGAAGCGCAACGGCCTTGGCTCGGCCAGCGCCTTTCCATCCAGATTGGCCAGCAGGGTCGCGGCAGCTTCGTCATCGCTGACGAAACGGCTGCTGTACACGTAGCCATTGCCGACGCGATGCTGCAGGGGTATCCGCCACTGCCAGCCGGCAGGCCGCGCCGTGCAGCGCGTATACGGGGTTGGCGCCCCGGTCGTGGCGCAAGGAACGGCCAGCGCGCGATCGCAGGGTAGCCAGTGGTTCCAGTCTTCGTAGCCGGCCTTCAAGGTCTGCTCGATCAGCAAACCGCGGAATCCCGAGCAATCGATGAACAAATCGCCGGCGATGCGCTCGCCGCTCTCCAGCACCACCGCGTCGATGAACCCATCGTCTGGTCGTTGCGACACCTGCACGATCTTGCCTTCGTGCCGGATCACGCCCAGCTTCTCCGCATATCCCCGCAGATACTTCGCGTAGGACGCAGCATCGAAATGGTAGGCATAGGCGATGTTGGCCAACGGCGAGGTTGCCGGCACATCGCTGGCAGGGGGCATGAAACGCCCTTGCTCGGCCGCTTCCGATTGCAGGCCGTAATGGCAATAGGCTTGCGCACGCCCTGCCCCGCGGGCGCGCAGCCAGTATTGGTGGAACGGCAAGGGGCCAAGATCCTGTCCCACCGAACCGAAGCCGTGGTAGTAGCTGTCGCCGATGCGCGCCCAGTCGCGGAACTGGATGCCGAGCTTGAACGTGCCCTGGGTGGACTTGACGAAATCCGCTTCGTCCAGGCCCAGCACTTCCGCGTTAAAGGTGCGGATGTGCGGAACGGTGGCTTCGCCCACACCGACGATGCCGATCTCGTCGGACTCCACCAGGTGGATCCTGCGGTGCTTGCCGAGATGCCTCGCCAACGCGGCGGCGGCCATCCAGCCGGCCGCACCCCCGCCCACAACAACGATGTCGCCAATCGCGCTTTCGTTCATCACACGCTCCGAAAGACAAGACCCGCTTGCGCGGGCCTTGTCGACTTGCTGCATCTTGCGATGATCAGAAGAACACCCGCATGCTCATGAACAGCGTACGCGGCGGAGTGTACTGGTTGCCATATTGCCTGAGGCGAAGATTGTTCGGCTGACCGTTGACCCAGCCATCCCAATCGTATTGGCTGCGATTGGCCCAGTTGAACGCATTGATCAGGTCGCCGCGAATCTGCATGGTCAGGCCCTTGTAGAGCTTGATGTCCTTGGACAAGGACAGATCGAGCTCCTTCACGCCGTATGCGCCCTTCCCGTCGAAGGCCGTCGGTATTGGAAGGCCGCCCGACCCGGCCCACCCATCCGCCACTTCGTTCTGCGGCGGCGGCGTCGACAAGGTCAGCTTGCCCGAGGCGGTCAAGCCCCACGGCAAGTCGTAGATGGCGGTCGCGACCAGGCGATGCACCGGTACCGCTTTCAACGGAATGAACGGGTAATTGCCGATGGTCGCGGCATCGAACGCGTAGTGTTCGTCACCGCCACGGTTGCCGCTCGCGTGCGAATAGGTATAAGCCACCGTCACGCCCCAGCCCGAAGACTTGGTATAGGGCTTTTCGGCCGACAGCATGAACTGCGCGGTACGGGTCTCGATGCCGTTGTCGCCCAGGATCAGGGAGCCAAAGCCCGGCGGACTGTGCTCCCACGGCTGGGCGATGCCGCCCCACGATGGCGTGCCGAAGAAGGCGCCATTCGGGTAGCGGTTGCCCAAGGTGAAGACGAAGCCATCCTTGCTGATGATCTTCGACACCGTCGCCGACGTATTCCACTCGCCCAGCTTGGCGCGCAGGCCCAACGAATACTGGTCCGAATACGGCGTCTTCAACTTGTTGTTCATCAAGTCGATTTCGCCATTGCGCATGCCGGGCTGGACCAGACCCGCCAGTCCCGCGCTGCCACCGCTCAGGTAACTCGGGTTCCAGTTGGCGCAGGTGCCCAAGGTCGGCGTGGTGCAAGCGCCCGCCTCGATGAACTTGACGGTGTAGCTGGACAGCGCCGACTTGACCTGTTCCAGGCCCATGTAGTCGTACAGATTGCGGTCGTAGCTGCGACCGGCGCCACCGAACAACACCAGTCGTTCGTCGCCAGTGATGTCGTAGGAGAAGCCCAGGCGCGGCGCCCAGTTGCCCTTGGACGGCTTGCGGTTGTGGCCGTTGCCGATGTAGTCATCGATGTTGATGCCGCCCTTCGCCAGCGATTGCCGATAGGTCTGGCCTGCAGGCGCACCCGTGGTGGTATCGGGTCCGTTCAACGCCGCCACGACTTCCGGCGGGGTGACGAAGTTGGTGTACGAGGGCACCTTTTCGTAATCCCAACGCACGCCCAGATTCAACTGCAGGCGATCGGTGACATCCCAGTCATCCTGGATGTAGAAACCGTACTGCTTGTCCTTGGTCGTCACCGAGGGCGTGCCGCCGACGAACGGCTGGTTGAACTTGACCTCGTACGGAATGGTGCTGGTACCGGTCGGGCCTGGAACACTGCCGTTGTTGACCATGTAATAGAACGACGGGTTGGCCGTGGAGTTTTCGCTCTGGGTCAGGTCGACCTGCTTGTACTTGAAGCCGACCTTGATGACATGGCTGCCGTGCCAGTCGATGCGATTGAAGGTCAGGTCGTCCTGGAACGCCGGACCCTTCTGGCCCTTGCGCTGGATCGCAAGGCCGCTGGTGGCGTCGTCGAAGATCAGGACGTCGTTTTCGTTCTGCTTCGCGGTGTATACCGACTGGCTACCGAAGTTGTAGGCGGTCGGGTTGAACAGCACGTCTTCGTAGGTGAACCGCGCCTCGTTCAGATACGAATCGCCGTAATGCTCCCAGCGCAGGTCGTAGCGGTTTTCGCGATTCGCGTTGTTCTTGGCTGCGCGCGCCGTGGTCAGGCCGCCGACGCTGTCGCGACTGTCCTCCTTGCGGATCTTCGCGGAAAACTCCAGCTTGTCGTTGTCACCGACCGACCAGTCGATCTTCCCGAAGTAGAGGTCTTCCTTGAACGGGCGCGACACCGGGCCGAACTGGTCCTGCACGCGTTGCGGAAGGTATTGCGCATAGCTGGAGAAGTTGGAAGGAACAGCCACCGGATCGGCCGGCAGCACGAAGCGCTTGCCTTCGTAACTGACGAAGAAGTGCATCTTGTCCTTGATGATCGGACCACCCAGGGCGAAACCGTATTCGTTCTGGTGCGTCTTGAGCTTGTCCTTGCCCGGCGCCTCTTCCGCTGTCGAGCGATCGCGCCAATTCGAACTGGTATAGCGACCGAACACCTCGCCGTGGAACTGGTTGCCGCCGGACTTGGTCTGGGCAATGATCGCGGCCGAACCGACCTGGTCGAATTCTGCCTTGTAGTTCGAAGAGACGACCTTGTATTCGCCAATGGCGAGCTGCGGGAACGGGTTGCCGGCGCTCTGTTGCTGGCCCGACACGCCACCGAACAGATAGCTCTTCTGCCCCACGCCGTCGATGTAGACGTTGACCGCCGAAGTCTGTTGCGCGCCACCGCGAATGTCGCTGTGCCCCGAAGCGTCGGTGGTGAACTGCATGCCCGGCACTGTGTCGGCGAACTCGAGGAAGTTGCGCGTCAGCTGCGGCACCGTGTTGATCTGCTTCAGCGAGATGTTCTTGCCCACCTCCGAAGTCTTTCTTTCGACCAGCGTCCCGGTCACCGTCACCTTGCCCAGTTCGCCTGCCGGCGCTGCGGCCGTGCCGCCAGCGAGATTGAGGTTGACCGAAGTCGCCACCGCCAACGTCACGGTTTGCGCGGCGCCGCCTGCCGCTTCAACGCGATAGGTGCCGGGCGTCAGGCCGACCAGTGCGTAAGACCCATCGGCATTGGCACTGATCTTGCGGGTCGCCCCCGTGGCCGTGTTGGTCGCGGTGATTTGCGCCCCGGGCGGTGCCTTGCCGCGCAGGGTTGCATTCGACGACTGCGCCAACGCTGGCGTGGACATCGCACCGAGGCAGGTACACAAGGCGACAGTCAGCAACCTGCGTTGCAGACGGGAATGGGAGGATCGTTGTTGTTCGTTCTTCATGAGACTTACCTCATGGTGCGGGTTGATGGAGGGCACGGGGGATGGCGTGGCTTGCAACGTCTTGCAGGTCGCGGGTCGATTCGCGAATGACCAATTTCGGCACGACCAGGTCGATGTGGTCGCCTTCGGGCACCAGCAGGCGACGCATCGCCCGCGCACCGAGTTCGACGATGTCCGCGCTCACCGTGGTCAGGCGCGGATAGGTGCAGGACGACAGCGGAATGTCATCGAATCCGGCCAAAGCGATGTCGTCGGGCACGCTCACGCCGTTGCGAGCGAACGCGAACAGGCAACCGAGCGCCATCTGGTCGTTGGCGGCGAATACCGCATCCGGACGTTCCGTCAATCCGGCGATGTATTCGCCGGCCTCGTGTCCGCGCGTCACGGTGAAATCGCCGGGGATGATCCAGGGCGTCGCCGACGGCAGCGCTTCGCGCACGCCGTCGACATAGGCGTGCTGGCGTTCGCGCGCTTCGAAGTTGTCCTCGGGACCGGCGAGGAACGCGATCCGGCGGTAACCGCACTCGACCAGGTGCGCGACGATGGCGCGGGCGCCGGTGTAGTTGTCGACGTTGACCGCCGGCAATTCCGCACACGCCGACAAATGGCTGTTGATCAGCACCGTCGGCAACCCGGTCAGGTCTTCGATCAACTGCTCGCCGGTATCGACCTGCGGCGACATGATCAGCAGGCCATCGACCCGGCCGCGCATCGCCTGCAAGACCTGCTGCTGCGCCTTCGGATCGGGATGGCTGCTCGAAACCAGCAATTGGTGGCGTTGAGCGCGCGCCTCGCGCTCGATGCCGTGGATCAGTTCGGAGAAGAATTCACCCTCGAAGTCCGGCAGCACCACTCCGACGGTATGGGTACGCCGGCTGCTCAGGCTGCGCGCGGCGTGATGCGGCTGGTAGCGCATCTCCTCGGCCACCTTCAGGACCTTGGCCCGCGCTGCCGGAGTCACGTTGTCGTGCCCGTTGAGGGCACGGGACACGGTTGCCACGGAGACCCTGGCACGCAGCGCGATGTCCTTGATGGTGACCGTCATTCCGTTCGTCCAACCCCGCCGAAACCTCGAGTTGAATCGAATGTAAACGTTTACAAACGCGAATGTAAAGACTTCGTTGCAACTTTCGATTGCGCGTTGCAGCAATGCGTACGGGTATTGTGAAAGCTGACTGCGGGGTCGGTTTAGCGCCCCGCCGTCACCTCGAAAGAACCGGACAAGGTGGCCTCGGAACTGCCACCAATGAATACATCGAAACGTCCGGGCTCCACGACTTTGTGCATCGCCGCATCGTGGAAGGCGTAATCCTCGCGTCCGAGTTCGAACTCCACCACCCGGCTCTCGCCCGCATCGAGATGGATGCGGCGGAATCCACGCAACTGGCGCAGCGGCCGCGTCACGCTGGCCACCTCGTCGCGCAGATACAACTGCACCACTTCATCGCCTGCGCGCTTGCCGGTATTGGTCACGGCAACGCTGACCTTCTGTCGTCCGTTCGCCGCGATGCGCGGCGACGCGATCTTCAGGCCGTCGTAGCGGAACGTGGTGTAGCTCAAGCCGAATCCGAACGGATACAGCGGCGTCCACGGCACGTCGATGTATTTCGACGTGTATTTCTCGCCCGCGTTGGGCGGACGCCCGGTGTTCTTGTGCGCGTAGTAGATCGGCACCTGGCCGACGTTGCGCGGGAACGTGATCGCGAGGCGCGCCGCCGGATTGACGTCGCCGAACAGGACGTCTCCGATGGCATTGCCACCTTCGATGCCCGGGAACCACGCTTCGACCAGCGCCGACGAAGCATCCGCCAGCTTGCCGACCGACAACGGGCGACCGTTGAGCAGGATCGCAATGACGGGCTTGCCGGTCGCGGCCAACGCATCGGCCAATGCCTGCTGGTTGCCGGGAAGATCGAGCGAACTGCGACTGGCGGCTTCCGCGCTCATCTCCGGCCCTTCGCCGACGAACAACAGCACGACATCGGAAGATTTCGCCTCGGCGACAGCCGCATCGAAACCGGAGCGGTCGTCACCGAGCAATCCGGTGCCGCGCGCGTAGGCCACGCGTCGTTCGCCAAGCGACTTCTTCAATGCAGCAAGTGGCGTAACCGCATCCTCGGGCTTGCCATCGCCGGGCCAGTTGCCGAGCATCGCCCACGGCTCGTCGGCCAATGGACCGATCACCGCGACCTTGCCGATGTCCTTGCGCAGCGGCAACGCCTCTTGCGTGTTCTTCAACAAGACGATGGAACGTCCCGCCGCATCGCGCGCCGCACGGCGATGCTCCGCCGTCAGGATGGACGCACGTTCGCGCGCCACATCGGCGCCATGGTACGGATCATCGAACAATCCGAGCCGGCATTTGGTCGCCAACACACGTTCAACGGAGGCATCGACCACGGCCAGCGGCAGGTGCCCGGAGGACACGCGTTGCGGCAAGTCCTTGGCATAGATTTCGCTGACCATGTCGACATCCACGCCGGCGCGCAGCGCGCGTTCGCCAGCATCGGCGCGATTGTCGGCAATACCGTGATGCATCAGCTCCATCACGCCGGTGTAATCGCTGACGACCAGGCCATTCCATCGCCACTGCTTGCGCAACAGGCCGTTGATCAATGCGCCATTGGCATGCATCGGCGTGCCATCGAGCTCGTTGAACGAAGCCATGATCGATCCCGCGCCGGCGTCGACGGCCGCCTTGAACGGTGGCAGGTAGACATCGTGCAAGGTCTGCGGCGACATGCTGGCGATGTTGTAGTCGCGGCCGCCCTCCGCCGCGCCATACGCGACGAAATGTTTTGCCGTCGCCAACAGGCTGTCGTGCGCAGTCAGATCGCGTCCCTGGAAACCGCGCACGCGCGCCGCGGCCATCAACGAACCCAGATACGGATCCTCTCCGGAACCTTCGACGACGCGACCCCAGCGCGGGTCGCGCGCGATGTCCACCATCGGCGCATAGGTCCAGTGGATGCCACTGGCGGTCGCTTCGACCGCGGCGATGCGCGCGCTGCGTTCGGCCATCTCCGGATCGAAGCTGCCCGCCTCGGCCAACGGCACCGGGAACGTGGTGCGGTAGCCATGGATCACGTCATCGGCGAACAGCAACGGGATCTTCAGGCGCGAGCGCGTGACCGCGATCTCCTGCAGGTGGCGCGTTTCGGCGACGCCACGCACGCCGAGGAACGAACCGACGCCACCGGCCGCGATCACGTCATCCCCTGACTGCCCTTGCGTACCGGCCGCGCCGGTTGCGACTGCCTGGCGACCGATCTGGTTGAGTTGCCCGAGTTTCTCGGCCAGCGTCATGCGTGACATCAGGGTATGGATGGCCGCCTTCTGTCGTGCTGGCGTTGCCGATGCATTGCATTCGGCGGCGCTGGCGTATCCCGGCAACAGCAACCCGAATGCAACAAGCGAAGGAATCACGACACGGGACATGAGGAACTTCCGATCTGGGCAAATGTAAACGCTTACAATCCTACATTGACGAAGCCGGCGTTTGCCAAGCACGCCATGCGTCATTGTTCTTCGGGCGTTTTCGCCTCGATCTGCAGCGCATGGATGTCGGTCTCCATCAACGTACCAAGCGCGGCGTACACCGCGCGATGGCGCGCCAGCAGCCCCTGCCCGGCGAATGCGCCTGCAACGATCTTCACCTTGAAATGACCGCGCCCGTCGCGGGCGCCGGCATGGCCGGCGTGGCGCGCGCTGTCGTCGATGATCTCGAGCGTTTCGGGATTGAGCGCTGTTTCCAGCGCGGCACGGATCGCCGCGATGCGTGCTTCGTTGCTCATGGCAGCACTTTGCGGAAGGGCCGCACATCGACCCGCGTGTAGACACCGGCGGACGTGTACGGATCGGCATCGGCCCAGGCGCGCGCGTCCTCCAGCGACGCGAACTCGGCGATCACCACGCTGCCGCTGAAGCCGGCCGGGCCCGGATCCTCGGCATCGATTGCAGGGCACGGCCCGGCGATCAACAGCCGACCTTCGTCCAGCAAGGCGCGCAGGCGCGCCAGGTGCGCCGGACGTTGCTCCATGCGCTGGGCCAGGACGTTGTCGCCATCATGGCCTTCGATCACGTACCACATGCTTCCGCTTCCCGAGGGTTGGATGGCCACAGTCTACGCAGTCGACCGGACAGCGAGCCCGTGTATGCTTGTGTGAGGGCAATCACACAACGTCCGGCATGAAGTGGGACACCTTCAATATCCTCGAGCAACTGTTGATCCTGCTGACCATCAGCGGGCAACTGTGGATTTCGACCAAGGTCATCGTCGCCGCGCAAGGCAATGAGCGTTACGTGCGCAGCATGGCCTTCGCGACGGGCCTGCTGCTGTTCCTGCTGTGCCGACCGCTCGGCGTGACCTTCGCCGACCTGATGCTCAAGGCCCACGCCCAGGGCAGCCTCTTCAACCTGGTGCTGATCGGTGGGGTGACGCCTTTCCTGATCGGCGTGCTCGTGTCCGAGGGCACGGTGCTGGCCCTGCACATGCGCAAGCCGGTATTCGTGCGTTTCATGCTGATCGTCGCCGCCTTCACCCTGTCGCAGGCGGCATATACCAATTACACGGCGGTCATCACCCACATCACCACGCTCGACAAGGCCTACATCCCCAACCTCTGCTATGCGGTCGCGGTCGGCCTGTGGATGACCTTCCGCTACCACGACCGCCGTGGCGAAGCGCTGGCCTCCTGAACGGCCCGACTGGACAAGCCGCCCGTGGCCGCTTACGCTTGGTTCCCGTACGCGGCCAGCGTGCCCCAGCCCGTTCCCCCACGCGGCAATCCGGGCTCGCTCCCGCCCTCCGATCCGATTCGCATGACCCGACCGCCCCCGCAGTCGTGGCGACGTGCATCCCGTTGAACGAATCGCCGGCCTCGCGCCGTATGCATGACTGAATCCGAACAGCCGATCGCCGTCGAGGCACCTGCCATTCCCGAACACCCCGGTGCCCCGCGGCAGCAGGAAATGCCGCTGGCGACGGTGCTCGGCCAGCCGGTGCTGCAGATCCCGCAAGACTTGTACATCCCGCCGGATGCGCTCGAGGTCATCCTCGAGGCTTTCGAAGGCCCGCTCGACCTGTTGCTGTACCTGATCCGCCGCCAGAACCTCGACATCCTCGACATCCCGGTCGCGGAAATCACCCGCCAGTACGTCGACTACATCCAGGCCATGCACGAGATGCGCTTCGAGTTGGCCGCCGAATACCTGGTGATGGCCGCGATCCTGGCCGAGATCAAGTCGCGCATGTTGCTGCCACGGCCGCCCAGCGAGGAAGGCCTGGAAGACGATCCGCGCGCCGACCTGGTGCGCCGCCTGCAGGAATACGAGCGCTACAAGCAGGCCGCCGAGGATCTCGACACCCTGCCGCGTCAGGATCGCGACACCTCGACCGCATCGGCGCACGTGCCGGACCGTGCAGCGGTACGCCTGCCCCCACCGGTGGAAATGAAAGAGATGTTGCTCGCCCTGCACGATGTGCTGAAGCGTGCCGACCTCTACACCCACCATGCGATCAAGCGCGACGCCTTGAGCGTGCGCCAGCGCATGGGCGAATTGCTCGACCGACTGCACGACGGCGCCTTCCATCGCTTCGAGTCGCTGTTCACCCCGGAAGAAGGACGCCTCGGCATCGTCGTCACCTTCCTCGGTATGCTGACGCTGGCCAAGGAACAGTTGATCGAGATCGTGCAGGAAGCGCCGTTGCAGCCGATCTACATCAAGTCGCTGGCGACCGCCGATGCACCCGCGGAAGTGCCCGAAAGCGAATTCGACAGCTCTACCGAAGATTGAATCCAACGTCCCGGCGCGTCCGGGACCGAATGACCAGAGACACATGGACCAGACACTGATCAATCGCATCGTCGAGGCCGCCCTGCTGGCGGCGCCGCAACCGCTCACGCTGGTGCAGCTCAACGGGCTGTTCCCGCTCGACGAACCCGCACCCGACGGCAGCGTGCAGGCCGCGCTGGAAACCCTGCAGGCCGAGTGCGAATCGCGCGGCGTGGAGCTGGTGGAAGTCGCCAGCGGCTGGCGTTACCAGGTCAAGGCCGACGTCCACCCGTGGGTGGCACGCCTGTGGACCGAGCGCCAGACCAAGTACACTCGCGCTACCCTGGAAACGCTGGCGCTGATCGCCTATCGCCAGCCGATCACCCGCGGCGAAATCGAACAGATCCGCGGCGTCGCCACCAACAGCAACATCATCAAGGCGCTGGAAGAACGCGAATGGATCCGCTCGGTCGGCCATCGCGATGTTCCGGGGCGTCCGGAACTGCTCGGCACGACGAAGGGCTTTCTCGACTATTTCGGATTGAAGCGCCTCGACGAACTGCCGCCATTGTCGGAACTGAAGGATTTCGGCGAATTGGAACCGCAATTGCAGTTCGATCCCGAGACCGCGCCGGTCACCGCAAACATTGCGATGGACAGCGAAGCCGAAGCTTCCGGTGATCCCGAACACCAGCACGAAGCCGAAGCTTCATCTCCCCCTGAAACAAACAACGTCGAACACGACGAAGAACCCGCCCTCGCCGATGACGGCGACAGCACTGGAGCACATCATGAGTAACAACGAAAAACGCACCCCTCTCTCGCTGAAACAACGCGAAGCCACCAGCGCCCCCAAGCTGGAAGAGCGCCTGCAGAAAGTGCTGGCGCAGGCCGGGCTGGGATCGCGGCGCGCGCTGGAACAGCGCATCGCCACGGGTGCAGTGAAGATCAACGGCGAACCCGCCACCGTCGGCATGAGCGTGAGCGGCGGCGACAAGATCGAACTCGACGGCAAGACCTTCGTCGCGACCGCGCTGACCGAACCGGCGCGCGTGCTGATGTACAACAAGCCGGAAGGCGAAGTCACCACCCGCGAAGACCCAGAAGGCCGCCCGACCATCTTCGACGCGCTGCCGACGCTGAAGGGCGCGCGCTGGATCGCGATCGGCCGCCTCGACATCAACACCACCGGCCTGTTGCTGCTCACCACCGACGGCGAACTGGCCAACGCGATGATGCATCCCTCGCACGAAGTCGAACGCGAATACGTCTGCCGCGTGCGTCCGCCGGAAGGCGAAGACGATGTGAACGAGAAGATCGTCGACCGACTGCGTCGCGGCGTCGCGCTGGAAGACGGCCCGGCCAAGTTCGACGATATCGAACGCGTCGGCGGTTCCGATTCGCACGACTGGTTCAAGGTGCTGCTGAAGGAAGGCCGCAATCGCGAAGTGCGCCGCCTGTGGGAGTCGCAGGGCTGCCAGGTGTCGCGCCTGAAGCGCATCCGCTACGGCAACGCCACCCTGCCCCAGCCGCTGCTGCGCGGCCAGTCGCAGGAACTCTCCGACGCGCAGGTGGAAGCGCTGCGCAAGTCGCTGGGCCTGGAAGACGGCCCGCCGTCGGCACTGACGCTGCAGCCGGTGATCGGCCAGCGCAAGGCCAGCAAGAAGTCGGCGATGCATTTCAACGAGCGCCGCTCGCAGGCTGGCTACGTCAACGGCCATGCCGCCGCCGACGAAGGTCGCGAACTGCGCCGCTTCGACCACGTCCGCGAGGACCGTCGCGGTCGCGGTGCGCCGCGCAAGTCGGGTGGACTCACCGTCACCGGCGATGCCGCCGCCAACCAGGCCAACAAGCGCTTCAAGATCAAGGGCCAGGAACGCCAACCGGGACAGCGCATGCGTCCGGGCGAAGTGCGCGGCGGCGACAATCCCGCGGCGATGAAGACCTGGTACGTGCCGGATGGCGTCGAGACCGGACCAACTGGCCATCGCAATGCCGATGACCGCCGTCCGAAGAAACCGTTCGGCCAGCAGAAGCCGTTTGGCCAGAAGCCTTACGGACAGAAGTCGCGCGGACCCGGCGGCAGCCAGGGCCAGTCGCGCGGCTCCGGCGGACAGGGCGGCGGTTTCAATAGCAATAGCAGCAATAGCAATCCGTATGGCGCCTCGTCGGGCCAGGGCAAGCCGCGCCATCCCTACGGGCATCCCGGCAATGCACCGAGTTTCCCGTCGGATCACGCAAACCCAAGCTTCGATCACGGCCACGGCAATGCCTACGACCGCCCACGCGGTCCGCGCCCCGGCGGCCCACGCCCCGGTGGTCCACGTCCGCAAGGCGCGCGTCCGGGTGGCAACAATCGCGGCCCGCGGCCCGGTGGTGGTGGACGTCCGGGTGGCGGCGGCCATCGCGGTCCCCGTGGGTGAGGAAGCGCCGCTCACGCGGCATGCCGCGTGGCGATTCCGAACGCCCCGAGCCCAGCGAGGGGCCGGGGGCTGATTTAAATTGAACTATTGAACTGTCGCTGCTCAATCGGGCAGCGACAGCAGCATCCCGTCGTAGGACGACAGCGAATGATCCGGATGGAACGGGATCAGGCAGCCCTTGTCCGGATTGATCCAGTGATCGACGACGCGATAGCCGAGCGCGACCAGTTCGCCGATGAAGCGTTCGCGCACAACGATGTGGTACGGGCAGAACGCGGTCGAGATGTTCTGTAGCGTCCAGTAATCGAAACGTTCGTGCATCGGCGTCAGGTTGACCAGCAGATGGCGCGGACGCGCGTCGGCTTCGATCAGCATCTCCGCCAGTGACGGCTGCAGGTATTGCAGTGATCCCGATGCGAACAGCACGTCGTGCCCCCGGCAATCGCCGAAACGATCGGTGAAGCGCAGCGCGCTGACTCCACACTGCTCCGCCAGGGCTTCGCCGCGACGGCACACCGCGGGGACATCGCAGACCGTCCAGCGCAGGTCGGACGGCATCGGCATGTGGCGCGAGAACGCGTAATACAGCAGGCCGACGTGGCCGCCGAAATCGAAGACATGGCGTTCGTTCGCCGCCAGCAATCGCGACAGCCAGAACAAGGCCGGATAGTCGCTCGGCGACAGCATCTTGCGTCGCCAGTCGTACATCGCCGCCGGTTCGTCGTGGTCGTAGCCCTGCGGCTTGGTCGCCGGCGCCGACGCCAGCGCGGACGCGTAATCGCAATAGACGCCGCGGAACAGGTTGGCGTTTTCGGCGCGGGCGAAACGCTGCTCGTACAGCGCAGCCCCGGCCTGCCGCAAGCCCGGCAGTGTTTCCATCCCGCGAACCAGCTTGCGGGCAGCCATGGTCCCGTACATAGAGGAGCTCCTTCTCCTGGGAGCCCCGAGGATAGCCCAGTTCAGTCGATGCTGAAGCGATCCCCGTCACGCAACGCCGGGAATTTCGCCCGCCAGTCGGCGAGATCGGCGGCCAGCAGCGTGGTGGTCGTGGTCAGTTCGGCCGCCGCGCATTCGCTCAGCGGATGGCCGAGGAAATCGAGGACGGCGCTGTCGCCGGAATAATGCAGGCCGTTGCCATCGGTTCCGCAACGGTTGACGCCGGCGACGAAGCAGACGTTCTCGATCGCGCGGGCGCGGAGCAGCGTCTTCCAGGCATAGGCGCGCGGCGACGGCCAGTTGGCGACATAGACCAGCAAGTCGTATTCCGGCGCGCCATCCTTGTCGAGGCGATTGCGCGAGAACACCGGGAACCGCAGGTCGTAGCAGACCAGCGGGCAGATCTTCCAGTCGCGCCATTCCACGACCAGACGATCGTGACCGGCGGCATAGCGCTCGTGCTCTCCGGCATAGGTGAACAGGTGGCGCTTGTCGTAATGCTCGACGTTGCCGTCGGGGCGCGCGAACAACATGCGGTTGAACACGCCGTCGGCGGCACGCAGTTGCACGCTGCCGCAGATCGCCGCATCCAGCTTTGCCGCCTGTTCGCGCATCCAGGCCACGGTCGGGCCGTCCATGGTTTCAGCATTGCCGATGGCGTCGTTGGAGAAGCCGCTGGTGAAGGTCTCCGGCAACACGATCAGGTCGGTGTTGCCGTGCATCGGCGCCATCAACCCCGCGTAATACGTGCGATTGCCGGCCGGATCGTGCCAGCGGGTATCGCCCTGGACCAGGGACACGCGCAGATCGCGCTTCGTCATCGCCAACTCCATCCAATCAACCCTTCACCGGATCGGGAACGAACTTCAGCACCTTGCCATTGATGCAATAGCGCTTGCCAGTCGGCGGCGGTCCGTCATCGAAGACATGGCCGAGGTGGATGCCGGAACTGGCGCTGCGCACTTCGGTGCGATGCATGCCGTGGCTGTCGTCTTCCTCGAACACCAGCGCACCCGGCTGCGGGTCGAAGAAGCTCGGCCAGCCGCAACCGCTGTCGAACTTGGCATCGCTGCGGAACAGCGCCACACCGCTGACTGGATCGACATAGGTGCCGGGACGATGTTCTTCGAGGTAGGGCCCAGTGCCGGGCATTTCGGTGCCGCGATCGAAGGCGATCTGTTGCTGCTCCGGCGTCAGCAGGTTGAAGCCCAACCATTGCCAGAACTTCTGCGATTCGCCGGTATAGCCGGTGTAGCGCGAAACTTCCTTGCCATCCTTGAACAGGACGATGGTCGGTGTCGCGAACAGGCGCTTCGCCAGCGTCCAGCCCTTGGGCGCCTGCTGCGATTTGGTCTGCACGTAAGGCACGTCGGACTTCCACGTCTTCAGCACTTCAGCGGAGAAGCGCGCGCAGAACGGGCAATCCTCGGCCTCGTAGACCACCAACTGGCGTGCGCGGTTCAAGCTTGCGCCATCGAGCTGCGGATATTGGCTGCCGGTTGCGGCGAGTCCGTACTTCACGCCGGTGCCGCCATGCCCGCAATAGCCATCCGGGTTCTTGACTAGATAATCCTGATGGCTTTCCTCGGCGCGGTTGTAATTGCGCAGCGGCAGAATCTCGGTGGTGATGCGGCCGTAACCCTCGCGCGTCAGATCCTGCTGGTAGATGTCGCGGGTCTGTTCGGCCAGGGTCTTCTGCCCAGGCGTCGTGTAATAGATCGCGCTGCGGTAGTTGCTGCCGATGTCGTTGCCCTGCCCGCCGACCTGGGTCGGATCATGGTTTTCCCAGAACGCCGCGAACAGCGTCGCCAGATCGAGCTTCTTGGGGTCGTAGCGCACGCGGACGATTTCCGCGTGGTTCTTCGCGTGGCTGGTGCCGTTGCGGATGTCCTGCTCGGTGCGCAGCACGCCCTCGTAGTTCACCTTCGGCGTATCGCCGCCGGCATAGCCGACCTCGACTTCGGCGACGCCCGGCACGGCCGACAGGCGCTTTTCCGCGCCCCAGAAACAGCCCATGCCGAAATAGATGTCCTGCAGGTTCGCCGCCGTCACCGGCTTCGTGCCCGCGACTGGAAGCGCAGGGCCGGCTTGCACCGACCGCCAGCCGCATATCGCGAGCAACCCGGTCACGACCAGCGCGAACAAGAATGCGGTCACCTGTGCGAATTTCATGGCCAACTCCCGTGTTTCGTGGCTACAACTTGGACAGCCGTTCGATCGCTTGGTTCAACGTATTTTCGTTCTTGGCGAAGCACAAACGCAGCAAACGCTGCCCTGCGGACGGTTGGGCATAAAAAGGGGACAGTGGGATACCCGTGACGCCGTGCTCGATGGTCAGCCAGCGACTGAATTCGAGGTCGTCGAGGTCGCTGACGGCGGAATAGTCGACCAACTGGAAATAGCCGCCCGGCACCGGCAGCGGCTTGAGTTTCGTGCCTTCCAGCTGCGCCCGGAAGCGATCGCGCTTGGCCTGGTAGAACGCGCCCAGCTGGCGGTAATGATCGGGATCGGCGGCGATCATTTCGGCGAAGGCGAATTGCGCCGGAGCGAAGGTGCAGAAGGTGTTGTACTGGTGGACCTTGCGGAACTCCACGCTCAAGGCCGGCGACGCGATGCAATAGCCGACCTTCCAGCCGGTGCAGTGGTAGGTCTTGCCAAAGCTCGAAACGACGAACGTGCGCTCACGCAACTCTGGATACAGCAGCGCCGATTCGTGGCGCGCGCCGTCGAAGACGATGTGTTCGTACACCTCGTCCGACAGCAGGTAGATGTCGGTGCCGCGCAGCAGGTCGATGACGGCCTGCATGTCGGCGGCGCTGAACATCGCCCCCGAGGGATTGTGCGGGCTGTTGATCATCAGCATCCGCGTCTTCGGCGTGATCGCCGCGCGCACCTTGTCCCAGTCGGGCGCGAACGTCGCCGGATCGAGCGCGACATGCACCGCGCGGGCACCGGCGAGATCGATCGCCGGTTCGTAGCAGTCATAGCAGGGATCGAGGACGATCACTTCCTCGCCGGCACGCACCACCGCGTGGATCGCATCGAAGATGGCTTCGCTGGCGCCGCTGGTCACGGTGATTTCGGCGTCGACGTCGGGACGCCAGCCGTAGCAATCCATGGTCTTGTCGGCGATCGCCTGTCTCAGCGCCGGAATGCCGGTCATCATCGCGTACTGGTTGTGGCCGGCACGCATCGCCCTGTCGAGTGCTTCCACCAAGCGGTCCGGAACCGGGAAATCGGGGAAGCCCTGGCCGAGATTGACTGCGCCGTGCTGGGCCGCCAGCTGCGACATGACGGTGAAGATGGTGGTGCCGACCTTCGGCAGTTTTGTAACCGGTTGCATTGCGGGGATTGCCCTCAAGGACGATGTACGAGTGTACGCAAGCTGCTAAGGTGAAAGCGTGACCGCATTGACGCGACCCACCACGGCAGATGGCCTCGCCGAAGCCTATCGGCTGGCAGCCTATTTCGTCGATCTCGAAGGCGAAGCCATCGAAATCGCGGTTGGTCACCTCGCTGCCCGGCTCGAAGTCCTGCTTGGACGCGCCGACAGCTTCGCCTACATCACCGCCTGCAACCCCGCCTCGGAATTGCAGCCCGACGCCTACAACCAGCGCGCCGACCGCGAATTGCGCGCCGCCATCGACCATCACGGCTACTTGCGCTGGCCGATGAATTCGTCCTCGCCCGATGGCCAGTGGTGGGAAGCCGGTTGGCTGGTCGGCAATGCGCCCCCTGCACTGCTGGACGAATGGGCGCGTCGCTTCCGCCAGCGCGGCATCCTGCTGTGGCGGCGCGGCGAGCCGGTGCGCCTGCGCATGTACGGCCCAGAGGAATTCCCGCATCCGCAGATCGACTGGATAGAATGACCTCGGGCCGGCGGTCGGCCTGCCACCGCCTCCTTCGTGCCCACTCAATCGTCCGAACCCGCGTTGCTGTCCGTCCACGGACTGGGGTTTTCCCGCAACGACGAAGCGATCTTCTCCGACCTCGACTTCACCGTCGCGCGTGGCGAAGCATTACTCGTGCAGGGCGGCAACGGCGTCGGCAAGACCACCCTGTTGCGCGTGCTGGCCGGGCTGTTGCCCGCCGACCGCGGCGAATTGCGGATGGATGGCGGCGATCTCGACCACGCCCGCCGTGCCGCCGCCTTCGCGTATCTCGGCCACCTGCCCGGACACAAGGGCGACCTGACCGCCGCGGAGAATCTCGAAGTGTCCTGCGGCCTGCTCGGGCAACGTCGGGATCGCGGCATCGAAGCGGCGCTCGACCATGTCGGGCTCGCCGGTTACGACGACCAGTTGGCGCGACATCTTTCCGCCGGGCAGAAGAAGCGACTGTCGCTGGCGCGCCTGTGGCTGTCGCCTGCCCCGCTGTGGCTGCTCGACGAGCCCTACGCCAATCTGGATCTCGATGGCATCGAACTGGTGAACCAGCTGATTCGCGCCCACCTCGACGATGGCGGCGCAGCGTTGGTGACCACGCATGGCGCCTATGCCGCGCCACCGGTGCGCACGCGCCAGTTGCTGATGGAGCGCGCGGCGTGATCGTTACGGCAATCCGCGCCATGCTACTGCGCGACCTGCGCCTGATCTGGCGCAAGCGCGGCGATGCCCTGCAACCGGTGCTGTTCGCGTTGCTGGTGGTGGTGCTGTTCGCGCTCGGCATCGACACCCATTCCGGAGCGATGGCGCAGGCCGCGCCCGCGGTGATCTGGCTGGCCGCATTGCTCTCCGGCTTGCTCGCGCTCGATGCATTGTTCCGCGGCGATGCCGAGGACGGATCGCTGGAGCAATGGCTGCTGTCGCCGCAACCATTGGCGATGCTGGTCGCGGTGCGCGTGTTCACCCACTGGGTGACGACCGCGCTGCCGATCATCGTCGTCAGCCCGTTGCTCGGCGAACTCCTGCATCTGCCGCATGCGCAGCTGCCGATGCTGGTGGGATCGCTGCTGTTGGGCACGCCGCTGCTCAGCCTGATCGGCGCGGTTGTTGCCGCGCTCACCATCGGCATCCGCCGCGCCGGTGCCCTGCTCGCCCTGCTCGCATTGCCGCTGTACGTACCGGTGCTGGTGTTCGGCGCCGGCAGCATGGTCGCCGCGGCGCAGGGACTCGACGCTTCCGGCGCATTGCTGATCCTCGCCGCGATGCTCGCGGTGTCGCTGGTCGTCGCACCGGTGGTCACCGCGATCGCGCTGCGCATCGGCTGGCGTTGATGCGGATTCACCAGCACCTGCGTCATACTTGCGCATCACGAAAATATCGACGGGGAATCGATCCATCATGAAACGACAGACTTGGGTCATCGTCTGTTCTCTGGTGCTGGCTGCCTGCCAGCGGCAGGCGCCGCCTGCGCAATCCCAGGGCAATGGGTCCGCCAAGCCGTCGGTCGAAATTCCCAATACCCCGGAAGCGCCGCCGAAACCCGGCGCGGAAGCGACGCCCGATGCCGTGCTCGCCGCCAAGGAAACCCCGGTCGAACAAGTCGCACCCGCGCAGCCCTTGCTGCCGCCCGGCGATTGCTCGTTCACCCTCCACGCCGGCGATACGCCATCCTGGGATGCCGCCAACATCGACGTCCCCAGCGCCTGCGAGAAATTCACCATCAAGCTCGAACACACCGGCCAGATGCCGCGCTGGATCATGGGCCACAACGTGGTGGTGTCCAAGGTCGGGGAAGTGAACGCGGTCGAACGCGCCGGCATCGGCGCCGGCCCCTACCGCAGCTACGTCGAACCCAGCGACAAGCGCGTGGTCGCGCGCAGCAAGCTGGCCGGCGGCGGTGAAACCGTCAGCGCCAGCTTCGACACCGCCAAACTGCGGGGTGGGCATTTCGCCTATTTCTGCACTTTCCCGGGTCACCTGAAGGGCATGCAGGGCACGCTGACGCTGCACTGAGGACTGACTCCGATCAAGCAGCTCCAGGGGGGCGCTGGTAAACTTTCAGGCTGCATGCACCCTCTCGTCCGCTGGTTCCACCAACTCGGCTCACCGCCCTACTTCGACCGTTTCGCCGCGCGCTGGGCGCCGTGGTGCCACGGCATCGGCGTGGTGGTGATGGCGATCGCGCTGTGGCTGGCGCTGTTCCGCGTTCCCGCCGATTACCAGCAAGGCGACGCTTTCCGCATCCTCTACGTGCACGTGCCGATGGCGTGGATGAGCATGGCGGTCTATCTCGGCATGGCGATCTACGCCGCGATCGCGCTGGTATGGCGGATCAAGCTGGCGGAAATCCTGGCGATGGCCTGCGCTCCGATCGGCGCGCTCTATACCGGGGTGACCCTGGCCACCGGATCGATCTGGGGCAAGCCGATGTGGGGCACGTGGTGGGACTGGGATCCGCGCCTGACCACCGAACTCCTGCTGCTGTTCCTTTATCTCGGCGTGATCGGCCTTTACGCCGCCATCGAGGATCGTCGCCAGGCCGCGCGCGCCGCCGGCTTCCTCGCCGTGGTCGGCGTGGTGTTGCTACCGATCATCAAGTTCTCGGTGACATGGTGGAACTCGCTGCACCAGGGCAGCACGATTTCGTTGACCGGCCCCTCGCACATGGACGCCAGCATGCAACTGCCGCTGTGGCTGATGGTGATCGGTATCCATGTCTGGTTCGTCGGCGCATTGCTGGCGCGGGCACGCGCCGACAACTTGCGTCGCGAAGCCGGCAAGGCCTGGATCACGGAGACGGCATGAATTACCAGGGTTACGTCATCTCGGCCTACGCGATCTTCGTGCTGGCGATCCTGTGGGATTGGCTGGCGCCGAAACTGCAGATCGCCCGCGCACGCCGCGAAGCGAAACTGCGCGCACGCCGCGACGTCGCACGCAAGGGCGAGGCGCGTTCGTGAACCAAGTCCGTCGTCGTCGCCTGATCTTCGTCGGATTGCTGGTGCTGGCCGCCGCGATCGCCGCCGCCCTGATCGCGTTGGCATTGCAACGCAACGTCAACTATCTCTACACCCCGACCGATGTCCTCAAGGGCGATGCCGGTGGCCATGCGCGTTTCCGCCTCGGCGGGATGGTCGCGGCTGGTTCGTTCAAGCGCGCACAGGGATCGATGGAAGCGCATTTCGACGTCGATGACGGCGATGCCAGATTGCCCGTGGTCTACACCGGCATCCTCCCCGATCTGTTCCGCGAGAAGCAGGCGGTGATCGCCAGCGGTTCGATGAAGGACGGCGTGTTCGTCGCCGACCAGGTACTAGCCAAGCACGACGAGAACTACATGCCCAAGGAAGTGGCCGACAAGATGGCGGAAGCGCATCGCAAGCATGCGGTGCCCGGCCAGCCGCCGGCGGGCAACAACTGATGCTGGGCGAACTCGGGCATTACGCCTTGTTGCTGGCGCTGGTGGTGGCCTGCGTGCAGACGGTGTTGCCGTTGCTCGGCGCGCAACGCGGCCATCGCGACTGGATGGCGGTGGCGCGTCCCGCCGCCTACGCGCAACTGGCATTGGTCGGGTTCGCCTTCGCCGTGCTGACCTGGGCCTTCGTGGTCCAGGATCGCTCGTTCTCCTACGTCGTCGACAACAGCAACTCGCTGTTGCCGCTGGTCTATCGCTATACCGCGGTGTGGGGCGCACACGAAGGCTCGCTGCTGCTGTGGCTATTGGTGCTTGCGCTGTGGACCGCCGCGGTCGCGACGTTCTCGCGACGCCTGCCGCAGCCGGTGATCGCGCGCGTGCTCGGCGTGCTCGGTGCGGTATCGATCGGTTTCCTCGCCTTGCTGGTATTCACCAGCAGTCCGTTCACCCGCCTGTTGCCGGCGATGGAAGAAGGCCGCGATCTCAATCCGCTGCTGCAGGATCCGGGCATGGTCATCCATCCGCCGGTGCTCTATTGCGGCTATGTCGGATTCGCGGTGCCGTTCGCATTCGCGGTCGCCGCGTTGCTCAATCGCCACGTCGACGCGCGCTGGCTGCGCTGGACGCGACCGTGGACAAACGTGGCCTGGGGCTTCCTCACGCTCGGCATCGCGCTCGGCAGCATCTGGGCCTATTACGAGCTTGGCTGGGGTGGCTGGTGGTTCTGGGATCCAGTCGAGAACGCCAGCTTCATGCCGTGGCTGGCCGGCGCGGCGCTGTTGCATTCGCAGGCGGTCACCGAGAAGCGCGGCAGCTTTGCCGCCTGGACCTTGCTGCTGGCGATCGCCGCGTTCTCGCTGTCGCTGCTCGGCACCTTCCTGGTGCGTTCGGGCGCGATCACCAGCGTGCACGCCTTCGCCGCCGACCCGACGCGTGGCGTCTTCATCCTCGTCTATCTCGGCGTGGTGATCGGCGGATCATTGCTGCTGTACGCGTTGCGCGCGCCCGACACCACCAGCAATGCCAAGCCGTTCACCTTCGCTTCGCGCGAGACGCTGCTGCTCGCCAACAACCTGCTGCTGGCCGCGGCCTGCGCGATGGTGCTGATCGGTACGCTCTACCCGATGCTGGCCGACGCATTGAACCTCGGCAAGATTTCCGTCGGCCCACCCTACTTCTCGCTGCTGTTCGTGTTGTTGATGGCGCCGCTGGTGCTGTTGCTGCCGTTCGGCCCGTTGACGCGCTGGCAGCAGGAACAGCCGAACCGTATCGTCGCGATGCTGCTGCCGTGGGCGGTACTGGCAGTGGTTGCTGCAGCTGTCGCATGGTGGCTGGCGCCGCAGGGCAAGTCGCGCACCACGCTCGGCGTTCTCGCCGCGGTGTGGCTGTTCGCCGGCACGCTGCGTTTCGCGTGGTCGCGCTTCCAATCGAATGGAAAACGCTTCACTGCTGAAATGCTCGGAATGACGCTGGCGCATCTCGGCGTCGCGGTCTTCGTCTCCGGCGCGATGCTGGCCGACGCACTGGTCGAACAACGCGAAGTCGCGCTGTCGCCGGGGCAATCGTTGCAGCTGCACGGCGAACAATACCGCTTCGATGGCGTCAACGACCACGACGGCCCGAACTACCAGGCCAACACCGGCGCGATCACGGTACTGCGCGATGGCCGCATCGTCGCCACGCTCCATCCCGAAAAACGCCATTACGCCAGCGGCGGCCAGGTGATGACCGAAGCCGCGATCCACGGCGGCCTGTTCCGCGATCGCTACGTCGCGCTCGGTGAACCGCTGGGCGGCGGCAGCTGGGCCGTGCGCGTGCACAGCAAGCCGATGGTGCGCTTCATCTGGTCGGGCGCATTGTTGATGGCACTGGGCGCCTTCGTCGCCGCCACCGATCGTCGCTTCCGCCGCAAGGAGGATTCCGCATGAACACCCGTCGCTGGTTGCCGCTGATCGTCTTCGCCGTCCTCGCCGTGTTGCTCGCCGCCGGCGTGTGGATGAGTCGTCGCGCCGATCGCGATGCCCTGCCCTCGCCGCTGATCGGCAAGGCCGCGCCGGACTTCGCGTTGCGCGATCTGTTCGATCCCGAACACGTCGTCCGCCTCAAGGACCTCAAGGGCGCACCGTTCGTGCTCAATGTCTGGGGCAGTTGGTGCGTCGCCTGTCGCGAAGAGCATCCGACGCTGAGCGCCTTCGCCGAAACCAAGCGCGTGCGCGTGGTCGGCTACAACTGGAAGGACGACCCCGCCGACGCCAAGCGCTGGCTGGAGCAACTCGGCAATCCGTTCTGGCTGGTGCTGAGCGATCCCGAAGGCAAGACCGCGATCGACCTTGGCGTCTACGGCGCACCGGAAACCTACCTGATCGATGCCAAGGGCAACGTGCGATGGAAGCACGTCGGCCCGTTGACGCCGCAGATCATCCACAACGAACTCGAACCCGCCCTGGCGCTGGCCGAGGCCGCGCGCTGATGCGTGGATGGCTGCTCGCGTTGATGCTGCTGTTCGCCGGCGTTGTCTACGCGCAGTCGGAAGCGCCGGACGTGCCGCCGACATTCCGGAACGTTGCCGAAGAGCAGCGCTTCCACGCGCTCACCGGCGAACTGCGCTGCGTGATGTGCCAGAACCAGTCGCTGGCCGATTCCAACGCGATGGTCGCGCGCGACCTGCGCCGCGAAGTGCTCGGACTGATGCGCGATGGCAAGTCGGACGCCGAGATCAAGCAGTTCCTGGTGCAGCGCTACGGCGAATTCGTGCTGTACCGGCCGCGGATGGAACGCAGCACCTGGTTGCTGTGGTTCGGCCCGGCATTGCTGGTGCTGGGCGCGGGGATCGGCGTGTGGCGGATCGTTGCGCGCAACGCCGCGAAAGCGCGCGCGCTGCCACCGCCTAACGACCAAGAGGAATGGTGATGATGATGCCCTTCCTCCCCATCGCGATCGTCGGATCGTTGCTGGTCCTCGCCTTCGTGTTGCGTCCGTTATGGAAGCAGTCGCGTCCGCTGGTCATCGCGCTCGCTGGCTCGGGCGTGTTCATCGCGCTCGCCCTCTACTGGTTGCTCGGCACGCCGTTGGCGCTCGATCCGGCGATGCGTCGCGCACCCGCCACCCTCGACGAAGCCGCTTCGCAACTGCAGGCGCGCCTCGCGCTGGATCCCGCCAATGCCGATGGCTGGCGCGTGCTCGCGCAGATCTATGCAAAACAGAACAATCATGAAAAAGCCGCCGATGCCGCCGGCCGCGCCGCGACCCTGAGTCCGAACGATCCCGACGTGCTGGTTGCCGCAGCGGAAGCGCGCGCGATGGCCGCGCCGGAACATCGTTTCGACACGCAGGGCCTGGCTTGGCTCGACGCCGCGATCAAGCGCGACCCACGCCACCAGCGCGCCCTGTGGTTCAAGGGCATCGCCCTGCGCCAGGCCGGTCGCGACGCCGACGCCATCGCCACCTGGGAAACGTTGCTGCCGCTGGTCGACGCCAAGGCTGCGGCCGTGCTCGGTGCGCAGATCGATGTCGCACGTACGGCCGCGAAACTTCCGCCGCGCCCGCAAACAGCGACGGCACAGACCGGCAACGGACTGCACGTCCGCGTGAAGCTGGGCAATGGCGTGGATGTCGCGAAACTCGATCCGTCGACGCCGGTGTTCGTGATCGCGCGCCAGGTCGGTGGTCCGCCGATGCCGGTCGCGGTCGAGAAACACACGCTCGCCGAACTGCCGCTCGACGTCAGTCTCGATGATCGCGACAGCCTAATGCCAACAGTGCGCCTGTCCTCGCTCAAGTCGGTGGAAGTGCTGGCGCGCATTTCGCGTTCGGGTTCGGCCACCCGCGGTGACGGCGACATCGAAACCGCCCCGATCCGCATCGACCTGCCTGCATCTGCGCCGGTCCAGCTCGAATTCGGAAAATGAACACGTCGCCCCGGCCTTCCCCGGCGGCGCTAGACTCAACCAGCCACGACGAACCCTGCCCGCCATGACCACCTCCGACGCCACGCTCTGCAGCTTCCCCGGCCGCGATCGCCTGATCGCCGCAGTCGACGATGCCGTGACCCATGGCGGTGGCGACCGCGCTGCAATCACCCGCCACCTGCGCGACAACCTGTGTGCGCTGATGAAGGCCGGGAGCGTGGAACTGCCGGCCTGCGTGTACGAGGCGATTCCCGGCCATTACGCGCGCCGCGAGCTGTACCGCAGCAAGGAACACGGCTATGGCGTGGTGGCGATGACCTGGGCGCCCGGCCAAGGCACCAAGATCCACGACCACTACGGCATGTGGTGCGTCGAAGGCGTGTGGTCCGGCGATATCGAGATCACCCAGTACGATCTTGCCGAACGTGCCGGCGACGATTTCCGTTTCGTCCAGTGCGACACCCTGACCGGCAATACCGGTTCCGCCGGTTGCCTGATCCCGCCGCACGAATACCACACCATCCGCAACGCCAGCGATCGCGACGTCGCGGTGTCGGTGCACATCTACGAGCAGCCGATGACCTGTTGCGGCGTGTTCGAACAGAGCCCGCGCGGCGATGGCTGGCACCATTACGTGCGCAAGGAACTGGCGCTCGACGCCGCGGCGTAACTGCCGCATTCAAACAGCCAAACGAAACACCGGCTAACACCGCATCGCAACAAAATTGACTGTCAGGGCACGCAGGCCTATACGTCTTTGCACCATCCACTCCTGGAAGGTACCCAGATGAAGACCTCGACCACCGTCATGGCGGCGTTTGTCGTTCTGGCCGGAATCGCTTCGACCGATGCCGCATTCGCACAACATGGCATGCCGAAACAGACCACCGGCATGCGCACGCACCAGACGCCGACCACCATGACTCCGATGACCCGGAATGGCCCCGCCATGACCGGCCAGCCGAAACAATCCTGCGGCAGCGCGTCGGCGCCGAATACACCAGGGAACGCGGCGAACGCACCAGGTTCGGCGTTCAATCCGAATGGCAATGCCGGCAGTCACTACGCCGGGACACAACCGCAAAACTCGCGCAATACCGCCAGCGTTTCCCAATACGATGCGGCCTGCTCGCATCAACCATGATCGCCCCTGAAGGGAAAACCCGCCGTTCGGCGGGTTTTCCGGGACAGTCGAACTAGTACATCCATCGGTATTCAGCCGATTGCGTAACGGCTGGCATCCGCGGTGCCGGCACGACGCACCTGGTACAACGCAAGGCGTGCGGCATTGCTCAGTTGCGTGAAGTATTTGTGGGTAATGACATCTGCGCCATTGCGTGCGTAATAGCGGCCCCATGCGCGATCGCGTTGAGGGGTGTGATCGAGTCTGTTCATCCTTCACTCCTTGCGATTCATCGCCCGGACGGGTGGGCGAGCAAGGCCGATGCTAGGCAGGCGTCGGTGAATGCAAAGTAGAGTTGCAGCCAATCGATGCACGATTTTCTTCCGGCATTCACCACGCATTCGACATTGTCTAGACGGCGTGCAGGCGCGCACCGGAATTCGCGATCAACTTCAACTTCCCTGACAGCAATTCCCGTTCTCTGGCGTTGTGCGTCAGGGCGATCGCGCGCTCTATCTCGACACGCGCTTCGGGGAATCTGCCCAGCTTCGTCAACAGCTCGCCACGCACGCTGTGCAACAGATGGTTGCCCTCCAGCCCGGAGGCGACGGATGGCATATCGAGCGCATCAAGTCCGGCGGTCGGTCCTTGCGCCATGCCGACGGCGACCGCGCGATTCAGCGCCACGACCGGAGACGGCGCGATCTGCATCAATGCATCGTAGAGAAGAACGATCCGTTCCCAGTCGGTGTCTTCAGCGCTGCGGGCGCGCATGTGGCAGGCGGCAATCGCGGCCTGCAAGGCGTGGTAACCAGCGCCACCACCGAGTCTTTGCGCATGTTCCAGCGCCACCATTCCCCGTTCGATCTGCGCCTTGTCCCATAGGGAACGATCCTGGTCCGGCAGCAGGATCGCCTCGCCATCGCTTCCGCGTCGCGCTGCAGTGCGTGCCGCGTTGAGCTCCATCAGCGCCAGCAGTGCATGGACTTCCGACTCGCCGGGCAGCAGTTGCACCAGCAGGCGACCCAGCCGCAAGGCCTCGTCGCACAGCCTTGTCCGCATCCACTCGTCCCCCGATGTCGCCACATGCCCTTCGTTGAACACCAGGTAGATCACCGAAAGCACCGACGCGATCCTCGGTTTCAACTCGTCGGCACGTGGCGTCTCGAAGGGCACCTGCGCTTCCGAGAGTGTCTTCTTGGCGCGGAAAATCCGCTGCCCCATCGTCTTCTCGGGCACCAGGAATGCACGGGCGATTTCCGCAGTCGTCAGGCCACCGATCACGCGCAACGTCAGCGCGATGCGTCCTTCGACGGGAAGTATCGGATGGCAGGCGGTAAAGACCAGCCGCAACACGTCGTCGTCGATCACCTGATCGAGCGCTCGATCCATCTCCTCGCCAAGCTGTTCCTGTTGCGCCTCGATCTCGCGCGCGATTTCGCCGTGCTTGGGCATGAGCATGCGGCTGCGCCGCAGGGAGTCGATGGCGCGGCGCTTCGCCGCCGTCATCAGCCATGCTCCCGGATTGTCAGGAATGCCCTCCTCCGGCCAGCGCTCGAGGGCGACGACGAGCGCATCCTGCGCGAGTTCTTCCGCAATGCCGATATCGCGGGTCACGCGTGCGATCGCCGCGATGAGCCGTGTGGATTCGTTCCTCCACACAGCCTCGATCGCGACCACCGCATCACTCATGCCCGCAGGGGGCCGGCGAACGTGTAGGTGTTGACGACGATGCCCGTCGGCAACGCCTGCGTCCCGGCCGGCACGAAGGCGCGCGGCGGAGTGCCCTCGGCGAACAGGCGCTTGCCTTTGCCGAGCAGCACCGGATTGACCAGCAAGATCATTTCATCGACGAGCCCATGTTCAAGCAACGTCGATGTCAGGGTCGAACTACCCGAAACAACCAGGTCCCTGTCGCCCTTCGCCTTGATGTCACGCACGGCAGAGGCGATGTCCGGCCCGATGCCTTCGAACGGTCCCCATTGCAGGCTCTCGGGCCTGTGGGTCGCGACATGTTTCGTCGCCGCGTTCAGTCTTTCGGCCATCGGCCCCGGCGCCGTGGGCCAGAAACCGGACCACAGATCGTAGGTGCGACGGCCCAGCAGCATGTCGAAATTCTCGCCGTAGATTCCAAGCACGAGGGCCGCACCTTCGGGACTGCGATACGGCGCGGTCCAGTCACCAAACGGGAGATCGCCACCACCGCCCGGGGCGCCGATTTCGATCACGCCATCGAGCGAAACATGTTCCATGATCCTGAGCTTGCGCATGATCGATTCTCCTCAGGACTCGGCGGGCGCAGGCGCGAAGAAGATCTCGCGCACTTCGATCGGCATGCGGCAGGCCTTCATGCCCTTGCCGGCCCAGGCGATCGCTTCTTCCTGGTTGGCGCATTCCAGGATCCACAGGCCGCCGATGTGTTCCTTGGCCTCGAGATACGGGCCATCGGTGACCAGCACCTTGCCATCCGCATCCGCCCTGAGCGTGTGGGGCGCCCCCAAGCCGCCGGCGAATCGCCTGACGTCGGCGGCGATCATTTCGCGATTGATCGCGTGGATTTCTTCGGCCATGGCTTCGTCCACCGTGGATGGATCGAAATCGTCGGGCAGGTAACCAGTCACCAGATAATGCGGCATGTTCGTCTCCTGAAGCGGTCTTCAGCAGGGCCGGTTGCCCTGCTTTCACTATAGCGACGAACGACAAGGCCGGATTTCGACACAGGGGCCGAAAAAAATTTCCCGAAGAACTCCGGGCAACAAAAAACCCGCCGTTCAGGCGGGTCTTTGTGTCCAACTTTGGTACCGGTGATAGGACTCGAACCTACACGACATCACTGCCAGCGGATTTTGAGTCCGCCGCGTCTACCATTCCGCCACACCGGCATGTGCCTATCTTAACACGGTGGCTCAGCCCTTCAGCAGTGCATCCAGCAGTTTGCCAACCTTTCCGGTCGCGGCGGCGACGTTGTCGAGCACGTCCTGCAGGGTGATGACCTCGTCGGGATCGGGGCCGGCGCCTGCCGCCCAGTTCGCTACGATGCCCACGCAGGCGTAGTCCAGCCCCATCTCGCGGGCCAGTCCGGCTTCCGGCATTCCGGTCATGCCGACCAGGTCGCAGCCGTCGCGGCGCATCCGCGCGATCTCCGCGCGCGTTTCCAGGCGCGGGCCCTGGGTGGCGCCATAGCAGCCATCGGCGACCAATGCCACGCCCGCTATGTTCGCCGCCGTGATGATCTCGCTACGCAGCCCGCGCGAATACGGTTCGCCGAAATCGACATGGAGCACGTCGGTGCCCGGTTCCTCGCAGATCGTCGAGATGCGGCCCCAGGTGTAGTCGATGATCTGGTCGGGACACGCCAGCACGCGCGGCCCGAAACGCTCGGTGATGCCGCCGACGGTATTGAGCGCGAGCACGCGGGTCGCGCCCAGGGATTTCAGCGCGGCGAGATTGGCCCGATAGTTGATGCGATGCGGCGGCAGCGAATGCCCTTCCCCGTGGCGCGCAAGGAAAGCGACGCGACGCGATCCGAGCGTGCCGATCCGCACCGGGCCCGATGGCGCGCCGTAGTGCGTGACCGGCTGGTGCGATTCGGCATCGGCGAGTTGGGCCAATGCATAGACGCCGGTACCACCGATCACCGCGAGATCGATCGCCTGCATGTCGCTCATTCGATGCTCCGTTGTCAGTCGCGCAGGGCGTAGATCGCCGGCAGGTTGCGGCCCTGCTCATGGAAGTCCATGCCGTAACCGTAGACGTAGGCGTCCGGCACTTCCAGGCCGACGTAGTCGGCGCTGATGCCCTCCACGCAGCGATCGTGCTTCTTCAATGCAAGCACGGCGATGCGAATGTCGCGCGCACCCTGGTCCTCGCACCAGCGCTTGATCGCGAGCATGGTGTGGCCTTCGTCGAGGATGTCGTCGGCGAGCAGCACGCGGCGATCGCGCATCGATGTCGCCGGACGGTGCAGCCACGCCAGGCCGGAACCAGAGGTCTGGCCGCGATAGCGGGTGGCGTGGAGGTAATCGAATTCCAGATCGAGCCCGCGCTGGCCGATCTCCATCGCCAGCGCACTGGCGAAGGGCATGCCGCCGTTCATCACGGTGATGTAGAGCGGAATGTCGGCGGGATCGTAGTCGCCACGCACGGCATCGGCGACGCGCGCGATGGCGGCATCGATCGCCGCCTGGTCGTGCACCAGGCTGGAATTTTCCAGCGCCGTGGCCAGCGACGGGCGCGAGACGGTCATGCCGTCCTCCGCAGTTCGTCACGATCGATCGCGTGCTGGGCGTGGTCGTAGCGCGTATCGGCGAGCAAGGCATCCCAGCCGAGCGCACCGCGTCCGATCAGGCCGACCAGGGCCATGGTGTTGAGCGGTCCGCGTTGGTCGACCGCCGCCAGCGACTCCTCGACCAGCTGTGGATGGCAGACCAGCACGACGTCGCAACCGGCGTCGTAATGCGCATCGATGCGCGCCTTGATGCCACCGACGCCGTGCGCCGCCGCCATGCCGATGTCGTCGGAGAACACCACGCCGCGGAAGCGCATCTCCTTGCGCAGGATCTCGTTGATCCACAGCGGCGAATATCCGGCCGGTTCCGGCGCGACATTCGGATAGGCAACGTGCGCCATCATCACCGCATCGGCGCCGGCGGCGATGCCGGCAGCGAACGGCACCAGATCGGTCGCACGCAATTCGTCGAGCGAGCGCGGATCGGCGGCGTTGTCGAAGTGGGTGTCTTCCAGCACCGAACCGTGGCCAGGAAAATGCTTGAGCGTGGCGGCCATGCCGGCACCATGCATGCCTTCGACATAGGCGCGGGTGAAGTCGGCGACGATCTGCGGATCGGGCGAGAAGGCGCGATTGCCGATCGCGCGATTGCCGCGACCGAGATCGACGACGGGCGCGAAGCTGAGATCGACGCCGGAAGCGAGAATCTCGTTGGCCATCAACCACGCGTGTTCGCGCGCCAGTTCCAACGCGGAATCGCGGTCCTGGCGATACAGCGCATCGAAGCCTTCCAGCGGCGGCAACGCGCTATAGCCTTCGCGGAAGCGCTGCACCCGCCCACCTTCCTGGTCGACGCAGACCAACTGCGGGCGCGGCGCCGCTTCGCGGATCGCCTGCGACAGTTCGCCGACCTGCATGCGTGAGGCGAAATTGCGGGTGAACAGGATCACGCCGCCGCAGGCGGGATGCTGCAGCCAGCCGCGCTCCTGCGCATTCAGTTCGGTTCCGGCGATGCCAATGACGAGCATGGAGACTCCAGTTGATCGATGCGATGCCGGGTTCAGGCGTCGCTGGCGGCTTGCTCTTCCGCGCTCCATTGCGCGTACGGATACGAGGCCAGGTTGAGATTGTAATAGCGCAGCAATTCGGTGACCTCACGGCCCAGCCACGACGGTCGCGCGAAGGCTTCATCGACCGAATCCAGCTCGATTTCGGCGACCACCAGCCCGGCGTTGTCGCCGAGGAATTCATCGATTTCCCACAGATGCCCGCCATGGCGAACATGGTGGCGATGTTTTTCGATCCGGCCGCCGACGCACAGCTTGAGCAGCGCCTCGCCATCTGCGAGCGGGATCGGGTAGTCGAATTCCTGGCGCGAAGCACCGAGTTCGCGCGACTTGATGTTGATGCGCGCATCACTGCCTTCCAGGCGCACGCGCATCGACACATTCTGCACGCCCTGTTGCACCGATGCGGCATCGTTGAGGTAGCCCTGCCCCATCACGATGGTCGTTTCGATCTCCTTGCGCCAGTCGTCGTTGGCCAGCAGGAATTTGCGTTCGATTTCAATTGCCATTGAAAAGCTCGTGTATGAGTGCCCTGAGCGCGCGGCGGCGCGTTTGAAACAATCGCAACGTGATTATGATCGCGGCGCCTTCTTCGGTGGCAGGAACAGCGCAATCGACTCGACGTGCGCGGTCTGCGGGAACATGTCCATCGCACCGGCGGACTGCAGCGTCCAGCCGGCTTCATTCACCAGCCAGCCGGCGTCGCGCGCCAGCGATCCCGGATGGCAGCTGACGTAGACGATGCGCTCCAGCCCGTCGAGCGGCAGTTGCTTCAGTACCTCGATCGCGCCGGAACGCGGCGGGTCCAGCAACAACTTGGTGTAGGGCTGTTTCAGCCACGGCTGGCCGCGCAATTCGACCGAAAGATCTGCGGCATGGAAATCGGCATTGTCGACGCCATTGCGCTGCGCGTTTTCGCGGGCACGCTGCACGAGGCCAGCATCGCCTTCGACACCGGTGACGCGGCCGGCGACGCGTGCCAATGGCAAGGTGAAATTGCCGAGGCCGCAAAACAGGTCGAGCACGTGGTCATTGGCTTGCGGATCCAGGAGTTCCAGCGCGTGCGCGATCATTTTCTGGTTGAGGTCGCCATTGACCTGGATGAAATCGAGCGGACGGAACGCCAGTTCGGCATTCCACTGCGGCAACGCGAACGACAGTTCTGGCGCAAGCTCCTGCAAGGGATGCACCGAGGTCACGCCGCCCGGTTGCAGGAAGATGATGAAGCCGTGTTCGGCGCCGAACGCAGCCAACGCTTCGCGATCTTTGTCGCTCAACGGATTCAGATGGCGGAACACCAGCGCCACGCCCTGATCGCCGACGATGAATTCGATCTGCGGGATATCGGCGCGACCATCCAATGCATCGACCATCGCCGACAGCGCCGCGACCTTCATGCCCAGTTCCGGCACCACGGTGTGGCAGACCTGCAGGTCGGCGACGAAGCGCGGATCGGTCTCGCGGAAACCCACCAGCGTCTTGTCCTTCTTCTCGACGCGCTTGACCGAGAAGCGGCCCTTGCGGCGATAGCCCCAGGCCTTGCCGGTCAGCGGCGCCAGCACGTTCTTCGGGGTGACGTGGCCGATGCGCTCGAGGTTATCCATCAACACCTGCTGCTTCAACGCGATCTGCGCGCCGGCCTCGAGGTGCTGCAATACGCAACCGCTGCAGGTACCGAAATGCGGGCACGGCGGCTCGACGCGATCCTTCGATGCTTCCAGCACTTCAAGCACCCGCGCCTCGTCGAAATGCCGCGATTTCCCGGTCTGTTCGACCATGACGCGCTCGCCCGGCAGGGCTCCGGACACGAAGATCGCCTTGCCGGCGTGGATGCCTTCCTCGCGACGGGCGACGCCACGGCCATCGTGGCTGAGGTCGTTGATGCGAAGCTCGAAAGGGGTGCGGTCGATGCGGTTGCGGGACACGGGACTGCCGGATGGAACACGGCCGCCTATTGTCGCATCCACGGCCCCGCGGCGCGCGGACGCTATGCTGCAGGCTGGCACGAGCGGGAAACGGTCCGAGGATGATGTCGAAAGTGCTGCTGGTCGAAGACGATCCGGTCAACGCGATGTTCCTGCAGGGCGCGATCGAGTCCTTCCCGGCGCAGGTCGATGTCGCCGGCGACTGCGCCAGCGCGTTGCGGATGGCGCGCGCAAAGCGCTATGACGCCTGGATGATCGATTCCAACCTTCCTGACGGCAGCGGCAGCGAACTGCTGCGACAGTTGCGCGAAGACGATCTGGTGGTCCATCGCGATTGCCCGGCGCTGGCCCATACCGCCGACAGTGCGCCGGAAATCTCCGCACGCCTGGAAGCCGATGGCTTCGCGATGGTGGTGCGCAAGCCCTCGCCCGTGGCGACCTGGCACCACGCCCTCGCTGCGCTGCTTGGCGGCTCGGCGACGCCGGATTGGGACGATGAAGCCGCCCTGCGCGCGATGGGCGGACGCCGCGAACACGTCGAAACGATGCGCGGGTTGTTCCGCGCCGAGTTGCCAGCGCAACGCGACTTCATCCTCGGATCGCTGGAGCGCGGCGACGTCGATGCCGCCCGCGGCATGCTCCATCGACTCAAGGCCAGTTGCGGCTTCGTCGGCGCGATCGCATTGGCGCAGGCCACGCGAGCGCTGCACGAACATCCCGCGGATCACTCCGCGCGTTCGCGTTTCTCCGCGGCGGTCGATTCCGCGCTCGCGGACGGCGACGCCTGATCGCGGGACTCGATCCGCGCCAGCTCCGAGGCCATGTCCCAGGCGCGCAGGCCACGTCCGCCAAGATGGCGCATCAGCAGTTCGCGCATCGCCCGGCGCAGGGCCGGCAGATCGTCGTCGTCGGGCTGTCCATCGCCTGCCAGTGCCAACAACACGCGCCCGGTTGGATGGCTCAGGCGTTCGCGGCTGTCACCGGACTGGCCGGTGCGGCGCAAGCCGCCATCGGGATCGATGCGATAACGCGCCGCCGGGTCGACCGCTAGGCCATCGGCGTCATTGGCCCAGTCGAAACCGACGCCCAAGGCGTCCAGCAAGTCGCGTTCGTAGCGGCGCAGCGTCCACGCCAGTGGCGCACCGGCACCGATCAACGCGCGCGTGCGGCCATAGGCGCGGAACAGTTCCGGTTGCGGATCCTGGCGCGGTGCAAGCCGCAATGTCAGTTCGTTGAGATAGAACGCACTGAGCGCGGCATCGCCCTGCATGCGCGGGGCGACATCGATGGCTTCAGCAGCCGTCAGTCGCGCCAGTTCCCCGCGTTGCACGGCATCGAAACGGATCGACTGCAGCGGCGCGAGCGCCGCACGCAGCGCCTGCTGGCGTGGCCCGCGCACACCACGCGCAAGCAAACCCAATCGGCCGTGTTCGGCGCTCAGCACTTCGACCAGCAGGCTGGTTTCCCGCCATGGCCGGACGTGCAGGACGTATGCAGGTTCAGCGACGTAACGCATCGCCAGTCAACACGAACTCAGTCGCTGTAACCGAGCGCGCGCAGCGCGGCTTCATCGTTCGACCAGCCTTCGCGCACGCGCACCCAGGTTTCCAGGAAGACCTTTCGGTCGAAGGTGCGTTCCATCTGCTGGCGCGCCTTGGTGCCGATCTCGCGCAGGCGTGCCCCGCCCTTGCCGATCACGATCGCCTTCTGGCTGTCGCGTTCGACCCAGATCACCGCGCCGACGCGGAACATCGCGCCGTCTTCCTCGAAGCGTTCGATCTCGACCGCAGTCGCGTACGGCAGTTCCGCGCCAAGCTGGCGCATCAACTGCTCGCGAACGAATTCGGCGGCGAGGAAACGCATGCTGCGATCGGTGATCTCGTCCTCGGCATACAGCGCTGACTGTTCCGGCAGCAAGGCGAGCACGTCCTTCACCAGGGCATCGAGTCCCTTGCGCTTGAGCGCGGACACCGGATGCACGCTGGAAAATTCGCGACCGTTGGCGACTTCGCCGAGGAACGGCAGCAACTCGGCCTTGTCGCGAATGCGATCGACCTTGTTGACTACCAGCACCACCGGCACGCCGGCGCCACGCAAGGCATCGTAGGCGAGCGTGTCCTCGTCATCCCAGCGCCCGGCTTCGATCACCAGCAACGCGGCATCGACGCCTTCCAGCGCACCGCGGGCGGCGCGGTTCAGCACCCGGCTCATCGCGCGGTTCTGCGGGCTGTGGATGCCCGGCGTATCAACCAGCACGATCTGCCCCGCCGGGAAGCTGGCGATGCCGAGCATGCGATGGCGGGTGGTTTGCGGGCGATCGGCGGTGATGCTGACCTTGCTGCCGACCAGGGCATTGATCAGCGAGGACTTGCCGACATTGGGGCGGCCGATGACGGCCACGGTGCCGGCATGGAAGACGGGAGTATTCATGTGGGTATTTTGCGCCCTTCGAGCTTGGCCAGCACGGATTCCGCGGCCTGCTGTTCGGCGGCGCGGCGCGAACGCCCCTGCCCGCTCGATTCCGCTTCCGGCGCATCTTCCAGCGTGCAGGCGACGGTGAACACGCGTTCGTGCTCCTCGCCACGCTCTTCCAGCAACGCATAGACCGGCAGCGGACGACGACGCGCCTGCAGCCATTCCTGCAATCGTGTCTTGGCATCCTTGCCGACATCGCGCGGCGACGGCAGCGCATCGATCATCGGCTCGAACCACGGCAGCGCCAGCGCGCGGGCGGCGGCATAACCGCCATCGAGGAACACCGCCCCGATGATCGCTTCCAGCGCGTCGGCCAAGATCGAATCGCGACGGAACCCGCCGCTCTTGATCTCGCCCGCGCCCAAGGTCAGTTCGTTGCCGAGATCGAGCGAACGTGCCAGCGATGCCAGCGCCGACTCACGCACCAGTTCGGCGCGCGCCCGCGTCAACGCGCCTTCGTCGGCGCCCGGCCAGCGCGCGTGCAATGCCTCGGCCGCGAGCAGGTTGACTACTGCGTCGCCAAGGAATTCCAGACGCTCGTTGTGCGCGCGTCCCGGCGCGCTGCGGTGGGTCAGTGCCCGCGCCAGCAACGTCGGATCACGAAAACTGTAATCCAGCTTCAGCACTTACTCTTTCGGGGAGAGCGGCTGGTCGATATGGAACGTGCCCTTGAGCGAGAACGGCCCGGCCAGTTCGGACTCGCGCTCGTAGTCGATCACGATGCTGTTGGTCTGGTTCTCGTAGTGCACCTGCTTGGCGATCGCAACGTCGACATAACCGATGTCGAAACGCTTCTCCAGGGACTTCTGGATGCTCGCGGTGTCATGCAGCGTACCCTCAGTGGTGGCAATGCCCTTGAACGCTTCCTTGATCGCGAAATATTCGCGGTACATCGGGAAGATCTTCATCACGATCCAGGCGACGAAGCCGGCGAGGATCAGGAAGAACAGAAAGCCCGTCATCGACAGGCCGGATTGCGAACGCTTCATGCCGGGTTCCCCAGTGTGGATGTGCGATGGGCCGATTATGGAACGGAATGGCCCACGCGCGACAGCTGGATGCCGTCGTGGCCCCAGTGCATCCAGATCGCGAAGGCGCGACCGCGCAGGTTGGCTTCCGGCAACATGCCCCAGAAACGCCCGTCGAGGCTGTTGTCGCGGTTGTCGCCCATGACGAAGTACTGGCCTTCCGGAACCACGACGTCCTGCTCGCCCTGCCCGCCCAGCGTCAGGGTGTCATCGGAGACCAGGATCGGATGCGGATGACCGGGCAGATCCTCGGTGCGCAACTCGGCCGGGCGCATCATGCCCTCGCCATCGCCCTCGGGCACCGCCTTGACGGTCTGGTATTTCACCGGGACGCCGTTGATGGTGAGCTGGCCCATGTGGTAGCCGACATGGTCGCCGGGCACGCCGATCACGCGCTTGACGAAATCCTCGCCCTTCTGCGGATCGTCCGGCGTCATCCCCGGGTACTTGAACACCACGACATCGCCGCGCTTCGGGTTGCCGGTCGGGATGATCCGGGTATTGGTGATCGGCAGGTGCAGGCCGTAGGCGAACTTGTTGACCAGGATGAAATCGCCGATCTGCAGCGATGGGATCATCGACCCCGAGGGAATGCGGAACGGTTCGGCGATGAAGGTGCGCAGCACCAGCACGATGGCCAGCACCGGGAAGAAGCTGCGCGCCGTCTCGATGAAGCCATTCTCGTTGCCTTCGTCGAGCAGGCTTTCCTCGCGCGACGCGCGTTTCCACACCCACTTGTCGAGCGCCCAGACGATGCCGGTGATAAGGGTGAGAATGACCAGGGCGGGTTCGAACCAGCGCATGTAATTTCCTTACTTGTTGTCGACCTGCAAGACCGCGAGGAAAGCTTCCTGGGGGATTTCCACCCGCCCGACCTGCTTCATCCGCTTCTTGCCTTCCTTCTGCTTCTCGAGCAGCTTCTTCTTGCGCGTGGCGTCGCCGCCGTAGCACTTGGCCAGCACGTTCTTGCGCAACGCTTTCACCGTGGTGCGCGCGATGACCTGGGCCCCGATCGCCGCCTGGATCGCCACGTCGAACATCTGGCGCGGGATCAGGTCCTTCATCTTCTCGGTCAGCTCGCGGCCGCGGCGATCGGCGTGCTGGCGGTGCACGATGATCGAGAGCGCGTCGACGCGATCGCCGTTGATCAATGTGTCGACACGCACGAACGGGCCGGCTTCGAAGCGCACGAAGTGGTAGTCGAGCGAGGCGTAACCGCGGCTCACCGACTTCAGCTTGTCGAAGAAGTCCAGAACCACTTCCGCCATCGGCAGTTCGTAGCTGATCTGCACCTGGCTGCCCAGGTAGGTGATGCCGACCTGGCTGCCGCGCTTGTCTTCGCACAGCTTGATCACGCTGCCGACGTAATCGGGCGGCGTCAGGATGTTGGCGCGGATGATCGGCTCGCGGATCTCGGCAACGGTATTCGCCGGCGGCAGCTTGGCCGGATTGTCCAGCGGCATCACTTCGCCGTCGGTCTTCAGCACTTCATAGATCACCGTCGGCGCGGTGGTGATCAGGTTGAGATCGTATTCGCGCTCCAGGCGCTCCTGCACGATTTCCATGTGCAGCATGCCGAGGAAGCCGCAGCGGAAACCGAAGCCCATCGCTTCCGAGCTTTCCGGCTCGAAACGCAGCGCCGCGTCGTTGAGGCGCAACTTTTCCAGCGCCTCGCGCAGGTCCGGGTAGTCCTCGCTGTCGACCGGGAACAGGCCGGCGAACACGCGCGGCTGCATCTCCTGAAAGCCCGGCAGCGGCTGCGGCGCGGGATCGGCGGTCAAGGTCAGGGTGTCGCCGACCGGCGCGCCGTGCACGTCCTTGATCGACGCGGTGACCCAGCCCACTTCGCCGGCCTTGAGCTTTGCCAGCACTTTTCGTTTTGGCGTGAACACCCCGACCTTGTCGACCAGGTGGCTGCGGCCGGTGGACATCACCAGCAGCTTGTCGCCGGGCTTGATCTCGCCCTGCATCACGCGCACCAGCGACACCACGCCGAGATAGTTGTCGAACCAGGAGTCGATGATCAACGCCTGCAGCTTGTCGGTATCGCGCGGCTTCGGCGGCGGAATGCGCGCGACGATCGCTTCCAGCACGTCCTGCACGTTGAGGCCGGTCTTGGCGCTGATGGCGACGGCGTCTTCGGCATCGATGCCGATCACCGCCTCGATCTCCTTCTTGACGCGCTCGATGTCGGCGGTCGGCAGGTCGATCTTGTTGAGCACCGGAACCACTTCCAGTCCCTGCTCCACCGCGGTGTAGCAGTTGGCGACCGATTGCGCCTCGACGCCCTGGGCGGCGTCCACCACCAGCAGTGCGCCCTCGCAGGCCGCCAGCGAGCGGCTCACTTCATAGCTGAAGTCGACGTGGCCGGGCGTGTCGATGAAGTTGAGCTGGTAGGTCTCGCCGTTCTTCGCCGTATACGGCAGCGATACCGACTGCGCCTTGATGGTGATGCCGCGCTCGCGCTCGATCGGATTGGAGTCGAGCACCTGCGCCTCCATCTCGCGGGCCTCGAGGCCGCCACAGAGCTGGATGATGCGGTCGGCCAACGTCGATTTGCCATGATCGACGTGGGCGATGATCGAGAAATTGCGGATATTCCGCATGGAAGCAGGCGTTTCGGAGGACATGCGGATCGGCGGACAACCAGGTGATCGGGGCCGATCGGCGGCCCACGGGACATAAGCGCGGCATTATCGCATGCCGCGCCTGTTGCCCGGCTTCCGGGAGTTCAGCGATCGACCGGAACCGTGACGAAGGCCTGCCCGGCCTCGTTGCGGACCAGCAGCATCGCGCTGTCGCCCTTCTTCAGCTTGGCCAGTTCGGCCTGCAGGGCCGCGGCCGAGCCGACCCGGGTCCGTCCCACCGCCAGGATGACGTCGCCGCGGCTGAGGCCGGCATCGCGGGCGGCATCGCCGCGCACCTCGGCCACGCCCACGCCCTCGCCTGCGCGCAGGCCGAGCTCGCGACGGTCATCGGCGTCGAGATTCTCCAGTTGCAGGCCGAGGCGATTGCCAGCCGCGGTCGGGACCGCCGGCGTCGGCCGCCCGTTGCCCGCACTCGCCACGTCATTGCGGTCATCCAGCGCACCGAGGGTCACCGGGATGTCGCGGTCGCGGCCATCGCGCCAGACAGTCACCGTCGCGCGGGTTCCCGGCGCGAGCAGACCCACCTTCGGCGCCAGTTCCGAATAGTCGCCAACGCGATCGCGGTTGAAGGCGCGGATCACATCCATCGACTGGATACCGGCCTTGTCGGCGGCACTACCCGGCTGCACCTGGTTCACCAAGGCACCGCGCGTATCGGGCAAGCCCAGCGCCTTTGCATTGGTGGCATCGACCGGCTGCATCACCACGCCGAGCATGCCGTAGCGCACCTTGCCGTTCGCCTTGAGCTGCTTGACCGCAGCCATCGCGGTATCGATCGGGATCGCGAAACTGACGCCTTCGAAGCCGCCGGAATTGCTGAAGATCTGCGAGTTGATGCCGATCACTTCGCCGCGCGTGTTGAGCAACGGACCACCGGAGTTGCCGCGATTCACCGCGACGTCGGTCTGGATGAAGGGCACGTAGCTCTGGTTGCGATTGTTGCGCCCGATTGCGCTGACGATGCCGGCCGTCACCGAATTGTTGAGACCGAACGGCGAACCGATCGCCACCGCCCACTGCCCCGGCTGCACGCTGGTGGAATCGCCGAGACGCAATGCCGGCAGGCCGGAGGCGTCGACATGCAGCAAGGCGACATCGGACTGTGCGTCGCGCCCCACCACCTTCGCCGGGAAATTGCGGCCATCGGGCAACTTCACCGTCACGCTGTCGGCGCCATCGACCACGTGGTTGTTGGTGAGGATGTCGCCACCGGCGGAAATGATGAAACCGCTGCCGATCGCGGTGCCGCCCGGCTGGCCGCCGTCCGGCATGTTCGGCATCCCTTCGCCAAAGAAGCGGCGGAAGAATTCCGGCATGTCGCCCATGTCGGGCATTTGCTGGCGCGAGGACTGCGTGCGCTTGGGCTTGATCTTCGCTTCGATGTTGACCACGCCCGGCCCTACCGCCTTCACCAATCCGGTGAAATCCGGCAATCCGGCCACCAACGGTGCGGATTGTGGCGTGGCGGTGCTCTGCGCGTGCAAGGCGACGACCGGAACGGCGACCGTGGCGATGGCGAGGCTGCAAGCGACCGCAAGAGAACGGGACATACCTGGACGACGAAGTGGATTCATGGCGATGGTCCTTGGAACTGGCATGGGATAAGCCCCTGCATGGGCAGGAATGCGATGGAACGGTTGCGCTGCCGAACCCGCCTCAACGGTTCGGCAGTGGCTCTTCGTGAGCGCGATGCGGCGCGAAGGGGTTGCCGGGATTGCCGTCGCTGCGGAAATCGGCATTGAGCCCGGAATTGAATCCCGGCAGCACGGCCTTGGGCCATGCCAACTCCGATTGCGGCGCGGCTGCCCGCATGGTGAACGGATTGCGGTCCACCTTCGATTTCGCCGGAGCCACCGTCGCAACCGCGACTGCGCGTTCGGGCGCGGTTGGCGCAACCTCTTGCGAGTCATCGTGCACGCGACTGGAAACGCTGGCGACCGCATCGCGTTGACGATGACGCGCCACGACATCGGCGACGCGATGCTGCACGGGTTCGGAAACCGCATCGACCGCAGCTGATTGCTTCGCCGGAATTTTCACCGATGCCGTGATCGCAGCCGCCGCCACCGGCGTGGTGGTGGCAGGCGCAGTCGAAACCGTCGCGACTTCCTTCGCCGCCGGAATCGAAACGGGATTCGTGGTGCCCGGCAGGTTCAGCGCGGCGATGCCAAGCGCCGCCACTGCAGCCAGCCCGCCACCCCACAGCATCCAGCCACGACGTTGTTGCGGTTTCGCGGTCAATTGCGCCTGCTCGCGCTGGATCGCCGCGCGCACGCGATTGGCGAAATCGTCTTCGCCACCGGATCGCGCATTGGTGCGCAGGATGTCGCCGGCCAACTGCCAGCGCACCAGCTGGCCAACCAGGGCGTCGTCGTGCTGGAGGCGGCGTTGCAGGAAACGCGCGGCGTCGCCATCGAGTTCGCCGTCGAGCAGGGCCGATAGCTGTTCGCGTGCATTCTCGTCGATGAAATCGTGCTTCATGATTGGCTCCGGGTCGCGCCCTGGCCCAGCAGCGGGCGCAACGCGCTGTCGATGGCATCGCGGGCACGGAAGATGCGCGAACGCACCGTGCCGATCGGGCAGCCCATCCGCCCGGCGATCTCCTCGTAACTCAAACCGTCCACTTCGCGCAGGGTGATGGCGACGCGCAGTTCCTCGGGCAGCGTGGCGAAGGCCTGCATCACCGCGGTCTCCACTTCCTGGCGCATCGCCTCGCGTTCCGGGGTATCGGAATCGCGCATGCGCAGCCCACCCGCGTATTCCTCGGCATCGGCGAAATCGATGTCGTCGGTCGGCGGCCGGCGCTTTTGCGCGGCGAGGTGGTTCTTGGCCGTGTTCACCGCGATCCGGTGCATCCACGTCGAGAACTGGGCATCGCCGCGGAAGCTGCCGATGGCGCGATAAGCGCGCAGGAAGGCTTCCTGCGCCACGTCCTGGCATTCGCTCCAGTCGCTGATGTAGCGGCCGATGAGCGCAGTCACCCGCGCCTGGTGCTTGCGCACCAGTTGGTCGAATGCCGGCTGCTGGCCGCCTTGGACTCGGCGGACCAGCTCGGCATCGAGGTCATCGATCGGCTCGGCCATGGTCAGGACTGTTGACTGCGTGAAAACCTGCATTGAACGGGTTGTCAGGTCGACTGGATTGCGGCTTTCGACCACCAACCCGGCCCGGAGTTCCCGACCCCGCCATTTGACCTCAGATGAACGCCTTGGGGATGATAGTCAGCTGAATCCATACGCCAAGGAATGTCCCCGCCATGAGCTCGCGCTTCGACGGCCTGCAACTGCGCAACTGGCGCCACGAAACCCGCCCCGACGGCGTCGAGGTCATCGCCTTCGATCGCGAGGGCCAGTCGGTGAACAGTTTCTCGCAGGAAGCCTTGCGCGAACTCGGGCTGATGGTCGAGCGACTGGCGATGGATCCACCGCGCGGCGTGGTCTTCCGTTCCGCCAAGGAGCGCGGCTTCATCGCCGGCGCCGACCTCAACGAGTTCCAGAAATTCGACGCCAACGGCACCACGGCCGACGCCATCCGTCGTGGCCAGCAGGTCTTCGAGCGCATCGCCCGTCTGCCCTGCCCGACGGTCGCGGCGATCCACGGCTTCTGCATGGGTGGCGGCACCGAACTGTCGCTGGCCTGCCGCTATCGCATTGCCAGCAACGATGCCTCGACGCGGATCGGCCTGCCGGAAGTGAAGCTTGGCATCTTCCCGGGTTGGGGCGGCAGCGTGCGCCTGCCGCGCCTGATCGGCGCACCGGCCGCGTTCGACCTGATGCTGACCGGTCGCACCGTCAGTGCATCGGCGGCGCGCGCGATGGGACTGGTCGACAAGGTGGCCGATCCCGCCGTACTGGTCGACACCGCAGCCGAACTCGCGTTGCGCGGCAGCGTGCGCCCGTTCAAGCAGCGTGCGCTGGCTTCGCTCACCAACCTGTGGCCGACGCGGCAACTGCTGGCGCCGCAGATGGCCAAGCAGGTCGCGCGCAAGGCACCGAAGGCGCATTACCCGGCGCCCTATGCCTTGATCGAAAGCTGGCGTCGCCCCGGATTCTTCAGCACCACGTCGGCGCAACTCGACAGCGAACGACGCGGCGTGGTCGCGATGTCGGCGACACCGACCGCGCGCAACCTCATCCGCGTGTACTTCCTGCAGGAACGCCTGAAGTCGCTCGGCACCGGCGATTCCGGCATCCGCAACGTGCACGTGATCGGCGCCGGCGTGATGGGCGGCGATATCGCGGCATGGTCGGCCTACAAGGGATTCGACGTCACGCTGCAGGATCGCGAGCAGCGCTTCATCGATGGCGCGCTGTCGCGCTCCGCGGAATTGTTCGCCAAGCGCGTGAAGGATGATGCGAAACGACCGCAGGTCGCGGCACGCCTGAAGGGCGATCTCGCCGGCGATGGCATTGCCAATGCCGACCTGGTGATCGAGGCGATCATCGAGAATCCCGACGCCAAGCGCGCGTTGTACGCCGATGTCAAACCGCGCATGAAGGACGGCGCGCTGCTCACCACCAATACTTCTTCGATCCCGCTGGACGAATTGCGCGAACACGTGCGCAACCCCGCGCGTTTCGCCGGCTTGCATTACTTCAATCCGGTGGCGCTGATGCCGCTGGTGGAACTGATCCGCCACGACACGATGGATGCGGGCACGCAGCAACGCCTCGCCGCGTTCTGCAAGGCGCTCGACAAGTTGCCGGTCCCGGTCGCGGGCACCCCGGGCTTCCTCGTCAACCGCGTGCTGTTCCCCTATCTGCTGGAGGCCGCGCGCGCGTTGTCGGAAGGCATTCCCGGTCCGGTGCTCGACAAGGCCGCGACGCGTTTCGGCATGCCGATGGGCCCGATCGAACTGATCGATACCGTCGGCCTCGATGTCGCCGCGGGCGTCGGCGCGGAGCTCGCGCCCTTCCTCGGTCTCGAGATTCCCGCCGCACTGTCGACGCCGCCGGAAGCCGGCAAGCGCGGCAAGAAGGACGGGCAAGGCCTGTATGCATGGAAGGATGGCAAGGCGATCAAGCCGGAAGTACCGTCCGGTTACCAGGCCCCCGCGGATCTCGAGGATCGCCTGATCCTGCCGCTGGTCAACGAAGCCGTGGCCTGCCTGCACGAAGGCGTGGTCGCCGATGCCGACCTGCTCGATGCCGGCGTGATCTTCGGCACCGGTTTCGCGCCGTTCCGCGGCGGCCCGATCCAGTACGTGCGCGAGACTGGCGTCGATGCGCTGCTTGCACGACTCAAGGCGTTGCAGGCGACGCACGGCGATCGCTTCGCGCCGCGGCCCGGCTGGGACGCACTGCGCTGACGCGCGATTACATCGTCGCGGTCGGTTTGTCCGATTCGAGGCGGCCGGCGAGCTCGACCTCGAGCTTGCCGCGCAAGGTCACCGCTTCGGCAGTGTCGTCGAATTGCACGCCGATACCGGCCGGGCGTCCGCCCTGTGCGCCGGGCGGCGTCACCCAGACCACGCGTCCCGAGACCGGGATGCGCTCTGTCGATCCCGGCAGCGTGACCAACAGGAATACCGGATCGCCGAGGAAGTGGCGCTTGGTCGTGCGCACGAACAGGCCACCATTGCGGACGAAGGGCATGTAGGCCTCGTAGACCTGGTCCTTGTCGGCCAACGGCAACGACACGATGGCCTGGCGTCCGCCCTGCGGTGTGCTCATGCGCGTCTCGCTCCTGTCCTGGGTTCGGGTTGGCCGGTGCGCCATTCCAGCAGCAACCCGGCGATCGCGAGGTCCGCCCGGATCGTCGTGCGCAACATGTCGCGCACGCGATTGGCCTGATCGAACCACCGCGCCAGCCTGCGTGTTTCCGCCGGATCGGTCAAGCGGGCGGCGCGTTCGCGGGCAAGGTCGGCAGCGAAGCGCAGGCGCAACGCCGCTTCACCATCGGCGGCCCAACGCTGGGCAATCTCCGTCGCACTGCTCGCGCCATCGGCGATCGCGCGCAGGTCGGCATCGACCTGGCGACGCACGCTCATGCCGCCGCTCTCCAGCCAATGCAGCGCCTGCCCGGGATCGCCCTGCGCTGCCGCCAACGCAGCTTCGGCCTCGGCGCGCGGCTTGCCCTGGTCGAGCAGCCATTGCAACGCAGGCGCCTGGCCCGGAATCGTCAATTCCAGTCGCTGGCAACGACTGCGGATCGTCGCCGGCAGGCGATTCGGCTGCGCGCTAACCAGCCATAGATAGCGATTCGGCAGCGGTTCTTCCAACGTCTTCAACAACGCGTTCGCGGCCGCGGAATTCATCGCGTCGGCAGGATCGACGATCACCACCTGCGCGCCGCCGAGTTGCGACGTCAACGCCAACCACGCGCCGACGTCGCGCGCCTGCTCGATCACGATCTCGCTGCGCAGGCGCGTGCCTTCCTTGTTCATCTCGAGGGTGACGATGCGCAGGTCGGGATGCGCGCCGGTCGGGAACAGCGTGCAGCTGCGGCAGCGCCCGCAGGGTTCGCCATCGGCCGCAGGCGTCAGGCACAACACGCGCCGGGCGAGATGATCGACCAATGCACGCTTGCCGATCCGCGGGGGACCGCAGATCAGCAGCGCATGGCCGAGGCGACCATCATCGAGGCTCGACACTGCGCGTTCGTAAGCCGTTTGCTGCCAGGGCGAGAATCCTGCGGTCATGCCTGCGACAACGCTTGCAGGTATCGATCGAGCGCGGCGACCGCATCGGCGGCAACACGTTCGGCGGGTTGGCTGGCATCGATCACGCGAAAACGTTCTGGCTGCGCCGTCGCGAGATCGCGATAGGCAGTGCGCACGCGTTCGAAGAACCCGTCGGCTTCCGCTTCGATGCGGTCCGGTGCGGCGCGGCCTTGCGCGCGGGCCCGCCCGACCGCGACCGGAACGTCGAGCAACAGCGTCAATCCCGGTTGCAGCCCGACGAAACGCGATTCCAGCATCGCGATCGTTTCACGATCGACGCCGCGTCCACCGCCCTGGTAGGCATGGCTGGCATCAGTGAAGCGATCACTGAGCACCCACGCGCCACGCGCCAGCGCCGGTCGCACCACGCTGGCGACATGCTGCGCGCGCGAAGCGAACATCAACAGCAATTCGGTATCCGCACTCGGGGGATCGGAGTTGTCAGGGTGCAACAGCAATTCGCGGATGCGTTCTGCGAGCGGCGTCCCGCCCGGTTCGCGCGTGGTCACCACTTCGCCACCATGTCCGCGCAATGCCTGCGCCAGCGCCGACAGCACGGTCGACTTGCCGGCGCCCTCGCCGCCTTCCAGCGTGATCAGTCGCGCTGCGGTTTCCAATGCACTCACGGCTTGGCGGCCCCGGCCGGTGCAGGTGTCGCCGTGGAATCCGCGTCGCCCGTTGATGTCGATGTGCCGGTCAGCGGTCCCTTAGCCTGCCCAGCGCGATAGCGCGCGAGATAGGCGCGCACGTTGGCCCGGTGTTGTTCGTAGGTCGACGCGAACAGGCTGCTGCCGCTACCGTCGCCACTGGCGACGAAATACAGGGCATCGCCACCAGCCGGATGCGTCGCCGCCTGCAATGCCGCCTTGCCCGGCATCGAAATCGGCGTCGGCGGCAATCCGCTGCGCAGATAGGTGTTGTATGGCGTATCGGTCTGCAAGTCTTTCTTGCGGATGTTGCCGGCGTAGGCCGCGCCCATGCCGTAGATCACGGTGGGATCGGTCTCCAGCCGCATGCCCTTGGTGAGGCGATTCAGGAATACACCGGCGACCTTGGGACGATCGTCGGCGACACCGCTTTCCTTCTCGACGATCGAAGCCATGATCAACGCTTCCTCCGGGGTCTTCAGCGGCAGGTCCTGCGCACGCGACGACCACGCCGCGGCAAGCGCCTTGTCCATCGCCGCGTATCCCTGCTTCAGCACGTCGATGTCGCTGCCGCCAACCGTGTACTGGTAGGTTTCGGGAAGGAAACGTCCTTCCGGATGTTGTCCGGGATGGCCAAGCGCCGCCATTAGCTGCGCGTCGCTCATCGCATCGATGGTGTGCTTCAGCGGTTCGGCCTTGCCCAACGCCTTGCGCAGGTCACGGATGTTCCAGCCATCGATCAGGGTGAAGCGGTAGCTCACCACCTTGCCGTCGCGGATATTGCGCAACAGCTCGCCCGGCGTCATTCCGTTCTTGAGCGCGTAGTCACCGACCTGCAACTTGCCGGCAGCGCCCAGCTGGCGCGCCAGCAACTGCCATTCGACGTCGAAACCCCGATCGACGCCGGCAGCACGCAATTTGCGCAGCAACTGCGGCAGCGCACTGCCCTTGCCGACGCTGATCTGCTGGCCATCGCGCAGTCCGTGCATGGGCTGGGCGATGAAGACCGTGTAATGCCGCCATGCCAGCCACCCTGCGGCAAGCAACGCAAGCAGCAGGATCAGCAGCACTCCCTTGAAACCACGTTTTTTCTTCGCGCGCTTCGCCATCGTCTTCCATTCGTCCGTCAGGCCAAGCCCGGATGGGCTTCGGCGAGTTGGCGCTGCAGGTCGCGAACGTCCTCGCTTGCGGGCCATTCGCGCGCATCGAGGCGGCGCACCGGCAGGATACCGCGCACCGCATTGCAGAGGAATATGGCGGATGAACGCTCGACGGCGTCGCGATCCAGCACGGTTTCGCGCACCCGCGCATGGCGCAACAGCCAATCGCGGCAGATCCCGGCGACGCCCGATCGATCGATCTTCGGCGTGCACCAGCCATCGCCGTCATGGATAAAGAGATTGGCCGAAGTCGCCGAGATCACGTTTCCCGACACATCGCGCATCAGGCCTTCGTCGGCATTCGCCGCGACCACCTCGCGACGCGCCAGCACCTGCTCGAGGCGATTGCAGTGCTTGATGCCCGCCAATGCAGGTTGGTCGGCGAGCGTGGTTAGGCACCAGACGATGTCGATCGCCGGCATCGAGGCCGGCGCATCATGCAGCGACAGGATCCATGTCGGCTCCGAATGCATTGGCGGCGCGTAGCCGCGACCGCCCGCGCCACGAGTGACCATCAGCTTGAATACGGCGGAATCCTGGCCCGCGCACATGGCTGCGATCTCCGCGCGCAACGATGCTTCGCCAGGGAGATCGATGGCCAGCCGTTGCGCACCGCGCTGCAAACGCTGCAAATGCGCGTCCAGCCACGGAATATCGCCGCGATGCACGCGCATGGTCTCGAACAGTCCATCGCCATAGGCGAGTCCGCGATCGGCCGGGTCGATGGAATCGACTTGCAGGCTGCCGCGGAATATACGCACCACATCCACATTCAGCCCTCCACGCCCAGCGCGCGCAGCAGGCCGCGCGCCTTGGCCCGCGTCTCCGCGAGCTCCCTGTCGGCGATCGACTGCAAGACGATGCCTGCGCCGGTCCGGAATCGCAGGGCGTCGCCTTCGACCTCGGCGGTGCGGATCAGGATGTTGAGATCCATGTCGCCGTCGCGATTGAGCCAGCCCATCGCGCCGGTATAGGCACCACGCCCGATGCCTTCCTGCGCCGCGATGATGCGCATGCAACTCACCTTCGGGCAGCCGGTGATCGTGCCGCCGGGAAAGACCGCGCGCAGCACGTCGACCGGGCTGGCATCGGGCGCGCGCACGCCGCGCACATTGCTGACGATGTGATGGACGTGGGCATAGCTCTCGACCGTCATCAGTTCATCGACTTCCACCGTGCCACCGACACAGACGCGGCCGAGATCGTTGCGTTCGAGATCGACCAGCATCACGTGTTCGGCACGCTCCTTGGGATGATCGATCAATTCGCGGATGCGCGCACCGTCGTCATCGCCGGCGATGCGCGGACGCGTGCCGGCGATCGGGCGCGTGCTGGCGATGTCGCCGCGAATCGTCGCCAGGCGTTCCGGCGACGAACTGGCCACGGCCCAGCCGCCGTGCACGAACAGTCCGGAGAACGGCGCCGGGTTGGCCGTGCGCAAACGCGCGTGCAGTGCGGCCGGATCGATCGCCCGTGCGAACCGTGCCCACCAGCCGCGCGAGAGATTGGCCTGGTAGATATCGCCGTCACGCAGGTGCCTGAGCACCGCGGCCACGCCATCGAGGAAACGTCGTGGTTCGTCTTCGCCGGTCGCAATGGGTGGATGCCAGGACAATTCGTCGATAGCCTGCGACGCCTGCAGATCGGCTTCGATGCGATCGAGCCATTCCTCGCAACCCGCTTCCGCAATCGCGATGCATTCGCCACTGGCGTGGTCGTGCAGGATCGCTGCCGGGCAGCGCAAGGCGACGCCACGCGGTCCATGGCCTTCCGCCGCGGGGATCTGCAACGTTGGTTCGACTTCTTCGGCAAGCTCGTAGGCGCAGAACACCGCCCAGCCACCACGGAACGGCAGATCGGCATCAACGGGATCGGAAACTTGCCGCTGTGCCTGCCACTCGCGTTCGAGGCGGTCGAGGAATCCGCCTTCCAGCACCTCGCCACTCAAGTCATGCAAGACGCCGTCATGCGTGCGGACGAAACCCTCGCCATCCGTCGCCAGCAGCATGTCCCAGTGCGCGTGCCGACGCGCCGACGCATCCAGCGCGTGCGCCGACGATTCCAGCAACATCGGATACCGCGCCGGGTCATGCCGGTGCAAGCGCAACAGATCAGCGCTTGCTGGCAGGCGACGCCGGATCAGGCGCGACATCGCGCGATCTTCCCGTAACCCCGGATCAGGCGCGACGCATCACCAGCGTGCCGTTGGTCCCGCCGAAGCCGAACGAGTTCGACATCGCGATCTCGACCTGCTTCTGGCGTGCGGTGTGGGGAACGTAGTCGAGGTCGCAATCTTCCGACGGATTGTCGAGGTTGATGGTCGGCGGGATCACGCCTTCGTGCAGCGCCATCGCCGAATACACCGCTTCCACGCCGCCGGCAGCGCCGAGCAGGTGGCCGGTCATCGACTTGGTCGAGGACACCATCACCGACTTCGCGGCATCGCCGAGCGCCGACTTGATCGCCAGCGTTTCGCCGAGGTCGCCGGCCGGCGTCGAGGTGCCGTGCGCGTTGATGTAGCCGATGTCCTGCGGATTGATCCCCGCATCCTTCATCGCCGCGCGCATGCAGCGCGCCGGGCCGTCGCCGTTCTCGCTCGGCGCGGTCATGTGGAAGGCGTCGCCGCTCATGCCGAAGCCGACCAGCTCGCAATAGATCTTCGCGCCGCGCGCCTTCGCACGCTCGTATTCCTCGATCACCAGTACGCCTGCGCCATCGCCCATCACGAAACCGTCGCGGTCCTTGTCCCACGGGCGCGACGCACGCGTCGGGTCGTCGTTGCGGGTCGAGAGCGCCTTCATGGCGCAGAAACCGCTGACCGCGGTCGGGGTGATGGCGTATTCGGCGCCGCCGCAGATCATCGCGTCGGCTTCGCCGTACTGGATCATGCGCATCGCCAGCCCGATGTTGTGGGTCGCCGTGGTGCAGGCGGTGACCGCCGCGATGTTCGGCCCCTTGGCCCCGGTCATGATCGAGACCTGGCCGGAAATCATGTTGATGATGGTGCTCGGCACGTAGAACGGCGACACCTTGCGCGGACCGCCATTGGCGAGCTTGAGCGTGGTTTCCTCGATGCCGTGCAGGCCGCCGATGCCGGCGCCGATCGCGACACCGATGCGTTCCGCCGCTTCGCCGACAATCTCCAGCCCGGAATCGGCAATCGCCATCGCCGCCGCCGCAACGCCATAATGGACGAACGGGTCCATCTTCTTGACGTCCTTCGGCGTGATCCATTGCGCGGGGTCGAAACCGCGGACTTCACCGGCGAAGTGCGTCGGATAGGCTTCGACGTCGAAATGGGTGATCGGGCCGATGCCGGAACGACCGTGGGTGATGGCATCCCAGTTGGACGCAAGATCGAGGCCGAGCGGCGAAAGGATGCCGAGACCGGTGACGACGACGCGACGCTTGGACATTTTGACTCCGGGGATCGTGTTCGATCAAAACAAAACGGGTTCGCTCAAACGCACGAGGCCGCGATGCGCGGCCCCATGACGTGTGTTGCTGGCGCGATCAGGCCGTCTTGACGTGCGCCTTGACGTAGTCGATCGCCTGCTGCACGGTGGTGATCTTCTCGGCTTCTTCGTCCGGGATCTCGCACTCGAATTCTTCTTCAAGCGCCATCACCAGCTCGACGGTATCGAGCGAATCAGCGCCGAGATCGTCCACGAACGAGGCATTGTTGCTGACATCTTCTTCCTTGACGCCAAGCTGTTCGACAACGATTTTCTTGACGCGTTCTTCGATGGTGCTCATGTTCTTGCTGCTCCAGAGGGAGGGAGGTTTCGGTTTTCAGGCCGTAGTGTAGTGCAAAAGCCGATTTGACAAGCAGTGCGGCGGCGAATGGGACCACCCCGCCAGAGTGGGGATGATATGCCAGAGTCGCCGCCCCGGGTCACGGCATGTACATGCCGCCGTTGACGTGCAAGGTGTCGCCGGTGATGTAGGCCGCATCCGGCCCCGCCAGGAAAGCCACCGCACGGGCAATGTCCGCCGGTTCGCCAAGCCGGCCCAGCGCGATCTGCTGGAGCATCGCGGCCTTGGCCTCTTCCGGCAGGTCGCGCGTCATGTCGGTGGCGATGAAACCCGGGGCGACCACGTTCACGGTGATGCCACGGCTGCCGATCTCGCGCGCCAGCGACTTGCTGAAGGCGATGATGCCGGCCTTGGCCGCCGCGTAATTGGCCTGGCCCGCGTTGCCGGTGACGCCGATCACGGAGGCGATGTTGATGATGCGGCCCTTGCGCGCCTTCATCATCCCGCGCATCACCGCCTTGCTGGAGCGATAGACGCTGGTGAGGTTGGTGTCGAGGATCGCTTGCCAGTCCTCGTCCTTCATCCGCATCAGCAGGTTGTCGCGGGTGATGCCTGCGTTGTTGACGAGGATGTCGAGCTTGCCGAATTCCTTCTGGATGCCATCGATCAACGCTTCGATCGCGCCTTCTTCGGTGACGTTCAACACGCGACCGTGGCCACCGACCGACTTCAGGCGTTCGCCGATCGCGGCGGCGCCCAATTCGCTGGTGGCGGTTCCGATCACGATGGCGCCGCGGGCGGCGAGTTCATCGGCGATCGCTGCACCGATGCCGCGCGATGCGCCGGTCACCAGTGCGATTTCGTTTTCCAGCGGCTTGCTCATCAGGCGTTCCATTCTTCCAGTGCGGTTTCGAATTCGGGCACGCTGCCGAGCGCGCGTGCGTCGAGGGATTTGTCGATTCGCTTGACCAGGCCGGCCAGCACCTTGCCCGGGCCGCATTCGCCGATGCGCGTCGCGCCCTTCGCGGCAAGCGCCTGCACGCATTCGGTCCAACGCACCGGCTGGTACAACTGGCGCACCAACGCATCGCGGATCGCGTCCACGTTGTCGTGCACGGACGCATCGACGTTCTGCACCACCGGCAGCGACGGCGCCTGCCAGTGCAGGCCGCGCATGGTTTCGGCGAGGCGATTGGCGGCCTCGCGCATCAACGGCGTATGCGAAGGCACGCTGACGGCGAGCTTCACCGCCTTGCGCACGCCCTTTTCCGCCAGCAACGCCAGCGCACGATCGACCGCCGCGGCATCGCCACCGATCACGATCTGCCCCGGCGAGTTGTAATTGGCCGGCACCACGACCTGCGATTCCGACGCGGCCTTGCACACCTCGGCGACCAGATCGTCATCGGCACCGATCACCGCCGCCATCGCGCCGGTTCCGGCAGGCGCGGCGTCCTGCATCAACTGTCCGCGGATGCGGACCAGATGCGCGCCGTCCTTCAGCGACAACGCACCGGCCGCGACCAGCGCGCTGTATTCGCCCAGGCTGTGACCGGCCAGGAGCGACGGCTGTGCCCCGCCCTTTTCCTGCCATGCGCGCCACACCGCGACGCCGGCGGCCAGCAATGCCGGCTGGGTGTATTCGGTGCGGTTGAGCATTTCCTCGGGGCCGCCCTGGGACAGCGCCCACAGGTCAACGTCGGCGCCTTCGGACGCTTCGGCGAAGGTGCTGCGAATGACGGGGTGCAGTTCGGAAAGTTCCGCCAGCATGCCGAGGCTCTGCGAGCCCTGGCCGGGGAACACGAAGGCAAGAGTCACGGATGGACGTCTCGTGGGATGGCCGCACATGGTAGCTGTTGGGCCCCACCATGCGCGCCAGAATGGTGATCCCGGATCAGGCGAAGGCGTCGGCCATTTCAATATCACCCGGACGGAACAGCCAGGACTGCGACGACGGCGCCCATTCCGCCTCGACCCGCGGACTCGGCAACTGGCTGGCCCAGCCCAGGGAGGCCGCCATCATCGCGTCGATGCGCCCGAGCATGGCGTAACGCTTGCGGTACATCGAACGCTTCTTCGAAGCGACCGTCGCCAGGTCGCGCACCGCCATTTCCACCGGCAACTTGTACAGGCCATGCTTCCACTGCTCGCCGCCGTGTTCGTTCCAGATGGCGTCGTAGCTCAGGGCTTTCTTGGCCTGGTCGCGCTGCCCCGGTCGATAGATCGCATGCGCGGCATCTTCGACGCCCAGCATCAACCCGACACCAAGCTGGCCGGCCGCCAGCTGAAGGAAATGCACCAGCGTCGACATCGGGCGCAATCCATGCATCGCGCGCGTCAGGACTTGGTACATCGCATGCGCATCGCCGGCGTTGCTGCCCTGCAAGCCGCCGATGACCATGGCGCGGCTTCCCAGCCGGGAATTGAGCAAGGCAAAAGTCGCCATCGCGACGCGTCCGAGCGAACAGTCCCAGACCAGATTGAGGTCGCCCTCACGCTGGGTGCCCGGCTGATGGACCAGGCGGATGGTGTGTTCGATCCCGTCTTCGGCAAACGCCGCGACGGCCCACCCTTCCTTCGTGTAGATCGCGTCACGGACCGGTTCCGGAAACCGGCTCAACAGCTCGAAGTGCTTGCGCAGCAGGCTGAAGCGTTGCAGCTGCGTCAACCGCGCGCTGACATAGGGCTGCTGGAGGCGCGCGCACAGTCCGGTCCCGGCATTGCGTGCAACCGCGAGTTGGGGACGATCGATCAGTCCGAACCAGTAACGGTGCAATGGCGCCTGCAACCGTGCGCGGACACTGAAACGCATCGCTCGCGCCCAGCCCGGCCTTGAGCCCGGATCGGCTGCGTAACGCCCAAGTAATGATTTGGTTGACATGAAATCCTGCATGTCGCGCAGATTCGCAGGACAGGCAGGCACGCGCCATCGCCTGCTGCTTCAACTGCAACAGGATTCACATATTTTTTACATTGTTGGATGGGCGAACCAGCGCCCATTCACCCTCAGTAGCGCAGCAGCACCGAGCCCCAGGTGAAGCCGCCGCCGAAAGCCTCGAGCAGCAACAGCTGGCCGCGCTGGACCTTGCCGGATTGCACGGCGGCATCCAGCGCCAGCGGCACCGAGCCCGACGAGGTGTTGCCATGCTTGTCGACGGTAACGATCACGCGATCCATCGGCATGTCGAGGCGCTTGGCGGTCGCTTCGATGATGCGCAGGTTGGCCTGGTGCGGGATCAGCCAGTCGATGTCGTGGCGATCGAGGCCGTTGGCATCCAGCGTCTCGTCGACCAGGCCGTCGAGGGCCTTGACCGCGTGTTTGAACACTTCGTTGCCGGTCATCAGGACCTTGACGCCGGCATTGGGTTCTTCCGGCTTGAATCCGGCAGACACGCCCACCGGGTTCCACAACAGTTCCTTCTTGGCGCCATCGGCGTGCAGGTGGGTGCTGAGGATGCCGGTCTCGCTATCGGGCTTGAGCACCACGGCGCCAGCGCCATCGCCGAACAGCACGCAGGTGCCGCGGTCGTTCCAGTCGACCATGCGGGTCAGGGTTTCCGAACCGACCACCAGCGCGCACTTGGCGTCGCCGCTGCGGACGAACTTGTCGGCGACCGTGACCGCGTAGATGAAGCCCGAGCAGGCCGCGTTGACGTCGAACGCCGGGCAGCCAACGATCCCCAGGCGCGCCTGCATCAGGCAGGCCGAAGACGGGAAGATCAGGTCGGGTGTGGTGGTGCCGAAGACGATGAGGTCGATGTCGTCGGCGGTGACGCCGGCGGCGGCCATCGCCTTGCGGGCGGCTTCCTCGCCGAGGCTGACGGTGGTCTCGCCTTCGCCGGCAACGTGGCGCTGGCGGATGCCGGTGCGGGCCGCGATCCATTCGTCGCTGGTATCGACGCGCTTGGCCAGGTCGTCATTGGTGACGACCTGTTTCGGCAGCGCACTGCCAGTGCCGGCGATGCGAGCGTAGACACGGGAAGAAGCAACATCAGCCATCGATCGAACTCCTTGGATCCGGATGGGAGGTTTCCGGAACGATTTCCGCAAGCACGACAAGGACGATGCCGCAAAGCAGCATCGTCCCGTCAGGTTACATCAACGAACCACTCGCAATTGAATCACGCATCCGCGGACCATCCTGGAAGGATTCCGCCGGGGCGGAATCAATCTTCCTCGACCACCTTGGTCTTGGACGGCAGCACCTTCTTGCCGCGGTAGTAACCGTCGGCAGTGACGTGGTGGCGGATGTGGGTCTCGCCGCTGGTCGGGTCGGTGGACAGCTGCTTCGCCGTCAGCGAATCATGCGCGCGGCGCATGCCACGCTTGGACGGGGAAACGCGGGATTTCTGGACAGCCATGGGACAAACTCCTGGGTGAATCGGTGTCCGCCGAAACGGACGTCTGAACGTTATTCCTTCTGGTCGCGCCGGAGCGCTGCCAGTGCTGCAAACGGATTGACCGACGCAGCTTCTTCCTCGTCGGGCGACCACTCGGCCTCCATGACCTCGGTCCCCGGCTTGACCGGTATCGCCGGCACCGCGAGGATCAATTCGTCCTCGATCATGTCGCGGGGCGAAACCGAATCGCTCGCATCGACCAGCCATGGTTCGTAGCCCGGCGGCAGTGCTGCTTCCTCGGCCTCGTCGCGAATGAACGCGATGCGTTGGCTCACCTGCACAGGGAGCTCGAACCGTTCGAAACTGCGCTGGCATTCCAGCGGCAAGGCGGTGTCGATTTCCAGTGAGGCGTAGGCAATCTGCAGGGCATCACGGTCGAATGCGATGCGGTAGGCGACTTCGCCTTCACCATCAATCAGCAGACCGGCCAGCCGTGGCAGTTCCGCCAAATCCAGCCTGCCCTCGAACTCGCGCCGCGCCGACACCATGCGCCATGGATCGACCTGGTCGGGCAATTTCGAGGACATAAGCCGATGAATGTTAAGGATGAACGGGAGGACTGTCAAACACGCCCGCGGTCCGCCGGGAGGTGACTTCCCGCGGATTGCGCCGGAGCCGGGCTATCGACACACTGCCGTTCAGGAACCGGACTCAGAGTCACCATTGAACCCGATCATCTTCCCCATCGCCATCCTGGCGGTGATCGCGCTGGCCGTCGCCATCTTCGTGGCGCAACGCCGGCGCCAGCACCAGCGCTGGAGCCTGCTCCGCGAGGTGATGGACAGTGCCGACGCGCTGGAAATGCAGCTGACCCGTGTCCGCCGCCAACTGGATGGCGTCGCCAGCGCCAGCCAGGCCGATGCCGCCCTGCGCGATGCCCTCCATGATCTGTTGCGCCAGCGGATGTGGTTGCAGCAGCACGGCATGAACGCCCGCATCGCCGAACTGGAAGCCGTGCGCAGCCGCCTCGATGCCGGTCGCCAGCGCCTGGATGCGCAAACCGCCGCCTGACCCAACGACCCAACGGAGCCAGCCCCCGATGCGCACCGCCACCCCGCCCCGACCGCTTGCCGATGCACAAGCGGCCGCCCTCGAAGCCGCCCAGCAGCAGGTCAACCGGCTGGTCCTTGGCAAGCCGCTGGAGGTGCGCCTGGCCTTCGTCGCCCTGCTCGCCGACGGCCACCTGCTGATCGAGGACCTGCCCGGCCTCGGCAAGACCACCCTGGCGCATGCGCTGGCGGCAACGCTGGGACTCGACTTCCAGCGCATCCAGTTCACCTCCGACCTGTTGCCCGCCGATGTCGTCGGCGTGTCGATCTACGACGCCCCGGCATCGCGTTTCGAATTCCACCCCGGGCCGGTGTTCACCCACATCCTGCTGGCGGACGAGATCAATCGCGCGCCGCCGCGGACGCAGAGCGCCTTGCTGGAAGCGATGGCGGAGCGCCAAGTCACGCTGGATGGCGTCACCCGTCCGTTGTCGGAACCCTTCTTCGTGATCGCCACGCAGAATCCGGTCGACCTGGTCGGCACTTATCCCCTGCCCGATTCCCAGCTCGATCGCTTCCTGCTGCGCATTTCGATGGGCTATCCCAATGCCGAGGCCGAACGCGCGCTGCTGCTCGGCGAGGAGCGCCGATTGCTGATCTCGCAGGCGCGGCCGCAGCTTGGTCGCGACGATCTGCTGATGATCCGCGCTGCGGTCCAGCAGGTGCACGTGAGCGAAGCGCTGGTCGATTATCTGCTGGCCCTGATCGCGCGCAGCCGTAATCACCCCGGCGTCCGCGTCGGATTGTCGCCACGTGCGGGCCTCGCGCTGCTGCGCGCCGCACGCGCGCATGCGTTGCTGCTCGGGCGCGGCCATGTGCTGCCCGACGACGTGCAGGCACTGTTCCCGCATCTCGCCGCGCACCGCCGCGTCGCCAATGCTGACGCCGGCGATGCCCGCGCGCTGGCGCGTTCGGTGCTGTTGGCGGTTCCGGTCGACTGATGGACGACGCAGCGCCTGCCGGGCGCCCCGCGTTCCGGCATCGACTGGAAAACTGGATCCGTCGACGCGGTCGCGTCGATCCGTTGCCAATGACGATCGATCGTCGCCGCGTCTACGTATTGCCGACGAAATTCGGCCTGTTCTACGGTGCGATGGTCGGCGTGATGTTCCTGGGCGCGCTGAACTACAACAACAATCCGGCATTGCTGCTGTCGCTGTTGCTGCTCGCGGCAGGGCTCGCGAGCCTGGTGTACACGCACCTGCAGTTGTCGGGACTGTGCGTGGCTTCGATCGATGCCGAACCGGTGCATGCCGGTGAAACCCTGCAGGTGAAGATCGGCCTTGTGGCCAGTGATGCCCGCGCGCGCAGCGGCCTGCAACTGGACTGCAGCGATGGTCAAGCCGTCGCCGCGGTGGCGCCGCACGCGACCACGTTCGCGACCTTGCCTGTTCCAACGACAAGGCGCGGTTGGCTGGACGCGGGACGACTGGAACTCGCGACCACGCGACCGCTCGGCCTGGCCTGCGCCTGGAGCTGGTTGTGGCAGGGACAGGGGTGGCTGGTCTACCCCACGCCCGAAACCAACGGCCCGCCACTACCCGATCGCGGCGAAGGCGGCCATCGCGCGAAACCGGCATCAGCCGGTGACGACATCCACCAGCTGCGGGCGTATCGCCACGGCGACGCGCCACACGCGATCGCGTGGAAGGCATCGGCGCGCGCGACGCATCTGCTGACGCGCGAGTACGAGCAACGTGTCGACGCCGACATCCTGCTCGACTGGAACGATGTCCGCCATCTTCCCTGGGAGCACGCGATCTCGCGATTGGCGCATTGGGTCGAACTCGCCGAGCGCCATGGGCATCGCTACGGATTGCGGCCACCGCTCGGCCGGGCACTGCCCGCGGATCGTGGCCCGCACCATCGCCATGCCTGCCTGGATGCGCTGGCGCGATTGCCGGAGCGCGCGTCGTGAGCATGGCGGCCGCACTCGATGCCACCACCCGGCGATGGCTGTACGCGACAACCGCGTTGCTGTTGTTGCCCCTATTGCTGCAACTGCAGCCGATGGTCGGGGTCGCGGTCGGTGCGGTCGCCTTGCTGAGCATGGCGCTGTCGACGCGTGGCCGGCTGCCCGCGTTGCTGAAGATCGCATTGGCGCTGACGCTTGCGATCGCGGTGTTCTCGGTCTACCGGCAGATCGGGCGCGATACCGGCTGCGCCCTGCTGGCGATGATGCTGGCGCTCAAGCCGACCGAAACCGCCAACGTGCGCGATGCCCGCAGCCTGCTCGGCTATGGCCTGTTCGCGCCGTTCGCCACCTACCTGCTCGACCAGGGACCGCTGTCGTTGATCCTCGGCGCCCTCGCGGTCGCCGCGGCATTGACGACGCTGTTGCGGCTCGCCGATCTCGACTCTGGTATCGATCTGGTCAACTGGTCGCCGCTCGATTCGTTGCGCGCCGCCGGCAAATTGCTGTTGCTGGCGTTGCCGTTGGTATTGGCTGCGTTCTGGCTGTTCCCGCGACTTGCGTCACCGCTGTGGGGATTGCCGGATCGCGCCATCTCCAAGCCCGGCCTGAGCGAATCGATGACGCCCGATCGCTGGATGGATGCGTTGAACGACGACACTCCGGCGATGCGCGCCCATTTCGACGGAGCGGCGCCGCGTCCGCAGGAGATGTACTGGCGGGCGATGACCTTGAGCGATTTCGACGGTCGCACCTGGACGCCTGCGCCCGCATCGAGCATCGGCACGCCGAAGCTGACGCTCGCGCCGGTGCGTTGGCGCTACACGCTGGACGTCGAACCCAGCGACCAGCGCTTGCTGGCGACACTCGAATTCACCACTGCGCAACCCGACGGCGCGCAATCGGGCCGCGATGCCAGCCTGCGCGCAATCGCGCCCTTGAGCGGTCTCACGCGTTGGCAGTTGCAGGCGGCACCGGTCGTGAACTTCGATCCGGTGCTCGACGCCAGGGAGCGCCACGCCAACCTCGTCCTGCCCGATCGCAACCCGCGCACGCTGGCGCTGGGCCGGCAATGGCGCGGCGAAGCCGGCGGCAACGACATCGCGATCATCGAACGCGCATTGGCGATGATCCACAAGGACTTCGCCTATTCGCTGAGCGTGCCCGAACCCGGGCGCGACTGGATCGACGACTTCCTGTTCCAGGGCCGCACCGGCTATTGCCAGCAGTTCAGCAGTGCATTCGTGGTGCTGATGCGCGGCGCCGGCATTCCCGCGCGCGTGGTGATCGGTTATGCCGGCGGTTATCACAACCCGGTCGGCGACTATTGGGTGGTCCGCAATTCCGACGCCCACGCCTGGACCGAAGTGTGGCTGGCCGGACGCGGCTGGACCCGCGTCGACCCCACCGCGGCAGTCGCGCCCGAACGCGTCTACGACACGATCGCCGACCGCATGCCGGGCCGCACGTTCGGCGGCCTGATCGACGGGCGTCCAATCTGGAATTTCGGCGACAACCTGCGTCGCGGCTGGAACGATTTCGTACTCGGCTTCAACGCCGATCGTCAGGCCACGATGCTGAAACGCTTCGGCATCGAACGCCTGTCGCCCTCGACGCTGATCGCACTGTTCGCCATCGCTGCGGGCATCGCTCTGGCAATCGCGGCGTGGTGGCTGGCGCGGGGCGAACGGGTGCGCGATCCCTTGCTGCGCGCATGGCGCGGTCTGGATCGTCGTTACGCGAAACTCGGACTTGCACGCGAACCGCACGAGACGGCGCGCGACTGGCTGGAACGCGTGCGAGCGGTTCGCCCGCACTCTGCAGAGGAACTGTCAGCGCTGATCGATCGCTTCAATGCGCTGCGTTATGCAACGGATGATGGCAGAGAACGCAAGGCGCTGATCCGCGCGCTGCGCTCGCACCGGACTTGAATCAGCGTCCCGGCGTGCCGAAATGCCCCAACGGCGCGCCCGCGAGCAGGTGCAGGTGGATCTGGAACACCGTCTGCCCGGCGTCGCCGTTGCAGTTCATCACGATCCGGTAGCCCGACGTGTCGAAGCCCTCGCGCTTCGCATACGACGCTGCGGCAACGGCCAGCTTGCCGATGACGTCCGCGGCATCGGCCGGCACGTCGTTCAACGTGGCGAAATCGCGCTTGGGCACGAACAACACATGCACCGGCGCCTGCGGCGCGATGTCGCGGAACGCGATCATGTCGTCGTCCTCGTAGACGATGTCGGCGGGAATCTGCCGCTGCATGATCTTGTGGAAGATGGTGTCCGACATCGTCGTTACTCCTGGATTTCCGCGCGGCTGCCGAAGGCATGCGCCAAAGTGCCGCGATCAACGTATTCCAGCTCGCCGCCCAGCGGCAAGCCATGCGCGAGCCGGCTGGGCCGCACGCCATGCTTGCGGGCGATCTGAGCGAGATAGTGCGCGGTGGCGTCGCCTTCGACCGTCGGATTGGTGGCGATGATCAGTTCCTGCACCTCGCCTTCGCCGAGCCGATCCGCAAGCTGGTCGAGCCCGAGTTCGCGCGGACCGATGCCGTCGAGCGGACTCAGGCGTCCCTGCAACACGAAATACAGGCCGCGATAGCCGGTCGCCTGTTCGATCGCGAGGCGATCCGCCGGCGATTCGATCGCGCACAGCTGCTGCGCATCGCGCGATGCGCTGGCGCAGGTTGCGCACAGTTCGGTTTCGCTGAAATCACGACAACGCTTGCAATGGCCGATGCGTTCCACCGCCGCTGCCAGCGCCTCGGCCAGACGCGTGCCGCCTTCGCGGTCGCGTTCCAGCACGTGGTAGGCCATGCGTTGCGCGCTCTTCTGGCCCACGCCGGGCAGGATCCGCAGCGCGTCGATCAACTGTTCGAGCAATCCGCTACTCAAGGATCAATCGACCGAATCAACCGAAGCCCGGCAGGCTCATGCCCGGAGGCAGCGGCAGGCCGGTCGCCGCGGCGCTCATCTTCTCGCGCGCGACTTCATTCGCCTTGTTCACCGCATCGTTGATCGCCGCAGCGATCAGGTCTTCCGCCATTTCGTGGTCGGCCAGCGCCGAAGCATCGATGCGCACCTTGCGGCACTCCATCTTGCCGGTCATCGTCACGCTGACCATGCCGCCGCCGGCGTTGCCGACCACTTCGATCGTGGCCAGCTCATCCTGCGCACGCTGCATGCCCTCCTGCATCTTCTGGGCTTGTTGCATCAATTGGGCAAGATTGCCGCGCATGGTTCACTCCTGGTCATCAAAAGGTCGAATGGAATCGGGCACCACGCGGGCGCCACGCGCCACCAGTTTCTGCACGTCGGGATCGCCCATGAAGGCGTCTTCGGCGGCCTGCTGGCGCGCATCGCGTTCACGCGAATTGCGCTGGTGCAGCGAATCGGCCGGCGCACTGCCCTGCACGATCTCGATCTGCAGGCGCGGCGCGTAACCGAGCTTGCCTGCAAGCTGCTCGGCCAACTGGTTCAGCATCTGCGGGCGATTGAAATGATCCTGGTCCGGGGACAGTCCGAGCACGATCTGCTCGCCCTGGTGGCGCAACAACACGGCGTGGGCAGCCATTTCGCGCACTGCGCCGCGCAATGCTGCGGATGCGACGAAATCCGGCCAATCCTGCGGCTGCATCGCCACCTGCCCCGAAGGCGCCGCCACATCCGCGGGCGGTGCCGGTTCGATGCTGGCCGTGCGTTGCGGCGGTGGAGGCGCCGCTTCCCGCACCGGAGCCGGCGTCGGAGTGCGTAGGGGTGGTGGCGGATTCGTCATCGATTCGCGCAAAGCCGCGCGTGCCGCCTCCGCACCCGTGGGCGATCCACTACGCGGCGATGCGGCGGGCGAAGCTGCGGCAGGCGCCGCTGCATTCGGCGGGCTTGCCATCGGTGTTGACGCTTGCACAGCCTGTCCAGGACGGAACGCCAGCATCCGCAACAGCGTCATCTCGAAGCCGGCGCGCGGACTCGGCGCATAGGCGAGATCGCGGCGTCCGTTCAATGCCATCTGGTACCACAGCTGCACGAGTTCGGGCCGCGTCGCGGTCGCCAGCGCCTCGACATCGACGCCATCGGCGGCGACTTCCGCCTTCGGCACCAGCTGGCGCACCTGCACGCGATGCAAGGCATCGGCCAACGCGTCCAGCACATGCGACCAGTCCGGCGAGAATTCGGCCAGCGCGGCGGTTTCCGCCATCACCCGGTCACCGTCGTTCGCGGCCAGGGCATCCAGCAGCGCACCGATGCGGGCGCGATCGACGCTGCCGAGCATGGTGGCGACCGCGGCATCGCCCAGCTGGCTGCCGGTATAGGCGATCGCCTGATCAAGCAACGACAGGCCATCGCGCAGGCTGCCGTCGGCGGCCTTGCTCAACTGGCGGATCGCGCCGTCCTCGAACGCGATCTCTTCCGCCGCGAGGATCTTGCGCATCTGGCCGTCGATCTGCTGCAGGTCGAGGCGCTTGAGGTTGAACTGCAGGCAGCGCGACAGCACCGTGACCGGCAGCTTTTGAGGATCAGTGGTCGCGAGCAGGAACTTCACGTGGCCCGGCGGCTCTTCCAGCGTCTTCAACAAGGCGTTGAAGGCCGACTTCGAGAGCATGTGCACTGCGTCGATCAGGTAGACCTTCACCCGACCGCGCGACGGCATGTATTGGGCGTTGTCGATCAACTCGCGGACGTCATCGACGCCGGTGTTCGAGGCGGCGTCGATTTCCAGCAGGTCGATGTAGCGGCCGGCGTCGATGTCGCGGCAAGTCGCGCATTCACCACAGGGTTCGGCCGAGCTGCCCTGCTCGCAATTCAGCGACTTGGCGAAGATGCGCGCGATCGTGGTCTTGCCGACCCCGCGGGTCCCGGTGAACAGGAAGGCGTGGTGGACCCGGCCGGTATCCAGGGCATTGGTGAGCGCGCGCACCACGTGTTCCTGCCCCACCAGCTCCGAGAACCGCTTGGGGCGCCATTTGCGCGCAAGGACGAGATAGCTCATCGGGTGATTTTGCCACGAGCCGCGCCCGGAACCGTGACGCCCCCCATCCGCGTTTTGCCTGGCCTGTCCCCTGCAGGTACAATGGCGGGCTAGCACGGAGAGGTGTCCGAGTGGTTGAAGGAGCACGCCTGGAAAGTGTGTAAGCGTCTAAACCGCGCTTCGGGGGTTCGAATCCCCCTCTCTCCGCCAGATTGCACGAGAGCCCCGGCCAGCCGGGGCTTTTTTGTAGCAAAATTGCAACTTTCGCCGTTCCGGCCAGCGAGGCGCACGCCCCATGTTTTCACTGCAGACGATCTTTGGTTCCGGCAAGCAGTTCTTCGATTTGCTGGACGAGGCGGCGGACGCCGCGCATGAAAGCACCAAGGCGCTCTACCAGATGCTGAAGGATCCGGCCCACAACCCCGCGCTGGATGCCTTCAAACTGGCCCGCCAGCGCGAGCGCGTCGCCTCCGACAAGATCAACCACGCGCTGGTCGACAGCTTCATCACCCCGATCGAACGCGAGGACATCGAGTCGCTGGGCTCGGCGCTGTACAAGATCCCGAAACAGGTCGAGCGCTTCGCCGACCGTTACGCGCTGGCCAGCCACCGCCTCGGCGGCATCGATTTCGCGCCGCGCGCGGCCATGCTGGAACAGGCCGCCGGCGTCGTCGTGCAAATGGTGCAAGGACTGCACCACATGAACCTCGAGGAGATGAGCAAGCTCAACGAGCGCCTGCGCGTCCTCGAGGCCGAAGCCGACCGCCTGATCCTCGAACTCCACCGCGACATCTATTCCGGCCGCCTCGATGCCGGCGAAATGTTCCTGCTCAAGGAATTCTTCGAGATCCTCGAGAAGGCGATCGACCGCTGCCGCGAAGCCGGCGTGGTCGCCTACCAGATCGTGCTGAAGAACTCCTGAGACCGCCGCCATGCTGGCTCTTCTGTTGCTGGTGATCGTCGCCGCGCTGGTGTTCGAGTTCATCAACGGCTTCCACGACACCGCCAATTCGATCGCGACCGTGGTCGCGACCAAGGTGCTGACGCCCGGCAAGGCGGTGATGCTGGCCGCGGCGATGAACCTGGTCGGTGCGTTCTTCGGCACCGCGGTCGCCAAGACCATCTCGTCCGGCCTGATCGACACTCATGTCGCGCAAGTCACCTCGCAGGTGATCCTGTGCGCGCTGCTCGGCGGCATCAGCTGGAACCTGATCACCTGGTGGCTGGGCCTGCCGTCGTCGTCGTCGCACACGCTGATCGGCGGACTCTGCGGCGCGGTGCTCGCCTCCTCGCACGGCAACTGGCACGCGCTGATCTGGTCGCACCCAGGCGACGGCGGCTGGACCACCAACAAGGGCATCCTGTGGAAGGTGCTGGTGCCGATGGTGTCGTCGCCGATCGCCGGCTTCACGCTGGGCGTGCTGATCCTCGCCCTGCTCTACGCCATCATTGCCGGCCTCCATCGCGCCGGCGGCCCACTCGCGCGCATCGCCCGCCCGCGCTGGGTCAATGCCTTTTTCGGCAAAGCGCAAGTCGTCTCCGCCGCCTACATGGGTTTCGCCCACGGCAGCAACGATGCGCAAAAAACCATGGGCATCATCGCGCTGGCGCTGTTCGGCGCGCAGGCGGCCGGCACGCTCGACGGACTGCCGGCGTGGCTGTCGTTCCTGCATCCGTCCAGCGGCGACAATTCGCATATCGACACCTGGATCATCGCGACCTGCGCACTGGTGATGGCGGTCGGCACCGCGACCGGCGGCTGGCGCATCATCAAGACGCTTGGCCACAAGATGGTGAAACTGCAGCCGATCGACGGCTTCGCCGCGGAAACCGCGTCCGCCACCATCCTGCTTACCGCCGCGCATTTCGGCATGCCGGTGTCGACCACGCACAGCATCTCCACCGCGATCATGGGCGTCGGCTTCGGCAAGAACCCGCGCGCACTGCGATTGACGGTGATCGAACGCATCGTCTGGGCATGGATCCTCACCATTCCCGCCGCAGGCGCGATGTCGTGGGCCTTGTTCCGCATCGCCGAGGGATTCGGCTGGACCTGATCATCTGTTAGACTGCGCGCCGCGGAATCGCTTTCCGCTTGGCGCAAGCCTCTATGGCGGCCCCGTCGGCCCCTCGCGACGCTAGTTCGAAAACCCCGCCAGGGCCGGAAGGCAGCAACGGTATTGAATGACGCGTGCGCCGAGGATCGTTGGCGGGGCCGTCACCCTTTCTCGGATTTGATCAGGCGCGTTCGATCAGCCGCGGCGCCGGCAGCGCGATCACTTCTCCGGGTTCCGCGACGCGTGCGCCTTGTTCGCGCATGACCTGCGCTTCCTGCGGCGAGCCATAGTGGTAGAGGATGCAGCGCGCACGCGTTTCCGCATCGTATTCGCGCAGGAAATCATCGAAGCCGGTATGCGATGGATTGCCGTGCAGCCCGCAATCGTGGGCGATCACTTCGCCGGCATCCGCGACCACGCGCAGCACTTCCGGGATCGGCCGGGTGTCGCCGGTCCACACCACGCTGCCGGGCAGGCGCAAGCCATAGGCCGATTTCGGCCAGTGATGGCGCACCGCGAATGTTTCCAGATGCTGGCCTTCGTGCCAGAAACGGTCACCGACGGGAACCAGCTGGAAGGCTTCCCAGAAATTCACGCCGCCTTCGGCCAGCACGTTGGGGTAATCGCCGACGCGCTGGTGCAGCAACGGCACCACGCTGGCCGGGCAATACACGCGCACGCCGCCGCGCAGCGCTTCATCGAACCACGCGCCGACGAACAGCCGCTCAAAACCGCCGACGTGGTCGAGATGGGTATGGGTGATATACAGCGCCTTCGGATATTCGCCGTAGGTATCGAGATAGTGATCGAGTCCTTCGGTACCGCAGTCGATGGTCAGCCATGGCCGGCCATCGCGCTCGATCGTCGCCATCGCCGAACCGAGTCGACCCGCCGCCGATGCATTGCCGACACCATGGAAACGCAGCGACCACTTCATTTCCATTCCCCTTGCGCACGATAGCCGGCATGCAGCGCGCCGATCACGCGTTGCTGGTATTGCGGTGATTGCCCTGCACCGACCTTGCGGATCGAACGCTCCAGCCGCAACAGATTGGCCTGCGCGCGCCGACGATCCAGCCTCGCATGCAAGTGGCTCTTGTCGAAATCGATCAGCCACGATTTCCCGGCCGCATCGAACAGGATGTTGTGGGCGTTGAGGTCACCGTGCTCGAGGCCTGCGTCGTGGAAGCGCGCGATCATCGCGCCGGCATCGTGCCAGCCGCTTTCGTTGTCCGCTCCGGAAGAAAGTTCCGACGCCATGGTGTGCGCCTCGGGGATCTTCGCGATGATGATCGCCGCGCGATAGGTCGCGCCATCGCGCCACCATGCCGCCGCGATCGGTGCCGGCACCGGCAATCCACGCACCTGCAATGCTTCCAGCAGATGCAACTCAGCGATGCTGCGCACGCGATCTTCGCCGCCCCACAGGTAACGATCCTGGCTCAATCTCGCCATCGCGCCGCCGCGACGGTAATGGCGCAGCACGCCGTCGCCGAATGGACCATGGACGAACCACGCGCTGCCGCGACCGCCGGATTGCACCGGCTGCGCTGCTAATTCGACCGATGCAGGATCGAACCACCATGCCTGCGGCGCGGACATGCCGACCGTGCCCAGCATCGCCGGGGTGTTGCCTGCAGCCATGGTAGTTTGATGCGCCATCGTCATGCCGCGAGTCTAGCAACGTCGTGCGTCCCTCATCGCCGCCCCGCCACATCTGCCTGCTGCGCCTGTCCGCGCTCGGCGACGTCACCCATGTCGTGCCGCTGGTACGCAGCTTGCGCAAGGCGTGGCCGGAAGTCGCGTTGACCTGGATCATCGGCAAGGGCGAACACAGATTGCTCGCCGGGCTGGAAGGCGTCGATTTCGTCGAATACGACAAGTCCAGCGGCTTCAAGGGCATGCGCACACTCGGACGTTCGCTGCGCGCAGCACATCCGCAACGTTTCGACGCACTCCTGCAGATGCAGGTCGCCGCGCGGGCCAACCTGCTTTCGGCCTTCGTTCCGGCACGGCTGCGCGTCGGTTACGACCGCTCGCGTTCCAAAGACTTGCACGGACTCTTCATCAACGCACGCATCGAAGACCGGCCCGGCATCCATGTGCTCGACGCGATCGGCAGTTTCTGCGAACCGCTGGGACTCGAACAAACCGAAGTGGTGTGGGATCTTCCCGTCCCGCAGGACGCGCACGCATGGGCGCGCGCGCAATGGGACGCCGACGGCCGCCGCACGTTGATGATCTCGCCCTGCACCAGCCCGCAGCACTCACTGCGCACCTGGCGTGCCGATCGCTATGCCGCAGTGGCTGATCATGCAATTGAGCGCGGTTGGAAGGTAGTGTTGTGTGGTGGCCGTAGCGACTTCGAACGATCAACCGGCGATGCGGTTTTGGCGGCGATGAAGCATCCCGCTCTCGACCTGATCGGCAAGGACACGCTGAAACAGCTGCCCGCCCTGCTCGCGCGCGCCGATCTGCTGGTGACGCCCGACTCCGGCCCAATGCACATCGGCAATGCGATGGGCACCAAGGTGCTGGGCCTGCACGCCGCCAGCAATCCCGCGCGCAGCGGGCCGTATTCCGATCGCCGCTACTGCGTTGATCGCTACGACGATGCCGCGCGCAAATACCTCGGCAAGCCCGCTTCGGAACTGAAATGGGGCACCAAGATCGAACACGAGGGCGTGATGGATCTCGTCACCGTGGACGATGCGATCGCGGCGTTCGAGCGTTACCGCAGCGACTTCGGTTAAGCCCCCGAACCGCTGCCGTAATCCTGGTACGACTTCTCCTCGACGTAGGTCGAGCCCAGCGCGAGGTTGATGTCCTTCTTGATCTTGGCGCGCTCGTCGTTCTCGAAATACACGCTGCGCGCCAGCTTGACGAATTCGGCGTCGAAGGCCTGGGCCTTCTCCTTCAGGCGGATGTCGTCCTCGATCACCCACAGGCGCTCGTTCACCGCCTTCAGGCGCGCGCGCAGGTCGCTGATGTCCTGCGCCGAGGCCGGATGTGCCGCCCAGGTACGCTCAGCCGCCGTCAGCTCGTTGCGGACATTGGCAAGCTTGGCCGGATCGCTCATGCGCTCGGACTTGATCTGCAGAATCGCGATCTTGTCCAGCAATTCGCCATAGGACACGGGGACGAGCAGTTCGGACATCATTGGCTCCGGCGCGGGTTGCCGCATGTGCGGTGGAGCCGTATCATACCCGGCTCGCTGCACCCAATCCGGAGGGGTGGCAGAGCGGTTGAATGTACCTGACTCGAAATCAGGCAGGCGTTTATAGCGCCTCGGGGGTTCGAATCCCCCCCCCTCCGCCAGTACATGCAAAACGCCCCCTCGTGGGGCGTTTTGTTTTTGTTCGGTTGTAATCATCGCCATCAGCCGCGATCATTCGGTGATGTATGAATTCGGCCATCTGACCCACCCCGGGCTTCGGCGCAGTCTCAACGAGGACACCTACCACGGCGAAGGAACGCTGGGCCTGTGGCTGGTGGCCGATGGCATCGGCGGACACGACTTCGGCGAGATCGCCAGCGCGCTTGCACGCGAGGCAGTGGTACGCGAGGTCCGCGACGGCACGCCACTGGCGCAGGCGGTGCGCATCGCCGGCGAGGACATCGTGCGCGCGTCGCGCCGCCGCTCCGAAGCGCTGCCGATGGGCACGACGGTGGTGGCTGCGCTCGTCCGTGGCGATCGCTTCGAGGTGGCGTGGGTTGGTGACAGTCGCGCCTACCTGTGGCGTCCGGGACAAGGACTGCTGCAGCTCACCCAGGACCATAGCCACGTCGAGGAACTGGTCGTCCAGGGCATCCTGACCCGCGACGAGGCGCGCGCGCACCCGCAGCGCAAGATGGTGACCCAGGCGCTGGGCGTCACCGATCCAGGCCAGCTCAACATCGAGCGCATCAGCGGCGACTTCGCCAAGGAAGCGCAGCTGCTGCTGTGCAGCGATGGCCTCACCGAGCACGTCGACGATCCGGCAATCGCGCGCATCCTCGCCAACAGCGGCTGCAGCGCCCAGGAAACCGTCGATACGCTGGTGGCCGCGGCGCTCGATGGCGGCGGCTCCGACAACATTACCGCGGTGTTGATCCGCAACAACTGATCATTGCGGCCACAACACCCGGCCGTCCTTTGCCTTCTTCGCGATCGCTGCCATGCGCGCGGCGTGCGCATCGATGTCGGCTGCGGAGACCATGACGCGCGGACGCTCGCCGGCATCGCCACTCGGCATCCACGAAGGCACCACGACTTCGGACGCGCCTTCGCTCCCGGCATCGAAGCCGATCTCGCCCTGTCCCGAGGTCATCGCCAGGTAGGCTTCGGCCAGCAGCTGGGCGTCGAGCAAGGCGCCATGCAACTGGCGATGCGAATTGTCCACACCCAGGCGGCGACACAGCGCATCCAGCGAATTGCGCTGGCCGGGATATTTCTGCCGCGCCAGCGCCAGCGTGTCGAGGACGCCGGCATGATCATCGATCCTGCCGTAGCGGTCGCCCGCCAGCGACAGTTCGTGGTTGAGGAAGCCGACATCGAACGCGGCGTTGTGGATCACCAGTTCGGCGCCGTCGATGAAGGCGATGAACTCGTCGATGATGTCGGCGAACAGCGGCTTGTCGGCGAGAAAGTCGAGCGTCAGCCCGGTGACTTCCTGCGCGCCCTGTTCGAACTCGCGCTGCGGATTGATGTAGACGTGGAAGGTCTTGCCGCTCGGGCGCCGTTCCAGCAATTCCACGCAGCCGATTTCCACCACGCGATTGCCGATCTTCCATTCCAGACCGGTGGTTTCGGTATCGAGCACGACCTGGCGCATCTAGGGCCTGCTGACGTTATCGGGGCACGCCATGTTGCCGTGTCCGGTTGTCGTGTGGCCGTGCGCGGCGCCGCGACAGGCTGGCCGCCTGTTCAAGCCGCGCACGGCCGCATGGCGGCCGGACACGGCAACCCGAAGGGCCGAGCCAATACGCACGCCGTGCGGCGTCATCATTCGATCATTTATCGACATAAACTCACTCATTCTTCCTTGCACAGCATGCGTATTGGCTCGGCATGGCGCGTCCCGATAACGCCAACAGGCCCTACGCCATCTCCTTCATCTTGATTGCTTCCTCGCGCGCCAGCATGTCGACGCGTTCGTTGTCGGGATCGCCGGCGTGGCCCTTCACCCACTTCCATTCCACCTGGTGCCGCGTACGCGCCTCGTCCAGTCGCTGCCACAGATCCTGGTTCTTCACCGGATCGCCGCCCGCGGTTTTCCAGCCGCGTCGACGCCAGCCCACCAGCCATTCGGAAATGCCCTGCTGCACGTAGCGCGAATCGGTATGCAACGCGACCTCGCACGGCTCCGTCAACGCTTCCAGCGCACGGATCGCCGCCATCAATTCCATGCGGTTGTTGGTGGTCTGCGCTTCGCCGCCGTGGAGTTCGCGTTCGTGCGCGCCATAACGCAGCAACGCCGCCCAGCCACCGGGACCAGGATTGCCAAGGCAGGCGCCATCGGTATGCGCCTCGATCCGCTTCTTGCCCGAACTCATGCCGGGGTCAGGGCCGGACTGGGCGCACGCGCGCGTTTGATCGTGAGGGGAAGCGAACGCTTTTCCGCGCACAGGCGATACGCCGCCCGCGCACCCGCACCGGTTTGCACCGCTGAAATCCGCTGCGCATTCCACGCCGGGCCGATGCCTTCGGCGACCGCCTCGGGCTCGAAGCCGTGGCGACGCAGGCGTCGGCGCCAGGTGAACGGTTCGGCATCGGTGACACCCTGACGCCACCAATAGCGTCGATACGGCGACAGCGGATTGAGGCTGAACAGCCACAGCCGCCCGCCCGGCACCAGCACGCGCCCAGCCTCGACCAGTGCGTCTTCCCAGACCAAGCCGCAATCCCCGGTGTGCTGCAAGACAATCGTGCCGACCGATTCGCTCGCCAGCGGCCAACGATCGACCGCGCAGCCGACATCGCCCACCAGGGCGTCGGCACCGTCCACCCGCAGCCAGAGCAGATGGCGATCTTCCAGGCCGGCAGGGCGTTCCACGGGGGAAATGCAGACCCAAGGCAGGCCCGGGCGCTCTTCTCCCGCACGCGCCAGCAGCGGCTGTTCACAGGCCAGCACCACGCGCCCGTGGGCGGCTCCGAACCAGTCGCGCGCAGGCAGGTCGGGTTGACGGATAGGCAGCAGGCTCGGCATGGTGCCTAGTGTACGGCCCACCGTCTCAATCGATGGCACGACCCGATCCCATTCCCGCGTACGAGGACAACTACATCTGGCTCCTCCGGGACGGGCCAGCAACGCTTGTTGTCGATCCCGGCGATGCCGGGCCGGTGATCGCGCGTTTGGGGGCGACGCCGCCGAGTGCGATCCTCATCACCCACCACCATTGGGACCACATCGACGGACTGCCGGAACTGCATGCGCGCTGGCCCGAGGTTCCGATCTTCGCGCCGGATGATCCGCGCATTCCGATCGCGACACGACGCGTGTCCGATGGCGACGTGGTGAACATCGGGCCGTGGCGTTTCGAGGTGATCGCGGTCCCCGGGCACACCCAGACGCAGATCGCGTATCACGGCGCAGAATTGGTGTTCTGCGGCGATTCGATGTTCAGCCTCGGATGCGGTCGTCTGTTCGAAGGCACGCCGGCACAGATGCTGACTTCGCTCGATCGTCTTGCCACCCTGCCCGGCGAGACCCTGCTATGCTGCACCCACGAATACACCGCCGCGAATGCACGCTTCGCGCTCGCGGTCGAGCCCGGCAATGCCGCGCTCACGGAACGCGCCAGCGAAGTCGCGCAGCGACGCGCGGGCAATGCGCCGACATTGCCATCCACCATCGCATCCGAACGCGCCTGCAATCCGTTCCTGCGGGTCGAGTCAGCGGAAATCCTGCAATCGCTGACGCAGCATTTGGGGCATGAACCCAATGACCGTATCGAAGCCTTCGCCGCACTGCGCAGCTGGAAGGATGGCTTCCGATGATGCGCGCGTGCCGCGGTCCCTGCCTCGCCCTGATGCTCGTCATCACGCCCTGTGCATTGGCCGCGGACGACGACACCACCACCGGTGCGACCGTGCTCGCGCAATTCGAGGCACACCTCGCCTCGCCGGACTGCGATGACGCCTCCGCGACATGGCGCCGCCACTACGCGCCGTTCGTGCGTCGCCTCATCGATCCGCGCGATCCTGCGTTGGCGCGCTTCGACTACGTGCTGACGCGCATGACCGAAGCCGGCCTGCCCAGCGAATACGCGATCATCCCGTTCGTCGAAAGCCACTACGAACCGGACCAGCGCAGCAGCGAAGGCCCGGCCGGCCTGTGGCAGCTCACCGCCCAGACCGCGCGCCTGCACGGCCTCAAGGTCGGCGGCGGTCGCGACGACCGCATGTCGCTGGAAGCCTCCACCCGCGCCGCCGTGACCTACCTCAAGACCTTGCATCGCCAGTTCGGGGGCAGCTGGCGGACCACGGTGATGGCCTACAACGCCGGCGACGGCCGCATGCGCATGGCCCAGCGCCGCGGCGGCGCCGGCCTGTCCTTCATTACCCGGATTTACCCGGACAAAATCCACGCTATCTCCTGCGACATTCTCGATCACGGCGACAGCGAGCACTGGAAGGCCCCGCTGCAACGCCAGCTGCCGCGGCTGAAACTGCCCGGCATGCTGCGGGCGAAAGGCTGACGCTACGCCCACGAAGGGTGACGACAGGCGTCGTGGCGGGCAAACTGTCTGCTTTCCAAGCGACACAGGTGTCATCCATGGGGTTCCTGCAGGGCAAACGCGCACTCATCACCGGCATCGCCAGCCAGCGTTCCATCGCCACCGGCATCGCCGAGGCCATGCATCGCGAGGGCGCCGAGCTCGTCCTCACCTACCAGAACGAAAAGCTGAAATCCCGCGTGGAAGACGCCGCCGCGGAATACGGCGCCAAGCTGGTGCTGCCGCTGGACGTCGCCGACGACGGCCAGATCAACGAGTGCTTCGCGCAGCTGGGCCAGCACTGGGACGGTCTCGACATCCTCGTGCATTGCATCGCCTTCGCGCCGCGCGAAGCGATCGAGGGCGACTTCCTCGACGGCATCACCCGCGAGAACTACCACATCGCCCACGACATCAGCGCCTACTCGCTGGCTGCGCTGGGCAAGGCCGCGCGCCCGCTGATGAAGGGCCGCAACGGCGCCATCCTCACCCTGAGCTATCTCGGCGCGGAACGCGCGCTCGCCAACTACAACACCATGGGCGTGGCCAAGGCCAGCCTGGAAGCCACGGTGCGTTACATGGCGATGAGCGTCGGTCCGGAAGGCACCCGCGTCAACGCGATCTCGGCGGGCCCGATCCGCACGCTGGCCGCTTCCGGCGTCGCCAACTTCCGCAAGATGCTCACCCAGTTCGAAGCGGTTGCGCCGCTGCGCCGCACGGTGACCATCGAGGACGTCGGCAACACCGCCGCCTTCCTGTGCTCGGACCTCGCCAAGGGCATCACCGGCGAAGTGACCTATGTCGATTCCGGCTACAACATCATGGGCATGAGCGGAATCGAATAAGCGTTCCGCAACGTTCTCGTGAAATGAAAAAAGCCCGGCGAATGCCGGGCTTTTTCGTAGCGTAAATTCGACCTGCTTGCTTACAGCCGGTCTTCCGCCACGGTGACCTTGAACAGCTTGCGGATCGCCTTGATGTAGCCATCCGCCGACGCCTGGCCGTTGGCCTGCGCGATCTGCTGCATCAGGTTCAAGCGCATTTCCGGCGGGAATGCCGCGGGATCGCCGGCCTTGACCGAGACGACCGCGAACACCAGCCAGTTGCCATCCGGCAATTGCACCTTGCCTGCGCTCTGCTTGCCGGACGCCGGACGCGCCGCGGAGAAGATCGCCTTGTTGACGACCGGCGTCGGGGTGTTGCCGCGCGACAGGGTCAGCGCCGGCTGCGCGGACAGCGATTGCGCCGCAGCCACCTGCGCGATCGTCTGGCCGCCCGCGATCGCCTTGATGATCGCATCGGCGCGCGCGGCGGCGGCCTTGCTGGCGCGATCGGCGTGGATGTCGGCGATCACCTGATCGTTGACCTCGGCCATCGGGCGTTGGCGTGCCGGCGTGTAATCGAGCACGTGCACCATCACCGAATGACCGGGAGCAATCGTGATCGGATCGCTGACGCCTTTGTCCTTGAGCAGATGGTCGGAGAAGGCAACGCGACGCACCGCGGCTTCGGCGAGCACACCCTGCGCATTCGCGGGTGCCACCGGTCCGATCTTCTCGAACGGCAGCTTCTGCGCGGCAGCGGTCGCGGCGAAACTCGCCGGGTTCTTGTAGGCCTCGTCGGCCAGTACGCCCATGGCGGCATTGACCGCCTTGTCGTTCGCCGTCTTGGCCAACGCCTTCTCGATTTCGGGACGCGCTTCCTCGAAGGTGACGACCTTGCCTTCCTTGACGTCGCGCAACTGGATGACGTGGAAGCCGAAGTCGGAACGGACCGGTGCGCTGATGTCGCCCTTCTTCAAGGCGAACAACGCGTCCTCGAACGGCTTGACCATGCCGCCGTCGTGCGCGACCCAACCGAGGTCGCCACCCTTGTTCTTCGAACCGACGTCGTCGGAATTGGCCTTGGCCAGCGCGGCGAAATCCGCGCCCGGCGCCTTGGCCTGTTCGGCGAGTTGTTCCGCCTTGGCCTTGGCCGCGGCTACCGCTTCCGGCTTGGCGTCCTTCGCCACCGCGACCAGGATGTGCGAGGCCAGGCGCTGGTCGGCGGCGACGTACTTGGCCTTGTCGGCGTCGTACTGCTTGCGCAGCTGCGCTTCGTCGATCGCCGCCGGCGCCATCTTGGCCGGATCGCCGTCGGCGATTTCGAACGTCGCCGTCATCGGCTGCATGTATTGCGCGCCATGGGCGGAATACCAGGCCTTCGCTTCGGCGTCGCTGATCGGCGTGGTATCGGCAACCGCGGGCACGCCCACGGACTGGACTTCACGCTGCTCGGTCAGGGTATTCACCAGGCGGGCGGTCTCGGCCGGCGTCACGAAATCGCTGAGGGCGATGCGTCCGGCCAGCGCTTCGCGACGCAGTCCGTCGCGGATCTGGGTTTCGAACACTTCCGGCGAAGTCGGGGGATTCAGCGTCGCCAGCGTGCGCTGGTAAGTCGTCAGGTCGAACTTGCCGTTGACCTGGAAGGTCGGGATCGATTCGATGGTCTTGCGGATCGAGGCATCGGACACGCTGATGCCGTTGCGATCGGTCGCCATCAGCATCACGCGCTGGTCGATCATCTGGTCCAGCACCTTGCGCTTGTTGTCGGCGCTCTCGAACTGCTGGCTGTCGAAGGCATCGCCCAGTTGCTGGCGCTGCTGCTGGCGCATCTGGTCGAACTGCTGGCGGAAATCCTGCTGGCTGATGTCCTCGGTCGTCCACAGCTTGATCAGCGGCCAGAACGTAGGCGCCGATTTCCACCATGTCGGCGGCGCCTGGACGCGCGCGACGTAGGTGTCGTTGCGACCGCCCACGTACTGCTCGATGCCGAACAGCGCGAAGGGAATGATCAGCAACCCGAGAACGGTGGTGGCGATCCAGCCTGAGGTCTTTTCACGAAGTGCTTGCAGCATCGATAGGGTCTTGGTTTCAGCCGACCGCGAAGTGTAACGCGAGGGAAATGTCCGGGCAAAACAAAAGGCGCCTTTCGGCGCCTTGTGCGTTTCTCATGGCGGAGCGGACGGGACTCGAACCCGCGACCTCCGGCGTGACAGGCCAGCATTCTAACCAGCTGAACTACCGCTCCGTTGAGTTGGAAAGAATATCGTGTCCATGATGAATGCGCAAGCATCGACAACACGATTTTTCAAAATGAAGACACCCGGCGCGTGGCCGGGTGTCGTGGTGGTGGGCGCTGAGGGTTTCGAACCCCCGACCCTCTCCGTGTAAAGGAGACGCTCTACCGCTGAGCTAAGCGCCCGTGCAATCAGCCGATCGCGTCCTTCAGGCCCTTGCCGGCCTTGAAGCCCGGAACCTTGGCAGCCGGGATGTTGATCGTTTCGCCGGTCTTCGGGTTGCGACCCTGGCGTGCAGCGCGCGAGCGCACTTCGAAGGTGCCGAAGCCGACCAGCGTCACTGCATCGCCCTTCTTCAGCGTGCTGCCGACGACCGAGATCACGGCGTCGACGGCGCGCGTCGCGTCCATCTTGGACAGACCGGCGGCAACGGCCACGGCATCGATGAATTCACCTTTGTTCATGTGTACTCCTGGTTGGGGGATCGAACGGATCGATCATGAAAAGCCAGTCGGGACGCCTCGGGCGACCGTACGGCAAAGACGGGAGGATTCCCGGTGCGGAATGATTCCGCCATGGACTAGCCAAGCCGGGCCGTTATACCAGTCGCTTCCGCGCTTCCGCAACCGCGCCCTTTTGTGGCAGGCGCGGTTGCAGGGGGCTGGCATTCAGGCAAATCAATGCTTGATGCCACGCTCCTTGGCCGATTCGCGGCGGCGGCGGGCGGCGGGCGGGACCGGCAAGGTGGCCTCGGCGCTGGCGGTTTCACGCGGCGCGATCGGCCGTTCCAGCGCCAGGTCGAGGACTTCGTCGATCCACTTCACCGGCACGATCTTCATGCCATCCGTCACCGACTTCGGCAGGTCGACCAGGTCCTTGCGGTTCTCGTCGGGGATCAGCACGGTCTTGATGCCGCCGCGCAACGCGGCAAGCAACTTCTCCTTCAGCCCGCCGATCGCGGTCACGCGTCCGCGTAGGGTGATCTCGCCGGTCATGGCGACATCGGCACGCACCGGGATCTTGGTCAGCGAGGAAACAAGCGCCGTCGTCATCGCGGCGCCGGCGCTCGGGCCGTCCTTGGGCGTGGCGCCATCGGGCACGTGCAGGTGGATGTCGAACTTCTGCAGGAAGTCGTGTTCGATGCCGAGGCGCTCGGCGCGCGAACGCACCACCGACAGCGCGGCCGATGCCGATTCCTTCATCACGTCGCCGAGCTGGCCGGTGAGGATCATCGCGCCCTTGCCCGGGACCAGCGCCGATTCGATCTGCAGCAGGTCGCCACCGACTTCGGTCCAGGCCAGGCCGGTGACCATGCCGATCTCGTTCTCCGCCTCGGCGCGGCCATAGTCGAAGCGACGCACGCTCAGGTACTTGTCGAGGTTGTCGGCATTGACCACCACGGTCTTCGGCTTGCGCTTGCCCTTCTGCGGCTGCGGGCCGGCCAGCGCGATCTCCTTGACCACCTTGCGGCAGATCCGCGCGATCTCGCGCTCGAGGTTGCGCACGCCCGATTCGCGCGTGTAGTAGCGCACGATGTCCTGCACCGCACTCTCTTCGATCCTCAGTTCGCCGTCGCGCAGGCCATTGGCCTTCATCTGCTTGGGCACGAGATAGCGCATCGCGATGTTGAGCTTCTCTTCCTCGGTATAGCCGGGGATGCGAATCACTTCCATGCGATCAAGCAACGGCCCCGGGATGTTCATCGAGTTGGACGTCGCGATGAACATCACTTCGCTGAGGTCGAGGTCGACTTCGAGGTAGTGGTCGTTGAAGGTGTGGTTCTGCTCGGGATCGAGCACTTCCAGCAGCGCCGACGACGGATCGCCGCGGAAGTCCATCGCCATCTTGTCGATTTCGTCGAGCACGAACAGCGGATTCTTCGCGCCCACCTTGTTGAGGTTCTGGACGATGCGGCCCGGCATCGAACCAACGTAGGTGCGGCGATGGCCACGGATCTCGGCCTCGTCGCGCACGCCGCCCAGCGCCATGCGCACGAACTTGCGGTTGGTCGCCTTGGCGATGCTCTGGCCGAGCGAAGTCTTGCCGACGCCCGGCGGTCCGACCAGGCACAGGATCGGGCCCTTCATCTTCGACACGCGCGATTGCACGGCGAGATATTCGAGGATGCGGTCCTTGACCTTGTCGAGCCCGAAGTGGTCGGCGTCGAGCACTTCCTGCGCGACCTTGAGGTCCTTGCGCACCTTCGAGCGCTTCTTCCAGGGCACCCCAAGCAGCCAGTCGAGGTAATTGCGCACCACGCCGGCTTCCGCCGACATCGGCGACATCTGGCGCAGCTTGGCGTATTCGGCCTTGGCCTTGGCTTCCACCGCCTTCGGCATGCCGGCATCGGCGATCTTCTTGCCAAGCGCATCGAGTTCGTTGCCGTTGCCGCCGTCCTCGCCTTCGCCCAGTTCCTTCTGGATCGCCTTCATCTGCTCGTTGAGGTAGTACTCGCGCTGGCTCTTCTCCATCTGCGACTTCACGCGGCCGCGGATCTTCTTCTCCAGCTGCTGCACGTCGAGTTCGCCGTCGACCAGGCCGATCAGCAGTTCGAGACGCTCGCCGACGTCGACGGTCTCCAGCAACTTCTGCTTGTCCGACAACCGCACCGACAGATGCGCGGCGATGCTATCGGCAATACGCGTCGGATCGTCGAGCGTCTGCAGCGTCTGCATCAGCTCTGGCGGCAGTTTGCGATTGGTCTTGAGATATTGCTCGAACAACCCGGTGAGCGAACGGCTGAGCGCCTCGACTTCCTGGAGGTCGCGCTCCGGCTGCGACGGCAATGCGTGGTGCATGCCGTACAGCGCGCCTTCGTGCGTCTCGACGCCGTTGACGCCGACGCGCTCGGTGCCTTCCACCAGCACCTTGATGGTGCCGTCGGGCAGCTTGAGCAACTGCAATACCTGGGCCAGCGCACCGACCGAATAGAGGTCGCCCTGCGCCGGGTCATCGATGTCGGGCGAGGTCTGCGCGACCAGCAGGATGCGCTTGTCGCCTTCCATCGCCACTTCCAGCGCCTTGATCGATTTCTCGCGGCCCACGAACAGCGGGATCACCATGTGCGGGAACACCACCACGTCGCGCAACGGCAACACCGGCAATGCGCCTTCGGGCAGGGTCGTCGGGCTGGACTGGGTGGTGGATTTCTCGGTCATTCAATTGCTCCGGTGCGGCAACCGCCGCTTCCTGAGAAGGTGCGGCACGCCTTCGCCATTTGCAAGGGACGCCGCCACGCTTTTTTGCGCCGGATTCGTGGTTGGAATCCATTCATCCGCGCAAAAAAAAGAGCGGGCCAGCACAAGGCCAGCCCGTTCAGTTCATATTGCTTGAGTACCTGCTTATTCCGCGGCGGCGATCTTCTGCTGCGGCGGCTGCTGGGCGCCGGCGTCGTAGATCAGGAACGGCGGCGTCTTGTTGTCGATCACCGATTCGTCCACCACGACCTTGCTGACGTTTTCCAGCGACGGCAGGTCGTACATGGTGTCGAGCAGCACCGATTCGACGATGGTGCGCAGGCCGCGCGCGCCGGTCTTGCGCTTAAGCGCCTTGCGGGCGATCGCGGCAAGCGCTTCCGGACGGAATTCCAGCTCCACGCCTTCCATCTCGAACAGCTTGCGGAACTGCTTGGTGATGGCGTTCTTCGGCTCGGAGAGGATCTTCACCAGCGCGGGTTCGTCCAGTTCCTCGAGCGTCGCGACCACCGGCAGGCGACCGACGAATTCCGGGATCAGGCCGAACTTGATCAAGTCTTCCGGCTCGACGTCGGCCAACACCTTGCCGGTGTCGGCCTTGCGCTCCACCGACTTCACCTTGGCGCTGAAGCCGATGCCGCCGGCTTCCGTGGTGCGCTGCTGGATGATCTTGTCGAGGCCGGCGAACGCGCCGCCGACGATGAACAGGATGTTGCGGGTATCGACCTGCAGGAATTCCTGCTGCGGATGCTTGCGCCCGCCCTGCGGCGGAATGCTGGCGACGGTGCCTTCGATCAGCTTGAGCAACGCCTGCTGCACGCCCTCGCCCGAGACGTCGCGGGTGATCGACGGGTTCTCGCTCTTGCGCGAGATCTTGTCGATTTCATCGATGTAGACGATGCCGTGCTGCGCCTTGTCGACATCGTAGTCGCACTTCTGCAGCAGCTTCTGGATGATGTTTTCCACGTCCTCGCCGACGTAGCCGGCTTCGGTGAGCGTGGTGGCGTCGGCCATGGTGAACGGCACGTTGAGCAGGCGCGCCAGCGTTTCCGCCAGCAGCGTCTTGCCCGAACCGGTCGGACCGACCAGCAGGATGTTCGACTTCGCCAGTTCGATGTCGTCGGACTTCTGGCGGCTCTCGATGCGCTTGTAGTGGTTGTACACGGCGACCGCGAGCGTTTTCTTGGCGCGCTGCTGGCCGATCACGTACTGGTCGAGGACCTCGAGGATTTCCTGCGGCTTGGGCAGCGCACTGCGGCTCGAATCCGATTTCTGCTCGAGTTCCTCGCGGATGATGTCGTTACACAGCTCCACGCACTCGTCGCAGATGTACACGCTGGGGCCGGCGATGAGCTTGCGGACTTCGTGCTGACTCTTGCCGCAAAACGAGCAGTACAGGATCTTCGAACTGTCGGTCGTGCGGGTGGTGCGGTCGTCTGTCATTCCCTGTCCTGAACTCGGAAGAGTGGCTCTCCCGGAAGATAGCATAAGACCGGGCGTCCACTAACGGTGTGGACACCCGACCAATTGTGTTGTGAATCAAAGACTTGCTTGAATGCGCGCGCTCAACCGGCCTGAACGGTTTCGTCGGGGCGACGTGCCAGCACCTGGTCGATCAGGCCATAGGCACGCGCGGCCTCGGCGTCCTTGAAGTTGTCGCGGTCGGTGTCGTGGCCGATGGTCTCGAGCGACTGGCCGGTGTGCTTGGCCAGGATCTCGTTCAGGCGCTGGCGCAAGGTCAGGATTTCACGGGCCTGGATCTCGATGTCGGCCGCCTGGCCCTGGGCGCCGCCCAGTGGCTGGTGGATCATCACGCGCGAGTTCGGCAGCGCATAGCGCTTGCCGGCCGCACCGGCCGCCAGCAGCACCGCGCCCATCGACGCCGCCTGTCCCACACAGATGGTGGAGACGTCGGGCTTGATGAACTGCATGGTGTCGTAGATCGACATGCCGGCAGTGACCACGCCGCCCGGCGAGTTGATGTACAGGCTGATGTCCTTCTCGGGGTTTTCGGCCTCGAGGAACAGCAACTGCGCCACCACTAGGTTGGCGACGTTGTCGTCGATCGGACCGACCAGAAAGATCACGCGCTCCTTGAGGAGGCGCGAATAGATGTCATAGGCGCGTTCGCCACGGCTGGTCTGTTCGACCACCATGGGCACGAGGTTCAGCGAAGTGGCGGGAATCGACGACATGCTCAAGCTCCGTAGGGGGTGACGCGCCTCGTGACCGTATCAGACCCGGTGTGACCACCGGGCGACTGATTATTCGGCGCGAATCGCGTCCTGGAAGGACATTGCCTGTTCCGTGTGCTGGGCCTGGCCGGCGATCCAGTCGATCACCTGCTCTTCCATCACGCGGTTCTGCAGACCCTGCATGAGTTGGGGATCGTTGCGGTACAAATCAATGACCTGTTGCGGCTCTTCGTAGGTCGAGGCGATCAGGCGCAGCGTTTCGACCAGGCGGTTGGAATCCAGGCTGAGCTTGTTCTGGCGGGCGATCTCGCCAACCAGCAGGCCGACCAGCACGCGCTTGCGGGCGGCATCGGCGTAGGGGCCGGGCGTCACTTCGACGACCTGCGCGCCGTTCTGGCGGGCCTGCTCGGCATCGGCATTGGCCATGCCCTGCGCTTCGTCCTGGACCAGGCGCGGCGGCAGTTCGACGCCGGCGAACTCCTTGACCAGCGCTTCGCCGACTTCGCGGCGCAGGCGGTACATCAGCGCGCCCTTGAGCTCGCGCTCGAGGTTCTGGCGGATATCGCCGCGGAACTGGTCCATCTCGCCGCTGCGTACGCCGAAGCTGCGGATGAAGGCCTGGTCGATCTCCGGCAGCTTGGCTTCGGCGATCTGGGTCAGCTTGGCATGGACCTTGGCGGTCTTGCCGGCCAACGATTCGATGCGCCAGTCGGCCGGGAATTCGATCTCGATGTCCTTCTCGGCGCCCGGCTCGAGGCCTTCGAGGGCGGTTTCCAGCGCCGGCAGCATCTGCGCCGAACCCAGCACGGTGGAAGCCGACTCAACGCCCTGCGGCGGCATGCGCAGCCCATCGACTTCGCTGCTCATCTCGACATCGACCAGGTCACCGCTCTTGGCGGCGCGCTGCACCGGCGACCAGCTCTGACGCTGCATGCGCAGGTTCTCGACCATGCGGTCGATGTCCTCGTCGGTCACTTCGGCGGTGTGGCGGACCACGTTGAGCTTGGCAGCATCGATGTCGCCGAAATCCGGGACCAGTTCGAAATCGGCGACGTAGGCGAGCTCGCCCTCGCCCGCGGCCTCGTTGTTCGGGACGATGCGCGGATTGCCGGCGATGCGCAGGTCCTGGCCTTCCACGGCCTTGCCGAAGCCTTCGCGCAGCATGCCGTCGAGGATCTCGCCGCGGATCTGGTCGCCGTAGCGGTTGTCGATCACGCTCGCCGGCACCTTGCCCGGACGGAAGCCCTTGATGCGGGCGTCGCGCGCGATTTCGCGCAGGCGTGAACCCACCTTGTCGTTGAAATCGGAGCTCGGCACCTTGAAGGTGACGCGACGGCCGAGGTTGCCGGTGGATTCGATCGAGACTTGCATGGACGCTCCTGCTCGCCGCGCTGACCTGCGGCCTGACGTTGTAGGTTGTTCGGGGCCCGCGCCAATGCGCGGGCAAGCGGAGGATTTTCGCCGATTTTCGGCGATCCCGCCACTCCACCCCGTGTGGTGCGAAAGGGGGGACTCGAACCCCCACGCCATGCGGCACTGGAACCTAAATCCAGGGCGTCTACCAATTCCGCCACTTTCGCGTCGTGCACATCGTACAAAGAAAAACGCCCAGTCCTGAGACTGGGCGTTTTCGATTTGGTGGGCTGTCAAGGATTCGAACCTTGGACCTATTGATTAAGAGTCAACTGCTCTACCAACTGAGCTAACAGCCCCGAACCGCCAATGATACTGCATGTACGAAGACATGCAAGACCATCTTGTTGAAATGGGGTGGCTGAGGGGACTCGAACCCCCGACATCCGGAATCACAATCCGGTGCTCTAACCAACTGAACTACAGCCACCATTGAAACTTTGTTTTCGCGATTGGCGCGCCCGGCAGGACTCGAACCTGCAACCACCGGCTTAGAAGGCCGGTGCTCTATCCGGTTGAGCTACGGGCGCAAGGAAATCGATGGAGGAAGAAGTGGTCGGGGTAGAGGGATTCGAACCCCCGACATCCTGCTCCCAAAGCAGGCGCGCTACCAGACTGCGCTATACCCCGACGAGAGCCGTTCTTCCTGCCCCGCCCTGCGGTCCCCGCACACCGTGCAACGACGCTCGCGAAACAACGTCCGGCATTGTCGCGTCCGACCGCGGCAGTGTCAAATTGCCGCGGTCAGTGCACGACTTCACAGCCTGCGCGTGATCGCTTCGGCGAAGCTGGTCGTGGTGCCGCTGCCGCCGAGATCCGGCGTCAGGTCGTCCTTCGCTTCCAGCGTCTCGACGATCGCATTGCGCAGGCGCGCGGCCTGTTCCGGCATGCCGAGATGGTCGAGCATCTGGCCCGCGGCGAGCAGCAATGCGCAGGGATTGGCGATGCCCTTGCCGGCGATGTCGGGCGCGGAACCGTGGACGGCTTCGAAGATCGCGCCGTGCTCGCCGATGTTGGCGCCCGGCGCGAGGCCGAGACCACCGACGAGGCCGGCGCAGAGGTCGGAGATGATGTCGCCGAACAGGTTGGTGGTGACGATCACGTCGAACTGTTCCGGCTTCATCACCAGCTGCATGCAGGTGTTGTCGACGATCATCTCATTGCACTCGATGTCCGGATATTGCGCGGCCACCTGGCGCGCCGTCTTCAGGAACAGGCCCGACGTCGACTTCATGATGTTGGCCTTGTGGACCACCGTGACCTTCTTGCGGCCGATCTTGCGCGCCATCTCGAAGGCGTAGCGGACGATGCGTTCGGACCCCTTGTGGGTGACCTTCTGCACCAGCGTCGCGGTCTCGCCGTCTTCGCTCACCGCCTGGCCGTCGCTCATGTAGGCGCCTTCGGTGTTCTCGCGCACGGTGATGATGTCGATGCCGCTGGGGAAGCGCGACTTGGTGTTGGGGAAACTGTGCGCCGGGCGCACGTTGGCGTAGAGGTCGAAGATGCGGCGCAGGGTGACGTTGATCGAGGTGAAGCCCTCGCCCACCGGCGTCGTCAGCGGCGCCTTCAGCGCGATCTTGTTGCGCTTGATCGAATCGAGCGTGGCCTGCGGCAGCAGGTCACCGTGTTTTTCCAGCGCGACCATGCCGGCGTCCGCTTCCTCGTAGGCGAGATCGAGCTTCATCGCGTCGAGCACGTGCAGGGTGGCGGCCATGATTTCGGGGCCGATGCCGTCGCCGCGGATCACGGTGATGGTCTGGGTCATTGCGGAATCCTTCTCTGGAGTACGGGCGTGGCGAAATTGCGCCTTGGGCGCGTCCACGCGGGAAATTCGGGTGCGTCAATTATGCCAGACGGCGGCGCATGGGGCCGCGCGCGAGGCTTCAGGCTTGCTGCAACAGCGGCTCGAACTTGCCGGCGCGATGCAGGGCCATCATGTCGTCATAGCCACCGACGTGGGTCTCGCCGACGAAGATCTGCGGCACGCTGGTGCGCTTCGCCATCGCCACCATCTTCTCGCGCTCGGCGGGATCGAGATCGACGCGCACTTCGCGCCATTCCAGCCCCTTGCTCTTGAGGAAGTTCTTGGCGGCCACGCAGTACGGACAGACCTGGGTGGTGTAGAGGGTGATTTCTGGCGTGGACATGGTCGGGATGGGGCGATTGATCTGCATATGATGCGACTTCGGAAGCCGCTTTGCATTGCCCCGGTGGGTCGGTTTACGGCAAATTCACGCCTGTGCCCCGCCAGCGCCACATGATGTGACGCGATCCACCCATTCCGCCACCGGACGTCCCGAGTGCACCGTCATCTCCCCACCGCCCTCGCCCTTGCCATCACGCTCGCCATCGGCGTGGCCCGCGCCCAGCAGGGCCATCTGCCGGACATGGGATCGTCGGCGGCACGCATCATCACCCCGGCGGAACAGCGCGAATACGGTGCGATGACGCTGGCGCAGTTGCGCCGCTTCGATTACACGCTGGACGATCCGCTGCTGGCCGACTGGTTGCAGGGCGTCGGCAATCGCCTGGTCGCGTCGAGCGACGCCAACAGCACGCCCTTCACCTTCTTCCTGCTGCGCGAACGCGAGATCAACGCCTTCGCCACCCTGGGCGGCTACGTCGCGGTGAACAGCGGACTGGTGCTGACCGCGGAGCGCGAGGACGAAGTCGCGGCGGTGCTGGCGCACGAGGTTTCGCACGTCAGTCAGTCGCACGTATTGCGCGCGGTCGAACGCGCGCAACGCGACCAGTTGCCGATCCTGCTGGCCATGCTCGGCGCGATCGTGGTGGCGCAGAAGGCCGGCGGTGGCGGCAATTCCTCCAGCAACGCGACGATGGCCGCGGTCGCGGGCGCGCAGGGATTGATGGTGCAGCGCCAGCTCGACTATTCGCGCAGTAACGAATCGGAAGCCGATCGCGTCGGCATCCGCCTGCTGGCGCGCGCCGGCTACGATCCCAATGCCATGGCGGGATTCTTCGAGCGCATGGAAACCGCGATGCGCGCGAACCGCGGCGGCGACCGCGAGCAGACGCCGGATTACCTCCTCACCCACCCGGTCACCGGCAGCCGCATCGCCGAGGCCAAGGCGCGTGCCGCGCAAATGAGCAGCGCACCGGTGGTGACCAACATTGCCAGCCGCGACAATCCGCTGCTGCCGCCGGGCGTGCGCGTGCAGGTCGCGCAACGCAGCGCCAGCGGCATGTTCGATTACGCCAAGGAACGCATGCGCGCGCTCAGCGCGAGCACGCCGACGCAGGCCGTGCAGGAATACGAACGACTGGCGACCCGACGTCCGCTCAGCGACGCGCAGCGGTATGGCGAGGCCGTCGCCCGCCTGGCTGCCGGGCAATTCGCCCAGGCCAATGCGGGGCTCGCCCCGCTATTGCAGAAGCATCCGGACAACTGGTGGCTGGCGGTCGGCATGGCCGAAGCCGACAACGGCATCGGCCACCGCGCCGATGCCGATTCCCGCCTCGCCGGATTGCTCCATCGCATGCCCGGCAATCGCGCCATCGCGATCGCCTATGCCCAGATCCTCAACCAGCGCGGCGGGCGCGATGCCGGCCAGCGTGCGGTCGAGATCCTGCGCCCGCTCGCCGCCGACGGTGGCGACGATCCGACCTTCCAGAGCACCCTGGGGCGCGCCGCCGAACAGGCCGGCGACTCCATCCGCGCCGGCGAGGCCTATGCCCAGGCCGCTTACCTGAACGGAAATCCGCGCCGCGCCCTGCTCCAGCTGCACACCCTGAAGAATCGTTCCGACCTCGATTACTACGCCCGCACCCGCATCGATGCCCGCATCGCCGCGATCACGCCGGAGGTGCTGGATATGCGCAAACAGGGCATCCAGGACATGGACGCGGGTCCAAACGATGACAAGAACCTTCGGCAAGCGCTTGATTCATTGAGATAATTTTGCAGGGCAATGTCGACGATGACGCTGTCATCGTATTGTCAATAAACTGTCGTCTCCTGTCGCGATCCCGCCATTTGGGTTCATCCCGTGCAGAAGCGCATCCTGATCGTCGACGACGAACCCGCCATCCGCGACATGGTCGCCTTTGCCCTGCGCAAGGCCGAATACGACGCCGTCCACGCCGGCGATGCCCGCGAGGCGCAGAACGCGATCGCCGACCGCCTCCCCGACCTGATCCTGCTCGACTGGATGCTGCCCGGCACCAGTGGCCTGGAACTGGCGCGGCGCTGGCGCAAGGACAGCATGACCCGCGACGTGCCGATCATCATGCTCACCGCGCGCGGCGAAGAGAACGATCGCGTCAGCGGCCTCGAGGCCGGCGTCGACGATTACGTGGTGAAGCCGTTCTCCTCGCGCGAATTGCTGGCGCGCATCCGCGCGGTGATGCGTCGCTCCCGCGAGGACGACGAGGAAGGCAATGTCGCGCTGGGTGCGCTGCGCATCGACGGCGCCGCCCATCGCGTGTTCGCACAGGCAGGCGACGACAATTCACCGGTGGCGATCGGCCCGACCGAATACCGCCTGCTGCATTTCTTCATGACCCACCCCGAGCGCGTCTACACCCGCTCGCAGTTGCTCGACCATGTCTGGGGCGGCAGCGTCTACGTCGAGGAACGCACGGTCGACGTCCACATCCGTCGCCTGCGCAAGACGCTGGAACCGCACGCGCTCGACCACATGGTGCAGACGGTGCGCGGTGCCGGTTATCGCTTCTCGATTTCCGCCTGACGCCCGGCCCGTCCCGCGAATGAGCATCCGTTCCGCCTGGTTCGCGACATTGTTGCCGCTGGGCGTCGTGCTGGCGCTGGCGGCGCTGGTCGGGATCTTCAGCGGACATATCTGGGCCGCGCTCGCGATCGCGGCACTGGCCGTGCTGGCCTGGCATTACTGGCGGATGCGCACGATCATCAACCGGATCGCCGCCCGCCGCCGCATCCGCGCACCGGAAGGCGCGGGCATCTGGAACGAGCTCGAACGCCTGCTCGCGCGCCAGCAGGGCGAAGTCCGCACCCGCAAGAAACGCCTGTTGGCGATGTTGCGCACCTATCGCGCCGCGGCCGCGACCCTGCCCGATGCCGTGGTGGTGCTGAGGCGCAACAGCCAGCGCACGCTGTGGTTCAACAAGGCGGCGACGACGCTGCTCGGCCTGCAATATCCCGAAGACATCAATCGCCCGATCGGCGAACGCCTGCAATCGCTGCCCTTGTCGCGCTGGCTGGCCGCCGGACGCAACGCCGAACCGATGCACGATGCGGCTTCGCCGGTCGATCCGAACCTGCGCTTGAACCTGCGCCTGATCCCGTATTCGGATGAATACTGGCTGCTGATCGCCCGCGACGTCAGCAAGCTGCTGCACCTCGAGCAGATGCGCCGCGACTTCGTCGCCAACGTCTCGCACGAACTGCGCACGCCGCTGACCGTGCTGCACGGCTATCTCGACATGATGGACGACGACAGCGACGGCGAGACGTCGCGGATGTTCGCCGAGATGCGCCAGCAATCGCAGCGGATGGCGCAACTGGTAGAAGACCTGCTGACGCTGTCGCGGCTGGAATCGCAGGAACGCTTCGCCGACGACCACGTGGCGATGCCGTTGATGCTGGCGGTGCTGCGCCGCGAAGCCGATGCACTGAGCCAAGGTCGCCATGCCATCACCATCACGGACAGCGCCGACGTCGACCTGTGGGGATCGAACAAGGAACTGCACAGCGCCTTCTCCAACCTGATCAGCAACGCGATCCGCTACACGCCGGCGGGCGGCCGCATCGATGTCCGCTTCGCGCGCGAAGGCGATGGCGCGGTGCTGGAAGTCGCCGACAGCGGCTACGGCATTCCCGCCGCGCATATTCCCAGGATCACCGAACGGTTCTATCGTGTCTCCACCAGCCGCTCGCGCGAAACCGGCGGCACCGGACTTGGCCTGTCCATCGTCAAGCACATCCTGAATCACCATGAAGCCCGCCTCGACATCCACAGCGAGGTCGGCAAAGGAAGCACGTTCTCATGTCACTTCGGAAAGGAACGCGTCGTCCCGCGACCAGCCGCGGAATGAAGGCGTCGTCGCGCAAGGTCAAACCCGACCTGCACGATCCCGCGTTGTACTTCAATCGCGAACTCTCGCAGCTCGACTTCAATTTCCGCGTGCTGGCGCAGGCGCAGGATCCCTCGATCCCGCTGCTGGAACGCCTGCGTTACCTGTGCATCTCCTGCACCAACCTCGACGAGTTCTTCGAGATCCGCGCCGGCAGCCTGCAACACGCCGAGCACCTCGGCCTGCAACCCGGGCCCGACGGTCGCTCGCATGCGACGGTGCTGCAGCAGATCCACGAACGCGCCGCCGAACTGGTGAAGGCGCAGTACGCCAATTTCGATACCGAACTGCGCCCGGCCCTGCACGCCGAAGGCATCCGCCTGCTGCAACGCACGCAATGGTCGCCCGAGCAGACGGAATGGCTACGCAAGTATTTCCGCGAGCAGATCATGCCGGTGCTGTCGCCGATCGCGCTCGATCCCTCGCATCCGTTCCCGCGCATCCTCAACAAGGCGCTCAATGTTGTCGTGGTCCTGCGCGGACGCGACGCCTTCGGACGCCAGGGCCATCTCGCGATCGTGCGCGCCCCGCGCTCGCTGTCGCGCATCATCCAGATCCCCGACCTGGCCGGTGAAGGTGGCCAGAGCTTCGTCTTCCTGTCGTCGGTGCTCTCGGAATTCGTCGACGAACTGTTCCCCGGCCTCAAGGTCAAGGGCGCCTACCAGTTCCGGGTCACGCGCAATTCCGAGCTGATCGTCGACGAGGAAGAAGTCGACAACCTCGCCCATGCGCTGCGCGACGAACTGATCGGACGCGGCTACCTGAAGGCCGTGCGGCTGGAGCTGGCGGAAAGCTGCCCGCCGGAGATCGAACGCTTCCTGTTGCAGAACTTCGAGCTGACCGAGAACGCGGTGTATCGCATCAGCGGGCCGGTCAACCTCAATCGCGTGGTGCAGGTGTACGACCTGATCCGCGATCGCCCCGACCTCAAGTTCCAGCCGATGATTCCCCGCCAGATGGAGGAGGAATCGATGTTCCGCCGCGTCGCCGCCGGCGACGTGCTGCTGCACCATCCCTTCGACGCCTTCACCCCGGTGCTCGATCTGATCCGCGAAGCCGCCGACGATCCCGACGTGCTGGCGATCAAGCAGACGCTGTATCGCACCGGCAAGGATTCCGCGATCGTCGACCAGCTGATCCGTGCCGCGCGCAACGGCAAGGACGTCACCGTGGTGGTGGAACTGCGCGCGCGCTTCGACGAAGAAGCCAACCTCGGCCTCGCCGACCGCATGCAGGAAGCCGGCGTGCAGGTGGTCTACGGCGTGGTCGGTTTCAAGACCCACGCCAAGATGCTGCTGATCGTCCGTCGCGAGGGCAAGAATCTGCGCCGCTATGCCCATCTCGGTACCGGCAATTACCACAGCGGCACGGCGCGCGCGTACACCGATTTCGGCCTGATCACCTGCAACAAGGACATCGGCGAGGATGTCAGCCGCGCCTTCCAGCAGATTTCCGGGTTGGCGTCAGCGATCAAGCTCAAGCGCATTCTGCTGTCGCCGTTCACCCTGCACAGCGGACTGCTTGAACGCATCGAACGCGAAACCGTGCACGCGCGCAAAGGCAAGCCGGCGCATGTGATCGCCAAGATGAATGCCTTGAACGAACCCGATGTGGTGCGCGCGCTGTATACCGCGTCGCAGGCTGGCGTGAAGATCGATCTGATCGTGCGCGGCGCCTGCGCGCTGCGGCCCGGCATGCCGGGCGTCTCCGAGCGGATACGCGTTCGATCGATCCTCGGGCGCTTTCTCGAGCACCACCGCGTCTGGTACTTCGCCAACGGGGGTGCCCCGGAAGTGTGGCTCTCCTCCGCCGATTGGATGGGACGCAACCTCTTTCGGCGCATCGAGGTGGCGTTCCCCATACGCGACCCGGATCTCGCGAAGCGCGTCGTCGCCGAAGGGCTCGCGGCGTACCTCGCCGACAACCGCGACGCATGGCAGCTCGATTCCGACGGCCGCTGGCGCAGGGTTCACCGCCGCAAGGGAACTCAGGCTCGATCGGCGCAGGTCTCGCTGCTCACCGCGATGCAAGCCACGGAGGAAAGCCAGTAATGGATCTGATTCTATGGCGCCACGCGGAGGCCGAATCCGGCGATCCCGACATGGACCGGCGACTGACGCCGAAGGGATCGAAGCAGGCGGTGCGGATCGCGGAGTGGCTCGATCATCGTCTGCCCGACAGTTGCAGGATCATCGTTTCCCCCGCCCGGCGCGCGCAGGAGACCGCCTTCGAGTTGAAGCGCAAGTTCAAGACGAAGAACGAGCTCGCGCCCGGCGTCGCACCCGAGAGCATCCTCGCCGCCGCGCATTGG
>DAHUXS010000003.1 GCA_027306995.1 Lysobacter sp.
TGATGCCGGGCGACAACATCAAGATGAAGGTGACGTTGATCAACCCGGTGGCGATGGACGAAGGTCTGCGCTTCGCGATCCGTGAAGGCGGTCGTACCGTCGGTGCCGGCGTCGTCGCCAAGATCATCAAGTAATCAAGCCGCATCGACGGGCCGCTCGCGCGGCCCCGTCACCGCCGAAGGCGAGCGGAGATGTCCGTTCGCCGTCGTCGTTTAGAGGCATCTCGTTTTACGGTCTACGCCAGTAGCTCAATTGGCAGAGCAGCGGTCTCCAAAACCGCAGGTTGGGGGTTCGAGTCCCTCCTGGCGTGCCACTCCGCAGAAGGCAAGCGTGAACAGCAAGGTCATCCAGCCCAAGCAAGGCGCATCGAAGTCGGATTCGACTTCCGGTGCGGATATCGCCAAGTACGTCGTCGCCATCCTGTTGGCGGCTGCGGGCGTGTTCGCCTATTACTGGTTCGAAGGCCAGTGGCAGGACTGGCTGCGCGTCGTCGCGGTGGTCGGCGGTCTGGTGCTGGGCGCAATCGTGTTCCTGACCAGCTCCAAGGGTCCGAAGCTGCGCGAGTTCCTGGTCGAGTCGCGCTTCGAACTGCGCAAGGTGGTCTGGCCGAAGCGCCAGGAAGCCATGCGCATGACCTGGATCGTGATTGCAGTGGTCGTGGTGTTCAGCGTGCTGCTGGCCGGATTCGACTGGGGTATCGGTCGTTCGGTCAAGTTGCTGCTGGGTACCTGAGGAGTAGAGAGTGGATAGCGAAACCCAAAACACCCGCTGGTACGTGGTTCACGCCTATTCCGGCTTCGAGAAGTCGGTGGCCCAGGCGCTGCGCGAGCGCATCGTGCGCGCCGAAATGCAGAACCGCTTCGGCGACGTCATCGTCCCGACCGAAGAAGTGGTGGAAATGCGCTCCGGCCAGAAGCGCCGTTCCGAACGCAAGTTCTTCCCGGGCTACGTGCTGGTGCAGATCGTCACCCACGACGACAACGGCATTCCGCGCATCGACAACGAGTCCTGGCACTTGGTGAAGGAAACCCCGCGCGTGCTGGGCTTCATCGGCGGTACCGCCGATCGCCCGCTGCCGATCCGCGACGACGAGGCAGCCGCCATCCTCAATCGCGTGATGGAAGGCGTCGAGAAGCCGCGTCCGAAGGTGCTGTTCGAGCCGGGCGAGATGGTTCGCGTCACCGAAGGCCCGTTCAACGACTTCAACGGCGTGGTCGAAGAGGTCAATTACGAGAAGAGCCGCGTCCGCGTGGCGGTGCTGATCTTCGGCCGTTCGACCCCGGTGGAGCTGGAATTCGGCCAGGTCGAGAAGGCCAAGTAGCGCCGCGACTGGCCCCAGTTGCTTGGGTGTTGAGGCCGCCGCAGCGGCCGATAGGCTCCCGGCAGCGTGGTCCACGAGTCGCACTGAAGTCTGTTATCATATTTGGCTCGCTGCCTTGGGCGCGAGCCACCCGGAAACCCCAGCCGCCTGCCAAGGGCGGCTGTCGGCGTCTGGAAACCAAGCAAAACGTGAAGCCGGGACGCGTGAATTTCCCGGGCCGATGGGGAGCCTGAGCACCAGGCGCTTGCACCCGGAGAGAGAGAGATGGCAAAGAAAGTCATTGGTTACATCAAGCTGCAGGTGAAGGCCGGCCAGGCCAATCCCTCGCCGCCGGTCGGTCCTGCGCTGGGCCAGCGCGGCCTGAACATCATGGAGTTCTGCAAGGCGTTCAACGCCGCCACGCAGAAGCTCGAGCCGGGTCTGCCGATTCCGGTGGTCATCACCGCCTATTCGGACAAGACCTTCACCTTCGTCACCAAGACGCCGCCGGCGTCGATCCTGTTGAAGAAGGCCGTGGGCATCCAGTCGGGCTCCAAGCGCCCGAACACCGAGAAGGTGGGCAAGGTGACCCGCAAGCAGCTGGAAGAGATCGCGAAGGCGAAGGAACCCGATTTGACCGCGGCCGATCTGGACGCGGCAGTACGCACCATCGCGGGTTCGGCCCGTTCGATGGGTCTGACGGTGGAGGGCTGAGACCATGGCACTGAACAAGCGACAGAAAGCGATCGCCGCTGCCGTGCAGCCGGGCAAGGCCTACTCGATCGAGGACGCCCTGAAGATCGTCAAGGACAACAGCAAGACCAAGTTCGTGGAATCGGTGGACGTGGCCGTGCGCCTCGGCGTCGATGCCCGCAAGTCCGACCAGCAGGTGCGTGGTTCCACCGTGCTGCCGGCAGGTACCGGCAAGACCGTGCGCGTGGCGGTGTTCGCCCCGGCCGGTGCCAAGGCTGACGAAGCCCTGGCCGCTGGCGCCGATGCCGTCGGCATGGACGACCTCGCCGAGAAGATGCAGGCCGGCGACCTGAACTACGACGTGGTCATCGCCACGCCGGACGCGATGCGCGTCGTCGGCAAGCTCGGTACCGTGCTCGGTCCGCGCGGCCTGATGCCGAACCCGAAGGTCGGCACCGTCTCCCCGAACCCGGGCGAAGCGGTGAAGAACGCCAAGGGCGGCCAGGTGCGTTATCGCACCGACAAGGCCGGCATCATCCACTGCACGATCGGCAAGGCCGACTTCGAAGCGGCGAACCTGAAGACCAACCTCGAGGCACTGCTGCTGGACCTGATCAAGGCCAAGCCGGCAACCGCCAAGGGCACGTATCTGCAGAAGATCGCGATCAGCTCGACGATGGGCCCCGGCGTGACCGTGGACCAGTCCTCGCTGGCCCTGAAGTAATTCGCAATGCCCGGTGCGGCTTCATCGCCGCATCGGTGTTCCAAATTTTGAAGGCAGCGCATCGGTTCATCGGTGCGGGCCATCAAAGACCGCAGGTGCGGTCAGCGCAGATCGGCGACGGGCAAGGAGGCTCGGCATGGCACGGAATCGCCGTCGATCGAAGCGGGGCTGCTTAATCCGGGTTCGCAAGGACCGGCCTGCGTAGATGGATGCCCTTCCGAGTGTTTCAGGGGTTCGCCCCCGGATCAGAAAGAAGTCGGCACCAAGGAATGCGCAAGCATTCCCGGCGTCAGGAAGATGCCGCCAGGACCGCGAACGGCCGGAGCCGCGAGCGGAATTCAATACGGAGGAGTGCAATGGCTCTTAATCTGACGCAGAAGAAAGATGTCGTCGCCGAAGTGGCGGAAGTCGCCGCGAAGGCACACTCCTTGATCGCAGCCGAATACGCAGGCACCACGGTCGGACAAATGACCGCGATGCGCAAGAAGGCCCGCGAAACCGGTGTGTACTTGAAGGTTGTCAAGAACACGCTGGCCGCGCGCGCCGTCGACGGCACGGAATTCGAGGTCGCCAAGAACGATCTCGTCGGTCCGCTGCTGTATGCGTTCTCGACCGAGGAGCCCGGCGCTGCCGGTCGCCTGATCAAGGAATTCGCCAAGGGCAACGACAAGCTGCAACCGAAACTCGTGGTGGTTGGCGGGCAACAGTACCCGGCTTCCCACGTCGAAGTGCTGGCCTCGCTGCCGACCCTCGAGCAGGCGCTGGGCATGCTCGCCCGCGTGCTGGCCGAGCCGGCGACGATGTTCGCGCGTGCGGTCAAGGCGGTGGCCGATCAGCAGGGTGGCGGCGAAGCCGCGCCGGCGGTCGAAGCCGAACCCGTCGCTGAACCGGCGTGATTCGACGATTTGAATCCACGAAATCGAACCCACATCTGAAACATTACCAAGGACACTGAAATGTCTCTTTCCAACGAACAGATCGTCGACGCGATCGCCGGCAAGACCCTGATGGAAGTGATGGACCTGGTCAAGGCCATCGAAGAAAAGTTCGGCGTGACCGCCGCTGCCCCCGTGATGGTGGCTGGCCCGGCCGCTGGCGCTGCCGCCCCGGTTGAAGAGCAGACGGAATTCACCGTCACCCTGAAGACCGCCGGCGACAAGAAGGTCGAAGTGATCAAGGCCGTCCGCGCCATCACCGGCCTGGGCCTGAAGGAAGCGAAGGACCTGACCGAAGCCGGTGGCGTGGTCAAGGAAGGCGTGTCGAAGGACGACGCCGCCAAGATGAAGAAGGACCTCGAGGCCGCTGGCGCGACCGTCGAAGTCAAGTAATTGCTGCACCGTCGCCAGTCCACCGGCGACACCTGAAGGCTGGGAGCGAATGCTCCCGGCCTTTCGGGCTTTTTGAAACATGTAATTCGCAACAGGCAACACCGCAATACGCAGCAACTTGGAAGTGGTAACAGAGGGCGTGCTGGTGCCGGCAATACCAGCGACTTCCAACTGGCAGCGCGCCGATCCTTTCCGGATTCGTTTCGGGATGGAGACGGCATTCCCTGACAGTTCCCCGCGGCGCAAGGCCCCGGGGGCCCCCATATGAAGGCGAACGAAGACCATGGCGAAAACGTCCACCCCCGCGTATTCCTTCACCGAGAAGAAGCGCATCCGCAAGGATTTCGGCAAGCGCCGGACCATCCTCGAGGTGCCCTTCCTGCTCGCCATCCAGGTTGATTCCTACCGCGAATTCCTCCAGGCCAACATCGATCCCAAGAAGCGCGCGGACAAGGGTCTGCATGCCGCACTAAAATCGGTGTTCCCGATCACCAGCTACAACGGCTATGCCGCGCTGGAATACGTCGGCTACACGCTGGGCGACCCGCCGTTCGACGAACGCGAATGCCGCACCCGTGGCCTCAGCTACGGCGCCCCGCTGCGCGCCACCGTGCGCCTGGTGATCTACGACCGTGAGTCTTCGAGCAAGGCCATCAAGTACGTCAAGGAGCAGGAGGTCTACATGGGCGAGATTCCGCTCATGACCGACAACGGCACCTTCATCGTCAACGGCACCGAGCGCGTCATCGTCTCGCAACTGCACCGTTCGCCGGGCGTGTTCTTCGACCACGACCGCGGCAAGACGCACTCCTCGGGCAAGCTGCTGTACAGCGCCCGCATCATTCCTTATCGCGGCTCGTGGCTGGACTTCGAGTTCGACCCGAAGGACGCGTTGTTCACCCGTATCGACCGTCGCCGCAAGCTGCCGATCAGCGTGCTGCTGCGCGCGTTGGGTTACAACAACGAAGAGATGTTGAACGAGTTCTTCGAGATCAACACCTTCCACATCGAGCCGACCGAAGGCGTACAGCTGGAGCTGGTGCCCGAGCGCCTGCGCGGCGAAACGCTGGAATTCGACCTGGCCGATGGCGACAAGGTGATCGTCGAAGCCGGCAAGCGCATCACGGCGCGCCACGTCAAGCAGCTCGAGGCTTCGGGCATCGCCGCCCTGGCCGTGCCGGACAGCTACCTGATCGGCCGCATCCTCTCGCATGACGTGGTCGATCCGGCCACCGGCGAACTGCTGGCCACCGCCAACGACGAGATCAGCGAAGACCAGCTTGCCAAGTTGCGCAAGGCCGGCATCACCAGCGTCGGCACCCTGTGGGTGAACGACCTCGATCGCGGCGCCTACATCTCCAACACCCTGCGCATCGACCACACCAAGACGCAGCTGGAAGCGCTGGTCGAGATCTACCGCATGATGCGTCCGGGCGAACCGCCGACCAAGGACGCCGCGCAGAACCTGTTCCACAACCTGTTCTTCACCTTCGAGCGCTACGACCTCTCGGCCGTGGGTCGCATGAAGTTCAACCGTCGCCTCGGCCGCAAGGAAGTCACTGGTTCGCCGGTGCTGTACGACGCCAAGTACTTCGCCGAGCGCAGCGACGACGAAAGCAAGCGCCTGCGCGATGAGAATGGCGGCACGTCCGACATCCTCGACGTGATCCGCGTGCTGACGGAAATCCGCAACGGTCGCGGCACGGTGGACGACATCGACCACCTGGGCAACCGTCGCGTGCGTTCGGTCGGTGAAATGGCCGAGAACACCTTCCGCGTCGGCCTGGTGCGCGTCGAGCGCGCCGTGCGCGAGCGCCTGACCATGGCCGAAGCCGATGGCCTGACCCCGCAGGACCTGATCAACGCCAAGCCGGTGGCCGCCGCGATCAAGGAATTCTTCGGTTCGTCGCAGCTGTCGCAATTCATGGACCAGAACAATCCGCTGTCGGAAGTGACGCACAAGCGTCGCGTCTCGGCGCTGGGCCCGGGCGGCCTGACGCGCGAACGCGCCGGCTTCGAAGTGCGCGACGTGCACCCGACCCATTACGGTCGCGTCTGCACCATCGAAACGCCGGAAGGCCCGAACATCGGCCTGATCAACTCGCTGGCCGTGTTCGCCCGCACCAATGGCTACGGCTTCCTGGAAACGCCGTACCGCAAGGTGGTGGACGGTCGCGTCACCGACGAGATCGAATACCTGTCGGCGATCGAGGAAGTGGGCAAGGTTATCGCCCAGGCCAACGCGCCGCAGGATGCGAAGGGCACCATCACCGCGCAATTCGTCGCCTGCCGCTTCAACGGCGAAAACGAACTGCGTCCGCCGAGCGAAGTGCAGTTCATGGACGTCTCGCCGATGCAGACCGTGTCGGTCGCCGCGGCGCTGGTTCCGTTCCTCGAGCACGACGACGCCAACCGCGCACTGATGGGCGCCAACATGCAGCGCCAGGCGGTTCCGACGCTGCGTGCGCAGAAGCCGTTGGTCGGTACCGGCATCGAGCGCGCCGTGGCGCGTGACTCGGGCGTGACCGTGAACGCACGTCGTGGTGGTCTGATCGAGCAGATCGACGCCGGCCGCATCGTGGTCAAGGTCAACGAAGACGAGATCGTCGGCGAAACCGATGCCGGCGTGGACATCTACAATCTGGTCAAGTACACCCGTTCCAACCAGAACACCTGCATCAACCAGATCCCTCTGGTGCGTGTGGGTGATGTGGTGGCGCGCGGTGACGTGCTGGCCGATGGTCCGTCCACCGACATCGGCGAACTGGCGCTCGGCCAGAACATGCTGATCGCGTTCATGCCGTGGAACGGCTACAACTTCGAAGACTCCATCCTGCTCAGCGAGCGCGTGGTGGAAGAGGATCGTTACACCACGATCCACATCGAAGAGCTGGTCTGCCAGGCGCGCGACACCAAGCTGGGGCCGGAAGAAATCTCGCAGGACATCCCCAACGTGTCCGAGCAGGCGCTGAACCGCCTCGACGAATCGGGCGTGGTGTTCATCGGCGCGGAAGTGCGCGCTGGCGACATCCTGGTCGGCAAGGTCACGCCGAAGGGCGAAAGCCAGCTGACGCCGGAAGAGAAGCTGCTGCGCGCGATCTTCGGCGAGAAGGCGTCCGACGTGAAGGACAGCTCGCTGCGCGTGCCGCCGGGCATGGACGGTACCGTCATCGACGTGCAGGTCTTCACCCGTGACGGCGTCGAACGCGACAAGCGCGCGTTGAAGATCCAGGACGACGAAATCCGTCGCGTCAAGAAGGACTTCGACGACCAGCGTGCCATCCTCGAAGCCGCGATCTACGCCCGCCTGCGCCAGCAGCTGCAGGGCAAGGAAGCGAGCGGCGGCGTCGGCGTGAAGAAGGGTGAGGTGCTGACCTCGCTCGTCCTCGACCAGCTCGACCGCAAGCAGTGGTTCCAGCTGCGCATGAAGGACGAGGAAGCCAACGAAGCCATCGAACGCGCGCAGAAGCAGATCGCGCTGCACGAGAAGGAATTCGAGCGTCGTTTCGACGACAAGCGTTCGAAGATCCAGCAGGGCGACGATCTCGCACCGGGCGTGCTGAAGATGGTCAAGGTGTTCCTGGCGGTGAAGCGCCGCATCCAGCCGGGCGACAAGATGGCCGGTCGCCACGGCAACAAGGGTGTGGTGTCGAACATCGTGCCGGTGGAAGACATGCCGTACATGGCCGATGGCCAGACCGTCGACATCGTCCTCAACCCGCTGGGCGTGCCGTCGCGCATGAATATCGGCCAGGTGCTGGAAGTGCACCTGGGCTGGGCGGCGAAGGGTCTCGGTCGCAAGATCGATGCGATGCTGCAGGCGCAGGCGAAGGTTGCCGATCTCCGCAAGTTCCTCGACGAGATCTACAACCACGACCGCAACAGCCACGAAGAGCGCGTCGACCTGACGCAGTTCAGCGATGCTGAATTGCTGCGTCTTGCCGGCAACCTCACCGATGGCGTGCCGATGGCGACGCCGGTGTTCGACGGTGCGGCCGAGACCGAGATCAAGAAGATGCTCGAGCTCGCCAATCTGCCGTTGAGCGGTCAGACCCAGCTGTATGACGGTCGCACCGGTGAAGCGTTCGATCGCGAAACCACGGTCGGCTACATGCACTACCTGAAGCTGAACCACCTTGTCGACGACAAGATGCACGCGCGTTCGACCGGTCCGTACTCGCTCGTCACCCAGCAGCCGCTGGGCGGCAAGGCGCAGTTCGGCGGCCAGCGCTTCGGCGAAATGGAAGTCTGGGCGCTGGAAGCCTACGGCGCGGCCTACACCTTGCAGGAAATGCTGACGGTGAAGTCCGACGACGTGCAGGGCCGCAACCAGATGTACAAGAACATCGTCGACGGCAACTACGAGATGGTGGCCGGCATGCCGGAATCGTTCAACGTGCTGTTGAAGGAAATCCGTTCGCTCGGCATCAACATGGAGCTGGAAGAGCACTGAGGCGACACGCGAACGCAGCGGCATGACGTCGCTGCGTTCCGGACCACCCCCATTGCCATCCAGTCTCCCGGAGAGAATCAAATGAAAGATTTGCTCAACCTGTTCAACCTGCAGCGCGCCACGCCCGACTTCGATGCGATCAAGATCGCGCTCGCTTCGCCGGACATGATCCGCTCGTGGTCCTACGGCGAAGTCAAGAAGCCGGAGACCATCAACTACCGTACCTTCAAGCCGGAACGCGACGGCCTGTTCTGCTCGGCCATCTTCGGGCCGATCAAGGACTACGAATGCCTGTGCGGCAAGTACAAGCGCATGAAGCATCGTGGCGTGGTCTGCGAGAAGTGCGGCACCGAAGTCACGCTGGCCAAGGTGCGTCGCGAGCGCATGGGCCACATCGACCTCGCGTCGCCGGTCGCCCACATCTGGTTCCTGAAGTCGCTGCCGTCGCGCATCGGTTTGATGCTCGACATGACGCTGCGCGACATCGAGCGCATCCTCTACTTCGAAGCCTATGTCGTCACCGAGCCGGGCCTGACCCCGCTCGAACAGGGCCAGCTGCTCAATGAAGAGCAGTACCTGCAGGCGCGCCAGGAACATGGCGAGGACTTCGAGGCGGCGATGGGCGCCGAGGCGATCTTCGACCTGCTGCGCGGCATCGACCTGCAGTCGGAAATGGTCAACCTCAAGGAAGAGATCGCCAGCACCAGCTCCGAGACCAAGCTCAAGCGCCTCACCAAGCGCATCAAGCTGATCGAAGCCTTCCTCGACTCCGGCAATCGTCCGGAGTGGATGATCATGACCGTGCTGCCGGTGCTGCCGCCGGATCTGCGTCCGCTGGTGCCGCTGGATGGCGGTCGCTTCGCGACGTCGGACCTCAACGACCTGTACCGCCGCGTCATCAACCGCAACAACCGCCTGCGTCGCCTGCTCGAACTCAACGCGCCCGACATCATCGTGCGCAACGAGAAGCGCATGCTGCAGGAATCGGTCGACGCCCTGATGGACAACGGCCGCCGCGGCCGCGCCATCACCGGCACCAACAAGCGCGCCCTCAAGTCGCTGGCCGACATGATCAAGGGCAAGCAGGGCCGCTTCCGCCAGAACCTGCTCGGCAAGCGCGTCGACTACTCCGGCCGTTCGGTCATCGTGGTCGGCCCGTACCTGAAGCTGCACCAGTGCGGCCTGCCGAAGAAGATGGCGCTCGAGCTGTTCAAGCCCTTCATCTTCGCCAAGCTGCAGGAACGCGAACTCGCCACCACCATCAAGGCGGCGAAGAAGCTGGTCGAACGCGAAGAAGCGGAAGTCTGGGACATCCTGGAAGAAGTGATCCGCGAACACCCGGTCATGCTCAACCGTGCGCCGACGCTGCACCGCCTCGGCATCCAGGCGTTCGAGCCGGTGTTGATCGAAGGCAAGGCCATCCAGCTGCATCCGCTGGTCTGCACCGCGTTCAACGCCGACTTCGACGGTGACCAGATGGCCGTCCACGTGCCGCTGTCGCTGGAAGCCCAGCTGGAAGCGCGTGCGCTGATGATGGCGTCGAACAACATCCTGTCGCCGGCCAACGGCGAACCGATCATCGTGCCGTCGCAGGACGTCGTGCTCGGTCTGTACTACATGACCCGTGCCCTTGAGAACAAGAAGGGCGAGGGCATGGTGTTCGCCAACGTCGCCGAAGTGAAGCGCGCCTACGACACCAACGACACCGACGGCAAGCGCATGGTCGAGCTGCATGCCAAGGTCAAGGTGCGCATCACCGAAACCGTGGAAGGCGAGACCAAGACCAGCATCGTCGACACCACCGTCGGCCGCGCGATCCTCGCCGACATCATCCCGGTCGGCCTGCCGTTCGCGCTGGTCAACACCGAGTTGAACAAGAAGGCGATCAGCCGCCTGATCAACAGCTGCTACCGCATGCTCGGCCTGAAGGACACGGTCGTGTTCGCCGACCAGCTGATGTACACCGGCTTCCGTTTCGCGACGCGCGCCGGCGTTTCGATCGGCATCGACGACATGAAGATCCCGGACGAGAAGAAGGGCATCCTCGCCGAGGCCGAAGCCGAAGTGCTGGAAATCCAGCAGCAGTACCAGTCGGGCCTGGTCACCGCGGGTGAGCGCTACAACAAGGTGGTCGACATCTGGTCGCGCACCAACGAGCGCGTCGCCAAGGCGATGATGGAAACCATCGGTACCGACAAGGTGATGGGTTCCGCAGGCAAGATGATCGACGAGAAGTCGATGAACTCGATCTACATCATGGCCGACTCGGGCGCGCGTGGTTCGCAGGCGCAGATCCGTCAGCTCGCAGGTATGCGCGGCCTGATGGCCAAGCCGGACGGCTCGATCATCGAGACGCCGATCACCTCGAACTTCCGCGAAGGCCTGAACGTCCAGCAGTACTTCATCTCGACCCACGGTGCCCGTAAGGGTCTGGCCGATACCGCGTTGAAGACGGCGAACTCGGGTTACCTGACCCGTCGCCTCGTCGACGTGGCGCAGGACGTGGTGATCACCGAGACCGATTGCGGCACGCTCGAAGGCCTGATCATGACGCCGATCATCGAAGGCGGCGACGAGGTCGAGCCGTTGCGCGACCGCGTGCTCGGTCGCATTGTGGCCGAGGACGTGTTCCTGCCGGGCAACGACGACGAGCCGCTGGTGACCCGTAACACGCTGCTCGACGAGCAGTGGGTGCAGAAGCTGGAAGACAACAGCGTGCAGTCGGTGAAGGTGCGTTCCACCATCACCTGCGCGGCGTCATTCGGCGTGTGCGCGCACTGCTACGGTCGCGACCTTGGTCGCGGCCACCTGGTCAACATGGGTGAAGCGGTCGGCGTGGTCGCCGCGCAGTCCATCGGCGAGCCGGGTACCCAGCTGACGATGCGTACGTTCCACATCGGTGGTGCGGCTTCGCGTGCGGCGGCGATCGACAACATCACGGTCAAGACCACCGGTACGGTGAAGTTCAACAACCTCAAGTTCGTTGAACACACCAACGGCAACGTGGTCGCGGTGTCGCGTTCCGGCGAAATGTCCATCCTCGATGGCCACGGTCGCGAGCGCGAACGCTACAAGCTGCCCTACGGCGCCAGCATCTCGGTGCACGACGGCAGCGCGGTCAAGGCTGGCCAGACCGTTGCCAACTGGGATCCGCATAACCACCCGATCGTCTCGGAAGTCGCCGGCCAGATCCGCTTCGTCGATTTCGTCGACGGCATCACGGTGATCGAGAAGACCGACGAACTGACCGGCCTCGCCTCGCGCGAAATCACCGATCCGAAGCGTCGCGGCTCGCAGGGCAAGGACCTGCGTCCGCTCGTGCGCATCGTCGGCAAGGACGGCAAGGACCTCACCATCCCGGGTACTGACCTGCCGGCGCAGTACCTGCTGCCGCCGCGCTCGATCGTCAACCTGCAGGACGGTGCTGCGGTCGGCGTCGGTGACGTGGTCGCCAAGATCCCGCAGGAAGCCTCGAAGACCCGCGACATCACCGGTGGTCTGCCGCGCGTTGCCGACCTGTTCGAAGCCCGCAAGCCGAAGGATCCGGCGATCCTCGCCGAAATCTCCGGCGTGGTCAGCTTCGGCAAGGACACCAAGGGCAAGCAGCGCCTGATCATCAAGGACAACGAGGGCAACGAGCACGAAGAGTTGATCCCGAAGTATCGCCAGATCATCGTGTTCGAAGGCGAGCACGTGACCAAGGGCGAAACCGTGGTCGACGGCGAGCCGAACCCGCAGGACATCCTGCGCCTGCTCGGCGTCGAACAGCTGGCCGCCTACTTGGTGAAGGAAATCCAGGACGTCTACCGCCTGCAGGGCGTGAAGATCAACGACAAGCACATCGAGGTGATCATTCGCCAGATGCTGCGCAAGGTCGAGATCACCGACTCGGGCGACAGCCGTTACCTGGTGGGCGAGCAGGCCGAGCGCCTGCGCGTGATCGAGGACAACGCCAAGCTGCAATCGCGTGGCGAAATCCTGGCCAAGGTCGTCCCGGTGCTGCTCGGCATCACCAAGGCGTCGCTGGCCACCGAGTCCTTCATCTCCGCGGCCTCCTTCCAGGAGACCACCCGCGTGTTGACCGAGGCTGCCGTCCGCGGCACCCGCGACAACCTGCGCGGCCTGAAGGAAAACGTGATTGTTGGTCGCCTGATCCCCGCGGGTACCGGCCTGGCGTATCACACCGCGCGCCGTCGCAAGGCCGCTGGCCTGACCGAGGCCGAACTCGACGTGCTGAGCGCCGAGTCCGCTGCCCCGGAAGTGCAGGTCGAAGCTCCGGCTGCGCCCCAGGTGATGATGCTGGAAGGCGACGACACCCCGGCCGCATAAACCGGGGCGTCATTGCTGGATGGAAAAAGGCGCCTTCGGGCGCCTTTTTCTTGCCGCGTTGAGCACGGCGCGCCGACGCAATCGATTTCGTGCACCCCGCGCATCGCCTGTAGGACAATCACGCCATGCCTACGACCCAAGACCACGTGATCGCCATTCCGGACACGCAAGACGAAGCCGCGCGTCAACGGGCGCTGGATGCCTATCACGCGGTCGACAGCCTGGCGGAGGCCGCCTACGACGACATCGTTCGCGTGGCCGCCGCGGTCTGCAACACGCCGACTGCGCTGGTCACCCTGATCGACCGCAACCGCCAGTGGTTCAAGGCACGACTGGGTTTCGACGAAGCCCAGACACCACGCAACGTGGCGGTCTGCGACCACGCCATCCGTACGCCAGGTCAGCTGCTCGAAGTGCCCGACCTGCATGCGGACCCGAGATTTGCCACGAATCCTTATGTGGATGGCCGCTTGGGCGCTGCACGCTTCTATGCCGGAGCACCATTGGTCACTGCGGAAGGCGCCGCCATCGGTACGGTATGCGTCGTGGACGAACATCCGCGCGCGCTGTCCGGGCTACAGCGCGACGCACTGGCGGCGTTGGCGCGCCTGACCATCGCTTTGCTGGATGGTCGTGTTCGCGACCGCATACTGGCGCATGAGAGCTTCATTGCTGCCGCCGCGCCCGCAGTTGGCGAAACGTCAGCGCCCCCGCCGGGTTACACCTTGGCGCTGGTGGAGCTGCAGGACCACGCAGGCGTCGTGGCGCGACTGGGGGAGCGAACCACGGAGAAGTTGCTGTTGCAACTGGAGGAAGTGTTCGGGCAATGCGTGGATGCATCGTCGGGCGATGCAATCAACCGCTCCGGCGGCAACGTGGAGTACGTGATCGTGCTGCATGGCGCAGGCGCCGACGCCACGCTCGCCCGGCTCCGTGAGGTGGCGGCAAGCGAAGGGCGGACGCATGGGATACGCCTCCTGGTGGCGACAGCCGCCACGGCCCAAGGCGATGAGTCGCCGCATGCGGTCTTCCTGCGTGCGGAAGAAGACCTGCTGGACCAGAAGCAGTCGCAGGACCTGGCGGCATGAGGTTGGCCCCGGTCTGAGGGTCGCCATCATCTGGACCCGTCTGCCGGGTAGATCAGAAGGTCGGGCCGCTCCTTTCTTGCAATAAAGGGCAGGCTGGCCTACAATTCGCCCCGCAATTGATGGCCTAGGCCATCCAGATCACCAAATGAGGATGCAGGAAGCGCCTCGTGTTGGGCCCCAGGATGGGCGGGATCGCAGATTGACTGGAGTCGGGCGCCCCTCGGGGATGGCCGGTCCGGTTACTCGGTATGGCCTCGTTTGACCGAAAGGTCGAGTGCGGGCTATACTTTTTCGTCTCAGCTGGCCGGATTGTCTCAATTCGGCCTGCTTCGTTTCCAAATGGGCTCCGGCCTACCAATAGAGCGTCTAATGGCAACCATCAACCAGCTTGTGCGCAAGCCGCGCAACCCGGAAACCTACAAGAGCGCCTCGCCGGCCCTCGCCAACTGCCCGCAGCGTCGTGGCGTGTGCACCCGCGTGTACACCACCACCCCGAAGAAGCCGAACTCGGCCATGCGCAAGGTTGCGAAGGTCAAGCTGACCAACGGCTACGAAGTGATCTCCTACATCGGTGGCGAAGGCCACAACCTGCAGGAACACAGCGTGGTGCTGATCCGCGGCGGTCGCGTCAAGGACCTGCCGGGCGTGCGTTACCACACCGTGCGCGGTTCGCTCGACGCCGCCGGTGTCGCCAAGCGTCGCCAGCGTCGTTCCAAGTACGGCGCCAAGCGCCCGAAGGGCTGATCTCCCTAATCGTGTAGATCACGGCGCCACGTGCGCCGCCTGACCAGAACAACAAGAAGAACATCATGTCCCGCAAAGCAGCAGCCCCCCAACGCAATGTTCTGCCCGACCCGAAGCACGGCAGCGAAACCATCGCCCGCTTCATCAACATGGTCATGCAGAGCGGCAAGAAGTCCATCGCCGAAAAGATCGTCTACGGCGCCATGGACGTGATTGGCGAGAAGAACCCGAACTCGCTGGAACTGGTCGAAAAGGCCCTGGGCAACGTCGCCCCGACGGTGGAAGTGAAGTCCCGCCGCGTCGGTGGTGCGACCTACCAGGTGCCGGTCGAAGTCCGCGCGTCGCGCCGCATGGCGCTGGCAATGCGCTGGCTGATCGAGTCCGCGCGCAAGCGTGGTGAAAACTCGATGCCGCGCAAGCTCGCCGCCGAACTGCTCGACGCTTCCGAAAACCGCGGTGGCGCCGTCAAGAAGCGCGAAGAAACGCACCGCATGGCGGAAGCCAACCGCGCCTTCGCGCACTTCCGCTGGTAATCGTCACGGGCGCCGGGAACGGCGTCCGGCCGTGGCGGATTTCCTCCGCCGCCGCGTCACGAATGGATTTCTTCCCGTTCGTGGATTCATCCGGAGGCCGCCCCACAGGGCGGCGTCTGGCCATCTAAAGGCCTGGTTTCAGGCAGCCAAAAAGAGAGATCACCGTGGCACGCACCACTCCCATCGAGCGTTACCGCAATTTCGGCATCATGGCGCATATCGACGCCGGCAAGACGACCACGTCCGAGCGCATCCTGTTCTACACCGGCAAGAGCCACAAGATCGGTGAAGTGCACGAAGGCGCCGCCACGATGGACTGGATGGAGCAGGAGCAGGAACGCGGCATCACCATCACCTCCGCCGCCACTACGGCGTTCTGGAAGGGCATGGACGGCACGCTCCCCGAACACCGCTTCAACATCATCGACACCCCCGGGCACGTCGACTTCACCATCGAAGTCGAGCGTTCGCTGCGCGTGCTCGACGGCGCGGTGTTCGTGCTGTGCTCGGTCGGTGGCGTGCAGCCGCAGTCCGAGACGGTGTGGCGCCAGGCCAACAAGTACTCCGTGCCGCGCATGGCGTTCGTCAACAAGATGGACCGCACCGGCGCCAACTTCGACAAGGTCGTCGAGCAGCTGAAGTCGCGTCTCGGCGCCTACGCCGTGCCGATGCAGTTGCCGATCGGTGCTGAAGACGGCTTCGAAGGCGTGGTCGACCTGCTCAAGATGAAGGCCATCCATTGGGATGTGGCTTCGCAGGGCATGAAGTTCGAATACCGTGACATCCCGGCCGACCTCCAGGAGAAGGCCGAGGGCGCGCGCGCGTTCATGATCGAAGCCGCCGCCGAAGCCAACGAAACGCTGATGGACAAGTACCTCAGCGACGGCGACTTGTCGGAAGCCGACATCATCGCCGGCCTGCGCGAGCGCACCCTGAAGGTGGAAATCGTGCCGGTGTTCTGCGGCTCGGCGTTCAAGAACAAGGGCGTGCAGGCCATGCTCGACGGCGTCATCAACCTGCTGCCGTCGCCGGCAGACCGTCCGCCGGTGCAGGGCATCGACGAAGACGAGAAGGAAGATCACCGCAACGCCGACGACAACGCACCGTTCTCGGCGCTGGCGTTCAAGATCATGACGGACCCGTTCGTGGGTTCGCTGACGTTCTTCCGCGTCTACTCGGGCACGCTCAACTCCGGCGACCAGGTCTACAACCCGGTCAAGTCGAAGAAGGAGCGCATCGGCCGCATCCTGCAGATGCACTCGAACCAGCGCGACGAAATCAAGGAAGTGCGCGCCGGTGACATCGCCGCGGCGGTGGGTCTGAAGGACGTCACCACCGGTGACACGCTGTGCGCGCAGGACCACGTCATCACCCTGGAACGCATGACGTTCCCGGAGCCGGTGATCTCGATGGCGGTCGAGCCGAAGACCAAATCGGATCAGGAAAAGATGGGTATTGCCCTGGGCCGCCTGGCGCAGGAAGATCCGTCGTTCCGCGTGCGTACCGACGAGGAATCCGGCCAGACCATCATCTCGGGCATGGGCGAGCTGCACCTCGACATCATCGTCGACCGCATGAAGCGCGAGTTCAACGTCGAAGCCAACGTCGGCAAGCCGCAGGTGGCTTATCGCGAAACCATCCGCAAGTCGGACGTGAAGAGCGATTACAAGCACGCCAAGCAGTCGGGCGGTAAGGGCCAGTACGGTCACGTCGTGATCGAGCTGTCGCCGATGACCGAAGCCGATCGCGCCAATCCGGACGTCGAGAACGATTTCCTGTTCATCAACGACATCACCGGCGGCGTGATCCCGAAGGAATTCATCCCGGCGGTCGAGAAGGGCATGCGCGAAACCATCACCAGCGGCCCGCTCGCGGGCTTCCCGGTGGTGAACGTCAAGGCCAAACTGGTGTTCGGTTCGTACCACGACGTCGACTCCTCGGAAATGGCGTTCAAGCTCGCCGCTTCGATGGCGTTCAAGGAAGGTTTCCGCAAGGCCGATCCGGTCCTGCTGGAGCCGATGATGAAGGTCGAAATCGTGACGCCGGAAGATTACGTCGGTGACGTCATGGGCGACGTCAGCCGTCGTCGCGGCCTGCTGCAGGGTCAGGACGAAAGCCCGTCCGGCAAGATCATCAACGCCGTGGTGCCGCTGGGCGAAATGTTCGGCTACGCGACCTCGCTGCGTTCGATGTCGCAGGGTCGCGCGACCTTCTCGATGGAGTTCGATCACTACGCCGAGGCGCCGAACAACATCGCCGAAGCCGTGATGAAGAAGGCCTAAGGCCTGGTCCCCCAATCAGAATTCAGAATTTACAGAGGTAAGAGAAATGGCAAAGGAAAAGTTCGAGCGCAAGAAGCCGCACGTGAACGTGGGCACGATTGGTCACGTTGACCATGGCAAGACGACGCTGACGGCGGCGCTGACGAAGGTGGGCGCCGAGCGTTTCGGTGGCGAGTTCAAGGCCTATGACGCGATCGACGCGGCGCCGGAAGAGAAGGCGCGCGGCATCACGATCTCGACGGCGCACGTGGAATACGAAAGCCCGACGCGTCACTACGCGCACGTGGACTGCCCGGGTCACGCCGACTACGTGAAGAACATGATCACCGGTGCTGCCCAGATGGACGGCGCGATCCTGGTGTGCTCGGCCGCTGACGGCCCGATGCCGCAGACCCGCGAGCACATCCTGCTGTCGCGTCAGGTCGGCGTGCCGTACATCGTGGTGTTCCTGAACAAGGCCGACATGGTCGACGACGCCGAGCTGCTTGAGCTGGTCGAGATGGAAGTCCGTGAACTCCTGAGCAAGTACGAGTTCCCGGGCGACGACACCCCGATCATCGCGGGTTCGGCCCGCCTGGCGCTGGAAGGCGACCAGTCGGACATCGGCGTGCCGGCGATCCTGAAGCTGGTCGACGCGCTGGACACCTGGATCCCGGAACCGGAACGTGACATCGACAAGCCGTTCCTGATGCCGGTGGAAGATGTGTTCTCGATCTCGGGCCGCGGCACCGTGGTGACCGGCCGTATCGAGCGCGGCGTGATCAAGGTGGGCGAGGAAATCGAAATCGTCGGTATCCGCCCGACCCAGAAGACGACGGTGACCGGCGTCGAAATGTTCCGCAAGATGCTGGACCAGGGCCAGGCAGGCGACAACGCCGGTCTGCTGCTGCGCGGCACCAAGCGTGACGACGTGGAGCGTGGCCAGGTGCTGTGCAAGCCGGGCAGCATCAACCCGCACTCCGAGTTCGAAGCCGAAGTCTATGTCCTGTCGATGGACGAAGGCGGCCGTCACACGCCGTTCTTCAAGGGCTACCGTCCGCAGTTCTACTTCCGCACGACCGACATCACGGGTGCGGTGGAACTGCCGGAAGGCACCGAGATGGTGATGCCGGGCGACAACATCAAGATGAAGGTGACGTTGATCAACCCGGTGGCGATGGACGAAGGTCTGCGCTTCGCGATCCGTGAAGGCGGTCGTACCGTCGGTGCCGGCGTCGTCGCCAAGATCATCAAGTAATCGAGGCCACGCCTGGAAGCCGCGATATTCGCGGCTTCCGTGGCCGAAGATTGGCGAGGCAGGATGCCGAGCGTTGCCTGCCTTGGCAGGACGCCGGTAGCCGGGCGGCACAGAACCGGCCCCATTTATTTTTGGGGTCGGGGCTTGCAAAGGCCATTCTGTACCCGCTAGAATGTAAGACCACTTGCGGATTCGGCATTCGTGCCGGGCAGGTGACAGCGAAAAGAGGGGCAAGGATTGCACCTCGTATTCGCCGGACAGGGATCATGTCGTGGGCGGGCGGCCATTGGGTCGTAGCCGACGTATTGTTTTCCGTCTGGGCGGGCCGGGTGACCGGGCCGCCTTTGTGTTTTCAGGATGTTTCATTGGAATCCCGATACTGCCGGACCCTGGCCGCCGACGTGAGTCGCGGCAAGCCCGGAAAGTCGGGGCCCCTCGCGGTTCGGCCCACCTAGCGGCCGGCCGTTGCTCTTTCAACCAAAGGAATTCCCGCCATGGCGGACCAGAAGATCCGAATTCGGCTCAAGGCTTTCGATCATCGCCTGATCGATCGTTCCACGAGCGAAATCGTCGAGACGGCCAAGCGGACCGGCGCGCAAGTGCGCGGCCCGATCCCGCTGCCGACCAAGCTCGAGCGTTACACCATTCTCACGTCGCCGCATGCCGACAAGGATGCGCGTGACCAGTACGAGACCCGCACGCACAAGCGCGTGCTCGACATCGTCGACCCCAACGACAAGACCGTGGACGCGCTGATGAAGCTCGAACTCGCGGCTGGCGTTGACGTCCAGATCAAGTTGGCCTGAGGAGACCGAGAATGAGCGCGAAAGTGCACCAGCTCGGTATCGTCGGCCGCAAGGCCGGCATGACCCGTCTGTTCACCGAAGATGGCAAGTCCATCCCGGTGACCCTGATCGAGGCCACGCCGAACCGCATCACCCAGGTCAAGACCGTCGAAGTCGACGGCTACTCGGCCATCCAGGTCACCGCCGGCGTCAAGCGCGCTGCGTTGATCAACAAGACCGGCGCCGGCCACTACGGCAAGGCCAAGGTCGAAGCCGGTCGCGGCCTGTGGGAATTCCGCGTGGCCGACGACAAGATCGCCGATTTCGCCGTTGGCGGTGAAGTCAAGGCCGACATCTTCAGCGAAGGCCAGATCGTCGATGTCCAGGGCGTGACCAAGGGCAAGGGCTTCCAGGGCACGATCAAGCGCTGGAACTTCCGCATGGGCGACGCCACCCACGGTAACTCGCTGTCGCATCGCGCCCCCGGTTCGATCGGTCAGCGCCAGACGCCGGGTCGCGTGTTCCCGGGCAAGAAGATGTCCGGCCACATGGGTGCCGAAACCCAGACCACGCAGAACCTCAAGGTCGTCAAGGTCGACGCCGAGCGCGGCCTGATCGCCGTGCGTGGCGCGGTTCCGGGTGCTCCGGGCGGCGACGTCATCGTGCGTCCGACGAGCAAGGGAGTCTGAGCATGGAACTGACCAACATCAGCGGCAAGAAAGTGTCGGTTTCCGACGCGATCTTCGGCCGTGAATTCAACGCGGACCTGGTTTCCCAGGTCGTCACTGCGTATCGCAACGCCGGCCGTTCCGGCACCAAGGCGCAGAAGACGCGCTCGGAAGTCAACGGCACCACCAAGAAGTCGAAGAAGCAGAAGGGTGGCGGTGCACGTCACGGCGCCCTGACCGCTCCGATCTTCGTCGGTGGTGGCGTGACCTTCGCGGCCAAGCCGCGCAGCTTCGAGCAGAAGGTCAACCGCAAGATGTATCGCGCGGCGATGGCTTCGATCCTGTCGGAGCTGAACCGTCAGGAACGCCTGGTCGTCGTCGATGCGTTCGACGTCGATGCGCCGAAGACCCAGGGTCTGGTCGGCAAGCTGGCCGAACTGAAGGCCGGCAAGCGTCCGCTGCTGGTCGTCGAAGACGCCAGCGAGAACCTGTACCTGGCCGCCCGCAACATCCCGTACGTGGAAGTGCGTGACGTGCAGGGCCTGGATCCGGTGTCGCTGGTCGCGTCCGACACGGTCGTGATGACTGCCGACGCGGTCAAGAAGATCGAGGAGTGGCTGGCATGAGCCTCAATGTGTATTCCGTGATTCGTGCACCGCGCGTGTCTGAAAAGACCGCCCGCCTGCAGGAAGTCTCCAACCAGTACGTCTTTGAAGTCGCGAAGGACGCCACCAAGGCCGACGTGAAGGCCGCCGTGGAAGAAATCTTCGAAGTGAAGGTCGCTGCCGTGAACGTCGTGAACGTGAAGGGCAAGGTCAAGGCTTTCAAGAACCGCACCGGCCGCCGTGGCGACTGGCGCAAGGCGTACGTGACCCTCGCTGATGGCCAAGCCATCGACGTGACGGCCAAGGCCTGAGGAAAACGACCATGGCATTGATGACATTCAAGCCCACCTCCGCAGGCCGCCGCAGCGCGGTCCGCGTGGTGACGCCCGATCTCCACAAGGGTGCGCCGTACGCGCCGTTGCTCGAGAAGCAGGGCAAGACCGGTGGCCGCAACAACTATGGCCGCATCACCACCCGTCATATCGGTGGTGGCCACAAGCAGCACTACCGCCTGATCGATTTCAAGCGTGACAAGGAAACGATCCCGGCCAAGGTCGAGCGTATCGAATACGACCCGAACCGCACTGCGCACATCGCACTGCTGTGCTACGCCGATGGCGAACGCCGCTACATCATCGCCCCCAAGGGCCTGAAGGCGGGCGACCAGGTGATGGCCGGCGTGACCGCGCCGATCCGCGCCGGCAACACCTTGCCGCTGCTCAACATCCCGGTCGGCACCACGGTGCATTGCGTCGAGATGAAGCCGGGCAAGGGCGCCCAGATGGCCCGCGCCGCTGGCGCCGGCGTCCAGCTGATCGCACGCGAGCAGGGCTATGCCACGCTGCGCCTGCGTTCGGGCGAGATGCGCAAGGTTCCGGTCGATTGCCGCGCCACCATCGGTGAAGTCGGCAACGTCGAACACAACCTGGAGAAGCTGGGCAAGGCCGGTGCGAAGCGCTGGCGCGGTGTCCGCCCGACCGTCCGCGGTGCCGCCATGAACCCGGTGGACCACCCGCACGGTGGTGGTGAGGCCAAGGCCGGCCAGGGCAACCCGCATCCGGTCACCCCGTGGGGTGTCCCGACCAAGGGTTACAAGACGCGCAAGAACAAGCGCACGCAGCAATTCATCGTGCGCGACCGCAGGAGTTAATCGGCAATGGCACGTTCACTCAAGAAAGGCCCGTTCATCGACCACCACCTCGCCAAGAAGGTGGAGGCCGCGGGCACCAATACCAAGAAGCCGATCAAGACCTGGTCGCGTCGCTCGATGATCATGCCGGAAATGGTGGGTTTCACCATCGCCGTGCACAACGGCAAGGCCCACGTGCCGGTGCTGGTCAACGAGAACATGGTTGGCCACAAGCTCGGCGAATTCTCGTTGACGCGGACCTTCAAGGGTCATGGCGGCGACAAGAAGGCCGGGAAGTAAGGAGAGCATGATGGAAGCCAAGGCAATCCTGCGCTCCGCGCGCATCTCCCCGCAGAAGGCCCGACTGGTCGCCGACCAGGTTCGCGGTCTTCCCGCGGCTCGTGCACTGGACCTGCTGAAGTTCAGTGACAAGAAGGCAGCCCACATGATCCACAAGGTCCTGTGGTCGGCCGTCTCCAACGCCGAAAACAATGTCGGCGCCGATGCCGATGCGTTGAAGGTCAAGACCATCATGGTTGATGAAGGTCCGAGCCTGAAGCGTTTCATGGCGCGTGCGAAGGGACGCGGTACCCGCATCCTCAAGCGCACCAGCCACATCACCATCGTCGTCGCCGAGGGCAAGTAACCATGGGTCATAAAGTTCATCCCGTCGGTATCCGCCTCGGCATCGCCAAGGACTGGAACTCCAAGTGGTATGCCGGCAAGAAGGAATTCGCCGGTTTCCTCGCCGGTGACCTCAAGGTCCGCGAACTGCTTCGCAAGAAGCTGGCGCAGGCCGGCATCTCCCGCATCCTGATCGAGCGTCCGGCCAAGTCGGCGCGCGTGACCATCTTCACCGCCCGTCCGGGCGTGGTGATCGGCAAGCGCGGCGAAGACATCGAGAAGCTCCGCAAGGAAGTGTCCGATGTCATGGGCGTCCCGGCGCACATCAACGTCAGCGAAGTCCGCAAGCCGGAGCTCGACGCGCAGCTGGTCGCCGAGTCGATCGCGCAGCAGCTCGAGCGCCGCATCATGTTCCGCCGCGCGATGAAGCGCTCGGTCGGCAACGCGATGCGCCTGGGCGCGCTGGGCATCAAGGTCAACGTCGCTGGCCGCTTGAACGGCGCTGAAATCGCCCGTTCGGAGTGGTACCGCGAAGGCCGCGTGCCGCTGCACACCCTGCGTGCGGACATCGACTACGGTTTCGCCGAAGCGCACACCACCTATGGCGTGATCGGCATCAAGGTCTGGATCTACAAGGGCGAAGTGTTCGATTTCGCACAAGTGGGCCAGGAGAAGAACGACGAGCCGCGCAATGAGCGCAGCGACCGTCCGGCCCGCGCTCCGCGTGCGCCGCGCGGCGATCGCGATGGCGGCAACCGTGAGGCAAGGGGCTAAGCCATGCTGCAACCCAAGCGAACCAAATACCGCAAGCTCCACAAGGGCCGTAACGAAGGCCTGGCCTGGAGTTCCAATGCCGTGTCGTTCGGCGAGTACGGCCTGCGTTCCACGCAGACCGGCCGCCTGACCGCGCGCCAGATCGAGGCCGCCCGTCGTGCCATCAGCCGTTACGTGAAGCGCGGCGGCGAGATGTGGATCCGCGTGTTCCCCGACAAGCCGATCACCGAGAAGCCGATCGAAGTCCGAATGGGCTCCGGTAAGGGCAACGTCGAGTACTGGGTCGCCCAGATCCAGCCCGGCCGCATGATTTATGAAATCGAAGGCGTCGACGAAGCGACCGCACGCGAGGCGTTCCGCCTGGCCGCTGCCAAGCTCTCGGTGACTACCCAATTCGTGACCCGGACGGTGCGCTGATGGACATCAAGCAACTCCGCCAGTTGTCCGAGAAGGACCTGGCCAACCACGTGACCGAACTCCAGAAGGAGCAGTTCGCCCTGCGCATGCAGAAGGCGACCGGTCAGATGGAAAAGACCCACGAGATCCGCCGCGTCCGCCGGGAAATCGCCCGCGCCAAGATGCAGCAGTCCGTCGTGGCCAAGAAGTAATCACGGACATGACCATGAACAACACTGATAAAAAGCAGCACACGGTCGAAGGCCGCGTGGTCAGCAACAAGATGGACAAGACGGTGACCGTGCTTGTCGAGCGCCAGATCAAGCACGCGCTCTACGGCAAGTACATCCGTCGCTCCACCAAGCTGCACGCCCACGACGCCGACAACGCCTGCAACGAAGGCGATCTGGTGCGCGTCGCCGAATGCGCCCCGATGTCCAAGACCAAGAACTGGCGCGTGGTCGAAATCGTCGCCCGCGCGGCCGAATAAGAGGAGGCTACAGACATGATCCAGATGCAGAGCCACCTCGATGTCGCGGACAACTCCGGTGCCAAGGAAGTCATGTGCATCAAGGTGCTTGGAGGTTCCAAGCGCCGTTATGCCGGCATCGGCGACATCATCAAGGTGTCGATCAAGGACGCCATCCCGCGCGGCAAGGTGAAGAAGGGCGAGGTCTACAACGCCGTGGTCGTGCGTACCCGCAAGGGCGTGCGTCGCCCGGACGGTTCGCTGATCCGCTTCGACGGCAACGCCGCCGTCTTGCTGAACAACAAGCATGAACCGATCGGCACCCGCATTTTCGGGCCGGTGACGCGCGAACTGCGCTCCGAGAAGTTCATGAAGATCGTTTCGCTCGCACCCGAAGTGCTGTGAGCCGGAGGACACCATGAACCGTATCAAGAAAGGCGACCAGGTGATCGTCATCACCGGCAAGGACAAGGGCAAGAAGGGCGACGTCGTGCGCGTTGCCGGCGACCGCGTGTTCGTTTCGAACATCAACGTCGTGAAGCGCCACACCAAGCCGAATCCGCAGGCCGGCCAGCCCGGCGGCGTGGTCGAGCGCGAAGCCTCGATCCATATTTCGAACGTGATGCTGTTCAACCCGGCCAGTGGCAAGGGTGAGCGCGTCGGTATCAAGGTGCTGGAGGATGGACGCAAACTGCGTGTGTTCCGCTCCGGCGATGCGATTGACGCCTGAGGTCTAAAGACATGAACACTCGCTTGGAAAAAATCTACAAGGAAGAAGTGGTGCCGGTGCTGATGAAGCGCTTTGGCTACACCAATCCGATGCAGGTCCCGAAGATCCAGAAGATCACCATCAACATGGGCGTCGGCGAAGCCGCGACCAACAAGAAGGTGCTGGAAAACGCCGTGGCCGACCTGGCCAAGATCACCGGCCAGCAGCCGATCATCACCAAGACCCGTGTCTCGGTGGCCTCGTTCAAGATCCGCGACGGCTGGCCGATCGGCTGCAAGGTGACCCTGCGTCGCAACAAGATGTACGAGTTCCTCGATCGCCTGGTCAACATCTCGCTGCCGCGCGTGCGCGACTTCCGTGGTGTCTCGGGTCGTTCGTTCGACGGTCGTGGCAACTACAACATGGGCCTGAAGGAACAGATCATCTTCCCGGAGATCGACTTCGACCAGGTTGACGCGCTGCGCGGCATGGACATCGCGATCACGACCACCGCCAAGACCAACGAAGAAGCCAAGGCATTGCTCGAAGCCTTCCGTTTCCCGTTCCGCAACTGACCGCAAGGACATATCGACATGGCCAAGACCTCAATGGTCAACCGCGAAGTCAAGCGCACCAAGCTCGCCAAGCAGTACGCGGCGAAGCGCGATGCGCTGAAGAAAATCATCTCCAGCCAGGACGCGTCCTACGAGGAGAAGATGGACGCCGCGACCAAGCTGCAGAAGCTGCCGCGCGATTCGTCGCCTTCCCGCCAGGTCAGCCGTTGCGTGCTGACGGGCCGCCCGAAGGGCGTGTACAGCAAGTTCGGTCTCGGCCGCAACAAGCTGCGCGAAGCCACCATGCGTGGCGACGTCCCGGGCCTGCGCAAGGCATCCTGGTAAGCAAACCGGTTACAATTGCCGGCTGCATTCAACAAATCCAATTCGCGAAAGCGGATATCGATACTCATAAGGTAATGACTCAATGAGCATGACTGATCCCATCGCCGACATGCTGGTCCGCATCAAGAATGCGGCCGCTGTGGGCAAGCCGACGGTGAAGATGCCGTCCTCCAAGATCAAGGTTGCGATCGCCAACGTGCTGAAGGCCGAAGGCTACATCAGCGACCTGCGCGTCACCGACCTCGGCGGCGGCAAGGCCGAGCTGGAAGTCCAGCTCAAGTACTTCGAAGGCAAGCCGGTGATCGAGAAGCTGCAGCGCGTTTCGCGCTCCGGCCTGCGCCAGTACCGCAGCAAGCACGCGCTGCCGAAGGTGCTGGGCGGCCTCGGTATCGCCATCGTTTCCACCTCCAAGGGCATCATGACCGACTCGCAGGCGCGCCATCAGGGCGTCGGCGGTGAAGTCCTGTGCTTCGTGGCCTGATCCAGGAGCGCACCATGTCCCGAGTCGCCAAATTGCCGATTACCCTGCCGAAGGGTGTTGAGGTCAAGACCCAGAACGGCCAGATCGAAGCCAAGGGCCCGAAGGGCACGCTCACCATCGCGCAGCCGGAAGGCGTTGCGCTGACGGTCGAGAACGGCGTCGCCCAGCTGGCTGCCAACGATCCGTCGAAGGTCGCCCTCACCGGTACCATCCGCGCCATCCTGGCCAACATGGTCACCGGCGTGTCCGAAGGTTTCACCCGCAAGCTCGAGCTGGTCGGCGTCGGTTACCGCGCCGCCATGCAGGGCAAGGACCTCAGCCTGTCGCTGGGCTTCTCGCATCCGGTGGTCTTCGTGGCGCCGGAAGGCATCACGATCGCTACCCCGACCCAGACCGAAATCGTGGTCACGGGCGCGGACAAGCAGCGCGTCGGTGAAGTCGCCGCCAAGATTCGCGGTTACCGTCCGCCGGAACCCTACAAGGGCAAGGGCGTGAAGTACTCCGACGAAACCATCATCCGCAAGGAAGCCAAGAAGGCGTAAAGCGTCGATCCGCTTTCGGGAGAATCATCATGTTGAAGAAAATCGCTCGTCTCCGCCGCGCCAAGTCCACCCGCGCGCAGATCAAGAAGCTCGGCGTGCCGCGCCTGTCGGTGCTGCGCACCGGCCAGCACCTGTACGCGCAGCTGTTCACCGCCGACGGCTCCACGGTCCTGGCTTCGGCCTCGACCACGCAGGCCGACGTTCGTGGCGACCTGAAGTCCGCCAAGAACATCGAAGCCGCCGCCCGCGTTGGCAAGATCATCGCCGAGCGCGCCAAGGCTGCCGGTGTCGAGAAGGTCGCGTTCGACCGTTCCGGCTACCGCTACCACGGCCGCATCAAGGCCCTGGCCGATGCAGCCCGCGAGGGCGGCCTGCAGTTCTGATTGTGTTCCACTCGCCGGCGCGGAGTGCGCGCCGGGCTGGGCTTCCGATTGCGGAGGCCTTGAATCGCCCGCTCCAACCCACAACTCCAAGCGGCCAGAAGGCCGTACATCCCTAATCACACAGGAACAGTTACATGGCCAACGAACAACGCGAACAGCGCGAGCCCCGTGGCCGCGATCGCAACGATCGCGCCCCGCGCGAGGACTACGATGACGGCATGATCGAAAAGCTGGTTGCGGTCAACCGCGTCAGCAAGACGGTCAAGGGCGGTCGCCAATTCACCTTCACCGCGCTCACCGTCGTCGGCGACGTCGCCGGCAAGGTCGGCTTCGGTGACGGAAAGGCGCGCGAAGTGCCGGTCGCCATCCAGAAGTCGATGGAGCAGGCCCGCAAGACCATGAAGTCGGTTGACCTCAACAACGGCACCCTCTGGCACCAGGTCAAGTCCGGCCACGGTGCGGCTCGCGTGTTCATGCAGCCGGCGTCCGAAGGTACCGGCGTGATCGCCGGTGGCGCGATGCGCGCCGTGTTGGAAGCGGTCGGCGTGAAGAACGTGTTGGCCAAGGCCACTGGTTCGCGCAACCCGATCAACCTGGTCCGTGCCACCCTGAAGGGCCTGACCCAGATGCATTCGCCGTCCAACATTGCCGCCAAGCGTGGCAAGTCGGTCGAGGAGATCCTCCATGTCAGCAACTAAGTCGAACACCGGCACCGTCAAGGTGCGGCTGGTGAAGGGCCTGCGTGGTACGCAGGCGAAGCACCGCCTCTCCGTGCGTGCGCTGGGCCTCAACAAGCTCAATGACGTGCGCGAACTGAAGGACAGCCCGCAGGTCCGTGGCCTGATCAACAAGGTCTACTACCTGGTCCGGGTGGAGGAGTAATCACATGAAGCTCAACACCATCAAGCGCGCCGCTGGCGCCCGCACCGAGCCGAAGCGCGTCGGTCGCGGCATCGGTTCCGGCCTCGGCAAGACCGCCGGCCGCGGCCACAAGGGTTCGTTCGCTCGCTCGGGCAAGGGCAAGATCAAGGCCGGCTTCGAAGGCGGCCAGATGCCCATGATGATGCGCCTGCCGAAGATCGGCTTCCGTTCGAAGCTGTCCAAGGACACCGCCGAAGTGATGCTGTACCAGCTCGAGCTGCTCGAAGCCGGCACGGTCGACTTCGCCGCGCTGCGCGCTGCCGGCCTGGTGCCGAGCACCGCGAAGAAGGCCAAGTTGGTCAAGAAGGGCGAAGTCTCCAAGGCTTTCGTGCTGAAGGGCATCGCTGCAACCGCCGGTGCCAAGGCGGCAGTCGAAGCCGCCGGCGGCAAGTTCGAGGAGTAATCCCCGCATGTCGCGACCCGGCAACGCGGTAGCAGGTCTCGGTGGCGGTCTCGGTCAGTTCACCGAGCTCCGCCAGCGCCTGCTGTTCGTCATTGGTGCGCTGATCGTCTATCGCATCGGGTGCTACATCCCGGTGCCAGGCGTGAACCCGCAGGCGATGGTCCAGTTGATGGATGCCCAGAAGGGCACCATCGTCGACATGTTCAACATGTTCTCGGGCGGCGCGCTGCAGCGTTTCAGCGTGCTTGCACTGAACGTGATGCCCTACATCTCGGCGTCGATCATCGTGCAGCTGTGCACGCAGATCTTCCCGAGCCTGAAGGCGATCCAGAAGGAAGGCGAGTCGGGCCGTCGCAAGATCAACCAGTGGTCGCGCATCGGCGCGGTGCCGTTGGCGGTCTTCCAGGCGTTCGGCATTGCCACGGCGCTACAGGCGTCCGGTGCGCAGAACGGCATCCAGGTGGTTTACCACCCGGGTCCGGCCTTCATTCTGACCGCAGTGGTCGCGTTGACCGCCGGCACCGTCTTCCTGATGTGGCTGGGCGAACAGATGACCGAGCGCGGCGTCGGCAACGGCGTGTCGCTGATCATCTTCGCGGGTATCGTCGCTGGCCTGCCGGGCGCGGTGATCCATACCTTCACCTCGCTGCGCAACGGCGACCTCAACCTGATCCAGTTGATTCTGATCGCCGCGCTGGTGATCGGCTTCACCTATCTGGTGGTCTTCGTCGAAAGCGGGCAGCGCCGGATCACGGTCAATTACGCACGCCGCCAGGGTGGCCGCAACGCGTACATGAACCAGTCGTCGTTCCTGCCGCTGAAGCTCAACATGGCCGGCGTGATCCCGCCGATCTTCGCGAGCTCGATCATCATGTTCCCGGCGACCGCCGCCCAGTGGTTCGGCAGCAACGGTTCGGCCGCGACCCAGTGGCTGCAACGCGTCGGCCAGGCGCTGTCCCCGGGCCAGCCGCTGCACATGATCATCTTCACGGTGATGATCGTCGGCTTCGCGTTCTTCTACACGGCGCTGGTGTTCAACTCGCAGGAGACGGCCGACAACCTCAAGAAGTCGGGCGCCCTGATTCCGGGCATCCGTCCTGGGCGTGCCACCGCGGATTACGTGGATGGCGTGTTGACCCGCCTGACCCTGGTTGGCGCGATCTACCTGGCGGTGGTCTGCCTGCTGCCGGAAATCATGCGCACCAAGCTGGGCACCTCGTTCTACTTCGGCGGCACCTCGCTGCTGATCGTAGTGGTGGTAGTGATGGACTTCATCGCGCAGATCCAGGCGCACCTGATGTCGCACCAGTACCAGAGCCTGCTGAAGAAGGCGAACCTCAAGGGACGCGGACGCTAAGCGTCCCGTTCTGTGGCATAATTCCTGGCTGGGTCGAAAGACCCAAGCCTGCGACCCGACGCCCGACAAGGGCAGGGTCGCGAAGTGATACCGCCGGTCGGGACATTGCGCTCCCGTCGGCACGTTGGGCGACTCGTGAGGCCTTCCCGCACACGAGTGGATCCGCGGAATGCGCGCGCCAGAGTAGCGCGCGCCGCATCGGGGCAACCCGGTGGCTGGCCGCGGAACCGTTCGCCGGAGCATGGGCACACTCCCCATGCCGGAGTCGTCAGGACATCGACGGCTTCCATGAATAGCGGGAAGTTGCTACAATTTCACGTTTCCCTGGCCGGATTCGCTTGAATCGGGCCCATCAACAGTCGGAGAACCGCCACTATGGCGCGTATTGCGGGCGTCAACCTGCCTGCCCAGAAGCACGTCTGGGTCGGGCTGCAAAGCATCTACGGCATCGGCCGTACCCGTTCCAAGCAGGTCTGTGACACGGCCGGCGTGGATCGTTCCACCAAGATCCGTGACCTGTCAGAGCCGGAAGTCGAGCGCCTGCGCGCCGAAATCGGCAAGTTCGTCGTGGAAGGCGACCTGCGTCGCGAAGTCGGCATGGCGATCAAGCGCCTGATGGACCTGGGCAGCTATCGCGGCCTGCGCCATCGTCGCGGCCTGCCGCTGCGTGGCCAGCGCACCCGGACCAATGCTCGTACCCGCAAGGGTCCGCGCAAGGCCATCAAGAAGTAAGGAATCCAGACCATGGCCAAGCCGGCAGCTGCCACCAAGACCAAGAAGAAGGTCAAGCGCGTCGTCACCGACGGCATCGCGCACGTCCACGCTTCTTTCAACAACACGATCATCACCATCACCGACCGCCAGGGCAACGCACTGAGCTGGGCGACTTCGGGTGGCGCGGGTTTCCGCGGCTCTCGCAAGTCCACCCCGTTCGCTGCGCAGGTCGCCGACGAAAAGGCCGGCAAGGCCGCGCTCGACTACGGCGTGAAGGCGTTGGAAGTCCGCATCAAGGGCCCGGGTCCGGGCCGTGAGTCCGCCGTCCGTTCTCTGAACAACGTCGGTTACAAGATCCTGAACATCACCGACGTGACGCCAATCCCGCACAACGGGTGCCGTCCGCCCAAAAAGCGCCGCGTCTGAGGAGCTAAGAGAACATGGCTCGTTATATTGGTCCCACCTGTAAGCTCGCGCGCCGCGAAGGCGCCGACCTGTCCCTCAAGAGCCCGGCGCGTGCGCTGGATTCCAAGTGCAAGCTGGAGCAGAAGCCCGGCCAGCACGGCGCCACCGCGCGCAAGGGCAAGCTCTCCGACTACGCCACCCAGCTGCGTGAAAAGCAGAAGGTCAAGCGTATCTACGGTCTGCTGGAACGTCAGTTCCGCAACTACTACAAGAAGGCTTCGAACAAGAAGGGCAACACGGGTGAAAACCTGCTGCAGCTCCTCGAAACCCGCCTCGACAACGTGGTGTTCCGCATGGGCTTCGCAGTGACGCGTGCTTCGGCCCGCCAGCTGGTGTCCCACCGCGGCATCTTGGTGAACGGCAAGTACGTGAACCTGCCGTCGTACCAGGTCAAGGCCGGCGACGCCATCGCGCTGTCCGAGCGTGCGCAGAAGCAGCTCCGCGTCCAGGAAGCCCTGACGCTGTCGCAGCAGATGGATCTGAAGCCGTCGTGGGTCGACGTCGACGCCGGCAAGTTCTCGGGCGTGTTCAAGGCGGTGCCGGATCGCGGCGACCTGCCGGCCGACATCAACGAGGCGCTGATCGTCGAGTTGTACTCGAAGTAATTCCCTTTGCAACACGCATCCGGCGTCATGAACCGGATGCACCAGGAGACGCCATACATGACGGTTACCGCCAATCAAGTGCTGCGTCCGCGCGCTCCGCAAATCGAGCGCATCACCGACCTTCGCGCGAAGGTCGTGATCGAGCCGCTGGAGCGCGGCTACGGACATACCCTCGGCAATGCCCTGCGTCGCGTGCTGTTGTCTTCGATCCCCGGCTTTGCCGTGACCGAAGTGAGCATCGACGGGGTGGTGCACGAGTACAGCACGATCGAAGGCCTGCAGGAAGACGTGCTCGAGGTGCTGTTGAACCTCAAGGACGTGGCCCTGCGGATGCACAGCGGCGACAGCGCCATGCTGGTCCTGCAGAAGCAGGGTCCGGCCGTGGTCACCGCTGCCGACATCAAGGTCGACCACAACGTCGAGGTGCTGAACCCCGACCACGTGATCTGCACCCTGACCAAGGACGCCGCGATCAACATGCAGCTCAAGGTCGAGCGCGGTTTCGGCTACCAGCCGGCTGCCGCCCGTCGCCGTCCGGACGAGGAAACCTCGACCATCGGCCGCCTGATGCTGGATGCTTCGTTCTCGCCGGTGCGCAAGGTCGCCTACGCGGTGGAAGCCGCGCGCGTCGAACAGCGCACCAACCTCGACAAGCTGGTGTTGGACATCGAAACCAACGGCACCATCGATGCCGAGGAAGCGGTCCGCACCGCGGCCAACATCCTGACCGACCAGCTGTCGGTGTTCGGCGATTTCACGCCGAAGCACGCCAGCGCCGCGCAGAAGAGCCCGAACGGCGTCGATCCGCTGCTGATGCGTCCGATCGACGACCTCGAGCTGACCGTGCGTTCGGCCAACTGCCTGAAGGCCGAGAGCATCTACTACATCGGTGATCTGATCCAGAAGACCGAAGTCGAGCTGCTCAAGACCCCGAACCTCGGCAAGAAGTCGCTCACCGAAATCAAGGACGTGCTGGCTCAGCGCGGCCTCGCCCTCGGCATGAAGGTCGACCACTGGCCGCCGGCCGGTGTCGCCGCCCACGGGATGCTGGGCTAAGCAAGACGAAGCGATCCGGCTCCAGGGCCGGATCGCTGGTGTGTTATGCAACACCCCGCCGACGGGTCCAACCCGCGGCATGACCGGCAAGGGACGCCGGCACCGGACCAACCGCAGTCCATGCAACAACGCCAGGAAGGCGACAGCGATCCACAACGACTCAACATTCATCAGGAATCAAGACCATGCGTCACCAGAAATCCGGCCGCAAGTTCAGCCGTACCAGTGCCCACCGCGAAGCGATGTTCAAGAACATGGCTGCCTCGCTGATCAAGCACGAACTCATCAAGACCACCCTGCCGAAGGCCAAGGAACTGCGCCGCGTCGCCGAGCCGCTGATCACGCTGGCCAAGACCGATGGCGTTGCCAACCGTCGCCTCGCCTTCGCGCGCCTGCGCGACAAGGAAGCGGTCGGTACGCTGTTCACCGTCCTCGGCCCGCGCTATGCGACGCGTCCGGGCGGTTACATCCGCATCCTCAAGGCAGGTTTCCGCGCCGGCGACAACGCGCCGATGGCGTACGTGGAGCTGGTGGATCGCCCGGTCGACCTCGGCTGAGCGTTACAGCTGCAACCAAAATGAATACGAAAAACCCCGGCGATTCGTCGGGGTTTTTTGTTATGGTGAAGGAATGATCCCGAACAGTTTCCGCGCCCGTTTCCTGACCGGTTTTCTCGCCTGCGCGGGATTGCTCGGTTACGCGTTCTACGAGCAGTTCAGCCGCGGCGTCGAACCCTGCAATTTCTGCATCCTGCAGCGCATCGCCTTCGCCGCGCTCGGTATCGTGTTCCTGATTGGCGGGCTGATCGCGCCGAAATCGCCGGCGGCGCGCAAGTGGCTGGTCGTGCTGGCGCTGATCCCGGCGATCGCCGGTGCCGGCGTGGCGCTGCGCCATGTCTGGGTGCAGATCTATCCGCCGCCGATGGCCGGTTGCGGTGCCCCGATGTCGTTCATGCTCGACATGATGCCGGTCCAGAGCGTGCTGCGTAAGGTTCTGACTGCCAGTGGCGATTGCAGCAACATCAACTGGTCGTTCCTCGGCCTGACCATGCCGGCGTGGTGCGCGCTCTGGTTCATCGGGCTGGGCATCTGGGCGATCGCGACCGGTTGGCGCAAGAGCGATCGCAAGTTCACGGCGAGGAGCCTGAAATGAGTATTCGACACACACAGCAGGTGCAGCCGGTGCGGGAAGCGAAAGACTGGAATCCGTGGAGCTGGCGGTCGCGCGAGGCTACGCAGCAACCGACGTATCCGGATGCCGCGGCACTCGATGCGGCCACGCGCGAACTCGGCGGCCTGCCGCCGCTGGTGACATCGTGGGAAATCATCGAGCTCAAGCGCCAACTCGCCGAAGCACAGGAAGGCAAGCGTTTCCTGCTGCAGGGGGGCGATTGCGCCGAGAATTTCGACGAGTGCGATTCCAACCTGATCAGCAACCGCCTCAAGGTGTTGTTGCAGATGAGCTTGGTGCTGGTGCACGGCCTGCGCATGCCGGTGGTGCGCGTCGGTCGCTTCGCCGGGCAGTACGCCAAGCCGCGTTCGTCCGACACCGAGGTGCGCGACGGCGTGGAATTGCCGAGCTACCGCGGCGACATCATCAATTCGCCGGACTTCACCGCCGAATCACGCATTCCCGATCCGCAGCGGATGATCAAGGCGCATGCGCGTTCGGCGATGACGATGAATTTCACCCGCGCGCTGATCGACGGCGGCTTTGCCGACGTCCATCACCTCGAATACTGGAATCTCGGTTGGGTGGGACATTCGCCGCTGGCCGACGATTACCAGCGCATGGTGCAGTCGGTAGGCGATGCCGTGCAGTTCATGGAAACGCTGTCGGGCGGGCCGGTCGGCAACCTCAACCGCGTCGACTTCCACACCTCGCACGAAGCGTTGCTGCTGCCGTACGAAGCGGCGCAGACGCGCCAGGTGCCGCGCCAGTGGGGCTGGTTCAATCTCGCCACGCATTTCCCGTGGATCGGTATGCGCACGGCGGCGCTGGATGGCGCGCACGTCGAATACATGCGTGGCCTGCGTAATCCGATCGCGGTGAAGATCGGTCCGAGCGTGACGCCGGATCAACTGCTGCGCCTGATCGATGCGCTCAATCCTGGCGACGAGCCCGGTCATCTGACGCTGATCCATCGCATGGGCGCCGGCAAGATCGCGCAGGCGTTGCCGCCGCTGCTCGACGCCGTGCGTCGCGAAGGTCGCCGCGTGCTCTGGGTCTGCGATCCGATGCACGGCAATACCGAGAATTCGGCGAGTGGTTACAAGACCCGTCGTTTCGAGAACATTCGCCAGGAAATCGAGCACGCCTTCGACATGCACCGCGCCAGCGGCACGCGTCTCGGTGGCATCCATCTCGAACTGACCGGCGAGGACGTCACCGAATGCACCGGTGGTGCACGTGAACTGACTGACGCCGACCTGCAGCGCGCCTACCGTTCCACCGTCGATCCACGCCTGAATTACGAGCAGTCGCTGGAAGCGGCGATGTGCATCGTCCGCAAGTCGACCCAGTTGCGCACGTCCAAGGCCTGACCGGCATGCGTCGCGCGCTGGCCGGGTTGCTGTTGTCGCTCCCGCTGGTGGCGCAGGCGGGATTGCGTATCGAAACCTTGCAGGGTGGCGTTGATGCCCGCCTGCGCGGGGTGTCGGCGGTCGATGCCAAGATCGCGTGGGCCAGCGGCAGCAAGGGCACGGTGTTGCGCACGACCGATGGCGGCGCACACTGGCAACGCCTGACGGTGCCCGATGCCGACAAACTCGATTTCCGTGACGTCGAAGGCTTCGATGCCAACAGCGCGGTGATCATGGCCGCGGGGCCGGGCGTGCAATCGCGCGTATTCCGCACCCGCGATGGCGGTGCGACCTGGACGCAAACGCTGGACACCAGCAACGACAAGGCGTTCTTCGACTGCATGGCCTTCGACGGTGCGCGCGGCTGGCTGTTAGGTGATCCGGTGGGCGATCGCTACCAGCTCTACACGACGATCGACGGCGGCGAGCATTGGACGCTGGATAGCAACGGTCCGCCGGCACAGAAGGACGAAGCCGCATTCGCGGCCAGCGGCACCTGCATCGCGCGCTTGAAAGGCGCGACCGCAGTGGTGAGCGGCGGCGCGGCATCGCGCCTGCATTTGCTGCGCGATGGCGAACACGATTGGCGCGCGCTCGATACCGGCATGGCGCGCGGCAAGCCTGCGACGGGCGCGTTTTCCGTTTCGGCGTGGCGCGGCGGCGCGTTCGTGGTCGGTGGCGAATACACCGCCGAGAAATCCCCCGGTGATGCCGCGACCCTCGCTGCATTGAATGCCAAGGCCATGCATGTCGATGCCGCACCGCGCGGCTATCGTTCCGGCGTCGCCTGCACCCAACGGATCTGCATCGTGGTCGGGCCTTCCGGCGTCGACAGCTGGGACGGCAAGCGCTGGACGGCGATTTCCGACGCCAGCTTCGATGCGGTCTCCATCCGCGGGAATGTCGCCTGGCTCAGCGGCGCGAAAGGCGCGCTGGCCAGGATCGTGCTGCCGCGCTGATCGCTACGGCGCGATCGTCGGGATGAAGGTCGGCGCCTTGCGCGCCCGCGTGGCCTGTTCGTAACCGTAGGCGATGTCGAGCAACACCGGTTCGCTCCACGCGGTGCCGAGGAACATCACGCCGACTGGCAATCCATGCGCAAAACCCGCAGGCACGGTGATCGAGGGATACCCGGCGATCGCCGGCAACTGCGACACGCCGCCGATGGTGGGATCGCCGCTGACGATGTGGTCGCCAAGGATCGGGTCGGTGGGGAAGGCCGGGCCCCAGCTCGGCGCGATCAAGGCATCGAGGCGTTCCTTGCGCAGTGCGACATCGATGCCTTCGGGACCGGACAGGCGCTTCGCTTTCGCCAGCGCATCGAGATACTTGCGGTCATCCAGTGAGCCGGCGGCATTCGCTCGCTCGAACAAGTCCTGTTCGAACCACTTCATTTCGCGATCCGCGTGCGCCTTGTTCCAGTCGATGAGGTCAGCCAGCGTTTTCGGCTTGGCATGGCTGTCGCGCAAGTAGGCGGCAAGATCGTGCTTGAACTCGTAGAGCATCACCGTCATCTCGGCGTCGCCCAACGTGTCGAGGTTGGGGACTTCGACCGGATCGATCACGATCGCGCCTTGCGAACGCAACGTCGCGATCGCGGCATCCAGAGCGCGATCGGCATTCGGTTCCATCCCTGCGAGTTTGCGCACGACGCCGATGCGCTTGCCCTTCAATCCATCCGCGTGCAGGTCCGTGCCGTAGTCATGGCGATGGGTGTCGGCGTCCTTGGTCGCGGCGTCGCGCGGATCGCTGCCGGCCATCGCGGTAAGCAGCGCGGCGGCGTCGGCGACGCTGCGCGCCATCGGTCCGGCAGTGTCCTGCGAATGCGCGATCGGGATGATGCCGGTACGGCTCACCAGTCCCAGCGTCGGTTTCAGTCCGACCAGCCCGGCCATGCTGGCGGGGCAGAGGATGCTGCCGTCGGTTTCGGTGCCGATGCCGATGGTCGCCAGGTTCGCCGCGATCGCGGTTCCGGTGCCTGCGCTCGATCCGCAGGGATTGCGATCGAGCACGTAGGGATTCTTCGTTTGGCCGCCGCGTCCGCTCCAGCCCGACGAAGCATGCGCGGACCGGAAGTTGGCCCACTCGCTGAGATTGGTCTTGCCGAGGATCACCGCGCCGGCTGCGCGCAGTCGCGCGACAAGGGGCGCATCGACGGATGGATGGTTGTCGGCCAATGCCAGCGAGCCGGCGGAATTCGCCATCCCCACGGCATCGATGTTGTCCTTGAGCAGCACCGGGATGCCGTGCAACGGGCCACGGACATGACCGGCGCGACGTTCGCGGTCGAGGGCTGCGGCTTCCTTCAAGGCATCGGGATTGAGTTCGATGATGCTGTTGAGCTTCGGGCCGGCCTTGTCGATGCGGGCGATGCGTTGCAGGTAGGCGCGCGTCAACGTCTGGCTGTCGAGCTTGCCTTCGCGCATGCGTGCCTGCAGTTCGCCGACACCGGCTTCGCCGACGTCAAAAGTGCGTTTAGGCTGTGCGGCAACGACGAGCGCCGGCGCCAGCAGTAGCGACAGCAACGTGAGGGTCGGGCGGCGCATCGCGATGGCTCCGGGCACTGGGAGTCGCGAGCATAGCGCGATGCGCTGGCGTCAATCCGCGGGCTGCGCGACCGGCGGATGCCGATGGCGCTTGATCAGGTCGCGGGCGAGGACGTAGAGGATGATGAGGTTGATGGCCACCACGCCCCAGGCCAGCCAGTGCAACGGATGGCGATAGAGGGCGTAGAGATCGAAGGGCAGGTAGGCGGCCACGCCGACGCAACCCAGCCACGAGGCCCAGGCCTTGTCGCGCCACAGGCCCCAGCCTTCGGCGATGTGCAGCAGGCCGTAGCCGAACACGACCGCGACGGCGATGTGCACGCCGGTCGGGCTGACGATCTGGTCGGCCCACGCGGCGATGCCATGGCGTGCATCGAGATTGAAGCGACGGATCAACGTCCACACGAAATGGCGCACCGGATCGGGGCCGGTGATGGCGAGACCGCTGGCGGCGATCAGGGCGAGAAAGCCCTTGATGGCCTCGAACAGCGCGATCACATGAAGACCGGGATGCGCCCTGGGGTCCGGGTTGTAAGGCGCGCCGTCGTGTGACGGATCGCGTTTCGGAAGTTGCATCGGCGGAGTGTCGGGTGGCCGGATGTGGCGTGGCGATAGGGAAACGATGGGGCCAGCGTCGACGGATGGCAAGGGTGGATCGTCACGCCTGTCGCAACGACCAGCTCGCCAGCTGCCTGTAACCAAGTACCGTGACCGTTTGTACCACCGAAATGTTGCGAATCCGCGCAGCGATCGGCAGCAGGCCGGGATCGACCGGCGCGGGCACGGCCAGCGCGTTGCCACGGATGCCGCGCGGCGGGTAGGCGAGGGTGAGATGCGGTGTCTGCGTCCCCATGCGCGGATATCCGCTGGCGATGGCGGCGCTGTCGATGTCCTTCAGCAATGCGGCCAGCGCGTCGTTGGGCGATGTCCGCGTCACCAGCGCCGGAGCCCATGCTTCGACGCGATCGAATTGCATGGTGATGTCCGCGTGGTTCGCCGCGACGGCATCGATGGCCGTGCGCAATCCGGTCGGAGCGGCGGGCGGGTCGTCGCAGAGATGGCGCAGCGTCATGTGCAACTGCGCGTCCTTGCGCCACGCCTTCCACGATGCGCCGGCATCGCGGGCGCGCAAACCATCGCGCAGGGCGCACAACTGTTCCAGCGTGGCGCCATCGGGCATCCACGCGAGGAACAGACTCATCGCCGATTCAACCTGGGATGAAACTCAGGCAGCGCGGCTGGCGCGCTTGCGGTCGGTTTCGGTGAGGAACTTCTTGCGCAGGCGGATTTCCTTCGGGGTGACTTCGACCAGCTCGTCATCCTCGATGAAGTCCAGCGCCTGCTCCAGCGAATACTTGATCGCCGGCGTCAGCTTGATCGCGTCGTCCTTGCCCGATGCGCGCATGTTGGTCAGCGGCTTCGGCTTGATCGCGTTGACGGTCAGGTCGTTGTCCTTGGAATGGATGCCGACCAGCTGGCCTTCGTACACCTGGTCGCCTTCGGCGGCGAACAGGCGGCCGCGTTCCTGCAGCGGCCCGAGCGAGTAGGCCGGGGTCGAGCCCGCGGCATTCGCAATCATCACGCCGTTCTGGCGCTTGGCAATCGCGCCGGTTTCCTTCGGGCCGTAATGGTCGAACACGTGGAACAGCAGGCCCGAACCCTGGGTCAGGGTGCGGAACTCGTTCTGGAAGCCGATCAGGCCACGCGCCGAGATCATGTAATCCAGGCGCACGCGACCCTTGCCGTCGGGTTCCATGTTCTTGAGCTGGCCCTTGCGGATGCCGAGCTTTTCCATCACGCCGCCCTGGTGGGTTTCCTCGACGTCCACCACCAGCTGTTCGACCGGCTCCATCAACTGGCCGTCGATTTCCTTGATAATGACTTCCGGGCGCGACACCGCGAGCTCATAGCCTTCGCGGCGCATGGTTTCGATCAGCACCGACAGGTGCAACTCGCCGCGGCCGGAGACCAGGAACTTGTCGGCGTCCGAACCTTCCTCGACCTTCAGCGCGACGTTGTGCAGCGTTTCGCGCTCGAGGCGTTCGCGCAGCTGGCGGCTGGTCAGGAACTTGCCGCCACTGAGATCCTTGCTGCCGGCGAACGGCGAGTCGTTCACCTGGAAGGTCATGCTGATGGTCGGCTCGTCCACGGTCAGCGCCGGCAGCGCTTCCGGGGTATCCAGCGCGCACACGGTGTCGGAGATCGAGAGATCGGTGATGCCGGCGATCGCGACGATGTCACCCGCTTCGGCTTCATCGGTCTCGATGCGTTCCAGGCCGAGGAAGCCCAGCACCTGCACGATCTTGCCCTGGCGCTTCTTGCCTTCGCGATCGACCACGCTGACCGGCATGTTCTTCTTGACCTTGCCGCGCTGGATGCGGCCGATGCCGATCAGACCGACGAAGTTGTTGTAGTCCAGCTGGCTGATGCGCATCTGGAACGGGCCGTCGGGATCGACCTGCGGCGGCGCGACGTGCTGCATGATCGCTTCGTACAGCGGCGTCATGTCGCCTTCGCGCGCGGTGTCGTCCAGGCTGGCGTAGCCGTGCAGCGCCGAGGCGTAGACGATCGGGAAATCGAGCTGCTCGTTGGTGGCGCCGAGCTTGTCGAACAGATCGAACACCTGGTCGATCACCCAGTCCGGGCGCGCGCCGGGGCGGTCGACCTTGTTGACCACGACGATCGGCTTGAAGCCCATCGCGAAGGCCTTCTGGGTGACGAAGCGCGTCTGCGGCATCGGGCCGTCCATCGCGTCGACCAGGATCAGCACCGAATCGACCATCGACAGCACGCGCTCGACCTCGCCGCCGAAGTCGGCGTGTCCGGGCGTATCGACGATGTTGATGCGGTTGCCCTGCCAGTTGATGGCAGTGTTCTTGGCCAGGATGGTGATGCCGCGTTCCTTTTCCTGGTCGTTGCTGTCCATCGCGCGCTCGGCGAGCACCGTGCGTTCGTTGAGGGTGCCGGACTGCTTCAGCAGGCAGTCGACAAGGGTGGTCTTGCCGTGGTCGACGTGGGCGACGATGGCGATGTTGCGGAGATTCTGGATGGACATGCGGACGGGCCACGTAGGGCAAGTGAGATAATCGACCATTGTAACGTGTTGCGATGCAGCATGACGAAGCCGCCGCCCTGACCCCGTCTGTGCGGCAACCGTCAGGCCGGGATCGGCTCGTCGTCGCGCAGACGTTGCTGTTGCGCCCATAGCTGCGCGTACAACCCTGAATTCAGCAGCAACTGCCGATGCGAGCCCTGCTCGACGATGCGGCCATGGTTCAGCACGATGATCAGGTCGGCGTCGACGACGGTGGACAACCGGTGGGCGATCACCAGCGTCGTGCGTTTACGTGCAATTGCCGCCAACTGGCTTTGGATGACCCGTTCGGTGTTGGTGTCCAGGGCGGATGTGGCTTCGTCGAAGACCAAAATACGGGGGTTCTTCAGTAGGGCGCGAGCAATCGCCACGCGTTGCCGTTCCCCGCCCGACAGCTTGAGACCGCGTTCACCGACTTGGGTATCGTAGCCTTGGGGCAGCGATTCGATGAAGGCATGGATATGCGCCGCGCGTGCCGCGGCCAGTACTTCTTCGTGGCTGGCCTCGGGACGACCATAGGCGATATTGAAATAGATGCTCTCATTGAAGAGCACCGTGTCCTGCGGCACGATTCCGATCGCTCGGCGCAGCGAGTCCTGGGTGATGCTGCGTATGTCTTGCCCATCGACCAGGATGCGTCCGGCGCCGACGTCGTAAAACCGGAACAGCAGCCGTCCCAGGGTCGATTTGCCGGATCCCGTGGGTCCCACGACTGCGATGCTGCGGCCTGCGGGAATGCAAAAATCGATATCGCGCAGGATTTCGCGATCCGTCTCGTACGCGAAATCGACGTGTTCGAAGCGGACTTCACCAGCATCGATTTTCAAGAGCGTCGCGCCGTCCGCATCGGCTATCTCGCGCGGGCGGTCGACGAGAGACAGCAGTCGTTCCAGGTTGCCCAGGGTTTCCCGCATCTGCCGGTACACGAAGCCAAGGAAATTGAGCGGGGCGGCCAACTGCAGCAAAAAGGCGTTTACCAGCACGAAATCGCCCAAGGTCATGCTTCCACGGGTCACGCCGACGGCGGCGCGCCAAAGCAGCAGGCTCAATCCGATCGCAACGATCGTTTCCTGGCCAATATTCACCAGGGCGCGCGACTGTAAATTCCTGACAGTCGACTCTTCCAGGGAAATCATCCGCGAGTTGAAGCGTGCCGATTCGTATCCTTCGTTATTGAAGTATTTCACCGTTTCGTAATTGAGCAGAGAATCCACAGAAACGGCGTTGGCCTGTGTGTCGGCTTCATTGGCTGCGCGATAGATGCGCATGCGCCATTCCGTGGAGACCAAGGTGAAGGCGATGTATGCCGCGATGGTTCCCATGGTGATCAGGGCGAAGCTGGCGTCGTAGCGGGTGATCAGGATGGCGCAGACGATCGCCACCTCCAGGAATGTTGGCAGTATCGAATACAGGGTCCATTCCAGCAGGTCCGAGATCGACGAAACCCCGCGTTCGAAATCCCGGACCACGGCTCCGGTTTGCCGATTCAAGTGGAATCTCAGCGACAGTGTGTGCAAATGCTCGAATGCCTGCATTGCGATGTTGCGCGTCGTGCGTGCAGTGACGCGGGCAAAGACGATCCCGCGCAATTCGGTGAAAACCGAAGTCGAAAGTCTTGCGGCGCCATACGCCAGGAGCAAGGCGACCGGCACCTGTAGCGGCTCGGGTTTCGTACCGAGCTTGTCCACCAGCGCCTTCAATACCAACGGCACGCAAATGACGGACAGTTTGGCCGCCAGAAGCAGTGCCAGCGCCAATACCAGTCGGCCTTGGTAGTTCCACAGGGCAGGCAGCAACCGACGCCAGATCGATATGAATGTCGCTTGGGAGAGTTGCCGCGAATCGCTCATTCGAGGATATCTACCACAACCATGCGTGCCGCGATTTCCATGCCTGCGCAACGTGCCAGGCAATATACTCTGACACTTGCAAGCGGGAGCGGAGCTCGTGAAGTGACGACGCTATTCATAGCAGATCCTTGGGACATCCACGCGCGTGCGGTTGCCTGGGGCCTGGAAAAGTTGGGGGAGCAGAGTTTCTTTTGCTATACCCGGGATTTCCCCCAGAAAAGTTTTGCGAGTGTCGAGATGGGAGGCTCCCCGTCGACCGGGGAGACGCATGTCAATTTGTACTGCGCGCGCAAGAAGCGCCCTTTCAGCGTGGAAGATGCAGATGCCATTTGGCTGCGGCGGTGGTATCACTCGCCGGCTTCCTCCGGCTTGCATCCGGCAGACACCCGTTTCGCCGAGGCGGAGGCCAACGAGTATGTGCGATCGCTGATCGAGGTGCTCGATGCCCGCGAGCGTTTTTGGGTCAATTCGCCGCAACCCAAGCGCCGCGCGGACCGAAAGGCCTCGCAACTGCTGCATGCACGCGCCGTCGGGTTCACCATCCCGGATACCTTGCTGTCGAACGACCCGGAGCGCATCCGCGATTTCTTCCGTTCTCATGGGGGGCGGGTGATCTACAAGCCGTATCTGCCGGCGACATGGGCGGTTGAAGATCGCATGTACTCCACTTTCACTGCGGCGTTGAACGAGGGGTTGCTGGCAAACGATGGTGCGCTGTCGCAGGCGCCGGGCATTTATCAGTCCATGATGGAAAAGCAGTACGAACTTCGTGTGACTGTCATGGGGCGTTCGGTTTTCGCATCCAGGATCGATTCGCAAAAGGAGGGCTATTACCTGGCCGACTGGCGCGCGAACATCCGCGATCAAGGACTCGCCTCGAAGCGGCATCCGCTGCCGCCGCAAATCGAGCAGCGCTGCGTAGACTTGCTCAAGCGCATGGGGTTGGTGTTCGGCTGCATCGACATCATCGTGACGCCCGAAGGCGAGCATGTCTTTCTCGAAGTCAACGAGATGGGGCAGTTCCTGTGGTTGGAAACCGAAGATCCGGAGTTGCCCCTTCTTGATTGCTTCGTGCAGTTCCTGCACCGCCGTTCTGCCGACTTCAGCTATGAGCCCGGTAAGGCCGTCTGCAGTTTGAGCGAGTTCATGGCCTCCGATGCATTGGCGGACGAGCCGCCGGAGAATTCGTCGTTACATGTCCCGCTGCCGAATTCGTTCCTGATGCAGGAATAGTCGCAGGCCGGAGGCGTCTTCGGGAGGTCGCACCGGCATGAAACGGGAAGAAACCGAAGGTCCGCCCAGGGACCTTCGGTGGAACGACTCAAGGCAAGTTACGGAATCTGATCGCCATTGTCGGCGCGATCGATTTCGCGCGATCCGCCGATCGTCGTGTACTGATATGTCGAGGAAAGCATCTCGTTCTTGCCCGCCTCGTTAAGTTCGACATTCGAAGTCATGTCGATGGCGACGAGCCTGCCTAGCAAACGCTGTTCAGAATTCATGGAAATTCCTCAGGATGGGTGCGACCAAGGCGGTCGCAGAAACAATCTAGGCACAGGCTCGATACTGGGTCTAGCTGGTAGAATTACGAGGTCGGGTCGTGGTTTTTCTGTAAGGAATTTTGCGGCGCGGCAAGATTGGCGATTGAATCCGCCAGCTGTGCCCCCCATTTACCAGCATCCTCCTCCAGACAGGTGATTTCCCAATGCCCCTGACCGCCACCATCGACACCGACCGCGGCCCGATCAAGCTCGAGCTGTACGCCGACAAGGCGCCGTTGACCGTCGCCAATTTCGTCAACCTGGCCAAGCGCGGCTTCTACGACGGGCTGAACTTCCACCGCGTCATCAATGATTTCATGATCCAGGGCGGTTGCCCGCTCGGCACCGGCACCGGCGGCCCGGGCTATCGCTTCGAGGACGAAACCAACAACGGCGTGCGCCACGAGCGCGGCGTGATCTCGATGGCGAATGCTGGCCCGAACACCAACGGCAGCCAGTTCTTCGTCACCCACATCAAGACCGACTGGCTGGACGGCAAGCACACCGTGTTCGGCAAGGTGCTGGAAGGCCTCGACGTGGTCGACGCGGTGAAGCAGGGCGACACCATCAAGTCGATCCGCATCGAAGGCGATGCCGACGCGGCGCTCGCTGCCAAGGCCGATCGCGTGGCGGAGTGGAACAAGACGCTGGCTGCATGATCACAGCGGCCCGCGCGACCAGCGCGGGCCGCTAGCGCGTTCGCGCGCTCCAGCCCTTGCGGCATGCGGGTTTCTGCAATGTTGCACTGCGGCGATTGTGCTAACATTTTCGGCTTCCCGAGGGCGAAATTTCTGCCTTCCCGACAGGTGAATCCGGAGACCGTTCCCCATGCCTCAACTGTCCCAGCGCATCGGCCGCGCCAAGCCCAGTGCCATCATGCAGGTGGCCGAGAAAGCCAAGGCGCTGAAAGCCGCCGGTCGCGACATCATCAGCTTCTCGATCGGTGTTCCGAACTTCCTGCCGGGCCAGCATGTGTATGACGCCGCGCGCGACGCGCTGTCGCACGACAGCGGCCAGTACGGCAGCAATCGCGGTTCCGATGCGCTGATCGCCGCCTTCCTCAAGCACATCGAGCAGGTCGGCCTGACCGGTTACACGGCGGCCAACTGCGCCACCGGCATCGGCGCCAAGCACGTGATCTACAACCTCGCCGAAGCGCTGCTCGACGAGGGCGACACCATCGCCTTCGCCGCGCCGTACTGGACCAGCTATCTCGACATCGCCGACATCGTCAACGCGAAGATCGACCTGCTGGAATGCCCGCCGTCGCAGGACTACAAGCTGACGCCGGCGCAACTCGACGCCGCGCTGGCGAAGAAGCCGCGGGTGTTCCTGTTCAACAATCCGAACAACCCGACCGGCATGGTCTACACGAAGGACGAGATCAGCGCGCTCGCCGACGTGATCGCCAAGCACCCGGACACCTGGGTGATCACCGACGACATCTACAACCGCATGGTGTTTGACGGCATCGGCTACCACAACTTCGTGCAGGCGCGCCCGGAGCTGAAGGAGCGTGTGATCTTCATCGATTCGCTGTCCAAGACTTACGGCATGCCCGGTTGGCGCGTCGGCTTCATGGCCGGTCCGGAAACGGTCGCGAAGGCGGTGGTGACGATGAATTCCAACCACATCACCAACCTGCCGGAAGTGACCACCGCGGCGGCGATCGCCGCGCTCAGCGGTCCGCAGGACGTGCCGACCGAGAAGTGCGCGGAGTTCCAGGCCAAGCGTGACCAGGTGATGGCGGTGATGAACGCGATTCCAGGTGTCGTCTGCCCGCGTCCGCAGGGCGCGTTCTACGTGTTCCCGGACGTCAGCGCGTATTTCGGCAAGTCGCATGGCGGCAAGGTGATCGCCAACGACATCGAACTGTGCAATGCGCTGCTCGAAGCCAAGGGCGTGGCCTGCGTGCCGGGCTCGGCCTTTGGCGAGCCGCGCGCGCTGCGCATCAGCTACACCTGCCCGACGCCACAGCTGGCGCCCGGCCTGCAACGTTTCCAGGAATTCTTCGCGGAATTGTCCTGAACCCCACAAACATCGGAGTACACACATGAAAGCACCCGTTCGCGTTGCCGTTACCGGCGCCGCTGGCCAGATCGGCTACGCCCTGCTGTTCCGCATCGCTTCCGGCGAAATGCTCGGCAAGGACCAGCCGGTCATCCTGCAGATGCTCGAGCTGCCACTCGACAAGGCGCAGGCCGCGCTCAAGGGCGTGATGATGGAGCTCGAGGATTGCGCGTTCCCGCTGCTGGCCGGCATGGTCGGCACCGATGATCCGGAAGTCGCGTTCAAGGACGCCGACTACGCACTGCTGGTCGGCGCGATGCCGCGCGGCCCGGGCATGGAACGCAAGGACCTGCTACTGAAGAACGCCGAGATCTTCACCGTGCAGGGCAAGGCGCTGAACAAAGTCGCCAGCCGTAACGTCAAGGTGCTGGTGGTTGGCAATCCGGCCAACACCAATGCCTACATCGCCATGAAGTCGGCGCCGGACCTGCCGGCGAAGAACTTCACCGCGATGCTGCGCCTCGACCACAACCGCGCGCTGTCGCAGCTGGCGAACAAGGCGAATGTCGCCGTCGCCGACATCAAGAAGCTGACCGTGTGGGGCAACCACAGCCCGACGATGTATCCGGACTATCGTTTCGCGATCGTCGGCGGCAAGTCGTTGAAGGACATGATCAACGATCAGGACTGGAACGCGAATACCTTCATCCCGACCGTCGGCAAGCGTGGTGCGGCGATCATCGAGGCGCGCGGCCTGTCGTCGGCGGCGTCGGCGGCGAACGCGGCGATCGACCACATGCACGACTGGGCGCTCGGCAGCAACGGCGAGTGGGTGACGATGGGCGTGCCGTCCGACGGCAGCTACGGCATTCCGGAAGGCATCATCTACGGCGTGCCGGTGATCACCGCGAACGGCGAATACACCCGCGTTGAAGGTCTGGAAATCGACGACTTCAGCCGCGCCGCGATGAACAAGACGCTGGCGGAACTGGAAGAAGAGCGTGCTGGCGTCGCCCACCTGCTCTGAATCTTCCAGGATTGAGAGTCGAAAAAAACGCCGGGGAAACCCGGCGTTTTGTTTTTCGCATACTGATTCAGTGGTGCGCGTGCTCGAGGCAGAGCACGTGGTTCCAGCTGCACAAATCATCGACCAGTTGCTTTTCATCGGCGAGGATCTTCGCCTTCTCGGTTTCGCCGATCATCTGGATGAAATAGCTCTGCTCGGCATTGCCTTGCCGGTCGACGAAAGGCCATTGCAGGCTGGCGCTGTCCGCGAGATCCGGTTTGGCCGCGATATCGGCATTGGTGACGCCGGGGGCATAGAACATCAGGTGTGGCATCGCCATGGTGTGCAGAGCGAAGTCGGGCGGCCCTTTGGCGCGCATCAATGGTGCGACCATGTAGGAAAGACCGGCTTTTGACGGTGCGCGGTAGATCTTCGCCTGGTAGCGGCGTTCCACTTCGCTCTTGATCGTGGCAGCGGTCTTGCCGTCCGCGCGCAAGCTGGCGACATCCATGATCACCTTCAGCAGCGTGCCGCTGCCGGCCTTGTCGTAGCACAGCGGAACGAAGACGTCGTCGCGCAATTCGTTCCATTCCCAGACGGTGCGTTCGACCAGGCAGCTCACACCATTCGTTCCCTGGCGCGACAGTCGATAGCCTTTCGCCGGATCGAGCAGCCAGACCGTTGCGCCCTCGCGCAGGGCAGGCGGCAATGCGCTGAGCGCGAAGCGCGTCTCGAGTTGCGCCGGCATCGGCGCGAACCGCGATTCACCAGCACGGGCGAGCGACGATCCGATGCACGACAGGGTCAACGCTGCGAGAAAGATTCCGGATTTCACGACGGACTCCTTTCGTTCGGATCAGAGACGCGGACCGAGTTCGTCGAGGAAGCTGGTCCAGCCCTGTTCGTGCGCGGCGGCAAGCTCTTCGTTCGGCAGCCCGTCATGGGTCAGCGTCAGTTCGGTCTTGCCGTCGCGCTCGGCGAATTCGAGCAGCACCACCGATTCCTTGCCCTGCGTCCATTCGCTGACCCAGGTGAATTCGAGCGCGCGCGGAGCGTCGACGCGCAGGTAACGGCCATAGTGCGGATTGATCTTCTCCATCCCGCGCATTTCGAGATAGAACAGGCCACCGGGACGAACATCGGCGCTGGCGTACTCGCCCTTGGTCAGCCACGCGCTGATGCTCGCGGGATCGGTCCAGGCGCGAAACACTTTTTCCGGCTTGGCGTCGTAGTTGCGGACGACGCGAATCGAACTCGGGCCCATCACCTGGACGTTGCGGCCCTGCATCTGCACTGCATTTTTCAAGGCATTCATGGTTGTTGCTCCTCATCGGGTTGGTTGGCAAGGAATTCGTCGAGCGCATCCAGTTTCTGGTTCCAGAAGCGTTCGTAGCGGGAAATCCAGCGGGCGACATCGCGCATCGGTTTGGCTCGCAGTTCGAGGTAGTGTTCGCGGCCCAGTTTTTCGCGCTGCACGAGGCCGGAACGTTCCAGCACCTTGATGTGCTTGGACACCGCGTTCAGCGACATGTCGAAGGGCAGGGCGAGATCGGTGACGCGCGTGCGTCCGCGCGACAGGCGCTGGACGATGCGACGACGCGTCGGATCGGAGAGGGCGGCAAAGGCGAGGTCGAGCGTGCTCATGACTATATTCAACCAAATGGATGAATGTTTGTCAAGACGGGGAAAACAGAGCTGGTGGAAGGGGTTTCGAGACAAAAAAGAAACCCCGCTCGCGCGGGGTTTCTTCGATATGCAACTGGCGACAAGACTTATTTCGTCGAGGCCTGCGGCGCCGGCGCGTTCTTCACGTAACGATCGAACCAGGTCAGCATTTCGTACACCTCCTGTTCGTTCGATTCCATCGCGGTGTACCAGTGCGGCTCGTAGGGCAGCATCACCAGGCGCGTGGTGCCGCCGAGGCCGCGGATCGCCTGGAACAGCTTGGGGCCCTGGATCGGCTCGGTGCCGGGATTGGCGTCGTCCATGCCGTGCATGATCAGGAGCGGGGACTTGATCTTGTCGGCATGGAAGAACGCGGATGCCTGTTCATACACCGGCGTCGCTGCCCATAGCGAACGTCGTTCGTTCTGGAAACCGAACGGCGTCAGCGTCTTGTTGTAGCTGCCGCTGGTGGCAACGCCGGCGCGGAACAGGTTGGTGTGGGCGAGCAGGTTGGCCGTCATCAACGCACCGTGGCTGTGGCCGGTGACACCGATGCGATCGCGATCGACTACGCCGAGTTCCACCGCCTTGTCGACCGCGGCCTGGGCATCGGCGACGAGCTGGTCCATGTAGGTGTCATAGGCCGACTTGGGATCGCCGACGATCGGGAACGCCGCGTTGTCGATGATCGCGTAACCGGCGAGCAGCAACAGGCGATAGCCGCGCAGGAAGTCGAAGGTCTTCTGCGAGCCGCTGACCTGGCCGGCCTTGGACGGGTCGGCGTAGTCGAGCGGATAGGCGTAGAGCACGGCGGGAATGCGCGTGCCTTCCTTGTAGCCGGGCGGCGTGTACAGCGTGAACGAGAGATCGACGCCGTCCTTGCGCTTGTAGGTCACCAGGCGCTTCTTGACGCCACGCACCTGTGGCATCGGATCGGCGATGTGGGTCACCGGCGTGGTCGAATTCGCGTAGGCGGCTTCGCCATCGGCAGCGGTCGTCGCCGCGCCCAGTGTCGCCATGAAGACGTTGGGCGGATCGACCGGTGATTGCTTCGACACCAGGAAGCGGGTGCCGCCCGGCAACACCGAGCCGACGCGCTCGTAAGCATCGGCGCTGCTGCGGAACAGGCGTTCGGTCTTGCCGCTGGCGAGGTCGTAGCGATCGAGGAAGGGACGGTCGCCCTGCGGCGACGAGCCATTGCCGCGCAGGTAGACCTTGCCGCCGTCTTCCTGCACGACTACCGCGCCATTCGGCTGGCGCTGCATCACCAGCGAACCGGGCGCTTTGTATTTCTCGTCGGTGGAATAGTCCCAGACGACTTTCGGCGCCTTGCCGGGTGACGCGACATCGATGCGGGTGACGCGGATCCAGTGCTTGTTGGCGTCGTATTCGTAGACGAAGGGCTCGTCGCCCTGCGCCAGCCATGACATGCCACTGAAACGCTGCGGCGTGCGCATGACTTCGGTCGCCTTCGCGGTGAACGGTGCAGCCTGCATCATCACCTTGTCGCGGTTCGGCACACTGGCCTTCCAGTCGCCGCCATCGAGGGCTTCCGCCCAGATCAGCGTTGCCGGCGCATTCGCGCGCCAGCCGAAATCACGTGGACCGGTGGGCACACCGCCGACCGGAACGCGATCGGCGACCGGCGAGGTGTCGATCACTTTCACGCTGCCGTCGCCGGTATCCAGCACCGACGTGTCCTTGGCGAAACGCTCCCAGGTAGTGACGTAGGAGTACGGGCGCTTCAAGGTCTCGAACAGAACGTGTTTGCCATCCGGCGCGATATCGATGCCGGCGATCGCGGCGGGCTTGCCGTACGACGTGATCTTGCCGGTGGCGACGTCGACCTTGGCAAGTTGCGAGGTGGTGTAGTAGTCGAACAGCGCTTCGTCTTCGGGGCCGGTCAGGGTGTCGCGCGACTCGTAGGTGCTGCTTTCGCCCTTGCCACCCAGAGATTCCTTGATCTCCGGCGCGATCGGCGCTTCGCTGCGGGAAGGCGCGGTACCGAGATTCGCCGGAACCTGCTTGACCAGCAGCGTGTTGCCGCCGTCCAGCCACTGGATATCGCTGTCGAGGATGGTGTTGAGGACGACGCCATCGATGCGGTGCGCGCTGGCGCTGGCAACATCGCCGACCCACAGTTCGACGTGATCGGCGACGGTGTTGTTGAAGGCGAAGCGTTTGCCATCGGGCGACCAGCCCGGCATGCCGAGGCAGGAACCGGCGGGCAGGGCGATCTTGCGTTCCTTGCCGCTGGCGATGTCGATCAGGCTGAAGCCTTCCAGGCAGGTACGGATGCCGTATCCGTTCGAGGCATCATGGCGGGCATGGGTGCGGGGCTCGACGCGAACGCCGCCCAGCTTGAGATAGGGCTCGGCGACACGCTTGATCGACGGGTACTGCGCCTGCTGCACCATCAGCAGGGTGCGATTGCCGGGATCGGCGAGTGCCGACGGCGGCAGCGGCGTATGCATCGTGCCGAGGATCGGCTCCGGCGGCTTGTTGTAGCCGGTGGCGGCGAACGACGGTGTGGTGCACAGCGTAATGGCGAGCGCGACCGCACCCGGTAGCAGGCGTTGGCGTGACATGGCGGGATCTCCTCCTGGATCCGGCCCACGCTACACCAGCCCGCCGGCCGTTCTCCCTGCCGAAAGTCATGTCACTGCGCCACGGTCCCGGCTGGCTTAAAATTGTCCTTTTCCCGGAGTCCGCATGAATTCCCCTGCCTCCGCCGGCGCCCTGGCTTCCAATGGAGCCAAGTTCCGCGCCGCCCTGTCCCAAGAAACCCCGTTGCAGGTGATGGGCGCCATCACCGCCTACGCCGGCCTGATGGCCAAGCGCACCGGCTACAAGGCGCTGTACTTGTCGGGTGGCGGCGTCGCCGCCAACTCGCTGGGGATGCCCGACCTCGGCATCAGCACCATGGAAGACGTGCTGACCGACGCCCGTCGCATCGTCGACGCCACCGGCATGCCATTGCTGGTCGATATCGATACCGGCTGGGGCGGGGCGTTCAACATCGGCCGCACCATCCGCAATTTCGAGCGCATCGGCGTCGCCGCCGTCCACATGGAAGACCAGGTCGGGCAGAAGCGCTGCGGCCATCGTCCCGGCAAGGAAGTGGTGACCAAGGACGAGATGGTCGATCGCGTCAAGGCTGCGGTCGATGCCCGCACCGACGCCGGTTTCGTGATCATGGCGCGCACCGATGCCGCCGCGGTCGAAGGCATCGATTCGGCGATCGAACGCGCGGTGGCCTATGTCGAGGCCGGCGCCGACATGATCTTCCCCGAGGCGATGAAGACCCTCGACGAATACCGCAAGTTCAAGGCGGCGGTAAAAGTGCCGATTCTCGCCAACCTCACCGAGTTCGGCTCGACGCCGTTCTTCACCACCGACGAGTTGCGCGACGCCGGCGTCGATATCGCCCTGTATTGCTGTGGCGCCTATCGCGCGATGAACAAGGCGGCGTTGAATTTCTACGAAACCGTGCGCCGCGAAGGCACGCAGAAGAACATCATCGACACGTTGCAGACTCGCGCCGAGCTGTACGACTTCCTCGGCTACCACGCCTACGAAGACAAGCTCGACCAGCTGTTCTCGCAGAACAAGTAATCACAAGGACTCCCGATGAGCGACAACACCAACCAAGTGCTTCCCAAGGTCAAGAAATCTGTCGCGCTGAGCGGCACCGCCGCCGGCAACACCGCGCTGTGCACGGTCGGCCGCAGCGGCAACGACCTGCATTACCGCGGCTATGACATCAAGGACCTGGCGACGCAATCGACCTTCGAGGAAGTCGCTCACCTGCTGGTGCACGGCTCGCTGCCGACCGCGTCGCAGCTCAAGGCCTATCGCACCAAGCTGAAGCGCCTGCGCGGCCTGCCGGCGATCGTCACCGATGCGCTGGAACTGGTGCCGGCCAATGCGCATCCGATGGACGTGATGCGCACCGGTTGCTCGGTGCTGGGCACGGTGCTGCCGGAACGCGAAGGCCATCCGGTCTCGGAAGCGCGCGACATCGCCGATCGCCTAATCGCCAGCTTCGGTTCGATGCTGCTGTACTGGTGGCACTTCACCCACAACGGCCGCCGCATCGATGTCGAAACCGATGACGAAACGACCGCCGCGCACTTCCTGCACCTGTTGCACGGCGAGCCACCGTCGGCGCTGCACGCGGATTCGCTCGACAAGTCGCTGATCCTCTACGCCGAGCACGAGTTCAATGCCTCGACCTTCACCGCGCGCGTGATCGCCGGCACCGGTTCCGACATGTACTCCTGCATCACCGGCGCGATCGGCGCGCTGCGCGGACCCAAGCACGGCGGCGCCAATGAAGTGGCGATGGACATCATCAGTCGCTATGGCACCGCCGACGAAGCCGAGGCTGACATCAAGGCGCGGATGGAGAAGAAGGAAATCATCATCGGCTTCGGCCATCCGGTGTACACCATCGGCGATCCGCGCAATCCGATCATCAAGGAAATCTCGCGCAAGCTGTGCAAGGACGGCGGCAACCAGACGCTGTTCGACGTCAGCGAGCGCATCGAGACGCTGATGTGGGACAGCAAGAAGATGTTCCCGAACCTCGACTGGTTCAGCGCATCGGCCTACCACATGATGGGCGTGCCGACCGCGATGTTCACCCCGCTGTTCGTGATCGCCCGCACCACCGGCTGGAGCGCGCACGTGATCGAGCAGCGCGAGGACGGCAAGATCATCCGCCCGAGCGCCAATTACATCGGCCCGGAAGACCGCGCCTATACGCCCATTGGCAAGCGTTAAGGCAGGGCATAGCTGAATGGGGTAGACTAAACGGGTTCGCGCACGGCGGATCCGTTTTCCAACCGGAATCCCCGCGGGGCTCCAAGCCCCGCCTTCCCACGCACGTCTCTCGTTGCGCCGACACGTTCCCGGATAATCGGGAGCGTCATACCCAGCACTCGCAGCGCGTCAGGAAAGCTCCGGGGCATCGCACGGCACAGGCCGTGCGAACACACTTTGGAGCAAACAATGAATTTTGAAACCCTCGGCATTTCGCCGGCCTTGCTGCGTGCGCTTGCCGACACCGGCTACACCACGCCCACCCCGATCCAGGCCCAGGCCATTCCGCTGGTGCTGTCCGGCGAAGACGTCCTCGGCGGCGCGCAAACCGGTACCGGCAAGACCGCCGCGTTCGGACTGCCGCTGTTGCAGCATCTCTCGAAGAACATGGGCGTGCGCGGGCCGCGCAAGCCGCGTGCACTGATCCTGGTGCCGACCCGCGAACTGGCGGTGCAGGTCAGCGACAACCTCAAGACCTATGCGCGCCACCTGCGCATCAACGTCACCACGCTGTACGGCGGTGCCGGCATGCAGCCGCAGATCAACAACCTGCAGCGCGGCGTCGACGTGCTGGTCGCGTGCCCGGGCCGTCTGCTCGATCACATCGAACGCGGCACCGCCAAGCTCGATGCGATTGAAATGCTGGTGCTCGACGAAGCCGACCGCATGCTCGACATGGGCTTCCTGCCGGCGATCAAGCGCGTCCTTGCGCGCGTCCCGGCGCAGCGCCAGACGCTATTGTTCTCGGCGACCTTCGAAGCGCGCATCAAGGCGCTGGCGCTGGAATTCATGCGCAGCCCGAAGCAGGTGGAAGTGGCCGCGCAGGCGACCATCGCCTCGACGATTGTTCACCGCGTGCATCCGGTGGATGCGTCGCGCAAGCGCGACCTGCTGATCGACATCCTCGCCGCCCGCCACAGCGAGCGCGTGCTGGTGTTCGGCAAGACCAAGCATGGCTGCGATCGCCTGTGCAAACAGCTGGACCAGGCGGGTCTACCGTCGGTGGCGATCCACGGCAACAAGAGCCAGGCCGCGCGCCAGAACGCCTTGAACCAGTTCAAGAGTGGCCGCACGCGCATCCTGGTCGCGACCGATGTCGCCGCGCGCGGTCTGGACATTCCGGATCTGCCGCTGGTGATCAACCACGACCTGCCGATGGTCGCGGAAGACTACGTGCATCGCATCGGTCGTACCGGTCGCAACGGCGCCAGCGGCGAAGCGTTGTCGCTGGTCGCTCCGGATGAAGCACCCTTGCTGCGCCAGATCCAGCGCATGCTGAAGGCCGACATCGCGATGGAAACCGTGGACGGCTACGAGCCTTCGCGTCCGATCCGCCTCGATGGCCCGGCGATGGCCAAGCGTCCAGCCGCAGGCAAGCCGGGTGGCCAGAGCGCGCCGCGCAGGAACGCTTCGGCGCCGCGTCCGCAGGGCGCGCCCAAGGCTGGCAAGCCGCATCGCGGGCATGGACACGCACACGGCGATGCGAACAAGGCTGGCCCGCATGCCCATGCCGCGCGCAACGGCAGCCCGAAGCATCGGGGTGCGCAGGGTGGACGGCGCGATCGTCGCGCCTGATCGGTTCCACGAAAAAGGCCGGATCGCTCCGGCCTTTTTCTTTGCATCAATGTCGCGGATCAGTGCTTCTGCGAAGCGATCCAGCGATCGACCTTCTGTTCGAGGATCGACATCGGCACCGCGCCATCCTTCAGCACTTCGGCGTGGAATCCGCGCGGGTCGAAACGATCGCCGAGTTCGGCCTGTGCCTTCTTCTTCAGGCGCTGGATGGTGAGTTCGCCGATCTTGTAGGCCACCGCCTGCGACGGCCACGCGACGTAGCGTTCGGCTTCGGCAGTGGCATCGGTGAGCGAGACCGCCGAGTTCTGCATCATGTAGTCGATGGTCTGCTCGCGCGTCCAGCTCTTGCTGTGCAGGCCGGTATCGGTGACGAGGCGGATCGCGCGCCACAGTTCGTCCTGCAAGCGGCCAAAGTAGTCGTACGGCGTTTCATACACGCCCAGCGGCTTGCCCAGCGATTCCGCGTACAGCGCCCAACCTTCGACATAGGCGGTATTGCCGCCGAAGCGACGGAAGGCCGGCACGCCCTTCAATTCCTGCTGGATGCCGATCTGGAAGTGGTGGCCGGGGATCGCTTCATGCAGGAACAGGTCTTCGGCGGACCAGGTCTTGCGCGAGGGCAGGTCGAAGGTGTTGACGTAGAAGATGCCGGGGCGGCTGCCGTCCTCGCTCGGGCTCTGGTACTCACCGCCGGCGGCGGATTCGGCGCGGAATGCTTCCACCGGGCGGATCTCGAAGCCGGCCTTGGGCACCAGCGAGAACTGCTCGGGGATGCGCTTCATGATCCGCGCTTCCAGGCTGCGATAGAACTTCAGCAGATCATCTTCGGACTTGAACTGGAACTGCTTGTCCTCGCGCATGAACTTGAAGAAGTCCTGCAGCGAGCCCTTGAAGCCGACATCCTTCATCACCTGCTGCATCTCGCCGTGGATGCGTTCGACTTCCGACAGGCCGAGTTCGTGGATCTGTGCAGGCGTCAGGTCGGTGGTGGTGGTCTGGCGCACGTTGAAGGCGTACCACGCGGCGCCATCCGGAAGCTTGTCGAGGCCGACGCTGTCGCGCGTCTTCGGCAGGTAGTCGTTGGTGATGTAGCCGCGCAGCTTGCGGAACGCCGGCATGATGTCGTTGGCGATCATCGCCTGGTATTCCTTCGTCAGTCGCGCCTTGTCGGCTGCGCTGAAACTCGCCGGCATCTGCTTGATCGGCCCCCAGAACAGGCTGTCTTCGGCCTTGTCCTTGATGATGGCGTCGTACTGCGGGACCACCTTGGTCATCAGCGCCTTCGGCTGCACCACGCCCGCTTTCACGCCAGCCTGCATGTCGGCAATGATGCTGTCGACCAGCACCGGGATGCGACGGCCGCGCTTCAGCCAGTTGTCGTAATCCTTCACCGTCTTGAACGGTTGCGCGCCGGTCCCGTTGCCGAGCTGCGCCATGTTGGTGGCGATGCTGCCCATCTGGTCCACCGGCATCATCCAACCCGGATAGCGTTCGCTTTCCAGCGACTCCTTGGCGTCATGCACGAAGATGTCGTAGCTGATCAGCGCCTGGCCATCGAGGCCCGCGCTGCCGACCGATTCGATCTTCTTCAGCCAGCGCGCGGTGAAGTCGTGGCTCTGCTTGCGGAAGGCCGCGGAATAGAAATCCGGCAGCTGGTCGTTGTAGCGGTTGTCGCCCTGGTAGGTCGCGCCCAGCGGATTGAGCTTCAGCGATTCTTCCCAGTACTGCGCATAGAGCGCATCGAGCTGCTTGGCCTTGGCACTGCTCGCCGGCATCGCGTGCGAGGTCTTGGCCGGAGCGGCATGAAGGGTCGGAACGGCAGCGGCGATGGCTACCGCAAGGGCGAGTCGGGCGAGGCGCATGGTCGACATCCGGTGGGGATAGCAGGCGAGTGTGCGCCAGCCCCGTATCGGCGACCCGTGCCCAAAGTCAGGGGCGAACGTAGTAGACGACGCCGGATTTGTCGTCGGTGAAGAGGAAGGCGTCGGGACCCACGCGCAGCACGCCGCAGGGGCGGCCCATCACCTTGCCGGCCTGCAGGAATCCGTTGACGAGGTCGCGCTGGCCCGAGCCATCGCGACGCATCCGCACCAGCTTGTAGCCATGTCCGAGGCGGATGCTGCCGGAGCCGTGGAGGGCGACCACGATCTCGTCGCCAAGCTGGGCGTTGTCGCCCTTGGCGAAGACATCGAACCCGAGCGCCGATGCGTGCGTGGGAAATACCGCCAGCGGGCGCATTACGCTCGCGCAGCCTTCCTTGCGCGGGTATTTGGGGTCGGCCTTGATCGCCTTGCCGGCGACGTAGCAGGACGGCCAGCCGTAATCGCCGGGCTTGATCGCATAGAAGGTTTCGTTGGGCACGTTCGGGCCGAGATGGTCGACGCCCTGGTTGGTCGCCAGCAGCTGGCCATCGACCATCGCCATCCATACCGCGTTGCGCAGGCCGCGCGCCACGATGCGCTGGCCGCTGCCGTCGGGATTCATCTCCACCACCACTGCGCGCAAGGCTTCGGTTTCCACGCAGGCGTTGCAGCTGCTGCCGATCGAGACGTAGAGCTTGCCGTTGGACGGCACCACGGTGCGGGTGAGATGCCAGCCGCCGTTGGCCGCGCTCATGCCGTGGTCGGGGAAGCGCGCGACCAGTTGCGCCGATCCGGTCGGATGCAGTTCGCCCGGCGTGTAGCGATAGCGCAGCAGCGAATCCGTCAGCGCGACATAAATCCATTGCACGCCCTGTGCGTCCTTGAAGAAGGCGACGCTGTTGGGATTGCGCAGGCCGGTCGCCCACGCCGTGATCTTGCCGACTTTCCCATTCGCGGCATCGAAACCGTCGAGGATGTAGACCGCACCGCGCGTGTTGTCGCTGAGGTCGTGCATGTCGGTGAGGAAGATGCGGCCATCCGGGCTGCGCGTGAAGAAACGCGGACGCTTGAAGCCTTCGGCCAGCGGCGTGATGCGCAACGATGCCGGCGCCTGCAGGTCGAAGCTGCGGCCGTCCTTCAGCGCGATGCGATGTGGTGTCAACGCATCATTCGTTGCCGACCGGCCGATGGATGGCACGATGGCCAGCGTTGCGGCGAGGATCAGGGCGGCGATGCGCATGCGGTCGTTACTCGGGTTTGCGGAACGAAATCGATTCGGGCGCGACGGTGCCGCCGGAGATGATGAAGCTCATCGCCTGGTCCACGGACCACGTGGTCGCGACCAGGCGTTCGACCGGCACGATTTCCAGGTAACCGCCGGTCGGATTGGGCGTGGTCGGGATGAACACCGCAGCGAGTTCTTCGCCGGTGTTGGCATCGTGGAAGACGCGCGTCACCAGCCCGACGGTTTTCATGCCCGGATGCGGGAATTCCACCAGCACCACGCGCTGGGTGCCGTCCGGCGAGGTCTGCACGGTGTCCAGCAATTTGCGTGCGCCGGAATACACGCTGTTGGCGAGCGGAATGCGCGAGATCAGCGCTTCGAACCATTCCAGCAGCGCCTGGCCGACCAGGTGTTCCGCCAACCAGCCGACGACCAGGATCACCAGCAGGGTGCCGAACAGCGCGACCGCGCCCATCACCACCGATTGCTGCAACCACGCCAGTGCCGGCGAGGTGTGCGCCAGCGACGACAGCAGCGGCTGCACCCACGGGCGGCTGATGTCGCTGAGCATGCGGAACACGAAGCTCAGCACCACCCAGGTCAACCAGATCGGCAGCAGGGTGAGGAGACCGGTGACGAGCAGCCGGCGCAGGGACAGGTTGAAGCGTTTGGAGGCCATGGCGCGATTTTACGTTGTCGCGGTCTTCGGCGGCTTTCTGCGCACGTAGAGTTGTTTGCGCACGCGGGCGATGACTTCCCCGGACCCGTCAACGACATCGGTATCGAACCAGCGCAAGACCTTGCCGCCGGATGCGGCCTCATCGACCAGCGACTGGATGTCGGCATCGGCGATGTGGAATTGCGCGAACACGTCGCCACGGCCCGGCTTGACGAATTCGATCGTCGCCGCCTTGTCCCAGACGAAGTAGTCGTTGCCGATGACGTGCATCACCAGCAGCATCCAGAACGGATCGGTCATCGCGAACAGGCTGCCGCCGAACTGGGTATTGACGAAGTTGCGGTTCCACGGACGCTTGCGCAGCACCACGTGTGCGCTGCGCCAGTCCTCGCTGATGTGTTGCACGCGGATGCCGGTGAACAGGAAAGGCGGCCAGATGTTCATCACCCAGCGCAGCCGCGTTGGCGTTACCCGCATGTCAGGACAGCAGCAGCGCCGACATCTGGCGGCGATACTTGCCCACGAGATCGTCGTCTTCGGTCACCCGGAAGGCGTCGATCAGCGCCTTGCGCGGCAGTCCATCCTCGAACTGGCGGTCGCGGCGCAGCATCTCCATGAACTGTTCGAGTGCGCCTTCGGCATCGCCCGCGACCAGCTTGTGCGCGCCGAGCAGATGACGTGCGTGGAGATCGCCGGGATTGGCGGCGATCGCCTGTTCCAGCGTGGCGACCGGCGGCGCATCCTTCAGTAATCCCGCGAAACCAAGGCGTGCGCGTGCCTGCACGGCGCGATCGTCGGTGGCGAGATTGGCCGGCAGCGCATCGAGCAGGGTTTCCGCTTCCTGGGCGGTGCCGGTCTTGAGCAACGCCAGTGCGAGATCGAGGCGATGCGCGGGCTTGTCCACTTCGGTCTCGACCAGCTTGCGCAGGCGCACCACTTCCTCGTGTGGATCGATGGGCGCTGGCGCGGCTTCGACGGCATCGCCGCCTGCGGCTGCTTCGATGCCGTTGCGGGCGAGGAATTCGCGCAGTTGGCCTTCCGGCAGCGCGCCCTGGAAGCCGTCGACCGGCTGGCCGTTGCGGATCAGGTAGACGGTCGGGATCGAACGGATCTGGAACGCCTGGGCGATCTCCGGTTCGCTTTCGGTGTTGACCTTGGCCAACGTGAACGCACCGTTGAATTCGGCCGCGAGTTTTTCCAGCACCGGCGTCAGCGACTTGCAGGGACCGCACCATTCGGCCCAGAAATCGACCAGGACCGGGCCCTGCATCGATGCCTGCAGCACCTCGCTCTCGAAGGTCGTCATGGAAACATCGAGCACGTGCGTGGACATGGATCACCTCGTCGGAACAGGTGCAAATGATCGCATGCCCGCTGCCGGGATGATCGCAACAAGGCAGACTGTCGCGATGAACCGGAATCATTTCGACCGCTGGATGGGCCTCGTCGCGCTCGTGGCATTCGTGCTTGCCATGGCCTGGGCCAGTCATGCCGGCGAATGGACGCCACGGCACGCGCTTGCCGTGGCGGGCGCACGTGACGCGCCGGGCGCGCTCGTCTTCAATCTCCTGGCCTTCATCGTTCCGGGAGCCGCATTGCTGGCGGCCGCTCTGTGGCGTCGCTGGCATTCGCGCGATGCGAGTGGAATGGCGACCGGCATCGCCTTGTGGCTGCTCGCCATCGCGGCGCTGGCATGGTTCGCGCTTGGCCTGTCGCCGATCGATGCCGGCGACCTCGCGGGCGAGGGCGGCCAGCACCATGCCGCGCTATGGATGCTGTGGCTGATCGCGGTATCGGCTGCGACTGTGGCCCTGGTGATCGCTGCCGCGCCCGGGCAACGCGGGATGATGGGTGTCCTGGCCGTGTTGTGGTTCGTGGCCGTCTTCGTCCTTCCGGTCCTGCTGGGGGGCTGGGCGCAGGCATTGGCCGCCTTGGCGTGGATGGCCTGGCCGTTGACGGCCCCTGCCCGCATCTGCATAATGACCGGCTCAGCGCGCCCGTAGCTCAGTTGGATAGAGCACCAGGCTACGAACTTGGGGGTCGGGCGTTCGAATCGCTCCGGGCGCGCCATTAACGGAAAAGCCAGCACATCGTGCTGGCTTTTTTCGTATGCGCCCGGCCGATTTCCGGTGGGTTATTCCCCCGTCTCGCGGATCGCCGGATTGACCAGCGGATTCGGCTTGGCCGGCGCGATGCGTCGCATCGTGTTGGTATCGCGATGGTCGAATGCCGGCGTCTTGCCGCGGATGGCCAGATCGGTGCGGGTCACGTAGGTCCAGCTGTCGTCATCGTTGAAGTCGATGTCGATGCGGTAGTAGTCGGTGCGGAACGCTTCCTCGAGGAAGGTGGTCGAGCAGATGCCGAAGCGGGTATCGCCGCGACGGGCTTCGACCGAAATGCGCGTGTCGTCGGGGCGTGCGGTGCCGCCGGCCAGCAAGGCCTGTCCACGCGGAATGGTCAGGCTCTGCATGATCAATCCGGTCGCCGGTTCCCACAGCCAGTAACCGACCTGGTCGTGGAAGGTGATCTGCTCTTCCGGCGTGTTGATGTGGATGTGGTAGCGCAGTCCGTACAGCAGTTGCGGGCCGTTCGACTGCGGATCGATCGGCTGCATGCTGATGTATTCGCTGTAGACGCGACGCTCCGGGCCATCGGCCTTGGGGTTGATGTCGACGCCCTTGTCGGAGCGCCACTCGCCGGCGAGTCGACGCAGCGGACCGAGACTTGCCAAGGTGTCGGGCGAATACCCTTCCTGCTCGGTATAGATATCGGGGAGATCGTTGCTCATCGGTGTCCTGTTGCGAAGCCGGTGTTGTCGTCAACCATCATAGGCCAGCGCGTCGATCCAGTAGCGCCGCTTGCGCATGCCGGTTTCGGCGTCGAAGCGTTCGTCCTCATACACGCCGCCGTTTTTCTCGATCACGCGGATCGATGCGAAGTTGCCAGGGTCGCAGGTGACGAGGACGCGTGCGATGTCCAACCGTTCGCGGGCATGCGTGGTCGCGAGGCGCAGGATTTCGCCGGCATGGCCACGACCGCGGAATTCCGGCAGCACCGCGTAACCGATATGACCGGTCATCTGGCCCAGCGGATGATCGAGGCTATGGCGGATCGATGCGCGTCCGACGATGCGATCGCCGACGAAGGCGAACAGGAAGGTCGATGGCACTTCGCGGCCCGGCGCGGGATCGATGCCGAGCGCCTGTTTCCCCAGGACGTCCACGTATTCCGCAAGCGACATGCCCGGGCGATGGAAATGCAGGAAGGTCGGGTTGTCCGCGGGCACTGCAGCCACTGCCCGCCGGAATTCGGCTTCTTCCTGTGGCGCGGGCAATCTCAATTCCATGCGCTGGATGTTAGGGCATCATGTCGCCAACGCATCCATCGAACCGTCGCCCATGCCCATGACATTGATCGTCGTCGCCATCACTGTAGTGATCTCGTTCCTGGCATGGCAGAAACCGGCGCTGATGGCGCGCCTCATCCTGTGGCCGCCGGCGGTCAACCGCAGCAAGCAATACGACCGCCTGGTGACCTACGGCTTCATCCATGCCGACGGCATGCACCTGTTCTTCAACATGTTCACCCTGTATTTCTTCGGGCGGATCGTGGAACGGTTGTTTGGCACGGTCGGTTTCGTGGCGTTCTATCTTGCGGCGTTGGTGGTGTCGATCCTGCCCAGCTATCTCGCGCATCGCGATGACGCCGGCTATCGCAGTCTCGGCGCATCGGGCGCGGTCTCGGCCTGCCTGTTTGCCTTCATCGTGATCGCGCCGTGGGAGAAGATCTATCTCTACGGGGCGATCGGCATCCCGGCGATCATCTACGCCGTGTTGTATGTCGCCTATTCGATCTGGATGGACCGGCGCGGGCAGGACAACGTCAACCATAGCGCCCATCTCTGGGGTGCGGCCTTCGGCATGTTGGCGGTGTTGCTGGCAGTCCCGGGGGCGGCAGGCGATTTCCTGCGGGCGCTGGCCCATCCGAACGGCTGAGGCCTGGTCGCATTCAATTTGATGAATGCGACATATTTCTCATAATTCGGTGCGCGTCCCGAAATATCGGAATTTTCCTAAATCATTCAGATTCGAAGCTTGCTAGCGTGAGTTCGCCAAGACCCAAGGGGGGCGGAAGGGTTTCCGCAGGGTCTCCGGCATATGGACATCATTCCTAACGAAGGGGAAACAAAATGAAGATCATGAAGTCTTGCGTCGCATTGGCGCTGGCGTCGTTGGCCTGTGCCGCGCATGCGCAGTCCGGTTCCGCGAATTGGAACGGGTTCTACATCGGCGCCAACGCCGGGCAAGCCAACGGCAGTTCGAAAATGACGACCTCGGTCGTCTTCAGCCCGACGGGATATTTCGCATCGTCGAGCACGCCGGCGATCAGTTCCAGCGGCAGCGGCAAGGTGAAGCCGAGCGGCTTCGCGGGCGGCGTCGATCTTGGCTACAACTGGCAGAGCGGCGCCGTGCTCGTGGGCGCGGAATTCGACTGGAACAGCGTGGGCGCGAACAAGACCCGTTCGGCTTCGGCGACCTATCCGTGCTGTGCGCCGACCAGCTACACGGTGACTGAAAAATCGTCCATCGGCGACATGATGACGCTGCGTGGACGCATCGGTTACGTCCATGGCAATTCCCTGTTCTATGCAACGGCCGGCGGCGCCCAGGCACGCATCAAGCTGGAGGACCAGTTCAGCGATACCTTCGCTACTGCCAAGGAAAGCTTCAAGTCGTCCAAGAGCAAGACGGCTGCCATCTACGGCGTCGGCTACGAATACGCATTCCCCAAGAACTGGTCGTTGAAGGCGGAATACCTGCACGCCGACTTCGGCAAGGTGTCGGGAACAAGCACCAATCTCACCGCGTTCACGCCGCCGATCGCATTCCCGAGCAACACCTTCACGCATTCGAGCAAGACCAGCCTGGATCTGCTGCGGATCGGCGTCAATTACCGGTTCTGACCCACGAATCGGTGACGACAAAACGGCCCGGAATCCCGGGCCGTTTTCGTACCTATCGGTCTCAGGCCAAGGCGTCTTCCTCGAGCGATTCCACGCTTTCCGGCAGCACCGGGTGGGCGAGCCACGCGGCCTGCAGTTCCGCGGCATTCGCGGCGGCCTTCTCCTGCTGGCGCTTGAAGATCGGGCACAGTTGGTTCATGTAGTCCACGTCGAAGCTGAAACGCTCGACCAGGAAGTCGACGAACGCACGCACCTTCGGCGATTGCGTCATGCCGCGCGGGAATACCGCATTGAATTCGTATTCGGGGCCGGTCCAGCCGGCGAGCACGCGCTGCACGAAACCGTTTTCGACCAACGGTTTCATCATCACGTCGGCCGACATCATCATGCCTTCGCCGCATAGCAGCGCGCCCCTGAGCGCGCCGTAGTCGTTGGCGACGAAGACGGGTTCGACGCGGAAATCGGCGGTGCGTTCGCCATCACCGAGTGTCCACACGAACTCGTTGCCATTGCGGCGCGACTTGGTGAATGCCAGCACGGAGTGATGCACCAGGTCGTCGGGATGCAGCGGCTCGCCGTGACGGCGAATGTATTCGGCGCTGGCGAATATCTGGGTGCGGAAAGTCGCCAGCCGGCGCGCGACGAGATTGGAGTCGGGCAGGTTGCCGACGCGCAGGGCGACGTCGATTTCCTTGTCGATCAGGTCGAGCGGTTCGTTGCTCAGGTGCATCTCCACGCGCACTTCGGGGTGGCGTTCGTGGAATTCGCCGAGCAGCGGCGCGATCTTCTCGGTGCCCAGCGAGTAGGGCGCGGTGAAGCGCAACCAGCCGCGCGGACCGCTTTGCAGCTGGCCGACGGCGCTTTCGGCTTCGTCGAGTTCGCGCGCGATGCGTTGGCAGTGTTCGAAATAGATGTTGCCGGCTTCGGTCAGGCCGAGCTTGCGCGTGGTCCGGTGCAGCAGCTGGGCGCCGAGGCGCGTTTCCAGTTCCTGCACCTTGCGGCTGACGGTGGTCTTGGGCAGGCGCAGCGAACGCGCCGCGGAGATGAAGCTGCCGTGTTCGACCACCTTGACGAATACCAGGGTGTCGTTGAGATCGCGGGTCATAGGGGGAGTCTCGTTTCGATTGGACCGATCACGGGATAATTATTCCCTGAATTGCTGACTTATCAAGTGCCGGTCGTCGGCCTAACCTGCGCGCCATTCCCCTTGGTGTCGCCGTCATGCTTTCCGCCTCCGGTGTTCGTTGGATCTATGCCCTGGTCGTTTCGGCCGGGCTGGTTGGCGTGCCTTGGCTTGCTGTCATCGAGCTGCAACGTGCTGTTTCCATTGGAACTGCCGAGGCCTGGATGCTGGTCGGGGTGATGGCGATCGTTGCCGGACTGCCGGTGCTGATGGTCTTGCTGGTGGTGGTCGACTGGCTGCGCCGCGGCCTCCAACGGCATGCAACTGTCCCAGTGACGGGAGAAAATGTCCCATGAGCGGGATGGTTAAACCCGCCATCCTTGTCCTCGGCGCGACCGGGACCGTGGGCCGGGCGGCCGTTAAGGCGGCTGCCGAGGCCGGCTGGCCGGTGGTTGCAGTGGCCCGCGATGCCCGTGGCCTGGCCGCGCTGGAAGTGCAATTCCCGGGCGCCATCCTGCGCACCATCGAGGCTTCGCTGGCGAATGATGCCGGCGCGCTGGCGCTGGTCGCGTCGTTGCGCGAGGTCGGGCAGCCTTTCCTTGGCGTGGTCGCCGCGCTGGGTGCAGGTGGCGTGCGTGGCCGCCTGATCGACCAGTCCTCGGAAGAGCTGCGCCGCAACTTCGACGAAGCGGTGTTGCCGCACCTGGTTGCTGCGCGTCACCTGCTGCCGTGGCTCGCCGAGTCGGGACGCAATTGCGGTTACGTGATGATCGGCGGTCCCGGCGGACAAAACCCTTGGGCCGGCTACGGCCATCGTTCGATTTCCGCCGCAGCCCTGCGCATGCTCGCGCGCGTGCTGCACGACGAAGCCCGCACCCACGCCGTGCGCTTGCAGCTGCTGGAAGTCGAATCGCCGGCGCGTACCGACGCCAACAAAAAACACGCCTGCCAAGGCTGGCCTTGCGTCGATCACATCGGGCGCAAGGCGCTGGAACTACTCAAACACCGCAATGACGCGCGCTGTACCCAGGCGATCTTGACCCTGGAGCCGGACAACGCCGCACGCTCCGTGCACGAACTGCTCGACGCCGTCGCATCGAAATTTTCCCCATCAAAAAACGCCGCAAACAGGAATCAGGAGCACACGAGATGATGTACGACAATTCTTCCAGTCCGGAACTGCAACGCACGGCATCGGGCACGACATGGCCGGGGCTCGCGCTTGGCGCAGCGCTCATGGTGGTGCTGGCCGGTTGCAGCAGCCAGGCCGCGCCGAATGCCGGCATGCCACCGCCGCCCGAAGTGAGCGTCGCCAATGTACTGACGAAGTCGGTGCACCAGTGGGACGAGTACAGCGGGCATGTCGCCGCGGTGGAAAGCGTCGAGCTGCGCCCGCGCGTCAGCGGTTACGTGCAGCGCGTCGCCTATCGCGAAGGGCAGGACGTCCGCAAGGGCGATCTGCTGTTCGTGATCGACCAGCGTCCGTATCGCGCCGCACTGGATCGCGCGCAGGCCGATCTCGAACGCGCCCGCAGCGAGTCGCGGTTGGCGCAGGCGCAGGATGCCCGCGCGCAATCGCTGATCGAAGCGAAAGCGATCTCGCGCGAGGAATTCGACCAGCGCCGTGCCGCCACGTCCGGCACCGGTGCGTCCGTGCGTGCCGCCGAAGCCGCGGTCGCGGCAGCGCGATTGAACCTCCAGTTCACCGAAGTGCGTTCGCCGATCAACGGTCGCGCCGGTCGCGCGCTGGTGACCGAGGGCAATCTCGCCCAGGCCGATGCCACGCAATTGACGACGGTGGTGTCGCAGGACCCGGTCTTCGTCTATTTCGAAAGCGACGAGCAGAGCCTGCTGCGTTACGCCGAGATGGCCCGCAAGGGTGAGCGCAACGCGACGAAGAATCCGGTGCGCGTCGGCCTGGCCAGCGAGAACGGCTACCCGCATGAAGGCACCGTCGACTTCGTCGACAATCAGGTCGATCCCAAGACCGGAACCATCCGCGCCCGCGCGGTGCTGAAGAATCCCGATCGCCTGTTCACGCCCGGCTTGTTCGCGCGCGTGCAGTTGCAGGGCAGCGGCGAGTTCAACGCCATGCTGATCGACGACAGCGCCGTGCTCACCGATCAGGACCGCAAGTACGTCTATGTCGTCGGCCCGAACAACGCGGCCATGCGCAAGGACGTGGTGCTCGGTCGCAGCATCGACGGGTTGCGCGTGGTGCAGTCGGGTCTTGCGCCCACCGACAGGGTGATCGTCCACGGCGTGCAGAAGGTGTTCATGCCGGGCATGCCGGTGAAGCCGCAACAGATCGCGATGGGCGCACCGGCGCCGCAGCCGGCAGCCGCAGGCCCGGCCTCGAACTGACGCGCCCGCAACAGACAAGGATCTTTCAATGGATTTCTCGAAATTCTTCATCGACCGGCCGATCTTCGCCGCGGTGCTGTCAATCGTGATCTTCGCCGCCGGCCTGATCGCGATGCCGATGCTGCCGATCAGCGAATACCCGGACGTGGTGCCGCCGTCGGTGGTGGTGCGCACGGTGTATCCCGGCGCCAATCCCAAGGTGATCGCCGAAACCGTGGCGACGCCACTGGAAGAGGCGATCAACGGCGTCGAAAACATGATGTACATCAAGTCGGTCGCGGGTTCCGACGGCGTGCTGGTCACCACCGTGACCTTCCGCCCCGGCACCAATGCCGACGACGCGGCGGTGCGCGTACAGAATCGCGTCAGCCAGGCGCTGGCGCGCTTGCCCGAGGACGTGCGCCGACAGGGCGTGACCACGCAGAAGCAGTCGCCGACCTTCCTGATGGTGGTGCACCTGACCTCGCCGAACGGCAAGTACGACACGCTGTACCTGCGCAACTACGCGCGCCTGCACGTCAAGGACGCGCTGACGCGCCTGCCTGGCGTGGGTGATGCGCAGATCTTCGGCGGCGGCGACTACGCGATGCGCGCGTGGCTGGACCCCGACAAGATCGCCGCGCGCGGCCTGACCGCCGGCGACGTGGTGCGGGCGATGCGCGAACAGAACGTGCAGGTGTCCGCCGGCCAGCTCGGTGCCGAACCGATGCCCGACAGCAAGTTCCTCACCCTGATCAATGCGCAGGGCCGGCTGAAGACGCCGGAGGAGTTCGGGAACATCGTGCTGAAGTCCGGCAGCGACGGCGAAATCGTGCGCTTGTCCGATGTCGCGCGCCTTGAACTCGGTGCCGGCGATTACACCTTGCGCTCGCAACTCGACGGCAAGAACGCGGTCGGCATCGGCATCTTCCAGGCGCCGGGCGCCAATGCGCTGGACATCCAGAAGAACGTGATCGCGACCATGGACGGGATGGCCAAGCGCTTCCCGGATGGCATCAAGTACGAGGCGGTGTACGACACCACGATCTTCGTCCGCGATTCGATCAAGGCGGTGGTGTCGACCCTGCTGGAAGCGGTCGCGCTGGTGGTGCTGGTGGTGATCCTGTTCCTGCAGACCTGGCGCGCCTCGATCATTCCGTTGATCGCGGTGCCGGTGTCGATCGTCGGCACGTTCGGCGTGCTCTACCTGCTCGGGTTCTCGATCAACACGCTCAGCCTGTTCGGCATGGTGCTGGCGATCGGCATCGTCGTTGACGACGCCATCGTGGTGGTGGAGAACGTCGAACGCCACATCGAACATGGCGCCACGCCGTTGCAGGCCGCGCACCTGGCGATGAAGGAAGTGTCCGGTCCGATCATCGCGATCGCGCTGGTGCTGTGTGCGGTATTCGTGCCGATGGCCTTCCTCTCGGGCGTCACCGGCCAGTTCTACAAGCAGTTCGCGGTGACGATCGCCATCTCGACGGTGATCTCGGCGATCAACTCGCTGACCCTGTCGCCGGCGCTGGCGGCACGCCTGTTGAAGTCGCACGATGCGGCCAAGGATGCGCCGTCGCGCCTGATCGATCGCCTGTTCGGCTGGGTGTTCCGTCCGTTCAACCGCTTCTTCAAGCGCAATTCCGATCGCTACGAAGGCGCGATGAAGCGCACGCTCGGTCGTCGCGGCGCGGTGTTCGCGGTGTATGCGGTACTGGTGCTCGCCACCGGGTTCGTGTTCAAGCTGGTGCCCGCGGGCTTCATCCCGACCCAGGACAAGCTCTACCTGATCGCCGGCGTGAAGCTGCCGGAAGGCGCGTCGATCGCGCGCACCGACGCGATGTTGCGCAAGGTCGCGGATATCGCCCAGCACACCGATGGCGTTGCCCACACGATTTCGTTCCCGGGTCTCAACGCGTTGCAGTTCACCAATACGCCCAACACCGGCGTGGCCTTCATTCCGCTCAAGCCGTTCAGCGAGCGCCATGGCCGTACCGCCGAGCAGATCAACGCGGAAATCAGCCAGAAGATCGCCGGCTTGCAGGAAGGGTTCGCCTTCTCGATGCTGCCGCCGCCGATCCTCGGTCTCGGCAATGGCAACGGCTACCAGCTGTTCGTCGAAGATCGTGCTGGCCTCGGCTACGGCGCGTTGCAGAACGCGGTGCAGGGACTGCAGGGCGCGGTGATGCAGACGCCCGGCATGAGCTATCCGATCACCAGCTACCAGGCCAACGTGCCGCAGCTCGATGCCGAGGTCGATCGCGTCAAGGCCAAGGCGCAGGGCGTGCCGCTGACGGAGTTGTTCGACACGTTGCAGACCTATCTCGGTTCGGCCTACGTCAACGACTTCAACCAGTTCGGTCGCACCTGGCAGGTGATCGCCCAGGCCGATGGCAAGTTCCGCGGCAATGTCGAGGACATCGGCAACCTGCGCACCCGCAACGAGCGTGGCGAGATGGTGCCGATCGGATCGATGGTGACGATCAAGCAAAGCTATGGCCCCGATCCGGTGCTGCGCTACAACGGCTATCCCGCCGCCGATCTCGCCGGTGCCGCCGATCCGCGCCTGCTGTCTTCGGCACAGGCGATGGCGGCGCTGGAAGGCACCGCGCAGAAGGTGTTGCCCAACGGCATGAACATCGAGTGGACCGACCTCAGCTACCAGCAGGTGATGCAGGGCAAGGCCGCACTGGTGATCTTCCCGCTGGCAATTCTGCTGGTGTTCCTGGTGCTGGCGGCGTTGTATGAAAGCTGGACGCTGCCGCTAGCGGTGATCCTGATCGTGCCGATGTGCCTGTTGTCGGCATTGCTTGGCGTCAAGTTGACCGGCGGCGACAACAACGTCTTCGTGCAGGTCGGCCTGGTGGTGCTGATGGGGCTGGCGTGCAAGAACGCGATCCTGATCGTCGAGTTCGCCCGCGAACTGGAAATGCAGGGCAAGGGGATTGTCGAGGCGGCGCTGGAAGCCTGCCGCCTGCGCCTGCGTCCGATCGTGATGACGTCGATCGCGTTCATCGCCGGCACCGTGCCGCTGGTGTTCTCGCATGGCGCTGGTGCGGAAGTGCGTTCGGTCACCGGCATCACCGTGTTCTCGGGAATGCTCGGGGTGACGCTGTTCGGCCTGTTCCTGACGCCGGTGTTCTACGTCGCGCTGCGCAAGCTCGCCCGCCGGGAACTGGTGCGCCATGACGCGCTGCCCGCGCATTCGTCCACCACCGCCTCGTCGGTTCTCTGATCTCTCTCTCACGGCGGGCGAAAGCCCGCCTCATCAAAGGAATTCCAATGTCTGCCAACAGCAATTCCAAACTCGCCCTCGTCACCGGGGGCACCCGCGGCATCGGTTTCGAAACCGCCCGCCAACTCGCCAGCCAAGGCGTGCACGTCCTGCTCGCCGGTCGCGATCGTGGCAAGGCGGTCGAGGCTTCGCTGAAGCTGCAAGCCCAAGGGTTGCCGGTTGAAGCCATCGCCCTCGATGTCACCAAACCCGACAGCATTACCGCCGCCGCGCAGGAAGTCGCGCAAAAGCACGGCAAGCTGGACATCCTGGTCAACAATGCCGGCATCCTTGTCGACGATGCGGCCAAGGGTGTTTCCGGCCAGTCGCTCCAGACCTGGCGCAACACGTTCGACACCAACGTGTTCGGCCTGATCGAAACCACGCAGGCCTTCCTGCCGCTGCTGCAAAAGTCCGATGCGGGCCGCATCGTCAACGTGTCCAGCCTGCTGGGATCGATTTCGGAGCACCAGAACCCCGAGTCCTTCATCTATGAGTTCAAGGGCGTTCCCGCCTACAACGTGTCCAAGAGTGCGGTGAATGCGTGGACGGTGCATCTGGCGCACGCACTGAAGGACACCGGGATCAAGGTCAACGCCATCCATCCTGGCTACGTGCAGACCGACATGAACAAGTCCGGAGACCAGCAGAACGGTGAATTGCCCGTGCCGGAAGGCGCGCGCACCAGCGTGCAGCTTGCGCTGGTCGGCAACGATGGCCCGACCGGTGGCTACTTCTACTTCGACCAGGTGCTGCCATGGTGAGCCTTTCCACCGTTCGACCGCTCGTCATCGCCATCGCATCGACGCTGCTGGCGGCCTGCGCGGTCGGGCAGAATCATGTCTATCCCGCGATGCAGGTGCCCGAGCGTTTCGTGCAGGCGGAAGCAGGCACGGATGTCGCGACGGCCGATCATGCAACGCATGCATTCGACAGCGAGTTCTGGCGCGGCTTCAACGATCCGTTGCTGACGCGGCTGGTCGACGATGCCCTGTCCGCCAACCACGACCTGCGCATCGCGCTGGCCAATCTCGATCGCGCCAACGCGTTGCTGCGCGGCGCCAAGTTCGATTACCTGCCGACGATCACCGCGCAGGGGCAGGCGTCCGACAATCGCGCCAGCGCCGACCAGCAGCCCGGTGTTTCGCGTGCCGATCGCGATTACGAAAGCTACAGCGTCGGTGCACAGGCGTCGTGGGAACTTGATCTCTTCGGTCGTGTTCGCCGCAGCGTGGAAGCGCAACGCGCGGACCTGCATGCTTCGTCGGCGGACCTGCAGGCGTTGCAGGTGGCGATCGTCGGTGAAGTCGCGAACACCTATGTCGCCCTGCGTGGATCGCAGGAGCGCCTGCGCGTGGCGCGCCAGAACGCCGACAACCAGGCGCAGACGCTGAAGCTGGTCGAGGCGCGCTTCAACGCCGGCCGTGGCACCGAATTCGACACCTCGCGTGCGCGTGCGCAACTGGAAGCGACGCGATCGCGGGTGCCGGCGCTGGAAGCGCAGGTCGCGGTGTCGATGCATCGGTTGGCGGTGTTGACCGGGCACATGCCGGAAGCCTTGATTCCCGAGCTGACGCCATCAGGTGCGTTGCCGGTGCTGCCGGCGCGCATCGATCCCTCGACGCCGGGCGACCTGCTGCGTCATCGCCCCGATGTCGCCGCTGCCGAACAGCGCCTGCATGCGGCGACCGCGCGGATTGGCGTGGCCACTGCCGACCTGTTCCCGCGCTTCACGCTCGGCGGGTTGATCGGTTCGCAGGCGGCCGGGACCGGCGCCTTGTTCTCCCGCGACAGCGAAACCCATCTGGTTGCGTTGGGGATCGATTGGTCCTTCCTCGATGTCGGTCGGGTCCGTGCCCGCATCAAGGCCGCGAATGCCGATGCCGAGGGCCAGCTGGCGCAATACGAGAAGACCGTGTTGCTGGCATTGGAGGACACCGAGAACGCATTGGTCCGCCACGACCGCGCGCGCAGCGAGGACGCGCATCTGGAACAGGCGGCGCTCGACAGCGCGAAGGCGGCGCAACTGGCGCGCTTGCGTTATCACGCCGGCGCCACCGACTTGTTCGAGGTGCTGGACGCCGAGCGCACCCAGCTACAGGCGGAAGACGCCTTTGCCGATGCCCGCACCCGCAGCGTCGGCAGCGCGATTGCACTTTATAAAGCGTTGGCCGGAGGCTGGCCGGATCGCCTCCCGGAACGCAGGAAACTCGCGGCGCGATCGCCGTGAGGGCAGGGGCCGGACCGGCTGGCAGGGGCCTCCCCCATTGACCCGCAGCCGCTCCGGCCCTATGTTTTCCCTATCTCCACCGGATACGGGTGGCCTGCGGTGACGCCGGCCGAGCGTGCGACATGAGCACTACCATCGCCTATTGCCGATAGCGTCCCGAGGTCCCGATCAACGGCGCCCTCGCGGCGCCGTTTGCGTTTCTGGTCCGCATATCCCGGATCGAACTCCGAATTTCCAATAGTCAGTCTGCTTCCCATGATCAATATCACGCTCCCAGACGGTTCGCGCCGTACATTCGACCATCCGGTCACGGTCGCCGAAGTCGCCGGTTCCATCGGTGCCGGTCTCGCCAAGGCCGCGCTGGCCGGCAAGGTCGACGGCCAGCTCGTCGACACCGGCTTCCGCATCGATCGCGATGCCGAACTCGCCATCGTCACCGACAAGTCGCCGGAGGCGCTCGACATCCTCCGCCATTCCACCGCGCACCTGTTGGCGCAGGCGACGCAGCGGCTGTTCCCGGATACCCAGGTCACCATCGGCCCGGTGATCGACAACGGCTTCTATTACGACTTCGCGCGCAAGACGCCGTTCACCCCGGAAGACCTCGAGAAGATCGAGGCGGAAATGAAGAAGATCGTCACCGAGTCGCTGCCGGTGGCGCGCTCGGTGCTGTCGCGCGACGAGGCAGTCAAGTTCTTCCGCGGCAAGAACGAGGAATACAAGGCGCAGATCATCGAATCGATCCCGGCCAACGAGGAACTCTCCCTCTACACGCAGGGCGAATTCACCGACCTCTGCCGTGGCCCGCACGTGCCCAACACCGACAAGCTGCGCGGCTTCAAGCTGATGAAGGTCGCAGGCGCCTACTGGCGCGGCAATTCCGACAACGAGATGCTCCAGCGCGTCTACGGCACCGCCTGGCTCAACGACAAGGATCTCAAGGCCTACCTGACGCAGCTGGAAGAGGCCGAGAAGCGCGACCACCGCAAGATCGGCAAGGCCCAGGACCTGTTCCACCTGCAGGAAGAAGGTCCCGGCCTGGTGTTCTGGCACCCCAAGGGCTGGGCGATCTGGCAGATCGTCGAGCAGTACATGCGCCGCGTCTATCGCCAGACCGGCTATGGCGAGGTGCGCTGTCCGCAGATCCTCGACGTGTCGCTGTGGCAGAAGTCCGGCCACTGGGACAACTACAAGGACAACATGTTCTTCACCGAGTCGGAGAAGCACACGTATGCGGTGAAGCCGATGAACTGCCCGGGCCACGTCCAGGTGTTCAATCAGGGCCTGCACAGCTACCGCGACCTGCCGATCCGCTACGGCGAATTCGGCGCCTGCCATCGCAACGAACCCTCGGGCGCGCTGCACGGCATCCTGCGCGTGCGCGGCTTCACCCAGGACGACGGCCACATCTTCTGCACCGAAAACCAGATCGAGTCCGAGGTCCGCGACTTCCACCAGCAGGCGCTCAAGGTCTATTCCGACTTCGGCTTCACCGACATCCAGATCAAGATCGCGCTGCGCCCGGATTCCCGTCTCGGCGACGATGCGACGTGGGACAAGGCCGAAGACGCGCTGCGTTCGGCCCTGCGCGGCGCCGGAGTGGAATGGCAGGAACTGCCGGGCGAGGGTGCCTTCTACGGCCCCAAGATCGAGTACCACCTGAAGGACGCGATCGGCCGTACCTGGCAGCTCGGGACCATGCAGGTCGACTTCATGATGCCCGGTCGTCTCGGCGCGGAATATGTCGACGAAACCAGCCAAAAGCGCCATCCGGTGATGCTGCACCGGGCCATCGTCGGCTCGATGGAACGCTTCCTCGGCATCCTGATCGAGCACCACGCCGGCCAGTTCCCGGCCTGGCTGGCCCCGGTCCAGGCGGTGGTGATGAACATCACCGACGCCCAGGCTGAATATGCCGATCAGGTCCGCAAAACCCTTGCAGAGCAAGGCTTCCGGGTGGTTTCCGATTTGCGGAACGAGAAGATCGGCTATAAGATTCGCGAGCACACGCTGCAGCGCGTGCCTTACCTGCTGGTCGTGGGCGACCGCGAACGCGAGGAAGGCCGGGTTGCGGTGCGTACCCGCGGAGGCGAGGACCTGGGGACCCAGACGATCGAAGACTTCGCAAACAGGCTGCGTACGGAACACGTACCAGGCTGATCACACAACCGGGCCGCGATGAGAAACGCGGCCCGGACCCAGAACCCTCCGGAGACCGCAACATCAGTACGCCCGTCGATAACAAGCAGAACCGCAAGAACAACGAAATCCGTGTCCCGCGCGTGCGCGTGATCGGGTCCGACGGCGAAATGGTCGGGGTGCTCTCGCGCGACGAAGCGCTGCAGATGGCTCAGGAAGAGGGACTGGACCTGGTCGAAATCCAGCCGCAGGCCGATCCGCCGGTCTGCAAGATCATGGATTTCGGCAAGTTCAAGTTCGAACAGCAGAAGAAGGCCAACGAGGCCAAGAAGAAGACCAAGCAGGTCGAGATCAAGGAAGTGAAGTTCCGGCCGGTGACGGACGAGGGCGATTACCAGATCAAGCTGCGCAAGATGCGCGAATTCCTGGTCGAAGGCGACAAGATCAAGGTCAACATCCGCTTCCGTGGCCGCGAAATGAGCCACCAGGAGCTGGGCATGGAGATGGCCAAGCGCATCGAGGGTGACCTCGGCGAGGACGTGGTGATCGAGTCCCGCCCGCGCCTGGAAGGCCGCCAGATGGTGATGATGATCGCCCCGAAGCGGAAATAAGCCGCTTCTCCTTGCACCGGATTCACCTTTCCGCCATACTAGGCGGCTCCCGGTTCGCCGGGACGGGCCTGCCGCGCCCGGCGCAACAGGTATGGATAGCGGCTCGAACCCGACATGGGCATGGATGGAAAGAGGGGCTTCGCGGCCTCCGCCCGGTCAGTCAGAACACAACGAAGGAACTGTCATGTCGAAGGTCAAGATCAAGACCCATCGCGGCGCGGCGAAGCGATTCCGCAAAACCGCCAGCGGCAAATACAAGTGTGGCCATGCCAACCGCAGCCACATCCTCACCAAGAAGGCCACCAAGCGCAAGCGCAACCTCCGCCAGACGAACCACGTTCGTGCGGAAGACGCAGGTCGTTTGGACCGCATGCTGCCCTATCTCTGAGGAGGACTGAACAATGGCACGAGTCAAGCGTGGCGTGGTCGCACGTCGTCGTCACAAGAAAGTCCTGAAGGCTGCGAAGGGTTACTACAACGCCCGCCGCAAGGTCTTCCGCGTTGCCAAGCAGGCCGTCACCAAGGCCCAGCAGTACGCGTACATCGGTCGCAAGCTGAAGAAGCGCCAGTTCCGTAGCCTATGGATCGCGCGCATCAATGCCGCGTCCCGCATGCATGGTCTGTCCTACAGCCGCTTCATGAACGGCCTGCTCAAGGCCGGCGTCACCCTCGACCGCAAGGTCCTGGCTGACATCGCCGTGCATGACATGCACGCGTTCGGCGTCCTGGCACAGACCGCCGCCAAGGCGCTGGGCATGGAAGTGAAGCAGCCGGAAAGCCTGCCCAAGTCGTTCGTCATGGAACCGGCCAAGCCGGCCAAGGCGAAGAAGCAAGGCTGATCCACGGCCCTGACGCTGGTTGCGGTCTGCAACCGGCATCTTCGGATGATGGGGAAGGGCGCGAGTCCTTCCCCATTTTCATTTGTGGCACGCGGAACGCACCGATTATTCTTTGCACATGAGCGAACTCGACAATTTGCAGGCCCAGGCGCTGGCCGACATCGCCGCCGCCGCGTCTCCCGATGCGCTGGAACAGTTGCGCGTCGCGCTGCTGGGCAAGAACGGCAGCATCACCGGCCGCCTGAAGGCGCTGGGCGCGCTGTCGCCCGATGAGCGCAAGCTGCAGGGTGAGGTGGTGAATCGCGTGCGCACCGTCGTCACCGACGCGTTGACCGCGCGCAAGCAGTCGCTGGACAGCGCCGCGCTCGATGCGCGCCTCGCCGGCGAGACGCTGGACATGACGCTGCCCGGCCGCGACGGCGCGATCGGCGGCATCCATCCGCTCAACCGCGCGCTGGAACGCATCGTCGACATCTTCGCGCGCCTCGGCTACGAACTCGCCGACGGCCCCGAGATCGAGGACGACTGGCACAACTTCGAGGCGCTCAATTTCCCGCCGCACCATCCGGCGCGCGCGATGCACGACACCTTCTACTTCGGCGATGGCCGCCTGCTGCGCACGCATACCTCGGGCGTGCAGGTGCGCTACATGCAGGAGATCAAACCGCCGTTGCGAATGATCGCCGCCGGCAAGGTCTACCGCAGCGACAGCGACCAGACCCATTCGCCGATGTTCCACCAGGTCGAAGGCCTGCTGGTGGACGAACACGCGACGTTCGCCGATCTCAAGGGCACCATCGCCGAGTTCCTGCGTGGCTTCTTCGAGCGCGATTTCGAGATGCTGTTCAAGCCGACCTATTTCCCGTTCGTCGAACCCGGCGCCGACGTCGTCATCAAGTGGGATACGGGTGATGGAGGTTCGCGCTGGCTCGAAGTGCTGGGCTGCGGCATGGTCCACCCTGAAGTGCTGCGCAATGTCGGCATCGATCCCGAGCGCTACACCGGTTTCGCTTTCGGCATGGGTGTCGAACGCCTGGCCATGCTCCGTTACGGCGTCAACGACCTGCGTGCGTTCTTCGAGAACGACGTGCGGTTCCTGAGGCAATTCGCATGAAGTTTTCCGAACGCTGGCTGCGCACACTGGTTCCGACCACGGCGACGCGCGAACAACTGGAATCGACGCTCACCGCGATCGGCCTCGAGGTCGAGGGCAGCGAGCTGCTGGGGCAGGGCCTCGGCAACGTCGTGGTCGCGCAGATCCGCGAATGCGTGCGCCATCCCGAAGCCGATCGCCTGCAGGTCTGCACGGTCGATGCCGGATCGCACGGCGTACTGCAGATCGTCTGCGGCGCTCCTAACGCGCGCGCCGGACTGAAGGCGCCGCTGGCGATGGTCGGCGCGCAGATCGGTGATATCACCATCAAGGCGGCCAAACTGCGTGGCGTCGAATCGAACGGCATGCTGTGTTCGGCCAAGGAGCTCGGCATCGATGCCGATGCTTCCGGACTGCTGGAATTGCCGGCCGATGCGCCGGTCGGCACCGCGCTGGCCGATTACCTTGGATTGCCGGATGCGGTGATCGAACTCGGCCTGACGCCCAATCGCGCCGACTGCTTCTGCCTGCGCGGCATCGCCCGCGATGTCGCGGCTGCCACCGGTACTGCGCTGGCCGAACAGACGATCGCCGCAGTGCCGGCACAGTCGGCTGCAACGCTGCCCATCACCCTGGATGCCGGTGCCGATGCGCCGCGCTATGCCGGTCGCGTGATCGAAGGCGTTGATGCGAAAGCGGCGACGCCGCTGTGGATGGCCGAACGCCTGCGTCGTAGCGGCATCCGTCCGGTCAGTTTCCTCGTCGATGTCACCCAGTACGTGATGCTGGAACTGGGCCAGCCGATGCATGCCTTCGATCGCGATCGCCTGCAGGGCCCGATTGGCGTCCGCCACGCCCGCAAGGGCGAAGGACTGAAGCTGCTCGATGGTCGCGACGTCACCGTCGACGACGGTTTCCTCGTCATCACCGACAATGACCGCGCAGTCGCATTGGCCGGCGTGATGGGTGGCCATGACACCCGCGTCACCGACGATACCCGTAATGTGTTCCTAGAGGCCGCGCATTTCGCGCCGGCGGCGATCATCGGCCGTTCGCGCAAGCTCGGCATGCACACCGACGCCTCGCATCGCTTCGAACGCGGCGTCGATCCCGAATTGCCACGGCAGGCGATCGAACGCGCGACCGCGCTGATCCTGGAAGTCGCCGGCGGCACACCGGGTCCGGTCGGCGAAGTCACCCGCGATGCCGACCTGCCGCAGCCGCAGCCGGTCGTGCTGCGCCGCGAGCGCCTGGCACGCGTGCTCGGCGTGAAGATTGCCGACGGCGATGTCGAACGCATCCTGCATTCGCTCGGTTTCGCGGTGAGCGCGACCGCCGATGGCTGGACCGCGACCGCGCCGACCTCGCGCTTCGATATCGCGATCGAGGAAGACCTGATCGAGGAAGTCGCCCGCATCCACGGTTACGACGCCATCCCGACCACGCTGCCGGCCGGTGGTGCCGCCGTGCGCGCGCCATCGGAAACACGCGTGTCGGATAGCGCCTTGCGCCGCCAACTGGTCGCGCGCGGCTATCTGGAAGCACTGACCTTCGCCTTCGTCGATGCCCGCCAACTGCAGACCTGGCAGATGGAAGAGGGCAGCATCCCGCTGGCCAATCCGTTGAGCGCCGAACTGGCGGTGATGCGCACTTCGCTGGCGCCCGGCCTCGCCGAGGCACTGGCGCGCAATGCTGCACGTCAGCAATCACGTGTGCGCCTGTTCGAACTCGGCAATGTCTTCCACGCCACGGGCGATGCGCCGCTGCACACCCAGCGCATCGCCGCGATCGCCTGCGGCACTGCCGCCGACGAGCAATGGGGAGATGCCAACGGCAAGCGCGCGAACGACGTGTTCGACCTCAAGGGCGATCTCGATTCGCTGGCGGCGCTGACTGGCGTTGCGCTGCAATATCGTTCCGCCCGATTGGCCTGGGCGCATCCCGGACGTTGCGCCGAAGTCCTGCGTGGCGACACCCGGATCGGCTGGATCGCCGAACTGCATCCGTCGCTGTACGTCGCACTCGATCTTCCCCCGCGCACCTGCGCCTTCGAGGTCGATCTCGCGCCGCTGGCCCAGCGCGATGTCCCAACATCGCGGCCGCTGTCACGTTTTCCATCGGTGCGCCGCGACCTGGCGCTGGTGGTGCCGCGTGAGCTCGAATGGGCAGCGCTGGCGAGCACCGTGCATTCGGCCGCCGGCGAGTGGTTGCGCGACTTGATCCTGTTCGATGTCTATACCGGGACAGGTGTCGGAACTACTGAAAAAAGTTTCGCCATGGGCTTGATTCTGCAGGAAGAATCACGCACCCTGACCGACCAGGATGTCAATGCAGTCATCACAAGGGTGATCGATACTGCAGCATCCAGGCACGGAGCCGTAGTGCGCGGATAAGGGGAAGCAACAATGGCGTTGACGAAAGCTGAACTCGCCGACCGATTGCATGAAGAGGTCGGATTGAACAAGCGCGAGTCGAAGGAATTCGTCGATGCGTTCTTCCTGTCGCTATCCGAAGCACTCTCCGATGGCCGCCAGGTGAAGATGTCCGGTTTCGGCAACTTCGACCTGCGCCGCAAGAACGAACGTCCAGGACGCAACCCGAAAACCGGTGTCGAGATTCCGATCACCGCGCGCACCGTGGTCACGTTCAAGCCGGGCCAGAAGCTCAAGGAGCGGGTGGAAGGACATGCTTGATCCCGGCAGCAACAAGGAACTTCCGCCAATCCCCGCGAAGCGCTACTTCACCATCGGTGAGGTCAGCGAGCTGTGCGACGTCAAACCGCACGTGCTGCGTTACTGGGAAACCGAATTCCCGTCGCTGAAGCCGGTGAAGCGACGCGGCAATCGCCGCTATTACCAACGCTCCGACGTGATGATGGTGCGCCAGATCCGCGGTCTGCTCTACGAACAGGGCTACACCATCAGTGGTGCACGCCTGCGCCTCGAGGGCGACCAGGGCAAGGCCGTCGCCGTCGCTGCGTCCGGATCTGCGTCCTCGCCGGCCCAGGATTCGCTGCGCAGCCTGCGAATCGAGCTGGAACAGATCGCGGCACTGCTGAAGCGCTGACTGGCGATCGCGTCTATAATGGATGCCCTCTCGGGGTATAGCGCAGCCTGGTAGCGCACTTGTCTGGGGGACAAGTGGTCGTCGGTTCAAATCCGGCTACCCCGACCAACTAGCAGTCCGATGGCATCCCAAGTCATCCAGAAAGCCCCGGTAAATCCGGGGTTTTTTCGTTTCCAGCGTCCAATAGCGTCCAACCCCATCCCTTGAAATCCGGCGGTAACTGGCGGTAGCTTTGGCGGTAACGGGTCTGCTGCTAGACCCTGTTACCGCCAGAGGTGTTACCGCCATGCTTTCGGACACTGCAATTCGCAAGGTAAAACCTGCCAATGCACCGTTGAAGATGCGCGATGGTGGCGGCTTGTATCTGCTGGTCCGCCCCGACGGGGCAAAGTGGTGGCGTTGGGACTATCGCCGACCCGTGACAGGCAAGCGGAACACCCTGTCGCTGGGGATCTACCCAGACGTGGGCTTGGCCGACGCTCGCCAACGCCACGCTGCCGCCCGCAAGCTGCTCGCCAATGGCATCGACCCGGGTGAACAGCGCAAGGCCGTGAAGGCAGCCGCCTCTGAGCATGCGGCCAACACCTTCGGGGCAATCGCCCGTGAGTGGTGGGTAAAGCGGGAAAAGGAAATCGCCCCCGGCACGGCGAAGCGTGAACATCGACTGCTCGAACTGTACCTGCTGCCCTATATCGGGGAATCGCCTATTGCCGACATCACGGCCCCTGCGTTGCTGGCAGCCCTGCGCAAGCCGGAGTCATCGGGAAAGGTCGAGACGGCGCACCGTGCGCGTTCGCTGGCCGGGCAGATTTTCCGCTACGCGATCGCCACGGGCAGGGCAGAGCGCAATCCCGCCGCTGATTTGATCGGGGCGCTTGAGACCCCGAAGGGGGAGCACTTCGCCAGCGTGACAGAGCCAGCGCAGATGGGGCCGCTGTTGCGCGCCTTGTATGGCTATGACGGAACGGCGGTTGTAGCAGCAGCATTGAAGCTGGCCCCTCTGGTATTTGTGCGCCCCGGCGAGCTGAGGCAGGCCCGATGGGAGGATATCGACCTCGACGCCGCCGAATGGCGCTACACGGCCAGCAAGACAGGTACGCCACATGTTGTACCGCTGGCGACGCAGGCGGTAGCGATCCTGCGGGAATTGCATCGACTGACTGGGCGGGGTGAATACGTGTTTCCTAGCGCACGCGGCGGTGGCAGACCGATGAGTGATGCGGCAATTCTGGCGGCGATGCGTCGAATGGGAATCGAGTCCGACACCATGACAGGCCACGGCTTCCGGGCGATGGCACGCACAGTGCTGGATGAAGTGCTGGGCTTTCGTCCCGACTATATTGAACACCAGTTGGCCCATGCGGTGCGCGACCCGAACGGGCGCGCATACAACCGTACTTCTCACTTGGCCGAGCGTCAGAAGATGATGCAAAGTTGGGCGGATTATCTGGATATGCTGCGAAATGCGGGCGCGGAAAGATCGTGACACCTCTGATATGGACCTTCACCATATCTGGACTATGGTCGAGTCAAATCAAGCACAACAATCGAAATGCGTCCGTCCCGAGCCGCTTCACTGGCAGAAGTCAACGCTAGCAACAAATCATTCGGGGTTTTGGGGCGGGGTTTTCCTCGGCCGGGACTGGTTAGCCTCTTGGTTGATTCGACATCGTTCCCGAACCACAGCACAAGATAGATGCCTCGACGCTCCGCTTGCCAATCTACTGCATACGATCGATCGAGCTGAGAATCTGCGGCATTCCACAACTGTGGATGCCATTGTCCTTTTATCTCGATTGGTAGTCTCAGGCTTCCTGTGGAGCAGGCAATATCGACCTCTTTGTCATCTCCGACATGTGCTTCTGGTGTGAGAGCGATGCCCGAAGAGCCTTGGCGCAGAATTCCGAGCAGACGATCACGGCAACGTTCCTCATCATAGGGAATGCCAGCATCTGAAAAGAAATCGCGCCATGAATCCGTGTCATCACTCCTGATCTTCGACTGTGCAACGGACAACTCTTCAAGCATCACTGTTTGTAGATCGGAAATTGTTTTTGGTAGAGCATCGGAGATGATCGACTCGATGGCCTCCAGTGAGGGTGCGATGTATTTGGCTTCTACTTGAAGTATCGCCTGTTCGGAAACAATTGATCGGATCATGCCTGTGTAGCTATCTTCAGGGGCTTCCTTGAGATGCATCAGCGCAGAGACTGCATGGCTGGAAGAGTCGCCGCCAAGTCTTCGTATAAGACTCGATAAGTACTGACTGGCATCCCAGGAATTTTGTGTTCCTGTTATGCCATCTCTTGGTAATTCTGCTACGGGCCAATGAGATCGAAACGACGATACGATCCATTCAATTTGTTGTGGCTCCAAAATTGGATGTGCCACTGTCCGGCCAGTTTTGGCATCACCCAAGTCGCGCAGCTTCCAGATCAGTTCTGGGCTTATATTTGAGGGGTTAAAGTGGCTTGCGACCCGATCGAAATCAATAAGCAGTCCTGCCGCTTCCCAAATATTTCTACGCTCGACATCTGGTGCCCCGGCTCGCGTAGAGACAATATCGCGCAACCTTGGCGCTTGGTGAGAATGGATGACTCGGCAAAGAAGCTCTTCTTCCACGGCGGTTGGCAAATCTGTGAACTTTTCGAGCCAGAATATCGAGAGCTCTGCAGCAATCTCGGCATGTTCTGTGCTTCTCATTAGCGGATAAAGGCCGCTGATGCGCTCACGCTTTGCTGCAAGCTGTGGTTCGAGTAGGCACTTCATGGCACTTCTATAAAGACCGCGATGAGTGAGTTCCTCTTCGATGGATTCATTGAGTCCGGAGATTTTGGCTATGGTGCTGGTCCCGGTGTGAAGAAGAATGTAGAAACCTTCGATGAGTCGATCGTCGGGAAGATCTGAATATCCCTTTCCAGCGAGCATTCGCTCAGCGAGAGCGGCCGCAATGATGAGCCAATGCGAATATGCTTCATCTCGGCTTATTGCGGAAGCAACCTCAGTTGATGTCTCTTGGTTGGGGTTGATAACCAGGTACGCTTCAAACCCCTCGAGAGCAGCTATAGCTATTTCATTCCCAAGCCAATGAGCAACGCGATCTTTCGGGCTAAGCGCTGAATTTAAATTGGAATATTGATTCATATAGACCATGGCTGGCCTAGTCAAAAGTTCTCGTGTGCCCGAGCGAACTTTGTCGATACGTTGCAGGTAATAATTTCGCGCTTCCGTGATTTTCGTTTCTCTCTCTTCAAGTTTTTTTGCTTTTTTCTCTGCATCTTCCAGCTGCCACTGAAGAGGCTGAGGATTGGAAATTTCATTCATCCAAGACGCCAATTCTGGCCTTTCCACAAGAAATGGCTGCGCTGCAGCTCGAATATCTTCATTAAGTGGATCGATCGCTACCAGCTCGCGCCATCGTTCATCGGTATGGTCGCGAGGATCCAATGTGGTCAGTATGATGGCCAAGTCAGCGGAAGTTGGCTGAAGTCCGGAGAATTGGTGGCCGAGCCTAAATACGCGCAGCATGACACTACTCTCACTCGGTTCGCCCAAGATAGCTAGACGTTGGACTGCTCTGCGCGTTGCGGGATTGTCGGCGAACCAACAGCTAATCCGTGCCCGAAGATTTTTGTTATAGCCGTAGTCGATGTCGAAGGGTTTTAGCCATCTCCACACATTGACAGGGTCTAAATCTGCGATTTCCAGCCTACGAATCAAGAGCGAATAGATTAGATCGGTCAGTTCTCCAACTCCATGATGGTCGTCGTTGGGTTCATACAATCTGGATGCTGACTCCGCGATGGCATTCAACATCCCTTCCAATCGATTGTCGGTGATTGCTGCCCCGAGTGGATATAGAACCCCAGTGATTCTCTCCTTTGGGCGTGCAGCTACAATCACGAGATCGAGAATGGTCAAGTCGTCGGCAACATTGCATCCAATGTCTGCCAGAATCTCGATTCCGAGGCGCGCCGATTCGTCGTCATTCCTCTTGGCCAAGATATGAACGATGGATCTCCAACCCTCTTCATTCATGCTGCCAACTAGCGCTTCGGCTGCATCACTGCGGATACCATAGATCTCGGTTGGATCGATCACTAATTTGCGAAATTCGGATTCCAGAATCGAAGCAGCCATTGTGCCTTTCGCTGCACGAATGAGATACCTGCGTAATGCGAAGGATGCGCTATGCGAGGTGATTTCTTGACGGATGGCAGGCAGAAGGCTTTCCTGAAACAAGCTTCGCGCTGATGGGAATCCCCAATCGTAGTGAAATGGGTTTTCATCTGCGACTCGTCGCAGGGAATCTAACAGTAAGACGGCTTGGCTTGAGACAAGAGAGTCGGCATCGCCGTACTCGATGAAGCCCAGAGGATCTATCCCGATGATCGATTCAGTGAAGAGTGGATCTTTAGCTAGCCATGCATGAATACCACGTAGACTAGATGGGACAAGCCCAAGGTCGTGGAATAGCTTGAGTAGTCGCCTGCGTTTCCTCGGAGAATTCGCTTGCTTGGTTAACCATTGGGCGCCAAGGAACTCACCAATACGGCGGTGCAGATAGCCGAAGCTGCCGGGTCCGATTGCAGTGAATAAGCGCGTATCGAGCATTGGGCCGATGGAAGCGGCACCGGGAAGTCTCGCAATCTCCGAGAGCGCGAGGTTGCTATCCGATTCAATGGCATGCGTAGATCTCGCGATCGCTTCTTTGTCGGTCAGGATCATCGCAGCGAAAGCAGCCCCCGTGGCGCTGAGACCGTCGATTGCCGCAGGTAGTTTTTCAAATTTGTTAGGCTTTCTCTCAAGCCGTAAAAGATCTACCGCTTGTTGGAAAAGTTCGCTTTTGCTGCTTGGGAGTGAACCTGCAGTTGCAACTTCTGCGATTAAGCCCAAAGTTTGGGGGTTCCCCAAAAGAGCATGGAGTCCCTTGGCATCGATATGCTCGATGACAGCTTTTGCTCGATCTGAGCCTAAAGAAGCGGTAAGGAATGCGAGTGCATCATCATCCGAAAATGGCTCGAGATGAAGCTCGGTAGGTGGGCGCGAATATTGCTCCTTGATTGCTTCCGTTCCAGTCGCACTGCGCCAATCTGCAACGCGGCACGACATCACGAATCGCGGGTAAGCGAGTTCTCCGAGCTTCCTTAGAACCAGATCTACAGCATCCCCTTCCTTTCCTGCACTAATTTCGTCGAGTGCATCGATTACCAATACTTTTGCAGATCCTAATAATGACTGTGGGTTGTGGCGACTGGTCAGTTGCCGTGCAGTACAAAATGCATATTCGGGGAGCTTGGACATTTGTAAAAGCAAGGAAGACTTCCCCATGCCTGCTTCGCCCAGGATGACAAGGGGCTCCGTTCGTGCTTCCAAGTCGGCTTGACGAAGTGTTGATCGCTCGTTCCCGTCTTGATACGAGAGTGTCCGCTCGAAAATTGGGGAATATTTCTGTTCATCCATAATCATGCTGCCATGCACATCTTTAGGATTAAGAATATAGGCGGCTTCCTATAGAAAAAGGAGGAAGTGGCTTCCATCAAGCGATCGGTGAAGTACGTCGCTAAAATGCGATGTCATGACTTATTTTTTTGTTTGCTTAGGCTAACAGAATAAGCGCGGAGGACTTCGACAACGAATTCTTTTCCAGCGCTAGGCAACTCGTTGACTGCACTTGCCAATACAACGTCAGTAATTTTTGTGTCCGTGGTCAATAACGAGTAGACCGGCACGTCGAGAACATCAGCCAGCCGCTGTAGTTGCATGAGAGATGGGGCCAGCACGCCACGTTCATAACGGGAAATCGTTTCGAATTCGACCGAAAGTCTGTCAGCCACTTGGCCTTGCGTCAGGCCAAGGTCTTTCCGCCGTTGCCTAATGTTCCTGCCGACGAGCGCTACCAACTCTTTTCCTGCGTCAGTCGCCATGCCCAATCCGACCCTTGTGTGTCGGGAATAGTCGGCGGATTACGTCTAGCCATACAGGACGTATTAAGTCTCGTATATTTGACGTAATACGTCTATTTTGTTATATGCTGAGGTAAACCGCGCATGGACGTGGTTCGGACTAGAAGGAAGCAGGGGGCGAATGCCCTCACGGGGAAATGGAATGAAGTTCGCGTGGCTTTGGGCGCTGATTGCGCTAGTTGGCGGCGGTGTGTTGTTAAGCGGGAACGAGTCGGTTCAATTCGTCTTTGGGCGATCCATGGCAGGTTTGATAGTTGCAGCACTGGCGAGCCCGGCCATTTGGCTTGTCTCGCGTTTGGTCACAAAGCAAAAGTGGCAGTGGTTTCATTGGCTGAATTGCGTTTGCTTCACTGCTTTGATTTGGCAGATTGTGTTGTCAACTGCTGGCCCGAAGATAGAAAGTCTTGTGCGCGAGACGACGGCCAACGTCTCAACACCGGCAGGCAACAGTAATCCTGAGTTAAATTCAGTGGTTCCGGCTAATGTCTCTGGTGCTTCGCCAGCGGGCGCAGCAAAGGCCGAAGTGGATGCCGCATCTGCGGCGAATGATGCTGTAGTAGCAAACGGGCGAGATGCGCACACCGCCACTGCGTTTATTACATCGGTTGATCTTGGTAGCGCGGTTGGCGCTGACTTCAAAGTGACTGCCCCTACTGTCACCTTCAAGCCAACAGATACGGTCTATGTATCGATTGCCACCAGTACCAGCGATCCAACAACCACAGTTCCGGGAGTGCTGGTCGCTACTTGGTGGTTTGACAAGAATGGAACAGAAGTGAAGGCCAATGAGGCAAGTAAGCAGGTGAATTTCACTGGTAGCGGCACTACTGACTTCTTCATAAAAATGGTTCGGGGGCTACCAGTAGGAAAGTACAAGGTCAAGGTTTCGCTAAATGGCGCGGTCATGCAGGTCAGAGAGTTTGAAGTGGTCGCCGCTGCAGGTATCTCAATGAACTCGCTATCCTCCGATTATGTCGCAAAATTCAGGGGGAATTTTGCTCTGAATTGCTCAAAAGCAATGTCAACAGGTGCTGATGCGATGCCGATAGATCTGTCGCTCCAAATCTGCTCGTGTGCTGCCGGATCCTTGGTTTCGTCTTTGAGTGAGCAGGAGCTTAGAGTGATGGATTACGACACATCATCTGCGCTCTCAAAGATGCCGCCTCATGTGCAGCGTTGTACTGACTCCGAGTTGCCTAGATACATGCAATCGCATCCAGATTTCCTAAGAGAGTACGTCTTAAAACACCCTGAAATTCTGAATCAATAAATCCGACGAATGTCTATGCGGTCAAACCATTTTTCGGAATCACTATCAAGGAGCGACGCAGTGAAAAAATTAGTTTTTGCCTCGGTGTTTGTGCTTGGCCTTTCGGGTTGTATTTCTGCCGGGGGATACACGTCTAGTAGCGAAGCAAAGTACACGGAAGGGCAGCTGCGTTGTCTCTCTATGTTTTATTCCCCGTATTTCCGCCCGATCGTGGATAAAGTTCAACTCATTGCAAGTGAGGTGCCACTTTCAAATCAAAATAGTCCAGAGCTTCCAACGCCAACAGAAAGGAAGATTCTCAAGGACTTCGTGGGATTACATGAAATGTGCGAACCCTTGCGGGGAACTTTTGGTGATTCCCCCGATGAGCAGTGGGATAATTTCTACTACTTGATGTCCGGAAAAATGCCGTGGGTGGTTTTCAATGAGCGGCGTTATGCAAGAATTCGCTCTGCCGGAATGCACGCAATGCAAGAAAGTAATCGCCGTTGGCAGGGCATTGCTGACCAACAGTCGGAGAATGCTCGACGCATGGTCAGAGCGTGGAGACCGCCTGCAACATGGACAACGACTTGTAGTCCAGAGACGGCACTGAGCGAGCTCAAATGTACTACCACGGTTAGTCCTTATTAGAGATAAATATTTTGGCTATGAGCTAAACGTCTAGATGGCTCGTGCGTGAATTTGATGCCGTTTGAGGCAGTCCGGAAAAGGGCTTGACAGGCGTACTAAGTCCGATAAGATCCTCCGTACTCGCTCCCGAGGTGTGGCACCGACGCAATGTTGGTGGACTGAAAATCGGAGCCGCTTGTACTACTGCCGCGTCCCGATGCCTCGGGCCGGAGGTACAAGATGGAAAAGGAAAAGTCTGCGCTATATGCGCAGGCAAGGGGCAGCCGCTAATGGCTGCCCGGTAAATGGCGGCCTCCAATCAAGGAGGCAAACGATGTCCACATCTTCTAATTCCGTATTTCTGCGGTTGCCGCAGGTTCGGAAGAAAATTCCCGTCTCAAAATCCACTTGGTGGCAGTGGATTTCGGATGGGTATGCGCCGCAAGGTATCAGACTGGGCAAAGGTGGCTGCACAGTTTGGCTTGAGAGCGACATTGATGCATTTATCGAGCGCGAGTTGCAACAGAGCCGCGCCAACGACGCAAATACGGCTGCGGAGGACTTTGTATGAAAAATTCTCTCTCGCAATCGATTGTCTTTAGCTACGGCGTAGGAGCAACTAATAACCGTCCGAGGCAACGCACAATGCCGACATTTGCTGTGCTCGCTGCCACGCTCCTTGACGAATCCGGCCCTGTCGTACCTGTCGGCCTGACAGATGATGAGATGCGAAGCTGGAAAGCGTCTGCACAACTGCCATGGATTGCACCACCAATGGCTGGCAGCGGTCGAAGGTCGGGCATCAACGCACAGCCATGGTCACTGCTGCTGCTCGATGTGGACGGAGTACAGGCACATGACGACAAAACCGCCCTCGCCATGTTCCGGGAATTCGTCGCTGCCCTGCGTCAGCTTGCGCCAATCTTTGGCTGGGCTACGGCTAGCCACACGGATGAATGTCCACGTGCACGACTTGTACTGCATCTTTCGCGTCCCATTGATGCCGAGGAATCAAAAGTGTTGGCGCATGTGCTGGCCGATGACATCGCTGCATCGCTCGGCGTCAGTGTCGGGCCACCTTCCAAGAAGCCTGTTGTAGCACTCGATCCGACTATGCAAGCTGCCGCGCACATTGCGTTCCTTCGGCATGATGGGGCGCGGCGAATCTCTCTCAGTGAAGACGTGGCGCCGCTTGACGTGGACTCGTATCTTTCGCGCGGGCCAAAAATGGTGGTAGCCACAGATGCGTCTTTGGACGAATTCACACCCGCACGCTTGTACACGCCCGGAGCCGAGGCCGAAGTTCGCGCCGCGTTGAGACGTATCGATGCCAGGAACCCAGATGTAGTCAACGATCGGTCAGAATGGTTGCGTGTGCTCGCCGCTCTGAAATCATTCGGTTGGGCAGATGCCCTGATGGAACCAATCGCGCGGGAATGGTCGAAGCAATCCCTGAAATTCGATGCCGCGCATTGGACGAAGGAATGGGGCAGCCTCAAAGTCGAAGGCGGAATCAAGCCGCCGACCCTTTTCTACTTGGCTGGACAAGCAGAGGACGATTGCGCCGCATTTGGCACGGATGACGGTCACGCGTGTCGCTGGGTTGCATGGCTTGATGGCCGTGTGATGCACGCACGTGGTCGGTTCTATCAATGGACGGGGGCATTCTGGCGCCCAGATACCGGGCAAGTTGCTGGGCTCTTGAAGGAGTTTGCGCGCGTGCAGGCGGACGATGCAGCACGCGCATTCCATGCTGATCCGCAGAACAAGGGAAAAGGAGATCGCATGAAAGCGGCGCGGACTCTGTTGCAACAGAACACGCAAGACCGTGTACTGCGAGCAGCAGCGACCATGCTTCGTGTCGAAGATTCCGATCTTGATCGGGATGACTACTTGCTTTCCTGTAGCAATGGCACGGTAAACCTACTTAACGGGACACTGAAGCCTGCTGATCCCCTTGACTGCATGACGCTCACTACCGGCCATGCCTTCGATAAGGAGGCGCAATGTCCTGCATGGGAATCATTCATCGCCAAGGCGATTGGTGACAAGGAAAGTGTCGAATGGTTTCAGCGGTTCATTGGTTATTGCGCCACAGGAAGCGTTGAGAAGGAAATGATGCTGCTGACTCTTGGCCCATCAGGTTCTGGGAAGTCCACTGCCCTCAAAGCCATCATGCATGCGCTTGGTGGTGAAACGGCCACGACAAGCTACGCCACTGCAGCGGGTTCGGCATTGCTTGCTGACACTGGAAAACAGCGAAACCCGAATGAACATACGGGTGGACTGACACCGTTGGTTGGAAAGCGCCTTGCATCGGTTAATGAGATCAAGAAGGGGGAAAGGTGGGACGACTCGTTGCTCAAACAGCTCGTGTCCCGCGAGCCCATCCAAATGCGTGAGGTGGGCGGCGCACGCGCGTTCAACGTGATGCCAACAAGTAAAATCTGGGTTCGCGGAAACCACCAACCAAATCTTTGCAGTGTGGGCGACGACATGATCCGTCGCTTGGCCATCCTCGAATTCAAGCGCCCGCCTGCGAAGGCTGATCACGGGCTCGATGCACGGTTTCGTGCGGAAGCGCCGGGTATCCTTCGCTGGATCGCAGAAGGCGCGGTGGCATTGAAAGACAAAGGGTTAAAACCGCTGCCCGGAGTGATGCAAGAGATCCTTGACAGCTTCCGTTCCGAGCAAGACGTAATGGGCGAGTGGCTGGCGACGTGTTACGAACCGGGCACCTTCACCCCGGGTGAAGACCTACGCCACGACTACGCTGCATGGGCCGGGCTTATGCGCCATCCCCCATCGGATAAAGCCTTCGCCGCAATGATGAAGGAACACGGCTACCCACCGATCAGATACAGGGGGAAGCGCGGGTTCGCAATCGTGCGCAAACGCCATGATGACAGTGACTTCGACATTGCTTCACTTGTCTGAGGGGGACGGATAGGGCGGAAAGCTAGATTTTTTACCCTAGCTCTATAGAGAATACTTCTATAGAGCTAGGTACTCAAAATCTGTCCAATCCGTCCAAAGTGTTTCAAAGCCTTATGCACCAAAGGCTGTAGGCCGGACGTTTTGAAAAGCGATCTGCCCAAGCCGTCCAAAAACGGATGGTTTTTGAGGTTTTGAGGCCTAGGTGTGTGTTTCGTAGGCTGAGCTACGAGCCGACAACTACTCTGCAAGGAAACTGGAATGATCCCCTACGCCTACGATGGTGCCGAGTTCTGGACGTTGGAGCGCATTGCTAAATCTCAAGCCATGCGCGACTACTCTCGGCAATGGGCTGCTTGCTCAGAGTTGGAGCAGTGGCGACTTCGCGGGTATGTTCATCAGCTTCGTGGACAAGGGCTGTCGGAGAAAGAGATCGGGCGGAGCATCGAAACGATGCTTAACCATATGCGGCCTTGGCGCATGACCGACGCCCAGCTAGGACGGGCGCTGCGCAAAGGGCGGGTGGCGGCACACGCTTGGCGCAACAGTTCGAGGATGCGCCGTCGATGCTAAGCGGGTGTTCTTCGAAGTGCGGGCAGAGAAAGCAAGTTGACCTCCTTCGAGTGTCGCTGTCGGGCATAATTCACCAGAGGACACGAAAAAGTGGAAATAATTGACTCTTCCAGAGGCCGGAATGAATCTCAACTCAGTAGTGTTGCCCGCAATTCTTGCTGCGCTCGCGTCCGGCATCTTCGCACTGGTGGGGGTGATCGTTACATCTGCCCTTGCGCAACGACGTGAACATGAAGCAGATTGGCGGCAGACAAAGGTCGATCACTATCAGGAATATGTAACGGCGCTGTCGAATATAATTTCAGGACGCTCTACACCCGCAGCGCAGGAACGCTATGCTGATGCTGTGAATGCGCTGGCTCTCGTTGCTTCGCCCGCCGTATTGGATGCAGTTAATGCCTTCCAGCAAGAGATTTCATATCGCAACACCTCTCGAAGTGATGCGCGACACGACGCGCTGCTGAGCGAGGTCATGTACGCGATGCGCAAAGACGTGCAGCCGCGTCGTATCAAAGATCGCCATCGGGAATTCCGCTTTCTTGCTCCGCCGCCGCTACCCTCAGAAGCAAAAGCGAATCACGGGTAGAAACATCGATCTACAGGCAGCAACCGAAGGACATGGAAGCCCTATCATGCAGATAGCCCCGGCCTCAGCCCTCATCGAAATATCGAAAGGCTATCTCAGCCATCGATCGCATCGTGAGGACAGTTGGCATTGGCATGCAGGCTATGGGAACGGAAAGGGCGCCGCACTTCCGCTCGCAGTTTCTGTTCTATATAGGGGGCAGAATATGCGTCACACCCCATTGCTTCCCTCGATCGCCAGAGGTTTGCAGTCTACCGAAATTCTCCGACTTTTCGATTCCCCTTTTTCTGACCAAGCCAAGATAGTTCTTCGACTGGCTCAATCATGGTGGTTTGCGAAAGAACTAATTCAGCACCCCATTTATAACCATGCCGCAAGTCAAAATGTGGATTTTAATGAGCTCGCTCTTGCTCAGCACTATGGTATTCCGACGGGATATTTGGATCTTACCGATGACTTTAATGTCAGTGCATTCTTCGCCACCTGTCGTGAAACAACTGAAGGCTGGCAGCCTGTCGATTCAGGCGATGGCGTAATTTATAGAGTGATCCTAAAAAAAGCCGAAAATACGTTTGAAGGCTATATCCCGCTTGGGCCGCAGAAATTGCCTAGACCATATGAGCAATGTGCGTGGGTTGTTGAAATGCCTTTTTGTCATGGGTTCGAAGGTTGGCCAGGCGTTGAGATGCTCCGATTTCACCATGATCGTCATGTTGGAGAGCATTTTCTCAAGATGTTTGATGGAGGTGCCCAACTGTTTCCATCAGACCCCCTTTCCGACATTGCGCAAGAGATCCTTTCTTGCGGTGAGATTCCAGCAGACCTTATTGAATCTGTGTTGGAATCTTTTTTGAGCGATCCTTATGGGATTCTGGTGAGTGATTTGCCAGCGGTTCGTAAGGAAATTTCCTCACTGGCCAGTCAGACAGGATACCGCCAGCTATTGATGGATCGGCATGTCGCTGCATTGCTCGCCGACCAAGAGTGGGTCGAGAAAATGCTTGGTGGAGTCAAGGCAAAGGCTATTGCAGTGCGTAGAGTAAAAACCCCCGCTGGGCGTGACTAAATCCGAATCCGTTTCGATTACTTGCGGCAGGAAAGAGCGGCCAAAGTCAGATTAATCCTACGCGGGAAAATTTTCGTTGATAGATTGTGGCTATTAATGCATATTCTGGGTAGGGAGCGCGGTGTCTCAGCCCGCGAGACAGGGGAAAGGAACTATGCAGGTCGAAGAACAACACGACGAGGGACGCGGCATGAGCATCCTGCTGCGTTATCAAGGGCCGGCTGTTGAAAACGGCGCCATGAATGTTTATGACGCCGCAGCGAATATGACGGCGTTTTCTGACTTTGTGGTAGCTGCTGCCCACAAGATTTATGGCGAGGACGTGCATGTAAAGGCGGAGGTGACAGCCTTCAAGCAAGGCTCATTCGGCACCGACTTGCTATTCGAAGTGATCGGTGCGGCAGCGGCAATCCTACCGATGCTCCCGGACGTTATAAGTGTGGCAACGACGGTAAAGGAGTCGCTTGAGCTGTACCGCTTCCTGAAAGGTGAGGAACCTCAGAAGGTTGAGCATCGCGAAGACAATTCGGTCAATGTCACCAACAATAGCGGCAACATCATCGTAATTAACCGACCGTCTCTCCAGCTCACGCTTGATCCGAAGGCCGGGCTAGCTGCTGCGCAGTTTATTGGTGAAGCGCTATCGAAGGCGGGTGTGGATAGCATTGATATTTCGTCGGATGGTGTGAGGATCGTTCAAGCTACGACGAATGATGCGATCTACTACCATCCCATCGGCGATGAAAACACAGTCGCAGAGTCAGTGACGCGCATGGGTTTAGTCATCGAAACGCTCAGCTTTAAGGATGGCAACAAGTGGCGTATGTGGAATGGCGCGGAGTCATTGCTTTATGCAATGGAAGATGAAGATTTCGTCAACCGCGTGAATAGTGGCGAGGCATTCCGCAAAGGCGACATCCTCATCTGCGATGTGCGCGTGAAGCAAACCAAGTTGAATGGTGCGCTCAAGCTGCAGCGGACCATCATCAAAGTCCATGACCACAAGGTTGGACTAGATCAGCCACCACTAATTCCCGAAGAGTGACCGACTACACCCACTTCCCTCATTTACGAATCAGGATATGACCTCAATGCGTCAACTCACTATCATCAGCGGTGCGGGCCTCAACCATGGCGTAGCGAGAGAATGCCCCTTCGCTGATGAGCTTATCAATTTCACTTATCAGAAGGTCAGTCAGAGCGTGTACCAAAGGGTCACACCAGAGATCCGGGACATGTTCACCGAAGAGTCCTTCGACTACATCTTGGGTGGGCTCATGACGGTCAATCTGGCAATCGAGCGCACCAAGCAAGATCTAAATCGGTTCAACATGAACGAGGAAGCGTTTTCCAGTCTCTTCCGTCAGACTGATCTTCAAAACTCAATTGTTGCTGCGTTAGACCAGATTGAGAATCAGTTGACTGTTTCTCTCGGTCAGATGCTGCAAGTGGTCAATCACTTCGCGCCGGCCATCAATCACCTTCAAGCGTCCTACCAGTCCGTCAACTACTTCACAGTTAATTTCGATGGCATCTTCGACCACATTATCTATGGGGAAAGGTACGCTCGAGGTAGTGTCACAACTGATTTCTGGACTGGTGCAGGCAGCCTCAACAAGCATGGCAGCCGTCAATTCAAAATCATGCACTTGCACGGCGACCTGAGGTACAAGCCCTTCAAAAAGACGCAATACAACAATCCGCCTTATCGCTGGCCTGTACTTGTTGTAGGCGATAGTGAGGCCAAGAAAGGAATCATCGCATCCAATGAAGCGTTACGATTCTACAATCAAAGGCTGCGGGATACGTTTGAAGAACGAGGCACGAACACTCAGAACAACCTGCTCATCGTCGGATTCGGATTTCGCGAGGAAGATGAGCACATTGTCTCCAAGATCAAAGGTGGGACCGCTGCAGGCATCTTCGATAGCATCACCATATACGACTTTGAGGACAAGCTTGCCGGCAGTCTTCAACCCTATAGATGGGTGCGGCCCGATCAGCAAGGGCTTCGGGACTTACTTTTGTCTCTCTAAGGCTTCGTGTGTACTTTCCACGCCTCTGCATGCCTGAGTGTACCGGGCGCTTCCGGAGCTGCAGCGTGAGAGCCCGTTACATAGTGCGTGCCGCGGCGGACAGAAGAAAAGAAAGAAAGTAGGTTCGTATTGGTGCAAGCTAGCCCCGGCTCCGAAGGGTAGCCGAATAGGTAAGTTACGCGCATAGCGTAGCGGGCAGAGAGTCCGGCCCCGACGTCGAGGGCGCGTGTACTGCGCTACAGGCGGCGCCATCGTATCCAAGGGCAGTGGCGAGCCATTTCACATAATGACCATCGTCAGCAGATAAGGTCGACATAACGGCATTTGATTATGGGGAACCCAATGAAAAGGCAATTCTGGTTGTTCGTAGGGCTTGCGATATTCAGCTTGAATGCCATCGGTGATGAAGCCACAGAGAAGAGCAAGGCCGAATTGCAGTCCACTCTGAAAAAGGGGATGAAGCCGTGGAGCTTTCTAGTAGAGCGAAAGCCAGAAGCAAGTTATTCGGTGACAATCAAAGACGAAAACAATAGAACCATTCAGGTATTGGACTTGGCCGCTCCAGAAAGCGATCCTGAACCCTTTGACGCCGAGAAAGTGATCGCCTTTAAAGACTTCAACGGTGATGGTTGGAAAGACTTATGGGCGAGTGAGGGGCACCTTAGCGCCAGTCCGGAACCAATGGAGAGGCTATTTCTCTTCAATCCGAAGATCCGAAAATTTGAAGATCAGGCAGCAGTATTCAAGCAGCAGGGGATGATCGATTCAAAAGGGGGGCGGGGTTGCATCGTGAACGAGTACCGCAATCCAGACAACATGACCTATTCGTTTGATCGCTATTGCTGGCGCAATGGGAAGTGGAAGCGCATCGCCTCAAAAGCGCGATCCTCACGTGGGAGGAAATAGCAATGGATCAGCAAAAATACGAGGATCTTCGTTTAAGGCTCATTGACAAGAATGAGGCGGATGTTCATAACATTTATTTGGATATTTACGGCCTCCCGACGGCAGGGTTAGGCGTTGCATTTAACACCGTTTGGCGCGACAAGCAAAGAGTTCCGCACGTTGTTTACAACGAAAAACATACAAAAGATTTGATTAATGTTTTGAAGTTGAGTCCGGAAGATGCGCAGAAACTCGAAACCATGATGAAGACGACGGCGCAAGAGATTAATGATGCTACGCCGGGTCGGGATCGATTGCACTATAGAAATTTGAAGGCTTTCGAGGCCAGCCCACTTGGGAAGGCGGAAAAGGCGACGGTTGGCCCACTTGTTAGTACGAAACACACAAGTCCGAGCGGCGTTTCTTATTCATGGGACATGCTTACCTCGCCAACCAGCCCCATGCAAATCAAATTAACGAAGGAGCAGTCCCTTGAGTTGTTCAAGCGCGTAGCCCCGGAATTTGAAACAGATATACCCCGCATTCTCAAAAACGTGAACTGTCCGACCGAGGCGCTTTCGGAAGAGCAGCGTGCAGCCATGTTTTCCATGAGCTATCAGGGGCACCCAGATAAGGCGCAAGCAGCAGCCAAAGAAATTGGTCGCTATTGGCGCGGTGAAATAAACGAGCAGGGGCTGCATCAAGAATTGCGGCGCGCTGTTTATGATCCGGCATTTCCGACTCGCTCAAATAACGAGCTGGAATACATGGATCACATCAAGCCGTCGCCGCACCAGCAAAAGCATTCGTCACTTGATTCAATGCAGTTTCAACCTCGCGACACTGCATTGCAGGCTGCATTTCGGAAGCATCTTCCGAATGTCAGTGACGAAAAAATTGCTGAAGTTGCGTATGCCGCAAGAGTCGGTGGTATCAGCCGTCCAGATCATCTTGGAAAAGTTGCTGTCATCGACAATGCAATCTACGCATCATGCCATTTTGATCCGGGCGCACGGTGCAAAGTCGATTTGACAACTCCGGCTCCGCCATTAGAAGAGACGAAACAGGCAACGCAGGCGCTGGATCAGCAACAGGCGCAGCAGTTGGCCCAATGGCAGCAACAGGATCAGGTAAACCAGCAAGCACAGTCAATGATGGCTAGAACGGTCTAAGAAGCTTCGGAGCGCGAAAGGATTCCCGAGAGGATTATTAGGCTCCGCAGATATGGAGTACTCGGCCAAATCAACGATGGCCGCGCTCTCGGGGAAGCCGCTGCGCCCCCAGAAAGGTACGGGGTGCGCCCCACGACGGACGGGAGAAAAATAAAAAAAGCAGGTTCGTGTTGGTGCAGGCTAGCCCCGGCTCCGAAGGGTAGAGGGGGTATAGTTGGGATCGTGCGCTGGGCTTGTTGCTGTCATCGTGCGCTCGTATTGGCTGTGTTTGTTGCCCTCGCTGCAAGTGTTGGTGTCCAGTCGAGGCCGAGGCCATCCAATGCAATCCGCGCCATTGAGCCGGTAACTTTGGCGGTAACTCAAAATCTCGAAATCTCGAAATCCACGCAATTCAGGGGTTTCAGGCTTCAATTCGGTAGAGGCTACCCGACCAAATAAGCATCTCGTAATATCCAAGAACCCCGCAGAAATGCGGGGTTCTTGTTGTTTGGAGATGCGCGATGGCGATGGCGGGCGATGGGCGGCCACACCGGGTCGGGCCGTCAGGGAAGGACCCGACTGAGCATGCGCATGTAAAGGCCGACTGCCTTGCGCTTGATGTAAGGCACGCCGTCCCGGGCATGGTTCTGGGCGTACCAGAGCCTGCGTTGCTTCCAGTTGAACGTGTCAAGCGTACTTTCAGCGATCGCGATGCTGGGCTGGTTGATATGCGTTGCGTGCCACCAGCCTGCGGGCAGGAACAGGGTTTCGCCTTCGGCAATGGTCAACCGGGTTGGATCGGCGTGGGCGAATTCCGGATAGACCGCAGGGTCCACATGGTACGGATCGGGGATGAGCGAATGGTTGTCCTGTCGTGGATTGGGGTATAGAAAACGCGTGTCGCCCGGCGCAAAAAGTATCGCGTCCTTGGGGCCATGCACTTGCGAAATGAAGACGTGCAGGTAGCTGTAGTCCCAATGCAACTTGCGGAAGCCGCTGCCTTTCGCGCCGATGAACAGCGCGACCTTTCCTCGATCCAGGCGCATCGAGCGGGGCAGTAGGCGGCTGTCGAGCAAGTTGTCCCTGGCAACATCAATGCGACCGACATCCGCCCAAAGTTCCGGGAATTGCTCATCCAGCTTCACTTCCTTCAGGTAGGGCGTGTTGTCCTGTCCCTCATTGCGCTTCAAATCGTCGATGAAGTCCCCGATGCGGTGGGACTTGCGGTCGAAGGAAACCTGCTTGTCGGCGTAATGGTCGGCGAAGTAATCCAGGTTCCATTTCTGCCGGGCCGGCCAGTGATCGATAGCATCGGTCAGGATGACCGGGCGCGAACGGGCCACGTATTGAGTTCGGAAATCCGATTGGCTAAGGCCAGCACGGCGATCAATCTGAATCGGCATAGGGTCCTCCCTGAAAGCCATCACCATCGGCATCCTGTCCGACGATCCCTAGCGTATCAGAAGTCAAACACCCCGGTTCCTGGGGTGTTTTGCGTTTGCAACAAGATCAGGGAAAGTCCTTGCGCCACGAAAATGGCGCGGGTACGATGCGCGCACTTTCGGAATATCTGTCATGCATACCTCGATCCTGCCAACCGCGTACGCCCTCAAATCGCTGCGAAAGCCAGCGACGGTGGCACTTGCGCGCGCGTTGCGACGGATTCGCATGAACCCCGAAACGTCGCATGCGGGCTTTGCCCCCGATTTCCTGATCAATACCATCACGGCTTGACGCCTATCCCGTCAGGCCGCGCCTGACGGATCCCCAGCAATCCAGATTCCGTTGCGGCGCAACCACGCGTGCTTTGCGCGCATTCGCCAACCGGAGTCACGATCATGCCGATCCAGCACGAAATCCACGACCACGCCGTTCCGATCAAGATCTGGGCGAGCGATCTCGACGAACTCAGCACGCGCCAGTTGGGCAATATCGCCCAGCTTCCCGTCATCCATCACCATGTCGCGGCGATGCCCGATGCCCATACCGGCATCGGTGCGACCGTGGGTTCGGTGCTGGCGACGCGTGACGCCATCATTCCCGCTGCGGTCGGAGTCGATATCGGTTGCGGGATGATCGCCGCGCGCCTGTCGTTGGGTGCGAACCAATTGGACGAAGTGGCGTTGAAGAAGGTCTTCAACCAGATCAGTCGCGACGTTCCCGTCGGTCGTGCGCAACACAAGGAGCGTGATACCCGCGTGCAGGCGGCGCTGTCGTTGCAGCCGGGCTTCGAGCGCATCGTCGAGAAGCATCCGGACGTGATGCGCGCCTTCGGCAGGAGCAGCCACTGGGTTCGCCAGTTGGGTTCGCTTGGAAGCGGCAACCACTTCATCGAAGTCTGCCTCGACGAGAGCGGCGACGTGTGGGTGATGTTGCATTCCGGTTCGCGCGGCATCGGCAATGCGATCGGCAGCTACTTCATCGCCCTTGCCCGCAAGGACATGGAGCAGTTGCAGGCCAACCTGCCGGACCAGGACCTCGCCTATTTCCCGGAGGGAACCGCGCACTTCGCCGATTACGTCGAAGCGGTGTCGTGGGCGCAGCAGTACGCGGCGCAGAACCGCCGGGAGATGCTCGACATCGTCCTTGCTGCCTTGCGTCGCCACCTGCCGCCGTTCGAGGTGACGACAGAAGCCGTGAACTGCCATCACAACTATGTCGCGCGCGAGCATCACTACGGCGCCGATGTCTGGGTGACGCGCAAGGGCGCGATTCGTGCCGGCAAGGGCGAGTTGGGCATCGTTCCGGGAAGCATGGGCACGCGCAGCTACATCGTGCGTGGCCTCGGCAATCCGGAAAGCTTCGAGTCCAGCGCGCATGGTGCCGGACGCCGCATGAGCCGTACCCAGGCGCGCAAGGAGTTCACCGCGGCCGACATGGCGGCGCAGACCGAAGGCGTCATCTGCCGCAAGGATCTCGGCGTGGTGGATGAAATCCCGGGCGCCTACAAGGACATCGACGTGGTGATGGCCAACCAGCGCGATCTCACCGAAGTGTTGCACACCCTGAAGCAGGTCATCTGCATCAAGGGTTGATCAAATCTCTCCCGCTGGCGAAAGAGGCCACGCCGCGGGCGTGGACGGACGCGGTCGCCTGCGTTCGTCTGCCAGCGGGAGAGCACCAATTGAATTGAAGGAGAACGACATGATCGGACAACAAGCCGATCAGGGAATCGTGGTCGGACAAACGATGCTGACGTTCTGGTTGCCGGAACGCATCGATACATTGCTGGGTGCCCATGAGCGTCGTTGCCAGTGCAGCCGCTCCGAAGTGCTGCGCGCGATCCTGCGTCAGTACCTGTACGGCATCAGTGGCGATCCCGACCAGACACCGGCGTTGTCGCAGCCGACCGTCCAGGTGCGCCGTGGCGAGTGGGGCGGGCGCTTGCCGCAATTGGGCAAGAACACCGCGCAGGCCAAGTTGTTGGTGCCGAGCCGCTGGTCACGGGACTTGACGGCGTTGGGTGCCGAAGCCGGCGTCACGCGCTCACACTTCGCCCGCGAGGTCGTGGTGACGTCCTTGCTTGGCCACGCCTATCTGCCGGCGCGCAATCGCCCGTCTTGCTGCTGAGGGAAACGCGCTTCGATCGCCCTGCGGATGCCCGCGGCATCCAGTCCTGCTTCGCTCAGCAGATCCTCGCGGCTGGCGTGATGCTGGAAGGCATCCGGCAATCCCAGGTGCAGGATCGGCATCGTGATTCCGGCATCCGCCAGCAATTCCGCCACGCCGGAACCGGCGCCGCCGGCGACGACGTTGTCCTCAAGGGTGACGAAAGCGTCGTGTGTCTTCGCCAGCTCAAGGATGAGCTCGCGATCGAGCGGCTTCACGAAGCGCATGTTGACCACGGTATACCCGGATTCCGCACCGACGGTTAGTGCAGCGGGCACGATCGCACCGAACGCCAGCAATGCGATCCGTTGTCCGCGCTGTTTCACTTCGGCCTTGCCGATCGGAAGCGTGGCGAGGCCGGATTGCACGGCGACGCCGGGACCGGTGCCGCGCGGGTAACGCACGGCTGCTGGTCCGTTGAATTCGAAACCGGTGCTCAGCATCTTGCGACATTCGTCCTCGTCGGACGGCGCCATCACCACCATGTTGGGCACGCAGCGCAGGTAGGAGAGATCGAGGTTGCCGGCGTGCGTCGCGCCGTCGGGACCGACCACGCCGCCGCGATCGATCGCGAACAGCACGTCGAGATTCTGGATCGCGACGTCATGCACCAGCTGGTCGTAACCGCGCTGCAGGAAGGTCGAGTAGATCGCGACGACCGGCTTCGCGCCTTCGCAGGCCATGCCCGCCGCCAGCGTCACCGCATGTTGTTCGGCGATGGCGACATCGAAGTAGCGATCGGGATATTCCTTGCTGTAACGCACGAGGCCCGAGCCTTCGCGCATCGCCGGCGTGATCGCGAGCAGTTTCGGATCGGCCGCCGCCATGTCGCACAGCCAGTCGCCGAAGACATCGGTATAGGTCAGCTTCTTCGCCGCCGCCGGCTTCGACACCATGCCCTGCTCGGGATCGAACGGCGAGACCGCGTGGTAGCCGATCTGGTCGGCTTCGGCGCGCTCGTAACCCTTGCCCTTGGTCGTGATGACATGCAGCAGCTGCGGACCCTTGAGGGTCTTGAGGGTGTTCAGCGTGTCGACCAGCGCGTTGACGTCGTGGCCGTCGATGGGACCGGTGTAGTGGAAACCCATTTCCTCGAACAGCGTGGACGGCACGAACATGCCTTTCCAGTGTTCTTCCCAGCGCTTGACGAAACGCGCAGGCGCCTTGTCCTTGTCGCCCAGCAATTTCTTGCCGCCTTCGCGGATGGCATTGAGCGTGCGGCTGCCGGTCATGCGGCCAAGCATCTTGGTCAGCCCACCGACCGCTTCGCTGATCGACATGCGGTTGTCATTGAGGATCACCAGGATGTCGGGATCCTGGTCCATGCCGCCGGCGTGGTTGAGCGCTTCGTAGGCCATGCCTGCGGTCATCGCGCCATCGCCGATCACTGCGACCACCTTGCGGTCGTTGCCGGCGTTGCGGTTTGCGATCGCCATGCCGAGCGCGGCGGAAATCGATGTCGAGGAATGGCCGACGCCGAAGGTGTCGTAGATCGACTCCTCGCGCTTGGGGAACGGCGCGATGCCGTCCTTCTGCTTGACGGTATGGATGGCGTCGCGGCGACCGGTGAGGATCTTGTGCGGGTAGGCCTGGTGGCCGACGTCCCAGACGATGCGGTCTTCCGGTGTGTCGTACAGGAAGTGCAGCGCGGTGGTGAGTTCGACCACGCCAAGGCCGGCGCCGAAGTGGCCGCCGGACTTGCCGGCCGATTCGATCAGGTAGGCGCGCAGCTCATCGGCGATGGCGCGCAGTTCGCTTGCATCGAACTTACGGAGGTCGGCGGGGGAATCGATCCGCGACAGGCGCGGATAACGGTCGGCATCGATCATTCCGCCATTTTACGACCACGCGGGAAGGCGCGGTGTCGCCGGTGTGAAGCGGAACGGAATCAGCCGCGCAAGGCGGCGAGAATGCCCGGCGCCGGCACGTTGGCGCCGTCCACGCTGGCGGCTGCGAAACCGGTCGCGAGATTGGCGTTGACGAAGTCGGCGACGTCGGTGGCCGGGACACTGGCCGCCACGGCGATTTCCTCGACGGTCGCCGGGCCCTTCATCATCGCGGTGGCGATGCGGAAGTGCTTGGGGTATTCGCGCTCGGTCTGCGGCCATTTGGTGAGCTGGTAATGGGCGTGCTCGGGCAGGCCGGCCACGACACGGCCATTGCCGGCCAGCAGGCCGGCCAGCCACACCAGGCGCGTCAACGGCTGCGCCTGGCCCGACTGCCAATCGGCATCGGCGAGCGGGCGCAGTTCGTTTTCGGCCACCGGGGCGTCGAAATAGGCGATCAGCGGCTTGAGGCCAGTCGGTCCCTGGTATTCGCGGCGACCGGGGTGAATGCGCAATTCGGGGCCATCGCCGCGCTGGAACACGACCGCACCCTTCAGGGCGCCTGGCGCCAGCCAGTCGGCGAGAGTCGGTTGGTGGACCGGTTCCGGTGCGACATTGACTGCCACCGGTGCCGGCACGGGCGCCGGATGCGGCGCGCTGACGGCCGCAGCGGGCGAGGGCGGCAGGTGATCCTGCTGCGTCGGCGCGGGGGTGGTGCCGGCCGGCGTTGCCGGCTGCAGCGGAGCGATCTCTTCAACCACTGGCTGCGCAGCGACGGGTGGTGCAGGGGCAGGCACGGGAGCGGGTGCCGGCTCCGGTTCCACCGCAACGACTTGCGCGCCGCGCTGGTCGGCGAGCATGCCGAGCAGATTGGCGAATTCAATGTGGTCGAGCGGCTTGGCGAGGCGCGAGTCGGACTGCGTGCGCGTCGCCTGGGTATAACCGATGACATGCTTGCCGGCGTTGTGGAGCTGCATGAAGCTCATCGGCCCGTACAGGCTGTCCATGTCGACGATGACGAAATCGGCATCGTTGCCCGAGTCCCCCAAATCGAAACGGTTGCCAGCGGCCTGGTTGGCGGCCTGGAATGCCTCGGTCAACGCGGCCTGCGTTTGGCCATCCATGCCCGTCATGCCCAGCTTCAACTTCATCGAACCACCGATACGACCGGAAACCGATGATTCTAGGGGCGTAACGCGCCGATCTACCAGTGTGCGGTTGCCGTTTTGTTAATGGCGTGGCGATTTCTTCGGCAGCTGTGCCTTCAGGAATTCCATCTGGTCGGCAAGAATGTGACGGTTGCTGAGGATCAGGTGCTCGATCCAGCTGGGTCGATAGGGGATGGCCAGCAACGGCATTGCGGCTTGCTGTGGTGTGCGGCTGCCCTTGCGCGAATTGCAGCTGACGCAGGCGGTGACCACGTTCTCCCATACATCTCGGCCGCCGCGCGAGACCGGCTGCACATGGTCGCGGGTCAGCAGGCTGCGGCTGTAGTTGCTGCCGCAATACATGCACAGGTGCTGGTCGCGGGCGAACAGCGCCGGATTGGTGAGTGCCGGTGTCGGCATGCCGGGACGGCCGCGGGCGTGGTTGCGGGCAGCGATGATCGGATGGAGCAGCAATTCGCTTTGTTCGCCGGTCAGGCGCGATGTGCCGCCGTGCAGGGTGATGCAGGGATCGCCCAGGGTCCAGGCAACGGCATCTCGTGCGTAGAGGCAGGCGGCGTCCTGCCAGCTGATCCAGTCGAGGGCCTGGCCATGCGAATCGAGCGCAAGCAGGCGCACGACGCTTGCGCGCCGGATCTCGGTAACAGGGGATAGGGTGCCCAATGCCGGCTCCGCGTTGGAGGCGGCCAGTTGCAGACGGCGATGCGTGTGCGCTGGCTCCATACGGGGAGTCAGCATATACCTGATTGTTGACGTTTTGTGTACGGCGCCTGTTCAGTCCCCGAACAGTTCCGCGGGCATCGCCATCAGTGGGGTGGCGCCGGACTCGATCGCCGCCTTGTGCGACAGGGTGCGCGGCAGCATGCGCGCGAAGTAGAAGCGCGCGGTATCGAGCTTGGCCTGCTTGAAAGCCGCGGTCTGTGCCGATGCATTCGCAGTGGCGACGCTGCGCGCCCACCAGTAGGCCAGCACCACGTAACCCGAATAGAACAGGTAGTCGGTGCTGGCGGCCCCGAGTTCTTCGGGATTCTGCGCCGCGCGCTGGAGGACGCCGGTGGTCAGTTGCGCCCACTCCGCGGCCTTGGCCTTGAGCGGGTCGATGAACTCGGCGAGGGCGGCATCGCCTTCGTGCTGTTTCGCGAAGTCTTCGATCATCGCGATGAACAGCTTCAATCCGGCACCTTGCGTCGATGCGGTCTTGCGGCCGATCAGGTCGAGCGACTGGATGCCGGTGGTGCCTTCGTACAGCGTGGTGATGCGGGCATCGCGCGCGAGCTGTTCCATGCCGTGTTCGCGAATGTAGCCGTGACCGCCGAAGCACTGCAGCGCGTTGTAGGTGTTCTCGATGCTCCACTCGGTCTGGCAGGCCTTGGCGATCGGCGTCAGGAAGCCGACCAGCGTTTCCGCTTGCGCGCGTTCGTTCGCATCCTTGGCATGATGCGAGGCATCAAGCAGCGAGTAGGCGTGCAGCGCCATCAGACGGCTGCCTTCGACCAGCGACTTGATCGACAGCAGCATGCGCCGCACGTCGGGATGGACGATGATCGGATCGGCGGGTTTTTCCGGGAATTTCGCCCCGGACAGCGAGCGTGTCTGCAGGCGTTCGCGCGCGTAGCGCAAGGCGTTCTGGTAGGCGCGTTCGCTGAGTCCCAGGCCTTGCAGGCCGACGCCGAGGCGCGCGGAATTCATCATCACGAACATCGCCTGCAAGCCCTTGTTGGCCTCGCCGACCAGCCAGCCCTGCGCGCCATCGAAGTTCATCACGCAGGTGACGGAGCCGTGGATGCCCATCTTGTGTTCGATCGAGCCGCAACGCAGCGCATTGCGTTCACCCATCGCGCCGTCCTTGCCGACCTTGAATTTCGGCACCACGAACAGCGAGATGCCCTTGGGGCCGGGTGGCGCGTCAGGCAGGCGAGCGAGCACGAGATGCACGATGTTCGGAACGAGATCGTGTTCGCCGCAGGTGATGAAGATCTTGGTGCCGGTGACGGAATAGCTGCCATCGGCATTGGGTTCGGCGCGGGTCTTCAGCAGGCCGAGATCGGTGCCGGCATGCGGTTCGGTCAGGCACATGGTGCCGGTCCAGCGGCCTTCCACCAACGGACGCAGGAAGGCTTCCTTCTGCCACTCCTCACCGTAGCGGTTGAGCGCTTCCACCGCGCCGTGCGACAGCATCGGGAAGTTGCCCCAGGCGAGGTTGGCGGCATCCACCATTTCGGTCAGTGCCGCGCCCAGCACTTCGGGCATGCCCTGGCCGCCGTAGTTGGGGTCGTTGGTGAGGCCGGTCCAACCGCCTTCGACGAACTGGTCGAAGGCCTGCTTGAAGCCGGGAGGCGCGACGACATCGCCGGTTGCGGGATCGAACTTGCAGCCGACCTCGTCGCCAATGGCGTTGATCGGCGCGAGCGCGGTCTCGGTGAAGCGCGCCGCTTCTTCCAGCACCGCATCGACGATGTCGGGCGTGACTTCGTCGTAACCCAGTGCGGTGAATTCGCGGTCGACGCCGAGCACGTCGTGGAGGGCGAAGCGCAGGTCGGCGAGGGGAGCTTTGTAGGTACTCATGGGCTGGAATCCGGCGGAGTCAGGTCAAGCATACCCTAGCGTATTGTTCTAGCGCAGGACGCCGGGCAGGCCGGGCACCGGGTTGAGCTGGTTCTTGCCGTCGATGGTGTAGCTGCGCTGCTTGTTGCCCTCGGGCGTCACCTGGACATCGCCCTTCAGCGTGTAGTTGATGCCCTGTCCGGAAGCGAGGACATCGGCCATCACCAAGCGTCCCGCGCCATCGGGGACATGGCTGATGGTGGCGAGATCGCCGGACTCGCCCGGGATCGACAGCGCGGGGCTGGCCTTGAGATGCCCGGCCGGTTGGCCGTTCACTTCCAGCGCGAGATCGATCGTGTCGAAACGCATCGCCATGCTGCTGTAGTTCTGCAGGCGCAACTGCACCTGCCAATTGCCGCGTGCGTCCACCGTCAATTGCTGGATGCTCGCGGCGGGCTCCGAGACGCGCTTGCCGCCAGAGGAAGAGCAGGCAGCGAGCAACAGCGCCAGGCCGATGACGAGGAGGGCTTTGTAATTGCCCGTTCCCGGAATGCGTTTCGATACGTGCATGGAAGGCCTTTTCATGGGTAGACGTAGATCGCCAGGGCGTTGCCGTTCTTGCGTGTGGTCGGGATCGAAATGCCGACCCCGGTGCCGATGCCGACACGCCCGCCACCATAACCGCCGCCGACGGAGACGCCAGTGCCGCCGCCGCTGGTTTCATTGGCGATGCCCTGCAGGATGATGCCGTTGGCGCCGAGCTTCGCGGCTTCTTCCTTCAATCGCGCGACGACCTTGTCGGTCTTCTGTTGCGAGGTCATCGCGAACGATTGCGAGCTGATGGCATCGATGACCGCGATCTGTTCGTAGCGGCCCTGCGGCGGCTCCGAATACAGCTTCACCTGGTCGGGCGAAATGGCCGGGCGCGCCGCACCGGTCAGCACGTGCGAAGACGTCGCGCAACCGGCAAGGCCGAGGGCAAGAAGCAGCAGAAAGACCCGCAGGATCGGTTTCATCGTGTTCTCCCGTCGCCGGCGTTTGCAGGCGATCGGCGCAAGCCTACGCCAAAACCCGTCTTAACCGTATTGACATGTTGCGCTCTTAGCTTGGTGCGTTCATTCGCGGCACAGCACCGCCAAGTCCAGGGATCGCTTCATGTCGAACATCGCGTCGTTCCGCTCATTCCCGCAGCACCCACTTGTACGCGCGCTGCGCAATGCGCTGCTCTGTGCATGCGCGTTCGCTCCGATGGCCGCGTTCGCTGCCGAGCCCATCCAGAGCACGAGCGCAACCGATGCGGCGAAGGACGGCAAAACCGCCGCGACGCAGGCGGATGCCGCACCGTCGAGCCTGGGCACGGTGGTGGTCAGCGCCAAGGGCTCGACGCGATCGGCGGTGTCGATCTCCGGGGCGGAAATCCAGAAAATCCAGCCCGGCGCGAGTCCGCTCAAGGCGATCCAGACGCTGCCCGGCGTGCTGTACACGACCGCCGATCCATGGGGCAACAATGAGCAGAACACATTGCTGTTCGTTCATGGGTTCAGCACGCAGCAGTTGGGGTTCACGCTCGATGGCGTTCCGCTCGGCGACCAGCAGTACGGCAACTACAACGGCCTTTCGCCGCAGCGCGCGATCATCAGCGAGGACGTTGGTTCGGTGACGCTGGCGTCGGGTGCCGGCGACCTTGCCACCGCATCGACTTCGAACCTGGGCGGCACTGTCGCGACGCATTCTTCAGATCCAGCGAAAAAGGCCGGAGTCAGGTTCGCGCAGACGATCGGCAGCTACAACACGACACGCACCTATCTGCGCGGCGACAGCGGCGAGCAGAACGGCAATTCGATTTACGCCGCGATCGTGCACCAGGATCAGCAGGCCTGGGATTTCAAGGGCCACCAGCGCGGCTGGCAGGGCGACGGCAAATTCGTGCATGACGGCAGTTCCGGCAAGCTGACGGTCTACGCCGCGTATTCCGACAAGATCGAACCGAACGAGGACAGCCTGTACCACGGCACGCCGGCGGGAGAGGGAACCAGTCATCGCGACAACCGGCCGTTCATGTATCCGGATTTCTCGCAGGCCCTGGCGTACCTCGGCGCGAACGGCGCGCCACCGGCGACCGACGGTAACAACTACCTCAACTATTACAGTGACGCGCAGCGCACGGACTTCCTCACGTACGTCAAGTACGACTGGAAGTTGAGCAATGCGTTCACCTGGTCCAACCAGGTCTACTTCCACCACGATGACGGCGTCGGCGTTGTCGCGGGTCCGCTCAACGCGGCCGGTCTGCCGAAACTGTTCGGTGTCTATTTCCCGGGACAGAACCTGAAGCAGGTGTTCGGTAACTCCGGTTACGCGACGCGCACCACCGAATATGAAATCAATCGCCAAGGCTGGCTGTCGTCGCTCGACTGGCGCATCGGGAATCATCAGGTCAATGCCGGCCTGTGGTACGAGAAGATCGCTTCCTCGACGCGTCGTCGCTGGTATGCGCTCGATGTCAACAATCCGAGCACGCCGTACCAGCGCCCGCTCGATCTTGCCGATCCGCTGATCACCCAGTACCACAGCGAGATCCGCAACGAAGTGGCACAGGCGTATATCCAAGATGCCTGGCATGTCAGCGACAGTTTCACGCTGCAGGCCGGATTCAAGTCGAGCTACCAGTTCGCCCACGGCACGGTGCCGGTACAGCCGTTGCCCAACTCGACGGCCGGCTTCCTGCAAATGCCGGAAGGCCGCATATATACGCGCGGGAAGTTCCTGCCGCAGGTCGGCGCGCTCTGGAACATCACGTCGGGTGACGAGCTGTTCCTAAACATCCAGAAGAACATGCGCCACTTCATCACCTACGGCGGGGGTGGGCTGTCGCCGTGGAGCCTCGGCAGCCAGGACCTGTTCAACACCTTCAAGCGCAATGTCTCGCCGGAAACCGCATGGGCCTATGAAGGCGGCTGGCGCTTCCAGCACGGCCTGCAACTGGGACCGATCACCGGCATCGACGGGCAGGTCAGTGCCTACCACGTCAATTTCTCCAACCGCCTGTTGGCGGTCGGGGCATCGGCGGGCTTCACGACGATCAATCCGGGCGCAGTGATCATCAACAACGTGGGTGGGGTGAAGACGGACGGCGTCGACTTCGCCGCGACACTGCACTTCGGCGAACACTTCAGCTTCTACGATGCGGTGTCGTTCAATCGCTCGCGCTACCAGGACGACTATCTCTCCGGCACCACGGTGGTGCCGACCGCCGGCAAGAACGTTCCGGCAAGCCCGGACTGGATGAACAAGTTCGTCGCCAGCGCGCAATTCGGTGCGTTCGATGCGCAATTGGTCGGCGATTACGTCGGCAAGCGCTACGCGACCTACACCAACGACCTGTCGGTGCCGAGCTATTTCCTGCTCAATGCCCAGGCTTCGTACGCGTTGCCGATCCGCGCGGGCTGGTTGCACGATGCCAAATTGAGCCTCAACGTCAGCAACCTCGCCAACAGGAAGGGCATCTACGAGGTTCTCACCACCGCAGCGTCGGGTACCTACAACACCTATCCGATCCCGCCGCGGCAATGGTTCCTGACCTTCTCGACCAAACTGTTCTGATGAAACTCGATCGCCGTACTTTTCTTGCAGCCGGCGCTGGCGCCGCTGTCGTGGCGGGTTTGCCGGCGAAACTGTCGGCCACTTCGGCACGCCGCGCCGAAGTGTTCGGTCATCGCGGCGCCTGCGCGTTGCGGCCCGAACACACGCTGGCCTCGTACGCCAAGGCGATCGCCGACGGCGCGGACTACATCGAACCCGATCTCGTCAGTACGAAGGACGGCGTGCTGGTGGCGCGTCACGAGGACGAGATCGGCACGACCACCGACGTTGCCTCGCGCCCCGAATTCGCGTCACGTCGCACCAGCAAGGCCGTCGACGGGGAGACGTTCACCGGCTGGTTCGTCAGCGACTTCACGTTGGCGGAATTGAAGACGCTGCGCGCGAAGGAGCGCATCCCCGACGTGCGCGTGGCGAACACCGCCTACGACGGCCAGTTCCAGGTGCCGACGTTCGAGGAAATCATCGAATTCGTCGCGGCGCAGTCGGCCACGATCGGGCGCGTCGTCGGCATCATTCCCGAGCTCAAGAACTCGACGTTCTTCCGGTCGATTGGCTTGTCGCTCGAAGATCGTTTTCTTGCGGTGCTGGACGGGCACGAATACACGCGACGCGCACCGGTGGAAATCCAGTCGTTCGAGGTCGCCAACCTCAGGTATTTGCGCGGGAAACTCGGGAAGCGCGGCAATATCCGCATCATGCAGTTGACCGGCGACCCGCGGAAATCGCCGGCCGACGTGGTTGCCGCTGGCGGCAGGACGCCATGGGCCGAGATCACCAGTGTGGCAGGACTCAGGGAAGTCGCCAAGTATGCCGATGTGGTCGCGCCCAACGTGCAGGTACTGATTCCGCGCGATGCCGATGGCCGTCTCGGCCAGCCGACCTCGGTGATCCGCGATGCCCACGCCGCGGGCCTGCTTGTGCACACATGGACGTTCCGGCCCGAGAACCGCTTCTTGCCCAGGGACTTCCGCAACGGTGCGGGCGACAACGCGCGCAATGTCGAAGGGTCCATCAAGGAAATCCGGCGCTATCTCGAGGCCGGGATCGACGGATTCTTCACCGACGATCCTGCGGTGGGGCGCATGGCCCTGGCTTGAGCTGGAGACAAGAAAAAAGCCCGCATCGCTGCGGGCTTTTTCGAATCATGGTGGCCAGGGAGGGAATCGAACCCCCGACACGGGGAATTAAGGCAGCCTTCTGAATCAATAACTTGTATTTTAAGTTATTGATTTACAATAGATTGCGACTCCGTGCGATTGCGCGCTACACTCCGTTTTGCAGTTATCACGCAGTTACGGAGCGAGCGTGGCGACCCAGAAACTGGCGAAAAAACTAACACCGACCGCCGTCGAAATGGCGCGACCCGAGGTCGAACCGTATCGCGTTTGGGACACCGTGGTTCCGCAGCTTCATGTGCGAGTGCAGCCATCCGGAATCAAGTCCTGGAACGTGCAATGGAGTCGCACGCGAAGCAAATCGTTGGGCAAGTGGCCGGGCGTAACGGTCGAAGCGGCCCGGCAGCGGGCTCGCATTCTTCTCGCAGAGACTCAAGAGCACGGCGCGCCACTTGACATGGGTGGCGGGCCTGCAACTGTTTCGATGATCTGCAGGGACTACGCCGATGCACTGGAGGCAGAGGGGCGCAAGCGTGCTGCACTCGATGCGCGCAAAGTTCTGGATCGCATCGTTCACGGCGACCCCATTGGCAAGATTCGCGCCGACCGGCTGACACAGAAGGATCTTGAAGCATGGCAGGCCCGAATGGCAGCCGGGGAGTTGTCAGGGCGGAAGAAATGCAAGCCCTCACCAGCGACATTGAACCGCAACCTGACCACGCTCAAGGCTGCGCTCAATCGCGCCCTGAGCAGGAGGGAGATTCCTCAGGCTCGTGCAATTGAATGGAACTCGATCAAGCGACACAAGGACGCGGACCAGCGCCGCGAGGTGTATCTGGACCGAAGTCAACGCGCTGCATTTCTGGGGGCCGCTGACGGCGATCTGCGCGATCTGCTGACGTGCGTGGCGTTGACTGGCTGCAGGCCCGGAGATCCTGCGGCACTGCTCAGGAAGGATTACGACAGCCGCACCGCCAGCGTGACATTCAGGACGAAAACCGGACCTCGTACGATTCCAATTTCACCGGCAGCAAAGATGCTGTTCGACCGTCTGGCAAAAAACAAGTTGCCGGCGGCGCGCATGTTCACCAATGGCAAGGAGGCATGGACAGCCCAGGCGTGGGCATATCTGGTGAAGAAGGCAGTGGAGAAGGCGGGATTGCCGACGGGAACCGTCGTTTACGCGTTGCGGCATTCATGGATCACTGATGCAATCGTTGGTGGTATGGATGTGGTGACTGCGGCCAGGCTGACGGGGACCTCGGTGGAGATGATCAACAAAAACTACGGGCACCTTGTCCAAGGCGTTGCACGGGACAAGTTGGCAGCTGTCCAATTTCTGTGAGGCGTCAACATGAGTGGAAAAAATAAAATGAAATCCAGTCACGCGACGAGAATCGATTCTGCGATTGCAGATGCATTTGGCGCGCTCCACAGGGATCTAGTCAGGCCACCATTGAGCAAGGCGGACCATCGAAACCGTTCTCTCCATGACGAAGTGGTGCATTTAGTGGAGAAAGGGGTGCGCGCAGTCGCTGCGATTGAACAAGTGTGCAAGGAGCGGCATAAAAGTTTTGAGACCGTGCGTGCCGCGTTCTACAATCGATACCATGATCTAATTCCTGTTCCCGATCATACAAAAATAAGGAAATTGGTGATCGAGGCAGTGAAAGCAAATGCGGCGCTGAAGATTTATCAAGTAAAGGTAAGCAATGAGCGGCCAAAAAAATCATAGATTGAAATCTGTCTAAAAATATTTAGAAAGACAGCCAGCAAGGGCGTAGATAGGGTGTGCTTCATGGCGCGATTGCGCGCGATGTGGAGCACAAAATGGAGCCGCTACTCCTAAATTTTCAGCAAATTTGCATTGCTTCTGGCCAGAAGCGCGATGTCGTCTTTTGTGCGATTGCCGCCGGCCACCTCAGTACTTGCCTAGTTGGCCAAAAAAGATTTTCCACGCCTGCTGACGTGCGTGACTGGGTTGACTTCTTGAGAAGGGAGTCGGACGCCGGCAGGCCAGTTAAGTACCGCGCCCGCGATCCGCACGAGCGCCCGACGCAGGCGGAGCACCGGCGCAGTCCAGGCGGTCGTCCGCGGGGTACGAGCGGGCCGAAGGCCAAAGCTGCTGCTGCCCGCCGCGCGGGGAGCTAGCAGTGAGTGTGCAGGGGATGGCTTGGGCAATCCAGCAACAGGTGGTCAAGAGCCCAGCAGGTAGGCACGTTCTACTCTGCCTGGCCAACTACGCTGGGGCCGACGGGACCGCTGCGTTCCCTGCCGTGGCGCGGCTGAGCGCCGACACCGGCTACTCCATCCGCACGGTCAAGGCAGCTCTGCAATCGCTACAGGATCTAGGACTCATCCGCCGTGGTCGGCAGCAGATCGCAGGAGCCTACATTAGCCGTGCGGATCGCCGACCGGTGGTCTACGACCTCATGATGCCTCTCCCCGGACACGAGGTGCAGGAAATGCACCCCGCTGTGACCGAGCGAGATGCAGCTGATGGCAACGGGGTGCAGATGACGACCGAACGGGGTGCAGGAGTTGCACCCAAACCATTAGTTAATCCATCCAAAACTACTACTACACAGGGTCTCATTTGGCCCTCGCGTCTGGATACCGCTAGCGTAGTAGTGGTGGATAGATTGATCCAGGGCATGGATCAAGAATTGCAGCAGCAAGTCCTTGATGAGCTGGAAGGCAAGCTAAGCAGTCAATCACCGCCCAGGCAGCCCATGGCGTGGTTTCGCGAAGTGGTTGCTAGGGCGCGCCGTGGAGAATTTATTCCAGATCTTGGGATTCCTGTGCGCCAAGCCCGTGAGCGAGAGCTGGCAAGACACGCCAAAGAGCGAGAGCGCATCGCTGCCGATGCGGAAGCAGCGCGTCGTCGCAACACTCCTGAGGCACGAGCCAAGGCCTTCGCGAATATCGCTGAAATCAAACAACTCATCCGCCCAGCCACAGCAGGAGACTAGCGCCATGCCAATTGAACAAATCATTCAAGCCAAGCTGGCTGCATTACCCACCCCTGTTCCACCTGAAGAGCATATAGCGAACGTAAGCTACATGGCTCCCGAAGCCGGAAATTTCATCGAGTATCAAGATTGGTGTCAAGCCGGCGCAGATGAAGATGACACAATCTGCGCCGCCGCGATTGCATTTTGCTTTATGCCAGAAAAATTCTTTTTCTTAATGCAACAAGCTGTCGAACATGCGTCCCCAAAAGAATTTTTGATGGTGTGTGACCCGCTGGCCGTGCGCGAGCTTGCTGTGCGCTTCTTGGTCTATCTCACCCTCATTGAAGATGATGGAGAAAGCGATCCAACCGCGCCAGCACTGCGCCCAAAACCCAAGGGCGGCAAGGGCCCTGGATATGGATATTGATCACATGTCCTCGCCGAAGCGGGTTGACTGAAATACTACATGCGCAGCCCCGGTCCGCGTGGTCGCGGGACGGGGTGTGGTGTTTCTTCTGGCTCCGGCGTACTCACCAGTTCATGGTCATGGCGTAACTCGAATTTTGATTTCTGCTCCTGTTCATCATAGTTTTGCTCCTCGCGCTGCGCTTCCGCTTCCTCTTCCGCACACTGCAGATCGTTGGCCAGCATCTCGGCTTCGTTTAGTTGTGCCGCCTGATCGCGAAGTTCAGCCCGCGCTGCCGCCTCAGCCTGCTCTTTGATCCGCTCTACAACCCCCTGGGCCTGCTGCTCACGCCGTCGCGCCTGTAGGAGACCCGCGACGATCTGCTCACGTTCCATGCGCGCCTGCGTCCATTCCTCCTTCACTGCCTCAGCCGTTTCGACGTTTGGAGACTTCAAAATCCTCCGACTCCAGTCTCGCAACCACGTTTTAAATTTGTGGCTTTGCCGCGACTGCTGGAGCTCCCGCGCCTTGACGGCTCGTTCCCTGATCTCCAGCATCCTGGCCTCAATCTGTCTCTGCGCGCGCTCCAGTTCCAAGGAGCGCACGCCTAGTAGCTGCGCCCGCGCATGCCAAAACAGAAAATCGGCGTTGTCTTGGACTAGCAATTGCTTATCCAAAGCCAGGGATTCACGACGATGCTGGATGACCTTCTGCGCCACCGCCGACGTCGGAGCTTCGGGCAGCTGAAGTAGCTTTTGCAGGTCCCGACCGAGCTGATCAATTTGGCTCTTGCTCTGGGAATCACTAACGCGATCGCGCATGCTCGTCACGCGCTCGCGCTCAAGTTCCAGGTTGATCACTTCCGCCGCCCGGTTCAGGTCCCCCGGCACGGTCCGAATGCCGTGCCGCTCGGCTTGCGTGGCGCGCGGGCCAAGGTGGACCGCCGGCACCATTGTCAGCCTCGGATCCTCGCCGGTTGCGATCGCCTTCCGCGCGTAGCTCCGGTGATCGATGCGCTCCGTGACCCCATGCGCTTCCAGCGCATGGTTCACGCGTTCTGCCCAGTTGGCCCGCCAGGTTTCGACAAGTGCGGGATCGTTCCATTCCCGCGCCTTCTTTCCGAATACGTCGTCCTCGATTTGGCGCATGGTCAACAGAATATGTGCATGTTCGTTTCGACGGTCGCCCTCACGCCCAGGAGCATGCATCGCCACGTCCGCGATCATGCCGCGTGCGATGAATTCCTCTTGGATGAATTCCACCAGGAGCGTACGGCGATCCTGATGCTCAAGCTCTGCCGGGAGACCTATCTCAATCTCTCGGCAGAGCTGAGCATCCTTGCGCTTCTCCACGGCCTCAACGCCATTCCACAAACTTGCGCGATCGAGCATCCATGGCGCCGCATTTTCCGGTGCCAGGATGAAGGTTTCGCGCACCCCGTGCTTGCGTGTGTAGTTGTGAATCTCGCCGGTGCGCGCGTCATCAATGCGCGCACCAGCACGGTAAGCAGCGGCGGCAGTGGCAGAGCGGCCACTGCTGCGCCCGATGACCTGTGCTGCGAGATGAAAGATTGCCACGCGTCGCCGTTGTCTTTTGCTGCTGTTGTTGCTGTTGAAGTTGTCTCTTCCGCCGGTAGGCCGCACACATCGCGCAGCGATGTATAAGTGCGCCCTTGCAGGTAGCTTTCCCATCGCTTGCGGGTAGTCTGCGCGCTTTCAAAGGAACAAAAAAGGACAAAAACTGTCGCGCGGTGTCGCAACGAGTTTTTTCTGTTGCACAAGTGGATGCTGTGCAGTTAGATGGCCAAGAACCAGTTGATGGAAGGGTCATGAAAGCGACGCCTACAGACCGAATCGAGTCCTTAAAGGCAAGACGAGCAGCAATCGATGCGCGAATCCAACGCCTGGAATCCAGGGATGCGCTGGCGATCAGAAAGCTGAGATCGCGCGCTCTGCTGTTGCTGGGGGTCGCGATGGAAAAGCACGTCAAAGAAGTCCCGACTGCACTAGGTCAAGTTCACCGAATCGTCGATACCCATCTGCTGGATCGGGAACGGAAAGCGGTTCGTGAGTATTTTGGTTGGGAAAACTCGACGGAGTAAGAAATGGACAGCGAATTTATCGGGGTCCTGCTTGGTTTCGTGTTCTGCGCATTCTTAGTGATGGCGATTGTTACCTTAATTGCTATGATGAATTTTGCATTAAGTAAAATCGGGACGAAAATTGACGGACTGATGGGAGACGTGGCCAATGAGGTCCGTGCCATCTGGTCAAAGAACAGGAAGTAGCGATTTATTTTCAAGGAAGGGGGATTCAATGGAGCTGCATAGCATCAAAGTGCATCCGCGGTATCGGGTTGCGGCAAACGATGACATCCAAGCGGTTATTTCCCGCGTCGAGCAAATCGCAACAATGATCCCCGGATTATCGAATCAACTTCGTTCGGTGGTCTCATTCGTGCGAGGGGGTGCAATAACAAATGCCCCGAATGAGGTTTACTACTACTTGATCGGGGCTCTGCACGCCTTGAATCTAGCAGACGACGATTTTTTCGAACTGCAGGACACCCTCAATTTTCTGCTTCCTGATGGAGGGGTTGAGACTTTTCCTGCTTTTATTTAGCTCAGTGTGTTGCATCGATCAATTGAATACGCGACCCAAAGCAAACGGCCTACGCGCAAGCAAGTTTCTGCCGGTAGAGCTCAATATGGCGCTGGTTCGCCATGCTTCTGAGATTAGATGCCCAAATCTGGCTGAGTCAGCGCTCCAGCCGTACCCTCAAGCGGCGCGCCCGCTCCTTAAAGGCAGACTCGCCCCCCTCTAGGATGTCGCAAACCGCCTTCCGGATGGAGGCTGACTCAAGTCCGCCGGACTGGTAGGAAATCTTGGGAAGACCGCCTGAGCCATCGTGGGTGGAATCCGCGATAATGACTTGGTCTGCGTCCGTGTTGATCACGAGGTTCGCATTGTGAGTCACCATGATGACCTGCCGGGTGGACTTGGCGAGAACGAACAGAGAGACAAGCTCGTCGAACACGGATTTTGGATCTAAGTTTTCCTCTGGCTGATCGATTATGAGGGGCCGATCATCGGCTTCGTCCAATGCCAAATACAGCAAGAGAAGCACGACTCCACGTGTTCCCGGAGAGAGCTTTCGGATGTCCACCCCATCGTAGGTGATTTCGTAGCGAACACGCAGATGGTCTGTACTAAATAGCCAGCGTGCAAATCGCTTCGACCACGCGCGGAACTCTTCCTGCTGGTCTTGTCCAAACGGTGCGTGTGACAGGAGGTCCTTCAAGTGGTTGGCCATGAATGCCGTCATCGCGGCTCGAATATCGGCAGCCGTTCCTTTCTCCCAGACGTTAAGGAACGAGGTACGGGCGACATCCGTGAATGCGCCAACGCCGTAGAAGGGGCCAGACTTGCGACGATCCAGTAGGTTTTCCTCGGCGTCGAGCGCCCATGTTTCCAAGTCGGCAATGCGTCGCACCGAGAAGCCCAGCTTTCCCAGTGTTCCTGACGAAGAGGCAAGCTTGGTCAATAACGGGGCATACATCTGTTCCAGAGCTGATTGTTCGTCAATGATGGCTTGGAAGGCACGCTCGTAAGCCGCTTCGCGGTCTGCCTGTAGGCTCCGCCGGCGGTTGGGAGCATCCTGAGCATCGAGAAGTCTTTGTTCCAACGCGGTGAGGGCCGTTTGTTCCTTGTTGATTCGCTCAGTCAGTGCGGTGAACTGCTTCTGCGTAAGCTGGTCGGCGCTGAAGAACGCAGCAAGTCTAGCCATCTCCGCTTCGATCACGGCCAAGGGTAGGGTGGACAGGTCAGCATCGGCTGCGATGTAAGCCACGGCCGGGTCCATGGGCGGTGGCGGAACTCCCTTGAGCTTGGCTATCTCTGCATCCGTCCAAGCGACGTAGCCCTGTAGGTCTTGGTCAACGCTTCCCTTGTGAATCAACAGGAATGCATCCCACTGAGCCTCATTCATGCCGCTGGCCAAGTGACGGGCCCGCAGCTGACGCAACATTTCCGGAGCGCCGGATTTTCGGGTCGCTTCTACCTCGCCCTGTAGCGCTAAGAAGGTTCGTCGTTGGTTGCTAAAGTTTTGGACCTTCGTTCGCAGTGTTTGGGCCACGGCGCTAAGGGCGCTATGGCGATTAACCTGCTCTTGTGTGCCCTTAAGCGTGAGCTTGCCTCGATCACCGATGTAGTCAGCAACAACCTTGCGTTTCTGCTCGACGCTCGTTCTAAGCGTTGAGATCGAAGCTTCTTTTTCAAGCTCCACGGCAATTGTGTCTGAAAGCTGGGCGATCGCCAGTTCCTCGCGCTGCCGAGCCTGCTTGAGATGGAGGGTTCGCTGATCTCGCAGTTCGTTGAAGTCATTGGCGAAATCTGTCTGGCTGGGTTCGTGGGATTGGAAAACGACCCGTTCGATTTCGCGGACCAGCCCATCTGAAGCGCCCGCAGCCGAACAAAGTTCTTCAACGAATTGCTGAGATAGATACCGCGCCTTAGCGAATGTCACTTGGCTCTCGGGATCATGGTGCGAGAGCGCACGGGTTTCTTTCGCCCCGCCGCCCCAAGTCAGGGTCGCTTTGGCCTCACCGAGTAGGCTCCTGGCACGCACTAGGAACGAGGCACTGGCATTCTCGTTGGCATCCCACCCAGCCATAGGGATCGCATCGCATCCTGCTGCAATGATGTCAGCCAGCGCGGTCTTGCCGGAGCCACGGGCACCGACGATGGCCACCAAGCCATTGTTCAATGGGATTTCGGGGGTCTGAAAGCATTCCGTACCCTGAATGCTGACGTGGGAGATGATGTGGGATGGCATGGCGCAGCGGGGAGGTTGCTCGCCGACGTATGCCCGACCCTCGGGGTTGATGCAGGCTTGGCGAAGGGCATCAAATTCCAGGGCTCCTTTAATCCAGGAGTAGCGGTTCCCCGTGGGCTGGCCGACGGCATTGAGGGCATGGGCGTCGCTGCCGTGAAGGCAGGGCTTGCAGGCACCGTAGGTTGCGATGATGTCTTCTTTGCTGAGGGCTTTTTGCCCTAGCCAGAACTCACGTTGGGAGGGGCTGCTTGAGAAGATGAGGTGAGCGAACTTCTCGATCTCACGTCGGACGGTCGTATCGGACGCCTGATTGAGCCCGCTAGTGCCATCGCCCGATGCACCGGCCACCGCAATCAAGACGTTCTCCTTGGCCCAGTCGCTGTCCTTGTAGGCCTGCTTGAGCCTATCAAAGCTCACCTTGAACTGAGTCACGCCGTGGCGCAGGGCAGCAGTGTCGTCGACGATGGATGCATCCGCACATTTCCCAAGACGAATCAAGTCACCTCGGTTGCAATGGAAGCGATCCCCGTAGGCTGCGAAGTCTAGTCGCCCCATGAAACGCTTAATTTCTTCTAGGTGGTTCGCCGAAGTGGGATTGACTAACAAGTGCGCGTTGACGAATCCAGTCTTAGCCGCCACGTCCAGACGTACTTCGATGTTCGGAAAGACGAGACTGATGCCTTGCAGGCGGCCTTGAGAGCGGTGGGACAGCACGGATTCGTAGCTGTCCAGAAGGTAGTAATCCGTCACGCCCAACGCTTCGATCGCCGGGCTGGCTTCTTCAAGGCGTTTTAGGTAGTCGTCCCATGCGTTTGGGCCAAACTGGTCGTTCAACACCGTGCCAGGTGCGTGCACGTGCGGCTCCCAGCGCCGCCATTCAGAACCACGTTCCATGTATAGCTTCTCTTTACCGCAGGCTGTGGAATTAATGACCGACGGGTTCTAGCAATCGGAAAGGCTCTACGCCTAATGCTGCCGCCAGCTTTGTAATGTTGACCAACGAGATGTTGCGCTGGGCACGCTCTACGCCACTCAAATATGACCGGCCTACGCCGGCCTCCATTGCTAGCCGTTCCTGGCTGATGCCTCGTTGTTTGCGCAATTCGATCAAACGATCGGCGAACTGGCGCAATACCGGTTCGTTAGGTAGTGGTTGGCGTTGGGAACCCATGTAGAAAGGCTAGGTCTTGACACCAACCTGAGGCCACGCCATAAAGAGGCACGCCCTATAGGGCACATTAAGGGGGTGGGCAATGAGAATGAATACGGTGGCTTTAAGAGCGCTGGTGCTCTGCACGGTCGTAGCAGTGACTGGAGGACATGCGTCCGAGCCATTGACGCCGGCAGCGCGTTTTGTTTCACAGCTGAGCACTAAGAACGGACATCTAATCTGGCAGAACATCAGGCTTGGACAGAGTCAGCGCGAAGTTGAAAAACTGCTCGGGACAAAGATTTCAGTCAAGCCATCTGCCCATATCGGATCAGAGGCAATGACATACACGCATGAAACTATTGTTGTCCGAGACGGGTTGCGTGTGCGGTTGGGGTTCGCCAGACAGGGAGCCCAGAACTATTTGCAGGTCGTGGAACCAGAATCGCTCACTATCTCCAACGGTCAGGTCGCATCGCTGCGCAAGGCGGCAAAGATCCAACTCAAGGGGTTGCGCGATTCTGGGGCGGAGTTGCCCTTGGCGACGGCCGGAGGTGAAGAGCTCGACATCAACGAGCATGCACTGCGCTTGCAGGCTGGATCCGACGGTGAATAACGGGAACCCGACATGAGCACGATCTGCCCGTTTTGCAAGAATTCCATCAATGAGGGGGCGTCCGTTTGTGCAAGCTGCCATGCCTTCCTGAGCACCCCGTTTCGGGTGAATGGTGACGTCAAATTGATTTATCTGTTTGTTGGCGGTTTGTATTTGCTATTCGGACCGGTAATGTTGCTCTTCTCTCTTTCATCCCCCGATATAAAGATTGTCGGGTTGCTAATGTTTGGGCCAATTACCGTAATTGGATTCTTCGTAATGCGTGCGATGTACCGCCGAGGGTCTAGGCAGCTCTGGTACAGGCGATAGATCATCATTAGAAGGGCTCGATGGACGGGTGCGGGCTGGTTTAGCTGCGCTGTTTCATTCGGTGTCGGATCACTTTCACTGAATTGGCATCCGCCAGTTCTGTCGCCGGCAGCTGTAGCATCACGTTGACGATCGTGGCCACGGCGTCATTCGACACCGAGAAGGTCATGGGGATTCGGCCGAAGTAATCGGCGGTGTTCTCCTCAATTTGGTTCAGTAGCCCACGGATGAAATCCGCCTTGGACGGACGTTGGCTTTGCGTCGCCGCCGCCGTGACTGGATCGTTCGGCGTCACCTCGGCCCGGCGGGCGTCGTCACTGATCGCCCAAATGCATTCCGCCAACGACGGCCAATACTTGAGGTCGTACTGGTGGGCCAAGGCGTCCAGCTTGGGCTTCAAATACATCCCGTACCGGCCATTGGGGTCACCAGCACGGTCGATCACGCCTGTGATGTCGTAGAGCGTTTCCGTACCGAAACCGGAGTGGTTCTGTAGTTCGGTCCGCCGTTCCAGGAGGGTGGCCAGCGTTTCCGCCGCTTCCTCGATGTCTCGGTTTACCGCGATCAGTTCAGCGCGGTCGGCCCGCTCCTGAGCGATGTGCTCCGGCGTCATGTACGCGCCCATCCACGTCAGGCAGTTCAGGAAAATCTTGTAGGCCACTCCGTCCTTGGAGAGCGGTGGGTAGATTTCATCGTAGACGGGTGCCATGGCGGCACTGGCGGCCAGAAGGCGTTGGGCCACGGCGGTTTCTGAGAAGGCGATCTGTGCCTCGGTGTTGCGTTGGATCTCCTCGCGCAAATAGTTCTCACAAGCGAGGCGGGCAGGGGAGGGCTTGGTCATGCGGTGGGTCTTGGGTATGGAGGTTGCCGGCAGCGTAGGGCACCAGTCTCGGCGTGTCGGTATCCGAGTTGCAGAAAAAATAAGGTCACTCGGAAACGCGTAGCCCGGCAATCCTGCAGGTAAGGCGCCTCTCTTGGATCTAGCTCGCATTTAGGGCAAGGCGCGGAAGGACGACGCTACAGCGATTTGCAGTTACGATGCAGTTACGGGCCTAGCGCAGAAAACCATCAGGCAAAAGAAAACCCCTGCAAAAGCAGGGGTTTTTATTGGTGGCCAGGGAGGGAATCGAACCCCCGACACGGGGATTTTCAATCCCCTGCTCTACCAACTGAGCTACCTAGCCGTAGCCGGCCATTGTAATGCCTTCGCTGAATGAGGGCAAGATCTGCATTCCGGCGCTCAGTCCGGCTACAGACCGGTTCTGGCATCATCAAGGCATCCCAAAGGGGCAGGAGACCGAGATGCGAATCGCCACACTTTCGATCGTTGCAGCCATGGCCCTGTCGACGGCAGCCTGCAGCACCACGCCGTCGGCCTCCTCTTCCGCGCGTGAAGCGAAGGAGGCGGCAGCCCTCGCGCGTTACCAGTCCGCAGCCGGTGCGCCGGTCGCCAGCATCAGCAATTTCGGGTCGCCGCGCTGGGAGTCCGTGGATGGCAGCCATATCGTCTATACCACCACGCCGACGCGGCAATATCTGATGACCTTGAGCGGTCCATGCATGGACTGGGCAGTTGGTGCCTACATCATTGGTGTCAGCTCGGACATGGGCCGGATCAACACCAACTTCGACAAGGTCTATGTCTCGCGCGGGCCCGCTTGCAGCATCAAGCAGATCCAGCCATTGGATGCAGGGAAGCTGAAGTCGGCTCCGGACGGGGAAGCGCGCGTCATCTGAGCACGCGTCCAATCGTGAGGCATCAACCTTCGGGGATGTAGCCCGCGGGTTTTTCCGCATCGCCACCGAACAGGAATTTCTCCATCTCGGTTTCGAGTCGCGCGCGATCGGCGGGATTGCGCGGTGACAGTCGCAGCTCATTGATCAGCATGGACTGGTGCGCCAGCCATGCCGTCCATGCCGCCTTGCCGATGTGATTGAAGACGCGCTGGCCAAGCTCGCCCGGCCACGGCACGAAGTCGAGGCCTTCGGCTTCCCGGTGGCTATATTCGCAGTGGACGGTACGGCTCATGGCGTGGACTCCAGCAGTCGGCGGATCGGCGCGGGGATGCCGAATTCGGCAAGTTCCGAACGGGCGACCCAGCGGTGATCGTCATTGTCGCCCACCTGCGCTTTCGCGGTGGCGAGTCGCGCACGCAGCGGATGCAGTTGCAGGCGGAAATGGGTGAAGACGTGTTCGATCGATTCCAGTTCCGACGAAGACGCCATTCGCCCCTGATCGCCAAGCCATGCATCGCGATCCGCCGTCGTGTCGAATTGCGGCAACGACCACAGCGATGCCCACACGCCGGTCGGAGGACGACGCTGCAGCAGGACGCGACCGGCCTTGTCTTCCAGCCAGGCCAAGTGCGTTTCGCGTTCGGGCTTAACCTTATTCGGGCGTGGCGTCGGCAGCGATGAAGTGCGGTTGGTGGAGTAGGCGACGCAATCCGTGCGCAACGGGCATTGCGCGCAATCGGGATTCGCGCGAGTGCACAGCGTCGCGCCGAGATCCATCTGCGCCTGGGTATAGTCGGCGAGACGTGCATCGGGAAGATGCGAAATCGCGAGCTCCCACATCTGCTTTTCGATGGCTGGCGTGCCCGGCCAGCCTTCGATGCCGTGGTAACGCGCGAGCAGACGCTTGACGTTGCCGTCGAGGATGGCGAAACGATCGCCCCAGGCTTGCGCAAGAATCGCGCCGGCGGTGCTGCGGCCGATGCCAGGCAGTGCGAGCAGTGCATCGAAATCGCGCGGCAGGTCGCCGTCGTGCAATTCCATGCAGCGCTGCGCGGTGGCATGGAGGTTGCGGGCGCGGGCGTAGTAGCCGAGTCCCGACCACAGCGCCAACACCTGGTCACGCGGCGCGGCGGCGAGTGCGGGAAGATCAGGCAGCGCGTCGACGAAGCGCTGGAAATAGCCGGAGACGACGCTCACTTGGGTCTGTTGCAACATGATCTCCGACAGCCACACCCGATACGGTGTGCGCGGATGCTGCCACGGCAGGTCATGGCGACCATGCGCGTCGAACCATTTCAGCAGCCGGGTGGCGAAACGGTTGCTCAATTCGAGAGAGTGTCGGGCAGCAAGGCGTCGACGAAAGTTTCGGCGTCGAATACGCGCAGGTCTTCCGGGCGTTCGCCGATGCCGGCGTAGCGGATCGGGATGCCGAATTCGCGCGCAAGCGCGAACACCACGCCGCCCTTGGCGGTGCCGTCGAGCTTGGTGACGACGAGGCCCGACACCGGCACCTTGGCGCTGAACGCGCGTACCTGCGAGATGGCGTTCTGGCCGGTGGTGCCGTCGATCACCATCAGGATTTCGTGCGGCACCGCGCTCGATTGCTTGCCGAGCACGCGGACGATCTTGGCGAGTTCTTCCATCAATCCGCCCTGCGTGTGCAGGCGGCCGGCGGTATCGGCGATCAGCACTTCGACACCGCGGGCCTGCGCGGCCTGGTAGGCGTCGTAGGCGACGGCGGCGGCATCGGCGTTCTGGCCTTGCGCGACGACTTGCACGTCGTTGCGTTCGCCCCAGGCCTGCAACTGCGCGACGGCAGCGGCGCGGAAGGTATCGCCGGCGGCGAGCATCAGGCTGCGATTTTCGTCGCGGAATTTGCGCGCGAGCTTGCCGATGGTGGTGGTCTTGCCGACGCCGTTGACGCCGATGGTGACGATCACGAACGGGCGCGCGCTGCCATCGATCAGCAACGGCTTGGAAACAGGCTCGAGGATCGCGACCAGTTCGGCGCGCAGGGCCTTGAACAGGGCGGCGGCATCGGCGAATTCGCGCTTGCGCATGCGGGCGCGAAGATCCTCGACCAGCGCGGTCGTCGCGCCGACGCAGACGTCGGCGGTGATCAGCGCGGTTTCGATCTCGTCGAGCAGGGCGTCGTCGAGCGGGGGATTGCGACGGAACAGGCCGCCGAGGCTGCGGGCGATGCCGCTGCCGGAAAGACGCTGGCGCCAGCCGGGCTTGCCGGGTGCGGCGGCCGGAGCGGCATTGGCAAAGTCATCGTCGCGAGCCGGTGTCGCGGGCGCATCCGACAGCGCTGCGGAAGACGGCGTGGCGGGTTGCTGCGGGGGATCGAAAGGCGCCGGCGCGGCGGCTTCGGGCTTGTTGCGGCGGAACCAGCTGACCATTCCGGATGCGATGACGGACAATGGCACGCATGGTATCACCCAGTTCAAATCGACCGGCCGGCACGGTGCGCATCGTCGGCGGGCGCTGGCGCGGCACGAAATTGCCGGTTCCGGAGGTCGCTGGCCTGCGTCCGAGTTCCGATCGCGTGCGCGAGACGTTGTTCAACTGGCTGCAGTCGGCACTGCCCGGTGCGCGTGTGCTCGATCTCTTCGCCGGGACCGGTGCGCTGGGGCTGGAAGCGCTGTCGCGCGGCGCGGCCTCGGCCGCGCTGGTGGAACGCGACCGCACCGCCTGTGCGGGATTGCGCGCGAGCATCGATCGTCTTGGGGCTGGCGATACCGCAGGGCTCATCCAGGCCGATGCGTTGGCATGGCTGAACGGAACGACGGAAGGACCGTTCGACATCGTCTTCGTCGATCCGCCCTTCGCCGATGACCTGTGGGCGCGGGTGATGGCAGGGCTGACGCCGCATGTCGCGGCGGACGCATGGCTGTACGTGGAGTCCGCGCATGGCGTTCAGGCGGATCCCGGGCCGGGTTGGGCCCTGCATCGCGAAGGTGCGACCCGCGAGGTCGATTACCGGCTGTACCGCCGCGATTCGACATGATTCACGGACGGTCGCTGATACACTGATCCCCCATACAGGCGCGCTCCCGAAGCCTCCGGTCCCGCATGGCCAGCCCCAATCCACGCATCGCGATTTACCCAGGCACCTTCGATCCCATCACCAATGGTCATGTCGACCTGGTGCATCGCGCCGCGCCGTTGTTCGAACGGCTGGTGGTCGGCGTGGCGGTGAGCCCGGGCAAGGGGCCGGGGTTGGCGCACGAGCAGCGCATCGAGCTGGCGCGCGAAAGCCTGAGGGAGCTGTCGAATGTCGAGGTGCGTGGTTTCGACACGCTGCTGGCGCATTTCGTCGATGAAGTCGGCGCCGGCGTGTTGCTGCGCGGGCTGCGCGCGGTCTCCGATTTCGAATACGAATTCCAGCTGGCGAGCATGAATCGCCACCTGATTCCCGGCGTCGAGACGCTGTTCCTGACCCCCGCCGAGAAATACAGCTTCATTTCCTCGACGCTGGTGCGCGAGATCTCGCGCCTTGGCGGCGATGTCCGCAAGTTCGTGCCGCCGGTGGTGGATGCCGCGTTGCAGGAAGCATTCCGCCGCAGCGGTGGCGCGAAGGCCTGAGCCGACGATGGCGCTGAAAATCCTCGATACCTGCATCAACTGCGACGTCTGCGAACCGGCATGCCCGAACCAGGCGATCACGCAGGGTGCGGAGATCTACATCATCCACCCCGATCTCTGCACCGAATGCGTCGGCCATTTCGACGAGCCGCAATGCGTGGTGGTGTGCCCGGTGGAATGCATCGAGAACGATCCGGAACACGTGGAATCCAACGATCAATTGCTCGCCAAGCTGGCGGGCTTGCAGGAGAAAGCCGCATGAAGACGTCCTGGCGTTCGCTGTTGCTCGCCGGTGTGTTGCTGTCGTTCGGGGGAGTGGATGCCGCTTCGGCGCGCAACACGACGAAGACGACGCATGCGCATCCGCCAGGTGCCGCGATCGCTTCCGCGCACAAGCTCGCGACCGATGCCGGCTTCGAGATCATCGCCAAGGGCGGCAATGCCTTCGACGCGGCGGTGGCGGTTTCCGCGGCCTTGAGCGTGGTCGAGCCGGTGAGCTCGGGACTCGGTGGCGGCGGCATGTTCCTGCTGCACGACGCGAAGACTGGCAAGGATGTTTTCGTCGATGCGCGCGAGATGTCGCCGGCATCGGCAACGCCCGACAAGTTCCTCGATGCAAAGGGGAATCTCGATCCCGAGAAATCGCAGAACGGCCCGTGGTCGGCCGGCATTCCCGGCCTGCCTGCCGCGCTGGTGCACGTCTCGCAGAAATACGGCCGACTGCCGTTGAAGGTGTCGTTGCAGCCGGCGATCCGCATCGCCCGCGAAGGCTTCCCGATATACGGGCGGTTGGTGCGTGCCTACGGCGAACGCCGCGAGGTGATGACGCGCTATCCCGGCACGCGCGCAACCTTCGAACCGAATGGCGTGCCGCTGAAGGAAGGCGAACTGCTGAAGCAGCCCGATCTCGCGCGCACGCTGCAACTGCTCGCCGACAAGGGCTTCGACGGTTTCTACAAGGGCGACATCGCGCAGAAGATCCTGAAGGCGGTCGACGACAACGGTGGCCATTGGACTGCACAGGAACTGGCGGCCTATCGCGTCAAGGAGCGCGCGCCGATCACGCTCGACTGGCATGGCTGGAAAATCGTCACCGCGCCGCCGCCGTCCTCGGGCGGGATCGTTGTCGCCGAAATCCTGCAGATCTTGCAGCCCTACGACCTGCGCAAGATGGATGAAGCCAAACGCATCCACATGGTGGTCGAAGCGATGCGCCGTGCCTACCACGATCGCACCTTCTATCTGGGCGATCCCGATTTCGTCCACGTGCCGCAGAAGACGCTGCTCGATCCCGATTACGCCGCCGGCCTGCGCACCACCATCAACCCCGACAAGGCGACGCCGAGCGACCTGTTCCCGAATTCGCCGACGCCGCTGCGCGAGCACGACGAGACCACGCATTTCTCGATCATCGACGACCAGGGCAATCGCGTCGCGACCACGCAGACGGTGAACCTGTTGTACGGCTCGGGCCTGATCCCGGTGGGTGCCGGCTTCCTGCTCAACGACGAAATGGACGATTTCGCGCTCAAGCCCGGCACGCCGAACGCCTTCGGCGTGATGGGTTACGAGGCCAACGCGCCCAAGCCGGGCAAGCGCATGTTGAGCTCGATGACGCCGACCTTCATGGAATCGAAGGATCGCGTCGCGGTGCTCGGCACGCCGGGTGGTAGTCGCATCATCACCATGGTGCTGCTCGGCATCCTCGGCTACGACGATGGTTTGTCCGCGCAGCAGGTGGCCGCATTGCCGCGTTACCACCACCAATGGCTGCCCGACGTAGTCGAAACCGAGAAGGGTTCGCTGTCGGCCGAAACGGTGCAGAAACTGCGCGCGATGGGCCACACGGTGATCGTGCCAGGCGAGGTGAAGGGCCAACGTTCCAGCGATGCCTGGGGCAACCTGCAGACGGTTGAATGGAACAAGGCGACCGACGCCTTGGAAGGCGGCAGCGATCCGCGCAATCCGGTGGGCAAGGCCGAGGTTCGCCTCGACAAGGCCAAGGCGCACTAGGAGTAGGGTGGGCGCATGAAACTGTGGTCGATCCTCGGCAATTCCCAGAAACTCGACGGCGGCGCGATGTTCGGCAACGCGCCGCGTGCGATGTGGCAGCAATGGATCGCGCCCGACGAACTCAATCGCATTCCGCTGGCCTGCCGCGCGTTGTTGGCCTCGCCGCTCAACGGCAAGACGGTGCTGTTCGAAACCGGCATCGGTGCGTTCTTCGAGCCCAAGCTGCGCGAACGCTACGGCATCCAGGAAGACCGGCACGTGCTGCTCGATTCACTGAAGCAGGCCGGCTTCAGCCATGAAGACATCGACGTGGTGGTGCTCTCGCATCTCCATTTCGACCATGCCGGCGGATTGCTCTCGGAATGGCAGGAAGGCGTTGCGCCTTCGTTGTTGTTCCCGAAGGCGGCCTATCTCGTCAGCCGCGCTTGCTGGGAACGTGCGAAGGATCCGCATCCGCGCGATCGCGCCAGCTTCATTGCGGAGTTGCCGGGATTGCTCGAGGCGAGCGGTCGCCTGGAGATCGTCGATGGCCTGCATTCGCACGCGCTTGGCGATACCGTGCGCTTCCACTACAGCCAGGGCCACACGCCGGGCCTGATGCTCGCGGAAATCCTCGGGCCGGAACGCATCGGCAATGAGGCGCATGGCGGCTTGCTGTTCTGCGCCGACCTGATTCCCGGTCGACCGTGGGTGCACGTGCCGATCACCATGGGCTACGACCGCTGCGCCGAAGTGCTGATCGACGAGAAGCAGGAGCTGCTCACCGACCTGGTGGCGCGCAATGTCCATCTCTACTTCACGCATGATCCGGAATGCGCATTGGCGCAGATCACCCGCGACGCCAAGGGCCGCTTCAGCACCACGCACGAAGTCGCGGAACTACAGGCGCGTCCGCTGACTGCGTAAGAGGAATCAGCTGACGCGCGTGCCGAAGATGCGGTCTCCAGCATCGCCGAGGCCGGGCAGGATGTAGCCGTGCTCGTTGAGGCGTTCGTCGATCGCGGCGGTGTAGACCTGCATGTCGGGATGCGCGGCTTCCACGGCCTTCAATCCTTCGGGGGCGGCGACCAGGAAGATGCCCTTGATGCGCTTGGCGCCAGCGCGCTTGAGCATGTCGATGGTCGCGATCAGGGTGCCGCCGGTGGCCAGCATTGGATCGAGGATCAGTGCATCGCGTTCGTCGAGGCGGCCGGTCAGGCGTTCGAAGTAGGGCACCGGCTGCAGGGTTTCCTCGTCGCGCTGCAGGCCGACCACGCTCACCTTGGCGGCAGGGATCAGTGCCAGCACGCCGGGCAACATGCCGAGGCCCGCGCGCAGGATCGGCACCAGGGTGATCTTGGCGCCGGCGATGCGCCGCACCTGCACTTCGCCGGCCCAGCCAGGCTGCGTCGACGGCTCGGTTTCGAGGTCGGCCGTCGCCTCGTAGGCGAGCAGGGTGCCGAGCTCGGTGACCAGTTCGCGGAACCCCTTGGTGCTGAGTTCGGCGTCGCGCAGCAGGCCGATCTTGTGCTGCACCAGTGGGTGGCGGACTTCGACGATCTTCATGGTGCGACGATATCAGGCCGCCTTGTCTTGCGCCTCGCGCGGACCTTCCAGCAGCGAACGCTTGACCATCGCGACGACGAGGTCGAGTTCGTCTTCCTGCATCGCGAAGCGCGGAGTGAAGCGCAACGAATTGGCGCCGCCATGGATCACGCCGATGCCGCGTTCGCGCAGCCATTCCTCGGTGGAACCGGTGCCGTAGCCCTTGAAGCCCGGTGCGAGTTCGCAGGAGAACAGCAGGCCGGTGCCCTGGACCTTGGTGATCAGGCCGGTTTCCTGTTTCACCGCTTCGAGCTTGGCCAGCGCCTGCTTGCCGCGTTCGCGGATGTTGGCGCGCAGCTCCGGGGTGAGGCTCTTCAACACCACGCAAGCGACGTCGAGCGCGCGCGGATTCGCGGTCATCGTGTTGCCGTAGAGGCCACGCTTGTAGGCGCTGGTCGCGCGTTCGCCGGCGGCGAGCACCGACAGCGGGAACTGGCCGGCATTGAGCGCCTTGGAATAGGTTTCCATGTCGGGCGCGTCGGCGTCTTCGAAGCCGGGATAGTCGACGATCGAGAGATAACCGGTGGCGCGCAGGCCAGCCTGGATCGAATCGATCAGCATCAGGCTGCCGTGGTCGCGGGTCAGCGTGCGCACGGCATCGTAGAACGCGCGCGGCAGCGAACGGCCGGGATCGCCTTCGCCCATCACCGGTTCCAGATAGACCGCTTCGATGAACCAGCCGTTCTTTTCGGCGTCCGCAAAAGCTTGCTTCAACGCGTTGACGTCATACGGTTCGATGGTGATGACGCTGTGCTCGCCGCGATAGCTGGCGAGGTACTGCACATAGGTCTTGCGCGAGGAATCGGAATACAGCGCCGGCTTGTCGGTGCGGCCGTGGAAGCTGCCCTTGACCACGACGCGGCGGATTTCCTTGCCGGCGTGGCGCGCGCCCGGGTCGGTCATCGTTTTCGCATTGGCGTCGACGATGCGCGAAGCCAGCGACACCGATTCCGAACCGGAGTTGAGGCACATGAAGCTGGTGTAGGGACAGCCGCCACGGGTCTGCCCGATTTCCTCGCGCATCGCGATGTCGAAACGCAGCTGGGCGACGTTCGGCGTCATGATGTTGGCGAGCGCCTGCGGCTTGGCCATCGCGTCGAGTACGCCCTGCGGGGCATGGCCGAGGCCGAGCATGCCGTAACCACCACTGTCGTTCAGCACTGCGCCCTTGAGGGTGACGACCCACGGGCCGCGCGCGACCAGCGCCACGTACGGGTTCACCGCGTCGGCGGCGTAGAAGTTGAGGAAACCGGACTGCACGCGCTGGATCTGCGCGTTTTCTTCGAGGTCGAGCAGTTCGGGGAAGTCGGCCTTGATGTCGAGGTAGGCCGACGCCGCGGCGGCGATCGCCTCGCCGAGTTCGGGGTGGCGCGAGGCGAAGTCGAGGATGGTGGCGTCGTCGAGGCCGGTGGTGCGCTGGCCGCCGTGCGAGCGGAGCAGGGCGAGGGTATCGATCAGGCTCATGTCGTGGTCTCCCGGTCTGGCGCCCGCATCCTTGGGCCGGATACGCGGCAATCTCCCATTATCGCGAGATTCGCGCCGATCGACAGGTGCATTTCGACCAAACGCCGGGTTATTCTGGTCGAAACGACTAATTAATCCGACGATATGAGTATTTCTGCCCCCGACGAATTGCTGCTGTCCGTACTTCGCGAGAACGCGCGTGCATCCACCGCCGAGATCGCTCGCAAGCTCGGGCTGTCGCGGACGACGGTGCAGAACCGCATCGCGCGGCTGGAACAGTCCGGCGTGATCGGCGGTTACACGGTGCGGGTCGATGACGAATACGAGCGCAGCCGCATTCGCGCGCACATCATGATCACGGTGCGGCCGAAGCAGATGGCGACGGTGGTGAAGGCGTTGCAGGCGATGCGCGAGGTGCGGGTGCTGTACTCGATCAGTGGCGGTTACGACCTGATCGCACAGGCGACGACGGCAACGGTCGGCGAGATGGACGTGCTGACCGATCGCATCGGCGCGATCGATGGTGTCGAGCGCACGACGTCGTCGATCATTCTTTCGACCAAGTTCGAGCGCTGAGCCGTCTAAAATAGGCGCGTGAAAACCTCCGACTTCCGCTTCGACCTGCCGCCCGAACTGATCGCCCAGCAACCGCTTGCCGAGCGATCCGCCAGCCGCCTGCTGGTCGTGCCGCCGGGCGACGAGGCGTTTGCCGATCGCGGCATCCGCGATTTGCCGCAATTGCTGCGCGCCGGCGACCTGCTGGTCTTCAACGACACTCGCGTGATTCCGGCGCGACTGTTCGGGCGCAAGGCCACCGGCGGGCACGTCGAAATCCTGATCGAACGCCTGCTCGGCGACGACGTGGTGAAGGCCCAGGTCGGCGCAAGCAAGACGCCGAAGCCGGGTTCATTGATCGAACTCGACGGCGGCGGCAACGCCGAGGTGATCGATCGCGACGAACGCGGATTCTTCACTTTGCGCTTCCACGTCGAAGGCGAGTTGACCGACTGGCTGCAGCGTGTCGGTCAGCTGCCGCTGCCGCCCTATATCGAACGCAGGCCCGATGCCGCCGACGCCGAGCGCTACCAGACGGTGTTCGCCGAACGCGCTGGCGCGGTGGCGGCGCCGACCGCTGGCCTGCACTTCGACGAAGCCTTGTTGCAGGCGCTGCGCGATCGTGGTGTCGACGATGCGCGGATCACCTTGCACGTGGGTGCTGGCACGTTCCAGCCGGTGCGCGTCGACAACCTCGACGACCATCGCATGCATTCGGAATGGATCGACGTGCCGCAGGCATTGGTCGACAAGGTGCGAGCCACGCGTGCCGCGGGCGGTCGCGTGATCGCGGTCGGCACCACGGTGCTGCGGGCACTGGAAAGCGCCTGGGTCAAGAGTCGTGCGATGACGTCCGATGAACTGCAGCCGTTCTCGGGCGAGACCGACATCTTCATTTATCCCGGCATCCCGGTGCGCAGCGTCGATGGCCTTGTCACCAATTTCCACTTGCCGGAAAGCACGCTGCTGATGTTGGTCAGCGCCTTCGCAGGGCGCGAACGCATTCTCGCCGCCTACGAACACGCCGTGCGCGAGCGCTATCGTTTCTTCAGCTATGGCGACGCGATGTTGCTGTGGCCGCAGGACGACGTCAGTCGGAAATGATGTCGATCAGCGCGCCGTTGCGGTCGCGTGTCAGCCACGCGCGCCAGGCGTCGGCGGCGACAGCCGGATAGCGGGCGGCAGCGAATCGAACCCAGGCATCGCGATAGCCCAGCCATAGGCGTTGGGTCGTGCGCACGCCTTCCGCAGTCACCGTTCCGTATGGACCGGAATCAGGGTTGGCGTTCAATCGCGTCAGCACTTTCTTGTAGGTCGCGTTCAAGCCGCGATCGGCGGCGACGAAATCCTGCGCGCGCATTTTCGGAAACTTGCCGCGTTCGAAATTCGCGACATCCGTCAGCAGGGCCTTGTCGAGGTTGTCGTAGGCGTTTTCGGCCATCATGCCGCGCGCGGTGCCGCTCATGTCGGTTTCCTCGCGCGATACGCTGATGAAATAGGCGTCGGCGGCCTTGCGCATTTCCGCGAGTGCGCCGCGTTGCGCCGGCGACCAGGAAGATTGCAGTGACGTCCAGTTCGTATCGCGTTGCGTCCGTGCGGAATCACCTTCGCGCTTGGCGCAGAAGCCCATCATCAGGCCGCTGGTGACGTCATCGCAGATGTCCATCGGCTTGCGATCCTTGCCGCTGGCGATCGCATCGAGATGCTCCAGTCTTCCGCTCACTTCCATCGGCGCGCCTTCGTATTCGCAGGCGAAGCGCTTGGCGAGGGGAATGTTGCGGGCCACGCCTTCGCCATTGGCGTACAGCATCATCAGCAGGCCGCTTCCACCGAAGACCGCGCCTTGCTCCTTGACCGCCGCGCCGGTGCCGCGTTCGCGATAGGCGCACTGGCGGACGGCCGCGAGGTCGCGACCGGTGCCCTTGCCATCCTTGCCGTAATAGAGCGATTGCGCATCGCATTGCTGGGGGGCATGGCCGATGTCGCGTGGTGGAACCTGGATATCAGCCCACTTCCTGCATTCGGCTTCATGCGGCCATTGCGGATCATCGGGCGTTGCGGCCAGCAGCGGATTCGACAGCAGCAGGCTGATGGCGGCGATCACGGAATGGCGCATGGAGTTGGCCCGGGGCATGGCGAAAACGATGGATAGCGATGGCATCGCCCATAATAGACAGGATGTCCCGGATGAATTTCGAACTCCTCGCCACCGATGGCGCCGCCCGTCGTGGCCGCCTGACCTTCCCTCGCGGCACGGTGGAAACGCCGGCCTTCATGCCCGTCGGCACCTACGGTTCGGTCAAGGGCGTGCTGCCGCAGCAGGTGCGCGACCTCGGCGCGGAAATCATCCTCGGCAATACCTTCCATCTCTATCTGCGCCCCGGCCTCGACGTCATCGGCGCGCATGGCGGCCTGCATGGTTTCACCCGCTGGAACGGCCCGATCCTCACCGACTCCGGCGGTTTCCAGGTGTTCTCGCTGGCGCATCGCCGCAAGATCACCGAAGAGGGCGTGACCTTCGCCGCGCCCACCGACGGCAGCAAGGTCTTCCTCGGTCCCGAGGAATCGATGCACATCCAGAAGGTGCTGGATTCCGACATCGTGATGATCTTCGACGAGTGCCCGCCAGTGCATGTCGACGGCAAGCCGGTCGATCCGCGCATCGTCGAACGCTCGATGGAGCTGTCGCTGCGCTGGGCCGCGCGCAGCAAGCGCGCCCACGAAGGCAACGACGCCGCGTTGTTCGGCATCGTCCAGGGCGGCGTGCATCGCGACTTGCGCACGCGCTCGGCGGAAGGGCTGAAGGAGATCGGCTTCGACGGTTATGCGGTCGGCGGCCTCGCCGTCGGCGAAACCGAGGACGAGCGCAACGCCATGCTCGAACACACGGTGCCGCAGCTCCCGGTGGATCGTCCGCACTACCTGATGGGTGTCGGCCGTCCCGAAGACCTGGTCGAAGGCGTGGCGCGCGGCATCGACATGTTCGACTGCGTGATGCCGACCCGCAACGCCCGCAACGGCCACTTCTTCACCGCGACCGGCACCATCCGCATCCGCAATTCGAAATACGAGAAGGATCTGCGACCGATCGAGGAGGGCTGCGATTGCGAGGCCTGCGTCGGCGGCTACAGCCGTGCCTACCTGCGCCACCTCGACCGCTGCAACGAGATGCTCGCCCCGATGCTCGGCACCCTCCACAACCTGCGCTACTACCAGCGCCTGATGGCCCAGATGCGCGATGCGATCGTCATGGGCCGTTTCAGTGATTTCCGTCAGGCTTTCTACGCTGCCAGGGCAGGGAACCCGGCCGCCGAGGCTTGAAAGCCGGGCTGTGGGCCCGCATGGCATAATCTCCCGTTACGTTTTCGTGAGACTGCCGATGTCCCCGCTCGACTTCCTGATCGCGCCCGCCGCGGCCCAGACCGCCCAAGCCGCGCCGCCGCCGGGTGGTGGCCTGTCCATGCTCGTCATGGTGCCGGTGTTCATCCTGCTGATGTACTTCATGGTGATCCGCCCGCAGTCCAAGCGCGCCAAGGAACACAAAGCGCTGATGGACAAGCTGTCCAAGGGCGACGAAGTGCTGACCAACAGCGGCATCGCCGGCGTCGTCACCGATATCGGCGAGAACTTCGTCACCGTCGAAGTGGCCGACAACGTGCGCATGCGCGTCCAGCGCGGCGCCATCGCCAACGTGTTGCCGAAAGGCACGCTGAAGAACGCCTGACCTCCGATTGACCCTCGATGCGCCCGCGGATGCGGGCGCAGGTGCCGCCCATGCTTGAGTTCGCCCGCTGGAAATACCTCGTCATCGTCCTCGTGCTCGCTTTCTGCACGATCTATGCGATGCCCAACCTCTATCCGCAGGATCCTTCGGTGCAGGTCACCGCCGCCAATGGCGCGGTGGTCGATGCCGTGCTCAAGGGCAAGGTGAATGCCGCGCTGGCTTCGGCGAAGATCACGCCGAAGGCCGAGGAAACCGACGCCAAGGGGCGTCTGCTGATTCGCCTGAACAACCAGGGCGACCAGACCAAGGCCAGCGACGCGATCAAGCCGGTGCTGGGCGAGGGTGAAACCACCGCGCTCAACCTGTTGCCGACCGTGCCGAAGTGGCTGAGCTCGATGGGCGCCAAGCCGATGTCGCTCGGCCTCGACTTGCAGGGCGGCGTGCACTTCCTGATGCAGGTGGACGAGAAGGCCGCGCTCGAGAAGAAGCTCGAAGGCACCGCCGACACCGTGCGCGCGCTGTTGCGGGACAAGTCGGTGACCTTCGGATCGGTCGACCGCATGCCCGACCAGACCGTGGTCGCGACGTTGCCGGCGGCTGCCGATGCCGACAAGGCCAAGCAGGTGATCGATGCCGGCCTGCGCGCCAACGCGGCCGGTGGCACCAATCCCTACACGACTGCGGTGCGTGGCAATCAGGTGGTGTTGAACCTGACCGCGCAGGACTTCGCCAAGGTCGCGGTCGACGCGATCGACCAGAACCGCGCGGTGATCGCCGACCGCATCAGCGGACTCGGCGTGGCCGAGCCGGTGCTGCAGCGCCAGGGCAACGATCGCCTGGTGGTTGAATTGCCGGGCCTGCAGGACACCGCCGAAGCCAAGCGCCAGATCGGCGCGACCGCGACGCTGGAATTCCGCGCCGTGACCGGTGACGAGCTGACCGCTGCGGAAGCGCAGCGGAGCGGCAACGTGCCGCCAGATTCCAAGCTCTACCACTTCGAGGACGGTCGCCCGATCCTGCTGTCCAAGCGCATCCTGGTCAGCGGTGACGAACTGTTGAACGCGCAAGCGGTTCCAGACCAGAAGACCGGCCTGCCGTCGGTGACGGTGACGCTGACCGCGGCCGCCGGCAAGCGCATGTTCGACCACACCGTCAACAACGTGCACAAGCGCCTGGCGACGGTCTACATCGACCGCATCCCGACTGTCACCAAGGATGCCGACGGCAAGGAAGTGCGTGGTTCGCGCGTGCAGGAACGCGTGATCGCCGCACCGGACATCAATGAACCGTTCGGCGCCAACTTCCTCACCACCGGCCTCACCCAGCAGCAGGCGACCGACCTGGTCCGCCAGCTGAAGTCGGGTGCGCTGGCGGCGCCGATGGACTTCGTCGAGGAATACGTGATCGGCCCAAGCCTCGGCGCCGAGAACGTCAGCCGCGGCATCAAGGCCGTGGTGTTCTCGTTCCTGTTCACTCTCGGTTTCTTCACCATTTACTACCGCATGTTCGGCGTGATCACCTCGGTGGCGCTGCTGTTCAACCTGCTGATCGTGGTGGCGGTGATGTCGCTGTTCGGCGCGACGATGACGCTGCCCGGTTTCGCCGGTCTGGCGCTGTCAGTCGGCCTGTCGGTGGACGCCAACGTGCTGATCAACGAACGTATCCGCGAAGAGTTGCGACACGGCATGCCACCCAAGGCGGCGATCTCGACCGGTTATGAAAAGGCCAGCCACACCATCTTCGACGCCAACTTGACTGGCCTGATCGTCGGCGTGGCGCTGTATGCCTTCGGCAGCGGTCCGCTGAAGGGCTTCGCGTTGACGATGATCATCGGCATCTTCGCCTCGATGTTCACCGCGATCACCGTGTCGCGCGCACTGGCCACGTTGATCTACGGCCGCCGCAAGCACCTCAAGTCGATCGCCATCTGATCGGGTCACGGGAAATCACTTCATGAAACTGTTTCCGCTCCACATCCTTCCCAACGACACCAAGATCGACTTCATGCGGCCGAGCCGGCCGATCCTGGTGTTGATGCTGCTATTGTTGATCGGCTCGATCGCCGTCATTGGCCTCAGGGGCTTCAACTACGCGCTGGAATTCACCGGCGGTACCGTCGTGCGCGCGCACTTCGCCCAGCCGGTCGAGACCAACCATGTCCGCGACCAGCTCACCAAGGCCGGGTTCCATGATGCGCTGGTGCAGAACGCCGGCACCGGCAACGACGTGATCATCCGCCTGCAGCCGCAGGGCGAGAAGAACAATGCCGATGACGCATCGCGCAAGATCTCCGAGCAGGTGCGCCAGGCGGTCAATACCGATGCCAATCCGGTCGCCGTGCAGCCCGGCGAATTCGTCGGCCCGCAGGTCGGCAAGGATCTCGCCAAGAACGGCCTCTACGCCACCATCTTCATGCTGGTCGGCTTCCTGATCTACATCGCTTTCCGCTTCGAATTGAAGTTCGCGATCGTGGCCAGCATGACCGCGTTCTTCGACCTGATCCTGACCATCGCCTACATGTCGCTGCTCGGTCGCGAGTTCGACCTGACCGTGCTCGCCGGTCTGCTCTCGGTGATGGGCTTCGCGATCAACGACATCATCGTGGTCTTCGATCGCGTCCGCGAAAACTTCCGCACGCTCCGTGTCGATGCCAACGAAGTGCTGAACCGTTCGATCAACCAGACGCTGTCGCGTACGGTGATCACGGCGGTGATGTTCTTCCTGTCGGCGATGGCGCTGTACATGTACGGCGGCCGCACCATGGAAGGCCTGGCCGAAACGCACATGATCGGCGCAGTGATCGTGGTGATCTCCTCGGTGATCGTGGCGGTTCCGTTGCTGGCCATCGGCCCGTTCAAGGTGTCGCGCCAGGACCTGCTGCCGAAGGCCAAGGACGACGCGGCACTGGCGCGCCGTCCGTAAGCCGAAGCTCCACAGCGCAATGGAAAACGCCCGGTCATGCCGGGCGTTTTTGTTTTTAGGAAGCGGGCACGAATAATATGATGGCCGTCACAAATATTTGATAGAGTGCGCTGGTCGGACAATGTCCACCGATGCGGAAGTCGCTGGAATGGCTTGCCGGTCATTTCGTAGGCCAGAACAAACAGGAAGGTGTTTCGTCATGAACAGTGATGCAGCGGGCTCGACTTTCTCTCCTTTCGACTGGGTCCAGTTTCCCGAAGGGCGGGCAAGGTTCGCCGGAACCTTCCGTTGCTGGGACGAGACAGGACGCAAGACGTTCGCGCTGGAACTTCACGGAAGAGAATATTTCGGCGAGATCAAGCGGTCGTATCTGGAAAACCAGAACGATTACAACATCGCGATCGATGCCTTTGGTTACGGTCGAGGCGAAGACGTCGGCATGCCAGGCGCGGACGTGCGCGGAGTTTTCACGGCGGACGATGAGGTCATTGCACACAACCTCGTGATCCAGCTCACCCAGGCTGGCCTGGAGTACGCCGATCCTCCGACGGTCCTGGACCAGACGGAGACATCCCGGTTCATGGGGAAGGTCGAGTTCCAGGATGGATGGATCCTCGTCGCTGCGGAGGTTGGCGGGACGGTGATGCAATGACCGACTACTCCGGCCAAATCGAGCAGATCAAGAAAGCGAATTCGCTGGAGGAAATCCAGGAGGTCGCACGAAAATTCTCCGCGAAGGCTTCAGGCGAAGGCGGCATTCTCTATAGCCGCCCTGTCGGCGGGGTAAATTCGGAGGCCATCGCGCTGGAGCTCTCGGAAAAAACCGGGCTCCCGATCATCAACAAGACGCCGCGCGCGGAATTCCTGTCGGATAACGGCGTCAAACAGGCCATAGAAAGGTCTGCCCAGAGGATTTTCGAGAAACAGGGATACGCGGCAGAAGCAGCGGAAAAATTAGCCGCGAGTTTCCAGTATGGTGATTCCCAAGCGATAGCACGCAGCGCGACCTCACTGGAAGGTTGCCTGTGGGGCGAGGCTTCGCACGAATTCGCCGGTTCGCTGCACGGCGATATCAAGTTGGTCGCCAGCGACGCCAACATCAAACGCGTCTTCGGCAAGGTGGAATTGCCCGAAGTACTGAACAATCCCAATGTCAGGACGCTTGGCGGGCAACCCGTTGGTGAACTCAAAGCGCTATATGCGCAAGGCGGTGCCGAAGCGGTGCTGCCGAAGGTGCAGGCGCAGTTCATCGAGGCCGCACCGAAAGGCATATTTGTCGCACCCGACAATCCCGGGCCTGTCGTCACCAAGGTCACGATCTCACGCGAAGCCGCCGCGACGCTCGGTACGGACGCAGCGAAATTCACGCCTGCTGCCGAACTGGCGAGCGCGGGCCTTGCCACTGCGCCAACTGGACTGGGCGCGCCGATTGCATCGGTGGGCGAAGCAGCGATCAGTGGCGAAGTTGCTGGAGCTTCGAAAGGCCTGCGTCCCGGCATGCTGTCGAAGGGCGCGACTGCGGTCGCTGTTGCCGCAGTCGCCTACGACTTCGTCACTACCGGGCATCAGGTGCTGAAGCTCGAAGCGCAGGGCAATGCGACGGGTGCGGCATCGGCGAAGACGCATTTCATCGGCCGCAATGTCGGCGGCATCGGCGGCGGGATTGCAGTGGGTTTTCTCTCGGGTGCCGGCTATGGCCTGGTCGCAGGTTCCGAAACCGGGCCGGGCGCATTGGTGACTGGAGCGGTCGGTGGCGTGGTGGGCGGCGTCGGTGGCGCGTTCCTTGGCGAGAAATGGGCCAAGCAGAAGGACATCGAGCGCGTCTTCACCCAGAAGGACAAGGATGGCAACGAATGGCATCGCGATCCCGCCGATCCGAAAGGCACGTGGACGCGCACTGCGGAAACCCAGCAGGTCAAGGCCAACACGACGGTACCGGCGAAGGGCTTGACGCCGGTGTTCGGCAAGGTCCAATACGTCGCCGGCGATGTGCTCGCGAACGAGTTGAACTACAAATCCGCCAACGCATCCTATGAACTCGGATTGGCGAATCTCGCGACGCCGCAGGATCCGTATTCGATTCCGCCGGGAAAGGGCGACAGCAAGGGAATTTCCAGCGAGAACTGGACACGCGATCCGCAGACGCATGCGTGGACGCGCACGGTCACGACCGAAGTTCTGGAACATGGCATTACGATCAATCACGGTGAAACCGCCAGTCCGCAGCGTGCGGCGGAACTGGAGCAGGCATCGAGGTTGATCGTCGCGCAGAATGCGGCCAACACGCCTGCCGCGGTGGCGGCGCGTTACCAGGTGGCCTACAACGAGTTCGGATGGAATCGCAACGGCGAGGTTCCGCCCGCGGTGAAGGACGCCAGCACGAAGACCGACACCCTGCAGGCATCCGACGGCAACACGTACACGCGCGGGGCCAATGGCGAGTGGACCACGCCCGGCATGATCTACGGCACCAACCAGGCCAGTGGCAATATTCGCGACGAGTTGAACGCGACGCACCAGAGCCAGCAGTCCGGTTTGCAGGAATATTCCAGGCTCGCGGCGGAAGCATTCGCCAATCCGACATTGCCCAAGCCGGCGACGATGCGCGGCATGGTTGCCGGCGCCTACGCCAGTGCCGGGGTTTCGCGTTCCGAAGCGGAGATCGATGCCGCGACTGCGGCCGTTGCCCGTACGCACGCGCGCGAGGGTATCGGTCAGGGCGGACATCCGTATTCGCTGGTGTTGCAGCCGGACCCGAAAACCGGTCGTGCGGGTCCGAACAGCGCCATCGTGACGCTAATGGACGATGGCCGCGACGGGTTCATGTCCGAAAGCAGGATGGTGCCCAAGGCCATCACGACATCGGAAGAAATCAAGCGGGCGGCCAAGGATCAAAAGCCCGAAACGCACGCGCAGTTGTCTCCGACCGATCAGGGTATGTTCGAAAAGATCAGGAACGGTTCGCCGCCGCGGATCTCGGATGACCATGTCGGGCTGGCCGTGTTGCTGGCCAAGAAGGACGGCATGACGGATTCCGGCAAGATCGGAACAGTGAAGACGTTCGATGACACCCTGTATGTCATGGGCACGACGCCGGGATTTCGCGTTTCGGTGAACGGCAAGGAACCTGCGCCGCCGTTGAAGGACACCGCTCAAGAAGCGCAGGCCCTCGACCAGCAACAACAACTTGCCCAGAACGCTGGGCAACGCAATCAGGAAATGCCGGGACGCAGTGGACATCCCGCCTGAGAATGCGCGGAACGAAAAAACGCCCGGTTATGCCGGGCGTTTTTTGTTTGCTGCGATGAGGCGGAGGATCAGCTGCGCAAACTGGCGGCATACCCCGAACTCACCACGACTTTCTGCAAGGCATCGCTGAGCTTGAGGTTGCCTGCGATCACCATGCGCGGTGCGATGCCACGCGAATCGAGCGGGCCGGTTGCCCCGCCATCGGCAGCGATCACGCGGCCACCGGCCTCGCGCACCAGCAGCACGCCGGCGGCGATGTCCCAAGGCTTCACACCGGCTTCGAAGTAGCCATCAACGCGACCGCAGGCGACGTAGGCGAGATCGAGCGCGGCGGAACCGGCACGACGAATGTCCTCCCCACCATGTTCGGTCAGCAGCAAGTCGGTGCAACGCAGTTGCGCACTCAGGCGCTCGCGCTCGCGCGGGGCGAAACCGGTGGCGAGCACCGCGCCGGTCAGATCCTTGCGATCGGCGACACGGATGCGCACGCCGTTGAGCAATGCGCCGCTGCCCTTGCTGGCGGTGAACAGTTCGTTGCGGATCGGGTCGTAGATCACGCCGTGGACCGGCTCTCCGTTCTCGACCATCGCGATCGAGACGCAGTAGTGGGGCAGGCCGCGAATGTAGTTGCTGGTGCCGTCGAGCGGATCGATCACCCACGTGGTGCGGGTGTTGCCGGACTGGCCGGATTCTTCGCCGAGCACGCCGACATCGGGCATGGCGCGGCGGAGTTCGCGCACGGCTGCGTCTTCGGCGTCGCGATCGACGTCGCTGGCGTAGTCCTGGCGAGCCTTCTCGACCACATTGATCGATTCCAGCCGATTGAGATTGCGCAACAGGATGTTGCCGGCGGCACGCGCCGCCTTGACCATGATGGTGACCGCGGGTTTTTGCATCGCGGGAAAGCCTCGGCTGGAATTGGAAAGAACGGGACCGGCTCCGTGGCCGGTCGCGCAGTTTACCATTCGACGATGGAATCAGCAGAATCGCCCGTCAAAGCCGGCCCCGCCGACCGCATTCGCATCGTCCTCGTCGGCACCCAGCACCCCGGCAATCTCGGGTCCGCGGCCCGCGCCATGCGCACGATGGGCTTGACCCGGATGGTGCTGGTCGCGCCGGAAAAGGCCCCCGATCGCGACACCCTGGCGATGGCCGCCGGCGCCGAGGCGTTGGTGCTGGACGCGCCAGTGCACGCCACCCTGGCCGAGGCCGTGGCCGATTGCAGCCTGGTGCTCGGCTGCACGGCGCGCAGCCGTCGCATCGCGCTGGAGGAACTGGCGCCGCGCGAGGGCGCCGCCCGACTGATCGATGCCGCCAAGGCGGGGGGCGAGGTCGCGCTGGTGTTCGGGCGCGAGCGTACCGGCCTGACCAACGAGGAACTGCAGCTCTGCCACGCCGCCGTGCACATTCCTTCCGACCCCGAGTTCAGCTCGCTCAACCTTGCGGCGGCGGTACAGGTGCTCGCCTATGCCGTGCGCGAGACGCTGCTGGAAGGGACTCGCATCGCGTTGGGGGATGAAGATGGCGATCCGCGCGACCAACCGACCACGCACGCCGAGCTGGAAGGCTTCTTCGCGCAACTGGACGAGACGCTGGAAGCGATCGACTTCCACAAGGGACGCGCGCCGGAATCGGCATTGCGCAAACTGCGACGGATCTTCCTGCGCGCCGACCTCAGCACGCGCGAAGTGCGATTGCTGCGCGGCGTGCTCGCCGATGCGCAGCGGATGGCGCGACTCGCGTCAGGAAAGTGATCGCGCGTTCCACCAACTTTGCAGTGATTGCAGCCAATCGCCGACATTGGCGAGGAGATGGCCGGACAGCAGGCCGACCATGACGGCGACGACGATCGCGGCGATCCACGCGATCACCAGCAGCACGCCATCCTGTTCCAGCAACGCCAGCGCGAACATCAGCAGCAAGCCGCCAAACAGGTAGTTGGTCGCCGGGATCGGCAGCGCCAGCAGTCCGCCGGTCACCACCAGCACGAGGCCGCTGATCGCCATCGTCAGCGGGTGTTCGAACAGCCAGCCGATGCGCGGGCGGATCAGGTGTTCGAGACGACCCAGCCAGGGCGAGATGCGCGCGACGAAGCGCGCGAATGCGTCGCGCTTCGGGCCCCAGTCGGCGATGCGTCGCGGCAGCCAGACATCCTCGCGCCCGAACAGCAGTTGCGCGCCGAGAAACATCACCAACGGTCCGCTGATGGCGCCGCCAACCGGAATCGGGATGAAGGCGGGCAGGGTGGCGATCAGCAGCAGGATACCGAAGCCGCGTTCGTCGAAGTCGTCGAGGATGCCGCGCAGAGTCAATGTCTCGCGCGAGGTATCGTTCGCCAGCGAATTCAACAAAGCGCGTGTGCCGCGTTCGTTCGTCGCGCCGCGCTGCGACTCAGGCATCCTGCGCATCCGTCGGCTCGGTCACGCGCTGCACCAGCAGTTTGTCGATGCGCGGACCATCGAGGTCCATGACTTCGAAACGCCAGCCGTTCCAGTCGAAATGTTCGCCGACGTGCGGGATACGGCCGAAATGCGCGATCAGCATGCCGGCGGCGGTGTGGTAGTCCAGCTCGTCTTCGTGCGGCAGGCGCGTGCTGGCGGTGAGTTCGCGCAATTCGTCGACCGGCAGGCTGCCGTCGACCAACAGCGAACCGTCCTCGCGCGTGACCACCAACGGTTCGTCGTCGGCGTGTTCGGCCGATTGCAGGCGACCGGTGATCGCGCCCATCACGTCGCTGATGGTGACCATGCCGGTGACGTCGCCGTATTCGTCGACCACCAGTGCCAGCGACTGCTGTTCCTCGCGGAAGATCTCCAGCAGCTTGATCGCGTGGGTCGATTCGCTGACGAACAGGGTTTCGCGCAATTCGTCGAACAGCGCCGGGGTCTCTTCGCCAAGGTTGTCGAGCAGCGATTTCACTTCGAGCGTGCCGAGCACGTCGGCGTCGCTGCCGCGATAGACCGGGTAGCGCGAGAACGCTTCCTCGCGCATGACCGCGAGATTCTCGACGACGCTGGCTTCGGCGTCGAGCCAGACGATGCGCGTGCGCGGCGTCATCAGGCTTTCGGCGGTGCGATCGCCGAGGCGCATCACCCGCGTCATCATGTTGCGTTCGTCGTCGTCGATCACGCCCTGTTCGTGGCCTTCGCTGACGAGGATCTGGATTTCCTCTTCGGTGATCGCCTGGTCGCCGGCATTCGACAGCCCGAGCATGCGGACGATGGCCCGGGTGCAGGCCGACAGCAGCCACACCAGCGGCATCGCGATGCGCGAGCAGATCACCATCGGCCATGCGACCACGGAGGCGATGCGTTCCGGCGCAATCGTGGCCACGCGCTTGGGCACCAGTTCGCCCAGCAGGCCGAACACGAACAAGGTGGCGATGAAGCCAAGGACGAAACCGATCCTGTCGGCGTAGTGCGCGAGCAGCGGAATGTCGTGCAGGGGCACCGCGATCTGCTGGCCGATCGATTCGCCGCCGAAGTAGCCGACCATCAGGCTCAACAGCGAGATCCACAGCTGGACGGCGGAGAGGAAGGAGTCCGGTGCTTCCGCGAGTTCAAGTGCCTTGGCCGCGCCGCTGTTGTGCACGGCCATCGTTTTCAGGCGGCTCTTGCGCGAAGTCACCACCGCGATCTCGGACATCGCGAAGAAGGCGTTGAATACGATCAGCACGGCGACGATGGCGAAATTCAGCATCGTCGCGGGCTCCGCAGGTCGGAATACACGCGCAAGCGGCGCGTCGGGGGTTCGTCTAGAGTGGCGATGGTCATCTCGAACCCATCTTAGCAGGGCGCCGTTGCGGGTCCGTGGCGGGCGCAGGTGCGGGTATCCTGTGGACATGGACGATACCCGCTCCGCCATTCTCGCCGCGATTCGCGCGATCCCGCGCGGCCAGGTGCGCGGCTATGGCGAAGTGGCGCGACTTGCGGGTCTTCCCGGACGTGCGCGATTGGTGGCGCGGATCCTGTCCGAGAACGATGATGCCGCGTTGCCGTGGCATCGGGTGCTGCGCAGTGACGGGCGCATCGCCTTTCCCGAACGTTCGAAGGGCTACCTCGAGCAGAGTCGCCGCTTGAAGGCCGAAGGCGTGAAGGTGGAGTCCGGTCGCGTGCGCGGCGCGCGTGCGGTGCGCAGCGAGGACGAAGCCTTGTGGGGACCGCGCTGACGCGATTCAATCGCGACGGAACCAGGCGGCAATGCTGTAGCGATCGCGCCGTGCCGGCAGTACTTCGTGCTCGAGTTCGCTGAGGAAACACACCGACGTTCCGAACATCGGCAGGATATCCTCGTGCGATCCGTCATCGAAATGGATGCGCAGTTCGCCGCGATCCTCCGCGCACCAGTCGCGATTGAGATAACCGACCCACGACACCAGCCGCGAACCGCTGTCGCGGAAGCGGTCGCGATGGCGCGCATAGCCGGCACCGACGGGATAGTGCGCGTAATGCGCTTCCACCGAACGGATCGGCAGGCGCAGCGATTCGCGCAATCCGTCGGCAAGCGTGTCCAGGCGTTGCAGCAGGCGCGGGCCGGCGATGCAAGCGGGATCGTCCAGCCACAAGGTGCTGTCGCCGCGCACGGAGGCATCGCCCTGGCGGGATGCGCCGCGACCGATGCGCGCGGACTGCAACGCGTCGCGTTGTTGCAGGCTTCGTGCTTCGGCTGCGAGATCGTCCGCGAGATCGGCAAACAGTCCGTCGATCAGGCAGGCGCCGCCATTGCACAGCGCATCGGCGATGGCGTCGGCCATCGTATTGGAATGGGCATTGACGGTCGGCAGGCGGGGCACATCCGTATCATATCGGGGCACGCCCACGGAGCCGTCATGTTCAACAACCTGCCACCCGCCACCAAAGCACTTGCCATCGCCAACGTGGTGATCTTCCTGGGGCAATTGGTGCTCCCTCCCGCCGTGTTCGATGCCTTCGAGCTATGGCCGCTGGGTAGCGGCTTCATGCCATGGCAATTGCTGACCTACGGCTTCATGCACGGCGGCTGGATGCACCTGTTCTTCAATATGCTGGCGCTGGTGATGTTCGGCGCGCCGCTGGAATACACCTGGCGCACCCGCCGCTTCACTTTCTTCTATCTCGCCTGCGTGATCGGCGCCGGACTGTGCCAGCTCGCGGTCGGTGCCTGGATGACGCACGAAGGCATGCGCGGTTATCCGACCGTGGGCGCATCAGGCGGCGTGCTCGGCCTGATCCTCGCCTACGGCATGCTGTTCCCGAACCAGAAGCTGATGATCTTCCCGATTCCGTTCTTCATCCCGGCGCGCGTCGGCGTGTTCCTGATCGGCGCGCTCTCGCTGTTCTCGGGGATGACCGGGTTCATGCCGGGCGTCGCGCATTTCGCGCACCTCGGCGGCATGCTCACCGGCTGGCTGATCCTGCGTTACTGGCGCGGCCAGCCGCCGTTCGGTCGCGGCGGACGCAAGCCGCCGCAACTCCGCCGGGTCATGTAGCAATCACTTCCAGGGCTGGACGACCGCCGCCGGCGTCAACGCCATCGGTTGTCCGGCCTTGCAGCGATACGACTGCGCGAATTCCGGCATCGACGCCAGCATGCCGTTGACGCGCCATTTGCCGGGCGCGTAAGGACTGGATGCCTGGTCGATGGTCGCAGCCTGCGGGCCGGATTGCTGCGGCCACAGTCGCGCCCAACCTGCGAAGAACGCGGTGGCATCGGCGGCGGCGGCCGCCTGGCCCTTGCCCAGCGCGCCCCAGGCAGCATCGAGTCCGGCGAGATCGAGCAGCGACTGATCGCGGACCAACTGACCGTTCACCATCTTGCCGCTCAGGCCGGGATAGGCCCAGCCGTTGGCCTGGCTGCCCATGCGGGCGAGGCGATCGTTCCATGCGCTGGTGTCGGTCGGCGTCCACCAACTGCGCAGTGCGCCCTTGGCGTCGACCTGCTGGCCGTGGATGTCGATGGCGCGCGCCATCGCACGCGCGGTGAGCGCACCGAAACTACCGTACAGCGCGCCATTCGGCTGCGACATGTCGAGCACCGGCGACTGCAGCATCGCCGCGGTGACGATGACGCGGTTCTGCGCCGGGTCGTAGCCCAGCGCGGGCGACTGCGGCAACACGTTCCAGCGGCGGTCGGCATTACCCTTGCCGATGCGCTTCATTTCCTGGTTGTGGCGCCACGTCGACGCGATCAGCATGTTGCTGCCGAAGCTGCCGCGGCCCATCGGCTGGATGGTGTAGTCGAGGTCGCGCGCGGGTGCGCCGATTTCGATCTTCAGCGCGGCGATCTTGGCGTGCGCCTCGGCCTTGGCGGTGGCGCTCATCCATGTCGATGCCTGCACGTCGGCATCGAGCGCCTGGCGGATTTCCTGGGCGATGGCATCGGCGCGCTGCTTGCTCGCGGCGGGCAGGTAACGCGCGGTGTATTCGTGGCCGAGCATCGGGCCGGCGGCGGTGTTGATCGCGTCCAGCACCTGCTGCCAGCGCGGCGGTGCGGCGGCTTCATTGCGGAAGACCACGCCGCGGAATTGCTGTTCGGCGTCGCGGAAGCTGTGCGAGAGATACGGCGCCATCGCATTGCCGACCTGGTAGCGCAGGTAGGTCTTCCACTGGTTGGCCGGCACCGATTTCACCAGCGCGTCGAGCTGGGTGAAATAGTTGGGATCGGCCATCGAGACGCGGTCGTCGCTCACGCCCTGCGCCTTGAGGAAGTCGGCGAGCTGCAGGTTGCGGTATGCCGCCAGCGATGCCACCGGCACGGCGTTGAAATCGGCGCGCGGGTCGGCATTGACCTTGAACGGACGCGACAGTTGCGCCAGTCGTGTTTCCAGGCCGATCACCATGTCGAGGTCCTGCGCCAGCTTGTCGGGCTTGCTGCCGGTCAGGGTGAGGATGTTCTCGACGTACTTGCGGTAGCGGACCATGATCGCGTTGATGTCGGGATCCTGGCGCGTGTAGAACCCGGGATCGCCGAGGCCGAGTCCGCCCTGGCTGAAGTAGCCGATGTGGCGGTTGAGATCGTCGAGGTCGATGTCGGCGGCGAAGTTGAAGGCCACCGGGATGCCGACCTGGTGCAGCGCGGCGATCGATGCGGCGACATCGCCGGAACGACGGATGCCGTCGATGCGCGCGAGCAGCGGCGCGATCGGCTTGGAGCCGTCGGCTTCCACCGCGGCTTCGTCGAGGCCGCTGGCCCAGAAATCGCCGAGCAGCTTCTGCACGTTGTTCTGCGGACCGCTCATCGCGGCATCGAGCAGGTCGCGTTGCTGCTGTACCGCGCGCGCATCGAGCTGGGCGAGGGCGCTGGTCGAGCCATTGGCGGCCGGCGCCGGGTTGGTGGCCAGCCACGATTTGTTGACGTTGCCGTAGTAGTCCGCGCAATCCGCCGTGACGGCCTCGGCCTTGGTTGCCTTCTTCGGTGCCGCCTTCTTCTTGGCGGCCATGGCGCCAAAGGGCGTGGTGGCGATGAGGGCGGCGAGGGCAAGGACGAGCGGGCGTCGGGTCATCATGCAGGTTCCGAGGGACTATCCGCCAAGTCTAGCAACCGAAGCCGGATGGCTCCTGACAAAGAAATGACCAGGCCCGGAAACGACAAGGCCCGGCGATGCCGGGCCTTGTCGCATTGCTTGGTTGCAGCGCGCGATTACCAGATCTGCACGCGCTTGTCGCCGGAACGCACCATCGCGTCGCCATCCTTGCACTGGAAGGCCTTGGCGAATGCCGGCATGTTGCTGGGCGCGGCGATCGCGCGGAACTGCGCCGGTGCGTGCGGATCCGAATTCAGCAGCACCAGCGCCGCCTTGTCGCGGATGTTGCCGCGCCACACGCGCGCCCAGTTGAGGAAGAAGCGCTGGTCGCGAGTCAGGCCGTCGATCATCGGATCGGGCTTGCCGGCGGTGGCCGCCTGCAGTGCGTCGTAGGCGAAGTTGAGGCCGCCAAGGTCGCCGATGTTCTCGCCCATCGTCAGCTTGCCGTTGACGTGCTTGTCGGGCATCGAGGGAATCGGTGCATAGGCGTCGAACTGCGCGCCGAGCAGGGCGGTGCGTTCATCGAAGCGCTTGCGGTCTTCGGCGGTCCACCAGTTGGCATTGTTGCCCGCGCCATCGAACTGGCTGCCCTGGTCGTCGAAGCCGTGGCCGGCTTCGTGGCCGATCACCGCGCCGATGCCGCCGTAGTTGATGGCGTCGTCGCCATTGGCATAGAAGAACGGCGGCTGCAGGATCGCGGCCGGGAAGTTGATGGTGTTGTCGGTGGGGTTGTAATAGGCGTTGACGGTCTGCGGCGTCATGCCCCACTCGAGGCGATCGGTCTTCTGGCCGATGTGGTCGAGTTCCCAGCGCTGGTTGAAGGCGCGGGCGGCACGCATGTTGGCGAAGAAGTCGTTCGGCTGGATCTTGAGATCGTCCCAGTTGCGCCAGTGGTCGGGATAACCGATCTTGGGCAGGAAGGTCGACCACTTGGCGATCGCCTTGGCCTTGGTGGTGTCGCTCATCCAGTCGAGGTGTTCGATGCGCGACTTGAGCGCATTGCGCACGTTGTCCACCAGCACCTGGGCGCGGGCCTTGGCGTCCGGCGGGAAATAATCCTTGACGTAGAGCTGGCCGAGGCCTTCGCCCATCGCGCCGTTGACCGAGCCGACCACGCGCTTCCAGCGCACTTCCTGTTCCGGCTGGCCGTTGAGCGTTTTGCCGTAGAAGTCGAAGCGTTCGTTCTGGAAGGCTTCCGTCAGCGACGACGATGCACCGTCGATCACGTGCGCGGCGAGATAGTCGCGCCATTCCGCGGCCGGCACATCGGCCAGCATCTTGTCGAATTCGGCGAAGAATTTCGGCTGCGACAGCGAGAAGCCCTTGCCCGGCTTGACGTTGATGGCCTTGAAGAACGCGTCCCACTTGAAGTGCGGCGTGATCTGGTTGGCTTCGGCGAGGGTGACGAAGTGGTACTGGTTCTTGGGATCGCGCAATTCGACGCGCGACAGCGAAGCCTTGGCCAGGCGCGTTTCGAAGGCGAGCACGTTGTCGGCACGCTTGGTGGCGTCGGCGGCCTTGGTGCCGGTCATCGTGAACAGCTTGGCCAGGTGGTCGCGATAGGCGGTACGCAACGAAGCGTACTCATCCTTGGTGTAGTAATCGGGCGTGGGCAGGCCGAGGCCGCCCTGTCCGGCGAAGGCGATCTGGTTGCTGGCGTCCTTGAAGTCGGCGCCGGAACCGAAGCGGAAGACCTGGCCGGCGCCGCGTTCGGTGGCCTTGCCCAGCCATGCGGCGATATCGGCCGGCGTCTTCAGCTTGACGATGGCGGCGAGCTCGGGCTTGATCGGGGTATAGCCGGCCCGCTCGATCGCGGCCGAGTCCATGCCGCTGCGATACAGCCAACCGATCTTCTGCTCCACCGAACCGGCCTTGGCCTGGTCGGCGCCGCCCGCAGCCTTGTTGAGGATGTCGTGCTGGGCGTTGAGGCTCTGTTCGCGCAATGCGTCGAAGGCGCCCCAGCGGGTCTTGTCGGACGGAATCGGATTCGCCTTGACCCACTTGCCGTTGGCGAAGGCATTGAAGTCCTGGCAGGCAGAGACGGAGCGGTCGAGATCGTTGACGTCGTAGACCGACGCCGTGGATTGCGCCAGGGCCAGCGACGGCAGCAGGGCAAGGGCAAGCAGGGTGGGGCGGATGCGCTTCATGTGGGGGCCGTCATTGGCAGTGGGGTCGACCGTCGACTATAGGCCGAACGTCATGGTCAGAAGGGTGTGGAAAGTCATGGTCGGCCGGGTCACGCGACTGCGACGCGCTGACCATGGCGGCCGTGCTAGCGTCAGCCAGCCCGATGACGACGCGAGGATGGGATGAAAGTACGGTTCGAAGGCGCTGCCGACCGGGTGACCGGCTCCCTGCACGTGGTCGAGGCGGCCGGGCACCGGATCCTGCTCGACTGCGGGATGATCCAGGGCTCGGACGCGGAGGAGGCGCTCAACCTCGCGCCGTTCGGCTTCGATGTCGCGAGCATCGAGGCGGTGGTGATCAGCCACGCCCACATCGACCACATCGGTCGCCTGCCCCTGCTGGTGGCGCGCGGATACAAGGGGCCGATCCATGCCCAGGCCGCGACCGCCGAGCTGATGCCGATCATGCTGATGGACGCGGCGTCGCTGCAGGAAAGCGATGCCGAACGCGCCAATCGCCATCGCCGCGATGGCGAGCCCGAAGTCGTGCCGCTGTACACCCGTGAAGACGTGCAGAAGACCCTGCCGCTGATCCGCACGCTCGACTACCACCAGCGCACCCAGATCCTGCCGGGCATCGAGATCAACCTGCTCGATGCCGGCCACATCCTCGGCTCGTGCATCGTCGAAGTGTTCGCGGACGGCCGCAAGCTGGTGTTCTCCGGCGATCTCGGCCCGAAGGGCACGCCGATCATCCGCGATGCGGAGAATCCGCAAACCGCCGATCTCCTGCTGATGGAAAGTACCTATGGCGACCGCGACCACAAGGATCGCGCCGAAACAATTCGCGAACTCGGCGACATCCTGGATGCGGCCTGGAAGGACGGCGGCAACGTGCTGATCCCGGCGTTCGCGGTCGGGCGCAGCCAGGAATTGCTGTACTGGTTCGCGCGCCATTGGGACGATTGGCAGATGTCGCGCTGGCAGATCTTCCTCGACAGCCCGATGGCCGGGAAAGTCGTGCAGGTCTATGACCACCACCACGAACTGTTCGATGCCGACGCCCAGGACGTGTGGAAGGGCACGCCCAATCCGTTCCGACTGCCCAACCTGCACGTCACTGAATCCGTCGACGAATCGATGGCGATCAATCGCATCCGCAGCGGCGCCATTGTCATCGCCGGCAACGGCATGGCCAGCGGCGGCCGCATCCTCCATCACTTCAAGCACGGACTCGACCGCCGCGAAGTGCATGTCGTCTTCGTCGGCTACCAGGCGCAGAACACGCTCGGGCGCAGGCTGGTGAACGGCGCAAAGTCGGTGCGGATCCACGGCGAGGAACTCCACGTCAACGCGCAGATGCATACCGTCGGCGGACTGTCTGCGCACGTCGACCGCAGCGGTCTGCTGGAATGGTATGGCGGTTTCCAGCCACGGCCGCGGGCCTTGCTGGTGCACGGGGAGGACGACGCGCGCACCGCATTGGCCGCGGAGATGCACCAGCGCTTCGGCACCGATGTCGAGCTGGCGCACCCCGGAGAGGTCGTCGAGGTATAAAACGGAAGAGGCCGCTGTGTGCGGCCTCTTGGGTGTCAGCTGACGGTGTTGGAGTCGTCTTTCTTGACCCGCGGCGGCAGCGGATTGTTCTGGCCCTGCTCGCTGTACCAGATGCCTTCGGCGATGTTGGTGGCGTGGTCGCCGATGCGCTCGAGGTTCTTGGCCATGAACAGCAGGTGCGTGCACGGCGTGATGTTGCGCGGATCTTCCATCATGTAGGTCAGCAGTTCGCGGAACACGCTGGTGTAGCGCAGGTCGAGCTCGGCGTCGTTCTCGCGCACCTGTTGCGCCAGCGCGAGATCGTTGTCGCGATAGGCGCGCAGCACGTCGCGCATCTGCCGTACGGCCAGGCGCCCGAGCGAGGTCAGTCCCGTGACGTGGGCCAACGGCAGCGGCGGCGCCTTGTTGAGGGCGATCGAGCGCTTGGCGAGGTTGGCGGCGTAGTCGCCGACGCGTTCGATGTCGGACGCGGTGCGCAAGGCGGTGAGGATGTAACGCAGGTCGCGCGCCAGCGGGCCGCCGGTCGCGAGCTTCATCACGTCCTGGCTGATCTCGTTCTCGAGCGCGTCGATGGCTTCGTCGTTGGCGATGATGCGTTCGGCGGCGCGATCGTCACGGCGGTCGATCACGTCGAGCGCGGCCTCGAGCTGGGCCACCGCCATTTCGCCCATCTCCAGCAGTTCGCCTTCCAGGCGATGCTGTTCGACGTCGATGCTCTTCAGGATGTGGTGCTCGTGTTCGCTGGCCATGTCGGTTCTTCTCTCGTGTCCGCCGGATTGTTAACCGATTGCTTACCCAAATCGGCCGGTGATGTAGTCCTCGGTCTGCTTCTGCGACGGCGCGCTGAAGATGTTCGAGGTGGTGTCGTGCTCGATCAGGTCGCCGAGGTACATGAAGGCGGTGTAATCGGAAACGCGCGCCGCCTGCTGCATGTTGTGGGTCACGATCGCGATGGTGAAGTCCTGCTTCAACTCCTCGACGAGCTGCTCGATGCGGCTGGTCGAGATCGGGTCGAGGGCCGATGTCGGCTCATCCAGCAAAAGCACTTCCGGGCGCAGCGCGACTGCGCGCGCGATGCACAGGCGTTGTTGCTGGCCGCCCGACAGGCCGAGCGCGTTCTGCCCCAGCTTGTCCTTCACTTCGTCCCACAGCGCGCCCTGGCGCAGCGCCAGTTCGACGCGGTCGTTCATCTCCGACTTCGACAGCTTCTCGTGGTGGCGGATGCCGTAGGCCACGTTGTCGTAGATCGTCATCGGGAACGGCACCGGCTTCTGGAACACCATGCCGACCTTGCTGCGCAGGCGGTTCATCGAGTACTTCGGATCGAGGATGTTCTCGCCGTCGAGCAGCACTTCGCCCTTGGCTTCCAGGCCCGGGTACAGCGCGTAGATGCGGTTGAAGATGCGAAGCAGAGTCGACTTGCCGCAACCGGACGGACCGATCAGCGCGGTCACGCGCTTTTCCGGGATCTCCAGCGTGATGTTCTTCAGCGCGTGGAACTTGCTGTAGTAGAAATTGAGATCGCGCGCCGCCAGCTTCGGCGCGGCCGCCGGAGCAGCTTGCGTCGCGTTCGCCACGGCTGGCTTGATGGTGGATCGGGCGTCGTTCATGTCGGGACCATTCATGTTTGAGGCAGGGCTCAAGTCAGTCATTGGAGATGTGCTTGCGGAACAGGAAGGTGCGCGCCGCGAGGCTGATCGCGAGCACGAACAGCGTCACCACCAGTGCGCCTGCCCAGGCGAGATGCTGCCAGTTGTCGTCCGGCGCACCTGCGAACTTGTACATCACCTGCGGTATGCCCGACATCGGATGGAAGATATCGAGGGTGAAGAAGTCGTTGCCGAGCGCGGTGAACAGCAGCGGCGCGGTTTCACCGGAGATGCGCGCGATCGACAGCAGGACGCCGGTGACGATGCCGGCACGCGCCGAGCGGTACAGCACCTGCATGATCACTTTCCACTGCGGCACGCCCAGTGACAGCGCGGCTTCGCGCATCTGCGTGGGGACGAGGCGCAGCATTTCGTCGGTGGTGCGCACGACCACCGGCAGCACGATGAAGGCGAGTGCGATCGCGCCTGCGACCGCGGAGAACTGGCCGCCGGTCTGCAGCACGTACATCGCATACACGAACAGGCCGAGCACGATCGATGGCGCCGACATCAGGATGTCGTTGACGAAACGCACTGCGGTGCCGAGCTTGCTGCGATCGCCGTATTCGGCCAGCCAGGTGCCGGCGGCGATGCCGATCGGCGTGCCGATCAACACGGCCAGCCCGCACATGATCAGGCTGCCGACGAAGGCGTTGCGCAAACCGCCGCTGGTTTCGCCCGGCGGTGGCTGGTCCTGGGTGAACAGGTGGAACGACAATCCGGGGATGCCGTTCTTGATCAGGGTCCACAGGATCCAGGCGAGGAAGATCAGGCCGAACACCGCGGTCGCGCAGGCCAGCGCGACCGAGATCACGTTGACGATGCTGCGACGGCGGTACAGCGACTGGCGTGTGCGATCCTGCGTTTCAATGACGGCGGACATCAGTTGCCCTCCCTGCGGGCCAGCTGCGCCAGCATCAGGCGCGCCAGCGCCAGCACCACGAAGGTGACGATGAACAGCACGAAGCCGAGCAGCAGCAGCGCGCCGCGTTCCTGTTCGCCGGCTTCACCAAAGTTGTTGGCGATCAGCGCGGCGATCGTGGTCGACGGCTCCAGCAGCGACTTGGTGAAGTTGACGCTGTTGCCGATCACGAAGGCGACCGCCATGGTTTCGCCAAGCGCGCGGCCGAGGCCGAGGAAGACGCCACCGATCACTGCCGAACGGGTATAGGGCAGGACGATGTCCCAGGTCACTTCCCACTTGGTCGAGCCTAGCGCGTAGGCCGATTCCTTCAGGCGCTGCGGCACGGTGAGGAAGACGTCGCGCATCACCGAGGCGATGAACGGAATCACCATGATCGACAGCACGAAGCCCGCGGTCAGCATGCCGGCGCCGATCGGCGGGCCCTGGAACAGGGCGCCGACCACCGGCCAGTTGCCCATGTGCTCGGTCATCCACGGGATGAAGGTGTCGCGCATCACCGGCATCAGCACGAAGAAGCCCCACATGCCGTAGATGATCGAGGGAATGCCGGCGAGCAGTTCGATGGCGAGGCCGATCGGTGTGCGCAATTTGCGCGGCGCGACTTCGGTGAGGAAGAAGGCGATGCCGAAGCTCACCGGCACCGCGATCAGCATCGCGATGATGGCGGTGACGATGGTTCCGTAGATCGGCACCAGCGCGCCGAACTTGCCAGCAGGCGGATCCCACGCGGTGGTGGTGAAGAATTCGACGCCGTGCGATTGCAGCACCGCGCGGCCGCCCCACAGCATCGACAGCGCGGCGCCGGCCAGCGTCAGCAGCACGAACACCGCCATCGCGGTCAGCAGCCAGCGGAACAGTTTGTCGTTGCGGGCGTCGATGACGTCCCGGCTGCCCGTCGTCGCCGGGCTGGCGGATGGTGAGCTCATCGCGGTCGAGTTCATTCGCGCTTACTTGAAGTTCTCAGCCCAGTACGCTTCGATCTGCTGCACCAGTTCCGGCGGCAGCGGCACGTAGTCGAGCGCCTTCGCCTGGTCCTGGCCGTGCTCGAACGCCCACTTGAAGAAGTCGAGCGCGGCCTTGCGGTCGGCGGGATTCTTCGGTGCCTTCTGCATCAGGATGAAGTTGGTCGCGGTGATCGGCCACGCCTGCGCACCCGATGCGTTGGTGATCACCAGGTTGAAGTCCTTGGCGTTCTTCCAGTCGGCGCTGGTCGCGGCGGCGGCGAAGGTTTCCGCGCTCGGCTGCACCCAGTTGCCGGCGGCGTTCTGCAATTGAACGTGGGCCATCTTGTTCTGCAGCGCGTAGGACAGTTCGACGTAGCCGAGCGAGCCCTTGAGCTGCTTGACGTAGGCCGACACGCCTTCGTTGCCCTTGCCGCCGATGCCGCCCGTCCAGTTGACCGTGGTCCCTTCACCGATCTTGGTTTTCCACTCCGGATTGACCTTGGAGAGGTAGTTGGTGAAGTTGAAGGTGGTGCCGGAACCGTCGGAACGATGCACCAGGTTGATCTTGACGGTGGGCAGCGCCACGCCTTCGTTGACCTTGGCGATCGCCGGATCGTTCCACATGGTGATCTTGCCGAGGAAGATGTCGCCCAGCAGTGCGCCGGTCAGCTTGAGCTTGCCGGCATCGACGCCATCAAGATTGACCACCGGCACCACGCCGCCGATCGCATCGGGGAATTGGGCAAGGCCGGAAGCCGCGAGTTCTTCCGGCGGCAGCGGCTTGTCGGAAGAGCCGAAGGCCACGGTGCCGGCCTTGATCTGGGCGATGCCGCCACCGGAACCGATCGACTGGTAATTGATGCGGCCGCCGTTGGCCTTGGCGTAATCGGCGGCCCACTTCGACATCAGCGGATACACGAAGCTGGCGCCCGCGCCGGTGACGCCGGCCTGGACCTTGGCGGCCGAATCCGCGGCGTCGTTGCCCGGGGCATTGGCGCCGTTGGCCGGAGCGTTCGGCTTGCAGGCGGCCACGGCCACGAGGGCGGCGGCGAGAAGGGTCAGGCGCAGGGCAGGGCGCATCGGAGACTCCGGTGGGGTCGAGTCCGGATATGAAACCGCCGGATTGTGACAATGCGGTGACTGTGGTCAGTCGACTGTCATGAAAGGCATGGAAAAGGCGCGGACCTTGCGGACCGCGCCCCGGGTTCAAGCAGGCAATGGCAGCCTTACTTGATGTTCTGCGCCCAGTAGGCCTCGATCTTCTTGGCCAGCGAGTCCGGCAGCGGCACGTAGGCCAGCGACTCGGCCTGCGACTGGCCGTTCTCCAGCGCCCACTTGAAGAAATCGATCGCGGTCTTGGACTGCGCGGCGCGCTTCGGCTTCTTGTACATGATCACCCAGGTCGTCGCGGTGATCGGCCAGGCTTCGCCACCCTTGGCATTCGTCATGATGACGTTGAAGTCCGGGGCCGAATTCCAGTCTGCGGTGTCGGCAGCGGCCGAGAAGGTCGAGGCGCGCGGCTGCACCCAGTTGCCGGCGGCGTTCTTCATGCGGGTGAAGGACAGCTTGTTCTGCAGCGCGTAAGCGTATTCGACGTAGCCGATGCCGCCGTTGACCTGCTTCACGTAGGCGGCGACGCCTTCGTTGCCCTTGCCGCCGATGCCGGTCGGCCAGTTGACGGTGGTGCCTTCGCCGATCTTGCCCTTCCAGTCGGCATCGACCTTGGACAGGTAGTTGGTGAAGTTGAACGAGGTGCCCGAACCATCGGAGCGGTGGACCACGGTGATCTTCATGTCGGGCAGTTCGAGGCCGCCGTTGAGGGCGACGATCGCCGGATCGTTCCACTTGGTGATCTTGCCCATGAAGATGTCGGCGAGCACGGCGCCGTCAAGCTTCATCGCGCCGGCCTTGACGCCCGGGATGTGCACGACCGGCACGATGCCGCCGACCACGACCGGGAACTGGACGAAACCGAACTGGCGCAGCTCGGCCGCGGTGAGCGGCTTGTCGGAGGCGCCGAAATCGACGGTGCCGGCCTTGATCTGGGCGATGCCGCCGCCGGAGCCGATCGACTGGTAGTTGATCTTGTTGTTGGTGGACTGCGCGTAGGCAGCCGACCACTTCGACAGGACCGGGTAGACGAAGCTGGAACCGGCGCCGGTGACGTCGGTGGCCTGCGCGGAGAAAGCGCAGGTGGCGATGGCCAGGCCAGCGGCCAGGCGGACTTGCGAGGTGAATTTCACGGAAGCTCCCTTTGGGATTGGATCTGAGATGAGTGCAGCCGAAGTTGCAGAGATCGGGCGAGACGATTCCATGTTGAAAAGATGACAGCCGCGCGTCGCGAATATTTCATCTGGATGACAACGTGATGCCGCGCGCAGGTTTTAAGCATGACGACATGAAAAAACATCCATTCCGTTTTTGACTCAAATTTGTCACAACAGTGACGGATTCTTAACACCGCTCGCCGAACCGGCGCACCGCCGCGGCGCACGCCATTCGCCAATCTCCCCAATGAGGAAGCTGTCCATGCGTACCAACCTGCTCGCGGCGATGATCGCCGTCAGTCTCTTCGGCGCGGCCACCGCGGCCCATGCCGACCCCGATCCGCGCACGAAGCATTCGAGCAAGCGCCACGCGGTGAAGAAGAAGGCCGCCGCTCCGGTTGCCGCTGAAGCCGTCGCGCCGGCAACCTCGTCCGACCGCGCCGAAATCGATGCGCTGAAGGCGCAGCTCGCCGCGATGCAGGAAAAGCTGGCGAACCTGGAAGAGCGCACCGACGCGCAGTCCGAGGTCAACACGCAGCAGGCCAAGACCAATGAAGACGTCGCCAAGAGCACGGCCAAGACCGACAAGCTCGAGAAGCTGGTCAACGACACCAGCGTCACCGGCACCGTTTTCGCCGACCTGACCAGCCAGGCCATCAAGGACCACGGCGTCAAGAAGGCCGGCACGAATGGCTTCGGCTTCGACGTCAAGCGCGCCTACATCGGCATCAACCACAAGTTCAACGACACCTACTCGGCGAACCTCACCACCGACTTCCAGTACAGCAGCGCCGTCGGTGCGACCGAGCTCTACATCAAGAAGGCCTACGTGCAGGGCAAGTACAACGATGCCTTCACCGTGCGCCTGGGTGCGGCCGACCTGCCGTGGGTGCCGTACGCCGAAAGCAACTATGGCTACCGCTATGTCGAAAACACCCTGGCCGACCGCCTGAAGACGGGCACCTCGTCGGATTGGGGCCTGCATGTGTTCGGTACCTTCAACAACAGCATGTTCAACTACGCCGTGTCGGCGGTGAACGGTGGCGGTTACAAGAATCCGAGCCGCAGCAAGGGCGTCGATCTTGAAGCGCGCGTCGGCGTGACGCCGATCGAAGGCCTGAACATCGCCGTTGGCGGCTACCACGGCAAGCTCGGCAAGGAAGCGTATCCGTCCAGCACGCCGGCCGAACACAGCGCCAACCGCCTGGATGGCCTGGTGTCCTACGGCAACAGCCGCTTCCGCGTCGGTGGCGAATACTTCGCCGCCAACAACTGGAACCGCGTGCTGCTCGGCGCCGCCGTGCCGCCGGCGACGGTGGGTGGCTATGGCCTGCCGGTCTACAACCCGACCGTGCCGTCCAACCTCAAGACCTACGTTGGCGATCGCGCCCGCGGCTGGTCGCTGTTCGGCAACGTCAACTTCACCGACAAGGTGTCGCTGTTCGGTCGCTATGACCAGTCCGACGTCAGCCGCTGGCTGGATCCGGGCCTGAAGGACAAGTACTACAACTTCGGCGTCGACTACGTGCTGACCAAGGGCGTGAAGGTTGCCGCGGTCTACAAGCACGAAGACATCAAGGACGGCCAGAAGACCGATGCCAAGGCCGACGAGTTCGGCGTCTTCACCGAGATCAAGTGGTAATCGATCCGGGTTGATACACGGGGAAGGAAAACGGCGGCCATGTGCCGCCGTTTTCTTTTGCTCAACCCGGCGGGGTCTTGTCCTTGAACTTGCAGAGATCGCGGATCGCGCACTGCGGGCATTTCGGCGTGCGTGCGACGCAGACATAGCGCCCGTGCAGGATCAGCCAGTGGTGGGCATGCGCCATGAACTCCGCGGGCACGCGCTTGAGCAAGCCCAGTTCCACCGCGAGCGGCGTCTTGCCCGGCGCCATGCCGGTGCGATTGGCGACGCGGAAGATGTGCGTGTCCACCGCCATCGTCGGTTCGCCGAAGACGACGTTCATCACCACGTTGGCGGTCTTGCGGCCGACGCCCGGCAACGCTTCCAGCGCGTCGCGATCCGCTGGTACCTCGCCGTCGTGCCGTTCGATCAACAGCTGCGACAGCGCGACCACGTTCGCGGCCTTGGCGTTGTACAGGCCGAGCGAGGCGATATGCGTTTTCACCCCGTCCACGCCCAGCGCGACCATTTTCTTCGGCGTCGGCGCCGCCTTGAACAGCGTGCGCGTGGCGCGATTGACGCCGGCATCGGTGCTTTGCGCCGACAGCACCACCGCCACCAGCAACTGGAACGAGGTCTGGTAGAGCAGTTCGGTCTTCGGTTCGGGGTCAAGCTGCCGCCAGCGTTCGAACGCTTCGCGGATCTCGGCACGCGTCATCTGCGCCATCGCTTCACTTTCCTTTTGCGCGCGCGAGCGCTTTCGCCAATGCATTCGCCGCGGCGGTGGGCAGGGCGGGTTTCGCCGCGCCATCGCCGGTGGGTGCCTGGGTGCGCCGTGCCTCGCGCTTGTGTGTGCGTTCGTCCAGTCGCTGCTGGCGCGCGCGGTAGCGTTCGCGCGCGTCCCAGGCGAAACGCAGTTTCGCCATGGCCGCGAGGATGCGTTCGCGCTCGTCGCTCGACACACCAGCCTGATCGAGGTCGTTGCCGGTGAATTCCATCAGCCCCGATTCCAGCGCGGCATCGACATCGCCCCGCTGCAACGCGGCGACCACCTCATGCACGCGTGCGTCTTCCATGGAATCAGCGGCCCTTGAACTCCGCGGCGCGCTTTTCCAGGAAGGCCGATGTGCCTTCGCGCATGTCGTCGGTGGAGAACACCAGTCCGAATTGCGCCGATTCGTATTCGAGACCTTCTTCCAATCCGCAGTCCTGGCCGATGTTCACGCAGTCGAGCATGCCGCGCAGCGCCAGCGGTGCCGCCTTCGCCAGTTGCTGCGCCAGCTTCATCGTCTCGGCTTCGAGTTCGGTCGCCGGCACCACGCGATTGACGATGCCGAGTTGCAACGCGCGTTCGGCGGTGATCGGTGCGCCGGTCAGGCACAGTTCGAGCGTCGCCGCGCGACCGGCCAGTCGCAGCAGGCGTTGGCTGCCGCCGAAGCCGGGGATCAGACCGAGATTGATTTCCGGCTGCCCGACCTTGGCACTGTCGGCGGCGATGCGCAGGTGGCAGCTCATCGCCAGTTCCAGGCCGCCGCCCAGGGCAAAACCATTCACCATCGCGATGACCGGCTTGGGCGCGCGTTCGATCCGGCGCATCATCCGCGTCCCGCGCAGCGAGAAGTCGCGGCCCTCGGTCGGGGTCAGGCCATTCATTTCGGAGATGTCGGCGCCGGCCACGAAGGCCTTGGCGCCCGATCCGGTCAGCACGATCACCCGGACCGCGGAATCGGCGATCGCCTCGGCGAAAGCCGCGTCCAGCGCGGAAATCGTGGCGGAATTCAACGCGTTGAGCTTGTCTGGGCGGTCGATCCGGATCAGGCGAATCGAGTCCTGGTCGGCGATCAGGAGGGGGGAAGTGGTCATGGGGCGGGGTCTGCAGGACTGAATGGGAACTTTTCGGCCATTCGCGCTGTCCATCCACAGTCGCGGTTCAGGCCGTAGGCGATTATGCTACCCCGCGCTTCCTGACGTCCGTCGGGACGCCAGACCATCCAAGGAGTGTTGTTTCGATGAAGATGCGTACCCTGGCCGCCGTTCTTGCGGCCTTGACGATGACGGCCGGGGCAGCCAGCGCCCAGGACATGACCAGCGAAAAGGGCAAGCTCAGCTATATCTTCGGATATCAGCTCGGTGGCCAGCTGCAGCAGGTCCAGGAAGCTGGCGAGCAGATCGACATCAACTCGGCGATCAAGGGCGTCCAGGACGCTTACGCCAAGAAGGATCCCGCGCTCGCGGAAGCCCAGGCCAAGCCGGTGATGGAAGCCTTCCAGCGCCGCCAGCAGGCCCGTGCGCAGCAGGCCAAGGCCGACTACGACAAGGCCGCTGCCGCCAACCTGACCAAGAGCAACCAGTTCCTGGCCGCCAACAAGGCGAAGCCGGGCGTCAAGACGCTGCCGTCGGGCGTCCAGTACAAGGTCGTCACCGCCGGCACCGGCGCGCGTCCGGCGCTGGGCAGCACCATCTCCGTCGCCTTCGCTGGCCCGTTCTTCATGGGCGAGCGTCCGGCCGATGCCAAGCTGGAAGACGCACCGGCGATGAAGCTAAGCGAAGTGCAGGTCGAAGGCCTGCGTGAAGCCATCACCCAGATGCCGGCCGGTTCGCAGTGGGAAATCACCCTGCCGCCGGGCAAGGCTTTCGGTGCCGATCCGCGCACCGGCATGCCGCCGAATGCCGCCGTGCAGTTCGACGTCAAGCTCAACAGCGTCAAGTAATCGACGTTGCAACACCCTGGAAACGCCGGCCTCGTGCCGGCGTTTTCGTTTGTGGGGGCGGGATGGGAGAATGACGGGATGAATGCCGCGCTGCCCCTGCCAATCCTGTCGCCCTGCGTCAACGTGTGCGAGATGGGCGATGACGGGTTGTGCGAAGGCTGCCTGCGTACGCTCGACGAGATCGCGGCCTGGGGCGTGATGTCGCCGCAGCTCCGCCTGCACGTGATCGATGTGCTGATCCCGGCGCGCGCAGCGGATCGCGCATGAATTTCGATGCGGGCAGCGATGCGTTGTTGCGACGGTTGCGTCGCGTGCTGCATCCGCTCGATGCCTTGCCGATGGGCGAGGGCGCGAATGCACCGCTGATGCGCGCGTGGTTCGGCATCGAACGCTTTCGCGAAGCGGCGGTGTTGATCGGCCTGGTGCCGCGTGCCGATGGCTGGAAAGTGCTGCTCACGCTGCGCAATGGCGGTTTGCGCCATCACGGCGGCCAGGTCGCGTTTCCCGGCGGCGCGCAGGATCCCGATGATGCCGATGCGATCGCGGTGGCCTTGCGTGAAACCCGCGAGGAGCTCGACATCCCGGCGACGCTGGTCCATCCGCTGGGCACGCTCGATCCGCTGGCGACGGTCAGCGGGTTCCGGGTGACGCCGATCGTTGCCTGGCTCGATCCCGTCTATGTCTCCCGTCCCGATCCGCGCGAGGTCGCCGACGCTTTCGAGGTGTCGCTGTCCGCACTGCGCGATCCGTCCAACCTCGGGCAGGTGGAGATGACGATGGGCGATGACGTCCGCCATGTCCTCGAATACCGACTGCCGCGGTCGGTGTCGCCGCATCGCATCTGGGGTGCGAGCGCGATGATGCTGGACGATTTGCGGCTCAGACTGGAGCAAGCCTGATGTTCACGACGCTGATCGATTGCGAAACCCTGTTGCAGCATCTCGATGATCCGTCGTGGGTCGTGCTCGATGCGCGCGTGAACCTGGCGGATCGTGCCGCCGGCGAAGCGATGTACCGCCAGGGACACATTCCCGGTGCGCGTTACGCCGATCTCGAGCGCGACCTCTCCGACATGCGCGTGCAGGGCGAGGGCCGCCATCCGTGGCCGCGCGACGATGACTTCGCGCATACGCTGGGCGCGTGGGGTATCACGCCGGACACGCAAGTGGTGGTCTACGACGCCGACCAGGGCATGTTCGCGGCGCGCGCGTGGTGGTTGCTGCGAACGCTGGGCCACCAGGGTGTCGCGGTGCTCGACGGCGGATTCGCCCGCTGGAATGCACTGGGCTATCCGGTGACCACGGAATTACCGGGGGTCCGCACTGCCGCATCGTATCCGGCGACGTTCAATCGCTCGTTGCTCTTCTCGCACGACGATGTCATCGCGCATCTCGCGCACGGCGGCTTGCTGGTGGATGCGCGCGCGGCCGAACGATTCCGTGGCGATGTCGAGCCGCTGGACCGCAAGGCGGGGCACGTGCCCGGCGCGGTGAATCGTCCGTTCGCGCGCAATCTCGCTGCCGATGGCCGATTCAAGTCGCCGCAGGAATTGTTCGCCGAGTTCGGCGAACTGCTGTCGGGACGCACGCCGTCCGACCTGGTGTCGATGTGCGGTTCCGGCGTCACCGCCGCCCACAACCTGCTGGCGATGGCGCATGCCGGGCTGGTCGGGGCCAAGCTCTATACCGGATCGTGGAGCGGCTGGATCAGCGACGACGCACGCCCGGTCGCAACCGGCGACGACTGACGGCGGAGCGTTACTCTCGCTTTACTTTCCGAGCTTCGCCATCAGCGCCTTGAGCGCGGTTTGCGCGTCCGGGTGTTCCCAGAGATCGAGCATCGCGTTGAGATCGACATGTTGCGGCGATAGCGCTTCGGCCAGATCGGCGCGCGCGATCGCACGCGTGCGCAACATCGGCGTGCGCGGCAATCCTTGTAGGCTGGACAGCCAGGCGTGCGCGGCAGCGACGACTTCGCCGTGCGCGGCGAGTTCGTCCACCAGCCCGATCGCCAATGCCGTCTCGGCATCCACCATCGCGCCGCGCATCAGCAGTTGTTCCGCACGATGGCGGCCGACGGCGCGACGCATCAGGCGCTGGATGCCTTCCGGCACCGCGATGCCGACCTGGGTTTCGTTGAGACCGATCTGGAACGGTCCGCGCGCCATGACGCGATGGTCGCAGCACAGCGCCAGCACGCAGCCGCCCGCCGGCGAATGGCCGGTGATGGCGGCGACAACCGGAATCGGGCATTCGGCGATCGCGCGCGCGGCGGCGAAGAACGATTCCCAGGCGGCATGCAGAGCGGTGCGATCCTTGCCGAGCGACATCAGGTGCGGGACGTCGAGCCCGGCCGAGAACACTTTCTCGCCGCCGGCCAGCACGATGCCGTCGCAACCATCGGCGACGGCCTGCACGAAGGCCGTGACCAGCGTTTCGCACAATTCCGGATTCAGCGCGTTGACCGGCGCACGCTTGAACGTGATGGTGCGGATGGTGGCGGTGTCGTGGTGCTCGAGCATGGAAGCGATCCGTACAGGTCAGGCACGTATCATAGGCGGATGAAGACCCGTCGCCTGATCCTTGCCGCCATCCTCGCCTGCGCCGCGCTGCCCGCGTTCGCGCGCAACAAGCCCGATGCCTGCGTGCCGGTGGTGCGCGATGCCTGGATCCGCCTGATGCCGGGTGGCATGCCGATGCATGCGGGCTTCGCCCGGATCGACAACCCCTGCGATGCAGCAGTTACCGTCACTGGTGTCTCCAGCGAGGCCTATGGCAGCGCCAGCCTCCACGAGAGCACGTTGGTGAACGGAATCAGCCGGATGCGCGAATTACCGCAGCTGGTGCTGCCGGCGCATGGCAGCGTCGAGCTCAAGCCCGGTGGCCTGCACCTGATGCTGATGGATCCGAAGAAACCGTTGAAGGCCGGCGATCGCGTCGCGCTGCGCTTCGACGCCGGCAAGAGCCGCAACGTCCGTGGCGATTTCGCGGTGCGCGCCGGCAATTGAGCCGGCGGGTTCGGCTTACAGCGAATAATCCAGCTCGTAGTGGTGCACGCCGGCGTCGATGCGGATCGTCATCTTGCCGCGAATGCCTTCGAACCCTTCGCTGCCCGATCCCGGCACGATATCGACCTCGAGCGAAACAGCGCCGCCATCCATGATCCCGCGATGGCAGGTCATGAAGCTGCCGCTGCGGCCATCGAGCGTGCCGGCGATGCGTTCGATCGCGACATAGGCGGCCGATCCGCTTGCCGGATTGCCGGCGGAAATCATCTGCACCACGCTGGTGGCTTCGAGCGCGCCGCTGAACTGCTTGTCGAAACGGAAGCTGCCGGTCTGCGCGCCGTCGCCGAGATCGAGTCCTGGTTCCATTTTCATCTGCAGGACGAAGGTTCCGGTGGCGATCGACATGGCGGGTTCCGCGGATGGGGGAAGGCGGACTATAGCGGCGAATTCGCTCACGACCCACCGCAGCCCCGATAATGTGTGCATGAGTGATTCCCTGCAGGACTGGCTGGCGCGCTTGCAGCGCCAGCATCCCACCGCCATCGAACTCGGCCTCGAACGCGTGCGTGCGGTTGCCGAGCGCATGCGGCTGGCGAAACCGGCGGGTTGCGTGATCACCGTCGGTGGCACCAACGGCAAGGGATCGACCGTCGCCTTCATCGAGGCGATCGCGCGCGCCGCGGGCCTGCGCGTCGGCGCCTATACTTCGCCGCACCTGTTGCGCTACAACGAGCGCGTGCGCATCGATGGCGCCGATGCCGGCGATGACGATCTGGTCGCCGCATTCGAGGCGGTCGAGGCCGCACGCGGCGAGATCTCCCTGACCTATTTCGAAGCGGGCACGCTGGCGGCGCTGTGGTTGTTCGCACGAGCGCAACTCGATCTCGCCATCCTCGAAGTTGGCCTCGGCGGGCGACTGGATGCGGTGAACATCGTCGACCCCGACGTCGCCGTCATCACCACCGTCGATCTCGACCACATGGAATGGCTGGGCGAGGACCGCGAGGACATCGGCGTCGAGAAGGCCGGCATCGCACGCGCATGGAAGCCGCTGGTGCTGGGCGATGACGAACCACCTTCGAGCGTGTTGCGGCGCGCCTACGCGATCGGTGCATCGGCGCTGCGGATGGGTTGCGATTTCTTTGTCGATCGCGTCGCCGATGGCGACGGTTGGCAATGGCGCGAACCCGGCTTCATCCTCGACTTGCCGATGCCCGACCTGGTCGCGCCGGTGCAGTTGCGCAACGCCGCGGTCGCGATCACCGCGTTACGGGCGTCGCCGCTGGAGATTCCAGAAGAGGCGTGGGCAGAAGGCATCGCTTCGGCGCGCGTGCCCGGTCGCCTGCAGCCACTGGATTGCGCGGGCGTCGAATACCGGCTCGATGTCGGCCACAACCCGCAGGCCGCGCAGGCGTTGGCAGAATGGTTGGAGAACCAACCGAAACGGGGGCGTGTCCATGCCGTCTATGCCGCGCTCGCCGACAAGGATGTGGAGGGCGTGACCAGGGCGCTTGCGCCGTTGATCGACCAGTGGCATCTGGCGGGCCTGGATGTCGAAGGCCGTGCACAGGATGCGGATGCGTTGGCCGCACGATTGAATCTGGCTGGCGCAACGCGCCATGCCGATGTCGCCGGGGCCTTGCGCCACGTGCAATCCGTCGCCGTGCCGGGCGATCGGGTGCTGGTATTCGGTTCCTTCCACACCGTCGAAGCGGCCCTGCACGCGCTGCGTTCAGCGGGCTGCCGGGAAGTCGATGGGCCGGCACCGGTATAATTGGCGGAAACTCGCTGCGAGCCCGCGCGCCGAATGGATCGTCCCGTGAAACAGCGCCTCTGGGGCGCCGCCGTCCTGATCGCATTGGCGGTCATCTTCCTGCCCATGCTGGTCAAGGGGCCCGCGCCCGACAGCGGCGTGTCCGACGTGCCGCTGGATTCGCCGAAAGCGCCCGACGCGACGGTCAAGACCCAGGAATTGCCGCTCGACGTGCCTGGCGCCGTGGGTGCCAATGGCGCGACCGGCATGCCGGCAGCGCAGGCCAATGTCGACACTCCGGCGACCGCGACCGCAGCCACCACGACGCCGGCACCGAACGCCGCAACGGCGACGACTGATGCCAAACCGTCGCCGACGACCGCAGCCGGCGATTACGCCGTCAGTTTCGGCAGCTATGGCAGCAGCGGCGATGCCGATCGCGTGGTGCAGGCGGTGACCGGAATCAAGCTGCATGGCTACAGCGAGAAGGTGTCGCTGGCGGGCCGTGATGCCTGGCGCGTGCGCATCGGGCCATACCCGACCCGCGAGGCCGCGGAAGTCGCGCGCGTGCAGGCAGTGCAGTTGAATCCGCAGGTGAAGGCGCAGGTGATCGCGCTCGATGCCAATGCAACGCAAGCGCCGGCACCGACCGCCACCGCGTCGACCTCGAATGTTGCACCGACGCCGGCCATTGCTACTGCGCCGATCGCCAGCAGCAAACCGGCGGACAAGCCGGTTGAAGCGCCGAAGCCCGCACCACCGGTTGCCAAGCCTGACAAGGCGACCACCGCGACGAAGCCGGCGAAACCCGCGCAGTCGACGGAGCCCAAGCCGGTCGTTGCCCAGCACCAGGACACGCCGACGGCGCCGAAGCCCGATACGAGCAAGCACGATCAGCCCAAGCCCGAGCCGAAACCCGCCGACAAGCCGGCAGCGTCCGGCACCGGGTTCGCGGTGCAGCTCGGCGCTTTCGCCAATGCCGCCGAAGCCACCGCGTTGCGCGACAAGGCGCGTGCGGCCGGGTTCAGCGCCACCACCGATACCGTCAAGACCGACAAGGGCGTGCTGACGCGCGTCCGCCTCGGTCCCGTGGTCGGTCGCGATGCGGCCAACGCGTTGAAAACGCGTGCGCAGGCCACACTTGGTGTGAGCGGAATCGTCCGTCCCAGCCCCTGAGGAAAGAGAAAATGTGCGGAATCATGGGCATCGTCGGGACGCAGGACGTCGCGGCGCAACTGTATGACGGCCTGACGGTGCTGCAGCATCGCGGACAGGACGCGGCCGGCATCGCCACCAGCAATGGCAACGTACTGCGGGTCGAGAAGGGCAAGGGCCTGGTCAGCGATGTCTTCGATGCCGCCTCGATGGCGCAGTTGCACGGTCGCATGGGCATCGCCCATTGCCGCTATCCGACCGCGGGCAGCGAAGGCAGCGACGAGGCGCAACCGTTCTACGTCAATGCGCCCTACGGCATCGCGCTGGCGCACAACGGCAACCTGATCAATACCGAAGCGCTGCGCCACGAAGTGATCGAACAGGATCGCCGCGGCCTCAACACCACCTCGGATTCCGAAGTGCTGCTCAACGTATTCGCGCACGAGCTGGATGCACAGGACGGGTTGTCGCCGGAGTCCGCGCTACGCGCCGTGGAAGGCGTGATGCGGCGTGCCAAGGGCGGCTACGCCGTGGTCTGCATGGTGATGGAACTCGGCCTCGTTGCGTTCCGGGATCCCAACGCCATTCGCCCGCTGGTGATCGGCAAGCGCGAATCCGCGACCGGCGCCGAGTATGCGGTGGCATCGGAATCGGTGGCGCTTGATCTTGCCGGTTTCGAACGCGTGCGCGATGTCGCGCCGGGCGAGGCGGTGGTGATCACCCAGGATGGCAAACTCCACGCGCGCGTGGTGGCCAAGGATGTGCTGGCGCGCCCGTGCGTGTTCGAATACGTGTATTTCGCGCGCCCCGACTCGATGATGGACAACATCTCGGTGCACAAGGCGCGCATGCGCATGGGCGTGTCGCTGGGCGAGAAGATTTTGCGCGTGCGCCCGGATCATGGCATCGACGTGGTGATTCCGATTCCCGACACCAGTCGCGATGCCGCACTGGAAATCGCCCACGTGCTCGGCGTGAAGTATCGCGAAGGCTTCATCAAGAATCGCTACGTCGGCCGCACCTTCATTATGCCGGGACAGGGCGAGCGCCAGAAGTCGGTGCGCCGCAAGCTCAACCCGATCCCGCTGGAATTCAAGGACCGTGTCGTTCTCTTGGTCGACGATTCCATCGTGCGCGGCACCACCTCGCAGCAGATCGTGCAGATGGCGCGCGATGCCGGCGCCAAGAAGGTCTATCTCGCCTCCGCCGCGCCGCCGGTGCGCTATCCGAACATCTACGGCATCGACATGCCGAATCCGGAAGAACTGATCGCGCACGGACGCAGCGAGAAGGAAGTCGAGGAACTGATCGGCTGCGACTGGCTGGTCTACCAGGATCTCGAGGATCTCGAGGCGGCGGTGGCCGGACCCAAGAACATGGGCATGCATTTCGACACCTCGTGCTTCAGCGGCGAATACGTCACTGGCGTCGCCGACGGATATTTCGAGGCGCTGCAGACGCAGCGCTCCGACGAGGCCAAGGCCAAGCGCCGGGCCTGAGCCTCGCGCCATGGGCGATCTCCACGCCGCAGCGAAGGCAGTCCTCGATTGCGGCGACATCGCGGGAAAGCCGAATACCGCACGCGCGCTGGCGGCGGCCTTCCGCGCTGGCGAATTTGCGGCGGACGAGACATCGCCGCCACCGCAGGCGATCACGATGCCGGGGCGTCCGGCCACGCCGAAGCTGGTGCATCCGCGCGACCTGCCGCGTCGCGGTTTCGGATCGACGGAAGGACGCGCTGCCTTCATCCACGCCGTCGCCCATATCGAATTCAATGCGATCGATCTCGCATGCGATGCAATCCATCGTTTCCGTGGCATGCCTGCGGAGTATTACGCCGATTGGGTGATGGTCGCCGACGACGAAGCGCGTCATTTCATGATGTTGCGCGAACGCTTGCAGTCATTCGGCCACGACTACGGCGATTTCGACGCCCACAACGGACTGTGGGAAATGGCGGAGAAGACCGCGCACGACGGCCTGGCGCGGATGGCGCTGGTGCCGCGCGTGCTGGAAGCGCGCGGGCTCGACGTGACGCCGGGCATGATCGTGAAGTTGCGTTCGCTTGGCGACGATGAAACCGCCGATATCCTCGAAGTCATCCTGCGGGAAGAAATCGCGCACGTGGCCGCGGGATCGCGCTGGTATCGCTGGCATTGCGAGCGCGCGGGCGTCGAGCCGCGGGCACGGTTTCGCGAACTGCTGAAGGAATACGCCAGCGGCGTGCTGCACAAGCCGTTCAATATCGAGGCGCGGACGCAGGCCGGTTTCGATCCAGAGGAACTCGAGAGTCTGCTCGCGGCGGCGGACTGATTACTTCGCGAGTGGCAGCGCGTCCAGGCGGATGCCGTCGCGATCGACCCGCAGCACCGAGCCCTGTTCGTACCAGTCGCCGAGGACGATGCGACTGTTGCCACCACCTTCGTCGTGGATCGCCGGACGATGGGTGTGGCCGTGGATCATGCGGCGGATGCCATAGCGCTTGAACCATTCCTGCACGGTCGACGGAGAAACGTCGCCGATGGTTTCTGCCATGCCGCTTGAAACCAGTTCGCCATAACGCGCCTTGCTCGCCGCGCGCGCCTGCGCCGCGAAGGCGAGGCGTGCCGGCAGCGGTTGCGCGAGGAATTGCGCCTGCCAGCGCGGATCGCGGGTCTGGGCGCGGAACTGCTGGTAGGCGCTGTCGTCGGTGCACAGCAGGTCGCCGTGGAGCAGCAGGGTTGGTTCGCCATGGAGATCGATCACCGCGGGATCGGGCAGGATCGCCATGTCGGCGCGGTGTGCGTAATCGTCGCCGACGAGGAAATCGCGATTGCCGCGGATGAAGGACACCGGGACTCCGCTGGCATGCAGCTCCTGCAACTTGGTCGCGACGAACGCGCCGGCCGAGGAGGGATCGTCGTCGCCGACCCAGGCCTCGAAGAGATCGCCGAGGACGTAGAGCGCCTCGGCGCCGCGCGCTTCGCCGTCGATGAATTCGCCGAACAGCGCAGTGATGTCGGGGCGCTCGGGATCGAGATGGAGGTCGGAGATGAACAGCGTGGTCATCGCGCTAAAATACACCCATGACCGTCCGTACCCGTTTCGCTCCCAGTCCCACCGGCTACCTCCACATCGGCGGTGCGCGCACCGCGTTGTATTGCTGGCTGGCCTCGCGCCATTCCGATGGCCAGTTCGTCCTGCGCATCGAGGACACCGATCGCGAACGCAGCACCCAGGCCGCGATCGACGCCATCCTCGAAGCGATGGACTGGCTCGGATTGGGCTACGACGAAGGTCCGATCTACCAGACGGATCGCCTCGCGCGTTATCGTGAAGTGGCGGAGCAGATGGTCGCGGCCGGTACCGCCTATTACGCCTACGAAACCAAGGAAGAACTCGAAGCGATGCGCGAGGCGGCGATGGCCGCCGGCGAGAAGCCGCGCTACAGCGGTCGCTATCGCGATGAGAAGGCAGAATTCCGCGACGATCCCAATCGGGTGATCCGCTTCCGCAATCCGCGCGAGGGCAGCGTGGTGTTCGACGACCTGGTCAAGGGCCGCATCGAATGGCAGAACACCGAGCTGGACGACCTGGTGATCTTCCGTAGCGACGGCTATCCGACCTACAACTTCGCGGTGGTGGTCGACGATCTCGACATGGGCATCACCGACGTGGTGCGCGGTGACGACCACGTCAACAACACGCCGCGCCAGATCAACATCTATCGTGCGCTCGGCACGGAACCGCCACGTTTCGCCCACCTGCCGATGATCCTCGACGAGCAGGGCGCCAAGCTCAGCAAGCGCACTGGCGCCGCCGACGTGATGCAATACCGCGATGCCGGCTACCTGCCGCACGCGTTGCTCAACTACCTCGTGCGCCTCGGCTGGTCGCATGGCGACCAGGAGATCTTCTCGATCGCCGAACTCATCGCCTTGTTCGAACTCAAGGACGTCAACGCCAAGGCCGCGCGCCTCGACATGGCCAAGCTCGGCTGGCTCAACCAGCAATACCTGAAGAACGACGATCCCGAAGCCGTTGCCCAGCATCTGGTCTGGCATCTGCAGCAGGCGGGCTACGACCTCGCGAAAGGACCGAAGCCAGCCGACGTCGTGGTTGCGCTGCGCGAGCGCGTACAGACGCTGAAGGAAATGGCGGACAAATCGGGCGTGTGGTTCGGGCCGCTGGAACGCTACGACGATGCCGCGGTCGCCAAGCACCTCAAGCCGGAAGCACGTCCGGCGCTGCAAGAAGCGCGCCGCCGTCTCGCGGCACTCACCGAATGGACGGCCACGTCCGTGGGCGAAGCGCTGCACCAGGTCGCCGAAACCTGCGGTGTCGGCATGGGTAAGGTCGCGCAGCCGCTACGCGTCGCCGTGACCGGAACCCAGGTCAGCCCGGACATCAGCCATACCGTCTATCTGTGCGGCCAGGCCGAAGCCCTGACCCGCATCGACGCCGCGCTGGGGAAGATCCCGGTGGCTTGAGGAAGGCCGGCTTGAGGAAGGCTCAGTTCGGCCCCATCATTCCGCCATGGGCCGCCACGACCACCACGACTGCACCGATCCCTCGCATCACGTCGATGATGCCGGCAGCTTCATCGCTGCCGTGCAGCACGCCTGCAGCCAGCGCGGATTGCGGCTGACGCCGATCCGTGAGCGCGTGCTGGCGTTGATCGCCGATGCCGGCCAGCCGATCAAGGCCTACGACCTGCTCGACAAGGTCCGCGATGGCGACGGTCCCGGTGCCGCCGCGCCGCCGACCATCTACCGCGCGCTCGATTTCCTGCTCGCCAACGGCTTCATCCACAAGCTGGAGTCGGTGAACGCCTTCGTTGCCTGCCACCATCCGAATTCGGCGCAGCACTCGGTGCCGTTCCTGATCTGCAGTCGCTGCCACAGCGCGGTCGAACTGGAGGACCAGGCCATCGTCGAACTGCTCGACAGCAAGGCCCGCGAGCTGGGATTCAGCCCGCAGGCGCAAACGCTGGAAGTGCACGGCCTGTGCGCGGCCTGCAGCGGTCAGAAATAGGCGCGCACGCCGATACTGAAACTGCGGCCGGGCAACACCACTTCGTCCTTGAGGAACGAGGTGTGCACGCGCTGGACCTGGTTGGTCAGGTTGCGGCCATCGGCGAAGATCTCCCAGCTCAAACCGCCATCGTCGACGTGATAGGCGGCATGTGCGTCAACCGAGGTGTAGCCGGGTGTCGAGGTTTCACCGGGCGCCACGCGATCCTGGCGATCCACGCGCACCGCACCGAGTGACGTGCGCCACGCGCCCTGTTCGAAGTGCAGTTGCGCACCGAGGCGCGAAGGCGCGATACGCGGCAGATTGTCACCGTTCGCGAGGGTTGCCCGCACCACGTCGCCGTACAGGCGCAGGTCCAGGCGATAGTCCTTGTCCGGGGTGAGATGCCAGGTGGCGTCGGCTTCGGCGCCGCGGAAGCGCGCATTCGCCTGCGTCCACTGGCGCACCGGCAGGTCGCGGTCGCCACCTTCCCAGAACCACGTTTCACCGGTATCGGCGAGGTAGATGAAGCCGTTGACGCGATTGGCGTAGATGTTCCCGGAGATGTCGAAACGCGACGAGAAATACTTCAGGCCGAGATCGATCTGGTTGGAGGCTTCGCGGCGCAACAGGGGGCTGCCGCGCTCGAACGCCAGTGTCGCGATGTGCGGGCCGTTGGCGAACAGTTCTTCCTCGGCCGGCGCGCGTTCGGCGTGGTCGAGGTTGAGGTTGAGGCGCCAGCCCTGCGCGAATTTCCAGCTCGCGCCCATCGATGCGCTCAGCGGGTGGAACTTCGCGGACAGGCCGTCACTCGTGCGCGAACGCACGTCGTCGCCGCGCACGCCCAGCTCGACATCGACCGGCTTCCAGCTGCGCTTGGCCACTGCGAACACGCCGACCGCATGCGTGGTGGTGGGGGAGATGAAGGCTTCCTCGCCGATCGCGCGGAAGCTGCTGTCGCTGGCCTGCACGCCGACCGCGCTCTTCCATCCGGCGAGATCGAACGATCCTTCGACGCGGCCTTCGTTGGCCTTCTTGAAGAAAGTCGTGCCCGGCGTGCCGTCCTCGAATTCGACATGGTTGTAGTCGGTGTGTGCGAACGAGAACTTCAGGCCGCCACCATTCCACAACTTCGGCAGGCCGCCGCGCAATTCGTAGCGCTCCTGGCGCATCTGCAGATGCACGCCGCTGCCCAGCACGCCGGGTTCGCCCGGTTCGCCGGGATTGCCGTAGTTGTCGAGGTAGCGCGAGGCGTTGATGCCGACGAAACCCCAGTCGCCCAGCCACGACGCGCCCAGCGAGCCGGTGCCGGTGCGCACGTAGGAATTGGCTTGGGTGCCGTGCGGAATGGCGTAATCGCCGTCATCGCGACGCACGCCATCGGCATGCAGCGCGAAATTCTTGTTGCCGCCGTCGAGGCGGAACATCCCGGTATTACCGTGGCTGCCCGTGTCGTAGCGCAACTCGGTACGGCCCTGGATGCCGTTGTCGATCGGTGCTTCGGGAATGCGGCCATCGACCACGTTCACCGCGCCGCCGATCGCGCCCGAACCAAACAGCAAGGTGGACGGCCCCTTCAGCACTTCGATCTGGTCGGCGAGGAAGGGCTCCACCGCCGGCGAGTGGTCCTGGCTGACGGTCGATACGTCCTGCGTCGCCATGCCGTTCGACATCACCGCCACGCGCGGGCCGTCCATGCCGCGGATCACCGGGCGGCCGACGCCGGCACCGAAGTTGGAACTCTGCACGCCGGGAATGGTGCTGATGGTGTCGCCGAGGTTGCCGGCACGCGCCTCGTCCAGCTTTTCGCCGGCCAGCACCGAGACTGGCTTGGCTAGCGGATTGCCGATCGGGCTGGCGGTCACTTCGACCCGGCCGAGATCATCGGCGTGGGGATCGTTCTTGTCGTGATGGCGGGGGTCGGCCGGGTTCTGGGGATTGTTCTGGTCGGCAGGTCCCGGGTTTGCCGCCGGAGCGGCCTGCTGGGCCATCAAGAGCGGGCTGGCAAGGGCCAGGGACAGGGCGAGGACGAGATGGCGGCGCAGCGGGAAACCGGGCATGGGGGTACCATTCATGGGGTCAATGAAATGTTATATAGTTTCAACATGGAATGTTATATAGTTTCGTAAATGAACGCCACCACTGCCAGAAGTCATGACGCCAGCCGCGGCTGGATCGACCGCATCGGTGCGACCGGCTCGTTTCTGTGCGCGATCCACTGCCTGGCCGCACCGCTGGTGCTGGCGCTGATCCCGACGCTGGGCGCGGCAGCCTGGTTCGGCGATCGCATCGAAATCGGCTTCGTCCTGTTCGTTTCGGTGGTGGGCCTGCTCAGCACGGTGTCGTCGTGGCGTCGCCATCGCCGGCACCACATCCCCGCGACCATGGCGTTGGGCATCGCCGTGCTCTGGACCGGAATCCTGGTCCCGCGCTTCCACCACCAGCTGATCTGGCACGTATTGGCGATGGGAACGGGTGGCCTGCTGGTCGCCTCGGCGCACCTGGCCAACCTGCGCGCCAGCCGCCGCCACGACGCCGGTCTGTGCTGCGCGGCCGAAGCGCGCTAAAATCACCGGTCATTCCACACACGCCGCGGGCACGTCGAGTCTCCGGGCACCACAGAACGGGAGAAACACGATGGGCAAGGGCGACCGCAAGACCGCCAAGGGCAAGCGTTACAGCAGCAGCTACGGCAATGCCCGCAGCGCGAAGGCCGTCACCAAGGCAGCCGGCACCGCCGCCGCGCCGGTGAAGAAGGCTGCCGCCAAGAAGGTGGTCGCGAAGAAGGCAGCCAAGTCGGCCTGATTGCGCCGATACGCTGCACAGACGGAGCCCCGCGATCGCGGGGCTTTGTTTTTTGCGGATCAGCGTTTGGCGCCGTTCTCCACCGCCGTCCACACGCGCAGCAGGTTGCCGCCGAGGATCTTGCGGATGTCGCCGTCGCGCAGCCCGCGCGCCTGCAGTCCCGCGACCAGGTTCGGGTAGTCGGCGACGCTTTGCAGCTGCGTCGGCAAGTTGCCGTCGACGCCGTCGAAATCGGAACCGATGCCGACATGGTCGATGCCGACCAGCTTGACCGCATAGACGACCTGGTCGATCACCGCGGAAATGTCGGTCTTGGGCGACGGATGTTCGCGCTCCCAGCGTGCGGAGAATTCGGCTTCTTCTTCGGTCGGCTTGCCCGCGGCATTGGCGGCGAGATTGCGCAGGCGCAGGTCCTCGCGCGCGCGGAAGCTGCCTTGCATGTCGGCGGCGGCCTTGGGATTGACGAAACCGGTGCCGAAAGTGAGTTGCACCACGCCGCCCTTCGCCGCGATCGCCTTGGCGACGTCATCGCTGGCGTTGCGCTCGAAGCCTGGGGTGAAGTGGCGCATGCCGGAATGGCTGGCGATCACCGGCACGCGACTCAGCTTGATCGCTTCCATCGCCGATTCGTCGGACAGATGCGAGACATCGACCATGATGCCGAGGCGATTCATCTCCTTCACCACGTCGCGGCCGAACGGGCTCAGGCCATGCCATTTGCGTTCGATGCCATACGAGGAATCGGCGATGCGGTTGGCGGCGCTGTGGGCGAGGGTGATGTAGCGTACACCACGATCGTGGAAGAATTGCAGCCGGCGCAGGTCGCTGCCGATCGGTGCGCCGTTCTCCATGCCGAACGGCAGCAACACGACACCGGGCTTGCGACGGGCGACATCGCGCGGTGAGCGCAGCAATGCGAATTTGTCCGGATGGCGCTGCACCAGCGCCTCGATCGAATCGATCATCGCGTTGGCGACCTGGTAGGCCTTGTCCTCGGCGTCCTGCTTGGGCGAGGTATAGATCGACATGAAGGCGACCTTGAGTCCGCCTTGCTGCGCCTTCGGCCAGTCGAATTCGCGATCGGTGCGTTGGCCGAGATCGCGCCAGCCATCCTGCAGCATCTCGGGACCGTCGATATGGGTGTCGACGATGATCGCGTCGTGCGCCAGCTTGCGCGCGGCGGGCGTCGCCTGCGCCAGGGCGAGAGCCGGCAATGCGGCGAGCAGGGCGGTGGCGAGCAGGGAACGCAGGGGCTTCATGGTGCGATCTCCATCGGTCAATGTCGGGATGAATCGGGTCAGGCGATGCGTTTGCCGCCCGCATACACGGAACGGGCAAGGCGTCCGCCCAGCCAGTAGCAGAGTTCCGCCGGCTGCGCGACGTTCCACAGCACGAAGTCGGCGCGTTGTCCGATGCGCAACATGCCGCGGTCGTCCAGCGCGAGCGCGCGGGCCGCGTGCGTGGTCGCGCCGCGCAGGGCTTCCTCGGGCGTCAGGCGGAAATGCATGGTGGCGAGTTGCATCGCCTGGCGCAGCGAACGCAACGGCGAGGTGCCGGGATTGCAGTCGGTGGCGACCGCCATCGCGACGCCGTGCCGACGCAGCAGGTCGAGTGGCGGCAATTTCGTTTCACGCAGGACGTGGAAGGCGCCCGGCAACAACACCGCGACGGTTCCGGATTCCGCCATCGCGCGCACGCCGGCTTCGGACGTGTGCTCGATGTGATCGGCGGAGAGGCCGGAGAATTCCGCGGCCAGCGCCGCACCGCCGAGATCGCTCAGCTGGTCGGCGTGCAGTTTCACCGGCAATTCCAATGCGCGCGCGGCATCGAACACGCGACGCGTCTGTGCGGGCGAGAAACCGATGCCTTCGCAGAAGGCATCGACGGCATCGACCAGTCCTTCCGCGTGCAGGCGCGGCAGCCATTCGATCACGGCATCGATGTAGTCGTCGCTGCGCCCGGCGTATTCGGGTGGCAATGCGTGTGCGGCGAGATAGGTCGTGCGCACGGTGATGCCGGTGCGCTCACCGAGTGCGCGTGCGACCCGCAGCATCTTGCGTTCGTTGTCGAAATCGAGGCCGTAGCCGGACTTGATCTCGAGCGTGGTCACGCCATCGGCGATCAGGTCGAGCACGCGCGGCAATGATTCTTGCAGCAACGCGTCTTCGCTGGCGGCGCGCACCGCGCGCACGCTGGACACGATGCCGCCGCCGGCGCGGGCGATCTCTTCGTAGCCTGCGCCTTGCAGGCGCAGTTCGAATTCGCCGGCACGGTCGCCTGCGAACACGACATGGGTGTGGCAATCCACCAGTCCCGGCGTGACCAGTCCGCTGGCTTCGATCGGCGTGGCGATGGTGGAGAGTTCGACGGGCAGTGCCGCGCGCGGTCCGGCGTAGACGATGCGACCATCGCGCCAGGCCAGTGCGCCGTCTTCGATCAGGCCATAGCCGGTTCGTGCCTGATTGGAGCCGTCATCCAGCGTGGCCAGGGTCGGTCCGAGCAGGAGTCCGCTGTCGGCGCTGTCGCCCATCTCCAACCCTCTCCCGTATCTGCCGTATCCACGGATTCTCGCATGCGCGCGTGGGCATCCGGCACAATGACGGAATGGCGCAGGCACCCCTCATGCAACGCATTCCCGTCGGTTGGCAGACGCCGGGCATCGCCAATCTCCATTCGCATGCCTTCCAGCGCGCGATGGCCGGACTGGGCGAGCGACAAACCCATCCCGAAGATTCGTTCTGGACCTGGCGCGAGACGATGTATGCGCTGGCGTCGCGCTTCGATCCCGAATCGCTGCATGCGGTGGCGTCGCAGTTGTATGCGGAGATGCTGGAAGCCGGCTACACCACGGTCTGCGAATTCCACTACCTCCATCACCAACCCGATGGTCATCCCTACGCCGATCCTGCGGCGATGTCGCGCGCGCTGATCGAAGCGGCGCGCGACACCGGCATCCGCCTGACTTTGCTGCCGGTGCTGTACATGACCGGGGGATTCGATGGCCGGCCGCTGTCGGAGCGCCAGCGTCGTTTCGGCCATGAAGTCGATGCCTATCTGCGCCTGATCGAAGTCTTGCGCAAGGACGAGGACGAATCGTTGCGTGTCGGTTGCGCCTTGCACAGCCTGCGCGCGGTGCCGGAAGCGGCGATGCGGGAGACGATCGCCGGATTGCCGCGCGACGCTCGCATCCACATCCATATCGCCGAACAGATGCCCGAAGTGGAGGAGTGCGTGGCCTTGCGTGGCGCGCGCCCGGTGCGTTGGCTGCTCGATCACGCCAACGTCGATGCGCGCTGGACGCTGGTGCATGCGACCCATCTCGATGCCGGCGAAGTGCGCGATCTCGCCACCTCCGGCGCGACCGCAGCGATCTGCACCACCACCGAAGCCAACCTCGGCGACGGCTTCTTCCCGTTCCGCGATTACCTCGACCGCGGCGGGCGCTGGGGCATCGGTTCCGACTCGCATATCTCGGTCTCGCCGATCGAGGAGCTGCGCTGGCTGGAATACGGCCAGCGCCTGCAGCGCCAGCGCCGCAACATCGCCATCAGTTCGGCCTCGCCCAGTGTTGGCGAGACCCTACTGGCCGGCGTCACCGCGAGCGCGGCGCAATCGACCGGCTTCACCGGGCAGGACCGGGTCGTGCTGGACGCCGACGCCCCGATCCTGGCCGGAGCAGCCGACGCCGACGTGGCCGATCGTTGGGTCTTTTCCGGCAATCGGCCGGCAATCCGCTCGGTTGAGGTGGCGGGACGGGAGGTGGTCGCCAGGGGCCGGCACCGCGCCCGCGAGGCCATCGAAGCCCGTTACCGCCAGGCGATGGGAAGGTTGTTGCAGGCGTAACTGCTCTTGCGGTGCACAACGGGGGGTGCGAGAATCGCCGGATGCGCACTTGCACCGACGCCATCTACCTGTCTGCCGCCGCCATGGCCAGCGGCATGACGTCGCGCGCGCGCCGACCGTACGAGCACTGACTCCGGCCGGTTCGAATCGCTGCGCGCATGCAGCCAAGTGAAGCCCGGCCCCGCGCCGGGCTTTTTCGTTTTCTCCCTTCCCATTACTCCCTGTCATCTTCTTCCCGTTGAATGCCTCGATGAAACATTTCCTCAATACCCAGGACTGGACCCGCGCCGAACTCGACGCTGTGCTGGCCGATGCCGCCCGTTACAAGCAGCAGCGTTTCGGCGATGCGCTGAAAGGCAAGGGCGTCGCGCTGGTGTTCTTCAACTCGTCGCTGCGCACCCGCACCAGTTTCGAACTGGGCACGTTCCAGCTCGGCGGCCATGCGGTGGTGCTGCAGCCGGGCAAGGATGCCTGGCCGATCGAATTCGACCTCGGCACGGTGATGGATGGCGAGGCCGAAGAGCACATCGCCGAAGTGGCGAAAGTGCTGTCGCGCTATGTCGACCTGATCGGCGTGCGCGCCTTCCCCAAGTTCGTCGACTGGTCAATTGATCGCCAGGACCGCGTGCTCAACGGCTTCGCCAAGTATTCGACGGTGCCGGTGATCAACATGGAAACGATCACCCATCCCTGCCAGGAGTTGGCGCACGCGCTGGCGCTGCAGGAACACTTCGGCACGACCGACCTGCGCGGCAAGAAATACGTGCTGACCTGGACCTACCATCCGAAGGCGCTGAACACCGCGGTCGCCAATTCGGCGCTGACCATCGCGACGCGCATGGGCATGGACGTGACCCTGCTGTGCCCGACCGAGGAATACCTGCTGGACGAACGCTACATGGGTTGGGCGGCGCAGAACGTCGCCGAGAGCGGCGGTTCGCTGGCCATCAGCCACGACATCGACAGCGCCTATCGCGATGCCGACGTGGTCTATGCCAAGAGCTGGGGCGCGCTGCCGTACTTCGGCAACTGGGAGAAAGAGAAACCCATCCGCGACCAGTTCAAGCACTTCATCGTCGACGAACGCAAGATGGGCCTGACCAACAACGGCGTGTTCTCGCACTGCCTGCCGCTGCGCCGCAACGTCAAGGCCACCGACGGCGTGATGGATTCGCCCAACTGCATCGCCATCGACGAAGCCGAGAACCGCCTGCATGTGCAGAAGGCGGTGATGGCCGTGCTTGCGAAGCAATAAATTTTAATTTTTCACGGATATTTCCAAATGACTGCTTCCGAATCCAAAGACATCGTCCTCGCCTTTTCCGGTGGACTCGACACCAGCTTCTGCGTGCCCTATCTGAAGGAGCGCGGCTGGAACGTGCACACCGTGTTCGCCGATACCGGCGGCGTCGATGCGGAAGAGCGCGCCTTCATCGAAGCGCGCGCGGCGGAACTCGGCGTAGCCTCGCACGTCACCGTCGATGGCGGTCCGGCGATCTGGAACGGGTTCGTCAAGCCATTCGTGTGGGCGGGCGAGGGCTACCAGGGCCAATATCCGCTGCTGGTGTCCGACCGCTACCTGATCGTCGACGCCGCATTGGCGCGCGCGCATGCGCTCGGTACCAATGCCATCGCCCACGGTTGCACCGGCATGGGCAACGACCAGGTGCGTTTCGACCTGGCGGTGAAGGCCAGCGGCGATTACCGCATCGTCGCGCCGATCCGTGAAATCCAGAAGGAACACACCCAGACCCGCGCCTACGAGCAGAAATATCTGGAAGAACGCGGTTTCGGCGTGCGCGCCAAGCAGCAGCAATACACCATCAACGAGAACCTGCTGGGCGTGACGCTGTCCGGTGGCGAGATCGATGCCTGGAAGGCGCCGGGCGAAGGCGCGCGTGGCTGGTGCAAGCCGCGCAGCGAATGGCCGGCGCAGCCGCTGCGGGTCACGCTGAAGTTCATCGAAGGCGAGGCAGTGTCGATCGATGGCGAGGCGCTGCATGGCGCGCAGCTGCTGGCCAAGCTCAATGCCTTGTTCGCGCCGTACGGCGTCGGTCGCGGCATGTACACCGGCGACACCACCATCGGTCTCAAGGGACGCATCGTCTATGAAGCGCCGGGCCTCATCTCGTTGCTCACGGCGCATCGCGCGCTGGAGGAGGCGGTGCTGTCCAAGCAGCAGAATCGCTTCAAGCCCGACATCGCCCGCAAGTGGGTCGAGCTCGTCTACGAAGGCTTCTATTCCGATCCGTTGAAGGCCGATCTCGAAGCCTTCCTCAAGTCGAGCCAGCGCAAGGTCAATGGCGAAGTGGTGCTGGAAACCTCCGGTGCGCGCGTCGACGCGGTGGAAGTGCGTTCGCCGCACATCCTCCACGCCAAGGGCGCGACCTATGCGCAGTCGGCCGACTGGGGCGTGGAAGAGGCCGAAGGCTTCATCAAGCTGTTCGGCATGAGCAGCACGCTGTGGGCGGAAGTGAATCACGACGGCAATGTCTGACCTGCTCGCCGCCACCCTGAAGCATCTCGCTGCGCTGGTGTCGTTCGACACCCGCAATCCGCCGCGCGCGATCGCCGAAGCCGACAGCATCTTCGGCTACCTGCGCGCGCAGTTGCCCGGCTTCGATGTCGAGGTGATCGACCACGGCGCCGGCGCGGTGTCGTTCTTCGCGGTGCGCGGCAAGCCGAAGTTCCTGTTCAACGTGCACCTCGATACCGTTCCGGATTCGCTGCACTGGAGCGCCGATCCGCACGTGCTGCGGGTGACGGACGATCGTGCGATCGGCCTCGGCGCCTGCGACATCAAGGGCGCTGCCGCGGGGCTGGTGGCCGCGGCTAACATGACGACGGGCGACGTCGCCTTCCTCCTCACCACGGATGAAGAGGCCAACGATCCGCGCTGCATCGCTGCGTTCCTGCAACGCGAGCATGGCTTTCGCGACGTCGTCGTGGCCGAACCGACCAAGGGTGCGGCGGTGCTGGCGCATCGCGGTATCAGTTCGGTGCGAATGCAGTTCCATGGCACGGCCGGGCATGCGTCCGGGGCGCAGGCGATGCAGGCGAACGCGCTGCACCAGGCAATCCGCTGGGGATCGCAGGCGCTCGATTTCGTGCAGTCGCACGATGGTCAGGAATTCGGCGGCTTGCACGGGCTGCGCTTCAACATCGGTCGCGTCGAAGGCGGCATCAAGGCCAACGTGATCGCGCCCGAGGCGGAACTGCGCTTCGGGTTCCGTCCGCTGCCTTCGCAGGACATGGATGCGCTGCACGCGCAATTCCGTGGGTTTGCCGCCGCGGGCATCGATTACGAGGAAACCTTCCGCGGTCCGTCGTTGCCGGGTGGTGCGGCGGACGCAGCGGAACAACGTCGCCACGACGCGCAGGCATTCGCGGAATCGCTACGACTGCCGATCGGTCCTGCCGTCGATTTCTGGACCGAAGCCTCGCTGTTCTCGCAGGCAGGACTCAACGCCATCGTCTACGGTCCCGGCGACATCGCCCAGGCGCATACCGCCGACGAATGGGTGTCGTTGCAACAACTTTCCGATGTCGCATCCCGTTACCACCAACTGATGGAGCAATGAACATGAATGCCGTCGCCCTGCCTTCGACCGTCCTGCGTGGCGATCGGGGGACTCTTCCGGAAGCATGCTGACCTCGCCTTGCTCACCATGACCGATCTGCGCACCACCATCGTCCGCCTGTTGTCCAGCATGGGCAGCACCAAGGAAATCCAGCAGTACCTCAAGCGCTTCTCGCAACTCGACGCGGCGCGTTTCGCTGTGGTCAAGGTCGGCGGCGCGGTGCTGCGCGACGACCTCGAGGCTCTCACTTCGTCCCTGGCTTTCCTGCAGCAGGTCGGCCTGACGCCGATCGTCGTGCATGGCGCCGGTCCGCAGCTCGACAGCGAGATGCAGGCCGCCGGCATCGAGAAGGTGACCATCGACGGCCTGCGCTACACCGATGCGCCGGTGCTGACGGTCGTGCGTCGCGTCATGCGCCAGGAGAACCTCAAGCTGGTCGAGGCGCTGCAGGCAGAAGGCGTGCGCGCGACGTCGATCCAGTCGGGCATCTTCGAGACGGCATTCCTCGACCAGGCGCGTTACGGGCTGGTCGGCAAGGTCACGCGCGTCGATACCGACGGCATCCTCGCCGCGATCAAGGTCGGTTCGATCCCAGTGATCGCCTCGCTGGGCGAAACCGGCGACGGCCAGATCGTCAACGTCAACGCCGACTGGGCCGCGAACGAACTGATCAAGACGCTGCAACCATACAAGATCGTGTTCCTCACCGGGACCGGTGGTTTGCTCGACGGCAACGATCGCGTCATCGATTCGATCAACCTCTCGACCGAGTACGAGCACTTGCTAACTCAGCCCTGGATCCACGGCGGCATGCGGGTGAAGATCGAGCAGATCAAGGACCTGCTCGATGCGCTGCCGCTGTCGTCGTCGGTGTCGATCACGCGGCCATCCGAACTGGCGAAGGAACTGTTCACCCACAAGGGGTCGGGCACGCTGGTGCGCCGTGGCGAACGCGTGCTGCAGGCGAAGAGCTGGGATGAGCTCGACCTGCCGCGCCTGCGCGAGCTGATCGATTCCGCGTTCGGACGCAAGCTGCTCCCGGATTATTTCGAGCGCACCAAGCTGCTGCGTGCCTATGTCAGCGAGAACTATCGTGCCGCGGTGATCCTCACCGATGAGGGCGGTCGACCCTATCTCGACAAGTTCGCGGTGCTTGACGATGCGCAGGGCGAAGGCCTCGGGCGCGCGGTATGGCAGCAGATGCGTGCGGAGACGCCGTCGCTGTACTGGCGCTCGCGTCGCCACAATCCGATCAATGCCTTCTACGATTCGGAAGCCGATGGCAGCCTGAAGAATGGGCTCTGGAAGTGCTACTGGTACGGCGTGGATGATTTCACCACCATCCGCGAGTGCGTGGAGCAGGCGATGTCGCGCCCAGCAACGCTGGAAGAACCGGCATGACGAAGAAGATCGGATTGGTCGGCGCGCGTGGCCATGTCGGCGAGGAACTGATCCGGCTGGTGGCCGCGCATCCGCATTTCGAACTCGGGTTCGTGTCGTCGCGCGAACGCGATGGTCAGCGCGTGGCCGATCATGTCGCCGGATTCGATGGCGATCTGCACTATCGCAACCTCTCGCACGAAGCCTTGCCGGGTGAGGACGTTGACACCTATGTGCTGGCGCTGCCGAACGGCAAGGCTGCGCAGTGCGTCGCCGAAATCGACAAGCGCGATGACGATCCGGTGATCATCGATCTCTCCGCCGACTACCGTTTCGACGACGGCTGGTATTACGGCCTGCCAGAACTTACCCGCGATAGTTATGCGGGGCAGCGCCGCATCAGCAATCCCGGTTGCTACGCCACCGCGATGCAGCTGGCGATCGCGCCCTTGCGCGAACATCTGGTCGGCCCGGTGCAATGTTTCGGTGTTTCCGGCTATTCCGGCGCTGGCACCACGCCCAGCGACAAGAACGATCCGGCCAAGCTGCACGACAACCTGATGCCGTATGCGCTGACCGGCCACCTGCACGAGCGCGAAGTGACGCGCCATTGCGCGGCGGTCGAGTTCATGCCGCATGTGGCGCCGCATTTCCGCGGGCTGACCATCACCAGCAATCTGCACCTGGATCGCGCCTTCACCCGCGATGAAGTCTTGGCGCGCTATCGCGACCGCTACGGCCATGAAGCGCTGGTCGACGTCTTCGACGAGGCGCCGTGGGTGAGCCGGATCGCGCATGCGCATGGCGTCCACGTCGGCGGCTTCACGCCCGCGGACGATGGCAAGCGCTGGGTGGTGGTGTCGACACTCGACAATCTGCTCAAGGGCGCGGCGACGCAGGCCCTGCAGAATCTCAATCTCGCCTTCGGGTTCGACGAACTCGAAGGTATCGTCCCCCCCAAAGCTGGTCACGAGGCACGAGCATGAGCGATCTCCTCTGGCAGAAATCGGGTGTCAAGGTCGATGCCGACATCCAGGGCTTCCTGGCCGGCGACGATGTGATCCTCGATCGCGAATTCATGCTCTACGACATCGAGGCCAGCCGCGCCCATGCGCAGGGGCTGCAGCGGATCGGGGTGCTGACGGCAGAGGAAACGAACGCGATCGATGCCGAGCTGCAGCAGCTCGCCAACGATTTCGCCGCTGGCGACTTCGTGCTCGACGAACGCTACGAGGACATGCATTCGGCGATCGAGGCGCGCCTGATCGAGCGCCTTGGCGAGGCCGGCAAGAAGATCCACACCGGCCGCAGCCGCAACGACCAGGTGCTGGTGGCGACGCGGTTGTGGCTGCGCGATCGCCTGCGCCAGGTGCATGCCTTGTGCATCGAAGTCGCGACCATCGCGCTGGACCGCGCGCGCGCCGAGAAGATTCCGCTGGCGGGTTACACCCACCTGCAACGCGCGATGGTGTCGTCGACCGCGATGTGGTGGAGCGCCTGGGCCGAAGGTTTCATCGACGATGCGCAACGCGCCGCCGATACGTATCGTCTGGTCGACACCAATCCGTTGGGCACCGCTGCCGGTTACGGCGTGAACCTCGCGCTGGATCGCGACCACGTCACCGAAGCGCTGCACTTCGGTCGCCTGCAGGTATCGCCGATCGGTGCGCAGTTGTCGCGCGGCAAGTTCGAACTGGCGGCGCTGGAAGCGTTGGGCAGCGCGATGCTCGACCTGCGCCGCCTGGCCTGGGATCTCAGCCTGTTCACCAGCGGCGAATTCGCTTTCGTCGCACTGCCGTCGCAATACACCACCGGGAGTTCGCTGATGCCGAACAAGCGCAATCCCGACGTGATCGAGCTGATGCGCGCGAGCTACGCCAGCGTCGCCGCCGCCAAGAGCGAGATCGAGCACCTGCTGTCGTTGCCGTCCGGTTATCACCGCGACCTGCAGTTCAGCAAGGGCGCGCTGTTCCACGGGTTCGGCCGCGGTTTGAAGGCGCTGGCGTTGCTGCCGGATTTGCTGCGCGAACTGCGCTGGAACGAGGCGAGGATGGCGCAGGCACTGGAACCGTCGATGTATGCCACCGATCTCGCGATCGAACTGGCGCGCGATGGCCTGCCGTTCCGCGATGCCTATCGCGAGGCCGCGAATCCCGAGCGCTGGGCGCAGCGCGATCCGCTGGCCAGCCTCGATGCGCGCGTGTCGCCGGGCGGACACGGCGATTTGCGCCTCGACACCTTGCAGGCGCGATTGGACGCCTTGCGCGACTAGTCGTACCCGATCAGAGCAGCGAAGCGGGCAGAGCGCCTTCGAGGCGCAACAGGAATTCCTTGGTCGGCAGTCCTCCACCGAAGCCGGTCAGCGTGCCGTCGCTGCCGATCACGCGGTGGCAGGGCACGATGATCGGAATCGGGTTGCGGCCGTTCGCGGCGCCGACCGCACGCACTGCCGATGGCTGGTCGATGTGGCGGGCAAGATCGCCATAGGTCCAGGTATCGCCGAACGGAATTTCGAGCAAGGCATTCCAGACCGCCAACTGGAACGGCGTGCCGCGTGGCGCCAAGGGCAGATCGAACGTCTCGCGTTTTCCGGCGAAATAGTCGTCGAGCTGGCGCCGTACTTCATCGATCAGCGGATGCGAGGCTTCGACCCATCCACCATCGCGTTTCACCGGATGGCGATTGCGCGGGAACTCGATCGCGCGCAGGCCGTCGTCGCCGGCGGCGACCAGCAGCTGGCCGACCGGGCTGTCGACATGCATCCAGTGGACGGTCGTCTTCATCGTCATTTCGAGCTTGGCAGCAGCACGGAATCGAAGGTGCGCGGATCGCCGTCGTTGGCGCGTGGCTGCAGCCCGAGCAGATGCATCAACAACGGATAGACATCGACATTGTCGAAGACCGGCAGCGTTGCGTCATGCGCGAATGCCGGGCCGCGCGCGATGAAGGTGGCGCGCATCGACGGCAGCTCGGGATCGTAGCCGTGCGAGCCGCGATCGCCTTCGGTCGCGCGCTTGTCGGCGCCGGAGCGCGCGATCATGTCCCAGCCTTCATCCATCTGGCAGACGATCGGCGGAATGCGCGGATTGCTGCCGTAATGCCAGCGCGCCGGCAATGCTTCTTTCTTCCAGCACTCGAAATGGTCGTGGCGGCCGAGCAGCTTGCGTTCGGAAACCGCTTCGAAGCCCGGGTTCGGCGCGAATTCGGGAACCTGCCCGAGCGAAACCGCCTTGGCTTCTTCCTTCGATACGACGTCCTCGACGATCACCACTTGCCCCTTCGGAACCTTGGCGAAGCCGTGGTCGGAGACCAGCACGATGTTGGTGCGGTCGAGTTGCCCGCGTGCGCGCAAGGTGTCGACGATGCGCCCGATCGCAGTGTCGACCTCATGCAGCGCGGCGATCGCCTCGGGCGAACCGGGGCCGTTGTCGTGTTCGGCTTCGTCCACCTCGTCGAAGTACACGGTGACGAAGGCCGGGCGCGTCGCCATCGGCGCGTCCAGCCATGCATTGACGGTATCCGCGCGCGCGTTGGCGCTGAACGACTTGTCGTATGGACGCCACAACGACGGCCGCACGCCGGCGATTGCGGCCTGGCTGCCGGGCCAGAACATCGTCGCCGAATGCAGACCGGCTTTCTCCACGCCCACCCACACCGGTTCGCCGCCCCACCAGCGTCCATCGCCGACCGCGACTTCGTTCGACACCTTGAAGTCGCCGAGCACCGCATCGTGCATGGTGTTCTGGATGATGCCGTGGTGGTCCGGGCGCAGGCCGGTGACGATGGCGTAGTGATTGGGAAAAGTCAGGGACGGATACGACGGACGCATGCCATCGATCGCACGCACGCCGTCGGCTGCAAGACGCGACACGTTCGGCATCAATTCCGGAGTGACGTCGTGCGCCCGCAGGCCATCGACCGAAATCAGCAGCAATGGCGAGTGTGATGGCGTGCGCGGGGCGCTGGCGCAGCCTGCCAGCAACAGGCAGGCGAGCAGCAGAAAACGCAAGGAGTTCGGCAGGCGGACTTGCGGATGCATGGGGAAACCGGATTGCCCTAACATCGTCATTCTCGCATCCCGGAGTGTCTCGATGGTGTCGATTTTGTTGATGATGGCGTTGCAGGCGACCCCGGCGGTGCCGGCGGTCAGCGCGATCGCCTGTCCGGCGTGGGAACGCGAAATGTCGTTTGCCGACAGCGTGCGCCGCCACGATGCTGCTGCTTTCGCCGAGCATGTCGATCCCGATGCGGTGTTCAGCGTCACGGGCAAGTCGCCGCTGCATGGGCGCGCCAGCATCGGCGAGCGTTGGGCGGGGCTCGTCTCCGGCAAGGCAGGGCGGCTCGATTGGTATCCCGATCACGTGATCGCCGCCAATTCCGGTGACATCGCGTGGTCGAGCGGCCCGGCGCTGTTCGAGACGGCCGATGGCAAGGGCGGCAAGACAATCATGCTGAGCCGCTTCAGTTCGGTCTGGCGCAAGAACGCCGATGGCGAATGGCGAGTGGTCTTCGATTCCGGAAGCGATCCGGTCAAGGCAAGTGCCGAGCAGGTGCAGGCATTCCAGGCGCATCGCGCCCGTTCCTGCGACATGGATTGAGGAGAAGATCGATGAGTGATCGTTTGCAGCGGATGGCCGCATTCGCAGTGCTGGCTGTTGCAGCCGCGTCGCCAGCTTATGTGCTGGCGCAGGACGAGAAGATCGCGACGACGGTGGAGAAGTGGGATCGCTACGCCCTCGGCAATCATCGTTACGCGGTGGACGTCGCCACGGCCGCGCCGGCGGTGCAGGTGACGATCCCGTGGCGATTGCGCGATCGCGCGATTGGCGAGCACCGCATCATCGTCACCGATTCCGCCGGCCACCCCGTTTCCAATGTACTGCGCCGCCACGTCGACCAGGTATCGGCGACGCTGGTGTTCGAACCGGCGCAGGGCGCGGGTCGCTACTTCGTCTATTTCCAGCCGTTCCAGCAGACCGGCAGCCGCAATTATCCGAAGCTGTCCTATTTGCCCTGGCAGGACAGTGCCGCGCCGGCGTGGAGCGCGCGCATCGGCGCGGCATCGCCGACGAAGCTCGATGCATTGCCGCGGGCGAAGGTGGCCGGTTATGAAGCGATCGATCCGTTCGATGCCTATACCGAGATGGAACGCGTCGCGTCGTCGGTGGAAACTACGCGGGTGTTGCATGGTGCGCAACGGTCGCCGTTCCTGCTGTTCGGCGAGGATCGCGCACACCCGGTGCGGATGTTCGACCAGCTGCCGCAGCGCTGGGCGATGCGTGGCCCAGGAAAGCCCTTGCATCTGTCGGCATCACGCGGCGAATTCCTCAGCTTCCAGCTTGGGCTGTGGACGCCGAATCGCGCTCTCAACGATGTGCGCATCACGCTCGATGCATTGCAGGGCGCCAATGGGGCGCGCATCGATGCCTCGAAGCTGCATCGCTTCGTGCTCGGTGGCACCGATTACACCGGACAACCGTTCGCGCAGCGCCATGACGTTGCGCAGGGCAGGATCGATCCGTTGTGGCTGGGACTCGACATTCCTGTCGATGCCAAGCCGGGCCGTTACAAGGGCGTGGCGACGGTCACCACCGATGCCGGCAGCCAGCGCCTGCCGATCGAGCTTGAAGTCGTATCCGACAAAATCGCCGCGCACGGCGACGACACACCGCAGAACTTCACGCGCCTGCGCTGGCTCGATTCGACGCTCTACCAGGACGACAGCGTGGTCGCGCCGTACACGCCGGTGCAGGTGCAGGGCGATGTGCTGGCCATCCTCGGGCGCCATGTCCGCATCGGCAGCGACGGCTTGCCGGCCGCGATCGACAGCGAGTTCACGCCGCGCATGACGTCGATCGGCAAGACGCCGCGGGCCTTGCTCGCCGCGCCGATGCGGCTGGTGGTGGATGACGGCAAGGCGAATGTCGCGACCGCCGTCGCGTCGCCCAAGGTCGAAACGATCGGCCCGGCGCGCGTGCGCTGGAATGCGCGCTCGAATGTCGGCGCGCTGCAGCAGGACGTGCAGGGCGAACTGGAAGCCGATGGCAGCTTGCATTACCGCATCGCGTTGAAGGCGACGCAGGCGACCTCGCTGCGCGATATCCGTCTCGAGATTCCCTTCGCCGCCGATGCCGCGCGCTACATGATCGGCCTCGGTCGCCCGGGCGACGAAACCGCCGATCGCTTCGACTGGAAGTGGGACGTGCAGAAAAACCAGGACGGGGCCTGGATCGGCGACGTCAACGCCGGCATGGAATTCCGCCTGCGCGACGAGCGCTACGAACGTCCGCTCAACACCAACTTCTACCACGACAAGCCGTTGAAGATGCCGCTGTCTTGGGACAATGGCGGCAAGGGTGGCATCCGCATGGCGCGCAGTGGCGACCGCTACGACGTGGTCGCCTTCAGCGGACCGCGCACGATGCAGGCCGGAGACACCCTGCGCTACGACATCGAATTGCGGATCACGCCGTTCAAGACCATCGATCCGCCACGCCATTTCTCGCAGCGCTATTTCCACAAATACGCGCCGCTGGACGACATCACCGGCATCGGCGCCACCGTGGTCAACATCCACCACGCCACGCCGATCAATCCGTGGATCAACTATCCCTTCCTCGAACCGGCGAAGATGAAGGGCTATATCGACGCGGCCCACGCACGTGGCGTCAAGGTCAAGATCTACAACACCATCCGCGAATTGTCCGACCACGCGCCGGAAGTGCCGGTGCTGGAAAGCCTCGGCCACGAAATCGTCAGCCCCGGCAAGGGCGGTGGCTGGTCGTGGCTGCAGGAACACCTCGACGGCGACTACATCGCGGCCTGGCACGTGCCGGAAATCCGCGACGCCGCGATCATCAATTCCGGCGCCAGCCGCTGGAACAATTACTACATCGAAGGGATGGACTGGCTGGCGCGCAATGTCGGCATCGACGGCCTCTATCTCGACGACGTCGCCTTCGATCGCGTGACCATGAAGCGCGTGCGCAAGGCGCTGGCGGCGCACCGTCCCGATCCGTTGATCGACCTCCATTCCGCCAACCAGTACAACGAACGCGACGGCTGGAATTCCAGCGCGCTGCTCTACATGGAGCAGATGCCTTACCTCGATCGCCTGTGGTTTGGCGAATACTTCGATTACCAGAAGACCGCGCCGGCGTACTGGCTGACCGAGATCTCCGGCATCCCGTACGGCCTGATGGGCGAGATGCTGCAGGATGGCGGCAATCCGTGGCGCGGAATGGTGTTCGGCATGACCAATCGCATGCCGTGGACCGGCGGCGATCCGCGCAGGTTGTGGAAGGCCTGGGATGCGTTCGGCATCGAACAGTCGGAGATGATCGGCTGGTGGGCGCCCGACGTGCCGGTGAAAACGGGCCGCAAGGACGTGCTGGCCACGGTCTACCAGCGCAAGGGCAGGGCGATGGTCGCGATCGCGTCGTGGGCGCCGCAGGCGACATCGGTTCCGCTGCAGATCGACTGGAAGGCGTTGGGCATCGATCCGGCGAAGGCGACGATCACCGCGCAGGAGATCGATGGATTCCAGGCCGCACGCACGTTCAAGCGCGATGAAGCGATTCCGCTGGAACCGGGCAAGGGCTGGTTGTTGGAACTGGAGGCGAAGTAGGCGGATACGAGACGTCGGCCGGAGATGACGTTCGGCATATGTCGCAGGGTGGCAGGCGAAACTAGAGTGGCGTCTGCTTCGTCATCGTAGAGTTCTGCCATGCCTTGCGTACGTTGCAGCACACTTGCTCTGGCCCTGATTGCCACGTTCGGCATCGACACCGCGGTGGCGGCCGTCCCTGCGCTGCCCGTGCTGGCGGCGCCGCAAGTGTTCGCGCCGGGCGTCGTTTCCGGTCCCGCCAACGACGAAGCGCCTGCCTTCAGTCCCGACGGCAACACGCTGCTGTTCACCCGTAGCGGCACCAGCGGCAGCGTCATCATGGAATCGCATCGCGTGGATGGACATTGGTCCACGCCTGCGATGGCGTCGTTCTCGGGCACCTGGGCCGATCTCGCGCCACAGTTTTCACCGGACGGTTCGTACGCGGTCTATGTCTCGATTCGCCGTACCGATACCACGCCGGCACGCCAGCAGGTGGGTTTGTGGCGCGTGGACCGTGTCGGCAGCAATGGCTGGACTCAGCCGAAACGCCTGCCGGACACGGTCAATATCAGCGATGCCGTGTGGAAGGCCAGCATGACGCGCGACGGCAGCATCTACTTCCTCTCGATCGATCCGGGAAAAGACAAGGGCAAGCGCCTGTATGTTTCGCAGTACGCGCATGGCGTCTACCAGCCGGCGCAGCCGCTCTCGTTCAGCCATTATGGCGACAATGACGTCGATCCCGAGATCGCGCCGGACGGTTCCTTCATGGTGTTCGCCAGCGATCATCGTTTGGCAACCGGCGGCAAGGATCACCTGTTCATCGTCTTTCGCGAGGGCGGTGGCTGGGGTGCGCCGCAGGCGATTCGCTACGTGGGCGACGATTCTCCTGCCTTCAGCACCGACTATCTGCCGCACCTCGGGCCGGACCGGCGCACGCTGTACTTCACCAGCGATCGCACGATGCCGCAGGCCCACTATCCGCACACGCGGGCACAGGCGAACGAGTACTTGCAGCGCATCGAGCAATGGGACAACGGCAACCTCAACGCATGGTCGTTGCCGCTGGCGCCATTGCTGGACGCGCATGGACACGCAGGCTGATTACTTCATCGGCTTGCGGAACTTGTAGGCGAACTGGTCGGTGTGGCCGCGGATGCTCTTGTCGAACACGATCAGCGAGTGATCGTCGGCCGGGTTGCGCAGCACGGCGCTTTCGCCGACGAACTTGAATCCGGCGGCTTCCACTTGCTGCTTCACGGTCGCCGGATCGATGCGATGCAGCGTCTCGGTCGCGTCGAGGCCGGAACCGGCAGTGGCGGCATGATCGATCACGATGAAGACGCCGCCGGGCTTGAGCGCGGCGAACGCCGCCTTATCCAGCAACGCGGGATCGGTCGGGCCCATGAACTTGTCGGGATAGTCGTGGTAGTTCTGCGAGGTGAAGATGATGTCGACCGGCTGCGGTGCGCTGAGCGCATCGGCCGGCTGGAACACCACTTCGACATTGCCGAGCGTCTCCGGCAACTTCGCCGTTTCGTTCGCGTATTTGCGCATCGGTTCCGGCACTACCGCATAGACATGCCCCTTGTCGCCGACCACCTTGCTGAAGATGCGGGTGAAGTAACCGCCACCGGGTGCGATTTCCAGCACCTTGTCGCCGGGTTTGACGCCGGTGAATGCGGCGATCTCGGCGCCGTGCCGGCGTTCGTCGTCCTTGGTATCCCCGCTGCGCACGGGATCCGCGATGGCGGCCTTGACGTAGGCGGGCACCTTGTCGGCAGGCGCGTTCCTGGCGGTCGCGATGCAGACGGTGGTGGCGAGGGCGAGGCCGGACAGCAACGGAAGCAGGGTCTTCTTCATGGCGGGGCTCCGGGTTGGGACCGACACCATACGCCGGACGCCCGTGGCGCTCCACTGCCACCAGTCACCCCGGGAGCACGGCCGACGGCAGTGCGATAATCGGAAATTCCCCGCACGCTGCACAGCAGGAGTTTCGCGATGGCCGATTCGACACCGCCGGCACGCTCGTCCCGACACGATCCCACCCGACAGATCCGCGCCCCGCGCGGCGACCAGCTCAACTGCAGGTCGTGGCTCACAGAAGCGCCATACCGCATGCTGCAGAACAACCTCGATGCCGAGGTCGCGGAACGTCCGCAGGATCTCGTCGTCTACGGCGGCATCGGCCGCGCCGCGCGCGATTGGGAGTGCTACGACAAGATCCTCGCGACCCTGAAGACACTCGGCGACGACGAAACGCTGCTGGTGCAATCGGGCAAGCCGGTCGGCGTGTTCCCGAGCCATCCCGACGCGCCGCGCGTGCTGATTGCCAATTCGAATCTCGTCCCGCATTGGGCGACCTGGGAACACTTCAACGAACTCGATCGCAAGGGCCTGATGATGTATGGCCAGATGACCGCGGGTTCCTGGATCTACATCGGCTCGCAGGGCATCGTGCAGGGCACCTACGAAACCTTCGTCGAGATGGGACGCCAGCACTACGGCGGCGATCTCACCGGCAAGTGGATCCTCACCGCGGGGCTGGGTGGAATGGGCGGCGCGCAGCCGTTGGCGGCGTCGTTGGCCGGTGCCTCCTCGCTCAACATCGAATGCCGCCAGTCGAGCATCGATTTCCGCCTGCGCACGCGCTACGTCGACGAGCAGGCCACCGATATCGATGACGCGCTCGCGCGCATCGAGAAGTACACCAAGGCCGGCGTAGCGAAATCGATCGCGCTGCTGGGCAATGCCGCCGAAATCCTGCCGGAACTGGTGAAGCGCGGCGTGCGTCCCGATTGCGTCACCGACCAGACGTCTGCGCATGATCCCGTGCATGGCTATCTGCCGCTGGGCTGGACGGTTGAGCAGTGGGAAGCCGAACAGAAGGCGAATCCCGACAAGGTGCGCGACGCCGCCAAGAAATCGATGCGCACCCATGTCGAGGCGATGCTGGCCTTCCACGCCCGGGGCATCCCGACCGTCGACTACGGCAACAACATCCGCCAGATGGCCTTCGACGAAGGCTTGAAGAACGCCTTCGATTTCCCCGGATTCGTGCCGGCCTACGTGCGTCCGCTGTTCTGTCGCGGCGTCGGTCCGTTCCGTTGGGTCGCGTTGAGCGGCGATCCGGAAGACATCTACAAGACCGATGCCAAGGTGAAGGAACTGATCCCAGACGATCCGCACCTGCATCGCTGGCTCGACATGGCGCGCGATCGCATCAGCTTCCAGGGCCTGCCGGCGCGCATCTGTTGGGTCGGACTCGGCCTGCGCCACAAGCTCGGCCTCGCCTTCAACGAGATGGTGCGCAACGGCGAACTGAAGGCGCCGGTGGTGATCGGTCGCGATCATCTCGATTCCGGCAGCGTCGCGTCGCCCAATCGCGAAACCGAATCGATGAAGGATGGCAGCGATGCCGTGTCCGACTGGCCGCTGCTCAACGCCATGCTCAATGTCGCCGGTGGCGCGACCTGGGTGTCGCTGCACCATGGCGGTGGAGTCGGCATGGGCTACTCGCAACATTCCGGCGTTGTGATCGTGTGCGACGGCAGCGAGGCCGCCGATAAGCGCATCGCCCGCGTGTTGTGGAACGATCCCGGCACCGGCGTGATGCGCCATGCCGATGCCGGCTACGAGATCGCCCAGCAATGCGCGAAGGAGCAGGGGCTGAAGTTGCCGATGGCGTGAGGGCGGCTCGCGGCCCAGAGCGGCCGTTCGGTGTCGATGAATTGTGAGTCTTGGAGGGAGCACGGGATGCTTGATGCGCGATTGTTCGCCTCGACCTGGCGTGGAGTTCCAGCGGCGTTGATCGGTACGCTGACCTACGCGCTGCTCGTGATCGGTGGTGTTCTCCTCACTTCGTTCGTTCTCCGCGCCCTGCAAATCAGTCTCCACGGGCATGGGGATGTCGAAGGCCCATTGAGCATCGTGTCGACTGCAATCACGTTGGCCATCGTCCTGGCCGCCACGGCAGTGGTGGCGAAGATCCGGCATCGCGGAGTGGTCGATTTCGGTTTGCGCGACGGCAGGTGGACGCGCAAGGCATTGCGCGGTGCGATGGTCGGTCTTGCGTTGTGTGCCGCACTGATCGGTACCCTCGCTTTGCTCGGAGCTATTCGCATCGAACCGTCGGGGCAGACGCTGGCTGGCGGGTTGTTGTATGCAGCCGTCTGGGCCGTCGGTTACTTGGCCGTCGGCTTGATGGAAGAAACCTTGTTCCGTGGTTATCCGTTGTTTCGCTTGACGGAAGGAATGGGGTTTCTTCCTGCCGCCTTGATCACTTCGTCCGTGTTCGGCGTGCTTCATCTGGGCAACGACAAAGAGACAGCCATCGCCGGGCTCAACGCCGTGCTGCTCGCCTTGGTGCTTTGCTGGAGCGTACGCGCCACCGGCTCATTGTGGTGGGCGATTGGATTTCACTCGGCCTGGGACTGGACCGAATCATTCCTGTTCGGCTGCCCCGATAGCGGCATCAAGGCGCAAGGACGCCTGTTCGACACCGTGTCGTCCGCTTCCGATTGGCTGAGTGGGGGAACAGCTGGACCCGAAGGCAGCGTGTTCGCGATTGCGGTCATCGTGCTTGCGGGGTTGTGGCTTTACCGCGAGCAGCGAAGTCGTTTGGCCGACTGATCACGCAATGGCTGTTCGCTTTGGTCTGGTGTGGACTTTTGGCGTCTCACGCCTTCAACTTGTAACCCGTCCGGAAAATCCACCACACCGCCAGCAGACACAGCGCCAGGAACCCCAGCGTCGCGCCGACGCTGATCGCCACGTTCACGTCGGACAGTCCGTAGAAACTCCAGCGGAATCCGCTGATCAGGTACACCACCGGATTGAATAGGGCGATCTTCTGCCAAAGCGGCGGCAGCATGCTGATCGAATAGAAGGCGCCGCCAAGGAAGGTCAGCGGCGTCACGATCATCAGTGGCACCACCTGCAGCTTCTGGAAGTCGTCCGCCCACAGGCCAATGATGAAACCGAACAGGCTGAAGCTCACCGCGGTCAGCAACAGGAAGCACAGCATCCATAGCGGATGCGCGATGTGGTACGGCACGAACAGCCGCGCGGTGACGAGGATCAGCACGCCGAGCATGATCGACTTGGTGGCCGCGGCGCCGACGTAACCGATCACGATTTCCAGCGGCGAGATCGGCGCGGACAGCAGCTCGTAGATGGTGCCGGCCCATTTCGGCATGTAGATGCCGAACGAGGCATTGGAAATGCTCTCGTTGAGCAGGGACAGCATCAGCAGGCCCGGGATGATGAAGGCGCCATAGCTGACGCCGTCGACCGCGCCCATGCGCGAGCCGATGGCCGCGCCGAACACCACGAAGTACAACGAAGTGGACAGCACTGGCGAGGCGATGCTCTGGGTGATGGTGCGGAAGGTGCGCGCCATCTCGAAGCGATAGATGGCCTTGATGCCGTGGATGTTCATGCGCGCGCTTCCTTACCACCGTCGCGGGGATCGTCGTGCACCAGGCTGACGAAGATGTCCTCCAGCGAGCTTTCGCTTGAATGCAGGTCCTTGAAGCCGATGCCAAGGTCGCCCAGTCGGCGCAACAAGGTCGCGATGCCGCTGTGTTCGGCCTGCGCGTCGAAGGTGTAAACCAGCGCATTGCCGTCGTCGGTCAGCTCCAGCGGTTCGCCGGCCAGTTCTTCCGGAATGCGTTGCAGCGGCGCCTGCAATTGCAGGCTCAGCTGTTTCTTGCCGAGCTTGCGCATCAATACATGCTTGTCCTCGACGACCACCAGCTCGCCCTTGCGGATCACGCCGATGCGATCGGCCATTTCCTCGGCTTCCTCGATGTAGTGCGTGGTCAGGATGATCGTGACGCCGCTTTCGCGCAGTTCGCGCACCATCTGCCACATGTCGCGGCGCAATTCGACGTCAACGCCGGCGGTGGGCTCGTCCAGGAACAGGATGCGCGGTTCGTGCGACAGCGCCTTGGCGATCAGCACGCGTCGCTTCATGCCGCCGGACAGGGCCATGATCTTGCTGTCGCGCTTGTCCCATAGCGACAACGCGCGCAGCACCTTTTCCAGATGCGCAGGATCCGGCGGGCGGCCGAACAGGCCGCGGCTGAAGCGCACCGTTGCCCACACGCTCTCGAAGGCATCGGTGGACAGTTCCTGCGGCACTAGCCCGATCTTCATGCGTGCGGCGCGCGATTCGCGCACGATGTCGTGGCCGTCGGCGAGCACGGTTCCGGAGCTCGCATTGACGATGCCGCAGATGATGTTGATCAAGGTGGTCTTGCCGGCGCCGTTCGGGCCGAGCAGGGCGAAGATCTCGCCGCGGCGGATGTCCAGGCTCACGTCCTTCAGCGCCTGGTAGCCGGAAGCGTAGGTCTTGCTGAGGTTGCGCACCGAAACGATAGGAGGCGTGTCGCTCGACATCATGCGAAACCCGGGCTCATGGCAGTAGGACGCATCGTACTGCCTTGCAGTCTCTACAGGGGATTCACCCTGAACTTGCGGCCCTTGATCTTGCCGGCACGCAACTGTTCCAGCGCGTGCTTCGCCTTGTTGCGTGCGATCGCGACGTAGCTGCGGGTCGGGAAGACGTCGATCTTGCCGATGGCATCCTTCGACACCCCAGCATCGCCGGTGAGTGCGCCGACGATGTCGCCCGGGCGCAGCTTGTCGGTGCGACCGGCGTCGATGCGCAGCGTCGTCATCGTCGCTTGCGGAACCTCACGCGGCTTGCCCGCAAGCGGCACGACCTTCTCGTAGCGGATCGCCGTGCCCTGGCGCTCCTCGACCAATGCCGCACGCCCACGTTCCTGCGTCGATACCAGGCTCAAGGCCAATCCGGCCTTGCCGGCGCGACCGGTGCGACCGATGCGATGCAGGTAGGTGTCGACATCGGTCGGCAGTTCGTAATTCACCACGGCCCCGATGTCGTCGATATCGAGTCCGCGCGCGGCGACGTCGCTGGCGACCAACACGTTGCAGCTGCGGTTGGCGAAGCGCAGCAGCACCTCGTCGCGATCGCGCTGTTCCATGTCGCCGTGGAGGGCGAGGGCGCTGAAACCGTAATGCGCCAGCGAACCGACCACTTCCTCGGTGTCGCGGCGCATGTTGCAGAACACCACGGTGGATTCCGGCCGGAATTGCAGCAGCAATGCCGCCAGTTGCGGCGCGCGGCGCGCGGGTTCGGCCTCGAAGAAATGCGTCTCGATGGAAGCGGGTTGCGCGCCGCCTTCGACGCTGACTTCCAGCGGATCGCGCAGCATCGCCTTGCCCAGCGTGCGGATCGTGTCCGGGAAGGTCGCCGAGAACAGCAGCGTCTGGCGTTCCTTCGGCGTGCGCTTCACCAGTGCGCGGATCGGTTCGTCGAAACCCATGTCGAGCATGCGGTCGGCTTCGTCGAGTACCAGCATGCGCACGTTGCGCAGATCCAGTGCGTCCTTCTGCACCAGTTCCAGCACGCGTCCGGGCGTGCCGACCACCACGTGCGGCGCATGCGCCAGCGACGCCAATTGCGGGCCAAGCGGGATGCCGCCGCACAGCACCGACAGTTTGAGGTTGGCGATGCCGGTGGCGAGCTTGCGCAGGGCCTTGCCGACCTGGTCGGCGAGTTCGCGGGTCGGGCACAGCACCAGCGCCTGGGTTTGCACGGTGCCGGCATCGATGCCCTGCAACAGGCCCAGTCCGAAGGCCGCGGTCTTGCCGCTGCCGGTCGGCGCCTGCGCGATGAGGTCGCGGCCGTCGAGGATGGCGGGAAGGGCCTGCGCCTGGATCGGCGTCAGTGCGGTGTAGTCGAGCGCATCGAGGCCCGGTCGCAGGGACGGGATGAGCGCGAGATCGGCGAAAGATGCGGGTGTGGCCATCGCCCATGATCGCAGGTGTGGCGGGGCAGGCCAAATTTGCCGGGATCGCGGGTTAATCTGGGCCAATGAATACATTCATTGCCTTGTTGCGCGCGGTCAATGTCGGTGGCACCGGAAAACTTCCGATGGAAGACCTGCGCGCGTTGTGTGCGAAGGTGGGGTTTCGCGATGCGCGGACGTATATCGCCAGCGGGAATGTGGCGTTGCACAGCGCCAAGAACGAGGCGCAGGTGAAGAAAGCGCTGGAGGCGGTGCTGCTCGAGTACGCAGGCAAGCCGGTCGGCGTGCTGGTGCGCTCGGGCACGGAGATGCGCGAGGTGTTGGAGGCCAATCCGTTCGCGGACTCGCCGTCCAATCGGGTCGTGGCGATCTTCCTCGATGATGCGCCGCCGGTCGATGCGCTGGCCCACGCGAAGAACCAGCGCAAAGAACGCATCGCGCTGGGACGGCGCGAAATCTATATCGACTACGCCGATGCTGATGGCATGCGCGATTCGAAACTGCAGATTCCGGCAGCGAAGGCCGGCACGGCGCGCAACATGAACACGGTGGCGAAACTGGCGGAAATGGCCGGCGAATAGTCGCGCACAGCAGGTAACATCGGCCGGACTTACGGAGGCCGCATGCAGACCACGCAATCGCCCGAAATCACGGTGTCGCATTCGCTCTGGCGCGAACTGCGCGATGCCATCCGCGGCACCGAAGCCGATTACACCAAGATCCCGTTGCGCCGCGCGGTCCTGCTGCTTGCGGTGCCGATGGTGCTCGAACTGGTGCTGGAATCGACCTTCGCAGTGGTCGATATCTATTTCGTCGCCACCCTGGGACCGTCGGCGGTGGCCACTGTCGGCCTGACCGAGAGCTATTTGTTCCTGCTTTACGCGGTGGCGATGGGCCTGGCGATGGCGGTGACGGCGGTGATTGCACGCCGGATCGGCGAGGGCAAGAAGGAAGAAGCGGCGATCTCGGCGGTGCAAGCGATCTTCGTCGCGCTGCTGGTCGCGTTGCCGGTGGCGGTCGTCGGCATCGTCTATGCGAAAGACCTGCTGCGGTTGATGGGCGCCGACGCCTGGGCGCTCGCCCATGGCTATCGCTACACGCAATGGATGCTCGGGGGCAATCTCGTCATCCTGTTGCTGTTCGTCATCAATGCGGTGTTCCGCGGCGCCGGCGACGCCGCGATCTCGATGCGCGTGCTGTGGCTGGCGAACGGACTGAACATCCTGCTGTGCCCGTTGTTGATCCTCGGCTACGGACCGGTGCCGGCGCTGGGCATCGAAGGCGCGGCGATGGCCACCAACATCGGGCGCGGCTGCGGCGTGCTGTTCCAGTTGTGGATGCTGCTGCGCGGCGGCAAGCACATCCGCGTGCTGGTCTCGCAGATCGCCGTGCATGGCGAGGTGTTGTGGAACATCGTGCGCACCTCGCTGGGCGGGATCGGCCAGATGATCGTGGCGATGACCGCGTGGATCTTCCTGATGCGCATCCTTGCCGACATCGGCAGCGCGGCGGTGGCGGGCGCAACCATCGCGATCCGGTTGATGATGTTCACGATGACGCCGGCCTGGGGCATGTCGAATGCGGCGGCGACGCTGGTGGGGCAGAATCTCGGTGCCAACGAGCCGGGACGCGCGGAAGCGGCGGTGTGGCACATCGGCTGGTACAACATGGGCTATCTGCTGGTGATCGCCGCCTGTTTCTTCCTGTTCCCGCAGCAACTCGTGAGCTTCTTCACCCACGATCCCGCGGTCATCAAGGTCGGCGCGGAATGGCTGCGCATCCTCTCGTATTCGCTCTATGTCTACGGCTGGTGGATGGTCAGCGTGCAGGCTTTCAACGGCGCAGGCGATACCGTTACTCCGACGCGCATCAACCTGGTGTTCTTCTGGCTGATCCAGATTCCGCTGGCGTGGCTGTTGGCGCTGCACTTCGACTGGAAGGAAACCGGCGTGTTCTGGGCGGCATTCGTTTCGGAAACATCGGTCGGCCTGTTCACGCTGTGGCTGTTCAGTCGCGGAAGCTGGAAGACGGCGAAGGTCTAGACCGCGGCTAAACTGGGCACATGGCCGCGCATCCTCTCGACAATCCGTTCTGGTCGTCGCTCGACAGCCTGCATGCAGCGCACGCGCTGCGATCGGGCGAGGTGGCGTGTTATCCGGCGGATATCGCGCCCTTCATCGGTGCGCCGCGAGTGGATGCATTCGAACCCGTGGCATTGTCGGCCCTGATGGCGCCGGGCGAAGCGCGCTTGATCCTCGGCGTGTTCCCGGACACCGCGCCGGCCGGCTGGGAAATCGAACGTTTCCCGGACTTGTTGCAGATGGTCTGTGAATCGCCACTGCCTGCTGTCGAAGGACCGGAGATCGTCGCGCTCGACGCCGACCAGCCGGAGGATGTGCTCGCGCTCACCGCACTGGTCTATCCGCACTATTTCCGGCCACGCACCATGGTGCTCGGTAATTATTTCGGGCTGCGCCCGCGGCAGTGGCTGGAAGCGATGGCAGGGGAGCGGCTGGGCATGCCGGGTTGGCGCGAGATGAGCGCGATCTGCACCCATCCCGATGCCGTCGGCCGCGGCCATGCGCGCCGACTCACCACCTTCCTCACCAACCGGACGCACGCCCGCGGCGATGTGCCCTTCCTGCACGTGAGCCCGGACAACGTGCGTGCCGTGGAGTTGTATCGGCGCCTCGGCTATCGCCTGCGCCGCAGCCTGCCGTTCGCGGTGCTGCGGCGCGGGTAGACCGCCGGACACTTCATTCCCGCTCGAACTGCCTGAGTTCGTCCAGCTGCGCCTGCGCCTTGCGAATGCTCGCGGTCGAGGCGACATCGTCCATCCACTTCGCCAACTTGATGCGCCGGGGATCGGCATGCGACCAGCGGTACAACCCCCAGGTCGCCAGCAGGCCGAATGCGCCGACCGCGAAGTTGATCCACACCCACAGTGGCGTGCCGGCTTGCGGCGGATGTTCGGCAAGTCCGGCGAAGGCGATCACCACCACGATCCACATGATCCACCACGGCAGCCCAAGCAGGACGGCGCCGAGCAGCTGGAACTTGCGCAGCAGCGTGAGGCGCTTCTGGATGGCAAGCACCGGGGCGGCATGGTCGATGCTGCCGATCAATCCCATGGTGATGCCGCCGTGGACGACGTTGGCGATGCCGAAGGCGTGCAGCACGATGCCGGCGAGTAGATAGCCTGCGGTGTGGAGATTGTTTTTCCAGCAGGCGATGCCGAGCAGCGCCAACGCCACGCCCAGCAGGATCTGCAGCAACTGCCCCCAGAACAGCGGTCGCAGGCTGGCATGCAGCCGATCGCGCTTGCGCTCGGTCAGCAATTGCAGGTTGACTGCGTCCTGGTGGTCGAGGCGCTGGTTCAGCGATTGCCAGGCGGTCTTGAAGTCGTCGAGTTCCATGATGATGGGTGTCCCGTTGTCGAATGTCGTCAGAGTTCGTTGCGGATGCGCTGTTTCAGGCGTCCGATCTTGGTGGAGACGTTGGCTTCGCTGATGCCGAGGATGTCGGCGATCTCGCGCTGCGACCGTTCGTCGAGGTAGAGGATCAGCAGGGCGCGATCGAGCGGTTTCTGCGCGCGGATGAAGCGCTGCAGCAGTTCGACCTGCTGTTCGGTTTCGTGGTCGGTCGCGTTGTGGTCGGCGATGTCGTGCGTGTCGTCGAGCGGCACGAGATGGCGCCGCCGGCGACCGTCGCCGCGTCCGAAGCTGATCGCGACGTTGAGCGCGATCCGGTACATCCAGGTCGAGAAGCTGCGCGCCGGATCGTATTGCGGCCATGCACGCCACAGCTGCATGGCGATTTCCTGGGTCAGGTCGGCGCGGTCCTCGGGCAGGCGCGACCAGGAATTGGCGACCTTGAACAGGATGCCGCGATGGCGCTCCAGCAGGGCGCCGAACGCCTCGCGCGTTTCCAGGTCGATCGCCGTCGGTTGCATCGCTTCGTCCATTCCTCTGCCACGGTTGCGGGGCCGTGGTGGGCGCCCGTTATCGTAGTGATTCGCGGCGGAGGGCGGTTTCTCACATTCCCGGCGTATCGATCCCCAATCGGGACAGCAGGGCGATCGCGCTGGCCGGATTGCGTTCCTTGGCCGCGCTGATGAAGTAAAGGAAGACGTCGCGCGGCTGCACCGGTGCCGCGACCGGGGACACGTGCGGCAACTCGGCGGGGTCCTCGCCGCTGGCCCAGCGTTGCGCCAGCGCCGCCCACGCGGCGAGCTCCTCGTCGGGGTAGCCGGTTTCGATCCAGGTGCGGCTGCGCATCAGGCGCGCGTAGACGAAATCGCCGCTGATGTCGGCGATCTGCGGCAGGTCGGGCGAATCGGTGTGGACGATGGCCATGCCGCGCGCACGGGCGATGGCGACGTAGTCGGCATTGACAAAGGCGGCATCGCGCACGTCGAGGACATGGCGCAGACGGCGGCCATCCAGCGTGTCCGGGATCAGGTCGAGGAAGGCGGTGAAATCATCGCGGTCGACCTGGGCGTTGCGGTCGAGCTGCCAGACCACCGGTCCCAGGCGGTTGCGCAGGTGCGCGAGGTCGCCGAGGAAGGTATCGACCTGCCCGCCGGTGGACGCCAGCCGTCGCGATTGCGTGATCCGCTTCGGCGCCTTGGCGCTGAAGACGAAATCGTCGGGCACCGCATCGCGCCAGCGCGCATAGGTCTCGGGCTTCTGCGCCGCGTAGTAGGTGCTGTTGATTTCGATGCTGGTGACATGGCGGCTGGCGTACTCCAGCTCCCGCCGTTGCTGCCATCCCTTGGGATAGAAGCGGCCGCGCCACGGCTCGTATACCCAGCCGCCGATGCCAATCCTTATGGCTTCTTTGGTTCTGTCCATGGGCCGGATTGGATGCGCATCCGCGGGCTTGTGCAAGTGCCGATTGCGCGAACTGTGGGATCGGCTACGCTTGTGCCAACGGACTGGAACAGGGTTCCCACTATGCATCTGATTTTCCGCCGCTTTCTGGTCGTGACGTTGGTCGCGGTGTGCGCCGTCGCCAATGCCGCGCCCCAGTCCGCGAACGCCCCTGCAAGCACGTCGACGGCGATCGATCCGTCGCGCCTCGCCGCTTTCGACGCCTATGTCGACGCCGTGCGCAAACAGTTCGACGTGCCGGGCATCGCGGTGGCGATCGTGCAGGACGGCAAGGTGGTGATGGAGAAGGGTTACGGCCTGCGCAACATCGACGACGGCAAGCCGGTCGATGCCCACACCATGTTCGCCATCGCGTCGAACACCAAGGCGTTCACCGCGGCTTCGCTGCAGATGCTGGCCGAAGACGGCAAGCTCGACATGAACGACAAGGTGATCGATCACCTGCCGTGGTTCCGCATGTCCGATCCCTACATCACCAACGACATGCGCATCCGCGACCTGCTCGCGCATCGCAGCGGCTTGAGCCTCGGCGCCGGCGATCTCCTGTACTGGCCGACTTCGAGCTATACCACGCGCGAAGTCGCCGAGCGCCTGCGCAACGTGCCGATCACCGGCCAGTTCCGCGCCCAGTACGCCTACGACAACATCCTGTTCGCGGTCGCCCAGCTGGTGATCGAGGACGCCAGCGGCATGTCGTACAAGCAGTTCCTGCAGACGCGTTTCTTCAACCCGCTGGGCATGACGGAAACCCGCTACAACAGCGACGACCTCAAGTCCGGCGACAACGTCGCCACCGGGCACGCCAAGTTCAATTTCAAGGAACTGAAGACCGTGGGCACCACCACCTGGCGCAACGCTTCGGGCGCCGGTGGTCTGTATTCCAGCGTGCATGACCTGACGCGGTGGATGAACGCCCAGCTCGCCGGCGGCCAGATTCCCGGCAGCGACAAGCGACTTTTCAACGAGAAGAGCCAGCGCCAGATGTGGTCGGTGCTGACGCCGATTCCGGTTGGCAAGCCATCGGTGCCGGAGTTGCAACCGATGGTGCCGAACTTCAGCGGCTATGGCGAAGGCTGGTTCCTCAGCGATTACGCCGGCAATCGCCTGGTCTGGCATACCGGCGGTTGGCCGGGCATGGTCTCGCGAGTGACGCTGGTGCCGGATCGCAAGCTCGGCGTCGTGGTGCTGACCAATCAGGAAGTGGGCGCCGCCTTCCAGGCCGTGACCTACAAGGCGCTGGATATCCTGCTCGGCCGTTCCGATTACGACTGGCTGGGTGCATATGCCAAGGCGGTGGCCAAGGCATCGGGCGATTCCGACGACAGCTGGAAGAAGCACCAGGCTGCACGCGATGCCAAGTCGAAGCCCTCGTTGCCGCTGTCCGGTTACGCCGGCACCTTCCGCGATCCGTGGTATGGCGATGTGGTGGTGAAGCAGGGCGCGAAGGGGTTGGAGATGCAGTTCGCGAAGACCGCGGAACTGGTTGGCGACATGGAGCCGTGGCAGAACGACACCTTCATCGTCCATTGGCGCGAGCGCGCGTTGAACGCCGATGCCTTCGTCAGCTATGCGCTGGATGCCGACGGCAAGGTGCGCGAAGTGCGGATGGAGCCGGTGTCGCCGCTCACCGATTTCAGCTTCGATTTCCAGGACCTGCGCCTGACCCCCGCCAAATAACCGGACGCACGCCGACGCATGAGGATCGAGGAACGCCGGATCGACGTCGACCAGTTGCAGCCGGGCATGTACGTGTGCCGGCTCGACCGGCCGTGGGACGGCACGCCGTTCCCGTTGCAGGGCTTCCTGGTGCGCAACGACGATGACGTGCGCGAAATCGAACGCTGGAGCAGCGTGGTCTTCATCGACGTCGAGCTGTGCGAACCGGCGCAGCGTCTCCGCTTGATGACGTTGGCGCCACGCGCGGACCGCATCGTCACCCGCGCCGAGCGCGAGCAGGACGAGCAGGCATTCCAGCAGCGTTTCGAACGTGAAGTGCGCATCGCGGAGAAGGCGTTCACCACGTTCACCGAGCAGGCCTCGGTCTTGCTGGATGCATTGCGCAGCCGCGATACCCTCGACCAGCAGAGCGTGGATGCCGCCGTCACCCCGGTGGTTGCAGCGGTCACGCGCAACCAGGACGCCTATTTCTGGCTGATGGCGTTGAAGCGCCATTCCGACTACGCCTATCGCCACGCCACCAATTGCTGCGCGCTGGCGATCGCCTTCGGTCGCGCGTTGTCCTATCCAGAAAGCGGATTGCTGTCGCTGGCCCGCGGCGGGCTGTTGATGGACATCGGCATGGCCAGCGTGCCGGCCAACGTGGTCGATCGCCCCGGCATGCTGCACGCTTCGCAGGCGATGGAAATGCGCAACCACGTCGAGGAGGGTTGCCGCCGCTTCGACGCCGCCGGTTTCAACGACTCCGAGGCGCGCGACATGCTCGCCTGCCACCATGAGTTCTTCGACGGCAGCGGCTACCCGCGACGGCTCGCCGGAACCGGGATTCCGCTGAGTGGGCGCATTGCCTCGATCGTCGATGCCTTCGACGCCATGTCCAGCGATCGTCCCTATCGTGCGGCGATGACGCGTGATGCCGCCTTGCGCGAGCTGTATCGCGGCCGCGACCGCCAGTTCCAGAGCGAGCTGGTGGAGGAGTTCGTACGCTGCCTCGGCGTCTATCCGGTCGGCACCCTGGTGGAATTGAGCAGCGGCGAAATCGGGATCGTCGTCGCGCAGAACAATGCGCACCGGCTGCGTCCGCGCTTGATGCTGCTGACCATGCCGGACAAGGCCCTGCGCGATCCCTTTGTCCCGTTCAATCTGCTCGGCAACGAAGTGGACGAGAACGGCGAACGCCTCGGCATCGTGCGCAGCGTCCACGGCAACACTTACGGGCTGGATCCGACGGAGTTGTTCCTGTGAGCGGCTATCGCCGCGTGCTCGCCGAGATGGTCACCCTCATGCGGCAGGAGGATCCCTTCGGCTTGCTGGTGGTGCGTCTGCGGCGCCTGCGCGAAACCGAGCTCTCGTTCGGCCATGCGATTGGCGAGCAATTGCAGCGCGAAACAGAACTGCTGATCCGCGACGCACTGCGCCCCGGCGACATGCTGTTCCACATCGGCGAAAGCGATTTCGCGATCCTGCTGCCGGCAGTGCGTGGCGAACCGCATGCCGAACTTGCCGCGGCCAAGATCGCACGCTTGTTCGACCATCCGATCCAGCTCGATCGCCACTCGGTGCTGGCGCGTGTCACGGTTGGCGGCGTGGTGTCGTCGCCGCAGGAACGCACGCCGGAAGAAATGCTGATGGCGGCCGATCACGCCTGTGCATGGGCGATCCATTCCCGGCACGGTTACGAGATGGCGCGCGGTCAGGAATTGCGTCCGCCGGTCGGCCACAGCGTGTTGGCCGAAGCGCTGCGGATGAACGCCTTGCAACTCCACCTGCAACCGATCCAGGAAATCGCCACGGGCAGGACCGTCGCCTACGAAGCGCTGGCGCGCTGGACGCTGGCGGACGGGCGTTCGGTGTCGCCGGCGGATTTCGTGCCGATGGCGGAGCAGAGCGGCTTGATCGGCGAACTGACGGTATGGAGCCTGCACGCCGCCATGCGCCACCTCGCGACGTGGAACAAGGTCGCCCCCGACGTGGTGTGCGCGGTGAACGTGTCGCCGCTGTTCGCGGCCGATGCCGGATTCCGCAGCCTGGTCGAGCGTGCGTTGTCGATCTGGAGCGTCCGCCCCGAGCAACTGATGCTGGAAATCACCGAAACCGCGTTTGCCAACAACATCGAGGCGGTGATCGATTCGATGATTGGGCTGAAGGACAAGGGCATCGGAATCGGCATCGACGATTTCGGCAGCGGCTACGCCACCTTCTCCTACCTGAAGGATTTCCCGGTCTCCGAGCTCAAGATCGATCGCATGTTCATCACCGATCTGGCGCGCGACACGCGCCTGCGCCAGCTGGTGGCGTCGATGATCGACATGTCGCATCGCCTCGGCATCCACTGCGTGGCCGAAGGGGTGGAGGACCAGGTGACCCTCGACGTGTTGACCGAGCTCGGTTGCGACCAGGCGCAGGGCTATGTCATCGGTCGCCCGGCGCCCGCCGAGGAAGTGGTGGCGGCGATGCTGGGCGCCCGCAACCCGGCCTGAACATTTCGTTCGCGTATTCCCGGCACAATGTCGGAATGATCTTCCGCTGGTTCGAATCCCTCGTCGACCCCTTCGCCCCCGGCCACGACGGTACGCCGCCGTCGTCGATCTGGCGTTTCTATTGGCATTACCTGCGCCAGGTGCGCGGCGTGCTGGCCGCGATCTGCGTGGTCGGCTTCTTCGTCGCGCTGGTCGAAGTTTCGCTGTTCGACTTCGTCGGCAAGCTGGTCGACATGGCCGGCAAGATGGCGGCGCCGGACTTCTTCCGCGTCCACGGCGGCGAGCTGCTGTGGATGGCCTTCGTCACCGTCGTCGCACGGCCGTTGCTGCTCGGCATCCACGACATGCTGGTGAACCAGTCGCTGGTGCCATCGTTCACCGCGCGCATCCGCTGGCAACAGCATCGCTACGTCAATCGCCAGAGCATGGCGTTCTTCCATAACGATTTCGCCGGCCGCATCGCCAACCGCATCATGCAGACCGGTGCATCGCTGCGCGAATCGGCGGCGCAGATCGTCGATGCGTTGTGGTACGTCATCATCTACACGCTCACCGCGCTCTATCTGTTCGCCAAGGCCGATCCCCGGCTCACCGTGCCGCTGGTGCTGTGGCTGTTCGGCTACATCGCATTGCTGTGGTACTTCGTGCCCAAGACCAAGGTGCGTTCGCTGGCGGCATCCACCGCGAAGTCGAAATTCATGGGCCGCGTGGTCGACGGTTACACCAATGCCGCGACGCTCAAACTATTCCCGCATGCGGGGCTGGAAGACGAATACGTCCGCGAGTCGGTGCAGGAGAACGTCGACAAGGTGCGAGCGATGACGCGCCTGACCACCGCGATGGACGTGGCGATCACCACGCTCAACGGCCTGATGATCGCCGGCACCGGCGCGCTCGGGCTGTGGCTGTGGTCGCAGGGCAGGGTGAGCGCGGGCGCGATTGCGTTGTCGACGGGCCTGGCGATTCGCATCAGCAACATGTCGGGCTGGATCATGTGGGTGGTCAACGGCATCTTCGAAGCCATCGGCACCGTGCAGGACGGCATGCTCACTGTCGCGCAGCCGCTGACAGTGGTTGATGCGCCGGAAGCCAAACCGCTGGTGGTGACGCGCGGAGAAGTGCGCTTCGACGACGTGCATTTCCATTACGGCAAGGCCGGCGGCGTGATGGCGGGATTGAACCTGCACATCGCACCGGGAGAGAAGGTCGGCCTGGTCGGTCCGTCCGGCGCCGGCAAGACCACGCTGGTGAACCTGCTGCTGCGCCTCTACGACCTCGAATCCGGCCACATCCTGATCGACGGCCAGGACATCGCGCACGTCACTCAGGCCAGCTTGCGCGGGCAGATCGGCATGGTGACGCAGGACACTTCGCTGCTGCATCGCTCGATCCGCGACAACCTGCTGTACGGGCGTCCGGCGGCGACGTCGGAGCAAGTGGCGGCGGCCGTGCATGGTGCGCGCGCCGACCAGTTCATCCCGGAACTGGTCGACAGCGATGGCCATATCGGTTACGACGCCCATGTCGGCGAGCGCGGCGTCAAGCTTTCGGGTGGCCAGCGCCAACGCATCGCGATTGCGCGCGTGCTGCTGAAGGATGCGCCGATCCTGGTGCTGGACGAGGCGACATCCGCACTCGATTCCGATGTCGAGGCGGCGATCCAGGACAGCCTCGATGACTTGATGCAAGGCAAGACGGTCATCGCGATCGCGCACCGGCTGTCGACGATCGCGCGGATGGACCGGTTGGTGGTGATGGACAAGGGGCGCATCGTCGAATCCGGCACCCATGCCGAACTGATCGCGCAGGGCGGGCTATATGCGCGGTTGTGGCAGCGCCAGACCGGTGGCTTCGTCGCGCTGGACGACGACAGCGATTAAACGACCTGCGCCGCCTGGTTACCGTGCGGGCGCGCGGGACGACCCTGCCAATCGAGCAGGCGTTCGAGGTGCGAGAACACGTCACCACGCCCGAACGGCTTGCGCAGGAAGGCGTCGGCGCCGATGCGCTGCGCGTAGTACTGCTCGGTCGCCTGTTCGTTGCCCGACATCATGATCACCGGGATGTCGCGCGTGCCGGGATCGCGGCGCAGGGTGCGCAATACGCTGAAGCCATCCATGCCCGGCATCACGATGTCGAGCAGGATTGCGTCGGGGCGTTGTGCATGGATGCTGGTCATCGCGTCTTCGCCGGAAGCGGCGGTCGTGACCTGCACGCCGGCCTGTTTCAGCATGCGCCCAAGCACCGAGAGCACGGTGCCGGAATCGTCGACGATCAATAAGCGCGTGCCGTGGCAGGGATTGCGTCGCGGATGGCGGCGGCGTTCCTCGCCAGCGTAACCATCGGTTGGAAGATCGGTTGCGGCGACAGGTGCGGTGGCTTCCCCCGGCACCTTTGTCGGTACCGGCCAACGCAGAAAATCGATCCAGCCCATGAATCCCCCAGCTCAGCGTCCGATGCCGAAAAGTCGATTGTAGCGGGGGATCCGGGCTTGTGCTCGATTCAGCGCGCCGTCGCCGCGGACAACCGCGCCAGGCCGATCAGTCGTGCCGCGCGCAGGCCGCCAAGCACCAGCGTGCCCAGTTGCAGCACCAGCATCGCCATCGCGACATTGCCCTTGATCAGGTCGAGCACGATCAGGGGCGACACCAGTGCCGCCAGTCCCATCGTCACGACATAGACCAGTGCCACCGAGAACGGGCGGCGCAGCATCAGGCCGATGCCGCGCAGTGCCGCGCGCCACGCCGTACGCAACTGGCCATCGGCGGCGAACTGCGCGCGCGTCGCATCCAGTGCGCATTGGGCGATCGCGAACGCCGCCACCATTACGGCCGTTCCCACGTACTGCAGGTGCTTGGCCTGGCTGGTCAGGATGGCGGCGTCGGCGGATTTTCCGATCACGCCGAACACGACGCTGGCGAGGCCGAGCAGTGCGCCGAGCGGAATCGCCAGGATCAGCCAGACGCGGAACTGGCGCCAGTATTCGCGCAGGCCGCCGTGCAGCAATTCGCCGAAACCGAGCGGACGTCCTTCGCGCAGGCTCGCCACCAGCATGCCGGAGAGCAGCGGCGACAGCAGCAGGGCGAACGCGAAGGTCACGCCGATATGCAGGCCGAGTGCCTGGCCGCCACCGTGGCCGAGCATCGAGAAGATGCCGTCGGCCAGCAGCGGCACGTTGTTGCCGGCATCGATGTCCGCTGCCTGCGGGCTGTACCCGAAGGTGTTGGCGATCATCGCGCGCAGCGGCACGCTGGCGGCGATCGCCGGGATCAGCGCGGCCAGCAGCCACAGGATCAACATGCGCCAGTGGCGCGGAGCACTCGTCAGTCCGCCGATCAGGGCGCGGAACCCGTTGACGCGGCCGCTCACAGCAGCTGCCCCTGGGCGATCGCCAGCTGCAGCCAGCCCATCGCGCGCGTCGCCAGCGACATCCGGTGCGGTTCGACGGTGCGACCGTTGTCGATCTGCGACACGTCCAGCCCATGCAGGCCCTGCGGATCAAGCTCGGCCTTCACGACCTTGGCCGGACTGCTCCATTGGTAGCGGAACCAGCGCTGGTCCCCGTCGAGGTTCACCATCTTGACGCTCCCGTCGTCGAACGTGACTTTCAGTTGTTGCGGTACCGCCGCGCCGTCACGGCGCACGACCACGGTGGATTCGAACGGATACGGGCCACCGCTCTTGGCGTCCGGATGCTGCTTTTTCCACGCGGCGCGCGCATCGTCGATCGACTTGTCGACCTCGGCCTGCGTCATCGCCGTGCGCTTGCCGTCGACCAGGCGATAGCCGTTGCCCGGAGTTTGTTCGCGCACGTCGATGCTGGAGACGCGATCGTCGATCTTGCGGGCGTTGAACACCGCGATGTCGAACGAGCGATTGACCACGTCCGGACGACCGCTGCCTTCGGCCAGCGCATCGCGGAAATCGGTCAGTGTCGGATGACGGAACTTCCAGCGTTCGTAGTAGAACTTCATCGCGCGGCCCATCGCTTCGTGGCCGATCTGCGCTTCGATGTCATTGAGCATCGTCGCGGTGCGCGAATACACCGTGTTGTAGCTGCCGGGCAGGCGATCCCAGGAATTCTCGCCAACCGGATCCTTCGGATCGTCGAGTCCGGCGCTGAGGCGTTCGAGCGCGCGCAACGGCATCACCGTCCCCAGGCCGAAGCGCTTGCTGAAGCTCGATGCCAGCGACAACGCCTGGTGGCGATCGCTGAGCATGCGATCGTCCCAGTACTGGTTGACACCTTCGTCGAGCGCCGGTTCCTCGAATTCGTTGGAAGCGAGGATGCCGTAGAAATAACCGTGGCCGAATTCGTGGATGGTGACGAAATCGATCAGGTACTGGCCGGTCGTGCCCGGCGAGAAATCCTTGGCATGATCGGCGGTGAAGAAGGTCGGGTATTCCATGCCGCCGGCTTCGTCGGCATTGTGCGGCGGCACCACGGCGGTCACCGTGCGATAGGGATACGGGCCGAGGGTGTCGGAGAAATAGGTCAGCGAATCGAGCGTTGCCTTCAACACCGGCTGGGCGTCCATCGCGTATTCGCGCGGCACCAGCACGCGGACCTTCACCGACGGGCTGCCCGGGTGCGTCCACGTTGCTTCCAGCGGCGTCGCCGTCTTGTTGTCGGCGGTCCAGGCGAAGTCGTGGACGTCGTCCTGCGTGTAGCGATACGACACCAGGTTGCCGGATTCGGTGGGCGTGCCCTGGAGTTCGCCGGTGGCGCCGACGGTATAGCCCTTCGGCACGTGCAGGGTGACGTCGAAGCTGCCGAAATCGGCGTAGAACTCGCTGTTCATGTGGAATTCGTGGGCGTTCCAGCGTGGCGCTGTCGCGCCACGTTCGCCCGGGAGTTCCAGCACGCCGATCTTCGGGAACCACTGCCCGACCAGGTGGAAGGTATCGAAGTAGCCGGTGCGTGCAACGACGCGCGGCAACTGGTCGAAGAAGGCGATGTCGAAGGTGGTGCTGGCGCCGGCCGCCACCGGTTGCGGCAGGTCGACGCGGACCACGGTGTGGTCGGTCTCGGGGCCGTTGTCGGGATGCACATAACTCCAGCGCGCGACCTGTTCGCCCTGCTTGATCGAATCGAGGCGGATGTAGCCCCAGTCGTTGTCGCCGGTGGCGACTTCGCTGCGGAACTTGAAGCCGCGGTTGCGTTCGCTGAAGAAGGTGCTGCCGTTGCTTTCGAAGCCGTTGAGATAGAGGTGCAGGTAGATGCTGCACACCGGCTGGTTGCTGCGGTTGCGCCAGGTCAGCTGTTGGCGGCCGGTGACGGTGTGCTTGACCGGATCGAGCGTTGCGTCGATGGCGTACTTCACCACGCGATCCGACAGCGTCGCGGCATCAGCCTTGCGCGGACCACCCCAGGCGTCGGTCGAGCTTGCAGCGGTCGGCGCCGCGGCATCGGCGGCGGCCAGCGGGATTGCCGGGCAGGATGCGGCAGGTGCCGCTGCGGCTTCAGTTGCGGGCGGCGCCGGTGTCGGCGACGAGGGTGTGATGCGTGCTGCCAGGGGCAGGACGATCGCGAGGCAAGCGAGCGGGACGAGACTTGAACGCCAGGTGCGCATGAGAGAATCCCCGATGGATCACGCAAGAGTGAGCCGGCGAGGAACGCACTGCAACCCTGACCAATGGCAGGGGGTGGAACCTGTTCTAGGCCTCGTCGTCGCCGCTGATTTCCACCAGCATGTCGAGATCGAACGCCAGCGACTCCATCTCGCGCTGCACGCGTCCGGCGGTGGCGTTGTTGGCGAGATCGAGTTCGATCTCGTGCACTTTCGGTCCGACCAGATCGCTCAAGCCCGCCGAGCTTGAATCCCAATCATCGAGATGGGGCATCAGGTCGTCCACTTCCTCGATCGAATGGATGCCGTCCATGCTGTCGATCAGGTTCAACATGGTGCGAACCTGGTCGTCGCTGCCGGTCATCCTCGCGCGCATCATCGGCATGGCACGGTCTCCTCGGGAGCCGTGCCCAGCATAGACCTGTTGTGCGCGTGATGCGTGAAAAAATCAGCGCTGCGGAATGCCGCGCACCACGGGCCCGATGTTGCAGATGTCGATGTGGCCGGCCTTGTGCACGTACCAGCCGTCCTGGCGATTGCGGCGCGCTTCGATCATCTCGGCGAATTGCGGGCTGTCGCTGCGCAGCACCTCGATCGCCTCGCGTTGTTCCGGCGGCACCTCGCTGGCGAGATGAATGGCGGTGATCGGCACGCGCATGTCGGGCTTGTCGAACATGCCCATCGGATCGGGACCGCGATGGATCGCGCTCAGGTACTGCATGCCTTTCAACACGCGACCAACGGTGGTGATGTTGAGATCGAGCTGGCGTGGCGCCTGTCCGGTCACGACATACAGCTCGGCGCCATTGCTGCTGTCGGGGGCATTGCTGCGACCGGCACCCAGCGTGCCGTAGCAATGCGTCATCCACGCGCGTCCCGTCTTCGGATCGCGCGCGGCGGGGAAGTCGCCGGAGAAGCCGACTTCCGGCGCCCAGCCGTCGCGGTCGGGCAGTGCGGTGAATGCAAGCCCCTTGGACGCTCGATCGAATTCGGCGGGCAGATGTTGTTGTGCAGGCGCCGGGTAGGGCTTGGCCTTGCCGGCTTCGTCGGCATCGGGGTCGCCGAACTGGACGACGAAGTTGTCCTGCGACCGGTACACCGACAGTCCGTCCCAGAACTTGCCGCGGGCGAGGGCCTGGATGTTGGCGACATGCGCCGGCGCGAACTGCGGCGCCAGCTCGATCACCACGCGCCCGCCGTTGACGTCCATGTAAAGGATGTTCTGCGGATCGGGGCGATACCAGGCGCCGGCCGGCGCACTGTCGATGATCTCCTTGCTGCTGCGCTGCTTGGGCGGCTTGGAGGCGGCCGCGCCGGCGGTGAACGCGATGGCGCACAACAACGGGACGAGCAAGGCAGCGGTCTTGGGCATATCGATCCTCCGGAAGGTGCCCGGGAGGATAGCGCGGAGGGGATATCGATCACCCATGACTACCAGCACATTCGCTATATCGAAATCAACACTAGTATTCACTCCAACATAGAGGGGCAAAGGCAATGGACGACAGCCTGCGCAAATTCCATAAAGAACTGAGTGCCGGGACGGTGGCGCTGGCCTTGCTCGCGGTGGTCGAATCGGCGACCGAACCGATGCACGGCTACCTGATCGCCAAACAGCTCGAACGCGATGGCGGCGGCGTACTCGCCGGCAAGCAGAGCGCGCTGTACCCGGTCCTGCGCAACCTCGAAGGCGCCGGGCTGTTGTCCAGCTCCATCGAACCTTCCAGCAGTGGCCCGCCGCGTCGCTGCTACCAGATCACCACCGCGGGCCGCACCGCATTGCGCGCATGGGCAGAAGCCTGGCGCGAAACCCGCGATTCCGTCGATTCCGTCCTCAAAGGGGCCAGGGCATGAACATGACAGCGCTGCCGACCAGCATTCCCGACTATCTCGAACACCTGCGCCGTTCGCTGGCAGGCGCCGATCCCGCGATGATCCAGGACGCGTTGTACGACGCCGAGGAATACCTGCGATCCGAGATGGCCGAAAACCCCGGCAAGTCCGAGGCCGAAGTGATCGCCGCGGTGGCCTCGAGCTACGGCGCCCCGGATGAAGTCGCCGACATCTATCGCGACACCGAAGTGAAGGTGCAGGAAGCCTTGCGTCCGCCGCGCCCGCAAGTGCGCGCCGACATCCACAAGACATCGTGGTTGCGCAGCGTGTTCGGCGTCTTCAGCGATCCCTACACCTATGGCGCGCTGTTCTACATGCTGCTGTCGCTGGCCACCGGCATCTTCTACTTCACCTGGACGGTGACCGGCGTCAGCCTGTCGTTCGGCCTGATGGCGTTGATCATCGGCGTGCCGTTGCTGCTGCTGTTCATCGGCGCGACCCGCATCCTGTCGCTGGTGGAAGGACGCATCGTCGAAACGATGCTGGGCGAACGCATGCCGCGCCGCACCGTCTATCACGATCGCGATCTCCCGATCCTGGATCGCATCAAGGACATGCTGGTCGATCCGCGCACCTGGTCGACCTTCCTCTATTTCCTGTTGATGCTGCCGATCGGCATCGTCTACTTCACCATCGCCGTCACCGGCATGACCACTGCGTTGGCGTTGATCGCATCGCCGCTGGCCGATTGGTTCGGCGACTTCAACGGCTACCACGTGTGGATTGGCGATGTCATGTTGTCGGATTCCGCGTCCGCCTTCTGGTTGTGGCCGATCGTGGTGCTGGCCGGCGTGGTGTTGCTGGTGCTGACCCTGCACCTGGTGCGTGCGATCGGACGCGTCCATGGCCGCATCGCCAAGCACCTGCTGGTCAAGCTCGATTGAGGGCGGGGCGCTGCGATCTGCAGCGTCGTCCACGCAGCGTTAATGATCCATCCGGATAGTCTGTGCCTCCCTCGATGCTTGGAGAATCCGGATGAATCTTTCGATCAAGGCAGGCGTGGTTGCTGCCATCGTGGTCAGCATGCTGGCCGGTTGCGCCAGTTACACCGGACAGACCAACGATCCCAATGATCCCAACCGCACCGGTCGCGGCGCGCTGATCGGTGCCGGCATCGGTGCTGCGGTCGGCTTGTTGGCCGGCACCAGCGCCAAGAATCGTCGCGAGAAGGCAATGCTCGGCGCCGGTATCGGTGCGCTGGCGGGTGGCGGTATCGGTGCCTACCAGGATCGCCAGGAAGCCGAATTGCGCCGACAGACCGCTGGCACCGGCGTGCAGGTGCAGCGCGATGGCGACGTCATCAAGCTCAACCTGCCGGACGGCGTGACCTTCGATTTCAACAAGACCGATGTCAAGCCGCAGTTCTATCCGGCGCTGAACAACATCGCGCACACCATCGCGCAGTACAACCAGACCATCGTCGAAATCAATGGCCACACCGACAACGTCGGCACCGTCGCGGTCAACCAGCGCATTTCCGAACAGCGCGCGCAATCGGTCGCCGGCTATCTGTCGGCGCAGGGCGTGCAGGGCGTACGCATGGAAACGCACGGCTACAACTTCCAGTATCCGATCGCCGACAACACCACCGATGCCGGACGCGCGGCCAATCGTCGCGTCGAGATCCGCCTGGTGCCGCTGACCGGCAACGGATCCTGATTCCGATCGAACCATCGCCCACTGGTCGTACTCCGGAAAACCCCCTGTCCACCAGGGGGTTTTCCATGACCGGCAAGCGGAAACCGCTTGACTCCGGACTGGACTCCAGGGGCGAGAATCCATTCAATTGACCCATCCCGTTCAACAGGAGTTCGTCCATGTCTTCCCGCATCCATCTCCGCCACTGGATTGCCGCGCTCGCGCTTTCCGCAAGCGCCACCGCGTTCGCGCATCCCAAGCTCGTTTCCACCACGCCGGCCAATCACGCCACGGTGGCCGCGCCCGCCAGCATCAGCGTCACCTTTTCGGAAAAACTGCTGCCGGTGTCCGGCGCCGAACTGGTCATGACCAAGATGCCCGGCATGACGATGCCGCCGATGAAGATCGCGGCCAAGGCTGCAGTGTCGGCGGACGGAAAGTCCCTGGTGCTCACTCCGGCCAAGTCGTTGTCGACGGGGACGTATCGCGTCGATTGGCACGTGGTGTCCACCGACACGCACGCGGTCAAGGATTCCTTCGAATTCACCGTGAAGTAAGCCGCATCCGATGTTCGATGGCTGGCTGGTCTCCGCGCGCCTGGCCCAGTATTTGGGGCTGATGGCGGGGTTCGGCCTGGCGTTGTTCACGTGGCAGGCGCTGTTGCGCGAGCACGCCGATGCAGTGATTACGCGACGCCTGTTGCGGTTGGCCGGCGTCGCTTCGATGCTCGCCGTGCTCGCTTCCGTCTTCGGGTTGTGGGCGATGGCGCATGCCATGGGCGGCGGTGATGCGAGCGACACCTGGACCACCGCATGGATCCTGCTGACGCAAACGACGGCGGGGATGGCGTGGATCGTTCGTGTCGTGTTGCTGGCATTGGCGGTGTGCCTCGCGGCATCGTCGCGATTGCGGGTCGGCATCCGCGTTGCAGGAATGACCGTGCTTGCTGCCGGTGCGCTGTCGACACTGGCATGGGCCGGTCACGGCGCGATGAGCGAAGGCGAGGGCGCATGGTTGCACCTGGTTGCCGACATCGCCCATCTGCTTGTTGCAGGCGCATGGTTCGGTGCGCTCGTGGCGCTGGTTCTCGTTGCAAGGCAAGCATCGGGGGAAGCCGACGCGGCTTCCGTTCGCCTGCTTGCAGATGTTTCCCGCGGATTCGCGCGTTTGGGCAGCATGATTGTCATTGTGCTGTTCGCCAGCGGCGTCGCCAATTACATTTTCGTTGTCGGTCCCGATGTGTCGGGAATATTCGCGAACACGTATGGTCGCCTGTTGCTGGCCAAGCTGGGCGTGTTCGCCGGCATGCTGGCGCTGGCCGCCGCGAACCGGTTCCGCTTCGCGCCTGCACTGGCGCGTGCCCTGCAGGAAGGCGATGCGGCATCGGCGGTTTCCACGCTGCGACGCAGCCTGCGAGTGGAAACCACCTTGGCTGTCGTCGTTCTTGTCCTCGTTGCTTTGCTGGGAACGCTCGATCCAACCGGGTGATACTGCGCGTCTGTTGCCGAATGCAAAGCCCCCGGAGCCGGGGGCTTTGTTTTTGTGCGGCATCAGCGGGTGGCACGCGTTTCCAGCCATTCGTAAAGCACCGGCAGCAGGATCAGCGTCAGCAATGTCGAGCTGATCAATCCGCCGACCACGACGGTCGCAAGCGGTCGCTGCGTTTCCGCGCCGACACCGGTCGAGAGCAGCATCGGCACCAGTCCCAGGATCGCCACGCTCGCCGTCATCAGCACCGGGCGCAGGCGCAGTGCGGTGCCTTGCACCACGGCCTCGCGCACCGACAATCCCTTGTCGCGCAGTTCGTTGAGGAAGCTCACCAGCACGATGCCGTTGAGCATCGCCACGCCGAACACCGCGATGAAGCCGATCGCCGAGGGCACCGACAGGTACTGCCCGGTGACGAACAGCGCGAGCAGGCCGCCGATGGTGGCGAAGGGGACGTTGGCGATGATCAGGGTGGCGTACCGGATCGAGTTGAACGCGGTATAGAGCAGCACGAAGATGAAGAAGATCGTTACCGGCACGATCACCGCCAGTTTGGCCAGGGCGCGTTGCTGGTTCTCGAAGGCGCCGCCCCATTCGATCCAGTAGCCGGGCGGCAGCTTGACCTGCTGGCCGATGGTGGCGTTGGCGTCCTTCACGAAGCCGTCGACGTCACGGCCACGCACGTCCATCTGGATCACCGCGTAACGCTGCAACTGCTCGCGACGCACGAAGGAGTAGCCTTCGCCAACACTGACGGTGGCCACTTCCGACAATGCCACCACTGCGCCAGTCGTCGTGCGCAGCGGAATGCGCCGCAAGGCTTCGACGGAATCCCGGGTGCTGTCATCAAGGCGTACCGCGATATCGAAACGCTTGACGCCATCGAGCAACACGCTCACCGGTTCCCCGCCCAGTCCGTTGCGGACGATGGTCAACACATCCTCGGCATTCATGCCGTAGCGGGCCAGGGCATCGCGATTCACCGCGATGCGGATCTGCGGCTTGCCGACGTTGGCTTCCAGCGACAGGTCGGCCACGCCGGGGACGCGCCCCAACGCCGTCTTGATCTGGCCGCTGAGCTTGTCGAGTTGTTGCAGGTCCTGCCCGTACAGTTTTAACGCCAGGGTGGCGCGCACGCCGGAGATCAGTTCTTCCACGCGCATCTGGATCGGCTGGGTGTAGCCGGGCACGACGTTCGGCACGACCTTTTCCAGTGTTTCCTGCATCGCGCGCTCGAGCCCCTTGATGTCGCGGCCGGTGGTCCATTCCTTCTCCGGCTTCAGTGCCGTGTAGATCTCCATGTAGTTGACGTCGGCGGTCTCGCCTTTTTCCGCACGGCCGATCATCGCCAGCGTGGTGTCGACTTCCGGAAACTTCTTGAAAGCCTCGGCGATCACGTTGCTGGTGCGGATCGATTCGTCCAGCGAGGTCGAGGGAATCCCGGTGACGCGCCACATGATCGAGCCTTCCTGCAGCTGCGGCATGAATTCCTTGCCGAGGAAGGGGAAGATGGCGAGGCTCGCGACCAATGCCGTCACGGCGCCGATCACCACCACCTTCTTCTTCGCCAGCGCCTTGTCGAGCAATGGCCGATAGACGCGCTTGATGCGGGCCACCAGCCAGGTGTCGCGTTCTTCCTTCGGCTTGAGGATGAGCGCGGCCAGCACCGGAATCAGGGTGAGGCTGAGGATGAGCGAGCCGGCCATCGCGAAGGCGATGTTGAAGGCCATCGGCTTGAACATCTTGCCTTCCAATCCCTCGAGCGAGAACAGCGGCAGGAAGACCACGATGATGATGCTGATGGCGAAGGCGATCGGGTTGGCGACTTCCTTCGCGGCCGCCAGCACGGCCGACGTGCGATCGACCTTTTCGCCGCGCTCGTGACGCTCGGCCATGATGCGGAAGACGTTCTCCACCATCACCACTGCGCCGTCGACCATCATGCCGATGCCGATCGCCAAGCCCGCCAGCGACATCAGGTTGGCCGAGAGTCCCGCCTGGCCCATGCCGATGAAGGCGATCAGCATCGCCAGGGGCAGGGTGACGATGACAACGATCGCCGAACGGATTTCGCCGAGGAACAAGAACAGAACGATCGCGACCAACAGCGAGCCTTCGATCAAAGCGCGTACGGCGGTGCCGACCGCCTTGTTGACGAGATCCGTGCGTTCGTAGATCGGCCGCAGCACCATGGTCTTCGGCAATGCGGCGCGCACGACGTCGAGCTTGCCCTTGACCGCTTCGACCACGTCCTTGGCGTTTTCGCCGATGCGGGCGAGCGCCTGGCCCATCACGACTTCCTGGCCATCGCGAGTGACGGCGCCGAAACGCGGCGCCGCCGCCTCGACGACGGTCGCGACATCGCGCAGGTAGACCGGCGAGCCCGCGTCGCTCTTCAGCACGATGGCGCCGATATCGCCGGTCGTCTTGAGCAATCCGAGGCCGCGCACCAGGAATTGCTCGCGGCCGACATCCATCACGTTGCCGCCGACCTGTCCGTTGTTGGCGGGAATCGCATTGATCACGTCGGCGAAGCCGAGCCCGCGCGCATAGAGCCGTTCGGGATCGATCCGTACCTGGAACTGGCGTTCGCCACCGCCCCAGGAACTGACATCGTCGACACCCGGCGCGGTGCGCAGGATCAGCCGCACCGTCCATTCCTGCCAGGTGCGCAGGTCCATGTCGCTGACCTGTTGCTTGCCCATGCCGGGCGCGCGCTCGACCGTGTACCAGTACACCTGTCCGAGTCCCGAGGTGTTCGGGCCCATCGCGGGTTTTCCGTAACCCTGTGGCAGGCGATCGCCGATCTCCTGCAGACGCTCGCCAACGAGTTGTCGCGCGAAGTAGATGTCCATGTCATCGGCGAAATACACCGAAACGTAGGACAGGCCGAACAGGCTGACCGATCGGATTTCCTTCACCTTGGGCAGGCCCGCGAGCGCGGATTCCACGGGGGTGGTCAGTAGCTGTTCGACATCCTCGGCAGCGAGTCCCGGCGATTCGGTATAGATGTTGACCTGCACCGGGGTCACGTCGGGGAAGGCATCGATCGGCACGTTGCGTATCGCGCGCAGGCCGAGGAAGGCGACCACGGCGAAGACGATCAGGACCAGGAACTTGTAACGGAGGGAGACCTCGACGAGACGATTCAGCATGATCCCGTCCCCAGCGGATGATCGGCGGGAAGAGTTTTCATTCGGCCTCTCCCAGCTGCGACTTCAGCATTTGCGCCTTCAGCTTGAAGGCGCCATCGACGACGACGGTGTCGCCGGTCTTCAGCCCTTCGCGGATTACCGTGCGTTCGCCCAGCGTTTCGCCGGTGCGCACCGGAACGGGCTCGATCGCGCCCTTGGCGTCGCGACGAAACACCACGGTTTCGCCCTGCAGTTGCACGATCGCCGCGACGGGCACCGACAATGCGTTCGCGGAACGATTGGTCGTTGCATCTTCGCCATCGGCTTTCAGGATGACTTCGACGAAATCCCCCGCGTGCAGGATGTCATCGCGATTCGGGACCTCGACGCGCACGCTGGCGTTGCGGGTGGCGTCCGAAGTGCGATGGGCGCTGCGCAATACCTTGCCGGCCAGCTGCTTGCCGTTGAACACGATGGTTGCATCGTGACCAGGTTCGATCCGCGGCGCCGTGCCCGGGGCGAGGCGTGCATCCACCCACACTGCCGATTCGTTGACCAGGCGATAAAGCGCCTTGCCGGGTTCGATGCGTTCCCCGATCACGAAATCGTCTTGGGTAATGCGGCCGGCGTGCGGCGCGAACAGGGTGAATTGGCCATTGACGGTTCCGCTGGCGCTGCCCGGCAATCCATAGGCCTGCGCTTTCGCACGGGCGCGGTCGAGGGCGACGCGCGCTTCGGTGATGCGACGTCCGGCCACGGCTTCCGGGCCCAATGCCGCGACTCGGCGATATTCCTGTTCGGCGACGCGCAGGTCGGCCTGTGCATCGGAGACTTGCACGCTCGCCAGCGTCACCAGAGGTGCACCGGCACGCACTTCATCGCCAAGCTTGGCGTGGCGACGGACCACCAGCGATTCGACGCGCGGCGTGATCAGCGTGGTGCCATAGGCGCTGTCCAGCACTTCGCCCGGAACGCGAATCGACCCGCTGACCTGCGATGCCTGCACGGCTTCGACCCGGATGCCGGCAGCTTTCAACGTCGCATCATCCATGCGCAGTCCTTCACCGGGCGTTGCAATCGTTTCAGTTGCGGCAGGCGGCGCGGGCGGCGTCGAACGACCACACGCCGACAAGCCGAGCGCGATCAGCGCAGCGGGAAGGGCATTCAAGGGGAATGATTTCATCGAAACAGGTCTCATGGCGTGGCCTCCAGTCCGGTCCAGCGTTCGAGCTGGCCGGTGGCGGCAAGGGCGTCGGTCCAGCTGCGCCACACCCGCGCTTCGAGCGCGGCGCCGGCGAGCTGGGTGTCCAGGGTCTGGCGCAGTTGCAGCAGGAAATCGGAGGGCGAGATGTCGCCCCCGCGCAGCAGTTTTTCCAGCAACGCGCCGCGGCGATCGCCATCGGTGCCGCGGCTGGAGGACCATTGCGTCCATGCGCTGCGCGCAGCGGCATAACCGGCGATTGCGCTGCGCTGGTCGGCCTCGAGTTGCAGGCGAAGCCGCGCGACTTCCGCGTCGGCGACTGCGGCATCCGCTTCGGCGGCGCTCACCTCCGCGCGATACGAATTGCGCACATGCAGCGGAATGCTGACCGAAATGCCGGCGACGCGATCGCGGCGGCGGCCGTCGTACTGGATCGTGCCGGCGCGGATACCGACGGTCGGATCGGCGATGCGATTTTTCTTCGCGACCGCGATCTCGCGTTGCACGGCAAGCGCTTCCGCTTGCGCTGCCTGCAGGTCGGGAAGTCGCGTGATGTCCGTCGTCGCCGGCACGCGGTCCGGCAGTTGCGTGGTCGGCAATGCGGCAAGCATGGTCGAGTCCGGATCGCCGCCGACCGCGCGGAAACGCGCCTGCGCATCCGCCTGTTCGGAGACCAGCGTCGATTGCTCGGCCAGCGCTTCATCCAGCGCCAGTTGCGTCAGATCGCGTTCCAGCCCGGAAATATCCTGCGCGGCGAACTGCTTTTTCGCGATATCGGCGAAACGGCGCACGGCATCCAGGCGGCGTTCGCCGATCTGCAAGCGTTCGCGACTGCTCAGCACGTCGGCCAGCGATGCGAGCCAGCGACGCGCAAAATCGCGCCGCACGATCCGCGCCTGCATTTCCGACAAATTCAATCGCGCGGATGCCGCGTCCCGTCGCGCGCCCCGTTTGCCGCCGAGATCGAGCGTCAGCTTGATGCCGCCGGTCAGCGTGCGGTCCGGGCCGTTGTCGTCAGCCGCGAACTCCGCTTCGGGGTTGTAGATGGGGCGACCCGCGGCCGTCAGTCGTGCGCGTGCGGCAATGATCCTGGCATCGATCGCGGTCGAGTCTGGATGCCGGCGCCATGCTTCGGCGAGTGCGGATTGCAGGGAGGTAGGTGCGCGCGAATCGATGTTCGCGGCAACAGGTTGGAATGGGGCTGCCTGCACGGCCATCGGGCCATACAGGACGGCGACCCCGACGGCGCAAGCCGCGAGTCTTTGCAACATGGAATTTCACTCCAATCGAATCGGTCAGTGACGGACAACGGGAGCGCATGCGCGCTCCGGGTGCGTCAGGCCGCGATCGGAGGTCGGAACGGCGTCGGCCAGCGGCTGCTGGCGAGAATCGTTTGCAGATGCCATGCCGGTCGTGTCACCGGAGGCGGATTGAAGGCGTGCAAATGGAATTCAGCTGGCGTGGCGGCCGCCTGTCCGCAGCAATGGGCGAAATGCAGGAGCGCGTGCAGCGGAGCGGCACCTTCGCCTTCCTGGGCAGGTTGCACGATGCCCACCGATGCGATCGTCAGCGATGCATCGCCAATCTCGACGTGTTGTCCTGCAGGCGCGTGGGCGATCTCGTGCAGCTCACCCAGCGACGAAGCGACCGGGCGCAACGCCATCGACAGCGCCAGGACCGCCAACGCGATCAGGCGCAATGCAGCGGTCCAGCGGCGGCGGAATCGGAGCTTCACCTGGCGAGGATAGCCGGGCCGCCGGAGCGGACACTATTTCATTTGGCTTGGCGATGCGCTGCCGGCTTGCGCGCGGTCTTCTTCGCCGGCGCTTTCTTCTTCGGCGCCACGTCATTCGCGGCGATGAAGTCGCGCACCTGCGGATAGACTTGGGTCCGCCAGCGCTTGCCGCTGAAGATGCCGTAATGGCCGGCGCCTTCCACCGTCAGATGCGTCTGCCTGGCCTGCGGGACGCCACTGCACAGCTTGTGCGCCGCGCGGGTTTGGCCTTCGCCGGAAATGTCGTCGAGTTCGCCTTCGATCGTCATGATCGCGGTATCGCGGATCTTCGACGGATCGACGCGCTCGCCGCGCACGTCCCACAATCCGCGCGGCAGCAGGTGTTCCTGGAAGACGACGCGGATGCAGTCGAGGTAGTACTCGGCCGGCATGTCGAGCACGGCGTTGTATTCGTCGTAGAAACGACGATGCGCGGCGGTGGTGTCCTGGTCGCCCTTGACCAGGTCGCGGTAGAAATCCCAGTGCGACATCGCATGGCGTTCGGGATTCATCGCGATGAAGCCGAGGTATTGCAGGAAACCGGGATAGACGCGGCGACCGGCGCCGGGCAGGTTGCCGGGCACGACCTGGATGACGTTCTGTTCGAACCATTCCAGCGAATTGCGTGTAGCCAGGCTGTTGACCGCAGTTGGCGATTGGCGGGTATCGATCGGGCCGCCCATCATCACCATCGAACGCGGCGTTGCTTCGCCGCGCGCCGCCATCAGCGAGACCGCGGCCAATGCCGGAACGGTCGGCTGGCACACGCTGATCACGTGCAGGTGTTCGGTGCCGATGAAGCGGATGAATTCCTGCAGGTAGGCGACGTAATCATCGAGGGTGAAGGCGCCGGCATCCTTCGGCACCACCCGCGCGTCGGTCCAGTCGGTCAGGTAGACCTTGTGGTCGTGCAGCAGGCTCTTGACGGTATCGCGCAGCAGAGTCGAGTGATGGCCGGAGAGCGGCGCCACCACCAGCACGGTCGGCGAGTCGTGCAAATGCTCGACGACATTGGCGTCATCGGAGAAACGCTTGAAGCGCAGCAGCCGGCAGAACGGCTTTTCCATCGCCACCTTTTCCAGCACCGCGCATTCCGCGCCCTTGACCTCGATGCTGTGGATGCCGAATTGCGGCTTCTCGTAATCCTTGCCGAGGCGGTGGAACAGTTCGGCGCCCGCGGCCAGTTCCTGCGAGCCGGGGACCTGCGACAACCAGCTGCCCGGTGCTGAATACATCTGGGAGACCGCTTCGGCCCAATAGGACCAGGGTTCAAGCAGGGCGCGATTGATTTCGTGGAGCTGGTAGAGCATGGAACCTCCGTTGCCGCACCGCAGCATACGCCATCGGACGCTTGGAGGCATGCCTGCCCATTCAGGATCGGCGTTCAGCCTGCAATTGGACGCTCCAGCGCGGTCAGGCCGGAGGCATCGAGGCGCGGTGACAACCAGCAGTGGCCGCCAAGCGCGGTGAATCCGAGGCCGGTGAGCCGTTTGCGATAGAACGCAGCCGGGCGAGCGATGTAGCCGTCGTGGTCGCCTTCGATCTCGTCCTCGCGGCAGAAGGCTTCGAGGAAGGCGATGCCACCACAGAGGTCGGCAAGGCCGGACAGGCCGGCATCGAGTTCGCGCGTCGGGACGTAGTGCATCACGTCGCTGCACACGAGCAGGTCGGCGGGGCCGGAAGGACGCAAGGTCGCGAAATCGGCGAAGGTCGCGTAATGGACGTTGCGGCTGCGACCGTAGCGTCGCACTGCGTATTCGCTGCTGTCGAATCCGAGATAAGTCGCTTTCGGACGCAGCGCGAGCAACGGCGCGCGCCACGCGCCTTCGCCACAACCGATGTCGAGCACGGTGCGAACCGGACGCTCGAGGATCGACTCCGCCATCGCCACCGCCAGCGCGACCTTGCGTTTCAGGCGCTGCGCGCCGCCGATGCTGCCGTCGCGATACCAGCGATCGAAATAGTTGCGGTCGTATTGTTTGACGGGAGCAGGCTTGCTCATGCACAGGACTCGTTGATGTATCCGGGAACGGACGCTTTCTTCGTGTCATGCTAACGGTTCGTCGCCGAGGAGAACACGATGAGCCCCGCGTTCTATCTGTGGATCAAGACCATCCATATCGTTTTCGTGATCGCGTGGATGGCCTGCGTGTTCTACCTGCCGCGCATCCTCGTCAACATCGCCGAAGCCGGCGACGACGCGGCCGTGCGCGCGCGGCTGATGCTGATGGGACGCCGTCTCTACAAGTTCGGCCACAACATGTTCGGCATGGCCTTCATTTTCGGATTGACGTTGTGGCAGGGCTGGCGAGTGTTGCCGTCGCGCCTGCCGAACGTGGTTGCCGGCATGCACTGGATCGACGCCAAGCTGACGCTGGTCGCGCTAATGCTGGTCTATTTCATCGTCTGCGGACGCTGGCTGAAGGACGTCGAGAAGGGACGCGCGTTGCCGTCGGCGAAGACGCTGCGGGTCTTCAACGAATTGCCGGTGCTGGTGCTGGTCGCGATCGTTTGGCTGGTGCTGGCGCGGCCGTTCTGAGGATCAGGAGTCCGCGGGTTCGTTCTTCTGCACGCGGCGATGGACGTCGTGCAGGGCGAATCCCTTGCGGCGATCCGGCAGGTCGAAGAATTCCGGATGCTGCAAGGTGCGTGAGGTGTCGGCGAGTCCGGCGTCCCAGTGTTCGCGCATCATCCGCGTGCCGAACGCGTAATCCTTGAACTGCTCCTCGCAGGGATTCGCCTGGTAGATCAGGTGGACGATGTTGAACACGCGATCGTCCAGCCACGGCGCCAGCACGTCCTTCAATTCGTCCGGAACCTTGCTTTCGGGGAGATGCCCGATCAGCTTGGTCAGCGCAGTGCGCAATTCCTGCGTGCGCGCCACCATGTCGGTGCCGTGGCGGGTGCGGCTGGAATACTGGATGTCCTTGGCGCGCTCCAGCACATCCATCAAGGTTTTCGGGCGTTCGCCGCGCGCGCTCCACAAGTCGACCTGGATGGCGAGGGTGTCCTCGCGCGGCCATTCGTCGAGCACGTGTTCCAGCGGCGTGTTCGAAACCAGTCCACCGTCCCAGTAATCGCGACCATCGATGCGCACGGCCGGGAATGCCGGCGGCAGCGCGCCGGAGGCCATGACGTGCTGCGGGCCGATACGGTCGTGGAGGCTGTCGAAGTAGCGGAAATTGCCGGATTCGACGTCGGTCGCGCCGACCGTCAGGCGCATCCCGTCCTTGGCGTTGATGCGATCGAAATCGACGCGGCGTTCCAGCGATGTGCGCAATGCGGAGGTGTCGTAGAAGCTGGTTGCCTGCGGACTGCCATCCGAAAGCGCGAATGGCGGAATGATGCGCGGGGTGAAAAATCCTTGTTGGCCCTGCCACAGCGCCGCGTATGCGCTGGCCGAGGCCGCCCAGGCTTCCAGTCCCGGCGTCGTCGGGATTCCTTCGAGCATCGCGCGCACCCACAACGCCGGCAGCGAGGCATTGCCGGCGGGCTGGCAGATGTCGTCCCAGAATCCTTGCAGCGCGTCGAGGCGATGCTCGGGCGGATTGCCGGCGATCAGTGCGGCATTGATCGCGCCGATCGAGATGCCGGCGATCCAGTTGGGTTCGATGCCGGCTTCATGCAGCGCTTGGTAGACGCCGCACTGGTAGGCGCCAAGCGCGCCGCCGCCTTGCAGCACCAGTGCGACGGTGGGATAGCGCGCGACGCGTTCCGGAAGGGTGTTGCCGTGTGGCATGGGTGTCGCTCGCTTCAATCCTGCGCCAGATAGTCGTGGACGACCGTGCCGAGATCGAGGGTCAGGTCGGCGACGAAATGCAGCGCCGATTCGACCTTCAACACGGGCAGGTCGGCGACCGGCGCCAATGCATGCGGATGCAACTCCAGCGATGCCGGGCCGGTCCATGCGCCCTTCAGCGTCACGTTCGTCGTGAAGTAGCGCACCAGTTCCAGGATGCGCGGCGTGCCATCCACGTGCGGAATGATCTTGAGCAGGAAGTTGGGCGCGGCCAACGCCTTCAGCACCGTGGCTTCGTCCACCGGACGATGCTTGTAGCCCATCGTGCCGGTGGCCACCCGCACCGGGCCGTAGTCGAGCGTGCCCACCAGGGTGTCGCTGTGCGTCTTCAATTTCGGACTGGCCAATTCCTTGGGGAATCCCCACAGTTCGCGCCCGCCGGCAATCGGCGGGTGATCGTCCAGGTACATGGCATGGACGTAACCGCCTTGCTGGCCCTGGAAGCTCACCGGGATCACCTGTCCGGACTCGGTGTAATCGCCGAATCCGGTGGAGTCCGGCATGCGGATGAATTCGTACTTCACCAGCGGCTCGCCGATTTCCAGCGGCTCCGGCACCACCGCACGCAACGCATCGGGATCGGTGCGATAGGTGATGATCATGAATTCGCGATTGACGAACCGGTACGGCCCGCGCGGATATGCGGGACTGGTGAGCGGCATCGCGAAGGCGGTCTTGCGGACGTCGTCAATGTTCATGGTGAGCCCTTACAGCATCGTCCACCCGTGCGAGACCACGATCGATTGCCCAGTCAACGCATTGGTTTCGAATGCCGCAAGGAACAGCGCGAGGTTGGCAACGTCGTCGACGGTGGTGAATTCGCCGTCCACCGTGTCCTTCAACATCACTTTCTTGATGACGTCCTCTTCGCTGATGCCGAGTTCCTTGGCCTGTTCGGGAATCTGCTTCTCCACCAGCGGCGTGCGCACGAAACCGGGGCAGATCACGTTGGCGCGGATGCCGAATTCGGCGCCTTCCTTCGCCACCGTGCGCGCCAGGCCGAGCAGGCCGTGCTTGGCGGTGACGTAGGCCGACTTCAGCTTCGACGCCTCGTGCGAGTGCACCGAGCCCATGTAGATGATCGCGCCCGGCGCCTTGCGCTTCTCCATGTCGCGCATGCATTCGCGCGTCGTCAGGAAGGCGCCGTCGCAATGGATGGCGAGCATCTTCTTCCAGTCGTCGAGCTTGAAATCGGTGATCTTGTTGATGATCTGGATGCCGGCGTTGGAGACCAGAACGTCGACCTGGCCGAACTGCGCGATCACCTTGGCGATGCCGTCGATCACCTGCTGTTCGTTGGTGACGTCCATCGCGACCGCCATGGCCTGGCCGCCGGCGTCGCGCAATTCCTTGGCGGTGGCTTCCGCGGCGTCCAGGTTGAGGTCGGCGATGGCGACGCGGCCACCTGCTTGCGCGTAAACCTCGGCGATGCGCTTGCCGATGCCGCTGGCGGCGCCGGTGACGACGCAAACTTTGCCGTCAAGAGTCGTTTTCATGTGTGCTCCGGATTGTGCGATGCAGCGAAGGGTGCAGGGTCGGACGCTAGCACAGCGTGAATCGAAACTTTCAGCAACCTGTCAGCGCTTGTCGGCGGTGGGCGCGAACACGGCGGGATCGGGCAGTTCGACCGGAATCCCCTGGGCGTCGCAGTCCTTGCGGGTGCATAGCGCGGCTCGCAGGCGTGGCGTGGCCTGCAGCATGACGTGGAACAGGGAGTTCTCTTCCAGCGCGCCGCGGAAGGCGGTCGCGCCCGGGCCGCGCGCCCACCCGCCGACGTCTTCGCCGCCGTGGGTTTCCGCCGACATCGGGATCAAGGCTTCCTGCATGTAGTCGGGATCTTCGGTATTGACGTCGGTCAGGTTGGGACGACCGTTTTCGATGTTCTGGAAGCTGCTGCCGAGATGGGGATAGTGCTTCGGGCCTTCGGGTTGCTGGTCGGTGGCGCCGACGTTGCCGGGGCCGTTGGCATAGCCGAGGGTGGTGTAGGGCAGGCCGGAAGCGTCGCGGGCGTATTCCTTGGGATCGCCGCCTTCGCCGCTGCCGCCCTTGACCTTGCCGAGGATCGGATTGCCGCGGGTCGGGTACCCGGCGAAGGTCATCGTGTGCGCGTGGTCGGCGGTGACGATGATCAGGGTGTCGTCGGCCGATGTCATCTCGGAGGCCGCGCGCACCGCGTCGGAGAAGGCGATGGTGTCGGTGAGCGCGCGATAGGCGTTGCCGGCGTGGTGGGCGTGATCGATGCGACCGCCTTCGACCAGCAGCACGAAACCGGTGCGGTTCTTCTGCAGGCGCTGGATCGCCGCGCGCGTCATCTCGGCCAGCGACGGTTCGCCGGCGGCATCCTTCGGGCGGTCGTGTTCGTACTGCATGTGGTCGGGCTCGAACAGCGCGAGCAGGGCGCCGTTCGGCGATGCGTCCGCGAGTTGCTTCGCGTTCCACACATAGCTGCCGCCGGGATGGCGCGATTTCCATTCCGCGATCAGGTCACGATCGTCGAGGCGCTGGCCGACCTTGTCGTCGTATTCGGGGTCGCGTTGCGAAGCCGGCATGAAATATTCGCGGCCGCCGCCCATCAGCACGTCGGGGCCGGTGCCGTAGCGCGACTCCACCATCTGCCGCGCGATGTCGATGCAGCCGGCCTGTTTCGCCGATTCCGGCATTTCGGTGTCGCCTTCCCAGTTGCGGTCGGCCGAATGCGAGAAGGTCGCGGCGGGCGTGGCGTGGGTGACGCGGGTGGTGGTGACGACACCGGTCGCCATGCCGTTGGCGGCGGCCAGTTCCCACAAGGTCAGTGTCGGCGACTTCAATGCGCCGGCGCAGTCGCCGCGCTTGGCATCCTGGCCGATGCTCAACACGCCGATGCGCGTCTTCACGCCAGTCGCGATCGCCGACATGGTGCCGGCCGAATCCGGTGTCTGCGAATCGGTGTTGTAGGTGCGGCTGAAGGCAGTGCCGGGGAAATCCTCGAACGACAGATGGTTCTCTTCGCCCGACTGGCCCTTGCGCTGGCCTTCGAGGATGCGGGCTGCCGCGACCGTGGTGATGCTCATGCCGTCGCCGAGGAAGACGATCACGTTCTTCGCCTTGCCCTGCATAGCGCCACGGCTGGCGGCTTCGGCGGCACCGTTGCGGAACCACCACGCCGGCGTTTCGCCGTCGGGGTGCTGGATCCGCGGCACCTCGACCTTGGGAGCCGTGGTGGTTTTGGCGGGCGTGGCGGCGCAGGCGAGGCCGCTGCTCAGGGTCAGGAGAAGGGCGGGGATGGCGTGGCGCATGGCGGGTCGCTGGCGGTTCGCAGACGGAATTGGACCGGTGATTATGTTTGGAATGAATGGCAGCCAGATTGCAATGAGGACAGGACGGCCGCCTGCGGTATCGTGTGCGTTTCGATCCCCTGGAACGTGTTCATGGCCTGGTGGTTCCGCATCAAATTCTGGAAGCGCGTGGTGCTCGGCTTCGTGCTGGGCGCCCTGGCGGGTTGGGTGTTCGGTAAGGACGCCGAGACGTGGTTCGGCCCGCTTGGCGACCTCTACGTCACCCTGATCAAGATGATCGCGGTGCCGCTGGTGTTCTTCGCCGTGATCAACGCAGTGGCGTCGCTGGCCGGGCAGAAATCGATCGCCGCGCTGGCCGGTCGTACTTTCCTGTGGTTCGCCATCACCGCAGTGCTCGCGGTCGGCGTCGGCCTGGCCGCGGGCTACGTGTTCCAGCCGGGCGTCGGTGTCGGCGTGCTCCAGGTCGCGTCCGATTACAAGCCGAAAGAAGTCCCCGGCGTGCTCGACATGTTGCTCAACATCGTGCCGTCCAATCCGTTCGCGGCGCTGGCCGGTGCTGCCAGTGGCAAGGTCGATGGCACCACGGTGCTGATGCCGCGCAACGGCACCGTGCTGCAGGTGATCTTCTTCGCCGGCCTGGTCGGCTTTGCCCTGGTCAAGCTCGGCGAGCGCACCCTGCGCCTGCGCGAACTGGTGCGCGAGGCCAGCGACACCATGATCCAGGTGACGCGCTTCGTACTCGAGTTCACCCCGATCGGCACCTTCGGCCTGATCGCCGCGTTGGTCGGTGGCTACGGCTTTGCCCAACTCAAGCCGCTATTCCAGTTCGTGGTCGCGCTGTACGCCGCCTGCGCCTTCCACATCGTCGTGGTCTACACGCTGTTGCTGGTCGTCCACCGCCTCAATCCGTGGAAATTCTTCCGCGGCGCCTTCCCGGGCATGCAGGTCGGTTTCGTCGCATCGTCCAGTTTCGCGGCGATGCCGGTGGCGCTGCGCTCGGTGCAGCACAACCTCGGGGTCAACAAGGATTACGCCAGCTTCGCGGTGCCGCTCGGCGCGACCATCAAGATGGACGGCTGCGGCGCGATCTACCCGGCGCTGGCCGCGGTCTTCATCGCCCAGTACACCGGTATCCATCTCACCACCACCCAATACGTGATGATCGCGATCGCCTCGGTGCTGGGCAGCTTCGGCACCGCCGGCGTACCGGGGACCGCGGTGATCATGGCGACAGTGGTGCTGTCTGCCGCGGGCTTGCCGTTGCAGGTGATCGGCTATCTCTACGCCATCGACCGCATCCTCGACATGATGCGCACGATGACGAATGTGACCGGCCAGATGCTGGTGCCGGTGCTGGTGGCCAAGGAAACCGGATTGCTCGACCAGAAGGTCTACGACGCCGCCGACACCAATGTCGGCCTCGTCGATGCGGAAATGCAGAGCTGACACCATGAGTGCGGTGGAAGCCGTCGCCGATGTCGTGCTGGTCGAGCGCTTCCCCGGCGTCGATGACTACCGGCGCCTGCGCAGCATCACCGGCCTGTCGCCGAAAGGCGAAGAGGCCGCGCGGCGGGCGCTAGCGAACACGTTGCATGGCGTGAGCCTGCTGCGTGGGGACGAAGTCGTCGGTATGGGGCGCATCATCGGCGACGACGGCTGTTTCTACTTCGTGGTCGATATCGCCGTGCTCCCGGAACTGCAGGGGCAGGGGCTCGGCCATCGCATCATGGCGGCACTGGATGCGTGGGTGCGCGAACGGGCGCCGGAGACGGCGCATGTGTCGCTGTTCGCCGACGGCGACGCCAAGTACCTGTACGAGAAATACGGTTTCGTGCAACTGACCAAATCGGTGGCGATGGCCTATGTCGTCCCGTCCGTGGCGACTTGAACCGGCTTCAACCGGCCCCATCCCATTCCTTACTTGTTTGCGAAGATGAAGGAGCGAACCATGCAGAACGATCTCAAGCAGCAGGCCATCGATACCCTCAACCGCATCATGGAGATGGAGTTGGCCGGTGTGGTGCGTTACACGCATTACGGGCTGATGGTCTACGGCTACGGACGCATCCCGATCGTGTCGTGGATGAAATCGAACGCCGATGAGTCGTTGGCGCACGCCAGCAAGGCCGGTGAGCTGGTGACACTGCTTGGCGGTCATCCGTCGCTGCGGATCGGGCCGTTGCTGGAAACCCACCAGCACGACATCGGCGACATCCTGCGCGAAAGCCTCGCGCACGAGAAAGCCTCGCTCGAGATCTATTACGAACTGCTGCGCCTGAGCGAAGGCAAGTCGGTGCTGCTGGAGGAATATGCGCGCGACATGATCGTCGCTGAGGAAATGCACCTCGACGAGGTCAACAAGATGCTGCGCCGCCCCGGCGACGTCGAGAGCTTCCACGACCACGGCGGAGACCACTGACATGGCCACCGGCTGGGCCGGCGATGGCGCGGTGCAGGACCAGATCGACGCCACCGTGAAGGACGCGATCAAGCGCGCCCGCAGTCAGCTGCCGCAGGGCCCGAGCCTGGAACGTTGCGAGGAATGCGATGCGCCGATCCCCGAGGCGCGCCGCAAGGCGCTGCCGGGCGTGCGCCTGTGCGTGCCGTGCCAGCAGGCGCGCGACGAGGAAGACGCACAGCACAGCGGTTACAACCGCCGCGGCAGCAAGGATTCGCAGCTGCGTTGAAGCCGCGCGATCAGATCCTGCTGTAGTTCCAGCCGATCGGCCGTCCGTCCTTGTATGGCATCACGCCGTGGAAGGCGCGCGGATCGTCGTCGAACACCAGCGGCAGGAAGTGACGATCGCCTTCCCACATCGGCAGGTCGTAGATTCGCTCGACATCCACCCATTCCAGCGTGCCTTCCTCGTTGCGGTCGGGCGCGGTGCCGGTGAACTTCGTGATCAGGAAGACGAAGCCGAGCCAGTCCTCGCCATTCTTGCCGAAGCCCGGCCAACTGATGGTGCCGCGTAGTTGCAGCGCGTCGCAGGCCAGTCCCGCTTCCTCCTCGATCTCGCGGCGCATGCCCGCAACCACGTCTTCGTCCGCTTCCAGCTTGCCGCCGAGGCCGTTGTACTTGCCGAGGTGCTCGTCGCCGGGACGCGCATTGCGGTGGACCAGCAATACCTTGCGACGGTCGGGCGAGAGGATGTAGCCGAGCGTGCCGACGATGGGTGTATAAGGCATGGATCGATATCGTGGGGTGTGTGCATAGCATGACCGAAAACACGCCGGCGCCGCCGGAACATCCGCGCGAACTGACCATGCGCTTCCTCGCCGAGCCCGGCGACGTCAATTACGGCGGCAAGGTCCACGGCGGCATCGTGATGAAGTGGATCGACCAGGCCGGCTATGCCGTCGCGGTCGGCTGGTGCGGACGCTATGCGGTGACGGTGGCGGTGGGCGGCATTCGCTTCGTCGCCCCGATCGGCATCAGCGATCTCGTCTCCATCAACGCCAAGCTGGTCTATACCGGCAGCACCTCGATGCATATCGCAGTCGACGTCAACGCGCGCGATCCGCGTGGGGGCAGCGATCGCTTGTGCACCCACTGCGTGATCGTCTTCGTCGCCGTGGACCAACAGGGCGGGCGACCGGTGCCGGTGCCGCAGCTCACCCAGGAAAGCGACGAGGATCGCCGCCTCGCCGAATACGCGCTCAAGGTGATGGACCTGAGCAAGGACATCGAGCACACCATCGCCCGCTATCGCGATGCGGAAACGGATGCCAGAAACAGTGAAGCCGCCCAGTAGGCGGCCTCTGCTGATTCGATGATCGCGAAGATCAGCCCGAGATGCGGCGGGCCGTGATCAGGTGCTGGGACCAGTAGCCGTCCAGCTTGGAGACGGTGACGTCGCGGCCGGTGCGCGGGGCGTGCAGGAACTTGCCTTCGCCGATATAGATGCCGACGTGGTCGATGCCGCGGCCACGGCCGAAGAACACCAGATCGCCTTCGGCCAGGTCATCGGCCTGGACCTTGGTGCCCTGGTGGGCGATTTCGCGGGAGACGCGCGGCAGGTTGATGCCGAGCGCGGTGCGGAAGACGTAACCGACCAGTCCGCTGCAATCAAAACCATTCGTGGTGGTGCCGCCCCAGCGGTAGGGGATGCCCAGCAGGGTCATGGCGCGCGCAAGCACTTTCTGGATGCGGCCCTGGTCGGCGCTGCTGATCGCGCTGCCCACCGGCATGGCCGAGGGGTCGAGCTGGCTGAGGGTCTGGTTGAGCGGGTTGCCATCGACCTGGTCGATGACGCTGCCGCCAATGGCATCGAGACGGTCGGCGCCGGTCTCGGTTTCGTGTGCAAATGCCGGCGCTGCGAAGGCGGTACCGACAACTAGCATCAATGTAATGGCGGCCTTCTTCCTGAGGCGGCCGAGGCGTTGGGAGCGCGTCTCGGTCATCGTCACTGGTTCTTCATTCGGCTAAACGGGGGGAGAGTTTGCCCGACCAGACGACAGAGTTTGTTTAAGAAATCGTAAAAAAGGGTTAAAAAATGGAACTGAATGCACAAAATTTGGCATCCACCGTCATTTCTCCCTCACACAGCCTTCACGGGTAGATCACGCGCCGGGCACCTGAATAGCGGGCCAGCCAATAAGGTGTGTCGATCTTTTCCAGGCGGACCACGGTCCCGGTGCGAGGGGCATGGATGAAACGGCCTTCGCCGACATAGATGCCAACGTGGCTGATCTGGCCATCGGCGCCAAAGAAGATCAGGTCGCCGGTCTGCAGGGCATCGAGGGCGATCCGCGGCCCCTCGACCTCGGCCAACTCGCGCGAAGTCCTTGGCAGGCGCATGTCCAGCATGTCGCGGAAGACATAGTTGACCAGGCCGCTGCAGTCGAAGCCGCCACCCGGGCTGGTGCCGCCCCAGACGTAGGGCGTGCCGACCAGGCTGATCGCCCGCATCAGGACGGCATTGGCGGCGTCGGTGCCGTGCAATGGGGTCACGTTCCAGTGCCCGGCAGCCGCAGGGGGCGGAGGCAAGGTGGTGTTGTCGGGGTTGCCGGCCATCGCCAAGCCTGGGCAGGCGAGGGCGAGCAGGGCCAGGCCCATGCCGGCCCGGGCGCGGATCGATGCAGTTCGCACTGGCGACATGGAGCCCCTCCCCGGATAATGTCCAACGGCGCATGGCCGACCGGACGTGATCGGTGGCTGAAGTCTGCCCGCATCCGATACCAAATTTCAATACCTTACAAGCAGATATTCATGAAAATTGAGAAAGACAAGGTCGTGCGCTTTCATTATTCGGTCGGCCCGATCGGTCAGCCAGCCGAGGAAAGCTCGAAAGAGCGCGGCGAGCCGCTCGCCATCCTGGCTGGCCACGGCAACATCATCCCGGGCCTCGAGAAGGCGATGGAAGGCCGTGAAACCGGCGACACCTTCGAAGTCGACGTGCCGGCGGCCGATGCCTACGGCGAGCGCCGCGAAGGCCTGAGCCAGCGCATCCCCAAGAAGCATTTCGGCACCGCCAAGCTGGAGCCGGGCATGCAGGTCGTGCTCAACACCAACTTCGGCCCGCGCGCGGTGACGATCGAGAAGGTCGGCATGACGGCGGTCGACGTCGACCTCAACCACCCGATGGCCGGCAAGGACCTGCATTTCGACATCGAAATCGTCGAAGTGCGCGATGCCACCCCCGAGGAGCTCGAGCACGGCCACGTCCACGTCCACGGCGATGGTGGGCACCACCATTAAGGGACGGTGTGGCCAGCACTGATCTGCCAGCCACCGATGTCCTGATCGTCGGTGGTGGCGTGGCCGGATTGGCATCGGCGCTGGCATTGCTGCGCGCCGGCCGTTCGGTTCGCCTGATCGAGGCGCGTACGCTCGGCAGCGGCGCGTCGCACGGCAATTGCGGCACCCTGACGCCGAGCCACGCGCCGCCGCTGGCGGCGCCCGGCACGGTGTTGAAGGCATTGAAGTGGATGCTGACGCCGGATGCGCCGCTTTACGTGCATCCCGGCTTCGATCCGGCGCTGTGGCGCTGGCTGATGCGTTTCGCTCTGCGCTGCAACCTGCGCGACTGGGAACGCAGCGCGCGCGCCAAGCACGCCATCCTCGAGCACTCGTTGCAACGCATCCGCGCCTGGGTCGACGAACTCGCGCTCGATTGCGGATTCCACGATTCGGGCGAGGACTATGTGTTCCGCACCCAGCGCCTGTTCGAACACGACCAGGAAGAATTTCCGCTGTTGCGCGAGCTCGGCGTCCAGGTCGAGGCGATCGACGGGCGCACCTACGAATCGATGGAGCCGGCGCTGAAACCGGGCATCGCCGGCGCGATCCGTTTCAGCGGCGATTCGATGCTGCGCCCCGATCATTATGTCGACGAGCTGGCGCGCAATGTCCGCGCGCTGGGCGGGCAGATCCATGAATCCTGCGCGTTGTCGGGATTGCAGCAAGGCAGTCTCGGTTGGGAGATCGAAGCCGGTGGTGTGCGGTTTGCCGCGCGCAATGTCGTGGTCGCGGCCGGTTCGTGGTCGCCGTTGCTGGCGCGTGCCCTCGGCGCCGGCTGGTTGCGCGGCCTGATCCAGCCCGGCAAGGGCTATTCGATCACCTATTCGCGTCCCGCATTGACGCCGCAGCGGCCGGTGATCCTGCGCGAACGCTCGGTCTGTGTGACCACCTGGGGCGATGGCTATCGCCTCGGCAGCACGATGGAATTCTCCGGCTACGACGACAGTCTCAATCCGCGCCGGCTCGCCGCGCTGGAGCGGGGCGCTCGCGAATATCTCCACGATCCGGTTGGCGCCGAAGTGCAGGAACGCTGGTGCGGCTGGCGACCGATGTGCGTCGATGACGTGCCGCTGATCGGTGCCGTGCCCGGGCGTCCCGGACTGTGGCTGGCGACAGGCCACGGCATGATGGGGGTGGGAATGAGCGCCGCGACCGGCGAACTGATCGCCGATCTCGTCTGCGGGCGGGCGACGCATCTCGATCCCGCTGCCTACGCACCGGCGAGGTTCGCATGACGAATACGCCGATTTTTTCGCTGCACCGGGGCAGCGCGCCGTTGCTGGTCAGCCTGCCGCACGATGGCAGCGAAATCCCGGACGACATCGCGCAACGACTGGCGCCGGATGCGCGCAAGGCGCCGGATACCGATTGGTGGGTTTCGCGGCTGTACGCATTCGCCAAGGAACTCGGCGCATCGATCCTGGTGCCGCGCCATTCGCGTTATGTCGTCGATCTCAATCGTCCACCCGACGACACTTCGCTCTACCCCGGCCAGAACACCACCGGCCTGTGCCCGATCGTGCAGTTCAGTGGTACGCCGGTGTATCTCGAAGGCGGCGAGCCCGATGCCGCCGAAATCACGCGGCGCGTGGATGTGTATTGGCGGCCGTATCACCAGGCGCTGCAGGATGAGTTGAAACGCATCCGCGACTTGCATGGGCGCGCAGTGCTGTGGGAAGGGCATTCCATTCGCGGCGAACTGCCATTCCTGTTTGAAGGCCGGTTGCCTGATTTCAATCTCGGCACCGTCGGCGGTGCGAGTTGCCGGCCGGAGCTGCAGCAACGGCTCGAAGCTGTGCTGGAAGCGCAAACAGGCCACACGCATGTGGTCAACGGGCGCTTCAAGGGCGGTTACATCACCCGCCACTATGCAGATCCGGTCAACGGCATCGATGCGGTGCAGCTGGAACTGGCGCAGCGCACCTACATGGACGAACAGCGCGTCGAATGGGATGACCACAAAGCACAGCGCCTGCAACAGGTGTTGCAGGCGTTGCTGGAAACCGCGCTGGACTGAAGGTCAGTGGGCGGCAGCAGGTGGGCTGCCGTCCCCGATGTTCTTCTTCAGGAACGTTTCCATGCGTTCGAACAACTGGGTGCGGTTGTCGACACCATAGAAGCCGTGGCCTTCACCGTCGGCGACCATGGTTTCGACCTTGACGCCCTTGGATTCCATCGCGTTCCTCAGCGCCTTGAACTGGTCGATGGGGACGCGTTGGTCGATGGAGCCGGCGGCCAGGAAGACCGGGACCTTGATCTTGTCGATGTTGCGTGCCGGCGAATTGGCCGCGAGTACGGCGGGATCGGTGCCAACCGCGCGGTCCAGATAGCGCATGCCGGATTTGCGTTCCTGGATATCGCCGACCTTGCGCATCAGGCCGAGGTCGTAGACGCCGACGTAGCCGATTGCGCATTTGTAGAGCTCGGGGAAGCGGATCACTTGCATCATCGCGGCATAGCCGCCGTAACTGGCGCCGAAAGTGCAGATGCGGCCGGGGTCGGCGCCCTTGTGCTCGATCACCCACTTCACGCCGTCGGCGATGTCGTCCTGCATCTTGCCGCCCCATTCGCGGTAGCCGAGGCGTTCGAAGTCCTCGCCGCGCCCGCCGGACCCACGGTAATTGACCTGCAACACCGCATAACCGCGGCTTGCGAGGAATTGCACCTCCGGATCGAAGCCCCAAGTGTCATTGACGCCATGAGGACCGCCGTGTGGCATCACCACCATCGGGCCAGCGCCATTGTGGTTGGTGGTGAGGAAACCGTGGATGGTTTCGCCGTGGCGGGACTGGAATTCGATGGGGATGACCGTGGCCATCTGCTCGGGCTTGAGCCAGGGACGATATTCGGCCACACGTTGCATCTTGCCGTTGTCACGGTCGAACAGGTACCACGCGCCCGAATCATGGTCCGAATTCGTGGAGAGCAGCACCTTGCGGCTGTCGCGGGTGAAGGAGTGGATGTAGACCAGGTGGCCGGGGAACGCGTTCATCAGGCCCGCATGGAGTTGCGCGTATTCCGACTTCGGATCCAGATACACCACGGACGGCTTTGCATAGTCGGAAATCAACGCGAACGGCGGGCCATTGCGCCCGGCGCGCAGGACTGTTCCGACATCAAAGCCTGGTTTGCTCGAAACCAGCGTTCTTGCCCCGGTCTTGAAGTCCAGTTTGTAGAAGGATTCCGCTTCGCCATGGTCGCTGATCGCCGCATAAGCGGTGTTGTCGTCCTTGTCGAAGAACAGCATGGAGATTTTCCAGCCGCCCAGTGATTTCGGCATCGGCGTCCACGCCGCTTCCGGAGTCGGGCGATAGAAAAGCAGGGGCTCGTCGTTGTCGGTCCTGCGCAGGAACGCACGTGCGCGCCCATGGGTGTCGACCCACAGCATGGATGCGTCACTGATGCGCTCGACCTGCTCGCGGGCACCGGTGCGGGTGTCGACCTTGTACAGGACCGTATCCGGCTTTTCCCCGCAGTCCCAGCATTCGAATTCGATCAGCACTTTGCCGGGTTCGTCGTCCAGCACCTTGATGACTTGGGCAAAGCCTTCGTCCTTGCGGCGGCCGCTTTGGAAATCGTGGTCGCGAAAATATCCGAACAAAGTCTGCTGGCTTTTGCCGGTCGGATCCGTCGAGAAGATTTGCCCAATGCTGTAGGGGCGCGGCTCGAGCGCCATATTGGTGGCGCGCGCCACGGTGATGATGTTGTCCGCGCTCCAGGTGATGTCGGAGACGTGCTCCATGTTGCCGAAGCGGAGGATTTGAGTCTTGCCGACGCCATCCAGCGGCACGACCTGCAACTGGGTTTCCCGATTGTCGGCGGTTGGTACCCCCATCGCGATGTACTTGCCATCGGGCGACAAGGCGACTTCATTCACCTCGCCCCAACGGGCGAAGTCGCGGGCGGTCGGTTGTTGTGCGAATGCAGCACATGGCAATAGCAGCGCCAGGAGCGCGGCAGTGGTCGTCTTCATGGATTCCCCTTCCATTGACTGGTCTGGTGAGATTACTGCAAGGGACGCGCCGTGCGGAAGTGGGTGGGGGCGGGTTTCAGCTGGTGGCTTTCACTGCGCGCAACTCCCAGCGCAACCAGTGGCGTTGTGGAGGATCGCGTTCCTCGGGCTTGCCGCGCATGCGCCGCGACCAGTGGCGGAAACGTTGCGCCAGTCGCTTGCCGCCGGTTTCGTACTGCTTGGCCGGGCGAATCGGGTTGTCCGTGCTGTCGGCATCGGCATTGCGCGCTTCGTCGGGGTGCACCCAGTCCTGGCGAACCAGTTCGAAGTGGCCACGGAATCCGTAGATCCGGCCGATCGGCGCATCGCCGGTGAAATACGCCAGGGTGTCTTCGGTGATGAAGTTGACGTGGGTCGGATCCACGAAGGCTTCCGGGTATGGCCACGCGGGCGTCACTGCATAGAAGCGGCCGCCATCGGCGAGCGCGCGCCAGATCTCGTTCATCAGTTCAATGAAGGGCAGGCGGGTTCCACCGTTGCCATCGGCGAGCAGGCGCGGCACGTGCTCGATGAAATCGAAGGCCGAGATCGAATCGAAATAGTCGTCGGGATAGGGGATCGCCTCGATCACCACGTTGGCGCGACGATAGGTGAAACCGGCATCGCCCGCGTCGAGCGGGCGCATGTCGACGCCGTGCAGTTCCGCGCGATCGTAAGGGTTGCGCGGGAACTTGCCGCAGCCGAGGTCGAGGTGGCGATCGCCGGCCATCACACGTCCAGCGTGGCGAGGTCGCCCTTCTGTTCCAGCCAGGCCTTGCGATCGCTGGCGCGCTTCTTGGCCAGCAACATGTCCATCAGGCCACGGGTCGCGTTCTCGTCGTCATTGGTCAGCTGCACCAGTCGGCGGGTATCGGGGTGGATCGTCGATTCGCGCAACTGCTGCGGATTCATCTCGCCCAGCCCCTTGAAGCGGGTGATCGTCACCGCGCCCTTCATTTTCTCGCGCTCGATGCGTTCGAGCATCAGGCGCTTCTCTTCCTCGTCCAGCGCGTAGAACACCTGCTTGCCGACATCGACGCGGAACAGCGGCGGCATGGCGACGAAGACGTGGCCGGCATCGACCAGTGCCGGGAAGTGGCGCAGGAACAGCGCGCTCAACAGCGTGGCGATGTGCAGGCCGTCCGAGTCGGCGTCGGCGAGGATGACGACCTTGCCGTAGCGCAGGCCGGAGATATCGTTCTTGCCGGGATCGCAGCCGATGGCGACGGCGAGGTCGTGCACTTCGGTCGAGGCCAGCACCTGTCCCGATCCGACTTCCCAGGTGTTGAGGATCTTGCCGCGCAACGGCAGGATCGCCTGGAAATCCTTGTCGCGCGCCTGTTTGGCGCTGCCGCCGGCGGAGTCGCCTTCGACCAGGAACAGCTCGGTGCGCGAAAGATCCTGGCTGATGCAGTCGGCGAGCTTGCCGGGCAGGGCCGGACCTTGCGTCACTTTCTTGCGGACGATTTGCTTCTCGGTCTTCAATCGTGCCGATGCGCGTTCGATCGCGAGTTGCGCGATCTTCTCGCCGAATTCGATGTGCGCGTTCAACCACAGCGAAAACGCATCGTGGCTGGCCGATTCGATGAAGGCCGCGGCTTGGCGCGAGCTCAACCGTTCCTTGGTCTGGCCGGAGAACTGCGGTTCCTGCATCTTCAGCGACAACACGAAGGCGACGCGGTCCCACACGTCTTCCGGCGCCAGCTTGACGCCGCGCGGCAGCAGGTTGCGGAAGTCGCAGAACTCGCGCAACGCGCCGGTGAGCCCGGAACGCAGGCCGTTGACGTGGGTGCCGTGCTGCGCGGTCGGGATCAGGTTGACGTAGCTTTCCTGCACCAGTTCGCCTTCCGGCAGCCACGCGACCGCCCAGTCGACGATCTCGGTGTCCTTCTTCATCTGTCCGACGAAAAGATCGGGCGGCAACGATTCGTTGTTGGCGAGCTCACCCTTCAGGTAATCGCGCAGGCCGTCTTCGTACAGCCACTCATTCTTCTCGCCGCTGGCTTCGTCGAACAGGGTGACGGCGAGGCCCGGGCACAACACGGCCTTCGCGCGCAGCAGGTGGCGCAGAGCGCGCGCGCTGAACTTCGGTGTGTCGAAATACTTCGGGTCCGGCCAGAAGTGCAGGCGGGTACCGGTGTTCTTCTTGCCGACGCTGCCGACGATCTCTAGCTTCGACACGCGATCGCCGTTGGCGAAACCCATGTGGTACTCGTTGCCCTCGCGCTTGATGTAGACATCGACGCGGGTCGATAGCGCGTTCACCACGCTGACGCCGACGCCATGCAGGCCGCCGCTGAAGGTGTAGTTGCGATTGTTGAACTTGCCGCCCGCGTGGAGGCGGGTGAGGATCAGCTCGATGCCGGGAATCTTCTCTTCCGGGTGGATGTCCACCGGCATGCCGCGACCGTCGTCGGCGACTTCGCAACTGCCATCGGCATGGAGGATGACGTCGATGCGGCTGGCGTGGCCGGCCAGCGCCTCGTCGACGGCGTTGTCGATCACTTCCTGCGCCAGGTGGTTCGGGCGGGTGGTGTCGGTATACATGCCCGGGCGGCGCTTGACCGGATCCAGGCCGGAGAGGACTTCGATGTCCGCGGCGTTGTAACGGGTATTCATGCGGATAGTGTACGGGCAGCGGCGATTCAGTTTGGCCGATGCAATATTGCGGCGATCCGGGAATCTCCCGGTGGAAGGAGGTTGCAATGAAATTGCGTTCGATTGCCGTACTTGCCGTCGCTGCCCTGATTGCCATGCCGCTGATGGCGCAACAGGCCAGCCAGAAGGCCGATGCGTCCACCAAGCCGGCGGACAAGGCGGCCCAGAAGGACGACGCCAAGGCGAAAAAGGACGACCACGAGCACGCGGCCGCCAAGAAGGACACGGCCAACGCCCGCGCTGCCGCGCGCGAGGCCAAGAAGGGCAAGGAGCTGGAAGAGGAAACGCACCCGCTCTGATGGTCCCATGACGGATACACGACGCCCCGCAATGCGGGGCGTTTTTTTGTTCCAGTGGAACCAGGCAGGCGTCAGGGCGTGGTTTGCGGCTGTTGCGTCTGCTCCGGCTGCTGTTCCTTGTGGTCGGAGTCGGACTGCTTGTCCTCTTTCTTCTTGTCGTCGCCATCGGGGACGACCGCGCGCACGGCGGCGGCAGTGCCCTTGACCGCGAGTTTTCCGGCGCCGTAAACGACCTTGACCGGCGCCGTGACCACCGAAGTGAGGCAGCCCTGCAGGCTCATCGCCATCAGCGTGATCGCCAGGATCATCAGTGTGCGTTGGATGTTCTTCATGGTCTTGATGATACGTGCTCCTTGCGAATGAACCTGCCACGCACCTGAACAAGATGTCATCGCAGCATGAACGGATCGCCTCGCGGTTCAGTGGAGGTTGCGCGCGTCGAAGCACTGTGCGGGTGCTGCCGCTGGCAGTGGTCCAACTTCTTTTCTCCCCTCCCGAACAGAAGAAACCGAGGTGAATCCAATGAATGCGAACAAGATCCGGATTGCGACGATTGCAGTGGGCGCCGTGTTGATGGCGCCGGCGGCATTTGCACAGGTCAGCGTGGGCGGCGCGGTACGCGGTGGCGTGCAAGCCGGCCCGGTCGGTGCCGGCGTCGGTGCACAAGGTGGCGCTTCCGCCAACGGGGTCGCCAATGGAATTGGCCATGCCGTCGGTGGTGCCGGCCAGGCTGCAGGACAGACCGTAAGCGGCGTGGTGCATGGCGTGCACGACACGGCGCAGGGCGCGGTGAACACGGCGGGCCAGGCTGCGAACCAGGTGGGCGCCGCGGCGTCCGGGACTGCTTCCGGCGCGGCGCAGGCCGTGCAGTCGACCGATACTTCGGCGTCGGGCGGTGCGAAGGTCGATGCCGGCCTCGGCAATGGCGGTGTCAATGCCAGTGCCGAGGGCAAGGGCGAGGCCAAGGTGAAGGCGAACGGTCGTCATCGCGGCCACCACGCCCATCCGGCACAGGCTCAAAGCTCGAAGACGCAGTAACCAGGCGCAACGAACCGGCCACGGCGCAGTGGCCGGGTCCTGCCGCGAGGCCCCGCTTCGGCGGGGCTTCGTTTTGCAGGGTATCCGCCTCGTGATTCGCGTCAACGCGGGCTTGCCAGTAGAATGTGGCTTTCCAGCGAGACGACTCCGTCATGACAGCCCCCGCTGCTGCCCCTACGCCCCTGATTTTCGTCACCGGAGGCGTGGTCTCTTCGCTCGGCAAGGGCATTGCCGCCGCCTCGCTCGCAGCGATCCTCGAAGCCCGCGGCCTCAGCGTCACCATGATGAAGCTCGATCCCTACATCAACGTGGATCCGGGGACGATGTCGCCGTTCCAGCATGGCGAGGTCTACGTCACCGATGACGGCGCCGAAACCGACCTCGATCTCGGCCATTACGAGCGCTTCGTCAACACGCGCCTGTCGGGCAAGAACTCGATCACCACGGGCAAGATCTACGACAGCGTGATCCGCAAGGAACGCCGCGGCGACTATCTCGGTGGCACCGTGCAGGTGATCCCGCACATCACCGACGAGATCAAGGCGCGCATCGACGAGGCGACTGCCGGTTACGACGTGGCGCTGGTGGAAATCGGCGGCACCGTCGGCGACATCGAATCGTTGCCCTTCCTCGAGGCGATCCGCCAGATCCGCATCGAGCGCGGCGCCCACAACGCGATGTTCATCCACCTGACGCTGGTGCCATACATCGCCGCGGCGGGCGAGCTCAAGACCAAGCCGACCCAGCATTCGGTGAAGGACCTGCGCACCATCGGCATCCAGCCCGATGTCCTGATCTGCCGTAGCGAACAGCCGTTGCCGGATGGCGAGCGCCGCAAGATCGCGCTGTTCACCAACGTGCCCGAGCACGCGGTGATCTCGGCGATCGATCTCGACAACATCCACAAGATCCCGGCGTGGCTGCACAAGCAGGATCTCGACCAGATCGTGGTCGACCAGATGCGTCTGGGCTCGAAGGCGAAAGCAGCGGATCTTTCGGCGTGGAATGCGGTGGTGGATGCCAGCGAGCATCCGATCGACGAAGTCACCATTGGTATCGTCGGCAAATATGTCGACCACAAGGACGCCTACAAGTCGGTGGGCGAGGCGCTCAAGCACGGCGGCATCCGCCAGCGCACCAAGGTCAACCTGAAGTGGCTGGAATCGGAGGACGTCGAACGCGATGGCGCCGACAAGGCGCTCGCGGGCCTCGACGGCATCCTGGTGCCGGGCGGGTTCGGTGATCGCGGCTTCGAAGGCAAGGTGCTTTCGGCCAAGCATGCGCGCGAACACGGCATTCCGTATTTCGGCATCTGCTACGGCATGCAGGCTGCGGTGGTCGACGCTGCGCGTCACCTCGCCGGGCTGGAAGGCGCCAACAGCACCGAGAACGACAAGGCTTCAAGGCACCCAGTGATCGGCCTGATCACCGAATGGCGCACGTCCTCCGGCGATCTCGAGCGTCGCAACGAAGAGAGCGACCTTGGCGGCACCATGCGCCTGGGCTTGCAGGACCAGCGCATCAAGCCGGGCACGCGCGCGCACGCGCTTTACGGCAAGGACGTGGTCGGCGAGCGTCATCGCCATCGCTACGAATTCAACAATCACTATCGCGCGCCGCTGGAAGACGTCGGCCTGGTGTTCTCGGCGAAATCCGCGGACGACACCCTGGTCGAGATGATCGAATGGCCGAACCATCCGTGGTTCGTCGCCTGCCAGGCGCACCCGGAATTCCTGTCGACGCCCCGCAGCGGCCATCCGCTGTTCGTCGGATTCATTCGTGCCGCGCGCGAACAGCGCCACGGCGGCAAGTTGTTGGAGGAAGCAGCATGAAGTTGTGTGGTTTCGAAGTCGGCCTCGACCAGCCGCTGTTCCTGATCGCCGGGCCGTGCGTGGTCGAATCGATGCAGCTGCAGATCGATACCGCAGGCAAGCTCAAGGAAATCACCAGCGAACTCGGCATCCCCTTCATCTTCAAGTCGAGCTTCGACAAGGCCAATCGCACCTCGCTGCACAGCTTCCGCGGTCCGGGCATGGAAGAGGGCCTGAAGGTGCTGGCGGAAGTGAAGCGCCAGCTCGGCGTGCCGGTGCTGACCGACGTCCACGAATATACGCCCATGTATGAAGTAGCGTCGGTGGTCGACGTGCTGCAGACGCCGGCGTTCCTGGTGCGCCAGACCGATTTCATCCGCAAGGTCTGCGAAGCTGGCAAGCCGGTCAACATCAAGAAGGGCCAGTTCCTGTCGCCGTGGGACATGAAGCCGGTGGTCGAGAAGGCCAAGGCGACCGGCAACCAGCAGATCATGGTCTGCGAGCGCGGCGCGTCGTTCGGCTACAACAATCTCGTCTCCGACATGCGTTCGCTGGCGGTGATGCGCAATACCGATTGCCCGGTGGTGTTCGACGCGACGCACTCGGTGCAGTTGCCGGGCGGGCAGGGCAGCAGTTCCGGCGGCCAGCGCGAATTCGTGCCGGTGCTGGCGCGCGCGGCGGTGTCGGTCGGTGTCGCCGGCGTCTTCATGGAAACCCATCCCGACCCGTCGAAGGCGCTCAGCGATGGCCCGAATGCGTGGCCGCTCGACAAGATGCGCGCGCTGCTGGAAACGATGAAAGAGCTCGACGCGATCACCAAGCGCAACGGTTTCCTCGAAGCCAGCGTCACCGAATAATTCCTATTGACTTCCTACTCGAATCGACATGACCACGATTGCTTCCGTCCACGCCCGCGAAATCCTCGACAGTCGCGGCAATCCCACCCTTGAAGCCGACGTCACGCTCTCCGACGGCAGTTTTGGTCGCGCGGCGGTTCCGTCGCGCGCCTCGACCGGCACCAAGGAAGCGGTCGAACTGCGCGATGGCGACAAGGCGCGCTATCTCGGCAAAGGCGTGCGCAAGGCGGTCGACAACGTCAACGGCACGATCGCCGATGCGCTCAAGGGCATGGACTCCGGCGACCAGCGCGCGATCGACCAGCGCCTGATCGATCTTGACGGCACCGAGAACAAGGGGCGCCTCGGCGCCAACGCGTTGCTTGGCGTGTCGATGGCGGTTGCGCACGCGGTGGCGGCATCGCAGCACAAGCCGCTGTGGCAGCACATCGCCGACATCAGCGAACATCCGGCTGGCTGGCAGCCAACGCTGCCGGTGCCGATGATGAACATCATCAATGGCGGCGCCCACGCCGACAACAACGTCGACCTGCAGGAATTCATGATCCTGCCGGTAGGCATGGACAATTTCTCGGAAGCGTTGCGCGCCGGCACCGAAGTGTTCCATGCGCTGAAGTCGGTGCTGAAGAGCAAGGGCCTGTCGACCGCGGTCGGCGATGAAGGCGGTTTCGCCCCCGACCTGCGCAGCAATGTCGAAGCGCTCGACGTCATCCTCGAGGCGATCGGCAAGGCCGGTTACGGCGCCGGCGACGACATCCTGCTTGGCCTCGACGTCGCCAGCAGCGAGTTCCACAAGGACGGCAAGTACAACCTGACCGGCGAGGGCAAGCGCCTGACCTCGGAACAGTTCACCGATTTCCTCGCCGGCTGGTGCGCGGAGTATCCGATCATCACCATCGAGGACGGCATGGCCGAAGACGACTGGGACGGCTGGAAGCTCCTGACCGATCGCCTCGGCAAGAAGATCCAGCTGGTCGGCGACGATCTCTTCGTCACCAATCCGCGCATCTTCAAGCAGGGCATCGAGCAGCAGGTGGCCAATGCGATCCTGATCAAGGTCAACCAGATCGGCACGCTGTCGGAAACGCTGGAAGCGATCGCCATGGCCGACCATGCGAAGTACACCGCGATCGTCTCGCATCGCTCGGGCGAAACCGAAGACACCACGATCGCCGACATCGCTGTCGCGACCACGGCCACGCAAATCAAGACCGGCTCACTGTGCCGCTCCGACCGCGTCGCCAAGTACAACCAGCTGCTGCGCATCGAAGAGCAGCTCGGCAAGGCCGCACGCTATGCCGGCCGCGACGCCTTCGTCTCGCTGAAGCGTTGAGGATGAACGACCGCCGCGCCGTCTTCATCGCAGTGGTGCTGTTGCTGGGCCTGTTGGCCTGGCTGCAGTACCGCTGGTGGTTCGGGCGCGGTGGACATCGCGACGTGGTCGTGCTCGAGCATCGCGTCGAGGCGCAGGTCAGCGACAACGCCACTCGCCAGCAGCGCAACGATGCGCTGGCCGCGGAAGTGCACGACCTCAAGGATCCGGCATCGGGTGGCGCCGCGATCGAAGAACGCGCGCGCAACGAACTCGGCATGGTCAAGCCGGGTGAAACCTTCTATCGCGTGGTGAACGACCCCAACGCCGCGCAGGCAAAGAAACAGGACCAGGCAAAACAACCACAAGGCCAGCAATGAACATGGAGCGTCATTGGTGCGTGGTGCCCGCTGCGGGTACCGGACAGCGTTTCGGCGGTGTCGTGCCGAAGCAGTATCTTGAAGTCGGTGGCCGCAGCATCCTGCGTCATACGCTGGATGTTTTGCTTGGCCATCCGCTGATCGCCGGCGTGGTGGTAGTGCTCGCCGCCGGCGATCCGCACTGGCCGGGGGCCAACGATGCGCAGGGCAAGCCGATTCTCACGGCGATCGGCGGCGACAGTCGCGCGGCGTCGGTGCTATCCGGGCTTGAGCGTTTGCCCGCCGATGTCGGCGCGGATGATCTGGTGCTGGTCCACGATGCGGCACGTCCCAATCTCGGGCCGTCCGATCTCGACGTGCTGATCGCGGCGGTGCGCGCTCATCCGCGACAGGGCGGCATCCTCGGCGCACCGGTGCGCGACACCCTGAAGCGCGCGGGCGAAGGGCGTTCGATCGCCGCGACCGAACCGCGCGAAGGCCTGTGGCGCGCGTTCACCCCGCAGATGTTCGCGCGTGGCGCGTTGTCGACGGCATTGCGCGCGGTGCGCGATGCGGGCGAGGCGATTACCGACGAGGCCATGGCGATGGAAATGCAGGGCGTGCATCCGTTGCTGGTCGAGGGACGCGAGGACAACCTCAAGATCACCACGCCGGCCGATCTCGCACGCTTCGAATTCCTGCTGGGGCGACGCGGATGAGCATTCGCATCGGCCACGGTTTCGATGTCCACGCTTTCGGCGACGGCGACCACGTGATGCTCGGTGGCGTGCGGGTTCCTCACGTGCGTGGTGTCGTCGCGCACAGCGATGGCGACGTGGTGTTGCACGCCTTGTGCGATGCCATCCTCGGTGCGCTGGCGCTGGGCGACATCGGCAGGCACTTCCCGCCGTCGGATGCGCGCTGGAAGGACGCCGACAGCCTGCGTTTCCTCAAAGCCTGCATTGCCATGGCCGGCGAACGTGGCTGGAAGCTCGGCAATGCCGACATCACCGTGCTGTGCGAGCGCCCGAAGGTCGGGCCGCATGCGCAGGCGATGCGCGAAACCGTCGCCGCGGCGTGCAAGGTCGATGTCGACGCGATCAGCATCAAGGCCACCACCACCGAGAAATTGGGGTTCACCGGTCGCGAGGAAGGCATCGCGGCGGAAGCGGTGTGCCTGCTGGTGCGGGAATGACGGAACTGCTGCGCGCGCACGGCGAGTCCGTGCTGTCGGCGCGCACGCGCATCACCCCTGAAGATTTTCGCGTCGACGAGATCGATGCCTTCGCCGCCAGTGGCGAGGGCGAACACCTGCTGCTGACCATCGAAAAACGCGGTCTCACCACTGCCGAAGCGGTACGGCGAGTCGCAGCATGGGCGGGCGTGCCGGAATCGGCGATCGGCCACGCCGGCCTGAAGGATCGCCATGCGGTGACGCGGCAACGCCTGAGCGTATGGCTGCCGGGGCGTGAGGATCCCGATCCATCGACGCTGGACAGCGAAGCGCTGCGCGTGATCGAAGCGCATCGCCATTCGCGCAAATTGCCGCGTGGAGCCTTGGCCGGAAACCGTTTCCGCCTGGTATTGCGTGAAGTCGTCGGCGATCGCGCCGCGGTCGAGCAACGCCTGGGCGCGATCGTTGCGCAAGGCGTCCCCAACTATTTCGGCGAACAGCGCTTCGGTCGCTCCGGCGACAATGTCGCGCAAGCGCTGGCGATGTTCGCGGGGCGACGGGTGAAGCGCGAGGAGCGTTCGATGCTGTTGTCGGCGGCGCGCTCGGAACTGTTCAACTGCGTGCTGGCGCAGCGCGTGCATGACGGCAACTGGAATGCCGCGCTGGAAGGCGATGTCTTCATGCTCGCCGGCAGCCATAGCGTGTTCGGGCCGGAACCGCTGGACGACCGCATTCGCGAACGTGTCGCCACGTTCGACATCGACCCAACCGGGCCGATGTGGGGTCGCGGCACCTTGCGCACCAGCGAAGCGGTGCTCGCACTGGAAACCGAAGCCGTGGCTGGTAGCGATGCCCAGGCCCTGCGCGATGGCCTCGAGCGCGCCGGGATGAAGCAGGAACGTCGCGCCCTGCGCCTGCGGGCGACAAATTTGCAATGGCAGTGGCTCGAAGACGGCGCGCTTGAAGTCGCCTTCGAATTGCCGTCGGGCAGTTATGCCACCTCGGTGCTGGCCGAACTCGGCAACGTCTCCGACGCGATGCGTTGATGCATCAACGGTGCTTCAACAGCACCAACACCGCACCGGTACCGCCTTGCGCGGGCGGAGCAGAGTGGAAGGCGAGGACGTCGGCGCGCTGGCGCAACATGCGGTCGACCAGGTTCTTGATCACCGGAAGACCTTCGGAGTTGCGGCCCTTGCCGTGGATGATGCGCGCGCAGCCGGTGCCGGCGGCAATGGCGTCGCGCAGGAATTCGCGCAGCAGCGATTCGGCCACCGCGACGGTGAGGCCGTGGAGATCGAGCTCATCGCGCGCGGCGTATTCGCCATTCTTCAGGCGCGCGAGCACGCGCGGTGGCACTTCGTCGCGGCGATAGCTGGAGACGTCGCCGGGGTCGAGCAAGGGATCGTGCATGGCGTGGCGGAATTCCGACCAGGCCGCGCGTTCGTCGGCCTCGCGCATGCCGGCCCGCGCTGGTGGCGCCGGCTTGCGGGGCGCTTCCGGCTTCGCGGCGATCTGCCGCACCGGGCCGATCGCGGATCGGAACAGCTCGGAATCGTCGTCTGGTTCGGCCATGCCACAAGAGTACGGCAGAGTCGGGCGAAGATTCGTGGATGATTCGTTATCATGGCGCTTTAGAACGGAAGACGCATGCGGATCCTGGTCAGCAACGACGATGGTGTGGACGCGCCGGGCATCGCAGCCCTGGCGGCGGCGTTGCGCGGGGCCGGGCACGAGGTGATGGTGGTGGCGCCCGATCGCGACCGCAGCGGCGCCAGCAATTCGCTGACCCTGGACATGCCGATCCGCGTCGTCCAGCTGGATGAGCGCACCTGGCGCGTGCATGGCACGCCGACCGATTGCGTGCATCTCGCCCTCACCGGGATGTTCGCCGGCCAGCGCGAGCCCGACATCGTCGTGTCCGGCATCAACAATGCCGCCAATCTCGGCGACGACGTCATCTATTCCGGCACCGTTTCCGCGGCGATGGAAGGACGCTTCCTCGGCTTGCCGGCGGTCGCGGTGTCCTGCGTCGCCCGCGATCACGCGCCGAAGCATTTCGACACCGCCGCACGCGCCGCGGTGGAGATCGTCGCGCGGCTCGCGCACGATCCATTGCCGGCCGACACTATCCTCAACGTCAACGTGCCCGACCTGCCGTGGTCGGAATTGCGTGGCTTCGAGGCGACGCGCCTCGGCAATCGTCATCGCGCCGAAAGCTGCATCCCCGCGCATGATCCGCGCGGACGCGAGTTCTGGTGGATCGGGCCCGCCGGCAGCGAACAGGACGCCGGCCCCGGCACCGATTTCGACGCCATCCATCGCGGCGCGGCGTCGATCACACCGATCCATGTCGATCTCACCCGTTACAGCGCGCTCGAACAGGTTGCGCAGTGGGTGACCGGACTGGAGCAACCGGCGGCATGATCGCGCGACTGCGCCTCGATCCTGGTACCGCCGGCATCGGCATGACCTCGCAACGCGTGCGCGATCGCCTGATCGAGCGCTTGCGCGAGCAGGGCATCCGCAACGAACAGGTACTGGCCGCGATCCGCAACGTGCCGCGTCATGTCTTCATGGACGAAGCGCTGGCGCAACGCGCCTACGAGGACAGCGCGTTTCCGATCGGTCACGGTCAGACCATCTCGCAGCCGTGGGTGGTGGCGCGCATGACCGAGCTGGTCCTCGACGCGCCGGTGCCGCCGCAGAAAGTGCTGGAGATCGGCACCGGTTCCGGTTACCAGGCCGCGATCCTCGCCTCGTTGGGAATGCAGGTGCATACGGTCGAGCGCATCGGCGCGCTGTTGCGCGGTGCGCGCAAGGTGCTGCGCGGCCTCGGCTACAACGTGCGCAGCAAACACGACGACGGTCGCGCCGGTTGGGCCGAGCATGGTCCGTTCGACGCCATCGTGGTGACGGCTGGCGCGGCTGCGCTGGAGCCGGCCTTGCTGGATCAGCTCGCCGTCGGCGGAACCCTGGTCGCGCCGGTGGGGCAAACCCTGCTGCGCGTGCGTCGTGAAGAGGACGGTCAGTTGCGGCAGGAGATGCTGGAGCCCGTGGTATTCGTGCCGCTGCTGGCCGGAGTGATTGACGGATGAAGTTGAAATTGTTCGCACCGCTCTATGAGCGCGCGATTCGCTGGGCCGCCAGTCCGCATGCGCCTTGGCTGTTGTTCGTGCTGAGCATTGCCGAGGCGGTGTTCTTCCCGATCATGCCCGAAATCATGCTGGCGCCGATGATGCTGGCGCGGCCGCAGCGCGCATTCCGCTATGCCGCGCTGAGCCTGGCGGGATCGATGATCGGTGCAGTGATCGGCTACTGGCTCGGACACCATGCGTGGGAACTGGTGAAGCCGCTGCTCGCGGAACTGCACATGGTCGACAAGATCGACGCCGGCATCGCCACCATCCACGCCAAGATGGCGGAATCCCCCTGGGGCGTGTTCTGGTTCCTGGTGTTGGGCGGTTTCATGCCGATCCCGATGAAGGTCTTTACCTGGGCTTCGGGCATCGTCGGGGTGCCGTGGCTGCAATACCTGCTGGCGATGTTCGTCGGTCGTGGCAAGCGCGTGTTCCTGCTCGCGGCCGCCATTCGCATCGGTGGCGAACGCGCCGAACGCGCGCTGCATCGCTGGATCGAACCGATCGGCTGGATCGCGACGGCATTGCTGGCGATCCTGGTCGCCTATCTCTATTTCAAATCGCGAGGCGCCTGATGACCAAGCCGCGGCTTTCCATGATGTCCACGCGCCTGCTGGCCGCTGCGGCCGCGACCGCGGCATTGGCTGCCTGCACCACCGCACGCGTGGTCGAATATCCCTCGAATCGCTCGCCGACGCCGGCACGCACGACGGGTTCGCCGATGCCGCCAGCATCGCAGGCATCGACCACAACGCAGAAAATCTCGACGCCGAAATACGGCGCGACCTACGAAGTGCAGAAGGGCGACACCGTCTATCACATCGCCACCACCAACGGCATCACACCGCTGGACCTCGCGCTGTGGAACGACATCCCGCCGCCGTACACCATCCATCCCGGCCAGCGCGTGCGCCTGTATCCACGCAACGGCAAGGCGCCGCCACCGCCGCCGAGCACCACCGCCGTGGTTGTTCCTGCGCCGCGCCCGTCCGCGCCTTCGCCGTCGTCATCAACCCCGACGCCACCACCAGCGGTCACCACGCGTCCGACCGCCGGCAACCTGGCGTGGCGCTGGCCCGCCGACGGACAGGTCATCAGTACCTATCAGGCGGGTGAACCGACGCGACAGGGCCTCGACATCGCCGGCAGTGCCGGGCAGCCGGTGCGTGCCGCGTCCGATGGCGTGGTGGTGTATTCCGGCGCCGGACTGGTCGGTTACGGTGAACTGATCATCATCAAGCACAACAACGAATGGCTGTCGGCTTACGGGCACAATCGCAAGCGCATGGTCACCGAGGGCCAGCGCGTGAGCGCCGGCCAGCAGATCGCCGAAATGGGGCGTACCGCCGCGCCGCGCGACATGCTGCATTTCGAGATCCGTTTCGACGGCAAGCCGGTCGATCCGCAGCTCTACCTGCCGAAGAAGTAATTCAGCCGGGAAGCACGAAGGCCGCGACCACCTTGCGGCCTTCGCCGGCCAGCACGTTGTAGGTGCGTGCGCAGGCGGCGTTCGCCATCGGCTCCAGGCCGATGCCACGCTGCAGCACCGCGGCCATGACGCGCGCCGGCGGAAACGCCTGGCGTTCGCCGGTGCCGAGCAGGATCACGTCGGGCTGGAGATCGAAGAGGGCGGCGAGTGCCGCGTCGTCCAACTCCGCCACGGTCGTGACCGGCCAATCGGTGACGAGCGCGTTCGGGGCGACGATGCAGCTGGAAGTCAGCGCAAGCGCGTTCACCAGCACGCGGCCGCCATCGGCGCCGCGCAACACGTATTCGAAATCGGGGCGTTCCTGGACGAGTTCCATCAGGAGCGAAGACCCGTCAGGCGCGCGGCAGGACGATCCGGCGCTTGTCCTGCGAGGGGCGATAGAGGATCGCCACGTGGCCGATCCGCTGTACCAGGGTGCTGTCGGTGCCGGCGACCAGTTCGGCGATCACCGCATCGCGCGCTTCGCGGTCTTCGCCGCCGACCTTCACCTTCACCAGTTCGTGCTGCTCCAGCCCGGCGGACAGTTCGGTCACGAAGGCCGGGGTCAGACCCTTCGCGCCCAGTTGCAGCAAGGGTTTCAGGTCATGGGCCTGGCCGCGCAGGAAACGGATCTGGGCGGGGGTGAGGGCGGGAGACATGCAGTCGCGAACGGTCTTGGAGGACCGACACGGTATCATGACGGCTGGACCGGCCCGGCCACTCAGCTCGACCTTCGACATGGCCACGCGCAGCAAAAGCAGCCAACGCTGGCTGAAAGAACATTTTTCCGATCCCTACGTCAAACGCGCGCAGGCCGAAGGGCTGCGTTCGCGCGCGGCGTTCAAGCTCGAGGAACTGGTCGAGCGCGACCGCCTGCTCAGGCCAGGCATGGTCGTGGTCGATCTCGGCGCGGCCCCGGGCGGCTGGTCGCAGTGGGCCCGCCAGGCCCTGGGCGACAGCGGCCGGGTGATCGCCACCGACATCCTCGACATGCCGGGACTGGCCGGGGTCGAGTTCCTTCATGGCGATTTCAGGGAAGACAGCGTCTTATCTCAACTGGTGACCATGCTGAACGGTGCCGAGGTCGACCTTGTCCTGTCCGACATGGCCCCCAATATGAGTGGTGTGGATGCGGTGGACCAGGCGCGGGCCATGCATCTGGCGGAGCTGGCGATGGAATTCGCGGACGCCCACCTGCGGGTCGGCGGCGACTTCCTGATCAAGCTGTTCCAGGGCGTGGGCTTCGACGAGTACGTACGCGATGTGCGCAAGCGTTACGACAAGGTGTCCATCCGCAAGCCGGCGGCCTCGCGTCGTCGTTCCAATGAAGTGTATGCCCTGGCGCAAGGACGGCGCGCGCAAGCCAGGGTGTAGAGTGCCAAAACGGCGCGGGTGACCGCGCGGAGAATCGGATCCGAATGAACAACCTGGTCAAAAACCTCCTGCTGTGGGCCGCGGTGCTGATCGTCGTCATGGTCCTGTTCCAGGGCTTCAGCTCGAAGTTCGGCGACACCGCGCGCGCGCTCACCTACGACCAATTCGTGCAGCAGGTGCAGGCGGACAAGATCGCCAAGGTCGCGATCAGCGATGACGGTTCCACCATCACCGCCGAGGGCAAGGACTCCGCCAAGTTCACCACCCAGAAGCCGGAAGACAAGGACCTGATCAACGACCTCCTGAACCACAAGGTCGAGATCAAGCAGGAAGCGCCGTCGAATGGCCGCGGCCTGTTGATCGCGTTGCTGGTGAACGTGCTGCCGCTGGCGCTGTTCGTCGGCATCTGGTTCTACCTGATGAAGCAGATGCAGCAGGGCGGCAAGGGCGCGATGTCGTTCGGCAAGTCGCGCGCGCGCCTGCTCAACGAGGACCAGACCAAGGTCACCTTCGCCGATGTCGCCGGTTGCGACGAGGCCAAGGAGGAAGTGTCCGAACTGGTCGAGTTCCTGCGCGATCCCTCCAGGTTCCAGAAGCTGGGCGGCAAGATCCCGCGCGGCGTGTTGATGGTCGGTCCGCCCGGCACCGGCAAGACGCTGCTGGCCAAGGCCATCGCCGGCGAGGCGCGCGTGCCGTTCTTCAGCATTTCCGGTTCCGATTTCGTCGAGATGTTCGTCGGCGTCGGCGCCAGCCGCGTGCGCGACATGTTCGAGCAGGCGAAGAAGAGCGCGCCGTGCATCATCTTCATCGATGAAATCGACGCCGTTGGCCGCCATCGCGGTTCCGGCATGGGCGGTGGCCACGACGAACGCGAACAGACGCTCAACCAGATGCTGGTCGAGATGGACGGTTTCGAGGGTGGCGAAGGCGTGATCGTGATCGCCGCGACCAACCGTCCCGACGTGCTCGACAAGGCGCTGCTGCGTCCGGGTCGCTTCGATCGGCAGGTGATGGTCGGCCTGCCCGACATCAAGGGCCGCGAGCAGATCCTGCGCGTGCACATGCGCAAGGTGCCGCTGGGCAACGACGTGCGCCCGGAAGTGCTGGCGCGCGGTACGCCCGGGTTCTCCGGCGCCGATCTCGCCAACCTGGTCAACGAAGCCGCGCTGTTCGCCGCACGCCGCAACAAGCAGCAGGTGGAGATGCAGGACTTCGAGGACGCCAAGGACAAGATCTACATGGGTCCGGAACGTCGCAGCATGGTGATGCGCGATGACGAGCGCCGCGCCACGGCGTTCCACGAATCGGGCCACGCGGTGGTGGCGATGTCGCTGCCCAAGGCCGATCCGGTGCATAAGGTGACGATCATGCCGCGCGGCTGGGCGCTGGGCGTGACCTGGCAGTTGCCGGAACACGACCAGATCAGCCATTACAAGGACAAGATGCTGGAGGAGATCTCGATCCTGTTCGGTGGTCGCATCGCCGAGGAGATCTTCGTCGGGCAGATGTCGACCGGCGCGTCCAACGACTTCGAACGCGCGACCAAGCTGGCGCGCGGGATGGTGACGAAGTACGGCATGTCCGACGCGCTCGGTACCATGGTCTACGCCGACGACGATGCCGGCTTCGGCGTCCACAACAAGACGATTTCCGAAGCCACGCAGCAGAAGGTCGATGCCGAGATCCGTCGCATCCTCGACGAGCAATACGGCGTTGCCCGCAAGATCCTGGAAGAGAAGCGCGACCGCGTCGAAGCGATGACGGCCGCGCTGATGGAATGGGAAACCATCGATTCGGAACAGGTCAAGGCGATCATGGAAGGCCGCACCCCGAATCCGCCGGCGGGCTGGGTCGACAAGGGTGGTCGCATCGATGGCGGCAAGGGTGGCGATTCGACTAAGCCGGCGCCGGCGATCGGCGGTCCCGCGGAACAGACCTGATTCCGCGCATTGCCAGCAGATGATCGAAAGGCCAGACTCGCGTCTGGCCTTTTCTTTTTTGTCGACCGGAATGTTCGATACCACGCCCCAGCTCGACTGCGCCGGACGCATCCTGAAACTCGATCGCGCGCGCGTGATGGGAATCGTCAACGTCACCCCCGATTCGTTTTCCGACGGCGGCCGCCATGACACCGCCGATGCGGCCATCGCGCACGGACTGAAACTGGCGGAAGAGGGCGCGGACATCCTCGATATCGGCGGCGAATCGACGCGTCCGGGCGCGGAGGATGTTGCGGTCGAAGAGGAGTTGCGACGCGTGATTCCGGTGATCGCGGCGCTGGCGAAACAGGTCGCGATCCCGATCAGCATCGATACCTCGAAACCGGAGGTGATGCGCGCCGCAGTCGCCGCCGGCGCCGGGATGATCAACGACGTTTATGCGCTGCGTCGTGAAGGCGCGCTCGATGCTGCGGCGGAACTCGGGGTGCCCGTGGTGTTGATGCACATGCTGGGCGAGCCGCGTTCGATGCAGGACGATCCGCGCTATGACGACGTGGTCGCCGATGTCCATCGTTTCCTTGCCGAACGCATTTTCGTTGCGGAAATGGCGGGAATCTACAAGAAGAACATCGTCGTCGACGTCGGTTTCGGCTTCGGCAAGACGCTCGAGCACAACCTGCAATTGCTGGCGCAGTTGCAGCGCTTCACCGAACTCGGCGTGCCGGTGCTGACCGGCATCTCGCGCAAGAAAAGCATCGGCACCCTGACCGGGCGCGATGCTCCGGACGATCGCGTGGCCGGCTCGGTCGCCGCGCACCTGATCGCGGCGCAGCGCGGTGCCAGGATCGTCCGCGTCCACGACGTGGCCATGACCGTCGATGCCCTGAAGGTATGTGAAGCCGTCGCCGCAGTGCCCATGCCGCGTGCCGCGGCGCAGAAGCCGGAAATCGTCTGGCCGGACGACGCCTGATCCCGGGTTCCTGACCCGCTTGTCGGGGCTTTAACAAAAGCGTAACGTCGGGTGTTGGCACTTGGGGAACCGCTGTTTCGATGCAGGCCAGCACCGAATCGTCCGGGACACTGGAAGTCGCGCTCGCGCATGCGGCGCGTCTGCTCGCGGAATCGCCGCCGCTTGCCGAACAGCAGGCCCGGGAGATCATCGCGGCGGTCGGGCCGCATCCGGCCGCCGAGCACATCCTGGCGCGGGCACTCGCAGGGCAGGGGCAGTGGCACGAGGCCGAGGGGCATCTACGTGCCCTGCATGGCCGCTATCCGCAAATCCTCCAGATCCAGTTCGATCATGCCCAGGCATTGATGGCGCTCGGCCAGCATGGGAATGCGACGATGCAGCTGCGCAAGATGGCGGCGATGCGAACGCCGCCGGTCGCCGTGTGGCTGATGCTCGCCGATGCATTGGCCGCACAAAACGATCCCGGCGCGGCAGCCGCCTATCTCGAACACGTTCGCCATTCGGGCAAGGAACCTGCCTTGTTGCAGGCCGCCGATGCACTTGCGCGCGACGAGATTCCGACGGCGGAAGCGCTGTTGCGCGGGCGATTGAAGGATGCCCCGACCGATGTCGCGGCGATCCGCATGCTGGCCGAAGTCGCCGCGCGCCTGGGCGAATACGGCGATGCCGAAGCGTTGCTGCGCCGCTGCCTCGAACTCGCGCCGGGATTCCATGAGGCGCGACAGAACCTGGTGCAGGTCCTGCATCGCGCCAACCAGACCGAAGCCACGATGGTCGAAGTCGAACGGTTGATGGCGGACGATCCGGGCAATCCCGCCAATCGCAACCTCAAGGCGGTGATGCTGTCGCGCCTAGGCGACTACCCGGAAGCGATCGCCCTCTATCGCGACATCGTGGCCGAATTCCCGACGCAAACGAAAATCTGGTTGAGCTATGGCCATGCGCTGAAGACGGCGGGGCAGCAGTCGGAAGCGGTGGAGGCCTATCGGCGCAGCGCGACGTTGCAGCCCACCTTCGGCGAAGCGTGGTGGAGCCTAGCCAACCTCAAGACGTTCCGGTTCGAGGCGACGGATCTCGCCGAGATCGACGCGCGTCTCGCCGATGCATCCCTGGGCGATGAGGACCGCCTGCATTTCGAATTCGCCGCCGGCAAGGCGCGCGAGGATGCCCGTGAATACGAGGCATCGTTCGGCCATTACGCGCGCGGCAATGCATTGCGCAAATGCATGATTCCCTACGATGCCGGCGAGGTCAGCACGCGGGTGGAGTTGGCGAAACGGGTGTTCACCCGTGAGTTCTTCCGGGAACGCGAAGGCTGGGGTGCGCCCGATCTCGATCCGGTCTTCATCGTCGGCTTGCCGCGTTCCGGTTCGACGCTGATCGAGCAGATCCTCTCCAGTCACAGCCAGGTGGAAGGCACGATGGAGTTGCCAGAGGTGCTGGCGCTGACGCACCAGTTGCGCAAGCGCAGCGACCCGGATGGCCAGACGCCGTACCACGCCTTGCTGGCCTCGCTGGACCGCGATGGCGTCGCCGAGCTCGGGCATCAGTACCTCGAACGCACGCGCGTGCAGCGCAAGGACGGCGCGCCGTTCTTCATCGACAAGATGCCCAACAACTGGCTGCACGTCGGCCTGATCCACCTGATGCTGCCGAACGCACGCATCATCGACGCGCGCCGCCATCCGCTGGCTTGCGGATTTTCCGGTTTCAAGCAGCAGTTCGCGCGCGGCCAGTCCTTTACCTACAGCCTTGATGACGTCGGTCGCTATTACCGCGACTATGTCGAGCTCATGGCGCATTTCGACGATGTCCTGCCGGATCGCGTCCACCGTGTGTTCTACGAAGGCATGGTCGACGACACCGAGACGCAGGTGCGCGCGCTGCTCGCGTATTGCGGACTGCCATTCGAGGACGGCTGCCTGCGTTTCTTCGAAAATCGTCGCGCAGTGCGCACTGCCAGTTCGGAACAGGTGCGCCAGCCGATTTATCGCGACGGCGTCGACCACTGGCGCCATTACGAACCCTGGCTCGGCCCGCTCAAGGCTGCGCTGGGGGATGTGCTTTCGATGTACCCCGACGTGCCGGCGTTTTCCGGCGGCTCCAGCATCGCCCACCAAGGAAAGACTGCATGAAATCCACATGTCGTGAGCGTCGTGCCCGTTACCAGCCCGTCAGGTTGCCATTGGCGGTGGCCATTGCACTGGCCTGTCTCCCGGCTGCCCATGCACAGCAGGCAGAGCAGAACACGCAGCCATCCACCAGCAGCGAAAAGAAGAAGAGCGATTCGCCGTCCCTGGGCGAAGTGGTGGTGACCGCGCAGAAGCGCCGCGAAAACATGCAGAAGGTGCCGATCAGCATCCAGGTGCTGGGCCAGCAGAAACTGGAAGAACTGCACGTCAACAAGTTCGAGGATTACGCCAAGCTGATCCCGTCGATATCGTTCCAGAACGATGGTCCCGGCTTCAACAAGCCGTACATGCGCGGCGTGGTCAGCGGCGACAACGCCAACCATTCCGGCTCGCTGCCCAGCGTCGGCATCTACCTCGACGAAGAGCCGATCACCACCATCACCGGTCCGCTCGACATCCACATCTATGACGTCGCGCGCGTCGAGGCGCTGTCGGGACCACAGGGCACGCTGTATGGCGCGAGCTCGGAGTCGGGCACGTTGCGCATCATCACCAACAAGCCCGATCCGAACGGCTTCGAAGCGGGTTACGGGCTGGAAGTGAACTCCGTTTCGCATGGCGGAATGGGTCACGTGGCGGAAGGCTTCGTCAACATCCCGCTGGGCAAGCGCGCGGCGATCCGTCTGGTGGGCTGGGACAAGACCGATGCTGGATACATCGACAACGTCCACCAAACCCGAACCTATCCGTCTTCCGGAACCACCAGCGACAATGCCGCACTGGTGCGCAAGAACTACAACGATTCGCGCAGCACCGGCGCACGCGCTGCGCTGAAGATCGATCTCGACGGCGGCTGGAGCGTCACCCCGACGCTGATGGGGCAGCGCCAGAAGACCAACGGGATCTTTGCATTCGATCCGGCGATCGGCGATTTGAAGGTCGGGCACTTCAAGCCGGAATGGTCGGACGACCGCTGGTGGCAGGCTGCGCTGACGGTGCAGGGCAAGATCGGCAATTTCGATCTCACCTATGCCTATGCGCACCTCAAGCGCACGGTGGAATCCGCATCCGACTACAACGATTACAGCTTCTGGTACGACACGCTGCACGCCTATGGCGCCTACTGGTATGCCAACGACGGTTCCCTGGTGAATCCGTCGCAGTACATCCAGGCGCGCGACGGCTACGGCAAGACCAGCCACGAATTGCGCATCGCCTCGCCGGAGGAAAACCGCTTCCGCGTGGTCGGCGGCCTATTCCTGCAGACGCAGACGCACGACATCCTGCAGCGCTATCGCATCGACGGCATCGCCGACAGCATCTCGGTGGCGGGTTGGCCCGGCACCATCTGGCTGACGCGGCAGGATCGCCGCGATCACGACGAAGCGGTGTTCGGTGAAGCATCCTTCGACATCACCAGCAGCCTGACCGCCACCGCTGGCATTCGTCACTATCGTGCCCACAACGGTTTGCAGGGCTTCTTCGGCTACGCGCTCGGCTATTCCAGCAATCCGGAAAAGGGTGAGGCCAAGTGCCAGGCGCTGTACGGGACGGATCGCAGCAAATGGCCGGGTTACAAGGGCGCGCCCTGCAGCGACTTCAACAAGAGCGTGCGCGAAAGCGGCAACCTCGGGCGCGCCAACCTGACCTATCACTTCGACAAGGACAAGATGATCTATGCCACCTGGTCGCAGGGGTATCGTCCGGGCGGCGTCAATCGTCGCGCGGTGAGCGACCAGAACGCGTTCTACCTCGCCGACACGCTGACCAACTACGAGCTGGGCTGGAAAACGTCGTGGATGAACAACCGCCTGCGATTCAACGGCGCGGTGTTTTCGCAACGCTGGAAGGATTTCCAGTTCTCCTTCCTCGGCGTGAACGGTCTGACGGAAATCCGCAACGCCAACCAGGCGCAGATCGACGGCACCGAAATGGAGTTGACGTGGGCGGCGACCAACCAGTTCACGTTGACCGGTTCGATCGGCGCCTACAAGCCGCGCCTGACCCAGAACTATTGCAAGCTGGCCGCGGATGGCAGCGTGGTGACCAACTGTTTCGGGGGTGAGCTGCTGGCGCCCAAGGGTTCGACGCTGCCGTTCGCGCCGAAGTTCAAGGGCAACCTGGTCGGTCGCTACGCTTTCGACATCGGCAAGCACAACGCCTATGTCCAGGGCGTGGTCGCGCATGTCGGCGAGCGCAATTCCGATTTGCGCACGTTCGAGGAAGGCATCAAGGGCACGATGAAGGCCTACACGACCTTCGACTTGTCGGCCGGCATCGGTGGCGACAAGTGGAACATCGAAGCCTATATCGCCAACCTCACCGATTCGCGCGGAATCACCAAGCGCGGCCTGGAATGCCTCGAGTCGGTGTGCGGTGCCGATCCGTCGGTTCCCGGTTCGATCTATTCCACCCCGATTCGCCCGCGCACGATGGGCATCCGCTTCTCGCAGAAGTTCTGACGGGCAATGCGCAAGCCGGCCGGCCAATGCGCCGGCCGGCTTTTTCGTGGGGTTTCGACTAAGCTTCCGTCATTCGCGCCACGTGCGCGCACGACCGGACGCCACCGCATGCAAAGCCTGCTTCGTCGCAAGGACATCAATCGCATCACCGAGCACGAGGAAGGCCGCAAGCTGGTGCCGTCCTTGTCGTGGCCGCATCTGGTCGCGCTCGGGATCGGCGCCATCGTCGGCACCGGAATCTACACGTTGATCGGCGTTGGCGCCGACAAGGCGGGCCCGGCGGTGTTGCTGTCGTTCCTGATCGCCGGCGTGGTCTGCGCCTGCGCGGCGCTGGCGTATGCCGAACTGTCGACGATGATGCCGGCGGCCGGCAGTGCCTACACCTACAGTTACGCGGCGCTGGGCGAGGGCCTGGCATGGATCATCGGCTGGAGCCTGATCCTCGAATATTCGCTGGTGGTGAGCACGGTCGCGGTCGGCTGGTCGGGCTACTTCGTCGGCTTCCTCGACTGGCTGCACACCAATATGGGCTGGAGCGTGGCCTTGCCCAAGGCGCTCGCCGCAGGTCCGCATGCAGGTGGCCTGATCAACCTGCCGGCGGTGCTGATCGTCTTCGTGGTCGCCGGCGCGCTGATGGCCGGCACCCGCGAGAGCGCGACGGTCAATGCTTTCCTCGTGGTGTTCAAGCTGATCGCGCTGGCGATCTTCGTCGCGGTCGCGTTGCCGGCGTTCAACGCCGACAACCTGCATCCGTTTATGCCTTATGGCTTCCCGAAATCGATAGGGGCGGACGGTGTCGAGCGCGGGGTGATGGCGGCTGCGGCGATCATCTTCTTCGCGTTCTACGGTTTCGATGCGATTTCCACCGCGGCGGAAGAAACCAAGAATCCGGGGCGCGATCTCTCGATCGGCATCGTCGGTTCGATGATCGGCTGCACCGTGATCTACATGCTGGTGGCGCTGGCCGCGATCGGCGCGATGAATTTCGGCGTGTTCGGCAAGAGTGCCGAGCCGCTGGCGCTGATCATGCGCGAGCTCGGCCACGGTACCGTCGCCTTCCTGATCGGCGTCGTCGCGATCATCGCGTTGCCGACGGTGCTGCTGGCGTTCTTCTACGGCCAGAGCCGCATCTTTTTCGTGATGTCGCGCGACGGCCTGCTGCCGCGCGGATTGTCGAAGGTCAACGCGCGCACCGGCACGCCGGTCGCGATCACCGCCTTCACCGCCGTGCTGGTGGCTGCGCTCGCGGGCGTGGCGCGCCTCGATGAAATCGCGGCGCTGGCCAATGCCGGCACGCTGGCCGCCTTCATCGCCGTCGGTGCCTGCTTGCTGGTGCTGCGCAAGCGCGAACCGAACCGTCCGCGCAGTTTCCGTACGCCGCTGGCGTGGCTGATCGGACCGCTCGCCATCCTCGGTTGCCTCTATCTGTTCTGGAGCTTGCCGCAGAAGACGCAGCTGTGGTTCCTGACCTGGAACGCGATCGGCGTCGTGGTGTATTTCGTCTATGCGCGCAGCCACAGCATGCTGGCGCGCAAGGACTGAGCGATGGTGCCGGCGCGACGATGAGCGCTGACCCGCGCCCGATCGCGATCGCGTTGCTGGGGCCGACCGGATCGGGCAAGACCGATCTGGCGCTGGACCTGGCCGAGCGCGTCGGCGGGGAAATCGTCAGCATCGATTCCGCGCTGGTCTATCGCGGACTCGATATCGGTTCGGCCAAGCCGAGCAGGGAAGAGCAGCAACGCGTCCGCCATCATCTGATCGATATCCGCGATCCCTGGCAGCCGTATTCGGTCGCGGAATTCGTCGATGACGCGAAATCCGCCGTGGCCGCCATCGTCGAACGTGGCGCGTTGCCGATCCTCGCCGGCGGCACCAGTCTCTATGCGCACGCGCTGTTTTCCGGGCTGGCGCCAATGCCCGGCGCCGATGCGGACATGCGGGCCGCGATCGCTGCCGAAGCCGAACAGCGCGGTTGGCCAGCGCTGCACGCCGAACTCGCGCAAGTCGATCCCGAAGCCGCGGCGCGCATCCACGCCACCGATCCGCAACGCATCCAGCGCGCCCTGGAAGTCTTCCGCCTCAGCGGCAAGCCGATCACGCAATGGCAAGCCGAACACCTGCACGCGCCGCGCTGGCCGGTGCGGGTGCTGAAACTGGCGCTGGTGCCGGAATCGCGCGAGGAATTGCATGGGCGCATCGAACGCCGCTTCGACCTGATGCTGGAGCATGGCTTTCTCGACGAGGTGCGGGCCCTGCGCGCGTTGCCGCAGCTTGCCGGGCACCCGGCGCCGCTCGATCTCCCCGCCATTCGCGCGGTCGGCTATCGCCAGGCCTGGGAATACCTCAATGGCGAGGGCGACGCCGCCCAATTCCGCGATCGCGCCATCTTTGCCACCCGCCAGCTCGCCAAGCGCCAGATGACGTGGTTGCGCGGCCAACTGGACCTGCGCCGTTTCGATGCGCAACGCCAGCGCGGGCAACTCGTTGACGCATTGGCCTTGTTCCTGCGCGGAACACCGTTGGGCGGGCGTTTTGCCGGCTTCCGGTAAACTATCTGAACCGCGCCGAAGACGCGGGCCGAAAACGACTTTTCCCCAAGAGATTTCCCCCATGCAGCAGCAGCGCAATTTCCAGGCCTCGCGGCCGCAATCCCTGCAAGATCCCTTCCTCAATGTCCTGCGGCGTGAACGCGTGCCGGTATCGATCTATCTGGTCAACGGCATCAAGCTCCAGGGCACGATCGAATCGTTCGACCAGTTCGTGGTCCTGCTGCGCGGAACCACCAGCCAGATGGTCTACAAGCACGCGATCTCCACCGTGGTGCCGGCGCGCGCCGTGCGCGTGGGACCGACGGGCGCCTACGTCCAGCAGGATTCGTCATCGCGCGACATGGGTCCGGACGACCATGACGAAGACGACGAGGATGGCGACTACGAGGACGATGACGAAGACGACCAGCCGCCGCATCACGGCTGACGGGACCGGCATTGTTCGAACGTTCGGAAAAAGGTGAACACGCGCTGCTGGTGCAACCGCACCGCGGCAGTCGTCTCGAAGAGGACGTGCTGGAGGAGTTCGTCGAACTGGCGCGCTCCGCCGGCGCAACCGTCGTTGCCAGCGCGAATGCGCGCATCGATCGCCCCAATGCGGCGACGCTGATCGGCGAGGGCAAGGTCGAGGAACTGAAGGCGATCGCGGATGCCAGCGGCGCCGATCTCGTCCTCGTCAACCACGCGCTGTCGCCGGTGCAGGAACGCAACCTCGAACGCGCGCTGCAACGGCGCGTGATCGATCGCACCGGCCTGATCCTCGACATCTTCGCCCAGCGCGCGCAATCGCATGAAGGCAAGTTACAGGTCGAGCTGGCGCAGTTGAAGCATCTGGCGACGCGCCTGGTGCGTGGCTGGACCCACTTGGAGCGCCAGCGAGGTGGTTCGATCGGCCTGCGTGGTCCCGGTGAAACCCAGCTGGAAACCGACCGCCGCCTGCTGCAGACGCGGCTGGAACAATTGCAACGCAAGCTCGATAAGGTCGAGGTGCAGCGCACCCAGATGCGTCGCGCGCGTACCCGTAGCGAACTGCCGCGCGTCGCCTTGGTTGGCTACACCAACGCCGGCAAGTCGACGCTGTTCAATGCGCTCACCGGCGCCGATGCCTACGCCGCCGACCAGTTGTTCGCGACGCTCGATCCCACCGTGCGTCGCATCGATATTTCAGGCGGCCAGGCGATCCTCGCCGATACCGTCGGTTTCGTGCGCGACTTGCCGCACGACCTGGTGGCCGCGTTCCGTTCGACCCTGAGCGAAGCGCGCGAGGCCGACCTGCTGCTGCACGTGATCGACGCCGCCGATCCGCATCGCGACGATCGCATCGCCCAGGTCGATGCCGTGCTCGCCGAGATCGGGGCAGGGGATCTGCCGCAGATCCTCGTCTTCAACAAGATCGATCGCATCGACGGCGCGGTCGCGCGTCGCGACGTGCCGACCGATGCGCGCCCGCGGGTGTGGCTGTCGGCGCGCGATCGCATCGGCCTCGATCATCTGCGCGATGCCCTGGGCGATGTCTTCGCGATGCGCCGGGTGATTGGCGAACTGCATCTGCCGGCGGAATCGGGTCGCCTGCGCGCGCGCCTGCACGCGCTCGATGCGGTCCGTTCGGAGAGGCATGACGAGACCGGTTGGCGCATCGCCATCGATTTGCCGGAAACCGAAGCGTTGCGCTTGATGGCCGCCGGCGATGCCGAAATGCTGCGGCCGCTCTTGCCCGAGCCCGAACCCGACCCCATCTGAGACACTAGCGACCTGCAAGGCGCCCGACGAAACCCGATGGCCTGGAATCCTCCCGGAAAACACAGCGACCCCGCCGACGCGCCACCGCCGTCGCGGCTCGACCTGCGCGATTGGCTGCCTGGGTCCGCGGCCTTGCTGTGGACCGGCGTCGTGCTGGGGGCCTGGCTGGCGCTGTCCAGCGTGGTGGTGGTCGGCGATGGCCGCCAGGCGGTGATCTCGCGCCTGGGACAGCCGCTGCGCGTGCTCCAGCCCGGCGTGCACCTCAAGCTGCCGTGGCCGCTGGAGCGTGCGACCGGCATCGAGATCGGCGCGCGCAAGACGATCGAAGATTCGTTGTCGGTGATGGTGGGGGATCCCGCCATGTTCGACCTGCCGTTGCAGATCGGCTACATCATCGACGACCCGATCCGTTACATCGCCAACAGCCGCGACGTGCCGCAGGATGCCTTGCGGCGAATGACGCGCGATGCCGTGTCGATGCAGGTGGCGGCGGGATCGCTGGCGACGCTTGGCGGCCGCGACGGACAACTGGAACCGCAGGCGTTGGCGGCATTGCAGGCGCGGGCGCAACGCGCCGGGCTTGGAATCCGGCCGCTGTCGGTGACGTGGTCGGCGCCAGTGTTGCCGAGTGCGGTGAGCGACGCCGGCACCACGCTCAAGACCATCAAGGACGAGCAGGAGCGCGCGATCGCCGACGCCAAGGCCGAAGCGACGAAACAAATCCCGCTGGCACAGGCCGAAGCCGACGCGATGCTCGCCACTGCCGAACGCGATCGCCAGGCCCGCATCCTCGATGCCCAGGGCGATGCCGCGCATTTCCGCGGCTTGGCCGCGCAATACAAGGCATCGCCGATCGTCACCCGCGATGTGGTGTTGCAGGCTGCCGTGCGCGATAGCGCCGCTGATCTCGTGCCCGCGACTGCCACGACCGCAGCCGTGACGCCGGTTTCCGCCACGGCGACGCCAACGGACGGCAAGCGGCCGGTGCGCGATGCCTCGCGTGAAGTCGACCGCAGCGTGAATCGCAGTGGCCGCAATGCGGAGGTGCGGCCATGAAGTCGCTGGCTGCGAGCTTCCTGTTGTTCCTGCTGGCATTGACCGTGTTCGATGCCGGTTTCCGTGTCGATCCCGGCCAGTTGGCCGTGGTGTCGTCGCCGATCACCGGCACGCGCAACAACATCGGTCCCGGCATGCACCTGAAGTGGCCGCTGCTCGACCGCGTCCAGCGTGTTCCGTTGCGCGTGTTGCTGCAGCCGGAACTGCGCTATTCCAGCCGCGATGGCCGCGAACTGGTGCAATCGCCGTGGGTGCTGGCCCGCGTCAGCGACGCCGCGCGCTACGCCAATGCATCGGGCACGAACCCCGGCGTGCCACGCGATCGTCTTGCCACTGCCTTGCAGTCCAGCGCGGTGCCGGCACTGCGCGAGCAGACGTTTGCGCAGACGCTGGCGGACCGTGGCCAAACGGTCTGGGCGAACACCGCGGTGGCGGATGCGGCGGCACGCGAAGTCGGCCTGGTGATCGAGGATCGCGGCGTCGCCAGCGTCGACATGCCCGCCGACAGCGCGAGCGCCAAGACCATCCAGTCCGGCATGCGCGCAATCCAGGACGAGGTGGTCGCGCGTGCACGCGTCGACGCGCAGGCGCAGCTCAAGGCCGCGACCGCCCAGGCCGACAGCGAGCGCATCCAGATGCTGGCGACGGCGCGCAAGAGCGCGGACGCCCGCCGCGCAGAAGGCGATCTCGAAGCGGCGCGGATCTATGCCGAAGTCGCTGCCGAGGATCCGTCGTCGGCGGCCTTCGACCGCGCGGCAATGGCCTACCGGCGCGCGCGGCTGGCCGGCAAGCCGGTTTCGCTCGACGATCCGGCGTTCCAGGCGTTGCGATACCAGCACTGACAGGTTGCGCTGGCCGCTTCGATCCGACAGGCGTACAATGTCGAAAAGTCGGGGCTCGCCTCGGCTTTTTTCACGTCTGGAGCTAGAGAAATGGGTCAGTCGGTCGTCGTTTTGGGTGCCCAATGGGGCGATGAGGGCAAGGGCAAGATCGTCGATCTGCTCACCCAGGACATCGGCGCCGTGGTGCGCTTCCAGGGCGGCCACAACGCCGGCCATACCCTGGTGATCGGCGGCAAGAAGACCGTCCTCCACCTGATTCCGTCCGGCATCCTGCGCGACGACGCGCTGTGCCTGATCGGCAATGGCGTGGTCCTGCATCCGGGCGCGCTGCAGAAGGAAATCGCCGAGCTCGAGGCCAACGGCGTACACGTGCGCAATCGCCTGAAGATTTCCCCGGCGACGCCGCTGATCATGCCGTACCACATCGCGCTCGATCAGGCGCGCGAGAAGGCCGCGGGCAAGTCGGCGATCGGCACGACCGGTCGCGGCATCGGTCCGGCCTACGAAGACAAGGTCGCGCGTCGCGGCATCCGCATCGCCGATCTCCACTACCCGGACGAACTGGCCGAGAAACTGCGCACTGCCCTCGACTACCACAACTTCGTGCTGACGAAGTACCTCGGCGTCGAGGCCGTCGATTTCCAGAAGACGCTGGACGAAGCACTGGCCTTCGGCGAATACGTCGAACCGATGAAGGCCGACGTCGCCGGCATCCTCCATGACCTGCGCAAGGCGGGGAAGAAGGTACTGTTCGAAGGCGCGCAGGGTTCGCTGCTCGACATCGACCACGGCACCTATCCCTACGTCACCTCGAGCAACACCACGGTCGGCGGCGCCTATGCCGGCACCGGCGTGGGTGCGGGCGCGATCGACTACGTGCTCGGCATCGCCAAGGCCTACGCCACCCGCGTCGGCGGCGGCCCGTTCCCGACCGAACTCCACGACGACATCGGCCAGGGCATCCGCGACCGCGGCCAGGAATACGGCGCGACCACCGGCCGTCCGCGCCGCTGCGGCTGGATGGACATCGTCGCGCTCAAGCGCGCGGTCGAGATCAACGGCATCACCGGCCTGTGCATCACCAAGCTCGACATCCTCGACGGGATGGAGACGCTGAAGATGTGCATCGCCTACGAATACCGCGGCAAGCGCAGCGAGTACGCGCCGCTCGACGCCAAGGGTTGGGAAGAGTGCACGCCGGTCTACCTGGAGTTCCCGGGCTGGCAGGAATCGACCGCCGGCATCACCGAATGGGACAAGCTGCCGCCGGCCGCCCGCGCCTACCTGCGCGCGCTGGAAGAACTGGCGGGCTGCCCGTTGGCGATCGTATCCACCGGTCCCGATCGCGACGCCAACATCGTCCTGCAGGATCCGTTCGCCTGAATGGGATGGTCAATGGTGCTCTGTCGCCGTTGACATGACTTCTGGCGGGGGCGGTTGAACCGCGTTCGCCCCAGACTCTCCGGTTTCCAACCCACGGAACCGGAGCGTTCATGTCCCGCATCCTCAGCCTCGCCATTGCCGCCGCGCTTGCGGGGCAGGCCCACGCCGCCACCAAGCCAGCAACCGCATCCGCGCTGCCGCGCATCGACACCACCACGACCACCCAGCTGCCGCGCAACGTGGTGCCGCAGCACTACACGGTGGAAGTGACCCCGCACGCACAGGACATGAATTTCGACGGCGTGGTCTCGATCGACATCGCCGTGGTCCAGGCGACGAAGACGATCACCCTCAACGCGATCGACATGACCTTCTCGCAGACCAGCCTGAAGGGCGCAGGCGGCACGCAGACGCCGCAGGTGAGCATCGATGCGGCCAACCAGACCGCGACCTTCACCTTCGACAAGGAACTGAAGCCGGGCCGCTACGTGCTGTCCACGAACTACACCGGCAAGATCGGTACCCAGGCCGTCGGCATCTTCGCCCTCGACTACGACACCAAGGCCGGCAAGAAGCGCGCGCTGTATACGCAGTTCGAGAACTCGGACGCCCGCCGCTTCATCCCGAGCTGGGACGAGCCGAACTACAAGGCCGTGTTCGACCTCACCGCCGTCGTGCCGAAGGACCAGATGGCCGTCAGCAACATGCCGGTCAAGTCCAGCAAGGACACCGGCAACGGCATGAAGCGCGTGACCTTCGGAACCTCGCCGAAGATGTCGACCTACCTGCTGTTCTTCGGTCTCGGCGATTTCGACCGCCGCACGACCAAGGCCGCCGGCGGCACCGAGATTGGCGTGATCGCGCAGAAGGGCATGGTGTCGCAGGCCGACTTCGCGCTGGAATCTGGCGCCAAGATCATCGACGAATACAACGACTACTTCGGCGTGAAGTACCCGCTGCCGAAGCTCGACAACATCGCCGCACCGGGCCAGAGCCAGTTCTTCAGCGCGATGGAAAACTGGGGCGCGATCTTCACCTTCGAATACGCGCTGCTGTTCGATCCCAAGGTCTCGACCGAAGGCAACAAGATCGGCATCTTCTCCACCGATGCGCATGAAATGGCGCACCAGTGGTTCGGCGACCTGGTGACGATGCGTTGGTGGGACGACCTGTGGTTGAACGAAGGCTTCGCCTCGTGGATGGAAGGCCGCACCACCGCCAAGCTGCATCCGGAATGGGAAACCGCGATCAACATGGTCGGCGTGCGCGAAGGCGCGATGCGCCGCGATGCGATTTCGACCACCCATCCGATCGTGCAGCACGTGGCGACGGTGGAGCAGGCCAGCCAGGCCTTCGACACCATCACCTATTCCAAGGGCGAATCGGTGATCCACATGCTGGAGAACTATCTCGGCGAGAACGCGTGGCGCGCCGGCGTGCGTCGCTACATCAAGAAGCACGCCTACTCGAACACCGTGTCCGACGATTTCTGGAACGCGATGGACGAAGGCAGCAAGACGCCGATCAAGGACATCGCGCATGACTTCACCCTGCAGCCGGGCATCCCGCAGATCGATGTCGGCGCCGTCACCTGCAGCAACGGCAAGACCACGGTGCAGCTGACCCAGGGCGAATTCACCCGCGACCGTCCCGGCAAGACGCCGCTGAGCTGGCGCGTGCCGGTGGTGGCGGAAGTGGTCGGCAATGCGCAGTCGCGCACGCTGGTGCGCGACGGCAAGGGCAGCATCACCCTGCAGGGCTGCGGCCCGGTGCTGGTGAATGCCGGCCAGGCCGGTTACTACCGCACGCATTATTCCGCCGACCAGTTCGCCGCGATCAGCAAGGCGTTCGCGCAGCTGAAGCCGATCGACCAGCTCGGCCTGATGAGCGACACCTGGACGCTCGGCACCGTCGGCACCCAGCCGATCGCCGATTACCTCGAGTTGACCCGCAACATCGGTCCGGATTCCAAGGCCCAGGTGCAGCAGAGCTACGTCGGTTCGCTCGGCACGATCAACGCCTACAAGAAGGGCGATGCCAATCTCCCCGCATTCCAGGCGTATGCCATGAAGCGCCTGCGTCCGATGCTGGACAAGCTGGGCTGGGAACAGAAGGCCAGCGATTCCGCCGCGACCAAGTCGCTGCGCATGAGCTTGATCGGCACGCTGGGCGACATGGGTGATGCGGCAACCCTGGCCGAAGTGCGCAAGCGTTTCGCCACCCTGCAATCCGGTGGCTCGATGGCGCCGGAAATGCGTCGCATCGTACTCGGCCTCGTCGCCAACAAGGCGACGCCGGCGGAGTGGGACCAGCTGCATGCGATGGCCAAGTCGGCGCCGACCCCGCTGGTGAAGTCCGAGTTGTATTCGCTGCTGGCCTCGGCGGAAGACGCCACGTTGGCGCAGAAGGCGCTTGACCTGGTGCTGAGCGGCGAACCGGGCGAGACGCTGGGCGCGTCGATGATCCGCAACGCTGCCGGCGAGCATCCCGACATGGTGTTCGACTGGGCGCTGGCGCATCGCGAGCAGGTCGACAAGCTGGTCGATGCCTCGTCGCTGAGCCGTTACTACGCCGGCCTCGGCGCGGGCTCGTCCGATCCCGCGATGGTTGGCAAGATCCGCGCCTATGCCGAGAAGTACCTGGCGCCGACCTCGCGTCGCGAGGCCGACACCGCGATCGCCGGCATCGAATACCGGATCAAGCTGCACAAGGAGCAGATCCCGGCCATCGATGCATGGCTGGCGAAGAACGGCGGCTGATCGATCCACCGGCTTTGCAAGAGATGCCGCAACACGAGAAACCCGCCGCAAGGCGGGTTTCTTTTTCAAGCGCGCGGGGTGAAACGGCGCGCGATCAGGTGATCGAGGCTGGCGCGTCCCGGTCCGGCCATGAACAGCCAGAACAGCACGAGGATGTACAGCACTTCGTTGAGTTCGACGAAATCGTCGAGTGCCGACACGCCTGGCAACACCACCAATGCCAATGCAACGATCATGTTGAAGATCATCGGCAGCGTGGCGAGCCGCGTCATCAACCCCAGCATCAGCAGCACGCCACCGACCAGGTCGGTCGCGCCGCTGAGGTAGGCGCTCAGGCTGGGGAAGGGGATGCCCCAATTGACGAAACGTTCGGTGAAGCCGTCGTGGTTCATCAGCTTGGCCCAGCCGGTTTCCGCCCAGAAATAGCCGAAGACGAGTCGCAGCAGCAACGGTGCAAGCCAGTCGTAGCGGCGGGTGTAGAAAAGGAATGCGTGGCGGAAGCGCACCGGCAGGGATGCCTGGGCGATGGCCGGATCGATCGGCGGTTTCTTCATGAAGGTGGCGCAGCGTAGCATGATGGATTCCTCGGGAAATCGTGTTTGATCACGGGTTCGCCGCGATCACCAGTCCATCGGTGATCCAGCGCTTGAGCAGCCCGATGGCGCGCAGCGCGGCCTCGGACTCGGGAAGGGATGTGGCGAGTCGGCTGCACAGTTCCGCGAATGTCGCGCCGTCACCGGCCATGCCGAGCAGTGCCGCTTCGTCGGCATCAAGCCGGCGCCAATGAACGCGAAAATCGTCGCGCCATAACAGCCAATGCAGTTGGTCGCCGCCATTTGTTGGCGGCAGCGGACGACCCGCGTGATGCGCCTCGACGACTGCGGGGATGCAGTCAGCAGCATGCAGGTGACGGATCGCGGGATGCAGTTCCAGTCGCAAGCCGGGCCAGGCATCCGCGGGTAGCGCGGCGACATCCTCCATCGAGATCGCAGTGGCATCGACAGCGTCGAAGACTTCGCCCTGCATCCATTCGAAATGGGCGAGCGCCGCCCACGTCGAAGGATGTTCGTGGCGACCCAGCCAAGTCGCGAAGTCGCGCCCGAAATGGCGGACGGACGGATGCCGCGAGGGATGCGCGCGCAGATAGCCGGTCGCAAGCGTGTCGAACGTCGTTTCGCCGACCAGCGCACGCAGCACCGGGAAATCGTTGGCGAGAACGTCGATCAGGCGCAGCTGGTAGGCATCGCCGTAGACCCGCAGGCGTTCGTCGCGGCGGTCGCCATTGATGAGGCTGGACAGCGCCGCATTGCCGCGCATCAGCCAGTCCTGCAGTGCCGCTTGCTGTTCGAAGAGTGCGGGCGATGGCAGGTTCATGCCGCCTCCCTTCGCGGCATTGCCGTCGCGGCGATATCGCGTGCCTGGGCGAGTTCGGCAAGCAATTCGGTGAACGGCGGATAGTTGTCGTCGCGCTCGATCATCGCCGGCACGTCGCCGAAGCGACGCACGGCGTGCGCATAGAGCGCCCAGACATCGCTGCAAACGGGTTGGTCGTGGGTGTCGATCAGCAAGCCGCTGCCGAGCGCATCGACGGAATGCCCGGCAAGGTGGATCTGCCCGACCGCATCGACCGGCAGTGCATCGAGCATGGCGTAGGGATCGAAGCCGTGGTTGTGGCCGTTCACCCAGGCGTTGTTGACGTCGAGCAGCAAGCCGCAGCCCGATTCCGCAACGATGGCCGAGAGAAATTGCGCTTCGTCCAGCGCGTCGCCGGAGAAGCGCAGGTAACTGGAGACGTTTTCCAGCAGGATCTGCTGGCCCAGTGCGTCCTGCACTTCGCGCACGCGTGCCGCGACATGGCGGACGGCTTCGTCGGTCTGCGGCAGCGGCAGCAGGTCGTGCAGTTGGACGCCATCGCCACTGGTCCAGCACAGGTGATCGGAGATCACCCGGGGGCGCACGCGTCGCGCGAGTGTCGCGAGTTGACGCAGATAGTCGCGATCAAGCGGATCGCGTCCACCGATCGACAGCGACACGCCATGCATCGCCAATGGATAGCGTTCGGCGATCCGGTCCAGCATGTAAAACGGACGACCACCAGCGATCATGTAGTTCTCGCTGACGATTTCGAACCAGTCCACCGAACACTGCGACGCCAGGGCGTCTTCGTAATAACCGGGTCTCAGGCCGAGACCGAAACCTTGCAAAGGGCGTGTCATCGCGTGTCCTCGGCGAATGCATGGATGGGAAGGCCCTGTCCCTTCGCGCGGAAAGGACAGGGCAGAGGACCTCAGGACTTGCTGGCCGGTTGCGCAGCAGCAGCCTTGATCTTTTCGAAATGGCCACCCGCGACCTTGCAGTCCTGCTTGGTGGTCTCGGTGAAGCCCTGGCCCTTGCAGGCGTTCTGACCCTTGCAGGCGTTGTGCGTGGTCTTGCAGGCGCCCTGGCCCTTGCAGGCGTTCGCGCCCATGCAATGGCCCATCGCTGCGCTGCCGGAGCCGGCGGCTTGCGCCATCGGTGCGACGAGGAAGAGCGATGCAGCAGCCAGTGCGACGGACAGGCCGGAGAGATTCTTGATCTGGGTGTTCATGGATTGCCTCGAATGGTTGGGATGGGGTGTGCCGTCAGCGTCCGGCGGCGTGCCCATTCCACTCGCAGCAGGTGGTGGCGGATATTCCCGGGCGTCCCCGCGCCATGCCCGAACGTCCGCGCGTCAACGCCGGTTCAGGCAATCCGGACGCAAGGGCATGGATCGGGATACGGCCGGACATGGTCGCGTCACGGAGGATTGGCCTACGATGCCGACATGCAGCAGCCCGATACGCCATCGCCGGCAACCGAAAGCATCGACAGCGTGCTCGAGACTGTCCTGGGTGCGTATCGCATCCGCGTGGAGATCACTGCCAACGTGCGGTATTGCGGTAGCGAATGGTTCGAGCAGGAACCGGCGACGCCCCACGGGCAATTCCATCTGGTGACCGAAGGCGGTTGCTGGATCAGCGGAGAGACCCTGCAACAACCGCTGCACCTGGAAAAAGGCGACCTGATCGTCTTTCCGGGCGGGCATCGCCATCTGTTGTCGGCCGGCCCCGATCCGCACGTGCCGCAGGTCGTGGAGGAAACGACCACCTGCATGCTGTGCGGCGATCTGGATTTCTTCGGTGGCATCGGCAATCCCATCTTCACGGCGTTGCCGGCCTACTTCGTGATTCGTTCGGCCGAAAGCGGCGAGCAGTTCCGCCAGTTGGCCGAGCTGCTTGCCAGCAACAGTCGCGATTCGCGTTGGGGGCGCCAGGTGATGCAGAACAAGCTCGCGGATTCCCTGTTCACGATGGCCGTGTGCGAATACGTGCGTCGTACCGAACAACCGCGAGGCCTGCTCGCGGCGCTGGTGGATGCGCGCTTGTCGAAGGCATTGGCCGCGGTGCATGCACGGCCGGGCGAAGACTGGACGATCCAGGGCATGGCGCACGTGGCGGGGATGTCGCGCACGACATTCGCCGAATTGTTCTCGCAAGTGGTCGGCGTGCCGCCGATCCAGTATCTCGCGCAATGGCGCGCCATCGAGGCGAAACGCCTGTTGCGGAATCGCCGTTTTTCGGTGGCCGCGGTCGCCGAGATGATGGGGTATCGCAGCGAGGCGGCATTCCGGCGTTTCTTCAAACGCCTTGAAGGCGTCGGGCCGGGCCGCGTGCGCGGCGATGGCGACGATGGGTGACCAAAGGGAAAAGGCGCACCAAGTGCGCCTTTTCCGTGCAACGCGTGACGTGTTTTCCCGTTACAGGAAGTTGTATTCCACCTGCATGTTGAAGGCGCGTCCGCGCGGATCGGCAACGCGTGCTTCCCATGCCGCGCCGTCGCCATCGTCGAGATAGCGCAGGGTGAACGGCGGATTGGTATTGAGCAGGTTGCGGACGCCGAAGGTCAGCTTCAGGTCCTTGGCCGGGTTCCAGGTGGCGCTGTAGTTGTAGGTGATGTACGCCTTCACCTTCGGGTTGTAATCCGGCGGGCGATAGCCATTGGCGATGCCCGGCGGCTGCCAGTCCTTGTAACCGCCGCGATAGACCTGGGTCAGCGTGTGCGACCAGTTGCCCTTGTTCCAGCTGAAGCCGAGCGTGTGCTTCCACTTGATCGGCAGGTTGTAATAGCGCTCGTATTCGCCGACCAGGTTGTCGCTGTAAGGCAGGCTGTCGAAGGTCTTGGTGCGGAAGGTCTGCAGGTAGTTGCCGTTGAGGTGGACGTTCCAGTGGCCGCCGTAGAGCTTGCCGCCGACATTGGCGTCGAGTTCGATGCCGCGGGTCAGGGTGCCGCCGGTGTTGATGTAGCGCTGGTCGATGGCGACGATCTGGCCGCTGGAATCGCGGATGAAATTGTCCGCGTACAACGGATAGTTCGCGGTCATCGTGGTCAGGCTGAAACCGCTGCGGATGGTGTTGATGCGTTCGATTTCCCACCAGTCCACGGTGAGGTTGCTGTTGCGCGTGGGCGCGAGGACGAAGCCGATGCTCTTCTGCTTGGCTTTTTCCGGCTCCAGCTTGGGATTGCCGCCGCTGATGATGTCGGGACGGATCTGCACGCTGCAGTTCGGCACGTTCGGGTTGAACTGGCCCTTCGGACAGATCGCCGGATCGGCGAGGTCGAGGCCGGTGTACTGGCTCGCGGTGATGCCGCGGAACAGCTTGGCGAAGTCCGGCACCTTGAACCCGGTGCTGTAGGAACCGCGGAACGCCAGCCAGTCGACCGGCTGCCACTTGAACGAATACTTCGGATTGGTGGTGCCGCCGAAACCGTCGTAGCGGTCGTGGCGCACGGCCAGGTCCAGCGACAGGCTGTCGAATACCGGCACGTTGAATTCGGCGAAGATCGCTTTGACGTTGCGGGTCTTCTTCGGCATGTAGTTGGCCGAGTCGCCGGGCGCGCCGAAGATGAAGGCATTGCCCAACGCCCATTGCGATGGACCACTGAACTCGTATTCCTCGCGGCGCACGTCGACGCCCACCGCAGCCTGCACCTTCTCCTTGGCCCACAGATGGAAGCCGAGGCTGCCGCTGAAGCTGGCATCGAAAGTGGTCATGGTGGTGGTGCCGTCATACAGTTCCAACCCGGTGGCGTCCGCCGCCGCCAATCCGGCCACCGCAGCCGTCGATTGGCTCTGGCTCGGCATCAGAAACGGGTTGAGCACGCCATTCTTCAGCAGCGCTTTGAGCTGCGGCGTGTAGTAGTAGCCGCCGGCGAGCGTCGACTGCGCCTTGCTCTGCGCACGCGACAGGCCGACGTTGTAATCCCAGGTGCCGAGGGTGCCCTGCAGGCCGAGCAAGATGCGATAGGACTTGGTTGTGGTCTCGAGCTGGCGCGGACCGCAGACTTCGCAGCGCCAGCGATAGTTGATCGGCCGGCCATAGACCAGGTTGGCCTGCGGTCCGAAGTAATTCAGCAACTGGTTGTAGATCGCGTCGTAGGTCGCCTTGGTGTTCGCATTCAACTCGTAGGCATCGAGCTGGGTCGATGTCGCGTTGATGCTGCTGGAGATCTGCTGCGCTTCGAACTGCCGCTTCGAGGTGACCTTCGATGCCATGAATTCGGCGAAGAATTCGTGCTGCGCGCCGAGCTTGAAGGTTGCGCGGCCGATCGCCTGCAAGGTCTTCACCGGCTGCTGGATGGTGCGCGCGCGACCGTAGTCCCAGGCGCAGGCGTAACTCGCGGCGGGGCTGGCCCAGATCTGGTCGCCGTAGTCGCCCATCATGTCGCCGCCGTTGACGCAGCCGGCGCCGCCGGGCAGGCGCAAGGTATTGATCGAGGTCTTGGTGAGGGTGGTGGCGGGGTCTTTCAGGCCGCTGCCGATCAGGCTGCCGGTGCCGCTGACGACGTTGGCGAACGGCGTGCCGCGGGTATCCGGCGACAGGCCGCGGTTCGCCTGGAAGCTGTTGGCGAAATCGCGCTGGTAGCCGCGCAGGGCATCGTTCTTTTTCGCGTTGACCGCGAACCATACATTCCAGCGATCGCGTTCGAGATCGCCGTGCCCGCCGAGCAGGCTGGCGTGGTAGATGTTGCCGCCGCCTTCCTGGGTGATGTCGACGCCGGACGTCAGCGACAGTCCTTGGTAGTCGGTGCGGGTGATGAAGTTGATGACGCCGCCGATCGCATCGGTGCCGTACACGGCCGATGCGCCATCCCGCAGCACTTCCACGCGGTCGATGGCGGCGAACGGGATCGAGTTCAGGTCGACCACCTGTCCGGCCAGGCCATGCGTCGCGACGCGGCGACCGTTGAGCAACACCAGCGTGGCGTCCGCGCCTTGCCCGCGCAGATTGGCGCCGGAGACGCCGTTGTTGCCGCGCGTGCCGGGAGGCGCGATGCCGCTGTTGGCGGCAAGACCATCGGGGCCGTTGCTGGCGATGTTCAGTTGCTGCATCAGCTGTTCCGCCGAGGTGATGCCCTGTGCCACGATCTCGGCCTTCTGGATGATCGTCACCGGCATCGCCGCTTCGACGTCGGTGCGCTTGATGCGCGAACCGGTCACCGTCACCGAGCCAAGATCTTTTTTGTTCTCTGTCTGCGGCGCAGGCGTCTTGTCGGTTTGTTGTGCCATCACCGGCATGGAAACCAGTGCGGCGGCGAGGGCGAGAGTGAGGCGGCGAACGGCAGGCGTGGTGTGATTTGGCATGAATCCCTCATAGCGATGGATGCGGCGCGAACGCTTCGCGCTGGCACGATTTACTGGTGCGTTGACGTCATGTCATGCACCGGTCACGTACGATTCACAATCTAGACGATTTTGGCCGTCTTGAGGTGCTGCGTTGCCGCACGGATGGCGTCGAAAGCCCGGCGAAGGGTGGGGCAACCATCCTGTGGCGATGCCCGATTCGTCCCTGATGCACGAGATCGCCGAATATTTCCTGCTCACCGTCGTCCAGGTGGCGGTGATCGCGCTGGTGTTCCGGCCGATGGAACGCATGTGGCCGGTCGAACATTGGCCGGATCGCCGCGTCACCGCGATCGATCGCAGCTACACGCTCATCAAGTTGTTCGGCGTGCTGCCCTTGTTCACGTACCTGATTCTGGCGCCGCTCGGCAATCTTTTCGGCGGTGGCAATGACGATCCCACAGGCATCGTCAGCGTGCAGGGGCTGGTGCCCTGGTTGGGCCACCATCCCGTGTTGCTGTTCCTGGTCTATTACGCAATCCAGGACTTCACCTATTACCTGATCCATCGCCTGCAACACGCCATCCCGTGGTGGTGGGCACTGCACAGCCTGCACCACAGCCAGCGCCAGGTGAGTTGCTGGACCAACGACCGCGACCACTATCTCGACGACTTGCTGGAAGCCTTGATCGTCGCCGGCGTCGCGGTGGCGATCGGCGTGCCGCCGGTGGAATACGCACTGCTGGTGCTGTCGGGCGAATTGCTGCAGAACCTCAGCCACGCCAACGTGCGGCTGCGCTTCGGTCCCGTGCTCGACAAGCTGGTGGTCGATCCGCGCTTCCATCGCCTGCATCACATGCGCGTCGATCCCGAACGGCCGACGCTGCACGCCTGCAACTACGCGCTGGTGTTCCCGCTATGGGACATCCTGTTCGGCACCGCCTTGTATGGCGAAAAAGTGCGGCCCACCGGGGTCGGCGATCCGATGGTGGATGCCGACAACCGTCGCGGCATCGTCGCGCAGCAGTTGTACGTGCTGAAACGCTTCCGCGCCGCAGTCCTCAGTCGCGCCGGCTGGCGGCCGGGCGATGTCGCCTTCAATGCGCGTTACGAGCCGGTGTCGGTCCGCGATTTCGACCTGCACGCGCTGGAGGAAAGCCAGGTTCCGCTGGCCGCTCAGGGCTTGAAATCGACCGAACGCCACAACGGCGCGGGATCGTAGACGCTGCCGCCGCTGATGGTCTTGCTGATGCGGCGGGTGTTGTGGATGTCCTGCAGCGGATCGGCGTCGAGCAGCACCATGTCGGCGCGCTTGCCCACTTCCACGGTGCCGAGTTCGCGGTCGAGCTTCATCGCGCGCGCGGGGACGATGGTCGCGGCCTGGAGTGCTTCCATCGGCGTGAATCCGGCCTGCACATAGATCTCCATTTCACGGTGCAGCGAGTAGCCGGGGATGGCTTGGTCGGTGCCGGCGACGATGGGCAGGCCGCGCCTGTGCGCTTCGCTGAGGGCCGCAAGCATCAAGGCATATACGTCGTGCATGCGCTTGGCTTGTTCCGGCGTGGCGCCGGGGCTGTCGAGCGCGGCGACCAGCGGTGCCGCGACGTGGTCAATGCCCGGTTCGAACGTGCGCAACGGCGTGTCGCCAGCTTGGAGCTGGGATTCGTAGAGCGCCACGGTGTCGTCGATGACGGTGTGGTGTTGTTGCAACAGGTCGAAGAATTTTTCGGCCTGCGGCGAATGCAGGTCCCACGGCGGGACCGGCTTGCCGCGCTCGAGCTTGACCACTTCGCTTGCGAGGTATTGCAGGTGGTTGATGCCGTCGTATCCGGCGGCGACGGCCTGGCTGGCGGTCATTCCGATCGGAACGTGGCCTGTGACCGTCATGCCGAGGCGATGCGCCTCCTCGGTGATCACCGGCACCAGTGCCGGCTTCATGCTCGAATAAATCTTGATCTGCAGCGCGCCCGCTTTCTTGTAGCGACGCACCACTTCGCGGGCCTGTTCCGGCGTGTCGGCGATGACCGCACCCAGCGTGGCCGGGCCGGTGCCGTCGACGATGCCGGCCACAAGCAGGCGCGGGCCGATTCCGCGATCCGATTGCAGCGCATCGCGCACGGCGAGGATGTAGTCGAATTCGTTGCCGCAATCGCGCACGGTGGTGACGCCGGCGGCGAGGTAGATCGGGCCCCATTCCACCTGTTCGTAATGCGCGTGCATGTCCCACAGCCCGGGGATCAGGAACTTGCCGCGGCCATCGATCACTACCAGTCCGGATGTCGACGCAGGTAGCGTGTTCTGCGGGTCGATGCGCGCGATTTTCCCGTTCTCGACGAGGACGGTGACGTCCCGTCGGGTTGCCGCGCCCGTGCCGTCGATCAGGTCGACATGGGTGATGGCGAGTTTCTTCGCGACCGGTTGCTTCGCCGAAGCGGCGAGCTTGCCCAGCGCTTGCAGGTTGTTGAGCACGGCCTGGCGGGTGAACACGGTCAGCGACGCCTCGGACGCGATCTCCTCGCGGACGGCTTCGAAATGGTCGAATTCGGCGTCGTTCGACACCAGCGCAACAAGTTGTTGGGCATCGTCGAGCCACAGCGATTCGCTGCCCCAGACCAGGCCCGACACGGTATAGCCGTGCAGCGTTTTCGCGTTCAGGGTGAGATCGCCGGCCGGCTCGATGCGGACCGCGCCGAGCGCCGGAACATCGATGGACGCCGGCTTTCCGCTGGCCAGCCAGTAACGCATCAACTGCTGCTGCATCGCGACCGGCGAATAGCCGTCGATCAGGAAGGTATGCGGACCTGCCGGGTATTCGCTGGTCTTGCCGTCGCGCACCAACGCCACCTTGCCGCGCTGCGCATCGAAGGTGAAGCTGTCCTTGAGCTTGGAGAAGCGCGATGAATTTCCATCGACTTCGAGCGACAGCGGCTGGGTGATGCTTGCGAACGTGTAGGTCGCCTTCAACGGCACCGGGGTGTTGCGATCGGTGAACTTGAAATCCGAGCGCAGGATGCTCTTGCCCGATTCCACGTTGATGGACCAGGTTTCCTTGCCGATGGCGCGGGCGAACTTGTAGAGGGTGAACGTTCCCTGTTCGCCTGCGGGCTTGTCCTGCGCGTGGGCGAGGCAGGGGCCGATCGCGAGAAACAGCGCGAGCCCGAAACGATACGGTTGCAACTGCATGATCCCCTCCCAGGGTCATCGGCGTGCGACGAGTGTCGCGAAAGAATACCGACCCAGCATGTGCCAAAAGAAAGCCCCGCAGTGCGGGGCTTTCTCTGTCGCGGAACGGGATCAGACCGCCAGCGGTTCGCTGAAGGCTTCCGGTTCGTGGTCCTTGAACTCGCCGACCGGGATGCAGCTGCAGAACACGTTCTTGTCGCCGTACACGTTGTCGACGCGTGCCACCGGCGGCCAGTACTTCTGCTGCTTCAGCGAAGCCAGCGGGAACACCGCCAGCTCGCGGCTGTAGCCGTGGCTCCAATCGTTGGCGGCAGCCTGCATCGCGGTATGCGGTGCGTGTTTCAGCGGATTGTCCTCGCGGTCGAGCTTGCCGTTCTCGATCATGCGGATCTCGTCGCGGATCTGGATCATCGCGTCGATGAAGCGATCGAGTTCGTACTGAGATTCGCTCTCGGTCGGTTCCACCATCAGCGTGCCGGCGACCGGGAAGCTCAGCGTCGGCGCATGGAAGCCGAAGTCGATCAGGCGCTTCGCCACGTCTTCGGCGCTGATGCCGGTCTCGTCCTTGATTGGCCGCAAGTCGAGTATGCACTCGTGCGCGACAAGACCGTTGCGACCGGTGTACAGCGTCTTGTAGTGCGGTGCGAGGCGCTTGGCGATGTAGTTGGCGTTGAGCAGGGCGACCTGCGTGGCCTTCTTCAGGCCTTCGTTGCCCATCATTACGATGTACATCCAGCTGATCGGCAGGATCGACGCCGAGCCATAGCTCGCCGCGCTGACCATGCCGCCCTTGCCGATGCCGTCGGTGGTGATCGCATCGTCCTGCGCGGCCTTAGGCAGGAACGGCGCGAGGTGCGACTTCACCGCGCACGGGCCGACGCCGGGACCGCCGCCGCCGTGCGGGATGCAGAAGGTCTTGTGCAGGTTGAGGTGGGAAACGTCCGAGCCCCACTTGCCGGGCTTGGCGACGCCGACCAGTGCGTTCATGTTGGCGCCGTCGGTGTACACCTGTCCGCCGTTGGCGTGGATGATCTCGCAGATCTCGACGATCGCTTCCTCGAACACGCCGTGGGTCGAGGGATAGGTGACCATCAGCGCGGCGAGGCGATCCTTGTACTTCTCGGCGTTCTTGCGGATGTCCTCGACGTCGACGTTGCCGTTCGAATCGCACTTGGTGACGACCACGTTCATGCCGCACAGTTGCGCCGATGCCGGGTTGGTGCCGTGCGCCGATTCCGGGATCAGGCAGATGTCGCGATGCGCTTCGCCGCGCGAGGCGTGGTAGGCGCGGATCGCCAGCAGGCCGGCGTATTCGCCTTGCGCGCCGGAGTTCGGCTGCAGGCTGACCGCGTCGTAGCCGGTGCATTCCACCAGCATCGCTTCGAGGCCGTCGATCAGCGCCTTGTAGCCCTGCGTTTGCGCGGCCGGCGCGAGCGGATGGATGTTGCCGAACTCGGGCCAGGTCACCGGGATCATCTCGGCGGTGGCGTTGAGCTTCATCGTGCAGGAACCGAGCGGGATCATGGTGCGATCCATCGCCAGGTCCTTGTCGGCCAGCGAGCGCATGTAGCGCAGCAATTCATGTTCGCTGTGATGGGTGTTGAACACCGGATGGGTCAGGAACTCCGACTTGCGCTGCAGTTCCGCCGGGATCAGCGACGGTGCGCTGGCGTCGAGCGCTTCGATGTCGGGAAGCTTGGCGCCGTCGTCGGCGAAGACCTTCCACAGCAGTTCGATGTCGGCGCGGGTGGTGGTTTCATCCAGCGCAATGCAGATGTAGTCGTTCCACGCCTTGCGCAGGTTCACGCCGTTGGCCTGCGCGCGCGCGATCAGGGCATCGGTCTTGCCGTCGGTCTTGAGGCTGATGGTGTCGAAGGCGCTGCCGTGGTGCGACTGCGTGTAGCCCAATTGCTGCAGGCCGGCCATCAGGATCGCGGCCAGGCGCGACACGCGGCCGGCGATGCGCTTGAGGCCATCGGGGCCGTGGTAGACGGCGTACATCGACGCCATCACCGCCAGCAGCACCTGCGCGGTGCAGATGTTCGAGGTCGCCTTCTCGCGGCGGATGTGCTGTTCGCGGGTCTGCAGCGTCAGACGGTAGGCCTTGTTGCCTTCGGTATCGACCGACACGCCGATCAGGCGGCCCGGCATGTTGCGCTTGTAGGCGTCACGGCAGGCCATGTAGGCGGCGTGCGGACCGCCGAAACCGAACGGAACGCCGAAGCGCTGCGAGTTGCCGACCACGATGTCGGCGCCCATTTCACCCGGCGTCTTCAGCAGGGTCAGCGCGAGCAGGTCGGTGGCGAAGATCGCCAGTGCGTTGTTGTCGTGGATCTTCGCGACTTCCTCGCTCCAGTCCATCAGCCAGCCGCTCGAGGCCGGGTACTGGATCAGCACGCCGAAGTAGTCGCCCTTGGCGATCGCGGCGTCCCACTCTTCGGCGCTGTTGGCGAGTGCGATGGCGATGCCCAGCGGCTCGGCGCGGGTGCGCAGCACTTCGATGGTCTGCGGATGGGTGTCGCCGCTGACGAGGAAGGTGTTGGACTTCGATTTGGCCGAACGCTTGGCCAGCGTCATCGCTTCGGCGGCGGCGGTGCCTTCGTCGAGCAACGACGCGTTGGCGATTTCCATCCCGGTGAGGTCGGCGACCATGGTCTGGAAGTTGATCAGCGCTTCCATGCGGCCCTGCGAGATTTCCGCCTGGTACGGCGTGTAGGCGGTGTACCACGCCGGATTCTCGAGGATGTTGCGGAGGATGACGTTCGGCGTGTGGGTGCCGTAATAGCCCTGGCCGATGAAGCTCTTGAACACCTTGTTCTGGTCGGCGAGGTCGCGGATCTTCGCCAGCGCCTCGACTTCGGTCAGTGCGCCCGGCAATGCCAGCGGCGCCTGGCTGCGGATCTTCGCGGGAACGATGGCATCGGTCAGCGCATCCAGCGATGCATGGCCGAGCGTTTTCAGCATCGACGCGATTTCGTCTTCGCCGGGGCCGATGTGGCGGGCGATGAAAGCGTCGTGGTCTTCCAGCTGGCGCAGGGTGGGGGAGTTCGACATGGCAGGCATCCGGATTGCGCGCGGTGCGCGATGGTGGGGATGCCCCTCTGTCCTTTTGCCTGAGAGTTTGGACGGCGAACCGTCTTGCCCCTTCGGCGCCGGCGCGTGGCCGATCTCTCCAGAGTTGTGTTGCCGCGGTGGTACGGAGCCTGAGCGATTTCGGGCGATTGCGCCTTCGGCAGCAGGGCAAGCCTGCTTCTCCCACCGGTTGCCGCGATTATACGATGCGGTTCCGCGCAAGGGCCGGTTACCATGCCTGAATGGAACCGCAGACGACCGAAACCTTGCCGCCCGCCCCGCAGGACATGCCGCCGCCCCGTTCGAGCTGGCTGGACTGGTTGCTGGGCGTGCTCCGCCACGAACCCGCGCATGCGTTGACGCTGTTCTACATCGGGACATCGGCCTTGGGCTTGTGGGCGAGCTACTGGTTCTTCCGCAGCTTCGGCATCCCGGTGATGGACTACATGGATCCCAGCGACTACATCACCGCCGGCCTGCGCGACCCGATGTATTTCCTGATGATCGTCGCCGCGCTGGTGCTCACCTTCCTGCTGAACTTCAAGAAATACGCGCGCAGGAAGGGCCAGGCGTATTACGAACAGACTCGCAACGCGCACTGGTGGGGGCGCGTGCTGATGCCGTTCCCGTATCGTCCGGCGCGTGGCAACTGGGCAAGTCGCTTGCTGGGCTTGGGCGGATTTTCGATGCCGACCGCCATCACCATCGGGGTGGTGTGGGCGACGATGTGGATGACCCTCTATTACGTTCAGAACAAGGCGGAGGGCATTCGTGCCGGCGGTGGTCATGTCGTGCGCATCACGCTTGCGCATACGGAAGCGCCACAACCGGGCACGGCGCGCCTGCTCGGCACCATCGGCGACTTCGTCTTCCTCTACTGGCCCGACCAGAAGCGTGCGGAAGCGGTCGCGGTGGAAGAGGTCGGACGCATTGAGTCGCTGATCACGACCGACGCTGCGACAACGAAGACGACAGCCGCGTCCGCAGCGCCGCACTGAGCATGGTCCGTTCGTCCGCACTCTCGGCATCGCGACTGGCGCCGGTGCTGGGGGCGCTGGCGATGCTTGGCCCGTTCTCGATCGACACGATTTTCCCCGCGTTCCCGCATATCGGCGCGCAGCTCGGCGCCGACAAGCTGGCGATGCAACAGACCATCAGCGCTTATCTGCTCGCCTATGCCTTGATGAGCGTGGCGCACGGCCCGCTGTCGGATGCGCTTGGGCGCCGCCGCGTGATCCTCGCCGGATTGGCCGCGTTCGGCATCGCCTCTGCCGGTTGCGCGTTGGCGACCAGCCTGCCGATGCTGCTGGCGTTCCGCGTGCTGCAGGGATTGTCGGCGGGCGTGGGCCTGATCGTCGGGCGTGCGGTGATCCGCGATGTCCTGCATGGCGATGATGCCCAGCGCCTGATGAGCCATGTCTCGATGATCTTCGGCATCGCCCCGGCGATCGCGCCGCTGGTGGGCGCATGGTTGCTCGGCTGGTCGCGCTGGCCGGCGATCTTCTGGTTCCTGGTGATCCTTTCCGTCGCAATGATCGTTGCCGTGGTCGGCCTGCTGCCGGAAACGCATCCGCGCGAGGCGCGGCAGCCGCTACGTGTTGCCGCGATGGCGCGCGGCTATTGGGCGATGCTGAGCGATTCGCGCTTCATGCGCCTGGCGCTCGCCGGCAGCCTCAACTTCGCGGCGCTGTTCCTCTACATCTCGTCGGCACCGGCGCTGGTGCTCGACCATCTCCATCTCGGCCAGAACGGCTTCGGCTGGTTCTTCATCCCGATGATTGGCGGAATGATGCTCGGCGCCTTCGTTTCGGGACGATTGGCCGGACGCGTCGGCGGCATCGCGCAGATCCGCATCGGTTTCGCCTGCTGCATCGCTGCGGCATTGATCAATGCGATCTACCACTACGTCGTCGCACAGCCCGCGGTCTTGCCGACGGTGCTGCCGGTTGCGTTGAACTCCTTCGGAATCGCTTTGGTATTTCCGATCCTGACGCTCGCGATCCTCGACATGTTCCCGGCCACGCGCGGTGCGGCATCATCGATGCAGGCCTTCATCGGCCTGCTGGCGAACGCGCTGATGGCGGGACTCGTGTCGCCGTGGCTGAGCGCCAACCTGTTCCAGCTCGCACTGGCGGCGGGGATCCTCAGCGTGTTGGCGTGGGTGTTCTGGCGCTGGGAGTATCAGCGCAGCAAACGTCCGCCGCGCTCACCGCACGATGCCGACGAAGCGGTGTCGCTGGAGCCGACGAACCCCTAGCGCTGTCGGCGCATCCACCAGTACACCGGCAGTCCAGCTGCCAGCAATGCCGCGCCCCACAGCATGGCCTCGCGGCCGATTCCGGTGAGCGCATAGATCGAGAAGACGAGACCGATGGTCGCGGCGATGCGTCCGCGCGTGTCGCCACGACGCAGCCACGCAGCGGCGCCGGCGAGATAGGGCAGCAACGTCGCCGCGGTCGACAGCAGGATCGAGAAGGTGAACAGCTGCACCAGCGAACGCGTGTAATTGGCGACGATCAGCAGCGTCGCCAGCAGGCCGCTGACCAGCAATCCGATGCGCGGCGTGCCGTTGGCGTCCAGTCGCGCGAGCGGCGCGGGCAGGAAACCGTCCTGTGCCGCGGCCATCGGCACCTGCGCGGATAGCAGCACCCAGCCGTTGAGCGCGCCAAGACAGGCGACTGCCATCAAGGCCGCGATCGCGATGCCGGCGCCGCTCCCCCACAACTGTCGGGCGGCATCGGCCATCGGCGCCGACGATTTGGCGAGCACGCCCGGCGCGACGATTCCGGTGACCGCGGTGCAGGCGAGTACCGTCACCACGCCGGCCAGCAACGCGCCGAAGACGGTGGCGCGCGGGATGGTGCGTTCGGGATTCTCGGTGTCTCCGGCCGGAACCGTGGCCGATTCGAAGCCGAGCATCGCCCACAGCGTGAGCGCGGCGGTGGCGTTGATCGCCGACGGGAACGTCGATCCGGCAGGATGGGTCAGCGCGAGGTTGTGGCGATCGATGAACCAGATCGCGACCAGCGCGAACAGCAGCAGCGGAACGATCTTCATCGCCGTCAGTACGATTTGCGCGCGCCCGGCTTCGCGGATGCCGGCGAGGTTGATGCCGAGGCAGAGCCACAACGCGGTCAGCGCACAGGCCGCGGAATACACCGGTGTCGCGGCGATCGTCGGGAACAGCGCGCCCATGCTGCCGGCGAATGCCACCGCGATCGCGGCGATCGCGCTCCAGATCGATACCCAGTAGCTCCATGCGATCAGGAATCCGGCGGCGTCGCCGAAACCGGCGCGCGCGAATGCATAGGGGCCACCGGTGTGCGGCCATTTCATCGCCAGTCGGGCAAAGGTCGCGGCCAGCGCCAGCGTGCCGACCAGGGTGATCGCCCAGCCGATCAGCGCGGTCGCGCCATAGGGCGCCAGCGATGCTGGCAACAGGAACACGCCGCTGCCGACCATGTTGCCGACCACGAGGGCGGTGGCCGACCAGATGCCGAGTGCGCGACGGTTCATCCGCGATACGCCTCGCGCAGCAGTTCGTGGAAGTGGTGGACGCCGGATTCGCGTAGCGGGTTCAAGCGTCCCGCAACATACGATCCCGACGTCAGGCCGCGTTGCACGTCGACGCAGATGCCGATGTCCTCGTGCTGCACTTCGTCGCTGAAATCGATATCGGCCTGGCGGCGCGCGTCGTTGCTGATATCCGGTGCGTACCAGGTATCGAATTCGACGCGGCAGCGATCCGGGCCCAGCGGCAGCACGCGATTCACTTGCAGGCGACCGGGCAGGATGTTGAGCATGGTCGCCGGCCACAGCCAGTAGTACAGCGCATCGCCGTTGCCGTAGAGCGTGTCGCTGCTTTCCAGCGGACTCCATTGCAGCGAGTGCCAGCGCGACAGTTCGGTGCGGTAGCTGCGATAGTCGAGCAGGCGATTCAATTCGGGGTGTACGTGCGGGACGTGGTAGCCCTCAAGATAATTGTCGACGTAGACCTTCCAGTTGCAGTCGATGTCGTAGCCGACGCGATGGTGGTGGCCGTAATGCTCCAGTCCGCGGTTGCTGCCGATGCGGGCGTCGATGCCGGCGACGAAAGCATCGAAGTCCGGCGTCAGCGCTTCATCCACCGCCACGAACACCAGCCCCTGCCAGACGCGCACGGCAAGTCGCGGCAAGCGGATTTCGCTGATGTCGAACGCCTGCGCGTCCTTCATTTCCGGGGCGGAACGCAATTGGCCTTCGAGTGTGTAGGTCCAGCCGTGGTAGCGGCAGCGCAAGGCCTTCGCACCCGTGCCATCGCATTGCGCCAGCGGACCCGCACGATGGCGGCACACGTTGTGGAAGGCGCGGATTTCGCCATCGTCACCGCGCACCGTGATCACCGGCAGGTTTCCGATGCGACCCACGACGTGGTCGCCGGTTCCGGCGAGCTGGCTGACGTGGGCGACGAATTGCCAGCTGCGGGCGAAGACCCGATGCAGGTCGCGGTCGAGGCTTTCCACACCGACGTAATAGCTGGCGGGCAGGGCGAGCGCGATGTCGAGGGGCTGCGGGGCGAGATCGGAATCGGAACTCATGTCATGAGTATGACGCGGAATCGCGAAATCGATACCGACGACTGGAAATTCAGTGATCGCTGGTGCAGTTCGCGAAAGTGATGGGGGAATTTCACGTTGCCGTTCCATTCGCGGGGCGCAGGATTTCCTCAACCGGCAACGCTGGCGCTCGGGATGCACAAGATGTCGAGGTACCAGCGAGGCCACAGGGAGGGTGGCCTGCCGGTGCACTATGCAAGCCGGCGATCCGGATCAATCAATCCACGGCGTTGCAACCACACCCACGCATCCTCGGCATCCTGTTCGACGTATGCCCGTGCACTGCCGAGGCGGAAGGTATATCCCCAGGCATCCATGTCGGCGAACAGGCGATCGCGTCCATAGCCGGGCAGTTGATCGGCCAGCAACGACTGCAGCACGCAGACTGCGTTTTCCTCGTCGATGGAGTCGGTGGCGTCGGTATGGACATCGACGCGTCGTTCCGGCGGCAGCACGATCAGGTGGCCGGCTTCGTGCAACAGCGAATGCACGGGCGTGTCGTCACGCGCATACACGATGTGCCCGATGATGCCGGCCTCGGTTTCGCCCCAGAAGCTGCCGGGAATGGTCTCGTCGTCGCCGACGCGGATCAGTTCAAGCCGATAGCGGGCGAGCAGGGTGGTGCAGTGGTCCCAGCCGATGTCGATGACGGTCGGCAGGGCCGACACGATCTCAGGCATCAACGCCCGCGCGCGAATCCGGCAGTTCCACCGAGATGTCGAGCACGTCGTAATCGCCGTGCTTTTCCTTGGCGACCTTGATCGAGTCTTCCGGCACGTGCACGTACTTGCGGATCACCTCGATCAATTCCTGGCGCAGGCGCGGCAGGAAGTCGGGGGCGCCGGCTTCGCTGCGCTGCTCGGCGATGATCACCTGCAGGCGGTTCTTCGCGGTATTGGCCGACTGCGGGCGGGGTTTCAGGAAATCGAAGATGCCCATGCTCAGCCTCCGAAGATCTTGCTGAAGAAGCCCTTCTTCTCGGCGGTGAGGAATCGCATCGGGCGGTCCTCGCCAAGCAAGCGGGCAATCGCGTCGTCGTAGGCGGCGGCGGCATCGGAATCGGCTTCCAGGATCACCGGTTCGCCCTTGTTCGACGCGCTCAGCACGTCGCCGGATTCCGGGATCACACCGACGGCCTTGAGGCCCAGCACTTCCTCGACGTCCTTGACGCTCAGCATCTCGCCCTTCTCGACGCGTGCCGGGCTGTAGCGGGTGAGCAGCAGCGCTTCCTGCACGCGGCCGCCTTCTTCCGCCTTCTTGGTCTTGGAAGCGAGCAGGCCGAGGATGCGGTCGGAGTCGCGCACCGACGACACTTCCGGGTTCACCACGACGATCGCGCGATCGGCGAAATACATCGCCAGGAACGCGCCTTTCTCGATGCCTGCCGGCGAATCGCAGACGATGTAGTCGAAGCCCTCGCCGTCGAGTTCCTTCAACACCTTCTCGACGCCTTCCTTGGTCAGTGCGTCCTTGTCGCGGGTCTGCGACGCGGCCAGCACGAACAGGTTCTCGAAGCGCTTGTCCTTGATCAGCGACTGCTTCAGCGTGGCTTCGCCCTGGACGACGTTGACGAAGTCGTAGACCACGCGGCGTTCGCAGCCCATGATCAGGTCGAGGTTGCGCAGACCGACGTCGAAGTCGATCACCGCCACTTTCTTGCCACGCCTCGCGAGTCCGGTTGCGATGCTGGCGCTGGTGGTGGTCTTGCCAACGCCACCTTTGCCTGAAGTGACGACGATGATCTCGGCCAAGGGCTATTCCTCCGTAATGATTGCGCTCAGTCGAGCGCTGCGATCCTGAGTGTTTCATGGTCCAGCCACACCTGCACCGGCTTGCCGATCAGGTGGGCGGGGGCTTCGTCGGCCACGATGTAGTGTCCGGCGACGGCCACGAGCTCCGCATGGAACTCCTGGCAGAAGATACGCGCCTGGGTGTTGCCCTGGGCGCCGGCCAGCGCGCGTCCGCGCAGCGAGCCATAGATGTGGACCGAGCCGTCGGCCATCACCTCGGCGCCAGCACCGACGGTGCCGACCACGGTGAGGTCGCGCTGTTCGGCGTAGACCTGCTGGCCGGAACGCACCGGCGTAGCCAGCACCAGTCCGGGCTCCGCGGCGGAAGTCGCAATGACGGGTGCGGGCGCGGGAGCCGCATGCGGTTCGGGAATCGCAGTGGTCGGAACGGGAGCCGGGGCGGTGGTTTCGCCGCCGGCGCGCTCGTACTGGGCGCGGAATTTGGCGAGGGTGGGTAGATCCAGCGCCTCGGCCAGCTTGTCGTTCTCGCTGGTGCCGTAGGCGAGGGCGACCGGGATCACCCCGGCGTCGCGCAGGGCGGCGAGCAGGGCGCGGGCGTCCTCGACCGACGGAAGGCTGGTCAGCCCGCCGAAATCGACGATCACCGCGGCGCGGCGGAACAGCGCCGGTGCGCGCTGCACGCGTTCGCGCATCTCGTCGCCCAAGCGGGCGATGTCGAGGGTGCGGATGCGCAGGTTGGCGATGCCGACCTGGCCGATCTTGAGATCACCGGCCTGTTCGTAATTCGGCGCCGCGCTCATGCGTGCGTCCCGGTGTTGCGCGGGACGGGCAGGGGCGTGCGCGGACGACCGACCCACGGCGCATCCGGCAGCTGCGTGCCATAGGTCTGGTGGATCCATTCGTAACTGCAGAGATCGCGGATCAGCATGGATGCCATGGTGCCATCGTCCTGGCGTCGCTGGCCGATTTCCTGGAAACCGAGGGCGCCATGGAACAGCAGGACCGGGTCGGTGCCGTCGCGGACGAAGACTTCGCAGGCCAGCTGCGGGTAACGCTGCTCGGCGTAACTCTGGACGTCGGCGTAGAAGGCGCGACCGACACCGCCGCCGCGGCGCTGGCTGGCCACCACGATCCGGTCGGTATAGAGGAAGGGCTTGCTGGCGTTCTTGCGGAACCAGTGGAAATTGTCGCTGTCGTGGTCGGCATCGTGGCCGAAGGCGACCAGGAAGCCGGCCAGCTGGCCATTGCGCTCGGCAACCCGGAAATATTCGGCGTCGCGATGGAAACGCGCGAGCCGGGCCGCGTCGATGGGAAGGATGCCGGGACCCGCCGCGTTGTTCATCGCCAACACTTGTTCAAGCTCGTGCTCTTGCACGTCGCGGATCAACAGCGACATTCCCAACGCTCCGGAAGACAGAAACAACATGGGCGCCGTGGCGCCCCGCGGCATTATCGCACGCCCAAGGCGGCGTGCTTGAATGGCCCAAGAATCAGCGCGTTGCCATGACTTCCGGGCTGCGCGGCGGCGGCGATCGCCCCATAAGATGCAGGCATGCTGCAACGCCTCAACCATATCCGCCTGCTGCGCTTCGTCGGCATGTTCACCTGGGCCATGGTGGGCAGCTGGCTGCTCAACATCTGGCTCGACCCGGAATACCTCCAGCAGCGCGGCGATGACGCCATGCTCGCGCTGGTGCTGCCCTGGCTGGTGTGCTTCCTGGCCTTCGGTGCCGGCTACTGGTGGCTGACCCGCGAAGCCGGTGTGCGCCAGCCGCGGCTGGGCGACCACGCCCTACTGTTCGTGATCACCCTGTGCGCGATCGGCGTCAGCTATTACTCCGACACCTCGCTCGGTAGCGTGTTGCTGATGGTGCTGGCCGGCCTGGTGCCGTGGCTGCTGCCGATCCCGGTTGGCCTGGCGTGGATGCTGCTGGGCAATCTCGCCTTCATTCCGCTGTTCATCGGCGTGCTCAACATGCCGCCGATCCTCGCGATCGTGCAGGCGCTGCTCTATCTCGGCTTCTCCAGCCTAGTGTTCACCACCGCCTACGTCGCCAAGGAACAGGCCAATGCCCGCGAGGAGCAGCGCCGCATCAATGCCGAATTGCGCGGCACCCGCGCGCTGCTGGCGGAAAGCGCCCGCGTCAACGAACGCACCCGCATCGCCCGCGACCTTCACGACCTGCTGGGCCACCATCTCACCGCGCTCAGCATGAATCTCGAAGTGGCCGGTCATCTTGCTGAAGGTCCGGCCCATCAGCATGTCCGCCAGGCCCACCAGCTGGCGCGCCTGCTGCTGACCGATGTCCGCGAGGCCGTCAGCCACCTGCGCGAAGGCGGGGCGATCGAGCTGGAGCCGGCGCTGCGCCCGCTGACCGAGAATGTCCCGGGTATGGCGGTCGAGCTCGACATGGAGCCGGGCCTGCGCACCGACGATCCGGAATGCGCGCACGTGCTGCTGAGATCGACCCAGGAAATCATCACCAATGCCGTCCGCCATTCCGGTGGCGATCGCCTGCGTCTGCATGTCCACCGTAGCGTCGAGGGCATCTGCATCGATGCCGAAGACAACGGCCGCGGCGCCGATGGCCTGGTCGCCGGCAACGGCCTGAACGGCATGCGGGAACGGGTGGCCGCGCATGGCGGCACAATGCGAGTGGAGACAGCCCCCGGTCGGGGATTCCGCCTGCAGCTCGATCTTCCCCTGAAACCCCTGCCGCCCTCCACAGTGAGAGACACCGCATGATCCGCATCCTCCTCGTCGACGACCAGACCTTGGTCCGCCAGGGCATCCGCTCGCTGCTGTCGCTGCCGGAGGCCAACGGGCTGGAAGTGGTCGCCGAGGCCAGCGACGGCCAGCAGGCGGTCGCGATGGTTCCCGAAATCAATCCGGACGTGATCCTGATGGACATGCGGATGCCGGTGATGTCCGGCCTCGAAGCCCTGCAAACGCTGACCAGGCTGGGCCAGTTGCCGCCGACCATCATCCTCACCACCTTCGACGACGACCAATTGGTACTGGCCGGAATCAAGGCCGGTGCGCGCGGCTACCTGCTCAAGGATGTCTCGCTGGAACAGCTGGTCGGCGCCATCCGCACGGTCGCCGGCGGCGGCTCGCTGGTACAGCCGGCGGTCACCCAGAAGCTGCTGTCCGGCCTCGAGCACATGCAGACCGAATTCGCCAGCCTCGATCGCCCCGATCCGCTGACCGAGCGCGAAACCGAGATCCTGCGGCTGATGGCCGGCGGCTATTCCAACAAGGAAATCGCCAACACCCTGGGCGTGGCCGAGGGGACGATCAAGAACCACGTCTCCAACATCCTCAGCAAGCTGGGCGTTCGAGACCGGACCCGAGCGGTATTGAAGGCATTGGAAGCCAAACTGGTCTGAGTGCGGCAAAAGACTCCCCGCGGGGCGGCCGGTTTGCTACGATTGGCGGCTCGTATTGGCTTGACGGACGCGCTCCGGAGACCTCCTGAATGAAGCTGCTTAAAGAGTTGTTGATTTCCGTGGCCATCGTGGCCGTGTTCTTCCTGCTGGTCGGCATCGTGCTGCCATCGCATCGCCACCTGTCGGAGACCATCGACACCAACCGCAAGGCGACCCTGGTGTACGACACCCTCAACAGCTTTGGACGCTGGAAGGATTGGAACGCCGTGACTGCGCATGATCCGCGCACCCAGCTCAAGATCAGCGGCCCGGTTTCGGGCGTCGGCGCCCAGATCGACTACGACGGCGACAATGGCGTCGGCAAGGGCAGCTGGAAGATCACCGGCGCCCAGACCAACCAACAGGTCGATTTCGCCATCACCAATGGCGACATGGGCAGCAACAAGAAGTCGACCATCACGGTCAAGCCCGACAAGAGCGAGAAGAACACCACCATCGTCCAGACCTACGACGTCGACTACGGCTTCAACCTGCTGGGTCGTTACGCCGGCCTGTACGCGGGCAGCTATGCCGGCGAGGACATGAAGGTCAACCTGCGTCGCCTGACGGGCCTGCTGGCCGAAGTGCCCAACCTGGCCTATGACCAGCTGACCCCGCCGCTCACCGGCACCAAGTTCGTCGAATTGCCGGCCAGCGATGTCATCACCATCAACTCGGGTACGGTGATCAACGACTTCGCGCATGTCTACGACAGCGTCAAGAACAACTACCAGTGGCTGAAGCGCGTGATGGACGCCAACGGCCTCGAACCGGCCGGTCCGTTCTACCTGGTCACCGAAGACGTCAACATCGCCAACTACGGTTACAACCTGGTGCAGCCGGTGAAGAAGAAGGGCGCCACCGCGACCACCGGCCTGACTGGCGTTGCCCTGCAGGGCACGGTCAAGTTCGCGACCATCCCGGCACGCAAAGCCGTGACGACGTCGATCGCTTCGGCCGACTACAACACGCTGCAGCTGACCCGCGACGCACTGCGCGCCTGGGCACTGGTGCACGGCTATCAGATCGCCGACAAGTCGTTCGAGGTCTACAAGGACGGCGTGGACAAGTCGTTCACCGCCGGCGCCGCCAGCTTCGACGTCTACTGGCCGGTCAAGTAACCGCGACCGCCAGACAGTCACCGAACGCCGCGCCAGTCGCGGCGTTCGCGTTTTCGGAATCCGTCATGCCCGTGTCGAACGCCTTCCAGCGCATTCCGTCCGTCATCGCCGCGCTGATGGCGGCAGCCGGCATCGCGCTATCGGCGTACGCCGCGCATGCGACGCTCGATGCCGAAGGTGCGCGCCGGATCGGCAACGCGGCAGTGTTCCTGCTGGTGCAGGGCGCGGCGGGATCGGCGATGCTGCCGCAAGCTGCCGGCAAGGGCGAGCGTGGTGCGATCCTGCTGCAGATCGCCGGCTGTTTGCTGTTCTCGCTCAGCCTGGTGGCGAAGCAGTGGCTGGGCTGGCCGTCGACGCTGGCGCCGGCAGGCGGAATGGCGATGATCGCGGGCTGGCTGTGGCTGGCCGCACAACGGTTGTGGAGGTGAAGGATGGCGATGCGTTACACGCGTGGATTCGATATCGAAGCGGCGGGCAAGCACCTGCGCAAGGTCGACAAGCCGCTGGCGGCGTGGATGCGCCGGATCGGGCCATTGCCGGAGCCAACCGATTGGCGGAAGTCGTTCGATCCGGTCAACGCATTGGCACGCGCAATCCTCTACCAGCAGCTGCACGGCAAGGCCGCGGCGACGATCACCGGGCGCCTTGAAGTCGCGGCGGGCAGTCGTCGCCTCAATGCCGATTCATTGGGGCGTGTCAGCGATGCCGACGTGCGCGCCTGCGGCGTCTCCGGCAACAAGTTGCTGGCGCTGCGCGATCTCTGCGAGCGCGAGCTCGGTTGCGAGATTCCCGGCGTGCGCAAGATGGCGACGATGGACGAGGACGCGATCATCAAGGCGCTGGTGCCGGTGCGCGGCATCGGGCGCTGGACGGTCGAGATGATGCTGATGTTCAAGCTCGGCCGACCGGACGTGCTGCCCGTGGATGACTTCGGCATTCGCAAGGGACACCAGATCCTCGATGGCCTCGACGAAATGCCATCACCGAAGGAAACGTTGGCGCGCGGTGAGGCCTGGGGCCCGTACCGCACCTGGGCCAGCATTTATCTCTGGAAGATTTCCGATTTCGGCAAGGGGCCGATCCCGCGCTCGCAAGGGAAATAAGGGCGAACGCAGCAGGGGCGGATCAGCCGTGCCAGCGCCAATGCCACGGCTCGTAGACGATGCCGTGGGGATTGTCGCGCGGATAGCTCAGGTTGAAACCGAAGTCGCCGGCGTGATCGGATAGCCAGCGGAACGCGGCGGTGCGTTCGAAGGATTCTTCCGCCGGCGCTTCGCCGTCGGTGCCGATGTCGAGTGCATCGCCGGAATGGTGTTCGGAAAAACCGGGCGCGGCATTGACCGCGAGGATGTCGTCGACAGTCAATCCGCGGGCGCGCTTGCGCGCGAAAATGCCCATCTGGTAGGCATGGCTGCGATAGCCGGAAATGGCATCCAGCGCGACGCCGTCGCTCGCCGCAGCCGCGCGCATGCGATTCCAGGCGCGACCGGCGCCACTGCCCAGCCACAATGGACGCCGATAGCGATCGAATCCGGCCAGCGCGAGTCGCGACGGTTCGGGAACCTGCATCAATCCACTGCGTTGCGCGTAATCGTCGGCATCGAGTCCAAGTTCGAGCAGGCGACGTTCCAGCCCGTGCATCGGCAAGGCATGCACGGGGGCCTGCGGCCTGGCGCCATCGAGGGCAAGGGCACGCCATCCATCGGTATTGCGCGACGGCTGTTGTGGGGGCAGCGGATGGATGTTCCGCGCTGCATCGATGGTGGCGAGATAGTCGCCGTTGCGGCTGCGCACCACCCAAGTGGCGGTGGCCAGCGCGCGGGCGTCGGCATTGCGTCGCGCCCGCAGCAACCACGCCGGCCACAATTCGGCGTGGGCGCTGTTGATCAGGTGGCGCGGGCGGGGTTGCATCGGAACAGCTTAACGATGGCCTGTCGTCGCGGCCAGTTCGTTCAGTGCAGACAGCAGCATTTGCGGCTTTTCGGGGCTGAGCACGAAGAACTTGCCATCACGGCGGGGCAGGACGAGGACGCGATCGCGCGCGGTGAGCAGGCAGAACGCCCGGGCGCGATTGCGCAGGAGATAGCCTCCGGCGCGGAAGCCGGGGAGATCGTATCCCTTGAGTTTGATCATCGGCGCGAACTCGGTGTGTTCGGCAAGATCGACGCTGCGCGCGCCTGCGAGGTCCAGCGCATCGATATTGATGCGTTGCGTAAAGAACGCCGCGGCCACCACGAGATCGCGGCCTTCGATGGTGATGCGACGGCGACGCATCGCCAACCCGACGCCCAAAATCACCGCGGCAATGAAGGTGGGCATGAGCAGTCGCGACGACAGCGGCAATCCGGGGTGCGGCACCAGCAAGACGATCGCGACCGTGGCGAGCACGATCGCGATCAACGTCAGCCACGACTTCTGCTGCAACGGAGCAAGCGGGAAATCGCGGACGGAACCTGTCATTGCCATGTCAGTGCGCCTTGATCCATGCCGCGGCGTCGTTGATCAACTGCGCATCGACATGCCCCGGCTGCGCGTATTCCGCCATTGACGGCGTGCCGCTACCGGCGATGCCCAGGTGGTTGAGCGAGGGATAGAGCTTCATGGTGAAGCGCTTGTTGCCGGTGAACGCCTGTTGCAACGCCGTCCAGTCTTCCATCGGCACCTGGAAATCGCGGTCGCCGTGCAGCAGCAGCGTCGGCACGCGCAGCGCCTTGTTGTCGGCGATGGGATCGATCGCGTCCACGCTGCGCCAGTAATCCACACGCATGCCCAGCGCGGTGTCATCGGGCTTGGCGTTGCCACGGATCGCGGCGATGTCACTTTCGGCCTTGGCGATCCCGGCAAGGGCCTGCGGATCGTCGGACTTGCCCTGCAGCTTGGCCATGTAGCGTTGCTGGTAGGGGATGATGTCGACCAGCTTGCGCGAAGGTCCCGACAGCTCGATCACGCCAGCCACGTTGCCGGCACGCTGCGCGATGCGCGGCGCGACCATCGCGCCGAGACTGTGCCCGAACACGAAGACGCGCTTCGGGTCGATACCGGGCGTCGTCGCCAATGCCTTGACCGCGGCAACAGCGTCATCGGTGGTTTCGCTGTCGATGGTGATGATGCCGTCCTTGTAGTCCTGTGGTCGCGCCCTGGTGCGCTTCTCGTAGCGCAGCACGGCGATGCCTTGCGCAGCGAGCCCGCGCGCGATGTCGGTGAAGACATGATTGGGACCGATGGTTTCCTCGCGATCGTTGGGGCCGGAACCGTGCACCAGCACCACGGCAGGGAAGGGGCCTTTCCCCTTGGGCATCGCCAGCGTACCGCCGAGTGGATGGCCTTCGGCGCCAACGCTGACCTCGCGTTCGCCGTAACCGGCATCGGGCGGGACCGCGGGAATCGGTGTAGCGTTTTGCTGTGGCTGCACGAACATGCCGCTGACCTTGCCTTGCGCGTCGACCACGACCGTGAATGTCCATGCCGTCGAGCCGCGATGCAATGTCTGCTTGATGACTTGCATGCCGTCCTTTTGCGACAACTGCGCCGCATCGCGCTTGCCGGCGGGCGGCAACGACTGCCACACGGCCTTCAGCTTGTCGGTGGGCACGTGCTGTTGCATCTGTGCGTTGAACATCGCTTCGGCCTGGTCGTACTGGCCGGCATCGAGGCGATCGAGCAGTCGCGCGGCGATGGCCTGAGGCGTGTCGGTGGCTGCCGAAGCGGGCAGGACCAGGGCGCAGGCGAGGGCGATGGCGGAAATGGAATTTCGCATGCGTTTCATGTCATCCCTCGCGCTTGAGCACGGCGACAAGGTGATTGAGCGGCATGGTCGGTGTGAGGCTGACCAGTTCCCACCCTGTCGCACCGAGCTTGTCGAGTTCGGCCTGCATTTCCTCGGGCTTGACCCCGCCCATCAACGTCGGCTTGTATTCGACGACCTTGTATTGCCAACGACCGCTCATGTTTCCTCTCCCTCGTCATTTGGTTGTTGTTGGGACGATTTCAGCCGTCCCGCCTTGCGCAGCGCTTCGCGCAGCACGTATTCGATCTGCGCGTTGAGGCTCCGCAACTCGTCATCGGCCCAGCGTTGCGTCGCCGAGAGGATCTCGGCGTTGATGCGCAGCGGATAGGCTTTCTTCTCTGCCATCGTGGCGGATCAGTACAGCGTGCCGGCGTTGACGATCGGCTGCGTCGCGCGCTCGCCGCAGAGCACCACCAGCAGGTTGCTGACCATCTGTGCCTTGCGTTCCTCGTCGAGCTGGACCACGCCGTTCTTCTGCAGTTCTTCCAGCGCCATCTCCACCATGCCAACGGCGCCGGCAACGATGCGGGTGCGCGCGGCGATGATCGCGTTGGCCTGCTGGCGCTGCAGCATCGCCTGGGCGATTTCCGGCGCGTAGGCGAGGTGGCTGATGCGCGCGTCCAGCACTTCGACGCCGGCATCGGCGAGGCGCGCCTGCAGTTCGTCCTTCAGGTGCTGGCCGACTTCGTTGGCGTGGCTGCGCAGGGCGAGCTGGCCTTCCTCATGCTGGTCGTAGGGATAGCTGGTGGCCATCGCGCGCAGCGCCGATTCCGACTGGATGTGCACGAAGCTTTCGTAGTCGTCGACGTTGTAAACGGCCTCGGCGCAATCGACCACGCGCCAGACGATCACGGCGGCGATCTCGATCGGGCTGCCATCGAGTTCGTTCACCTTCAGGCGCCCGCTCTCGAAGTTGCGCACGCGCTCGCTCACCTTCCGCTTGCCGTAGAACGGGTTGTTCCAGCGAAGGCCGGTTTCCTTGACCGTGCCGACGTACTTGCCGAACAAGCTGAGTACCGCGCCCTGGTTGGGTTCGATCTTGTACAGGCCGGTCAGCGACAGGAAGGCGACGATGCCGAGCAGGATCGCGGCAATGATCAGCGAGCCGGAGGCTACGCCTTCACCCTTGGGATCGGGGCCGATACCGGTCAGGAACAGCCAGATGGCGACCACGCCTGCCAGCAGCACCATGATCAGGACCGGGATGCCCGGCAGCGACTTGAGAATGCGTTCTTTCATGGGGAATCTCCGTTGTTCGGAAGAATGATATCAATTTGATATCACTTTGTATGAATGCGGGTGGTGCCCTAGACTGGCCGCCTTTCCGACCGACCTCGACGCATGACCACACTGGGAACGCCGCTGACCGCCAAGGCCACACGGGTATTGCTGTTGGGATCGGGAGAGTTGGGCAAGGAAGTGGCGATCGAGCTGCAGCGGCTGGGCGTCGAGGTGATCGCTGCCGATCGCTATGCCGATGCGCCGGCGATGCAGGTCGCGCATCGTAGCCGCGTGCTCGACATGCTGGATGGCGAGGCCTTGCGCGCGCTGATCGCGCGGGAGCGGCCGCACATCGTGGTGCCCGAGATCGAGGCCATCCATACGCCGACCCTGGTCGAGCTCGAGCGTGACGGCGAGGTACGGGTGATCCCGACCGCGCGTGCCGCCTGGTTGACCATGGATCGCGAAGGTATCCGTCGGCTTGCCGCGGAAACGCTGGGGCTGCCGACGTCGCCGTTCCGTTTTGTCGACACGCACACCGACTATCGCGCCGCCGTTGCGGAATTGGGACTGCCGTGCGTGATCAAGCCGGTGATGTCGTCGTCGGGCAAGGGCCAGTCGCTGGTGCGCAGCGAGGCCGATATCGACGCCGCCTGGGACTACGCACAGACCGGTGGTCGTGCCGGCGCCGGACGCGTGATCGTCGAAGGCTTCATCGATTTCGATTACGAGATCACCCTGCTGACGGTTCGCCACGCTGGCGGCACCGCGTTCTGCGCGCCGATCGGCCATTTCCAGCGCGACGGCGATTACGTCGAAAGCTGGCAGCCGCAGCCGATGTCGCCGCTGGCCCTGCAACGCGCCAAGGACATCGCGACTGCAGTGTCCGCCAATCTTGGCGGTTGGGGCGTGTTCGGCATGGAGTTTTTCGTCAAGGGCGACCAGGTCTGGTTCTCGGAAGTGTCGCCGCGCCCGCACGACACCGGACTGGTCACGCTGGTGTCGCAGGAACTCAGCGAGTTCGCGCTGCATGCGCGCGCGATCCTCGGCCTGCCGCTGGGTGCCGACGGCGATGCGATCGCCAATCGCGGTCCGTCGGCGTCGTGCGCGTTGCTGGCGGAGGGCGAGGGCGTGCCGTGCTTCGCGAACATCGAGGCCGCACTGCAGGCGCCCGACAGTGCACTGCGGTTGTTCGGAAAGCCGCGGGTCTCGGGCAAGCGTCGCGTCGGCGTGACGCTGGCGCGCGCGGCCTCCTGCGATGATGCGCGGGCACGGGCGCGCGAAGCCGCTGCCTCCATCCACATCACCTTCGACTGACAGATCATCGATTAATTAGGAGCGGCCATGACCGACACCACGGGTTACGACGTCTATCTCTTCCCCAATGCCATCGAAGCGCTGGGCGATGCCGGCAAACCCTATCTCAAGGACGGTCCGGCCGGTACGCACTTCAGCTGCAAGGACGTCGATACCTCCGGCATGCTCACCGAGATGACGCTGGATACCGGCGATGGCAAGGAAGTGGAAGTGATGATTCCCACCAACATGGTGCGGATGATCGTTTCGAACTCCAACGCGGCGGGCGAATTCGGTTTCGGACGCCGCGGTGCGACCGTCGAGCCGGGCATTCCGCCGGCGAAAAGCTGATTTTCAGTCGAACGGCTGCCAGGCGCGGCCGTCGTAGCGTTCCAGCGGCTGGAAGCGACGCTTGTAGTCCATCTTGGGATGGCCGTCGATCCAGTAACCCAGGTACAGGTGCTTGCGGCCTTCGCGGCGCGCCCATTCGATCTGCTGCAACACGCCGAAGGTGCCGAGGCTGCGTTGCGCCTCCAGCGGGTCGTAGAAGGTGTAGACCGCCGACAGCGCATCGTCGAGCACGTCGGTGACGGCGACCGCGAGCAGGCGTCCCGGCGCGTGATCGCTGTGGGCGCGGAATTCGAGGAAGCGCCCCTGCGACCAGCGTCCGATCAGGAAGCCGTCGAAATCGGCTTCGCTGTGGTCGTCCATGCCGCCGCCGGGATGGCGGCTGTGCAGGTAGCGGCGATAGAGCGCGAAGTGCTCTTCGGTGCGTTCGGCGGGCACAACCCGGACTTGCAGGTCGCTGTTGCGGGCCAGGCAACGGCGCTGGCTGCGGTCGGGCTGGAAGTCGTTCACCCGGATGCGTACGGCGACGCAGGCGTTGCAGGCCACGCAATCGGGACGGTAGATGACTTCGCCGGAGCGACGGAATCCCCATTCCAGGGACAGCGGATAGACGTCGGCGATGCGCGGATCGCGCGGGTCAATCAAAAGGTCGCGCGCGAAGCGGTCCGGCCAGTAGCCGCAGGGATGGAACCCGGTGCGGTAGATGCGGAGATCGTCGGACACGCTCATGAAGTCGAGTCTAGCCCGTCGGTGAATGCCGCCGCGGCGAGGTCAACCGCGGGGCGGGGCGCAGCGTTCCCTGCGCATACACCCGCACAGGAAGATGCAGATGAAGAGTTCGACCCCGCTCGTGCTGGCCCTGGCATGCGCACTTGGTGCCGCCGCCGTGACCGCCATCGCCCAGCAGATGCCGTCCGATCCGCCGGCGCCCGGCGAGCCCGGCGCTCCGCCGCCACCGAAAGGCCATGGTCGGATGATGGGCGGTTTCATGCGCCTCGATACCAACCATGACGGCAAGATCAGCCGCGACGAGGCTGCCAAGGATCCGAAGCTGGCCGCGAAGTTCGATCAGCTCGACGCCAACCACGACGGCTTCCTCGATCGCTCGGATTTCGAAGCGATGCGCAAGGAGCGCGGGCAGAAGCGTTTCGCCGAGATGGACACCAACCACGACGGCAAGATCAGCAAGGAAGAGATGCTCGCCGCGATGGCGACGCGCGATGCCGAACGCGCCAAGAAGCGTGGCGAGTTCGTCGATGCGATGTTCAAGCGCCTCGACACCAACGGCGACGGCGCGCTGAGCCAGGACGAATTGGCGAAGGCGCATGGCCCCGATGGCGGCCGTGGTCCGGGTGCGTGGGGCGACCGCAAGGGCCAGCGTCCGCACATGGACATGAAGCCGGCGACGCCGGCGCAGTAACGGTTGTTGTCGCGGTGCGCGCTCAGCCAGCGCGTGCCGCGGCGATCAATGCCGGAAGAAGAACGTCCACGCCGCGACCGCGGCGCAGACGATCAGCAACACGATCCGCAGGCGATTCGCGCGCTGCGCCGACGATTTCCCCGGCACCGGCGCGGCGTTGCGTGAATTGAACGTCAGTGGCACGGTTTCCGGGCTGTTGGAGCGATCGAGCAAGCCGGCTTCGTGCAGCAGTTTGCGTGCCTGCGGCAACTGGTCGGTGCGGACCACCCACACTTCCGGCTGCGGCTCCTTGCTGCGGGCGTTTTCGCGATAGCTGAACGCGTGACGATGGGTGCCCTTGTACGAGCGTCCGTTCATGATGCGGACTTCGATGCCGGCGTCTTCCAGCAGCTTGGCCACGCCTTCGGCATTCTCGAGCCGGCGACTGGTGAAGACCTGGCGCATGTCAGCCCGCCTTTCCGACGCGGATCAAGCCTTCCTGCGCAGTACTCGCGACCAGCTTGCCGTGGCGGTCGAAAATCTGGCCGCGCGCCAGTCCGCGCGCTTCCTGCACGCTCGGGCTGTCGATCGAATACAGCAGCCAGTCGTCGGCGCGGAACGGACGATGGAACCACAGCGCGTGGTCGAGCGATGCCATCGCCACGTTCGGCTGGTAATAGCTGATGCCGTGCGGGAAGGTCGCGGTGCCGAGCAGGTGGAAGTCAGAGGCGTAGGCGAGCAGGGCCCGATGGAGCTCGGGATCGTCGCCGACCTTGTCGGCCAGACGAAACCACACCTGCTGGTAGGGCGGGCGCTTGGGCGGATTGAGTTCGTCGCGCGGATAGACGTGGCGGAACTCGAACGGTCCGGAACGATCCAGCCAGCGTTGCACCTTGGTCGGCAATTTCGCCAGTTCTTCCGGCGACAGCGGCGGGGCCGGTTCGATGTCCTCCGGTCGCGGCACTTCCGGCATCGACAACTGGTGCTCGCTGCCCGGTTCGGGCGTGTGGAACGACGCCGCGCAGAAGAAGATCACCTTGCCGTGCTGGATGGCGGTGACGCGACGCACGGAGAAACTGCCGCCATCGCGGGTACGGTCGACCTGGTAGACGATCGGCGCTTCGATGTCGCCGGCACGCAGGAAATACGCGTGCAGGGAATGCGCATTGCGATCGCTGGTCTCGCTGTCGACCGTCGCCTGTGCCGCCGACAGCGCCTGGCCCAGCACCTGGCCGCCGAAGACGTACTTGGTGCCGATGTCGCGGCTCTGCCCGCGGAACAGGTTTTCTTCCAGCCGTTCGAGCTGCAACAGGTCGATCAGTTCGCCGACGATGGGATTCGACATGGAAATTCCTATGGGTTGAATCGTTCGAGTCCGCTCGCAGGGACGACATCCCGCCACGGAAACAGTGGCCCCGGATCCTGTCGGCGGCGCAGCATCACCTGCGGATCGTCGCTGGCCGGCTCTAGGCGCGTGTCCAGGTCCTCGTGTCCGGCGATGTATTTGAGATTCGGCAGTTCCTGCCGCAATTGGCGCAGCAGCGCGAGCAGCGAATCGATCTGCGCCTTGGTGTAGGGTGTTGTCCACTTTTGATGCCGGCGGTCGCCCCAGTGCGGATAGCGGCCCATGTTCGACAACTCGATGCCGATCGAGCGCGGGTTGTAGCCATAGGTGTGGTTGGCCACGCGATCGTCCGGAACGTAGCGGTAGATCGTGCCGTCCGTGTCGATGTAGTAATGCCCGCTGTTGCCGGTGCGGGATTTCTCGTAACGGATGCGTTCGCCGAATTCGCGCGCCATCTGCATGTCCGGCAATTCGGTGCAATGGATCACGACGAGATCGATCGCCGACAGCGGGCGCTTTTCCAGGCGCGTAACGTAGGGCAGGGGTTGGTCGTGGATGGGCGGCGCGATGGGCATGCGATAATTGTCGCATGAAGCCTTTGCTGATCCTCTCACACGGCCTGCACAGCAGCCCGGACGCCACGAAGGTGAGCGCATTGGCTGCCA
>DAHUXS010000022.1 GCA_027306995.1 Lysobacter sp.
CATCGAGGCCACGGTGCCGAAGGGCCGGGCGATGAAGGCGAACGAGAAGATGGTGAATGCGTAGAGGATGCCTTCGAGCCGCTCCTCGAACGGGAAGAAGACCTGCGGAAACACCAGCACCGAGGCGATGCCGTAGACGAAGAAGTCAAAGTACTCGGAGGCGCGGCCGATGACCACGCCGACGGCGATTTCCCCGGGTGCGACATGGTGGTCGCCGTGCTGGTTCGAGGGCTTTGCCGGGGAATCGGTGATGGCGTGGCTGATGCTGGACATCTTGCGTGGGTCGGGTCTAGATTGCGGGCATTCGAACACCGGAGAGTCGCACCTTCGGGCCCCGGACGCCATAGGACAAAACGTCCAATCGCCCAAAGTCGACATTCGGCATACATTTTGCGCTTTCCGGCAACCCGCGCTTTCCCCGAGCGGGGTCCACATCTGATCGCTCCGCATGCCTTTTTCGAAGAGCCTCCGCGCCGCGCCCTTGATTGCGCTCGCCACCCTGCTGGCGGGCTGCAACGCCGTGGTACTGAATCCCGCCGGCGACGTCGCGGCCCAGCAGGGCCGCCTGGTGGTTGCGTCCACCGTGCTGATGCTGCTGATCATCGTCCCGGTGATCGCCCTCACCCTGCTGTTCGCCTGGCGTTATCGCGCCAAGGCCAACGCCACCTACAAGCCGGACTGGGACCATTCGACCCAGCTGGAACTGCTGATCTGGGCGGCGCCGCTGCTGATCATCATCGCGCTGGGCGCAGTGACCTGGATCACCACCCATACCCTCGATCCCTATCGCCCGCTGAGCCGCCTTGGTGCAGGCAAGCCGGTGCCGGCGGACACCAAGCCGCTGGTGGTGGACGTGGTCTCGCTGGACTGGAAGTGGCTGTTCATCTACCCGGAACAGGGCATCGCCACCGTCAATGAACTGGCGGCGCCGGTCGATCGCCCGATCGAATTCCATCTCACCTCGTCGAACGTGATGAACGCGTTCTACGTGCCGGCGCTGGCCGGAATGATCTACACCATGCCCGGCATGGAAACGAAGTTGCACGCGGTGATCGACAAGCCCGGCCAGTACGAAGGCTTCTCGTCGAACTACAGCGGCGCCGGCTTCTCGCACATGCGCTTCACCTTCCACGCCACCGATGCCGCTGCGTTCGACAAGTGGGTCGCGGACGCGAAGGCGGCCGGCAACGCGCTCGACCGCAACGAATACCAGCAGCTGGCCAAGCCCAGCGAACGCGAGCCGGTGCGTCATTACGGCACGGTTGACGGCGATCTCTACGACGCCATCCTCAACCGTTGCGTCGCCCCGGGCCAAATGTGCATGAACGAGATGATGGCGCACGACGCATCGCCCCAGTCGACATCGCATGAATCCATGTCGATGCCCATGCAACCCGCCAGCGCGCACGCGCACTGAACCGGAATCCAGCCATGTTGCAACACGTTCCCGAAACTTCGTCCCCGGAAACATCGGCCCTGCTCGGTCGCCTGAGCCTGGACGCGATCCCCTATCACGAACCGATCCTGATCGCGACCTTCACCGGCAGCGCGATCGCCGGCCTCGCGGTGCTGGCGGTGATCACCAAGTACAAGCTGTGGGGCACCCTGTGGCGCGACTGGTTCACCAGCATCGACCACAAGAAGATCGGCATCATGTACATGGTGCTGGGCCTGGTGATGCTGCTGCGTGGCTTCGCCGATGCGTTGATGATGCGTTTGCAACAAGCGATGTCCTTCGGTGACAACGCCGGCTTCCTGCCGCCGCACCACTACGACCAGATCTTCACTGCGCACGGCGTGATCATGATCTTCTTCGTCGCCATGCCGTTGGTGACGGGTTTGATGAACTACCTGGTGCCGTTGCAGATCGGCACGCGCGACGTCGCCTTCCCCTTCCTCAACAATTTCAGTTTCTGGATGACGGTCGGCGGCGCGGCACTGGTGATGCTGTCGCTGTTCGTCGGCGAATTCGCCCGCACCGGCTGGCTGGCCTATCCGCCGCTGTCGGGACTGGAGTTCAGTCCGGATGTCGGGGTCGATTACTACATCTGGGGCCTGCAGGTCGCCGGCGTCGGGACGACGCTATCGGGCATCAACCTGATCGCGACCATCGTCAAGATGCGCGCGCCGGGCATGGGCATGATGCAGATGCCGGTGTTCACCTGGACCGCGCTGTGCACCAACGTGCTGATCGTGGTGTCGTTCCCGGTGCTGACCGCGGTGATGGCGATGCTGACGCTCGACCGCTACATGGGCACGCATTTCTTCACCAACGACCTTGGCGGCAACGCCATGATGTACGTGAACCTGATCTGGATCTGGGGCCACCCGGAGGTCTACATCCTGATCCTGCCCTGCTTCGGCATCTACTCGGAAGTGGTGGCGACGTTCTGCGGCAAGCGCCTGTTCGGCTACAGCTCGATGGTCTACGCGACCGTCTGCATCACCATCCTGTCCTACCTGGTGTGGCTGCACCACTTCTTCACCATGGGCTCCGGCGCCAGCGTCAACTCGTTCTTCGGCATCACCACGATGATCATCTCGATCCCGACGGGCGCGAAGATCTTCAACTGGCTGTTCACCATGTATCGCGGTCGCATCCGCCTGGAAGTGCCGATGTTGTGGACGCTCGGCTTCATGATCACCTTCGTGGTCGGCGGCATGACCGGCGTGCTGCTCGCCGTCCCGCCGGCGGACTTCGTGCTGCACAACAGCCTGTTCCTGATCGCGCACTTCCACAACGTGATCATCGGCGGCGTGGTGTTCGGCCTGTTCGCGGGCATGACCTTCTGGTTCCCGAAAGCCTTCGGCTTCAAGCTTGATCCGTTCTGGGGCAAGCTGTCGTTCTGGTTCTGGTTCGCCGGCTACTGGTTCGCCTTCACCCCGCTCTACGTGCTCGGCCTGATGGGCGTGACCCGTCGCCTCAGCCACTTCGACGATCCCTCGCTGCAGAACTGGTTCGTGATCGCCGCGTTCGGCGCCGTGCTGATCGCGATCGGCATCGCCTGCTTCCTGATCGACATTTTCGTCAGCTTCCGTCGCCGCGACGCCCTGCGCGACACCACTGGCGACCCCTGGGACGCGCGTTCGCTGGAATGGTCGACCTCCTCGCCGCCGCCGGACTACAACTTCGCCTTCACCCCGGTCGTGCACGACAACGACGCCTGGTGGGACATGAAGCAGCGCGGCTTCAAGCGCCCGGCCTCCGGCTTCAAGTCCATCCACATGCCCAAGAACACCGCTGCCGGCATCATCCTGGCCGCGTTGAGCACGGTGATCGGCTTCGCGATGATCTGGCACATCTGGTGGCTGGCGATCGTGTCGTTCGCCGCACTGCTGATCACCACGATCGTCCACACCTTCAACTACGACCGCGACTACCACATCCCTGCCGATGAAGTGGTCCGCACCGAAACCGCGCGCACGGAGCTTCTGAACGCCCATGTCTGACGCCATCGCCACCACCAACGCCGACGGCAGCCCGGTCTTCCTCGATACCGAGGCCCGCCACCATCCGGAGAACGGCACCCTGCTCGGGTTCTGGCTCTACCTGATGAGCGACTGCCTGATCTTCGCCTGCCTGTTCGCGACCTATGGCGTGCTCGGCCGCAACTATGCCGGCGGCCCGACCGGCGGCGAACTGTTCGAACTGCCGCTGGTCGCGGTCAACACCGCCTTGCTGCTGCTGTCGTCGATCACCTATGGCTTCGCGATGATCTCGATGCAGAACCGCAAGCAGGGCGCGGTGCTGGCCTGGCTGGCGATCACCGGCCTGTTCGGCGCCGGCTTCCTCGGCATCGAGCTCTACGAGTTCAGCCACCTCATCCACGAGGGCTACGGCCCGCAGCGCAGCGGCTTCCTGTCGTCGTTCTTCGCGCTGGTCGGCACCCATGGCCTGCATGTCACCTTCGGCATCGTCTGGCTGGTGACGCTGATGACGCAGGTGGCGAAGAAGGGCCTGACCGCGGCCAACCAGCGTCGCCTGTTCTGCCTGTCGATGTTCTGGCACTTCCTCGACGTCGTCTGGATCGGCGTCTTCACCTTCGTCTACCTGATGGGCGTGCTGCCATGAGCCAGCTCCAAACGAGCGAGAACCACCACATCGACGACCATCACGAGGAAGGCGGCCACGCCCATGCCACGGTGCGCGGCTACGTCACCGGCTTCATCCTCTCGGTGATCCTGACCGCGATTCCGTTCTGGCTGATCATGGGCAAGGTCATCGCCAATCCCGGCACGGCGGCTGCGGTGATCCTGGCATTCGCGGCGGTACAGATCCTGGTGCACATGGTCTACTTCCTGCACATGAACACCAAGTCGGAAGGCGGCTGGAACATGCTGGCGCTGATCTTCACCCTGGTACTGGTGGTGATCACGCTCGCCGGTTCGATGTGGGTGATGCACCACATGAACACCAACATGATGCCCACCATGTCCGCACACGACATGCGGAACATGCCGTAACGATCCGCCTCCAATGCGAAGAACCGTTTTCCTCGTCGCATTGGCCCTGGCGTTCTGCGGATTCACCGCACTCGGCGTCTGGCAGGTCCAACGCCTGCACTGGAAGCACGCACTGATCGCACGCGTGGATGCCCGCATCCACGCCGAGCCTGCCGCACTGCCCGCGCGCAAGGATTGGCCGCAGGCGTCCGCGGCGCGCGATGAATATCATCGCGTGGTGGTCACGGGCGAATATCTCCGGAACGCCGATACCCGCGTCCAGGCCGTCACCGAGCGCGGTCCCGGCTGGTGGTTGCTCACTCCCCTGCGCGATGACGGCGGCGACGCCATCCTCGTCAATCGCGGCTTCGTGCCGAGCGACTGGAACGGAGATGTCGCGCCGCCTGTCGGTCACATCCGTGTGGTCGGGCTGCTGCGGATGAGCGAGCCCAACGGCGCCTTCCTGCACCGCAACGACCCGACGCATGATCGCTGGTATTCGCGCGATGTCGCGGCGATTGCCCGCGCGCGCAGCCTCGGCGATATCGCGCCGTGGTTCGTCGACGCCGAACGCGACGCCAATGCGTCCGAATGGCCCGCTGGCGGCATGACCGTGGTGCGTTTCCGCGACCAGCACCTGCAATACGCCCTGACCTGGTTCGCGCTCGCCGCATTGAGCCTGTTCGCCGTCTGGCGCGTTTACACTTCCCGCGATGCCGGTCGCCCTCGTCACCACGCCTGATTTTTCGCCGTCGCGCGAGAGCACCGGCGTGCGCAACCTGCAGCAGCTGATCCAGCTGCGCTGGATCGCGGTGGTCGGCCAGGTCCTGGCGATCGCCTACGCGCATTTCATCCTCGCCATCGCTCTGCCCCTCCAGCCGATGCTGCTGGTGCTGGCGATGCTGGCGGCCTACAACATCGCCAGCCAGATCGTGGCGAAGCATCGCAGGCGCGTCACCAACCAGGCGCTGCTCCTCGCCTTGCTGGTCGACGTGGCGACACTGACCGCACAGCTGCATTTCAGCGGCGGACTCACCAACCCGTTCGTGTTCCTGTTCCTGCTGCATGTCGTGCTCGGCGCGATCCTGTTGCGCACCGTCGCCAGCTGGATCATCGCCGCGGCCACCACACTGTGCATGGTCTGGCTCGCCCTCTATCCGGGGCCGGTCACCCTGCCCGCCGATCTGTCGCAGGGCCTGGCCTCGCTGTACGTGCAGGGGCTGCTGATCTGTTTCGCGCTGGTCGCGACCTTGCTGGTGGTCTTCATCACCCGCATCGGCCGCATCCTGCGCGAGCGCGACGCCCGTCTCGCGGCGATGCGCCAGCGCGCGGCCGAGGAAGAACACATCGTGCGGATGGGCCTGCTCGCGTCCGGCGCCGCCCACGAACTCGGCACGCCGCTGTCGACGCTGTCGGTGATCCTCGGCGACTGGAAGCATCTTCCGAGCTTCGCCTCCGATCCCGAACTGCTGCAGGACGTGGTGGAGATGCAGGCACAGGTCCTGCGCTGCAAGGCGATCGTCAGCGGCATCCTGCAATCGGCCGGCGATCCGCGCGGCGAAGCGCCGGAGCAGCTGCGCCTGCGCGATTTCTTCGACGATCTCGCCGATGAATGGCGCACCACGCGCCCGACGCAGCGATTCGACTACCGCAACCAATGCGCGGACAATCCGCTCATCGTCTCCGATCCGGGGCTGATGCAGATGATCGCCAACGTGCTGGACAACGCACTGGAAGCTTCGCCGCAGCACGTCGCCATGACCGTCGCACTGGCGAATGGCGATGTCGTCATCGATGTCGCCGACGATGGTCCCGGCTTCACGCCGACGATGCTGGCCCAGCTCGGAAAACCCTATCAGTCCAGCAAGAACGAACCCGGTCACGGACTCGGCCTGTTCCTGTCGGTGAATGTCGCACGCAGTCTTGGCGGCACGCTCACCGCGCGCAACTCGACGCATGGCGCCGTCGTCACCGTGAGGCTGCCGCTGTCGGCATTGATGCTCGAAGACGAAAGCGAGGGCGACGGCGATGGCGAATGAATCCGAACGCCGGCTGCTGATCGTCGAGGACGATGCCGCCTTCGCGCGCACCTTGGCGCGGTCGTTCGAACGCCGCGGGTATGCGGTGCGCCATCTTGACGGATTCGAGGCATTGCAGGCGCTGCTGGGCGAATTCTCGCCGACGCATGCGGTGGTCGACCTCAAGCTGGCCGGCGGCGAATCCGGACTCGCCTGCGTCAAGCTGTTGCATGGACACGATCCGGACCTGCGCATCGTGGTGCTGACCGGCTATGCCAGCATCGCCACCGCGGTGGAGGCGATCAAGCTCGGGGCGCTCCACTATCTCGCCAAACCATCGAACAGCGACGACATCGAAGCCGCCTTTCAGCGCGAGGAAGGCGATACCGATGTCGAACTCACCCAGCGCAAGACCTCGATCAAGACGCTGGAATGGGAGCGCATCCACGAGACACTGGCCGAAACCGGCTTCAACATCTCGGAAACCGCGCGCCGACTCGGCATGCACCGGCGCACGCTGGCGCGCAAGCTCGACAAGCAGCGCGTCAAATAGAAGAAACGGCCTCTGCCCGTCGCGCGTACATCGCGAGGATGCGTTCGGCACCGTCGCCCAGCAGATGGTGCATCCACCACGCCGAATAGACATTGAAATTCGTACTGACGCGATAGCCGACGTCGAGATCGACCTGCGTTCCACCGGGAACCGGCGTCAGCGTGAAACGCGTGTCGTCCAGGCCGGCGTAGCGCCCGCCCAAGGCGACATGGTCGTCCAGCGCGTTCACCGGAATGGAGTCAGGCTGGAAGCGGTACGTCCATGCCAATCGCTGTGGCGGCTGCCACTCGCTGATCGGCTCGTCGAAATGGATGCCGTGCTGCCAGCGCGAACGTCGCACCTTGCCCTGCGCCGTCGTTTCGGTGCGCCCCGAAAGCGGATACGGCATGCCGATATTCCAGGCAAGCCCGCGTCCGAGTTCATCCGGGCGTATGCCCTGCACATCGTTCAGCACCTCCCACACCTGCTCGGGCGACGCATGGATCACACGACTGCGATGCAGATGGCGATGACTGTCGTCGGCATGGAATCGCGCCTCGACGCCACCCAGCAACAGCGGCAACAGCAATACCGATGCCGTGGTGGAACGCGAAGGCCGCGCGCCATAACGGAGCAACACCAGCATCAGCACGCCGCCGATCGAGGATTCGACGAGAAAGGCCGGCAACATGATGGCGATGCAGATGCTGCCTTCGAGCAGCGTGATCGCCGTGCCGATGGCGAAACCGATCACGGTCAGCCACGGCGCGAACAACGCGCGCAAGACCGTGCGGCGTTCCGGCACCAGCCCATAGACCGTGATCATGCCGAGGATGACCGGCACCAGCACCACGAAGGACAGCAGCATCGGGCCGTTGCGGTCGAAGATCGCCGGAATGCCCGGAATCCCGCCGAAAATCAGGCGCATCGCCAGGCCATACGGCACGCCGACGCCGACCATCAGCGCGAAACGCTTCAACGGCGACATGCCTGCCAGCGGTTCCGGCGCCAGCGGTTCTGCCGGCGGCAGATAGGGATCAGCGTCGTTGCCGGTGTCCTGGGTCTGGTCCATCGATGGCTTCGATCAAGGATTCCAGCCGCGTCGAATCGTCAGACCCGGCGCGCCAGCATCAGCTTCTTGATCTCCGCGATCGCCTTGGCCGGATTCAATCCCTTCGGGCAGGTGCGCGCACAGTTCATGATCGTGTGGCAGCGATACAGCTTGAACGGGTCTTCGAGATCGTCCAGGCGCGCACCGGTGTCCTCGTCGCGCGAATCGATGATCCAGCGATAGGCCTGCAGCAGGATCGCCGGACCGAGGTAGCGCTCGCCATTCCACCAGTAGCTGGGGCACGAAGTCGAGCAGCAGGCGCAGAGGATGCACTCATAGAGGCCGTCGAGCTTCTTGCGATCGTCTTTCGACTGCAGGCGCTCGCGCGACGGCGCCGGGCTCTGCGTGCGCAGCCACGGCTTGATCGAGGCGTACTGCGCGTAGAAGTGCGTCAGGTCCGGCACCAGGTCCTTGACCACTTCCATGTGCGGCAGCGGATAGATCGGCACTTCCTTGCCGCGGCAGTCGTCGATGGCGCGCGTGCATGCCAGCGTGTTGGTGCCGTCGATGTTCATCGCGCAGGAACCGCAGATGCCTTCGCGGCAGGAACGGCGGAAGGTCAGCGTCGGATCGATCTCGTTCTTGATCTTGATCAACGCGTCCAGGACCATCGGCCCGCACTTGTCGAGATCGATCTCGTAGGTGTCGGTGCGCGGATTGGCACCGTCGTCCGGGTTCCAGCGATAGACCTTGAAGGTGCGGACGCGCTTGGCGCCGGCCGGCGCCGGGAAGCTCTTGCCCTTGCCGACCACCGAGTTCTTCGGGAGAGTGAATTCAGCCATGCCTGTGCTCCCTCAGTACTTGCGTTCTTTCGGCGGAATCACGGCGACGTCATCGGTCAGCGTGTGCATGTGCACCGGTCGGTACTCGATCGTGGTGTTGCCGGAACGATCGACCGAGGTCAGCGTGTGCTTCATCCAGTTGGCGTCGTCGCGCTTCGGGAAGTCTTCGCGGGCGTGGGCGCCACGCGATTCCGTGCGGTTCTCGGCCGAAACGATCGTCACCAGCGCTTGGTCGAGCAGGTTCTCCAGCTCCAGCGTCTCGATCAGGTCGGAATTCCACACCAGCGACTTGTCGCTGACCTTGACGTCAGCGAACGACGCATGGATCTCGCGGATCTTCTTGACGCCTTCGGCCAGCGTGTCGCCGGTGCGGAACACCGCGGCGTCGGCCTGCATGGTGCGCTGCATGCGATCGCGGATCACCGCGGTCGAGGTCGAACCGTTGGCGTTGCGGATCTTGTCGAGATGCGACAGCGCCGGATCGATGGCGTCATCGGCCAGCTTGCCATGCGTCGAATTCGGCTTGATCAGCGCGGCGGCGCGATGGGCGACCGCGCGGCCGAACACGACCAAGTCGAGCAGCGAGTTCGAACCGAGGCGGTTGGCGCCATGCACCGAGACGCAGGCCGCTTCGCCGATGGCGAACAGGCCGGGCACCACCGCGTCGGGATCGCCGTTGCGCAACTGCACCACTTCGCCGTGGTAATTGGTCGGGATGCCGCCCATGTTGTAGTGGACGGTCGGCAGCACCGGGATCGGCTGCTTGGTGACGTCGACGCCGGCGAAGATGCGCGCGCTCTCGGCGATGCCCGGCAGCTTCTCGTGGATCACTTCCGGGCCGAGGTGGGTCAGGTCGAGCAGGATGTGGTCCTTGTGCTCGCCGACGCCACGGCCTTCGCGGATTTCCATCGTCATCGAACGCGAGACCATGTCGCGCGGCGCGAGGTCCTTCACGCTCGGCGCGTAGCGCTCCATGAAGCGCTCGCCATTGCTGTTGCGGAGGATGCCGCCTTCGCCACGCACGCCTTCGGTGATCAGCACGCCGGCGCCGTAGACGCCGGTCGGATGGAACTGCACGAATTCCATGTCCTGCATCGCCAGGCCGGCACGCAGCGCCATGCCGCCACCGTCGCCGGTGCAGGTATGCGCAGAAGTCGCGGAGAAGTAGGCGCGGCCGTAGCCGCCGGTCGCCAGCACCACGCCGTGCGAACGGAACAGGTGGAGTTCGCCGGTCGCCAGTTCCAGCGCCAGCACGCCGCGGCAGGCGCCATCGGCATCCATGATCAGGTCGATGGCGAAGAATTCGATGAAGAATTCGGCATCGTGCGCCAGCGACTGCTGGTACAGCGTGTGCAGGATGGCGTGGCCGGTGCGGTCGGCCGCGGCGCAGGTGCGCTGCGCCGGCGGACCTTCGCCAAAGCGCGTGGTCATGCCGCCGAACGGACGCTGGTAGATCTTGCCTTCCTCGGTGCGCGAGAACGGCACGCCGTAATGCTCGAGTTCGATGATGGCCGGAATCGCTTCCTTGCACATGTACTCGATGGCGTCCTGGTCACCCAACCAGTCGCTGCCCTTCACCGTGTCGAAGAAGTGGTAGCGCCAGTCGTCCTCGCCCATGTTGGCGAGCGCCGCGGCCACGCCGCCCTGCGCCGCGACCGTGTGCGAACGCGTCGGAAAGACCTTGGTGATGCAGGCGGTCTTCAGGCCCTGCTGGGCGAGACCGAAGGTGGCGCGCAGGCCGGCGCCGCCGGCACCGACCACCACCATGTCGAATTTGTGTTCGTGGATCTTGTAAGCGGCCATCTGTTCAGTTCCCAAGCGCGATGCGGACCACCGCGAACACTCCGGCGATCGCGGCGATCGCGAAGACGAAGCGGTTGATCACCTGGAGCACGATGCCCCACGCGGAATGGACGTAATCCTCGATCACCACCTGGATGCCGAGCGCGGCATGCCAGCACATGGCGACGAGGAAGGCGACGAGCACCACCGCGTTGAACGGGCGCGCCACCATCGCATGCACGGCTTCGTAACCGGCGGAGGCGTTGCACACCACCAGCAGGAGGAAATACAGGCCGGTGAACACCAGCGCGATCGCGGTCAGGCGCTGGTTGACGAAATGCGTAACGCCGTCCTTCGCCGAACCCAGGCCGCGCGCGGTCTTCAGGGGATTGCGGAACTCGCTCACGCCGCACCTCCCTTCATGAACAGGCAACCGAAGATCAGCGCGACCATCACCAGACTGCCGATGATGCTGATCCAGCTGTTGCGCACGAATTGCGGGATCGCATAGTCGTAACCGGCGTCCTGCACCAGGTGGCGGATGCCGTTGATCAGGTGGTAGGAAAACGCCCAAGCCCAGCCGAACAGCACGACCATGCCCAGCGGCGAGCCGAGGCAATGCGCGAATGCGGTCCAGCTGTCACGACCGCCGGCCAGCGCCAGCAGGCCCCAGGCGATGACCAGCGCGCCGAACGCCAGCACGATGCCGGTGGCGCGGTGGATGATGGAGGTCACCATCTGCACCTGCCAGCGATACACCTGCAGATGGGGCGACAAGGGGCGTTGCGGATTCGCCATCGGCGTTTTCCTCAGATTGGTTCGATGCCCGGGAGTCAGAAATCGATGCAGCGCCCGTCCTTCTCCCAGTCCCCGTAACGCGTCGGTTCGAGGCCCGGGCGACCATCGATCTCACGGACCGGCGGATGCGTCTCGGGCGCCGCCTCGGGCGCGTCGGGCTTGGGCGGAAGGGCGTCTTCGCCGATGATGTCATCGTCCATCACCTATTAATGATACGTTCCGGCGGCCATGCCCGACAACCCGAACTCCCTCGCCTTCGCCCTGCCCGGCCAGTCCGTGCTGGAAATCTCCGGTCCCGATGCGGTCGTTTTCATGCAGGCGCAATGCATGAACGACGTCGCCCTGCTCGCCGACGGCCAGTGGCAGTGGAATGGCTGGCTGACCCCGCAGGGCCGGGTGATCGCGCTGTTCGCCCTGCTCCGGCGCGACGCCCAGACGCTGTGGTGCCTGCTGCCCGATTTCCCCGCCGCGACCCTGGCGCAACAATTGCAGCGCTACGTCTTCCGCGCCAAGGTCAAACTGCGCCTGCGCGACGACCTGCATGTCGGCGGCCGTTTCGCGATCGCTGCGCAAGCAACCATGGGTGAAGATGCCGCTTCGCTCGACCTCACCACCGGCGACGGGCTACGCGCGTGGTTGATCGCCACGACGCCGTTCGCGGACGATGCCGAATCGCAATCCCGCTGGCGCGCCAGCGACCTGCGCCACGGACTGCCGCGACTTGCGGCCGATGCCGAACCGAAGTGGACGCCGCAACAACTGTCGCTCGACCGCCTGCACGCCTACAGCGTCAAGAAGGGGTGTTATCCCGGCCAGGAAATCGTTGCGCGCACGCATTTCCTCGGGCAGGCCAAGCGCGGATTGGTGTTGCTGGAAAGCGCGCAGCCGATTGCCGATGGCGCGAACGTTTCGGATGGAAGCCGCGATGTCGGAACCGTCATCTCCACCGCCGCAAATCTCGCGCTGGCGGTGGCGCCGCTGGATGCGACGCCTGCCACGGTCGATGGTCACGCGGCAACGGCACTGCCGCTGCTCGACGGTCTCGCCCGCTGAGTCTTCGCGTCAGATTTTCAGATAGATGCGCTTGCGATCCATCCACCACATGACGCCCCACCAGAACGCCACGAACGCGACGGCAAACGCCAGCGATGCCAGCTTGTCGCCACCCCAGGGCGCGATCCAGCTGGCGAAGGCGTGATTGTAAATGGGGTCCTGCCAACCGAGCGCCGGCAACGCGACCTGCATCAGTTCGGAACCGGCATAGGCCGCGATGGCGTTGACGCCGAAACGCCGTCCGATCGGCGGCCAGCCGCGTACATCCACCAGCGTGTGGCAAACGAGCAGCGCCAGCATGGCCCAACCCGCCGTCCACAGCACGAAGGACGGCGTCCACAGGTTCTTGTTGAACGGAATCCATTGCGACCACAGCCAGCCCAGCGCCAATGCAATGACGCCTACAACAAACAGAGTTTGCATCCGGCGTTCGCGCAGCCACACGCCCGCGCACAGGCCGATCAGGCTGGTTGCAATGGAAGGCAAGGTCGCGAGCAGCCCTTCGGGATCGTGGACCTGCCCCGTCGCCGTGTTGTGGTCCCAGACATAACGACCGAAGACCGCACCATCGACGTGGTCGACGATGTTGTCCCATTTCGCCAGGGTGCCGCCCGACATCAGCAACAGCGCATAGCCACCGAGCAATGCGACGATCGCGATCCACCACGCACGCCTGGGCGTGTAGATGGCGAACAGCGACACCACCGCGAAGCACAGGCCGATCCGTTGCAGTACGCCCGGCCAGCGCATCTCGCGCCCCGGCAGCCACCATGCCGCCAGCGCATTGATCGCCAACCCCAGCAAGATGATGCGCGCGGCGCGCCACAGCGCCGCGTTGCGCAACACGTTCGGCGCAGCGCCCTGCTCCAGTCGCGGCAGGATCGCCAGCGCGACAGATACCCCCATCACGAACAGGAAGAACGGGAACACCAGGTCGGTCAGCGTGCAACCGTTCCATTCCGCGTGTTCCAGCGGCGCATAGACGTGATCCCAGGTCCCGGGATCGTTGACCAGCAGCATCGCCGCCACCGTCAATCCGCGCAGGGCATCGACCGAGGCGAATCGCAGCGGCTTGGCAGCCAGGTTCACTTCAACGCGTCCGCCGCCGCGACGATGTCCTCGTCCTTGGGAATCACCAGGAATGCCGCGCCTGCCAGCGGCGTGTAGGTGTCGGCGCCGACCACGCGCTTCAGCGGCTTGCCGCCGAAACCGGCCTCGGTAATCGCGGTGATCACGCCCTCGCCGATGCCGGCACTGAAGCGGCCTTCGTCGACGACCAGGATGCGCTCGCATTCGCCGGCATGTTTCGCGATCGCGGCATGATTTAACGGCACCAGCCAGCGCAGGTCGACCGTGCGTACCTTCCAGCCATGCTTCTTTTCGATCTCGCGCGCAGCGCGCAGGCTCATCGGCACGCCGTTGCCGTAGGTGAGGATCACACAATCCTTCGCCTCGGGTTCGTACACGCGCTCCTCGCCGACCACCAGTGCACGGTCCGGGGTCGGATATTGCGTCAGCCACTGGCCATCACCGGCTTCGTACAGATCCTTGGTCATGTACAACGCAATCGGCTCAAGGAAGACCGTGACGCGGCCATCGACCTTGGCCAGCGCCGCCAGCGTGCGCAGCATCATCGCCGCGTCGTCGCCGCGCGATGGACAGCCGACGACAATGCCCGGGATGTCGCGCAGCGCCGTGATCGAGTTGTCGTTGTGGAAATGGCCACCGAAACCGCGCTGGTAACCCAGGCCGGCGAGGCGCACCACCATCGGGTTGGCGTACTGGTTGTTGCTGAAGAACTGCAACGACGCCGCTTCGCCGCGAATCTGGTCGATCGCGTTGTGCAGGTAGGCCAGGTACTGGATTTCCGGGATCGGCAGCATCCCCATATTGGCAAAGCCCTGGGCCATGCCGAGGATCATCGTCTCGTCGAGCAGGGTGTTGAACACGTGACGATTGCCGAAAGCCTTGTGCAGGCCCTTGGTGACGGTATAGACGCCGCCCTTCTGCGCCACGTCTTCACCAAACAGCAGCGTGTCGGGATACTTGGCGAAGAGATCGTGCAAGGCGTTGTTGATCTGGATGGCGAGATGGCGCGGCGGCAACTTCTCCGGCAGTTTCTCCTCACTGCCGAAGGCCTTGATGCGCGCATCCGGCAACGGCGGGCGCTGCGCCTCGGCGGCGACCTTGTCCGGCGTATACGGCGCCAGCGGCTGCATCACGTGTTCCAGCGTTTCGATGCGCGGACGACGATCGGCGTCTTCGGCGGCCGCGAAACACTTCCTGCGGGTCGATTCGTAGAGATCGAGGATCTCCTGCTTCGACATCAGACCGGATTCCAGTGCGATCGCCGCGCTGCGCAACAGAGGATCGCTGGCCTCGACCTTCACCAGCTCGTCGACGCTGCGCCACTCGACTTCGAAGTCGGTGCCGGCATGGCCCATGATGCGCGTCGTGCGCAGGTGCAGGAAGGTCGGACGGCGGGTGCTCCGGCAATGTTCGACCGCGCGCAACACGTCGCCGTAACCGTTGGCGAGATCGAGGCCGTCGGCGGTGAAGTAATCGAGGTCGGGGCGATTGCGGAAACTCTCGCCGATCCAGCCACCCGGCGTCTTCACCGAAATCCCGATGCCGTTGTCCTCGCACACGAACAACACGGGAGCGGGCAGCTTCTGGTAGGCCGTCCAGGACGCCGCGTTGAACGCGGTCTGCGCGGTGGCGTGATTCGCGGAAGCGTCGCCGAAGGAACAGATGGCGATGGAATCGTCGGGAATCGGCAGTTGGTGGCCGATGCGGCGCGCGGCTTCGATCGCCACCGCGGTGCCCAGCGCTTTCGGCAGGTGCGAAGCGATGGTCGAGGTCTGCGGCAACACCCACAACGGCTTGCTGCCCCACACCTTGTGGCGACCACCGGATGCGGGATCCTCGGCGCTCGCGGCGAACGACAGCGCCGAATCCATGATCGGATCCATCCCCGGCAATTTGCGGAAACGTTCGGCCATGAAACCGCCGCTGCGGTAGTGCAGGAATGCGGGATCGGTGTGGCGCGTCGCCCGCGCAACCATCGCGTTGCCTTCGTGACCGCTGGAACCGATGGTGTAGAAGACCTTGTTCTGCACACGCAACACGCGCGCCATCAGATCGAGGTGGCGCGAAATCAATTGCGATTCGAACAGTTCACGGAAACCGCGGGCATCGAGCGCGCTGCCATCGAGGATCGGTTCTTCCGGCGACGGCCGCACGTCCTTCGGACCATCCCAGGCGTTGACGAACTCGCTGAAATTGACGTCGCAGACTTCGGCGCGGTTGACGCCCTTCATGCGCGCGGGAATCGGATTCGGGATGGGAGCGAACATGGTGCCTATCGTCGGAACATCAGTTGGATGGATCGACCCCTGCCCTGCGCGCGAACCATTCGTCGCGCGTCTGGGTCCAGATTTCGATGTGATGGGTGTCGAGCGGCGGCGGATAGATGCCGCGACCGATATTGCGCGCACCGAGGCGCTGCGCGACTTTCTGCGATTCGATGTTGGAGGCGTCGATCGACTGGATCACATGCGTCCAGCCAAGCGCGTCGAAAGCCCAATCGATGGCGGCCGTGCACGCCTCGGTGGCATAGCCCTTGCCGCGCCCATCGGCGTGGAATGCATAACCGACCTCGGTATCGGGCCAGCCATCGGGGAACCACGGACCCGCCTGGCCCATGAACAGCCCGGACGACTTCTCGATCACCGAAAACATGCCGAACCCTTGCGTGAACCACGCACCCGGCATCTGCAGGAAACGACGCCAGGCATCACCGCGTACCAGTGGCCCGCCGATGTGATGCGTCGCCGGGTCGGCGAACATCTCGGCGAAGCGCGGGTAATCGGCGATCTCGGGAATGCGCAGGATCAGTCGTTCGCTTTCGATCCGCGGCGCACCCTCGCGCAGGCGCGCGAACCAGTCGGCGTGATCGGTTGCCGCGCTCATCGTGATCGTCCGGTCAGAACGGCGCTCTCAAAAAGCATTGATGCCGGTCAGTTCGCGGCCGACCACCAACTGGTGCACGGTTTCCGTGCCTTCGTAGGTGATCACCGATTCCAGATTCAGCGCGTGCCGGATCGCCGAGTGTTCCGTGGTGATGCCGGCGCCACCGAGCAGGTCGCGGCATTCGCGCGCGATATCGATCGCCATGCGGCAGTTGTTCCACTTCGCCAGCGACACCTGCGTCGGCTGCATCTTGCCGGCGTCCTTGAGGCGACCGAGCTGCAGCGACAGCAGCTGCGCCGCGGTGATGCGACGCGCCATGTCCGCCATCTTCAATTGCGCCGCCTGGGTGGCCGCGACCGGACGCCCGAACAGCACGCGTTCCTTGGTGTAGGCCAGCACTTCGTCGAGGCAGGCGATGGCCGCGCCGATCGGTCCCCAGGTGATGCCGTAGCGCGCCTGCGTCAGGCAGCCCAGCGGACCCTTCAGGCCCTTCACGTTGGGCAGGCGGCTGGAATCGGGCACGCGCAGGTTGTCGAAGAATAGCGCCGAGGTCACCGACGCGCGCAGGCTCATCTTGTGCTTGATGGTCTGGGCATCGAACCCCTTCATGCCCTTCTCGACGATGAAGCCCTGGATGCCGTCGTCGGTCTGGGCCCAGACGATGGCGATGTCGGCGATGCTGCCGTTGGTGATCCACATCTTGCCGCCGTTGATCACCCAGTCGCCGCCGTCCTTCCTGGCGACCGTCTTCATGTTGGCCGGATCGGAACCACCATGCGCCTCGGTCAGGCCGAAGCAGCCGATCACCTTGCCGGCGGCCATCTGCGGCAGCCACTGCTTGCGCTGCTCCTCGTTGCCGTAGGCGTAGATCGGATACATGCACAGCGACGACTGCACGCTGGCGAAGCTGCGGATGCCGCTGTCGCCGCGCTCCAGTTCCTGGCAGATCAGGCCGTAGCTGACGCCGTTGAGGCCGGCGCAGCCGTATTCCTCCGGCAGGGTCGCGCCGAGGAGGCCGAGTTCGGCCATCTCGGAAATCAGGTGCTTGGGGAATTCGCCCTTGTCGAAGCACTCGCCGATGATCGGCAGCACGCGCTCGTCGGTGAAGCGCGCCACCGTATCCTGCACCGCGCGTTCCTCCTCGCTCAGCAGGGAGCGGACGTCGTAGAGGTCGTAGGGATTCAGGGCAGCAGCCATGGGAGCGATACCGGGGGCGATGGATGAAGCCCACCATTCTACCGCCCCGCCACAACGGAGACGGGAGCCTTGCGGCTCCCGTCGTTCCTTGCTTCGTGCTACCGGAGGCGCTTACAGGCGCGTCACCACGCGGCCATCCACCACCGGGAAGCGGTCGGTCGACGGCTTCTGGTCGAGGCGGACCACCTTGTCCTTGCCCTCGTAGCGATAGGTCACGTCATAGCCGACGGTCTGGGTGCCGGTGCCGACGGCGATGCGCGAACCCGGGCGCTTGCTCATGCGCTGCTTGCCGACGCTGCCATCGGGGTTGCGATAGGTCACGTCATAGCCGATCAGCTTGTTGGTGTAGCTGGTGTCGTTGACCGTGGTGCACTGGTGATCGGTGCGCTGCACGGTCGCGTTTTCATGGCGGCGATTCTGGATGCGATTGCCGGCGATGCCGCCACCGACCGCACCGGCCACCGTTGCCAGGTCACGACCCTTGCCGCCACCCACCTGATGGCCGACCAGACCACCGACCACGGCACCGATGGCCGAACCGGCGATGTTGTGCGGATCCTTGGTCGGCGCCTTCTCGGTCACCACCACGTCCTTGCACTCCTGGCGCGGCGTCGTCTGGGCGATCTTGTCGTTCACCGGCGCCACGTCGAGCACGGTGGCGTATTTGGTGGCCTTGCTGCTGACCTGATGCACGTTGGTGATCGGTGCGTAGTCCGTCGCCGCATTCGTGGCGTTGTTCGCTGCCTGGCCATGCACGGCATCGCTGACGCTGTCGGCAGCCGTCGGCTGCATCGTCGGCGTCGACGTGGGCGTCTGCGGCTGCGCGGTGGCAGCTGCTGCCGTGACCGGAGCCGACGGTTGCGAGGTCGCGGCGTGATATGCGGCGACAGCGCCACCACCCACCAGCAACGCGCCCAGTCCGACACCAAGAAGCTTGTTGTCGATGTTCATCGTCATCTCCCTAACGGCGGACCACCCGCCTGTCGATGGAGCCATCTAACCTCAACGCACCTGAACGCAGGCGTGACTTTCGGCCTATGCCGGCTGACGGTCCGATAAACATGCAGCGCCCATTCATTCTCAGCCGTGCGATTGCAGAATCGACCTGATACGGTGACGCCATCCCGCCATTGGATGGAACCCGACCGATGCGCCACTTCTTCTTCGCCCCCTTCCTGCGCTGGCTGTCCCGCCTCAGCCATCCCAAGATGTTCCTGATTGTCGGCCTGCTGTTCCTGGTCGACCTCGCCATTCCCAACTTCGTGCCGTGGGACGACATCCTGCTCGGCCTTGGCACCCTGCTCCTGGCCAAGATGAAGAAGAAGGACCCGGGCACACCGCAGGCCGGCAACGCCACGCCGCCGGTCGAGGGCACCGCCACGCGTCGCTGATCGTCGTGGCGTTGTTCGATTCGCACAGCCACATCGACGTCGACGTCTTCGACGCCGATCGCGATGCAGTGATGGCCCGCGCCCGCGGCGCGGGCGTCGTCGGACAACTGGTGCCGGCGATCTCGGCTGCCGGCTGGCCGCACCTGCGCGATGTCTGCACCGCGTTTCCGGGTGAACTGCATGCCGCCTACGGCATGCACCCGATGTATCTCGATGACCATCGCCCCGAGCATCTCGACCAGTTGCGCGAATGGCTGCAGGATCCGGGTTGCGTGGCCGTCGGCGAAATCGGGCTGGATTATTTCGTCGAAACGCTCGATCGCGAGCGCCAGCAGTTCTATTTCGATGCGCAGCTGCGGCTCGCGCGCGAATTCGATCTTCCGGTGGTCGTGCATGCACGCCGCGCGGTCGATGCGGTGATCGCCAGCATGAAGAAAGTCGGCGGATTGCGCGGCATCGTCCATAGCTTCGCCGGCAGCGGCGAACAGGCGGAGCAGTTGTGGAAGATGGGCTTCCTGCTCGGCATCGGCGGACCAGTGACTTACGAACGCGCACAGCGCCTGCGGGGACTGGTCGCGACGATGCCCCTGGAACACCTGGTACTGGAAACCGATTCGCCCGACCAGCCCGACGCCGGTTGGCGCGGCCAGCGCAACGAACCCGAGCGCCTTACTACAATCCTTGCAGCGATCGCAGAGTTGCGCAGCGAATCGCCGGAAGCCATCGCCACCGCCACGACGGCGAATGCGATGCGGCTGTTGCGTCTCAACCCTTAGTCTTCAGCAACATCTCCAACGCCTTGCCGACCGCCGCGAACGCGAACGTCCCGGTGATGTGCGTCGCCGCGCCCAGTCCGGCGCCGCAATCGAGTTTCAAGGCATCGTCCTTGCCGAGTTGCGGCCGTACGCCACAGACGCTGCCATCGGCCTGCGGATACCGCACGTTCTCCAGCGAATACACCGCCGGAACGCCGAAATAACGCGCGTGGTTCTTGGGGAAATTGAACTCGCCGCGCAGCTTCTTGCGGATCAGCGACAGCATCGCGTCGTGTTCCGTGCGCGACAGGTCGCGCACCCGCACCTGCGTCGGATCGCTGCGTCCGCCCGCTGCGCCCACCGTGATGATCGGCTGCTTGCGGCGACGGCACCACGCGATCAGTTCGACCTTGGCGCGGAAACTGTCGCAGGCGTCGAGCACCAGGTCGAAGCGACCACCGAGCAGTTCCTCCATGTTCGACGGCGTCAGGAACGACTGCACGGCATCGATGCGGATGTCGGGGCGGATCGCGCGGCAGCGCGCGGCCATCGCTTCGACCTTGGCTTGCCCGTATGCGCCCTCGAGCGCCGGCAACTGGCGGTTGGTATTGGAAACGCAGAGATCGTCCGCGTCGATCAAGGTCATGTGGCCGATGCCGCTGCGCGCGAACGCCTCGACCGCCCATGAGCCGACGCCGCCGATCCCGACCACCGCCACGCGGGCGGCATCGAATCGTTGCAGCGCACCGCTGCCGTAGAGGCGGTCGATGCCGCCGAACCGTTCCCGCAAATCGTTCATCCGTACATTTTACCGATGGCCGAACTGCCGGGCGGCCATGTTAAGGTTCGGCCACATCAACAAGGAGGGATGCACCGATGTCCACACCCACCCCCGATTCCCCCAAGAGCGGCTCCGCAAGCATGCGTTATTTCTTCGTCTGGGCGATCGGTCTGGTCCTCGGCATCGTCGCCACGGTGATGATCGGCAATGCGCTGCGGGCGCGCCAGGATCACCTGCCCAAGGCGATCATGACCGTGCAGAAATTCCACATGTCGGTCTTGAAGCGCAATCTCGAACAGAACCGTTGCGCCGCTACCGACACCATTCCCAATCTGCAAACGCTGCGCCGGATGGGTGACGACCTCGAAGCCGCTTTCCCGGACCTGGCCAAGGACGATCGCTTCGTCAAGCACGCCAGCGACTTCCGCAGGGTGATCGATGCATCGCTGGCCTCGCCGCCGACGAGTTGCGAGGGCCTGAAGCAGACAGTCGCGATGATCGGGGACGAGTGCAAGGCCTGCCACGACGACTTCAACAAGTGACTCGTGATCCCGCCTGCACGGCGGTGAACACAGGCTGACGAAAACGGCGCTCCGGCGCCGTTTTCTTTTGCGGTTTCCAGCCCATTCACGAGGGCCTCGCCATGATCGGTGCACGCCTTCCCTCCCCCACTGGAGATCGACATGAACCTGCGCAACGCACTCCTCGCCAGCGGCGCGGCCCTGACCCTCGGCGCATGCGCGACCACCGGTCCTGGCTATGGCAACAACGGCTACGGAAACAACGGGTATGGCAATGGCGGCTATAACCAGGGTGGCTACAACCAGGGCTATTGCGGCGATTGCGGCGTCGTCACCCGCATCGACATGGGTTCGGGATCGAGTTCGAACGCACCCACCGGCGCCATCATCGGCGGCATTGTCGGCGCGGTTGCCGGCCGTGAGATCGCCAGGCAGAACACCGACAAGCAAAACCGGAAGAACGTCGCGACGGTTGCCGGCGCAGCGGCCGGCGCAGTGGTCGGCAACGCGATCCAGAATCGCAACCAGAACCAGTACAACGTCACCGTGCGCATGGACGACGGCCGTTTCGTGACGGTGTCGCAGTCCGACGTCAACGGCATCCAGGAAGGAACGCCGGTGCGCGTCACCAACGGGCGCGCCTGGGCACGCTGAGCACTATCGCCTATCGCCAGGCAAAGAAAAGGCCCGCTTGCGCGGGCCTTTTCCATATTGCTTGATGCGTCGGTTGCTTACGCGGCTTCGACAGCGTCGGCCTGCAGGCCCTTCTGGCCCTGAACGACGGTGAAGCTGACGCGTTGACCTTCCTTCAGGCTCTTGAAGCCGGGCATCTGGATGGCGCGGAAGTGCACGAACACGTCCTCACCATTTTCGCGGCTGATAAAGCCAAAGCCCTTGGCATCGTTGAACCATTTGACGGTTCCAACTTCGCGGTTCGACATCGGTGTTGCTCCTTGTAACGTAATTAGCGAGTCATGCTGGTCGCAAGGAGGAACGGGCAACGATGGCAAATCACACGATCTGGCGCACCGGCGGGCCACGATTCACGGTGACCCTTGAAACTCAGCAAGCGCACGGTAACTCCGCTTTCGTTAAAAATCAATCACATTCTTGACATTGGCGCCAAACCGGCTTAGACCTGATGAATATCGACAATTCCTTTATCTATCAATTAGTTGCGGCAATTCTGGTGATCGCCGGGCTGGTTGGAGTGGTCCTGCCGGCCCTCCCCGGCCTGCCTTTGGTGTTCGCCGGACTGCTGATTTCGGCCTGGGCGGACGGTTTCCACCACGTCGGGGCGGCCATGCTGGTCGTGCTCGGCCTGCTCACCCTGGTCTCGCTGGTGGTGGACTACTGGGCCGCCGCGCACGGCGCGAAACGGCTCGGCGCCAGCCGCATGGCGACCATCGGCGCCGCCCTGGGGATGCTGGTTGGCGGCTTCGTGCTTTTCCCGATCGGGCTCTTCCTCGGCCCCTTTGTCGGCGCACTGGCGGGTGAACTGCTGCACCGGCGCAGCCTGACGCAGGCGGATGTCGGGGCCGCGACCAAGATCGGCATCGGCACCTGGCTCGGCATCGCGCTGGGGATCGCGCTCAAGCTCGCCATCGCCGGATTGATGCTCGGCCTGTTCGCCATCGATTGGTGGTGGCCTGCGCACTGACCGCGACGGCAAAATACAAACATGACGATGATCCGCTTCCGTACCTTCCTGTTCGCGCTGCTGCTGGCGCTGTCGCTTCCTCTTGGAGCGCAATCCGTCTCCAGCGACGCCCATCTCGAGCGCCAGATCGCGCACCTGCTCAACGCCCAACCCGCCCTGCGCGGCATTCGCGCCAGCGCCGAAGGTGGCGTGATCACCCTGAGCGGACAGGTCCTCGAGCCCGAACAACGCAAGGCGGCCGCGGATATCGCCGGCGGCATCAACGGGGTCAAGCAGGTCGACAACGAGATCACGCTGGACCCGGACCTGTCGGTGCGCTTCCGCAGTGCGCTGGACGAGTTGCAGGGCAAGCTGGTGCGACTGGTGGTCAACCTGCCGCTGCTGGTGGTCGCGATCCTGATCGTGGCGATCGCGGCATGGCTGGGTGGATTCATCAGTGGCCGCATGCGCCTGCTCAAGCGCCTGAGCCGGCACAACCCGTACATGGACGGCCTGTTGCGCAACATCGTCAAGACGCTGGTGGTGCTGGGCGGCGTGCTGATCGCGCTCGATCTGCTGGGCGCGACCTCGCTGGTCGGCGCTGTGCTGGGATCGGCCGGCGTGGTCGGCCTGGTTCTCGGCTTCGCCTTCAAGGACATCGCGGAGAACTACGTGTCCGGCATCCTGCTGTCGATCCGCCAGCCGTTCGCGCCCGGCGACACCGTGCGCATCGACAGCAACGAAGGGCGCGTGGTCGCGCTCACTTCGCGCGCGACCGTGCTGATCACCGCCGATGGCCTGAACCTGCAGCTGCCCAACGCGCTGGTGTTCAAGTCGGTGCTGACCAACTTCACGCGCAATCCGCGCCGCCGTTTCGATTTCATCACCGTGGTCGATACCCGCAGCTCGTGGAACGACGCGATGGACATCGGCATCGCGGCGATCCGCGGCGTCGACGGCGTGCTGGGCGATCCCTCGCCGACCGCGCTGATCAAGGAGATCTCGAACGACGGCGCAACGATGCAGTATTTCGGCTGGATCGACCAGCGCAACAACGATCTTTCGAAGACGCGCAGCGAAGCGATGCGCCAGGTGCGGCGGACGCTGCGCAAGGCCGGCATCGTGCCGCCGTCCCCGGTGCAGTCGATCCGCCTGGTCCGCAGCGAGGACGATGGCATCGACGCAGCCGCCGCCCACGAAATCCACCAATCGCGCGACACCTCCGCCGATCGCACGCTCGATGCATCGGTGCAGGATGCCCATGCCGCGGAAGATGGACACAACCTGCTCGATCCGAAGGCCACCGAGTGATGACCCGCACACCTGCCCTCGCCGTCCTGGCCATCGCGACATCGCTGGCCCACGCACCTGCGCATGCGCAGGCGGCGCCATCGACGCCATCGGACATCAGCGCCTGCACCGCGATCGAATCCGACAAGGATCGCCTCGCCTGCTACGACACCGTCGCGAAGCGCGGCACGTCCACGCCGGCAGCTGCCGATGCCGCCGCCACGCAGGCGAAGCAGCAGGAGGCAGCACGCGCCGCGGAACGCGCGGCAAGTCCGCGCAGCGACCTGTATGCCTCGGAGACGGACGATGCGATCGCCAACGCCGGCAAGGGCTCGTTGCTCGACAGTCGCTGGGAGCTCGCGAAGAACTCCAAGCTCGGCACCTGGAATTTCCGCGCCTACAAGCCGGTGTACCTGCTGCCGGCGTTCTGGACCAACCATCCCAACACGCTGCCGCACTCGCCCAATCCGAACAACACGGTGACCACGCCGCAGGACCTGCAGAAGATCGAGGCCAAGTTCCAGCTCAGCTTCAAGACCAAGGCGATCGAGAACCTGTTCGGCGACAACGGCGACGTGTGGATGGGGTACACCCAGAGTTCGCGCTGGCAGGTCTACAACTCGGGCAATTCGCGTCCGTTCCGCGAAACCAATTACGAACCCGAAGTGCTGCTGGTGTTCCGCACCAATTATGAAATCGCCGGATGGAAGGGCCGGCTGGCCGGCATCGGCGTCAACCACCAGTCGAACGGTCGCGCCGATCCGCTGTCGCGCAGCTGGAACCGGGTGATGACGAACATCGGCTTCGATCGCGACAACTGGTCGGTGATGTTCCGGCCGTGGTTCCGCATTCCCGAAAGCCGGGGCAAGGACGACAACCCGGACATCCAGGACTACATGGGCCGTGGCGACATGACCATCGTCCACACCGTGGGCCGCAACGAATTCTCGCTGACGGCGCGGCATTCATTGCGCGGCGGCGACCGCTCCCACGGCGCCATGCAGTTCGACTGGGGCTTCCCGATCTCGCGCCAGTTACGTGGCCACTTCCAGCTGTTCGACGGTTACGGCGAGAGCATGATCGACTACAACCACCGCGCGACCTATGTCGGCTTCGGCATCTCGCTGCTGGAGTGGTACTGAACCTCGAACCGGTCAGCGAACGGCGTCGAGTTGCGCCTGCACCGCGTCGGACAGTTCATCGAAGCCGCGATGCGGTTCGAAGCGCGTGCCATTGATGAAGAACGTCGGCGTGCCGTTCACCCCGCTACGGATGCCGCCCTCCATGTCGTCCTGGATGCGCGTGGCGTAGTCGCCGGATTCGAATGCCTCGCGCACGCCGTCACCCGGCAACCCCAGCGAATGCGCGATGGCGATGTAGAGCTCCCCGCCGAGTTGTCGCTGGTGTTCGTAGAGGACATCGTGCGCCTGCCAGAACTTGCCTTGCGTGGCCGCGTACTCGGCGAGGACGGCCGCCGCCATCGCCTGCGGATGGATCTCGGTCAACGGGAAATTGCGGAACACCAGGCGCATGCGATCGCCGAAGCGCCGCTGCACCTGTTTGACGATGCCGTAGGCGTCGCCGCAATACGGACATTGGTAGTCGCCATATTCCACCACCGTCACCGCCGCTGCGGCACCGCCTTCGATGTGGTCATTGTCGCTCACGGGAATGCGCAAACCGGACATGGCGTCTCCTTGGGCGTTTGCGGATACACGGCAGCTTCGCTCCGGTATCGGTCGGAGCGAAGCATGCGCAGCGAAGTGTTATCCGGGCGTCAAGCCCACGCAGATGTCATTGCCGGGAGGGCGCCGGTTGCGCCAGCCCGTTCCGCACGGCCTCGTCGATCAATGCGCGGACCTGTTTATTGATGACGTGAGCCTTCTGCTCCATTTCCTTGCCCACGGCATCCATCTGCTTCCCGATGGCGTCCATGGGCTTGGCGGCGGCATCCATCTCGCGGGCGATGGCGTCCATCTTCGCGCTCTCGGCCTGCATGCCATCTTGCTGGGCTTGCAACGCGATGGAGTGACGCTCCATTTGCTTGCTCAATGCGTCCTGCTGCACGGAAAGCTGCTCCATCTGGCGATTCAGTGCATCGCGCCGCGCGTCGCTCGCCTGCACCTGCTGTATCGCCAGCCCGCGTTGCTGCTCCGCCAACTCGCGTTGCTGTTCGGCCAACTTCTGGATCTTGTGCTCCTCGTCACGCGCCTCCGGTGTTTGCGCCACCTTCGCGTGCATGCCATCCATGCGCTTGCTGAGCGCCTCGATTTCCTGCTGGTGCGGCGCCATCTGCGCCTGCAGGTCGCGGATCTTCGCCTGCTGGGGCTCCAGGGCAGCCCAGGCCTGCTCCACGCGGGCCAGCGTCGCGGCATCGCGCACGACGTAAGCCTTGCCGTCCTTGCTGAACCAGATGAAATCGCCTGCGATTTCACGGGTCGTGTCGTCGATGTCGCGCGAATCGACGGAATTGCCGGTAAGCGTCAGCTTGCCATCACGCTTGTGCACCAACGCATAACCATCATGGGTATCGCTGCGGGCGGTTGCGATCTTCTTCGCGACGACCGCTGGAGCCGCCTGGGGTGCCGGCGCAGGCACAGGCGCGGACGCAGCAACACTGCCGCTCTCCTGCGGCTGCGCATGCGTATCGAATTTGGCATACGCCTGGACGGCGATGCCCAAGGCGACGATGCCGACGACCGGCACCAGCACGGCGCTGCCGACGGCGCGGCGTTCGGGGCGAAGCAATTGCTTGATGCGGGACATGAGCTGACCTCCATGCGCGGCTTGCGCGGGTACGAAATCGGGGACGGGTGACCGCGCGATGTTCATGCGGTCGAGTTCGGAAAGCGCGAGGGCGAGACGGCGCGGGTCGCCAAGTTGGCGTGCGGCGAGATCGTCGGCGACCAGTTCGCGTTCGATGCGAATGCGCCGCGACAGCCACCACACCACCGGGTGATAGAACAGCAACGCTTCGACCGCACCCTGCAGCAGGTTGACCAGGTAATCGTGGCGGCGGATGTGCGCGAGTTCGTGCGCGACCAGGGCTTCCAGCAACGGCACCGGCATGTTCGCGACGATGGCGGCCGGCAGCAGCACCATGGGCTTCCACCAGCCCACCGACAGCGGACTGTCGCCCTCTTCGATCATGCGCACCGTGACTCGCCGGCGTATTCCGAACCCTTGCGCGAATGCATCCGCGCAGGCCTGCCAGCGTCGTGCATCGACGCATGCGGCACGCGTGCGCAAGCGGCGCACCCACCACAGGCCGGAGGCCATGCGCAAGGCAAACGCGGTGGTGCCTGTCGCCCATGCCGCGACGATCCACGCGAACATGGGATGCGTGGGAGATGGCAGCGACGCCAACAGCGGGATTCCGGTTTGCACCGGATCAGCGGACCCGGCAGCAGCGAATGCGAGCGAAATTGCCGGCGTCGACGTGGAGATGCTTGCGACATACAGCTTCGCGAACGTCAGCACCGGCGCAATCAGGCAGGCAAGCAATGCCAGGCAGGCGACCGCATAACGCGCCTGCGGGCGGGCCGAACGCAAGGCCAGCAGCGACATCCACGCCAATGCGCCGATCAGCGCGCCCTGCCAGAGGAAATGCAGCAAGGTGGCGGCCAGCAACGGAATCAATGCGGCGATCGCATCGGCGGAAACGAGGTCAGTCATTGCGGGTCTCCTCCAGGAAGCGCTGGATTTCCTCACGTTCGGCGTCGCTCACGCTGTCGCCGCGCAACGCGGCCAGCACCAGATCCTTGCCGGAACCGGCGAATGCCTTGTGGATGAAATCGTCGAGCAGCTTCGTCTGCATCGAGCCTTGTTTCTGCGCCGCCGAGTACACGTGCGAGCGCTGGCTTTCATCGCGGTTGAGCAGACCCTTGCCGTGCATGATCTGCATCAGTCGCAACACGTTTGCATAGCCCAGGTCCGGGCGCTCGCGCTGCTGTGCCTCGTGCACCTGCTTCACCGAGGATGGACCGAGCGCCCACAGCGTGCGCAACAACTCCAGTTCCGCCGGAGTGGGTTTGGGGAGCCGCCTGCCAATGCCCATCGTGATGCCCGCTGGATGCGATAACGGGCACGCTACGCCATCTAGAACTGTTTGTCTAGAAAAATTTGTCTAGATTGCTCAAGGCGGGCTGATGCGGTGGAAGCCGCACAGCTTGTTGCCGCAAGGATCGCGCAGATAGGCCAGGTAGAGCACGCGGTTTTCGGTGCCGTGGCGGATGCCGGGCGGATCCTCGACGCTGGTGCCGCCATTGGCGATTCCCACGGCGTGCCAGGCGTCGACGGCTGTCGGCGATGCGCCGCGAAATCCGATCGTGGTGCCGTTGCCGTGGGTCGCGGGTTGGCCGTCAACCGGTTTGGTGATCACCAACCGGTTGCCGTCATGCTGGTACACCAGCCGCCCCTTCTCGTCGATCACGCCGGCCGGAACGCCCAGCGCGCCGAGCGTGGCGTCATAGAACTTCCTTGAAGCGTCGATGTCATTGCTACCCAACACGACGTGGTTGATGAACATGTTTCGCTCCTGATGCGACGAAAACGACTTAAGCGACGACCACCGGAATCTTGCCGATTTTCGCCTGCCATTCGCGCGGACCGGTCTGGTGGACCGAGCTGCCGCGACTGTCGACGGCGACGGTGACCGGCATGTCCTCCACTTCGAATTCGTAGATCGCTTCCATGCCGAGGTCTTCGAAAGCCAGCACCTTGGCCGCCTTGATCGCCTTGGAAACGAGATAGGCCGAACCGCCGACCGCCATCAGGTACACGGCGCCGTTGTCGCGGATGGCGTCGATCGCAGCGGGGCCGCGCTCGGCCTTGCCGACCATGCCGATCAGGCCGGTCTGTTCCAGCATCTGGCGGGTGAACTTGTCCATGCGCGTCGCAGTCGTGGGGCCCGCGGGGCCGACGACTTCATCGCGCACCGGATCGACCGGTCCGACGTAATAGATGAAACGTCCCTTGAGATCGACCGGCAACGCCTCGCCCTTGTTGAGCATGTCGACCATGCGCTTGTGCGCGGCATCGCGGCCGGTCAGCAGCTTGCCGTTGAGCAGCAAGGTTTCGCCTGGCTGCCATGAGGCGATCTCTTCCTTGGTCACGGTGTCGAGATTCACCTTGCGTCCCTTGCTGGCGTCGTAGGCGATCTGCGGCCAATCGGAGAACGACGGCGGATCGAGCGTGACCGCACCGCTGCCATCGAGCACGAAATGCGCGTGGCGGGTCGCCGCGCAGTTCGGGATCATCGCCACCGGTAGGTTGGCGGCATGGGTCGGATAGTCCTTGACCTTGACGTCGAGGACGGTGGTCAAGCCACCGAGACCCTGCGCGCCGATGCCGAGCGCATTGACCTTGTCGTAGAGCTCGAGGCGCAATTCCTCGGCGCGATTCGACGCGCCACGCGCCTGCAGGTCGGTGATGTCGATCGGCTCCATCAGCGATTCCTTGGCCAGCAGCATCGCCTTCTCGGCGGTGCCGCCGATGCCGATCCCGAGCATGCCCGGCGGGCACCAGCCGGCGCCCATGGTCGGCACCGTCTTCAACACCCAGTCGACGATGGAATCGGAGGGATTGAGCATCGCGAACTTCGACTTCGCCTCGGAGCCGCCGCCCTTGGCCGCGACGATCACTTCCACGGTATTGCCGGGCACGACGCTGACGTTCACCACGGCCGGCGTGTTGTCGCCGGTGTTGCGGCGCTTGCCGGCGGGATCGGCCAGCACCGACGCGCGCAGCTTGTTCTCGGGATCGTTGTAGGCGCGACGCACGCCTTCGTTCGCCATGTCCTCGACGCCCATGGTCGCGTCGTCCCAGCGCACGTCCATGCCGATCTTCAGGAACACGGTGACGATGCCGGTGTCCTGGCAGATCGGGCGATGGCCTTCGTAGCACATGCGCGAATTGACCAGGATCTGCGCCATCGCGTCCTTCGCCGCCGGGGACTCCTCGCGATCGTAGGCGGCCGTGAGATTGCGGATGTAGTCGGCCGGATGGAAATAGCTGATGTATTGCAGGGCGTCGGCGACGGACTGGATCAGGTCGGCCTGGCGGATGGAAACAGGGCCGGAAGAGGATGCGGTGGAAGCGCTCACGTGGCGGGGAATCGTGGTGGGAATCCCGCAATTTTAGTCCATCCCCGCCCCGCTCCCGCCCGTGCCCCGCAGTCGTGCCATCATCCGTGCACGTTCCGACAAGGACGGTCCCCGGGAGATACTCCAATGTTCAAGAAGATCCTGATCGTGCTGGTGGTCGTGGTCGCCGCATTCCTCGGCTACGCCGCCACCCGCCCCGATACCTTTGAAGTCAGCCGCAGCACGGTGATCAAGGCGCCGCCGCAGCGGGTGTTCGACATCGTCAACGACTTCCACAACTTCCCGCAGTGGTCGCCGTGGCAGCACCTCGACCCCAAGATGCAGACCACCTATTCGGGTCCGCAGAACGGCGTCGGCTCCAGCTACGCATGGTCGGGCAACGACAAGGCCGGCCAGGGCTCGATGAAGATCACCGAAGCGCAAGCGCCGGCGAAGATCGGCATGCAGCTCGATTTCATCAAGCCGTTCGCCAGCAGCAATACCGTGGACTTCGCCTTCGCACCGGAAGCCGACGGCACCAAGGTGACGTGGACGATGCGCGGCAACAGTCCGTTCGGGATGAAGGTGATGACCGTATTCGTATCGATGGACAAGACGATCGGCCCCGATTTCGAACAGGGGCTGGCGAACCTCAAGACCATCGCGGAGACATCGCACTGATGCGGTGACGGGCAGACTGTCGCGATGCCGCCACCGCTGCCCACTCCCGATCTCTCCCTGCGCGAGCGCTTCCAGGCGCTGCGCAACCTGCCGCCGTTCCTGCGCGACATCTGGGCCACCAGTCCCGGGCTGACCAGCGCCAACATCGCCCTGCGCCTGGTGCGCGCGGTGTCGCCGGTCGCGTTGCTCTACATCGGCAAACTGATCATCGACGAGGCCGTGCGGCTGTCGCGCACGCCGTTGCCGCACGATGTCCAGGCCGCGTGGCAATCGGGCCTGCTGAACCACCTGGTCGCCCTGCTCGCGCTGGAACTGGCGATCGCGGTGCTGTCGGACCTGATGGGCCGCCTCGTCTCCTACGTCGATGGCGTGCTCTCCGATCTCTACACCAATCGCATCGGCGCGCGATTGATGGAACACGCGGCCACGCTCGACCTCGAGGACTTCGAGGACGCCGACCTGCAGGATCGCCTGCAGCGCGCGCGCATGCAGACCATGGGCCGGATGAACCTGATGGGCCAGCTGTTCGGGCAGGCGCAGGATTTCATCACCGTCGCCGCCTTCGCCGCCGGACTGGTCGCCTACGCACCGTGGCTGATGGCGATGCTGGCGCTCGCGCTGGTGCCGGCCTTCATCGGCGAATCGCACTTCAACACGCTCGGCTACCACCTCAACACGATGTGGACGCCGGAACGCCGCGAACTCGAATACCTCAAGCAGGTCGGATCCAGCGTCGAAACGGCCAAGGAAGTGAAGATCTTCGATCTCAACCGCTTCCTGATCGAACGTTTCCGCACCCTCTCCGACAAGTTCACCAGCGCCAACCGCAAGCTGGCGGCAAGGCGCGCGGCCTGGGGCACGCTGCTGGCCGCGCTCGGCAGCATCGCCTACTACGGCGCCTACGGTTACATCGCCTGGCGCACGGTACGCGGCGATTTCACTATCGGCGACCTGACCTTCCTCTCCGCCAGCTTCCTGCGCCTGCGCGGCCTGCTGGAATCGTTGCTGTCGGGCTTCGCGCAGGTGGCGAACCAGGCGCTCTATCTCGACGACCTCTATTCCTTCTTCAAGATCGAACCGGAAATCGTCAGCAAACCGGGCGCGGCGCTGGTGCCGCGACCGATTGCCCGCGGTTTCGTGTTCGACAACGTCGGTTTCCGCTACGACGGTTCCGAACGCTGGGCGCTGCGTGGACTGTCGTTCGAACTCAAGGCCGGCGAAGTGCTGGCGCTGGTCGGCGAGAACGGCGCCGGCAAGACCACGCTGGTGAAGCTGCTGGCACGGCTCTACGATCCCGACGAAGGCCGCATCTTGCTCGATGGCATCGATCTTCGCGACTACGATCTTGACGACCTGCGCGCGAACATCGGCGTGATCTTCCAGGACTTCGTGCGCTACCACCTCACCGCCGGTGAGAACATTGGCGTCGGCCAGATCGATGCCCTGCACGACCGGGCGCGGATCGAACAGGCGGCGCAGCGCGGCATGGCCGACGAGGTGATCGCCGAACTCCCGTCCGGTTACGACCAGCTGGTGGGCCGGCGCTGGAAGACCGGCGTCGAACTCAGCGGCGGGCAATGGCAGAAGATCGCGATCGCGCGCGCCTACATGCGCGACGCACAGGTCGTCATCCTCGACGAACCGACCGCCGCGCTCGATGCCCGCGCCGAATACGAAGTGTTCCGGCGTTTCAAGGAACTCAGCGAAGAGCGCACCGCGGTGCTGATCTCCCACCGTTTCAGCAGCGTGCGCATGGCCGACCGCATCCTGGTCCTGGCCGATGGCAAGGTCGAGGCGCAGGGCAGCCATGACGAGTTGATGGCCCAGGGCGGGCGCTACGCTGAATTGTTCGAATTGCAGGCCGCCGGCTACCGCTGAAGGCGCTGTCGGGCCGGGGGCATTAAAATGGCGGGATTGCCTCCGTTGTCGCCTGAATGTCCAACCCGCCGCCCTATTTCACCGAAACCGTGCTCGAGGTCCATCACTGGACCGATGCCTATTTCAGTTTCACCACCACCCGCGATCCCGGTCTGCGCTTCGAGAACGGCCAGTTCGTGATGATCGGCCTGCAGGGCGAATCCAAGCCGCTGGTCCGCGCCTATTCCGTCGCCAGCGCCAACTGGGCGGAAACCCTGCATTTCTTCAGCATCAAGGTCCAGGACGGCCCGCTGACCTCGAAACTCCAGCACCTGAAGGTCGGGGATTCGCTGCTGGTCAGCCGCAAGCCGACCGGCACCCTGCTGATCAGCGACCTCAACCCGGGGCGCAACCTCTACCTACTCGGCACCGGCACCGGCCTCGCCCCGTGGCTGTCCGTGGCGCAAGACCCCGAGACCTACGAACGCTTCGAGCGCGTGATCGTCTGCCACGGCGTGCGCAGCGCCGCCGACCTCGCCTACCGCGACTTCTTCGAACACGAATTGCCCAACCACGAACTGCTGGGTGAGTTGGTGCGCGACAAGCTGCTGTACTTCCCGGCGGTGTCGCGCGAACCGTTCGAATATCGCGGCCACGACCACCACGGTCGCATCACCGACATGCTCGCCGATGGCCGCATCGCTTCCGCACTGGGCATCGATGCACTGGATCCCGCACACGACCGCGCGATGATCTGCGGCAGCCCGGCGATGCTCGCCGATTTCCGCACGCTGCTCGACGCACGCGGCTTCAAGGTCTCGCCGAAGATCGGCCAGGCCGGCGACTACGTGTTCGAACGCGCCTTCGTCGAGAAGTGACCTTTCAGGCGCCTCTGGCGCGGAGCCAATCGATCGCATCCTTCTCGCGCAGGAACACGCGGGCGTCGATGCCGGCATCGCGCGCATAGATTTCGCAGAACTCGATCTCGTTGCGACCGTTCGGCTTGACGTGGGCGATGCGGGCCTTGTCCAGGCCGACGCCTTCCATCATCACCACCAGCTCCAGCCAATCCCGCTCGAACAGCGGCAGCCCGCGCAATTCGTCCACCAGCAACACCCGCGTCAAGGCGCCGCCCTGCAGCTCACCGATGATCACGCGCCAGTAGGCGATGGTATTGGCGTAGTTCTCGACACCCTTCACCTGCAACCGCAACATGCCGGGTGGAAATGATTTCCTGACGCTGAGATCGTCCCGGGAGATCACCTCGACAGCGTCCACGGGGTTCATCTCGACAACATTCACGCTCATGGTGGCAGGTTACCGTCCGCCCCGGGGTGGATCAAGGCCGACCACCCGTTCGCCCGGCGCCACGGCCTGGGCAGGCCAGCTGCGGTAATCTGGGCGTTTTCCGCACCAATCGGGAATCCGCCCATGCTCCTGCCTACCCGCACTTCGCTTGCCGCCGCAATCGCCCTCACCCTGGTATTCGGCGCCACGGTCGATCATCCGTCCTACGCAGCCACCAAGAAACCGGGACACGCCATGCCTGCAGCCAGCTCCAACCCGTTCTTCCAGGACAGCACGCTCGAATTCGGCTTCCCGCAGTTCGACAAGATCAAGGCCGGCGATTTCGCCCCCGCCTTCGACCGCGGCATGGCCGAGCAGAAGAAGGAAGTCGAGGCGATCGCCAACAATCCGGCGAAACCGACCTTTGACAACACCATCCTGGCGATGGAGAAGAGCGGCCGCATCTTGTCGCGCGCGACCTATGTGTTTTCCAACCTGACCAGCGCCAATACCAATCCCGACCTCGACAAGCTCGACGCCGAGTACTCACCGAAGTTCGCCGCACACCGCGACAGCACCTATCTCAACGGCAAGCTGTTCCAGCGCATCAAGACGCTGTACGACGAACGCGCCAAGCTGGGCCTGGATCCGCAGGGCACGCGCCTGGTCGAGCGCTATTTCGAGGACTTCAAGCACGCCGGCGCCGACCTGACGCCGCAGCAGAAGGAACGCGTCAAGGCGATCAACGCCGAAGTCGCCGGCTTGCAGACCAAGCTCACGCAGAACGTGCTGGCCGAGGCCAATGCCTCGGCGGTGTTCGTCGACAACCGCGCCGAGCTCGCCGGCCTCACCGACGAACAGATCCAGGGCCTCGCCGACGACGCCAAGGCCAAGGGCCAGCCCGGCAAGTTCCGCATCGCGCTGGTCAACACCACCGGCCAGCCGCTGGAAGCGCAGCTGGAGAATCGCGCGCTGCGCGAGAAGATCCACAACGCGTCGATCGTGCGCGGCAGTCGCGGTGGCGAGTTCGACAACACCGCGCCGATCTCGCGCCTGATGAAGTTGCGCGCCGAACGCGCCGCGATCATGGGCTATGCCGATTACGCCTCGTTCGCGCTGGCCGACGAAACCGCGAAGAATCCGCAGGCGGTCAACGCGATGCTCGACAAGATCGCGCCCATTGCAGTCGCCAATGCCCGCAAGGAAGGCGCCGTGCTGCAGGCGATGATCGACAGCGAGCAGAAGGCCAAGGGCCAGCCGACCTTCAAGCTGGAGCCGTGGGACTGGGCGTTCTATACCGAGAAGGTGCGCAAGGCCCAGTACGACTACGACGAAAACGAGATCAAGCCCTATCTCGAATTCAACAACGTGCTCAACAACGGCGTGTTCTTCGCCGCCAACAAACTGTACGGGTTGAACTTCAAGCGCCGCACCGACCTGCCGGTGTACCAGGAAGACGTCCAGACCTATGACGTCTTCAACGAGGACGGCAGCAAGCTCGCCATCATCATCGTCGATCCCTACGCGCGCTCCTCCAAGCAGGGCGGCGCATGGATGAGCTCCTACGTCGACCAGTCCGACCTGATGGGCACCAAGCCGGTGATCGCGTTCCATCTCAACGTCACCAAGCCGACCGCGGGCAAGCCGTCGCTGATGACCTGGGACGACGTCAACGGTGCTTTCCATGAATTCGGCCACGTGCTGCACGGCATGTTCTCGAACGTGAAATACCCCTACTTCGCCGGCACCAACGTCCCGCGCGACTTCGTCGAATATCCGTCCCAGGTCAACGAGATGTGGATGGACGACCCGACAGTGCTCGCCAACTACGCCAAACACTGGCAGACCGGCGAACCCTTGCCGAAGGCGCTGCTCGACAAGGTGATGGCGGCATCGAAGTTCAACGAAGGCTTCAAGACCAGCGAATACCTCGGCGCCGCGATGCTCGACCAGAAGTGGCACCAGATCCCGGCCGCGTCGGTTCCGGAAGCGAGCGGCGTGATGGCCTACGAGGCGAAGTCGCTGAAGGACATCGGCCTCGACTACGCGCCGGTGCCGCCGCGTTATCGCACGCCGTACTTCAAGCACATCATGGAAGGCTACGCCGCCGGCTACTACGCCTACATCTGGTCGGAAGTGCTGGACGCCGACACCGCGAAGTGGATCCGCGACCACGGCGGCCTGACCCGCGCCAACGGCGACCGTTTCCGCTCGATGCTGCTGTCGCGCGGCGGCAGCGTCGACGCGATGGAACTGTTCGAGAAGTTCTACGGCGGCAAGCCCGACATCCAGCCGCTGCTGGAACGTCGCGGACTGACGAGCGAGCCCGCTACGAAGAAGTGACGGCCCCCCGCGTCGCAAACGAAAACGCCGGCAATGCCGGCGTTTTCCATTTCAGCGACGAGGATCAGCCCGCAATCATTCGAACAGGCCGCGGTATTTCGGATTGAGGTATTGCTGGAACACCGCCACCGGAACATCGGCGCGCTGGATGCCATCGGAATAACCGGCGACCTGGTACGGCGGGAACACGAAGGTCAGGCCAACCAGCTTGCCCCCAGCATCGATCATCGGTTCGAACTCGCTGAACTCGCTGGCGGCGGGCTGGGTGCCTGCCTCGACGATCGATTTCATCTTCGCGATCGCCTTGTCGACCTCTTCCGGCGCCTGCTTGTCGTCTTCCATGCGTGCGCGGATCTGTCCGATCAGGGTCTCGCGCACGCTGTTGGAGATGGTGACCCAACCGGCATCGCCGGTGAGCAGGTCCTGGGCGCGGATCAGGCTGCCGCCCTGCGCGTCCCAGAGGAAACGCCGGATCAACGGATCGCCCTGGGCGCCGCCGCTGTAGAGGCTGCCGTCCGCGGCGATCGCGATCAGTCCATGCGCCTGCGGCACGATCTGGCGGAACTCGAGGCTCATGTCATAGGGCACGCCGGCATCACCGGCCTTGTGCGGTGCCGCCGCATCGACCAGCCGCTTGCGCGAAGCGTCGGCATAGACCTTCATCTCGCGCGCCAGTCCGGATGGCAGCACCATGCCCTTGGGGTAAGTGATGCCGAGCAGATAGGTCGGCGTGTGTTCGATCTGATCCTGCAGGACCATCGGCGCGACCGCCGCGGCGGGTGGCGCGGCAGTCGCGGTCGGCGCATTCGCAGGCTGTTCGCGCTTGCAGGAGGCAGCCAGCACGACGGTGCATGCCAGCATGGCGACCATCAATTTCGCGCGGGGAAGATCGCCTTTTGGCATCACACCCTCAACGCGTCGTATTCGGGATGCCGTCGCATCCACGCATCAGCATAGGAACAGGCCGGATGCACCTTCAGGCCCTCGGCACGCGCATAGTCCACGCCTGCTTTCACCAGTTCCCCGGCGATACCGCGCCCCCCGATGGCCGATGGCACGATGGTGTGATCGATCGACAGGACATCGCCGTGTCGCGAATACTCGATGTATCCCTCGTGGCCGTCGACCATGGTGGTGAATCTCCGGGTCTCCGGCACGTGGTGGATCGTGATCGTCATGGCGCAGCCTGTCCTGCCTTGCGTTTTCAATGAGCCCCCGTGGCGCCACCCCTGCCGCCATCCAACTATTGTGCGTGAGCAAACAGTCGGTCGGCGTGAGTGCCGCGTGAAAATCGCATCGATCCAATGGCATAAGCAGGTCACCGTCGCGGCGCGTTAACATCGCGCGATCCAATCCCAAGACGCTCGCCATGCGCCCTCTCGCCTTCTCCTCCCTGATGCTGTCCGCTGCATTTCCGCTTGTCGCGTCGGCATCCAGCGATCTCACCACGGTGTCGGAGCGCAGCGGCTTCCTGCGCACCGGCCGCTACGACGAGGTGATCGCGCTTTGCCGCGACTTCCAGGCGAAGTATCCCAAGGCGGTGCGTTGCTTCGATTTCGGCACCACGCCGGAAGGACGCCCGATGAAGGCGCTGGCGATCTCCACTTCCGGCGCATTGACGCCCGAAGCCGCGCGCGCGAAAGGACTGCCGGTGGTGCTGGCGCAAGGCGGCATCCACGCCGGCGAGATCGACGGCAAGGACGCGGGGTTCCTCGCCATCCGCGAAATGCTGCAGGGCAAGGCCGCGAAGGGCGCGCTCGACCGCGTGGTGCTGCTGTTCGTGCCCGTGTTCAATGTCGATGGCCACGAGAATTTCCGCGCGTGGAATCGTCCCAACCAGCGCGGTCCGGAGGAAATGGGCTTCCGCGTGACCGCGCAACGCTACAACCTCAACCGCGATTACATGAAGGCCGACGCACCGGAAATGCAGGCGCTGTTGCGACTCGACAACGCCTGGGACCCGCTGGTGGAGATCGACTTGCACGTCACCGACGGCGCCAAGTTCCAGCACGACGTCTCGATCACCGGAGAACCGGTGAATTCCGGCGACATGGAATTGCGCAACGTAGGTCGCGCGGTGAAGGACGGTTTGCTGGAACGTCTGGCCGCGCAGGGATCGCAGCCGCTGGGTTTCTATCCGTCGTTCGTCGAGGACGATGATCCGAAATCCGGTTTCATCGAAGGTCCGTCGACGCCGCGCTTCTCGAACGGCTATTACCAGCTGCGCAATCGTGTCGGCATCCTGCTGGAGACGCATTCCTGGCGCACCTATCCGGAACGCGTGCGCATCACCCGCAACGGCATCGTCGACCTGGTCGAGCTCACTGCCGCCAACGGCAAGCGATGGCTGGCCGCCGCCCACGCCGCCGACCAGCGCGCGCGCAAGCTCGCGGGCACGCCAGTGGCGTTGAGCTATCGCACCACCGACGACGCGCGCATGATCGACTTCAAGGGCTATGCCTACGAGCGCCGCAAGTCCGACATTTCCGGCGGCACGATGACCGAGTACGACGAGTCGAAGCCGCAGGTCTGGCGCATCCCGCTCAAGGACCACGTGGTTGCCGACGCCGAAGTCGCCGCACCGCGCGCGGGCTATCTCGTACCAGCGGCGTGGGCTTCAGTCGTCGAACCGAAACTGAAGGTGCATGGCATCGAATACCGCAGGCTCGGCAAGGCGCTGCCGAATGCATCGGTCGAAACCTTCCGTGCCGACAGCGCCAAGTTCGGCGGCAATTCCTTCGAAGGCCATCAGCCGCTCACGCTGACCGGACACTGGACGCCGGAACATCACGACCTGGTGGCGGGAGCGCTGTTCGTGCCGATCGCCCAGCCGAAGTCGCGGCTGCTGATGGGATTGCTGGAGCCGCAAGCGCCCGACGCATTGGTGGCCTGGGGCGAGATGAACAACGCTTTCGAATCCAAGGAGTACATGGAGGCGTACGTGGCCGAGCAGGAAGCCATCAAGATGCTGGCGAACGATCCGGCGCTGAAGCGGGAGTTCGAGCAACGCCTGAAGAATGACGCCGACTTCGCGAAATCACCGCGCGCGCGCCTCGACTTCTTCTATCGTCGCCATCCGGCCTATGACCAGGCCCTGCGCCTGTATCCGGTCTATCGCACCGACGCGACGCCATGAACACGCCAAATCCCAATCGCCGCCCGATCTGGCCATGGCTGGCGATCCTCGCCCTGCTGTTCTTCGCCATCTGGTGGCATCGCAGTCATGGCGGCGGGTCGACCGCCGTCATCGCGCAGCAATCGACATCGCTCCCCGGACGGACCACTGCGGACGCGCATCCGTTGCCACCGTTGTCCGGGCGTTCGCACGACACCGCCGGCGCAACCACCGCGAATGCAGGATTTCCGCCTGAAGCCCGCGACACCTTGCGCCTGATCGCCCAGGGCGGCCCGTTCCCCTATCGCCAGGATGGCGTGGTCTTCGGCAATCGCGAAGGCCGCCTGCCCGACCACCCCTACGGCTACTACCACGAATACACAGTGGTGACGCCGGGCGCGCCAACGCGCGGCACCCGTCGCATCATCACCGGTGGCACGCCGCCGCAGGTCTGGTACTACACCGACGACCATTACCGCAGTTTCCGTCGCATCGATCCTTCATCGTCATGAGCCTCCATGCCCCACTGTTCCCGATCGACCTCGCCGTGCGCATCGACGCCGACGAATTGCCGAGGCTGCACGACGACCTCGAGCGCAACGGCCTGGCCTGCATCGACGTCTCGCTGAAGGGATGCCGCGACAAGGCGGAACTGATGGCGCGCATGGCCGCCGCGATGCGCTTTCCCGAACCGCCTCCATTCGGAGCGAACTGGGACGCGCTCGCCGATGCCCTGCGCGATCTCGAATGGTGGCCGGCCGACGGCTATGCATTGGTGATCGATGCCCGCGGCTTCATCGACCATGTCCACGACCCGCTGATCCCTGCGCTGGCCGGCGTGCTGCGCGATGTCCGCGCGTTCTGGCAGGAGCAGGACACCGCCTTCGTGCCCTTCTTCCTGCAGTAACGATCAGGAACTGCAGGACAGCATCGAGCAACCGGCGCGATCGCGCGCCCATTCCGGGCGCTTGCCCGCGAACGCTTCGCGTCCGGGCTGGTCGTCGTAGGGATGTCGCATCACATCCAGCAATTCGAGGACACCTGACGGATCGCCCTGTTGCGCGCGTTCGATCGCGCGTTGCGCCAGCCAGTTGCGTAGGATGTATTTCGGATTGACCGCACGCATCCGGTCGCGGCGCGTCGTCGCATCGAGCGGATCGTCGGCAAGACGTTGGCGGTAACGCCGTAGCCACGCCTGCAACTGTTCGGCCGCGGCGACGCGTTTCGCGGCATCGTAGTGGACGTCATCGAAGGCATCGACGGTCAACGCATCCGCCGGGAGATCCGACAACGTGCGGAACACCATCGTCATGTCGGCCTCGGCGGCCTGCATCCACGACCGCAGATCGGCCATCAACACCAGATCGTTGTCACGGCATTCGGACAACCCCAGCTTTCCGGCGATATTCCCACGCTCTGCTTCAGCGTATGTCGCGGCGAACGCATCGAGCCCGGCCTGCAACGGCGCCACGTCATCGAACAACGGCGACAACGCACGCGCCAGCTGCGTCAGGTTCCAGTAGGCGACGCGCGGTTGCCAGTCGAAGCGATAGCGCCGGCCCTGCGCATCGGTGGTGTTGGGAGTGAAGTCGGGATCGTAGTCGTCGATCCAGCCGTAGGGACCGTAGTCGATGGTGAGGCCGAGGATCGACATGTTGTCGGTGTTGAGCACGCCATGGACGAAGCCGACGCGCATCCATCCCGCGACCAGTCGCGCGGTGCGCCGGCAGACTTCGGCGAACCAGTCGCCGACACGATGCTCTGCCGGCGATGCCTTCAATTCCGGGAAATGGCGACCGATGGCGAAATCGACCAGCGTGCGCAACAGGTCCACTTCGCTACGCGCGCTCGGCAATTCGAAATGCCCGAAGCGCAGGAACGACGGCGCAACCCGGCAGACCACCGCACCCGGCTCCATCTCGGGGTGACCGTCGTAGAACATGTCGCGCAATACTTCCTCGCCTGTCGTGACCAGGCTCAGCGCGCGGGTGGTCGGGATCCCGAGATGGTGCATCGCCTCGCTGCAGAGGAATTCGCGCACCGACGAGCGCAACACCGCGCGACCGTCGGCATGGCGCGAGTACGGCGTCTTGCCCGCGCCCTTGAGTTGCAACTCCCAATCCTGTCCGTCACTGCCGATGACGGTCCCGAGCGTGATCGCGCGGCCATCGCCCAACTGCCCAGCCCATTGCCCGAACTGGTGACCGCCGTAATTGCTGGCGTATGGACGCATGCCGTCGAGCAGGCGGTTGCCGGCAAAGACTTCGGCGAACTCCGCGCTGGCGACCGCTTCGTCGTCGAAACCGAGCGTCGCGGCCATTTCCGGCGAATATGCGAGCAATCGCGGTGCGGCCACCGCTGTCGGCATGACTTCGGACCACAACGCTCCGCGCACTTCGCGCACGACATTGCGGCCATCGGGATCGCCGGGCAAAACCCGCAGGAATGCGTTGTTGAAGTGCAGGTTTGCCATCAGGCCACACCAAATACCGTATATTCCATTCAGGGAAACTGGGGATGCCGCCCGCCACGCGCAAGTGCATCCCGGGCCGAAGGTCGGCCACTCGCGTACAATATGCGCCCCCATTTCCCGGCGCCCCACGCCCAGAGAGAGCCATGAGCGCCGAATCCACCGTCACTCCCCCCAAATTCACCGATCTAGGCCTGCCCGAGTCCCTGCTGCATGCCCTCAAGGACATCGGCTACGAGACCCCTTCGCCGATCCAGGCCGCGACCATTCCGCCGCTGCTGGCCGGCCGCGACGTGCTCGGCACGGCCCAGACCGGCACCGGCAAGACCGCTGCCTTCGCGCTGCCCGCGCTGACCCGGCTGGATTCGGCCGCGACCAAGCCGCAGGTGCTGGTGCTGGCGCCGACCCGCGAACTGGCGATCCAGGTCGCCGAAGCCTTCCAGAAATACGCACACCATATCCCCGGTTTCCACGTGTTGCCGATCTACGGCGGCCAGAGCTATCAGCCGCAGCTCGCGGCATTGAAGCGTGGCGTCCACGTGGTGGTGGGAACGCCTGGTCGCGTGATCGACCATCTCGACCGCGGTTCGCTCGACCTGTCGCAACTGCGTTGCCTGGTGCTGGATGAAGCCGACGAAATGCTGCGGATGGGTTTCATCGACGACGTCGAGGCGGTGCTGAAGAAAACCCCGCCGACACGCCAGGTCGCACTGTTCTCGGCGACGATGCCGGCGCAGATCAAGCGCATCGCCCAGACCTACCTCAAGGATCCGGTCGAAATCGCGATCAAGTCGCAGACCTCCACGGCCGAGAACATCCGCCAGCGCTACTGGATGGTCAGCGGCATCAACAAGCTCGATGCCCTGACCCGCATCCTCGAAGCCGAGCCGTTCGACGGCATGATCATCTTCGCGCGCACCAAGCTCGGCACCGAGGAGCTGGCGGAGAAACTGGCAGCTCGCGGTTTCCGGGCGGCGGCGATCAATGGCGACGTCGAGCAGAAGATGCGCGAACGCACCATCCAGCGCCTCAAGGATGGCCAGATCGACGTGCTGGTGGCCACCGACGTCGCCGCGCGCGGCCTCGACGTGGATCGCATCAGCCACGTGGTGAACTACGACATCCCCTACGACACTGAGAGCTACGTCCATCGCATCGGCCGCACTGGCCGCGCCGGGCGCAAGGGCGAGGCGATCCTGTTCGTCGCCCCGCGCGAACGCGGCATGCTCGGCGCGATCGAGCGCACGACCCGGCAGAAGATCGAACAGATGCAATTGCCGACCGTGGCGACCGTCAACGAGCGCCGCGTCGAGAAATTCTTCGATCGCGTCCAGGCCGAGCTGGAAAACCCCGGCCTACCGAGTTATCGCGACCTGCTGGAAACCTTCGAACGCGACCGCAACGTGCCGATGGCCGACGTCGCCGCCGCGCTGGCACACCTGCTGCAGGGCAAGACGCCATTGCTGCTGGATGCCCGCGACATTCAGGAAGCACCCGCGCGCAAGTTCGAACCGCGTGGCGATCGCTCACAGCGTGAAGATCGCCCGCAACGTGGCGATCGCTTTGAACGCAGTGAACGTCCGGAGCGTGGCGAACGCCCCGAGCGCGCCCCACGCGAGCGCACGCCGCGCGCGCCTGGCGACGATGCCGGCATGATCACCTACCGCATCGACGTCGGTCACAGCCATCACATCAAGCCGGGCAACATCGTCGGCGCCATCGCCAACGAAGCCGAACTAGATGCGCGCCACATCGGCCGCGTCGACATCCGCGACGACTATTCGCTGGTCGACCTGCCGGAAGGCATGCCGCCGGAACTGCTCGCCCATCTCAAGAAGGTCCGCGTCGGCGGCCAGCAACTGAAGATGCGCGTGGCCGAAGACGGCGACATCGACGCCCCGGTGCGCAAGCGCCCGCCGTTCAAGAAGGAAGGTTTCGGCAAGAAGCCGTCGTTCGGCGCACCGCGCAAGCCGCGCTTTCCGCGCGAGTAACCTACAAACGAATCAATGCATCCCTGCAGTCGCGGGGATGTATTCGTGCAGATTCGGGAACGGCAAGCCGAAGGCCTGCGCGAACAGCCAGTACGCGACCAGCGCCATCGCGACGTAGAGGGCGAGCTTCGCCACGAAGCCGACGACCTTGAGCGCGAGCCAGATCAACACGATCAGGATGACGATGCCGATCACCATTGCCACCGTCATGCCACCGTCTCCACCGCGACATCGCGCAACGGTTTGAGCGCGGGATCGAGCGCGATGCGTTCGTCGAAGACGAAGCAACCGCCGTCGTAGCCTTCGCCACCGACGTCCTCGAAGTAGCGGAGGATACCGCCTTCGAGCTGGAATACATGATCGATCCCGGCATCGTGCAACCACGGGGCCGCTTTTTCGCAACGCACGCCACCGGTGCAGAAGCTCACCACGGTGGCGTCGGCGAGCTGCCCACGCACATCGTCAATGGCCGCCGGAAGATCGTTGAAGTTGTCGATCGGCAACGTCACCGCATCGTGGAAGGTCCCGTAGCCGACCTCCTCGCGATTGCGGGTATCGAGCAGCGCCACGCGGCGGCCATCGTCGTCATGGCCGGTGCGCAACCAGCGCGCGAGATCCCTCGCCTCCACTGCCGGCGCGCGCCGCGCACCGACTGCGGCAGGACGCCCCGCAAACGCGATGATTTCCTGCTTGCGCTTGACCTTCAGTTTCGCGAACGGCACGTGTTGGCTCCAGCTGCGCTTGACCTCGAGATGCGTGAAGCGCCCGTCTTCCTGCATGGCGGCAAGGAATCCTTCGACGCCAGCCTCGTCACCGGCGAGAAAAATATTGATGCCTTCCGGCGCGACCAGCACGGTGCCGCGCAATCCCCGCGCTTCCGCCAACGCGCGCACATGCGCGATCACGGCATCGACATCGGCGATGTCGACGAAACGATAGGCGGTGATATTGAGCACGGCGTCCATGCCGGCGATTTTACGCGACTCAGCCCTGGCGTCCCCCGGCGAAGGTGAACGCCACCGCCGCCAGCACACAGGCGAAGGCCGCGGCGTGGTTCCAGCGCAGGCGCTCGCCGAACGCCAGCCAGGCAAAGACCACGAACACCACCAGGGTGATGCATTCCTGCAGGATCTTCAGCTGGAACACGCTCATCACGCCTGAACCGATGCGGTTGCCGGGCACCTGGAAGCAGTACTCGAAGAACGCCAGGCCCCAGCTCGCGAGGATCACGATCCACAACGGGCTGCCCTTGAACTTCAGGTGCCCGTACCACGCCAGGTTCATGAAGACGTTGGAAACGGTCAGCAGCGCGAGGAAGCGCAGCACCGTTGGCGAACTCAATGCCCCCATCACTTGCTCTCCTTGGTCTTGCTTGCTGCGGCCTTGGCGCGCGCGGCGGCATCGGCCTTCCACGTCCCGATTTCCGGGGCGTCGCGCAGGACCATGTTGTCGGGATCGATGGTGTAGCTCTCGTTCGCGGCGATCGCGACTTCACCCCGGCCTTGCGTCATCGGCACGCGGACCCTGCGCTCGCCGACGCGGACCTCCACCGGCAACGGGAACGGGCGATCGCCATCGGTGGTCCAGTGCAGCTTCAACTTGCCGCCGGCACGCTCCACGTCGAGGCGCGGCATCACCGCGCTATGCAGGTAGACATCGAAGAACCAGTTCCAGTCCTTGCCGGTGATGCGATTGACGGCATCGACGTAGTCCTTGCTGGTGGCGTAACGCGGCTTGAAATTGCCCGGCTTGGGATCGAGGCGCCCGTACACCAGCATCCGCATCGACGCGCGGAAGGCGCGATCGCCGATCTGGTGGCGCAAGGTATGGAGAATCCACGCGCCCTTGTAGTAGACATCGGTGCCGGGATCGATCGCTTCCGATTCCGCGGTTCCGTTCGGACGGCTGCGACCGGACACCATCGGGTGCTTGCCGGCGATCAGGCCGCGCTGGCGCAGCATTTCGGCGTCGTAATACATGTGCCCGCGCAGCCATTCCAGGTACAGCGGCTGCATGTACATCGCGAAGCCTTCGTGCAGCCAGAAATCGTCGTAGTCGGCATTGGTCATCTGGTTGCCGAACCACTCGTGGGCGAACTCGTGCTGCATCAGCCAGTCGTAGCCGTTGATGTCCTTCTTGTAGTCGTTGCCGTAGGCATTGATGGTCTGGTGTTCCATGCCGAGGTGCGGCGTTTCGACCACGCCGACCTTGTCGTCGCTCCACGGATAGGGACCGACCACTTCCTCGAAGAAATCGAGCATCTTCGGCAGCTCGGCGTAGAGACCTTCGGCCTTGCCGCGGTTTCCGCGCAGGTAGTAGAAATCCATCGGCATCGCATTGCCGAAACGACTGCGGTATTCGCTCTGCAACAATTCGTACGGGCCGATGTTGAGCGCGACGGCATAGGTATCCGGTTGGCGCGCCGACCAATTCCATGTCCACGTCTTGTCGTTCTTGTCGACGCCAAGCAGGCGTCCGTTGCTTGCGGCAGTCAATCCCGCGGGCACGGTGATGTGCTGGATCACCCGCAGCGGCTTGCCCATCGGATGATCGATGCACGGCCACAGCAGGTCGCAACCCTCGCCTTCCACCGCCGTCGCCACCCACGGCTCGCCGGTCGGCGCGGTCGCCCAGACGATGCCGCCATCCCACGGCGCGCGCTTGGCCACCAGCGGCTTGCCGTCGTAACGGACATGCACCTTGAAGCTGCCACCCGCCGCCACTGGTTTGGGCAGTGCGAATTCGATGCGGCCTTCATTGTTCGGACGATCCTTCGCCGCCAGCGCGACGCCATCGACATCAAATGCCGAAATCGCATAACGCGGATCGAGCTCCAGCGCGAAACGCGATAATGGGGACTTCGCGCGGAAGGTCAACGTGGCGTCGCCGCCCAACGATTTCGCAGCGGGATCGACGGCGAACGCGAGATCCGCCTGTTCGAACACCACCGCCTTCTGTTCAGGACTCATACCGAGGCCCGAAGTCATGGTGCGATCGGCGGCCGCGGCAACGCCAACGACGGCAAACAGCGGAAGGCACAGCATCCGGGATACGGCCATGACACGTCTCGTTTCGGCTGAAACCTTCATGGTAGCCGAGGCCGGCACCGTCTTCGCCTCGTCTTCGCATCCGCTCCGCATAATCGGGCCATGAACCTGTCTCGGGATCGATTCATGGATGTTGTCGGACCCATTCTCCTGGTCGAAGACACCGCAAGCGATGCGGAAATGACCATCGGCGCGCTGCACGAGGCGCAGGTGGCCAATCCCATCGTTCATGTCCACGACGGTGTCGAGGCGCTCGACTACCTGCATCGCTGCGGACGCTATGCCGGGCGCACGGGCGATGATCCTGCCCTGGTCCTGCTCGATATCCACATGCCGCGCATGACCGGCCTGGAAGTGCTGCATGCGCTGCGCATGGAAGACGGATTCCGCCACCTCCCGGTGGTGATCCTGTCGTCGTCGTCGGAAGAAGTCGAACTGGCCCGCGACCGCAATCCGGGCGCGAATGCCTACCTGGTCAAGCCGCACGACCTCGATCGCTACTTCGACATCGTCGGCACCATCGGCAAGCTCTGGGGTACTCTCGCGCCAACGCCGGGCCACTGAACCAGACACGCTCCATGCACATCCTGTTGATCGAGGACATGGACAGCGATGCCGAGCTGATCCGCCTGGAATTGCTGGGCGAATGGCCATCACTGCGATTCGATTGGGCGGACACGCGGCAAGCACTGTCGCGGATGCTGGCGAATCCCCCGCCCGACCTGGTGTTGTGCGATTCGCGGCTGCCGGGGCTGCACGGCGCAGAAATCCTCGAACTCGTCACCGCTGCCTGGCCGAAGACGCCATTGGTGTTCTGCGTCGGTTCACCCGATGGTGATCCGATCCTGCAGCCGGTGTTGTCGCGCGCAGCGGCGCTGGTCGACAAGAACCGTATGCAGACGCTGGTGCCGGCCATCAAGCGGGTGATGGCGGCACCACGTCCGGACTGATCGAACTTATCGCGTCGAACCGCTGGCGCCGTTGCCGCCGCCACAGAATTGCGCGCGATACTCCATCGCCTTCGGCATCAAGCGCTGCAGGTCGGCGATACGGGTGCCGGCACTCGGGTGGGTCGATGCGTATTCCGGCGGCGCATTGCCCTGCTCGCCCTGCTCCATGCGCTGCCACAACGGGATCGCCTGTTGCGGATCGAAGCAGGCGGCCGCCGCCAGCATCAAGCCCATTTCATCGGCCTGGGTTTCCTGCTTGCGCGCATAGGGCAATTGAGAGGTCACGCCGTAGGCCGAGAACACCGCGTTCTGCAGGTTGGGGTCGATGCCGCTGACCGCACCGGCCATCGCGCCAAGCTTCTCGAGGTTCTGCCGCGTCATGCGCTGCGCGCCATGGCGCAACAACGCATGGGTGATTTCGTGGCCGAGCACGACCGCGATCGCATCGGCGTTCTGCGCCACCGGGATCAGGCCGGTATAGACCGCGATCTTGCCACCCGGCAGGCAGAAGGCATTCACCTGGTCGGACTTCAGCACGTTCACGTCCCAGCTGAAGCTGTTCTCGACGTGCTGCGACTGGCCGCCATGCTCCTTCGCCAGCTGGTCTTCGACCGCCGGGATCACCTTGATCAGGCGCGCCGCCACCGCGCGCACCTGCTGCGCGAGCTGCGAATTGGGATCGACCGGCTGCTCCTGCTGCATCACTTCCTGATAGGCCTGCAGGCCCATCGCCGATTCCTGTTGCGGCGTGATGCTGGCATCGATATGGACCTTCTCTCCCGTCTCGGGCTGGATCTGCGCCGAGGAGAACCATTTGTAGGCGCCGTACAGCGCGATCAGCAGGACGATGATCAGTCGCGGGTTGAATCCGAATCCGCGTCGCTGCGGGTACTGGCCTTCGGGATCGATCTGCATGGTGGCTCTCCTGGAATTCCCTGTTCTCAAAGATCGCGCGCAACACGAAAACCCGTGCGCGCATTGGTGATGTCGCCGGCCTGCGCCACGCGCCACGACGAGCGTACCTGATCCGGCGCGCCCGCCCATGATCCGCCGCGCACCACCCGGCTGCGGCAGCCCGGATTGAACCACGCCGCGCCATCGGCAGGCGCGCGACGGTAGCCCTGGTGCCAGCAGTCGGCGACCCACTCGCTGACATTGCCGGCAAGATCGTGAAGACCGAATGCATTCGCCGCATCGCGCGCCACCGGCGCCGGCCCCCAGTAGCCGTCGCCGTATCCGCGGAAGGCGTTGGCCCAGCGATGCCCGCTCGGTGAGACATCGAGTGCACCGGTCAGGTTGCCCGCGCCGTGCGGCGGCGCGCCATCGCCCCATGGGAACTTCCCGGCCCCGCCGGCGCGCAAGGCGTATTCGAATTCGGCCTCGGTCGGCAGGTGGTAGGCACGCCCGGTCTGGGTGCGCAGCCAATCGATGTAGGCCTCGGCATCGCGCACGTCGAGGTGTAACACCGGCAGGTCGCCGCGCGCCGGTCGTCCGGTGTAATCGTCGCGCCAGCTCACGCCACTGCGGCGGGCGAAATTACCGCTGCGCTCGTCATAGACAATCGAATTGCCGCGGCGTTCGGCACGCGTGCGATATCCGGTGGCCGCGACGAAACGGGCGTAATCGTCGACCCGCACCTCGGTTTCACCCAGGGCGAAGCCGCGCATGAACGTCACCCGGTGTGCTGGCGACTCGGCCTTGCTCGGGCCGGGTTCATGCGGATCCGCGCCCATCATGAAACTGCCGATCGGCACCACCCGCATCAATGGCGCGGTGCCGCCGACGCGCAGGGCTTCGCTGAATTCCTGTCCGGGCGCGAATTGTCCGTAATGGGTCGCGAGATCGATCCGTCGCGCAAGATCGGCAACCGAACCGTCGTCCGTCACCGCAACCCGGCGCATTTCCAGCAGCAATGCGCGCGCCGCGTCGATCGCGCCGCGTTGCGACGGATCCTGCAGGCGAATCCGCGCATCGACATACATCGATTGCACCTGCTGCACGCGCTGCTGTTCGAAGCGTCGCCATGCCGCGGCGATGACCCGCGGATCGCCATCCGCGGCCTGCGCATGATGCATCCACGTCACCACGTTGGCGTAATCGTGGGCATCGGCGGCGACCTGGGCCCGCGCGATCATCGCGTCGCGGGTCCGCTGCAAGCCGGCGATCGCACGCACGTCGCCGGGACGATTGCGCAGCACCTCGCCGAAATCGGTGCGGGCGCCGACGCCGATCTCTCCCCAGCGTCCTTCGGCAAGATCGCGCTCACCGAGCAGCAGCAGCGCGTCGAGTCCATCCGAGGCATCGAGGCGACCGAGGTAACGCTGGATATCGGGATCGTTGGCATTCGCCACCCGCAGTACCGCGGCGACCTGGTGCGCTTCCGCAGCGGCGCCCGGCCAGTCGCTGGCGTTGTCGCGGATCGCGGCATCACCACGCGCAATCAATCGGTGGATCGCACGCTGGCGCAACTCCAGCGCGGTGGCGTTGGCGGGGTCGATCCGCAATACCGCGAACACCAGCGGCAATGTCGAACCGGCATCCTGGTAGAGGCGGTCGCGCTGCAATTGGCGTCCGGCCATGCGCAATGCATCGGCAACGGTCGTACCGTCGAGCGTCGCGACCGGCGGCGTCCAGTTCAGGTTGTAATGCGAATGTTCGTCGCCACCAACGGTGACGATGCCGCGCCGCAGCGCTTCCGCCGAATCCGCATCCACCTGCGAAGGCGTCCGTGCGCAGCCAGCCAGCACCAGCCCGGCGAGGAGGATTGCCCACCATCCGGTTGCCGTCGTCATTCGCTGCATTCGCGTCTCGTGCTGCATTTCGGCTATTGTCACCCAATGACCGAAACACACGCGCCGGCCGCGGAATGGATCCGGGATCCGGCAATCCTGCGGACACTCCGCAGCGAAGCCGGACCGCGCATTGGCCTCGACACCGAATTCATCCGCGAACGCACCTACTGGCCCGTGCTCGCGCTGGTGCAGATCTCCACGCCGGACCGCATCCTGCTGGTCGATCCGCGCGTTTCCGGCATCCCGGAAGCGCTGCGTGAATGGCTGGATGACGCCTCGATCCTCAAGGTGATGCACAGCGCCGGCGAAGACCTGATCGCGCTGCGCCAAGCCTGCGGAGCGCTGCCGGCGCCGCTGTTCGATACCCAGATCGCCGCCGCACTGACCGGCATGGGCGCGGGACTGGGCTACCAGGCCCTGGTACGCGAAATCACCGGCGTCGAGCTGGCCAAGGGCGAAACCCGCACCGACTGGCTGCAACGACCGCTGACGCCGGCCCAACGCGAATATGCGGCCGATGACGTTCGCCATCTGTTCGCCCTGCATGACACGCTGACCGCGCGCCTGCACGAACTCGGTCGCGAAGGATGGCTGGAACAGGATTGTGCGCTGGCGGTCGAGCTCGCACGCGAGCATCGCGCCGATCCGTGGCCGCATCTCGGCGTGCGTGCCGCCCAGATACTCGATCCTCCGGCGCAGACGCGATTGATGCGCCTGCTGCGCTGGCGCGACCATCGCGCCGTGGAACGCGATCTCCCGCGCAATTGGGTGATCGCGCCGGAACTGGCAATCGATCTCGCGCGCATCGATCCTGTCGACCGCGACGCCGTGTCTGCAGTGCTGGCACGCACGCCCAAAGCACCGCAATCGCTGGCCGATGCCATCACCCTGGCGCTCTCCATTGCCGTCGCCGACGAAGCCGGCATGCCGCTGGTGATCGACGATCGCAACCGCGACCGTCGCCAGCTGCAGGCATTGCAGGCGGCCGTGGCGAAACGCAGCGAGGAGCTGGGATTGCCCGAAGGCGTGCTGGCATCACGACGCATCCTGCAGGCATGGCAGGACACCGGTACGTGGCCGGAAACGGTGAGCGCGTGGCGCCGCGGAGAACTCGATGCGCTGGTCACCGCGCCAAGCCCGACGGTGAAGACGGCAAATGCGTAGCCATCGTTTCCTTGTTGCCGGATTGACCGCGACGCTGCTCGCCGCCTGCGCGACGCCGGCGCCCGCTCCTGCACCAACGTCACAACTCGCAACTGTCGCCGCGGCGCGCAACGGCAGCGCGGGATTGCAGGTTCCCAGCGTCTCGCCACAGCAGTTGCACGCGGACTACTGGCTGGCGCGCAGCGCCGATGCCGATCGCATCCGTCTCGATACGGCGCAAGTCGCGACACTCAATGCGGAACAATTCCAGCGCGATCCCACCTTCAATCGCCTCGACGCCTTCCCGGCGACGATGGACGGAAGCCGCGTGCGTGGCTGGATCGAACAACTCGCCAAGCGTCCGTCGGGATTGCTCGGCAAGGATGGCGGCGCGATCGGCGACAGCCAGATCGACGCATGGATGGCCAGTCGCGCGCTCGGCGACATTCCGGCGCAAGTGAAGGTGCGTTGGGCCGTGGTCACCCAGCGCGCAGATCTCCGCACCTTCCCCACTGATATCCGTGTCTTCCGCAATGCGCAGGGCATCCGCGAGCGCATCGATCGCTTCCAGGAAACCGCATTGTTCCCGGGCACGCCGGTCGCGGTGCTGCACGCCAGCCGCGATGGCCGCTGGCTGTTCGTCGCCAGCCCGACCTACAAGGCGTGGATGCATCGCGAACCGCTGGCTTACGCCTCGCAGGCCGAGGTCCTAGCATTCGCGCGCAACGCCAGCCAACGCGTAGTCGCGCCGCATCTGCTGGCCGATGGCCGCCAACTCGACATGAGCACGACGGTCACCGTCGATGGCAACAAGGCGATCCTGCCGGTGCGTGGCAGCGATGGCCAGCTCGCGCAACGTGAAGTCACGCTACCAGCCGGCAGCACCGTCGCCGGCGCCCTGCCCTACAGCGAACGCAATCTGCTCACGCAAGCCTTTCGCCTGCTCGGCGAATCCTATGGCTGGGGCCACGCCGACGGCACCCGCGATTGCAGCGGCTTCGTCTCCGATGTCTACCGCAGCGTCGGCGTGCAGCTGGCGCGCAATACTGGCGACCAGCGCGATTCTCCGGTGTTGCAGACGCAACGCTTCGACGAACATTCCACCCGCGCGCAGCGCCTCGCGGCACTGGCGAAAGCACAGCCGGGCGATCTGATCTTCATTCCCGGGCACGTGATGATGGTGATCGGCCATCTCGACGACCGGACCTACGTCATCCACGACACACCGGGCGTGCGCATCAACGACGCCGCGGGCGATCCGCAGCCTTGGCCGCTCGATGGGGTTTCGGTGACGCCGCTGGAACCGTTGCGCGCCGATGCGCAACGCGACTTCATCGACATCATGCTGGCATTGCAGCACGTGATGCCGCGCCGCGACTAACCTCCCGGCGCAATGCAATCGCAACGCGCCGCCGCGCGCCCTGCTACTGGGAAGCCGATTTCTTGATGGCGGAAACGGAGGGATTCGAACCCTCGATGCAGCTTTTGACCGCATACTCCCTTAGCAGGGGAGCCCCTTCGGCCTCTCGGGCACGTTTCCGGGTAGAACTCTGGATTCCGGCGCTTGGCCGGGTCGCTAGGATACCGTTGCAGGCGGTTCGCGTAAACCGCGCACGCGAACCGGTCGGCTCAGGCTTCCTGATCGACGGGGGCGTCGTCGTCCTTCTGGATCTTCTGATAGATCTCTTCCCGATGCACCGCGACATCCTTCGGCGCCGTGATGCCAATACGCACCTGGTTTCCCTTGACGCCCAGGACCGTCACGGTCACCGAGTCTCCAATCATCAGGGTTTCCCCGACTCTGCGGGTCAAAATCAACATCGAGACAACTCTCCAAGATTCGGTCGGTCGGGGGATACCGGCTGAACTTACTAGTTCAGCAATCTGCACATTCTAATCACATAAATCCCAACAGATCAGCCCCTTGTCGGGGCTGAATGTCGATTTCGCTTCAGGCCGCCTTCAGAGCGGCCCAATCCGCCAGTTTGGTGAGAATCGCCGGCAATTCCGCGACGTCATCGCCGCCACCCTGGGCCATGTCCGGGCGACCGCCGCCGCGACCGTTGATCTGGGTCGCCACCTGACTCAGCAAGTCGCCGGCCTTGATCCGGCCCTGCAGGCCACCGCTGACGCCCGCGACCAGCGCGACCTTGCCCTGCCCGTCGGCGCCGGCCAACAGGATGGCGGCGTCGCCGAGCTGCTGCTTGAGGCTGTCCACGGCGTCACGCAGCGACTTGGCATCGAAACCCTCGACGCGCGCAGCCAGCAGCTTGCCACCCGGGATGGCCACCGCCTGGGCAACGAGATCGCCCGCCGCGCCCGAGGCTGCCTTGGCCTTGAGCGACTCCAGCTCACGCTCGGCCTTGCGCTGGCGATCGATCAGGCCGCGAATCTTGTCGGCAACGTCACCGGTGGTGCCGCCCAGCAATTGCGCGGCCTCGGCGAGGCGCTGCTCCTCTTCCGCAACATGGTCCAGCGCCGATTGCCCGGTCACCGCCTCGATGCGTCGCACGCCGGCAGAGACGCCGCCTTCCGACACGATCTTGAACAGTCCGATATCGCCAGTCCGGCGCACGTGGGTACCGCCGCACAGTTCGATCGAATCATCGCCGAACTTGAGCACGCGCACCTGCTCGCCGTATTTCTCGCCGAACAGCGCCATCGCGCCGAAGTCGAGCGCTTCCTGCATCGCCATCTGGCGCACTTCGCCTTCATGGTTGGCACGCACTTCGACATTGACGCGGCGCTCGATCTCGGCGATCTCGTCCGCAGTCATCGGCTGGAAATGCGAGAAGTCGAACCGCAGGCGATCCGGCGCCACCAGCGAGCCCTTCTGCTGGACATGCGTGCCCAGCACCTGGCGCAGCGCCGCATGCAGCAGATGCGTCGCAGTGTGGTTGAGCACGGTCGAAGTGCGACGACCGATATCGACCTGTCCACGCAAACGATCACCGGCCTTCAACTCGCCCGACTTCAGCTCACCGACGTGGGCATGGAACTGGCCCGCCAGCTTGCGGGTATCGGCAATGGAAATGTCGGCATTCGCGCCCTTGAGCGCACCGGTGTCGCCAACCTGTCCACCGGATTCGGCGTAGAACGGCGTGCGATCGAGAATCACCACCACTTCACCCGGCACCGCGCGATCGACCGGCCTGCCGTCCTGCAACAGCGCAACGACCTGCAGGTCGTCGCCATCAAGATGGTCGTAGCCGAGGAAGACGGTCGGCGCGAGTTGCGACGCCAGTTCCGCCGGCATCACCAGCCCGCCACCGAACTTGCCGGCAGCACGCGCGGTTTCCTTCTGCTGCGCCATCGCGGCGTTGAAGCCGTCGACATCGACCGACATGTCGCGTTCGCGCGCCATGTCCTGGGTGAGATCGAGCGGGAAGCCGTAGGTGTCGTAGAGGCGGAAGGCGTCTTCGCCACGGATCACGCCATCGGCGCGACCGGCGACGTCATTGAAGATGCGCATGCCGGAATCGAGCGTCTCGGCGAAGCGCTCTTCCTCGGCGCGCAAGGCGCGTTCGATGGTGGCGACGTTCTCGCGCAGCACCGGATAGGCCTCGCCCATCAGCGCATCGAGCGTCGGCACCAGCTTGTGGAAGAAGGTGTCCTTCATGCCCAGCATCCAGCCGTGGCGCAGGGCGCGACGGATGATCCGGCGCAGCACGTAGCCGCGTCCTTCGTTCGACGGCAGCACGCCATCGGCGATCAGGAAACTGGATGCACGAATGTGATCTGCGATCACCCGCAGCGACTTGTTGTCGAGATCGCCGGTATGGGTGAGTTCGGCGGCATGCTTGATCAACGCCTGGAACAGGTCGATCTCGTAATTGCTGTGCACGTGCTGGAGCACGGCGGTGAGGCGTTCGAGGCCCATGCCGGTATCGACGCAGGGCGCCGGCAGCGGCACCAGCGTGCCATCGGTCTGGCGATCGAACTGCATGAACACCAGGTTCCAGATTTCGATGAAGCGATCGCCATCCTCGTCGGGCGAACCCGGCGGACCACCGGCGATGTGTTCGCCATGGTCGTAGAAGATCTCGGTGCAGGGACCGCAGGGACCGGTGTCGGCCATCTGCCAGAAATTGTCCGATGCGTAGGGTGCGCCCTTGTTGTCGCCAATGCGGACGATGCGCGATTCCGGCAAGCCGATCACGTCGCGCCAGACGCCGAAGGCTTCGTCGTCGTTGTGATAGACGGTCACCAGCAGGCGTTCGGCCGGTAGCTTCCAGACCGTGGTGAGCAATTCCCACGCCCACTCGATCGCTTCCTTCTTGAAGTAATCGCCGAACGACCAGTTGCCGAGCATTTCGAAGAAGGTATGGTGGCGCGCGGTGTAACCGACGGCATCGAGATCGTTGTGCTTGCCGCCCGCGCGCAGGCAACGCTGGACGTCGGCGCAACGCGAATAGCTGCGCTTTTCAGCACCGAGGAAGACATCCTTGAACTGCACCATGCCGGAGTTGGTGAACAGCAGGGTGGGATCGTTGGCGGGCACCAGCGATGCCGAGGGCACGATGGTGTGGCCCTTGGACGCAAAGAAATCGAGGAAGTCGCGGCGGATGTCGGCGGTGGTTTTCATGGCATCTGGATCGGGGCGAATGGCCCGCGATGCCAACGAAATGTGGGCGGAACAGGCGCGGACCAATGGGCCGACTAGGGTATCAGCACCGCCCGATACGGGCGAATCGGCCAGGCGCCATCCGGGATCTAGGGATCGTCGGGATCGAACCGCGTGGCCGCCCGGACCTGGTCCATGGTGAAGCCGCGCCGGAGCAGGAAATCGGCGGCCTTGCGCTGGGCCGCGCGATCGCCTGCAAGCGCATCGGGATGGCGACGGCGGACCAGGTCGCGGGCTTGCTGGGCCCAATCCGTCTCCGAATTTTCCAGCGCTGCCTTGGCTTTGTCGCCATCGAAGCCGTGGGTCTCGAGTTCGGCGCGAATCCTGCGTGGCCCGTAACCGGACATGGCGCGGCCGCGGACCAACGATTCGGCGAAGCGGCCATCGTCCTGCCAGCCTTCGGCGACCATCCGCGCCACCGCGGCATCGGCGTCCGCTACCGGGACGCCACGGATGGTCAGTTTCTGCAACAACTCCTTGCGGGAATGCTCGCGCCTGACCAGCAGCCCGAGCGCACGCTGCGCCGGGCTTGGTTCAGGCCGGGTGCGGCGGCGGGGGCGCGAGGAAGCTCCGCCCGCCGCCGCCCCGAAAGCGTCGTCCCGTTCGGACATCAGTCCTCGGCATCCTCATTGCGGTTGGCTTCCTGCGGCACGAACTTCTCGCGCAGCGAAGCTTCCAACTGGGCGGCCACCGCCGGATTTTCCTTCAGGTACTGGCGGGCATTTTCCTTGCCCTGGCCGATGCGCTCGCTGCCGCAGCTGTACCAGGCGCCGGATTTTTCGACCAGCTTGGCATCGACGCCCATGTCGATCAGCTCGCCTTCGCGGCTGATGCCTTCACCGTAGAGGATCTCGGTGATGACCTGCTTGAACGGCGGCGCCAGCTTGTTCTTCACCACCTTGATGCGGGTCTGGTTGCCGATGATTTCCTCGCCCTTCTTGATCGCGCCGATGCGGCGAATATCGAGGCGCACCGAGGCATAGAACTTGAGCGCATTACCGCCGGTGGTCACTTCGTTGCTCTGGCCGGGCATCATGATCCCGATCTTCTGGCGCAGCTGGTTGATGAAGACGACCAGGCAGTTGCTGCGCTTGATGTTGCCGGTGAGCTTGCGCAGGGCCTGGCTCATCAGGCGCGCCTGCAGGCCGGGCAGCTGGTCACCCATCTCGCCTTCGATTTCGGCCTTGGGCGTGAGCGCCGCGACCGAGTCGATCACCACGATGTCGACCGCATTGGAGCGCACCAGCATGTCGGCGATTTCCAGCGCCTGCTCGCCGGTATCAGGCTGCGACAACAAGAGATCGTCGAGGTTGACGCCGAGCTTCTGCGCATAGACCGGATCGAGCGCGTGTTCGGCGTCGATGAAGGCGGCAGTGCCGCCGGCCTTCTGGCATTCGGCGATCGCCTGCAGCGTCAACGTGGTCTTGCCCGAGGATTCCGGGCCGTAGATTTCCACGACGCGACCCTTCGGAAGGCCACCGATGCCGAGCGCGATGTCGAGCATCAACGAACCGGTGCCGATGGTTTCCACGGCCTCGACCGGGCGTTCGCCCATGCGCATCACCGAGCCCTTGCCGAACTGCTTCTCGATCTGGGTCAGGGCCGCAGCCAGTGCGCGTTGCTTGTTCTCGTCCATCGTGGTCTTCCTCTTCAAGATTGAATGTGTGTTCGCGTGTTGGAAACAGTGTCGAGGGGGGTGATCGCACAGGCTGCGACAGCTGATTCCATATCCAGACTGATCGCTGAACCGGTCGCGCCACAGTGGCGCGCAGCCCGGATTGCCGTGGGAAAACGCCGCGTCATGCGCTGGGCCGGATCAGGCCGCAGTACAGGCCTTCGATCGCGAAATCCTGGCCGGGCATCACTTCGATCGGCGCGTAATCGGGATTGCGCGGCAACAGGCGGATGCCGTCGCGACCGTTGCGGAACAGCTTGACGGTGATTTCCTCGTCGATGCGCGCGACCACGATCTGGCCGTTGCGGGCGTCGTTGGTGCGATGCACGCCGATCAGGTCACCGTCGAAGATGCCTTCGTCGCGCATCGAATCGCCCTTCACCCGCAACAGATAGTCGGGCTTGGGCGAGAAGAACACGCGATCCAGCACCACGTAACTGTCGGAACCGATGTCGGCGCCGATCGGCGCGCCGGCCGCGACCTGGCCAAGGATCGGCAGGCGCATCGCGTCTTCGCTCAAGGTTTCGAGATCCAGCGCCGCCTGCACCCGGCTCGGCGGGCGCAGCAGCTTCAGGCTGCGGGCTTTGCCCGGCGAACGGGCGATCGCGCCGGCGGCCTCCAGCGCTTCCAGGTGGTATTGGGCGGCACGCACCCCCTTGAAGCCGAAGGCGCGGGCGATTTCGGTCTGGGCAGGGGCGACACCGTCGGTTTCGATGCGCTCGGCGATGAAATCGAGGATCGCCTGCTGGGTCTGGCTGAGGTCTGACTGGCTCATGTGAGTAGTAATACTGCTAACAAATCGGGCTGTCAATCACCCCGTCCGATCTGGTGCAATGCCGGCCATGGCCAACCTCCCCTGCCCCTGCGATCCCGCCCGCCGCTATGCCGACTGCTGCGGCCCGCTCCATGCCGGTGCCCCGGCCGGCGATGCCGAAGCCCTGATGCGCTCCCGTTACAGCGCCTACGTCATGGGACTCGAAGACTACTTATTGAGCAGCTGGCACCCGACGACGCGACCGCAGCCGCCGTTGCTGGACCCTGGTGCCCACCTGAAATGGCTGCGTTTGAAGGTGATCGGGCATCGCGCGATCGACGCCGATCACGCCGAGGTGGAATTCGTGGCGCGCTGCCTGGAAAACGGCGCCCGCCGCGACCTTCGCGAACGCAGCCGCTTCGTTCGAGAAAACGGCCACTGGTTCTACGTGGATGGCGTGATCGACTAGCCCGCTTCGTCCATCAGCCCGCGCAGGGCCGTCGCCACGGTTTGCCGGCGCACGGCATCGCGATCGCCATCGAAATGGAAGACTTCGGCGCGGGCATAACCGCCGCGGCGCTTCCAGCCGATCCACACCGTGCCGACCGGCTTGTCGTGGCTGCCGCCCCCGGGGCCGGCAATGCCGGTGACCGCCACGGCGATGTTGGCGCCGGAATGGATCAGCGCGCCGGACACCATCTCGGTCACGCATTCGCGGCTGACCGCACCCAGCTGTTCCAGCGTCTGCGGACGCACGCCGAGCAGCGCCTGCTTGGCCTCGTAGCTGTAGGCGACCATGCCGCAATCGAACCACGACGACGAGCCGGCGACATCGGTCGCAAGCTTGGCGATCCAGCCGCCGGTGCAGCTTTCCGCGGTCACCAAGGTCAATCGCCGGGCCTGCAGCCACGCGGCGACTTCATGGATGAGGTGCTGGAGTTCGCTATCAGAAAGAGTGGCCGCCATCGGTGATCGCAATCGTGGGGGGACGATGATCGATCATCATGCCTCTGGCGGCCACTCCGTCAATAGTGGCCGGTCATGTTGAGGAACCAGCCGCGATAGCGGAAGTCGAGCTGGGTGAGGTCGCCACTGAAATTGGTGAAGTTGTAGCCGACGCCGATCTTGAAGTTCTCGCTGACCTGGCGATCCAGCCCCACCAGCCATCCCTTGAGGATGCCGCCTTCGCGAACCTTGAGCGCGCGGTATTCGGCGAGCCCGTCCCAACGCGCGATCAGGTGGTAGCGGAACTGGATCGAAACGAAATCGGCGCGACTGTCCAGCCACGGACCGACGCCGCGCCCCATGCGGTAATCGCCCCAGCGGCTCGCGAGCTTGCCCGCCATCTGCCAGCGGTCATCGAGCTGGACGATGCCTTCCAGCGACAACACCTGCGAACGCTGGTCGTATTGGTTGGCATCCAGCTGTCCCAGCGACGCGCGGTCATACAGATAGGTGTACTTGCCGAATGCCGCCCAGCGCGTGCTGTCGTGCGGACGCCAGGCGAATCCCGTGTTGACCTCGGCCAGGCGCGCATTCGCGGTCGGGTTGAGCTTGTCCTGGGTATCGGCGTAATTGGCGCGCAAGGCCAGGGGCCAATCCTCGTTGATGCGATACGACAGGCGATTGGTCGTCACCCATTGTTCGCGCTGTTCGGCGCCGCGATCGCGACGATATTCCAGCTTGCTCGACCAATCCATGCGTTGGTCGGTGCGGCCGCCGCTCACGCTGTAGGCATGGCGATCCACGCGTCCGTCGGTGGCATCGAGCCGGCCATCCATCAGGGTGAAACCGAGATTCCAGCCCGGCGCAGGCCGGAAATCCAGTCCGTAGGTATTGACCAGCCCGCTGTTGCTGCTGCCGGTGTCGCTCTTCAGGTACTGGCTTTCGTTGTAGACGTTGACGTAATTGTTGAGCCGCCAGCGCTGGCCGATCGTCCAGCCTGTCTGCTGCGTGGTATCGAACAGGCCGTCGCGTTCGCTGTGGTCGGTGCTGTAGTTGTAGGAACCGTAGATCGAATGATCCGGGTTGATGCGGTATTCGCCGTCGATCTTGGCGCCATGGCCGCGGCTGCCGCCGCTGACTTCGGCACCGATGCTGGACCGATCGCCGAACAGGTACTTGCCGCCCAGGGTCAGCAGGTTGTTGCGACGATACCGCCCACTGTCGTCATCCAGGGTGTATTGGCCGATGCCATACAACTCCAGCGATGTTCCGAAACGCTGCCGGTAGCTGAGCGCGAGCAAGGTGGCATCGGCGGCGTAACCGACATCGCGTTCGCTGCGACGGGTCAATTCCGCGCCCAGACGCGCCTGCTTGGTGATCTGCCAATCGGCGGTCAACTGTTCCTGCTCGAGTTCCTGCGCGCCACGACCGGCATGGCTGTAGCGGCCATACAGGTTGAAATGGTCGGTGAAGTAGCCGAGGAATTCCGCGCCATATTCGCGCGTCGGCTGGCCGGTGTCATCGCGACTGATCGAGAAGCCGCTGTCGACATCCCGCCACCATGCGCCGAGCGTCCATTCGCGCTTGGTCCAGCCCAGTTCCTGCAGGTTGGCGCGCGCCTCGACCATGCGTGCCTCGCCGGAACGCGGACCGATCGTGGTCGGGTTGCGCTGGACGAAGCTCAAACCGCCATTGTCGGAATAGAAGATCGGCGCAACCGTTGACGTACTGCGCGTGACTTCCGCCTTGAGATAGGTGCCCCGCCCGGCCTGCAGCGTCAGGTCCATGCCCTTCACCGAATAATCGTCGCCGCTGCGGCTTTCGTCGACATAGGTCGCGCCGACAGCGACGTGATCGCCGAACCATTGCTTGCCGCGCAGGCCGATGGTGGCGTTATCGGAATCGAAACCGGAAGGCACGTATTCGTAATCCGCCAGCAGGATCTGCTGATAGCCATCGAGCGGCGTATCGCGGGTCAGGGTGCGGATCGATTCGCGGGTGATCTGTGCCAGCGGGCGCGTCAGGATCAACCGTCCTTGCAGGTTGTCCATTTCGTAGTCCACGCCCGCTTGCAGGGTGACGCGCGATTCCACGCTTCCCGTACTCGGATCGCGCACTTCCAACACCACCTGTTCGGAGCCGGGCAGTACGTCGGTGTGGCGCAGGTAATAGAGACTGCCGCCGGTGCCGAGGAATTCGCTGTGCCCGGCCGCGGTGCGCGCTTCCGATCCGAAAAGTTTCAGGAAACTGCGCGGATCGCCCAATGGAGTGGATGCCTGCGATCGCCAGCTCAATGCCGCGCCGTACAACGCACGCTGGTATTGCGCGTACTGGGTGCCGGTGAATCCGGTGCTGAAGTTGCCCCACAGCGCCTGGTTCTGGCCCCAATCCACGCGCAGGTACAACTTGCCCTGGCTATCGACATCGCGCCAGGTCCGCGAATCGTCGCCATAGGTCGGGTAGTACTGGTCGGGATCGAGGCGACGGAAGATGTCGTTGGGCGTGGCGTCGAGGAATCCGTTGAACAGATTGCCGAGACGGTCTTCGCCGGTATCGGCCTGGGCGGTGATGAGATATTTGCCGCGCCACTTGCCCTTGGCATAGAACGCCAAGCGGCCTTCGCTGAGGAAGCTGCCAGCGTCGCCGACATTGGCGCCCGATGCATCGATGCCACCGCTGGCACTGTTGCGCGAGAAGGTGAAATCGGCGATCGCGGCAATGAAGGCATAGCGCCCGCTGACCTGCATGTCCAGTGGCGTTTCCGCCACCTCGCCCGCTGCCGTCTTGACCCGGATGATGTAGCGGTGCGTTCCGACCGGTTGCAGGAATTCCGCGACCAGTTTGCGCTCCTGGTCGATCGGGAAATCCTGGCCGTCGATGGAGATCTGCACGCTTTCCGGAATATCGCGCCCGAGGATGCGCACCTGCGAGCCGTACACGGGGATGTTGCGCAGGCGCAGGTCGCTCCTGCCGTAGATGGCGTCGACGATCCCCACCGATTCGGCAGTGGATGCATCCAGCGTGGCGGAATGACCGCGCTGCACCTGGTCGCGCAGCGCCTGCGCTCCGCGCGCATGCTCGGCCGGCGTGACCAGCTGGATGGTGCGCGGATTGGTTTCGTCGAAGCTGCCATCTTCCGCATAGGCACGCGCGACATACTGCAACTGGTCGCCCACCTGCAGGTTCAGCCCCGCGGGCAAGTCGCCATCCCATGTCGCATCCGTGACTGCACCAACCGGCAAGGTGATCGTCACCAATGGCTTCACGCGATCGCTGTCGCTGCCCTTGTAGACCACCACTTCCAGCCGCTTGTAGAACGCGGAATAGTTGCTGAAAGCATGGAAGTGCAGTGGTTCGCTGATCTTCCCATCCTTGAACGGAGCGAGCGAACTCGTCGCCACGCTCAATGTCGGTTGCCCCAGCGCGGGATCCTCGGTTGCCCACAGCGTGCCGCCCTGCGGCAGGTCGACCGTGAAGCGGCCAGTGATGACCGCCTGGTTGTTCGACAGGACCTTGCTCTCGCCCTTGTAGGTCTGCGCCGTCATCGTTTCGACACGACGATTCTGCTGCAACGATTCGGGGTCGGTGCCGGGCGCGTGCGGCCTGCTCTCGCCATAGGCGCGGATCTGGAACAACGGTCCGTGCTTGCCGACGCAACCCTGATCGTTGCAATTCAATGCCGGGGTGGTTGCAGTCGTGGCATCGCTGCCAGCGGGACTTTCCTGGGCATCGGCGAATCCCGGCATGAGCAGCATCGCACCCAGGACAAGAGTGATTCGAGCGGGGAACTTCCGGATATCCATGGTCATCTCCCCCTCACCGTGCGCCCGGACAGGTCGCGGCCTGCCCCATAGGTCGTGGTTCCACCCGCAAGCACTGCTTGGCCGAGCCGGTCAGATGCGCGGCAATCTCCTTCGCCACCGCATCGGCGCGCCGTTGGCTCAGGCGCATGTTGTGTTCGTCGGTGCCGCGCATGTCGGCGTAACCCGCGATGGCGACGACGACATCGGGCAACGCATCGATGCGCTTGGCGATGGCCGCCAGCAAGGGCAGGTATTGCGGCCGGATCGTCGCCTTGTCGTCATCGAACAGGAGGACGCCGAGGTCGATGTCCTGGCCGAGCGTGACCAGTGTTTGCCCGCCGTCGACCTGGGCGCGCAACTCGACGCGGGTCGCTTTCCGCAACTCGGGCGACAGACGATCGTCCATGCCCTTGCGCACCGCCTCGGCACGCTGGAACGCGAGCACCATGTTGTCGGCATTGGCGGTGATCGCCACGCTGCCGCCACCGGCCTCGCGCAAGCGGCCGGCGATGCGATCGAGCACCGGAAGATGCTCGGCCGGAACGACTGCGCTGTATCCGTTGAAGAACACTTCGCCGAGGTCGATGTCGACTTCGGTCTTGCCACCACCGATCGGCGTCCCCGGAACCTGCACGCCGAAGTCGAAGCGGACGGGAACGCCGGGCGTGACACGCAGGACACGCGGATTCTCGGTGGTGAAGCGGCTGCCCGGAGGCAACGTCGCGGTATCCACCTTCACCAGGAAATTGCGTCCACGCGACCACTGCCCGCCATCGATCCCGACGATGTGGAAGCGGCCGTAGCGATCGGTCTCCGCTAATATTCCTTCCACGGTTCCCAACCGCACGCCGGGCAAGCCGCGTTCGCCCGGGTCCTGGCGGCCATTGCCGTTGGCATCGTTGAAGACGCTGCCGACGATCAGGCTGTCGTCCAGCATCGGATCGCCAATGATCTCGACGTCGGCGGTTGCCTCGTTGCTGATCGCCGCACCGCTGGCGTCATTCATGATGCCGCGATTGGTGTAGACACCGACCCTGACCCCGGCCCCGACGCGCAGTGCGTAGGTCAGCGTGGCACTCCGTCCAATGGCGATATCCAGTGCGGCGATGCGCAGCGGCCGCGTGCCTTGCAATGACCCGACGCCGTCGTCGTCGGCCACCGTCAGCGATTTCGGCACCATCTCGAAGCCCGCCGGCAATTGGCCAACCAGCGTTTCCTGCCTGGCATCGACTTGCCCGACGTTGTCGATGCGCACCGTGTAGCGCACCAGGTCGCCGATGCGCGCGGTGCGTTGGGCCGCGGTCATCGTCATGCGCAGGACCACGGGGGCCGCGACGACATTCACCGTCACCGTGGCGCCGGAACAATTCGCCGGGTTCGCGCGTTCGCAAATCTGGTACGAGGCGTTGTAGGTCCCGGTCGGCGTATTCGGAGCCACATCGACGTTGCCGTTCGAATCGATCGTCAGCGGCCCCTGGCTGATCGGCGTGAATATCACCTCGGTCAGGTTGACCCCGACGCCGCCCAGCGTGTCGTTGGCGAGGACATTGACGACATCGTTGGCTCCGCTACCCGATATCGGGCCAGCCGTATCGTTCACTGCCGCGATGACCATGGTCACCGGGATGGTCGGCGTCGTGCCGGTGTTGTCTCCCGGGTTCGGATCCGTCGAGCCCGGCGGGCCGGTCACAGTTGCGGTATTCGCCGCGATCGTTCCGCTTGCCGGCGCTGTTCCGCTTACGATCACCGTCACGTTGTTCGCGGCGCCCACGCCAACGTTCACCGTCACGTTCACGTTGCCCGTGCCGTTTGCCGCGCCACAGGTCGACGTCCCGGCTGCCGTGCAGGTCCAGCTCACGTTCGTCAACTGGACAGGTACTGTGTCGACGATCGTCGCGCCGGTCGCAATCGCCGGCCCCGCGTTGCTGATGACCAACCTGTAGGTCACCCTCGAACCGGCCAGCGCCGGGATCGCGCTCGTCACCGTCTTCACCAGCGACAGGTCGGAAATCGCCGCCGTCACCGTCACCGTCACCGGCGCCGTCGCACAGTTCGTCGGATTCGCCGTCTCGCAGATCCGGTATTGCAGCGTGTCGCTGCCCACCGCCGCGCCC
>DAHUXS010000016.1 GCA_027306995.1 Lysobacter sp.
CCGCGCGGCAGTTGCGACAGTAGCCGCAAGTGATGTGCCCTTCACCGGAGACGCGGTCGCCCAGGGCCAGGCCGCGCACTTCCGAGCCCATCTCCACGATGCGGCCGCAGTACTCGTGCCCCACCGCCATGGGCACGGGAATGGTTTTCTGCGCCCAGGCATCCCAGTGGTAGATGTGCATGTCGGTGCCGCAGATCGCGGTTTTCGCGATCTCGATGAGCACATCGTTCGGCCCGACCTTCGGCTCCGGCACCTCATCCAGCCAGATACCGGGCGCGGCCTCTTTCTTCACCAGTGCTTTCAAGAGATCACTCCGAGCTCACGGCCGACGGCCGTGAACGCATCCAGCGCCTTCTCCAGTTGCTCACGGGTCAGGGCGGCGGACATCTGCGTGCGGATGCGCGCCTGGCCCTTCGGAACCACCGGGAAGAAGAAGCCGATCGCGTAGATGCCTTCCTCGAGCAGGCGCGACGCGAACTTCTGCGCCAGTGGCGCGTCGTAGAGCATGACGGGCGAGATCGGATGCATGCCGGGCTTGATGTCGAAGCCGCGTGCGCCCATCTGCTCACGGAAATATGCGGTGTTGGCGGCGAGGCGTTCGCGCAGTTCGCCGGCCGACGACAGCATCTCGAAAGCCTTGATGCCGGCGGCGGCCACGTGCGGCGGCAGCGAGTTGGAGAACAGGTAGGGACGCGAACGCTGGCGAAGCAGCTCGATCACTTCCTTCCTGGCGGTGGTGAAACCACCGAGCGCACCACCCATGGCCTTGCCGAGCGTGCCGGTGAAGATATCGATCTTGTCCATCACGCCCTTCACTTCGGCGGAACCGCGACCGGTCTTGCCGAGGAAGCCGGTGGCATGGCATTCGTCGATGTGCACGAGCGCGCCGTATTTCCGCGCCAGCGCGGTGATTTCGTCGAGCGGAGCGATGAAGCCGTCCATCGAGAACACGCCGTCGGTCGTGATCATGATCGTGCGTGCGCCATCGGCCTTGGCCTGCTTGAGCTGCGCTTCGAGGTCTGCCATGTCGCAGTTGGCGTAGCGATAGCGCTTGGCCTTGCACAGGCGCACGCCGTCGATGATCGAGGCGTGGTTGAGCGCGTCGGAGATGATCGCGTCGTTCTCGTCCAGCAACGGTTCGAACAAGCCGCCGTTGGCATCGAAGCAGGCGGCGTAGAGGATGGTGTCCTCGGTGCCGAAGAAGTCGGAGATCGTCTTCTCGAGCTGCTTGTGCAGGTCCTGGGTGCCACAGATGAAACGCACCGAGGCCATGCCGAAACCGTGCGTATCGAGCGCCTGCTTGGCAGAAGCAATGATGTCGGGATGGTCGGCAAGGCCGAGATAGTTGTTGGCGCAGAAGTTCAGCACCGTGCGGCCGTCTTCCAGCGTGATTTCCGCGGACTGCGGGCTGGCGATGATGCGTTCGCTCTTGAACAGTCCGGCGTCGCGGATTTCGTCGAGGGTGTGGGCGTAGCGTTCGGTCAGGGACATGTTCAATCCTGTAGAAGTTCAATGCTGCCGTCCATGGCGCGACTGTTTCGCTTCGGATCATCCCGCCCGTCCATCCATGGCCGGGCATTCGCTGCCGCGCCCGATGCCGATAGGGCATCGGACAAGCGCGTCAGCTCATCCAGCTCAGTACGACTTTTCCAGACTTGCCGGACTCCATCAGGTCGAAGCCCTTCTGGAATTCGTCGATCGGCAATTGGTGGGTCAGCACTTTGCCGAGCGGGAAACCACCGAGCACGAGCTGCGTCATCTTGTACCAGGTCTCGTACATCTTGCGGCCGTAGATGCCGTGCAGGGTCAGGCCCTTGAAGATGATCTTGTCCCAGTCGACGCCGGTGCCATTGGGCATGATGCCGAGCATCGCGATGCGGCCACCGTGGTACATGCAATCGAGCATGTCGGAGAACGCGCGCGGATTGCCGCTCATCTCCAGACCGACGTCGAAGCCTTCCATGTGGAGGTCGGCCATCACCGATTTCAGCGGCGTGTTGATGACGTTGACGACGCGGGTCGCGCCCATGTCGGCGGCGAGCTTGAGGCGGAAGTCGTTGACGTCGGTGACGACGACATTGCGCGCGCCGATGTGCTTGCAGATGCCGGCGGCGATCACGCCGATCGGGCCGGCGCCGGTGATCAGCACGTCCTCGCCGACGACGTCGAATTCCAGCGCGCAGTGCGCGGCGTTGCCGTAGGGATCGAAGAAGGCGGCGAGTTCGCTGGGGATCTGGTCGGGAATCGGCCACAGGTTGGTGGCCGGCATCACGATGTATTCGGCGAAGGCGCCATTGCGGTTGACGCCGATGCCGACGGTGTTCGGGCACAGGTGCTGGCGGCCGGCGCGGCAATTGCGGCAATGACCGCAAACGATATGGCCTTCGGCGCTGACGCGCTGGCCGATGCTGTAGCCCTGCACGCCGGGGCCGATCTCGACGATGCGGCCGACGAATTCGTGGCCGATCACCAGGCCCGGCTTGATGGTGCGCTGGCTCCAGTCGTCCCACAGGTAGATGTGCAGGTCGGTTCCGCAAATCGCCGTCTTCTCGACCTTGATCAGCACCTCGTTGGGGCCCGGCGTCGGCACCGGCACATCCTCCATCCAGATGCCTTTGCTGGCATTGCGTTTCACCAGGGCTTTCATGGTCGCTTGCGTCATGGCGTTGCTGCGTTGCGGAAGAAGCGCCATTTTACCGCCGGATTCCGCTCAGGTTCGAAATGGTCTAATGGGGTTTCGTTTCGATTGTGGAGATACGCGATGCGCAGGATGCTCTTGGCCACCATTGCGGCAGTGACCGCCGGCATTCCCGTCGCGCAGGCGGGCGAGGGCATGTGGACGCCGCAGCAGTTGCCGGAGATCGCCAAGCCGCTGAAGGCCGCGGGGCTGAAGCTCGATCCCGCCCAGTTGGCCGATCTCACCGGCGATCCGCTGGGCGCGGTGGTGTCGCTGGGGAATTGCACGGCGAGCTTCGTGTCCCCGCAGGGACTGGTCGCGACCAATCACCACTGCGCCTACGGCGCGATCCAGCTCAATTCCACCGCCAGGAAGAACCTGATGGCGACCGGCTTCAACGCCGGGAAGATGGCCGATGAAGTCACCGCCGGGCCATCGGCGCGCATTTTCGCGCTGGAACGCATCGACGACGTCACCGCGCAGGTGCAATCCGCCATCGCCTCCGCGGCCGCGCCGATCGATCGCACGCGCGCGGTCGAAACGCTGGAGAAGCGGTTGTTGTCCGCCTGCGAGACCGGCGGCGGCTATCGCTGCCGTCTCTACAGTTTCTTCGGCGGCAACACATATCGCCTGTTCAAGTACCTGGAAATCAAGGACGTGCGCCTGGTCTACGCGCCGCCATCGTCGATCGGCAATTTCGGCGGGGAAGTCGACAACTGGATGTGGCCGCGCCACGCCGGCGATTTCTCCTTCCTGCGCGCCTATGTCGGCAAGGACGGCAAGCCGGCGGCCTATAGCAAGGACAACGTGCCGTACCAGCCCAGGCATTGGCTGAAAATTGCCGACCAGTCGCTGCAGGCCGGCGATTTCGTGATGGTCGCGGGCTATCCGGGATCGACCAGTCGTTATGCGCTGGTCGATGAATTCCGCAGCACGCAGGATTGGCTGTATCCGACCATCAGCAGGACCTACAAGGAACTGGTGGCGATGGTGCAGGCGACGGGCACGAAGAATCCCGATGTCGCCGTGAAGTACGCCAGCACCGTGCGCGGCTGGGAAAACACGCTGAAGAATTTCGATGGGCAGCTGGAAGGATTCCGTCGCACCAATGCGCTCGCGACCAAGCAGGCGGAAGAGTCCGCAGTGCTGGCGTGGCTGAAGAAGCAGCGCAAGGCGGGCGAGCCGGCGCTGGCGGCCTACAACACTATCGAAACGCTCAATGCGCAGTCGGCGAAGACACGCGAACGCGACCTGGCCGTTCCGCAGGTGGGCGGAACCCTGGGCGGCACCGCCGTGCAGCTGTATCGACTGGCGATCGAACGCGCCAAGCCGGATGCGCAGCGCGACTCCGGCTACCAGCAGCGCGACGTCGCCGGCATCGAGGCCGTGCTCAAGCAGATGGACAAGCGCTACGACAGCGGCATGGACAGCCAGTTGCAGGCCTATTGGTTGAATCGTTACGTGGCCTTGCCGGCGGATCAGCATGTCGCCGAACTGGACAAATGGATTGGCGGCGGTGATGGCAAATCGGTGGCCGACGCCGTGGCGCGCATGCACAAGAGCGCGTTGGGCAAGGATGCCGAACGCATGAAGTGGCTGAATGCCGATCGTGCCGCGTTCGAGGCCAGCGATGATCCGGCCATCCGCTATGCGGTCGCGGTGACGCCGACGCTGCTGAAGCTGGAAGAGGCGCGCAAGGCGCGCGCTGGCGAGTTGCTGGTCGCGCGACCGGTCTATCTCAAGGCGCTGGCCGATTACCGCAAGGCGCATGGCAAGGCGGTGTATCCGGATGCCAACTCTTCATTGCGCATCACCTTCGGCAACGTGACCGGCTATACCAAGCTCGATGGCAGCAAGCAGGCGCCGTTCACCGTGGTCGAGGAGGTCGTCGCCAAGACGACCGGCAAGGAGCCGTTCGACACGCCGAAGGCCGCGCTCGATGCGATCAAGGCCAAGCGTTACGCAGGCCTGGAAGACGCCAAGCTCGGCAGCGTGCCGGTCGATTTCCTGTCCGACCTCGACATCACCGGCGGCAATTCGGGATCACCGGTGCTGGATGCGCACGGAAAGCTGGTCGGCCTCGCCTTCGATGGCAACTGGGAGTCGGTGGCATCGAACTGGGTGTTCGATCCGGTGATGACGCGGATGATCTCGATGGACCAGCGCTACATGCGCTGGGTGATGACGGTGGTCGATCCGGCGCCGCAGCTGTTGCAGGAAATGGGCGTGCCGGCGAAGAAATGAGGGTCGTCTGGCGGGCGATCAGCCCGCCAGCAACTCCGACGCGCGCCGCACGCCTTCCGGCAGCGGGCGTGGGCGTCCGGTCTTGAGATCGATCCAGACCACGGCGACATTGCCGTCGCAATGGATGCGCCCATCCGCGCCCTTGATGCGATGGCCGACCACCACGCTGGTGCTGCCGATCCTTTCGCTGAACAGCTCGACTTCGAGCGTTGCCGGATAGTTCACCGGCTCGCGGTAGTTGAGCGTCGACGAAGCGATCACCGGCGCGAATTCCTCCGTCACCCACGGCTCTCCGACCTGGGCGAACCAGCGGATGCGCGCTTCCTCAAGGTAGCTGAGGTAGGTGCCGTTGTTGACGTGGTTGAAGGCGTCGAGGTCGCGCCAGCGCACGTCGAGCGAAGTGGTGAATGTCTTGGCGGTCATGTCAGGCCTTCTTCTTTTTCAGCAACGGGGCGAGGAAGCGCCCGGTGTGCGATTCCTTGAGCTTGGCGAGTTCTTCCGGCGTGCCTTGCCCGATGATCTGGCCACCCTTGCCGCCACCCTCCGGGCCGAGATCGACGATCCAGTCCGCGGTCTTGATGACGTCGAGATTGTGCTCGATCACCACCACGGTATTGCCTTCGTCGCGCAGGCGATGCAGCACCGCGAGCAATGCTTCGATGTCGTGGAAGTGGAGGCCGGTGGTCGGTTCGTCGAGGATGTAGAGGGTGCGGCCGGTGTCGCGTCGCGACAGTTCCTTCGACAGCTTGACGCGCTGCGCCTCGCCACCCGATAGCGTCGTCGCCGATTGGCCGAGCTTGATGTACGACAGGCCGACGTCCACCAGCGTCTCGAGCTTGCGCGCGATCACCGGCACGTTCTCGAACAGCTTGAGCGCGTCCTCGACCGTCATCTCCAGCACGTTGTGGATGTTGTGGCCCTTGTAGAGGATCTCCAGCGTCTCGCGGTTGTAGCGCTTGCCATGGCAAACGTCGCAGGGCACGTAGACGTCGGGCAGGAAGTGCATCTCGACCTTGATCAGGCCGTCGCCCTGGCAGGCTTCGCAGCGACCGCCGCGCACGTTGAAGCTGAAGCGTCCCGGTGCGTAGCCGCGCGCACGCGCTTCCGGCACCTGCGCATAGAGTTCGCGCAACGGCGTGAACAGGCCGGTGTACGTTGCCGGATTGCTGCGTGGCGTGCGCCCGATCGGCGACTGGTCGATGTCGACCACCTTGTCGAACAGGTCGAGACCCTTGACGTCCTTGAACGGCGCCGGCTTGTGCGAAGCGCCGTTGATCTCGTTCGCCGCCAGCGCATAGAGCGTGTCGTTGATCAGGGTCGATTTTCCGGAACCCGAGACGCCGGTGATGCAGGTCAGCAATCCCGACGGGATTTCCAGGTCGACGTTCTTGAGGTTGTTGCCGCTGGCGCCACGCAGTTTCAGCAGCATCTTGCGGTTGGGCTCGTGGCGCTTCTTCGGGACCTCGATCGCGCGACGGCCGCTGAGGTAATCGCCGGTGATCGAGCGCGGCGACTTCAGTACGTCCTCGACCTTGCCCTGGCCGACCACTTCGCCGCCGTGCACGCCGGCGCCGGGGCCGATATCGACGACATGGTCGGCGAGGCGGATCGCGTCCTCGTCGTGTTCGACCACAATCACCGTGTTGCCGAGGTCGCGCAGTCGCGTCAGCGTGCCGAGCAGGCGCTCGTTGTCGCGCTGGTGCAGGCCGATCGAGGGTTCGTCGAGCACGTACATCACGCCGACCAGGCCGGCGCCGATCTGCGAGGCCAGGCGGATGCGTTGCGCTTCGCCGCCCGACAGCGTGTCGGCCTTGCGTTCCAGTGTCAGGTAGTCGAGGCCGACGTCGACCAGGAAGCGCAGGCGCTCGCCGATTTCCTTGACGATCTTGCTGGCGATCTCGCCACGCCAGCCCGGCAGCTCCAGTTTCTGGAAAAAATGCATCGCGTCGCCGACCGGAAGGTGGACGATGTCGTGCATCGGATGTTCGGCCACGAACACGTTGCGCGCGGAACGATTCAGGCGCGAACCTTCGCACACGGGGCAGGCGCGTTCGCTGATGTACTTCGCCAATTCCTCGCGCACCGCCGGGGAGTCGGTTTCCTTGTAGCGACGCTCGAGGTTGGGCAGGATGCCTTCGAATTCGTGCTTGCGTTGCTTGCGGCCGTGCGGTCCGACGTAATAAAACGTGATCGCTTCATCGCCGCTGCCGTTGAGCACGACGTCGCGCGCGCGCTTCGGCAATTCTTCCCATAGGGTGTCGACCGAGAAGCCGTAATGCTTCGCCAGCGACTGCACCATCGAGAAATAGTAGGCGTTGCGGCGATCCCAGCCGCGCACCGCGCCGGCGGCGAGAGACAGCGACGGATTGCCGATCACGCGATCGGGATCGAAGAACTGGGTGACGCCGAGGCCGTCGCATTCCGGGCAGGCGCCGACCGGCGAGTTGAACGAGAACAGCCGCGGCTCCAGCTCCGGCAGCGCGTAGTCGCAGACCGGGCAGGAGTATTTCGACGAGAACAGCAGCGGATCGGCGTTGGCGTGGTCCATGCTCTGCACGATCGCCATGCCTTCGCCGAGCTTGAGCGCGGTTTCGAACGATTCGGCGAGGCGCTGGCGGATGTCCTCGCGCACCTTGAAGCGATCGATCACCGCTTCGATGGTGTGCTTCTGGCGCAACGCCAGCGTCGGCAACGCGTCGATCTCGTAGATCGCGCCGTCAACGCGTACGCGCACGTAACCCTGCGCCTTCAATTGCTCGAACACCTGCGCATGTTCGCCCTTGCGTTCGCGCACCACCGGCGCCAGCAGCATCCAGCGTTGCTCGGCGAGCTTCGGATCCTTGTCCATCGCCAGCACGGTGTCGACCATCTGGCTGACGGTCTGCGCTTCCAGCGGGAAGTGGTGGTCGGGGCAGCGCGGGGTGCCGACGCGCGCGTAGAGCAGGCGCAGGTAGTCGTAGATCTCGGTGATGGTGCCGACGGTCGAACGCGGGTTATGGCTGGTCGATTTCTGTTCGATCGAGATCGCCGGCGACAGGCCTTCGATATGGTCGACGTCGGGCTTTTCCATCATCGACAGGAATTGCCGCGCATACGCCGACAGCGACTCGACGTAGCGACGCTGGCCCTCGGCGTAGATGGTGTCGAACGCCAGCGAGGACTTGCCCGATCCCGACAGACCGGTGATCACGATCAGCTTGTCGCGCGGCAGGTCGATGTCGATGTTCTTGAGATTGTGGGTCCGCGCGCCGCGCACGCGGATGGTGTCAATCGCCATCGGCTTTCCAGTGGGAGGAGGAGAGGGCAATCGCCTAGCGTAGCCCTGCATTGCAGATGGGGGCAATCGTGCCCGGTACAAGTCTCGCCAGGTGCGACGCCGGGGACGGCATGCCCAATGAAAACGGGGCGCCGAAGCGCCCCGTCCTTACCACTTGCGATGTGCCTTACTTGGCTACGACGAACTCGATGCGGCGGTTCTTCGCGCGCCCGGCCTCGCTGCCGTTGTCGGCGACCGGCTTGTCCTGGCCAAAGCCCTTGGCGCTGAGGGTGCCGTCGGTGACGCCGAGTTCCTTCAGCTTGGCGACCACGGCGTCGGCACGTTCCTGCGACAGCTTCATGTTCGCCGCGGCGTTGCCGGTGTTGTCGGTGTGGCCGTCCACTTCGATCTTGGTGTCCGCCGGCGCGCGCTTGATGGTGTCCGCGGCCTTGGTCAGGATCTCCATGTTGTCCTTGGTGATGGTGGCCTTGCCGGTTTCGAAGCGGATGCCCATCAGGCTCAGCGCCTTCACCAGGTCATCGGCGCTGAATCCGTCCTTGAGCTTCGACAGTGCCTCGGCGCCCTTGTCGTACAGGCCGCTGATCTCGAAGGCGCCGAAGGCGTCGCGGATCTTGTCGGACAGTGCGGCGCGATCTCCTTCGGGGACGCCGGACAGATCGATCTTCACCTTGTCGCCATCGATCGCGAACTTGACGCCCTTGGCCTTGAGGTCGGGCAGCAGGGCGATCAGCTTGTCGAGCCAGCCGGCCGGTGCGGTCGAGGCATCGACGTTGATGTCACCCTTCACCGCATCGGCGCCGAAGGTCTGGGTCAGGGCAGTCGTCAGGCGAGTTTTGTCGGCGTCGGCCAGCTGGCCGTTCACGTTCACCGTGCCGCCCTGGTTGTCGATCTGCAGGCGAGGCAGGGTGCTGGCGGCTTCGGCCGGCTTGGCGGGCTCAGCGGTCGTGGCCGCAGGCGTGGTCGTTGCTGCGGGTTCGGGGTTCTTGTTGCAACGGCTGAGCAGGAACAGGCCGAGCGCGACCAGTGCGGCGAGCAGAAGCCAGGGCCACCATTTGCTGCCGCCCGAGCTGCCATTGCCGCCGGTCGTCGCCGCAGTGGCACGATTGCCGAGATTGCCGACGGCATCCGCAGCCTTGTGGCCGACGGCTCCCGCCGCGCCCACTGCAGCCGCGCCGGCGCCGATCACGCCCGCGCCAATGCTGTGCATGAAGTCGCCGATTCCACCCAGATAGCCGTGCAGGCGTTCCGGGATGGTGCTGCCGACGGGGATCTGGCCGTCCTCGGTCAGGGTGTTGAAGACGTCGGGCAGCATCGAACTCATGGCCGCGCTGGCGGTGCTGCCGTCGACGCCCGCCCGCTGGGCGATATGGCCGATCAGGTCGTTGCCCAGCACTGATTGCAGCTGGGCCGGGCTGATCGGCTGGTTGGGACCGTGGCCGATCCAGGAGGCGATCAGGTCGCCCAGGCCCTGGCTGCGGAACAGATCGACGAAGCCGGCCGGACCGCCGCGCTTCTCGTTGAAAATGAGCGCAACCAGCATGCCCAGCAGCTGCTTGGCCTTCTCCAAGCTGATGCCGTAGCGGGTCGCCACGTCTTGCAGGATGGTGTCGAACATGATTGGACTTCCTGTAATGGATTGGGACGCGTGGCCCGTGCTTCCTCGTGCTGCCCGGGGGCGGCGGCCTTTTGGCTCCTTGGGCCTTGCGGCGCCGATGATCCCCGGCAGCCGTGAAACCCCGGTGATGGGGAGGGGGTGGCAAGTTGCACGTCCGGGCGCCAAGGCCCTATAATTTCAGGTTCAGCGCGCTGACCGTGCGCTGGACCACAATAACGACAAAGGAAGCTTGGTCATGTACGCAGTAGTAGTCACTGGCGGTAAGCAATACCGCGTGATGCAGGGCGAAACCCTGCGAGTCGAAAAGCTGGAAGTCGAAGCCGGCAACGAAGTCACCTTTGACCAGGTGCTTCTGCTGGGCGACGGCGACGGCGTGAAGCTGGGCGATGCGCTGAAGGGCGCCACCGTCTCCGCCAAGGTGATCGGCCACGGCCGCGCCGACAAGGTGAGGATCGTGAAGTTCCGTCGCCGCAAGCACCATCGCAAGCAGATGGGGCACCGCCAGCATTACACCGAAATCGAGATCACCGGCATCGCCGGCGGCAAGAACTAAGGAGACGCAGTCATGGCACACAAAAAGGGCGTAGGTTCCTCGCGCAACGGCCGCGACTCCAACCCGAAATACCTCGGCGTGAAGATCTATGGTGGCCAGGCCATCGAAGCCGGCAACATCATCGTCCGCCAGCGCGGCACCCAGTTCCATCCGGGTGCGGGCGTTGGCCTGGGTCGTGACCACACGCTGTTCGCGTTGGTCGACGGCAAGGTCGAATTCGCGGTGAAGGGCGCCCAGAAACGCCGCACCGTGAGCGTCGTGGCCGAGTAATCCTCGCGACCCGATGCACACCGGAAAGCCCCGCTTCGGCGGGGTTTTTCATTTGAAGAAGGATAAACTCACCCCATGAAACTCGTCGATGAAGTCGAAATCACCGTCACTGCCGGCAATGGCGGCAATGGTTGCGTGGGTTTCCGCCGCGAGAAGTTCATCCCGCTGGGCGGGCCGGATGGCGGCGACGGCGGCAATGGCGGCAGTGTCTGGCTGCAGGCCGACGAGAACCTCAACACCCTGGTCGATTTCCGCCACCAGCGCGCGTTCCGCGCCCAGCGCGGCGAGAACGGCATGGGCCGGCAGATGTATGGCAAGGCTGGTGACGACCTCACCATCACCGTGCCGGTCGGCACCGTGGTCACCAACATCGCCACCGACGAAACGATCGGCGACCTCACCCGCCATGGCCAGCGCTTGCTGGTCGCGCAGGGCGGCAAGGGCGGTCTCGGCAACATGCATTTCAAGAGCTCGATCAACCGCTCGCCGCGCCAGTCCACGCCGGGTACCGAAGGCGAGGAGCGCGACCTGCGCATGGAACTGAAGCTGTTGGCCGATGTCGGCCTGCTCGGTTTCCCCAACGCCGGCAAGTCGACCTTGATCCGCGCAGTCTCGGCGGCGACCCCCAAGGTGGCCGACTATCCGTTCACCACGCTCTATCCGAACCTGGGCGTGGTCAGCGTCGAGCCGCACAAGAGCTTCGTCATCGCCGATATCCCCGGCTTGATCGAAGGCGCGGCCGATGGCGCCGGCCTTGGCGCGCTGTTCCTGCGCCATATCCAGCGCACCCGCCTGCTGCTGCACTTGGTCGAGATCGAACCGCTGGACGGTGGCGACGCCGCCGAGCAGGTGCGGGCGATCGAGCACGAACTTGGCAAGTTCGACGCCGGGCTGATGGAGAAGCCGCGCTGGCTGCTGCTCAACAAGGCCGACCTGCTCACCCACGAGGATGCGCAGGAACAGGCACGCAAGGTGATCGGCGATCTCGGCTGGACCGCGCCGTGGTTCATCGTCTCGGGCCTGGCCCACGAAGGCACCCGCGACGTGATGCTGAAGATCCAGGCCTTCCTCGACGAGCAACGCCGCGAGGAGTTGGAGCGCGCCGAAGAAAACAACGCGACGCCACATGTCCCCTGATTCCTGCGGGCACGAAAAAACCCCGCGCGAGGCGGGGTCTTTTGCGGTTGTCGCGGCGCCGAAGCGTCGCGACAGTCACGCCGGATCAGGCGGCCTTGAGGGCCTTGATGCGAGCGTTCAGGCGGCTCTTGTGGCGAGCAGCCTTGTTCTTGTGGATCAGGCCGCGTGCTGCGAAGCGATCGAGGATCGGCTGCGCGGTCGCGAAGGCTTCGGTGGCGCCCGTGGCGTCGTTGGAGTTCAGCGCCTTGAGCACCTTCTTGACGGCGGTGCGGAGCATGGAGCGCTGGCTGTTGTTGCGGGCGTTGCGGACGATGGTCTGCTTGGCGCGCTTCTTGGCGGACTTGATGTTGGCCACGATGAAACCCTGGAAAGCGGTCTGAAAAGACGGGAAGTATTGATGTCGCGGAATGCGAGACAGAAAAGTATGGCAGGCCCATTCACCCCCGTCAAGTCGAGGGGCCGGACATGAGCGGGGAAACCGCGGCAAAACCCCGCCAGCGCAGCATGGCCCGGGGGATCCTGTCCTTCGGCAGCATGACCATGCTCAGCCGGATATTCGGCCTGGTGCGCGACACCAGCTTCAATGCCGCGTTCGGCGCCGGGCCGATGACAGACGCCTTCTGGGTGGCGTTCCGCATCCCGAACTTCATGCGCCGCCTGTTCGCCGAGGGATCGTTCTCGACCGCCTTCGTGCCGGTCTTCACCGAGATCAAGGAAAAGCGCAGCCACGAGGACCTGAAAGAGCTGGTGGCGCGGACGTCGGGAACGCTGGGCGGCGTGCTGCTGGTGGTGACGGCCCTGGGCATGTTGCTGGCGCCGTGGTTCGCCGATGCGTTTTCCAACACCGTCAAGCCGGTTCCGGGCCAGCATGAGCTCATCATCCACCTGTTGTGGTGGACATTCCCGTTCCTGCTGTTCGTTTCGCTGACGGCGCTGTCGGCGGGCGCGCTCAACAGCTATCACCGCTTCGGCCTGCCGGCGCTGGCGCCGATCATCCTCAACATCTGCATGATCGCGGGTGCGTGGTGGGGATCGAAGCTCGCGCATCCGCCGATCGTGGCGATGGGCTGGGCGGTGCTCGCGGCGGGTATCCTGCAACTGCTGTTCCTGATGCCGGCGCTCGCGAAGCTCGACCTGCTGTCGATGCCGCGCTGGGGCTGGAACCATCCCGATGTCCGCAAGGTCATGAGCCTGATGGTGCCGACGTTGATCGGATCGTCGGTGGCGCAGATCAACCTGCTGTTCGATACCTTCGTCGCTTCCAAGCTGGCCGCCGGCTCGCAAAGCTGGCTGTCTGCGGCGGATCGTTTCCTCGAACTGCCGTTGGGCGTGTTCGGCATCGCGTTGGGCACGGTCATCCTGCCGACGCTGTCGCGCCATCACGTCAATACCGATCGCGTCGGATTCTCGAAATCGCTGGACTGGGGCTTGCGATCGACCCTGATCATCATCATTCCGGCGATGCTGGGCCTGATGACGCTATCGGTGCCGCTGGTCGCGACGATCTTCCAGCACGGGAAATTCGATGCGTTCGCGACCCGGATGGCGGCGCTGTCGGTGTTCGGCCTCAGTTTCGGGTTGCCGGCATTCGCATTGGTGAAAACGGTGCTGCCCGCGTTCTATGCACGACAGGACACGCGCACGCCGATGCGGGCCGGCATCACTGCATTGGTGGCGAACATGGTGTTCACCGCGCTGCTGTTGGCGCTGCTGTATGCGAAGCTGCCGGCATCTGCGAAAACCGGCGGCTGGGTCGAAACACTGGCAACGCATCCCGGCCTGCATTTCGCGTTGGGTCTCGCCAGCGCGTTGTCGAGTTATCTCAACCTGATCCTGCTGTGGCGCTGGCTGCGCAAGGCCGGGGTCTACGATGCCCAGCCCGGGTGGCGCGGCTTCCTCTGGCGCGCCGGCATTGCCAACGCCGCCATGGCTGCATTCCTGTTGGTGGGGCTGCACTTTGCGCCCGATTTCACCCTCGCGCCGCCGATGATGCGGATCGTCTGGCTGGGAGCCCTGGTCGTCGGCGGAGGACTGGTCTATGGGCTGGCGATGCTGGCGCTGGGCTTCCGCCTGTCCGACTTCCGTGAGCACTGATGCTCGACGGCTATACTGGCGAATCCCCGAAAAACCGACCGCCCGCCGCCGCGGGCGCCCAAATGCTGCGACTGTTCCGCGACATCGATGGCCCGGCCGTGAGCCCGCAAGGCTGCGTGGCCTGTGTCGGTGCGTTCGACGGCCTGCATCTGGGACACCAGGCCTTGATCCGGCAAACCGTCGAGCGCGCACGCGTGCTCGGACTGCCGTCGGCCGTGGTCTGCTTCGAGCCGTTACCACGCGAATTCTTCTCGCCCAACGATCCGCCGCCGCGCCTGATGCTGCCCGGCGCGCGCCTGCGCATGCTGGAAGCGATGGGTGTCGACATCGTCGGGCAGTTGCGTTTCAACAAGGCGCTGACGCAACTCGACGCGATCGAATTCATCGATCGCATCCTGGTCGACCGCCTGCATGCGCGCGAAGTCTGGGTCGGCCCCGATTTTCGCTTCGGACGCGGACGTGGTGGCGATCTTGCGGTGTTGCGCGAACGTGGCGCACAGGCCGGGTTCGTTGCCGCCGCGATCGAACCGCTGTCCCTCGGCGATGAACGCGTATCGAGTTCGGTGATCCGCGCGGCATTGTCGAGCGGCGACTTCACCACGGTGACGCGCTTGCTCGGTCGTCCTTACGCCATCGGCGGACGCGTGGTGCATGGCAAGCAACTTGGTCGCACACTTGGATTCCCAACGGCTAACCTGCGTTTCTGCAAGCGCCCGGCATTGCAGGGCATCTATGCGACCTGGGTGCATGGCGTGGGCGATCGTCCGTGGCCATCGGTGTCGAGCTTCGGCACGCGACCAACGGTCGATGGCGTGGAGCCGCTGCTGGAAGCGCACCTGTTCGATTTCGATGGCGACCTCTATGGCAAGCGTATCGATGTGGAATTCGTCGCCAAGCTGCGCGACGAGGAAAAATTCGACGGGCTGGATGCATTGACCGCCCAGATGGAGCGCGACGCTGCCGCCGCGCGTACCCTGTTGCAACAATGAAGACGAAACGATGAGCGACAACGAGCACCGCTACAAATCCACCATCCTGCTGCCGGCAACGGAATTCCCGATGCGCGGCGACCTGCCCAAGCGCGAGCCGCTGATGCTGGCCCGCTGGGAGCAGGAAGGCCTGTACCAGCAGCTGCGCGAAGCCGCGAAGGGACGTCCGCGTTTCTTCCTGCACGACGGTCCGCCGTATGCGAATGGCGCGATCCATCTTGGCCACGCGGTCAACAAGGTGTTGAAGGATGTCATCGTCAAGTCGAAGTCGCTGGCCGGTTTCGATTCGCCCTACATTCCGGGCTGGGACTGCCACGGCCTGCCAATCGAAATCGCCATCGAGAAGAAGTTCGGCAAGGTCGGCGACAAGCTCGACGCCAACGAATTCCGCCAGAAGTGCCGCGAATACGCGTTGAGCCAGATCGACATCCAGCGCACGGATTTCAAGCGCCTCGGCATCCTCGGCGACTGGGACAATCCGTATCGCACCCTCGACTTCAAGTACGAAGCCGACGAAATCCGCGCATTGGCGCGCGTGGTGGAGAACGGCCATCTCGCTCGCGGCGTGAAGCCGGTGCACTGGTGCTTCGATTGCGGATCGGCGCTGGCCGAAGCCGAGATCGAATACGCCGACCGCACGTCGCCGGCGATCGACGTCGCCTATTCGGCGCGCGATCCCAAAGCGCTGGCCGCGTTGTTTGGCGTGGAATTGCCGGACGATGTCGAAGTCGCGCTGCCGATCTGGACCACCACGCCGTGGACGCTGCCGGCATCGCTGGCGGTGTCGCTGGGGCCGGACATCGAATACGCGCTGGTCGAAGGCCCGATCCATAACGGTCGCAAGCGTTGGCTGGTACTGGCTTCCGCGCTGGCACAGAAGGCACTGAATCGCTACGGTGTGATCGAAGTGGTGACGCATGGTCACGCGCGCGGCAGCCAGCTCGAAAACGAGTTGCTGCAGCATCCGTTCTATGCCGAACGCGAGATCCCGATCCTGGTCGGCGACCACGTGTCCGACGAAGACGGCACCGGCGCCGTGCATACCGCGCCCGGCCATGGCCAGGAGGACTACCAGGTTTCGCTGAAATACGGATTGATGGATCGTTACACGCTGGCGCAACTCAATCCGGTCGATGGCCGTGGCGTCTACCTGCCGTCGACGCCGCCGTTCGGCGACATCCAGCTTGCCGGCCTGCACATCTGGAAGGCCAACGACGTGATCGTCGAGGGGCTGCGCGACAATGGCGCGCTGCTCGCCTATGCGCCGCTCAAGCACAGCTATCCGCATTGCTGGCGCCACAAGACGCCGATCGCATTCCGCGCCACGCCGCAATGGTTCATCTCGATGGACCAAGCCAACCTGCGCCGCGATGCGCTGGCGTCGATCCCGGGCGTGAAGTGGTATCCGGAATGGGGTGAAGCACGCATCGCCGGCATGATCGAGAACCGTCCCGACTGGACGATCTCGCGCCAGCGCACCTGGGGCGTGCCGATTGCGTTGTTCGTGCATCGCGAAACCGGCGAGCCGCATCCGCGTACGGTCGAATTGATGGAGCAGGTCGCGCAACGCGTGGAGCAGGGCGGCGTCGATGCCTGGTATGCGCTCGATACCGCCGAATTGCTCGGCGACGAGGCCGCGCACTACGACAAGGTGCGCGACATCCTCGACGTCTGGTTCGATTCCGGCGTCAGCAGCCAGTGCGTGGTCAAGGCGCGCGGCTACGAACTGCCGGTCGATCTCTATCTCGAAGGTTCCGACCAGCATCGCGGCTGGTTCCAGTCGTCACTGTTGGCGGCGGTCGCCATCGACAAGGCGGCGCCGTACCGCGAATGCCTGACCCACGGCTTCACCGTCGACGAGCACGGCCGCAAGATGTCGAAGTCGCTCGGCAACGGCATCGAACCGCAGGACATCATCAAGACGTTGGGCGCCGATATCCTGCGCCTGTGGATCGCGTCGACCGACTACAGCAACGAAATGTCGTTGTCGCAGGAAATCCTCAAGCGCACCGCCGATGCCTATCGCCGCATCCGCAATACCGCGCGCTTCCTGCTCGGCAACCTCAGCGGTTTCGATCCGGCGAAGAATGCGGTTGCGCTGGACGAGATGGTCGCGCTCGATCGTTGGGCGGTGCATCGCGCCGCGCAAGTGCAGGCGCAGATCACCGAGGCCTATGCCCGCTACGACTTCGCCGACGTGGTGCAGCTGCTGATGAACTTCTGCAGCATCGATCTCGGCTCGCTCTACCTCGACGTCACCAAGGATCGCCTGTACACCATGCAGGAGGATTCGCGCGGACGCCGCAGCGCGCAGACCGCGATGCACCACATCGCCGAGGCGCTGGCACGCTGGATGGCGCCGATCCTGTCCTTCACCGCCGAGGAAATCTGGTCGCACCTGCCGGGTCCGCATGCGGCGAGCGTGCAACTGGCGACCTGGTACGAAGGCCTGGCCGAATTGCCGGCGCATTCCGTGCCGACGGCCGACCAGTTCGACGCGCTGTTGCAGTTGCGCGAGCAGGTGGCGAAGACGCTGGAGCCGATGCGCGCCGCCGGCGAGATCGGTGCGGCACTGGAAGCCGAGCTCGTGTTGAGCGTCGATGAAACCACCCACGCCTGGCTGGCGCCGATAGCCGATGAATTGCGCTTCCTCTTCATCAGTGGCGACGTCAGCGTGCAGACGCCGATCGGCATCGCGCCGCCGGTGCTGGCGAGCAAGACCGCCAAGCCGAAGTGCGTGCGTTGCTGGCAGCACCGCGCCGACATCGGCAGCAATGGCGAGCATCCGGAACTGTGCGGTCGCTGCATCGAGAACGTCGATGGCGCCGGCGAACAGCGGAGCTTCTTCTGATGAAGCTCGCCAAGCCGAATGCATTGTCGTGGCTGCTGGTCTCGGTGCTGGTCGTCGTGCTCGACCAATGGAGCAAGCTCTGGGTGCTGCGCAGCCTGCCGGAATTCACTGATGTCGTGGTGATTCCCGGCTTCTGGAACTGGTATCGCACCTACAACACCGGCGCCGCCTTCAGCTTCCTCGCCAATAGCGGCGGCTGGCAGATCTGGCTGTTCAGCGCGCTCGCGGTGATCATCAGCGCGGCATTGACCTATGCGCTGGCGGGGACGCAGCGTCGTGAATGGAAGACCGCGCTGCCGTATGCACTGGTGATCGGCGGCGCCATCGGCAACGTGATCGATCGCGTCCAGCACGGCCACGTCATCGATTTCATCAAATGGTACGTGGGCGACCACGTATGGCCGGCGTTCAATCTCGCCGATTCAGCCATTGTCGGTGGTGCGGCTGGCATCATCCTGTTCGGACTGTTCGCCGGTTCCAAGCGCGAGAACAAGAAAGACTGATGGACATCCTGCTCGCCAACCCCCGCGGATTCTGCGCCGGCGTCGATCGCGCGATCGAGATCGTCAAGCGCGCGATCGAGACGCTGGGCGCGCCGATCTTCGTGCGCCATGAAGTCGTGCACAACAAGTTCGTGGTCGACGACCTCAAGCTGCGTGGCGCGATCTTCGTCGAGGAGCTCGACGAAGTGCCCGATGGCGCGACGGTGATCTTCTCCGCGCATGGCGTGTCGAAGGCCGTGCGCGAGGAGGCCGATCGCCGCGGGCTGAAGGTGTTCGACGCCACCTGTCCGTTGGTGACCAAGGTGCATCTGGAAGTCTCGCGCCACTGCCGCGCCGGTCGCGACCTGATCCTGATCGGCCATGCCGGCCATCCGGAAGTCGAAGGCACGATGGGCCAGTGGCGCGCCAACGCCGGAGGCGGGCAGATCCATCTGGTCGAGGACATCAACGACGCGAGCAGCATCGTCATCTCGCAACCGGACAATCTTGCCTACACCACCCAGACCACGCTGTCGGTCGACGACACCCGCGACATCATCGCCATGTTGCGCGAGCGCTTTCCGGCGATCCAGGGGCCGCGCAACGACGACATCTGCTATGCCACCCAGAATCGTCAGGACGCAGTGCGCGACCTGACCCGCGAATGCGACCTGGTGCTGGTGGTGGGATCGCCCAACAGCTCGAATTCCAATCGCCTGCGCGAACTTGCCGAGCGCGAGGGCGTCGAGGCCTATCTGATCGACGACGCCGGCGAGATCGACGCGGCCTGGATGCAGGGCAAGCACCGTGTCGGCGTGACCGCGGGCGCTTCGGCGCCGGATGTGCTGGTGCAGGGCGTCCTGGATCGACTGCGCGAACTCGGCGCCAGCGGCGTGCGCGAGTTGTCCGGGGAGCCCGAGGACATGGTGTTCGCGCTGCCCAAGGAATTGCGCCTGCGGCTGGTCGATTGACCCGCCCGAATTGACCGGATCGGCCGGGGACCGTACGATACCCGGCTAGGCCGGAATAGCTCAGTTGGTAGAGCGGCGCATTCGTAATGCGTAGGTCGTAGGTTCGATTCCTATTTCCGGCACCACCATTCATGTACGGCTTCAGGTTTCATTGGGGCATGTGCAGATACGTTGAACGAGCTACGAGCAGTGGGGAGACTGTTTCGGTCCCCATTGCTTTCCTAACACCCCCTCGGAAACGAGGGGTTCTTTTTGCCCGGAATTTGGGCACCGTCTCGCGCCACGCGACGACAAACCGGATACTGGCGGCATCGTCAGCAGCCCGATCCGACATGCCGCCCAGTCCCCGCAAGCGCACCGCCTACGTCTGCAACAGTTGCGGGGCCGAATATCCCAAGTGGCAGGGCCAGTGCGAGGCCTGCGGGGCCTGGAACACCTTGTCCGAGATCGCGCTGGAGCCGGCGGCCACCAGCGCGCCGTCGCGGCGTGGCAGCTGGGCCGGCAAGGCCGATGTCGCCCGCATCACGCCGCTGGTGAACGTGCAGCAATCGGAAATCCTGCGGGCATCGACCGGCATCGGCGAGTTCGATCGCGTGCTGGGTGGTGGCCTGGTCGAAGGCGCGGTCGTGTTGATCGGCGGCGATCCCGGTATCGGCAAATCCACCCTGCTGCTGCAGGCGCTGGCGCTGATGAGCGGCAACACGCGCGGACTGTACGTCACCGGCGAGGAATCGCTGGCGCAGGTCGCCGGTCGCGCGCTGCGGCTCGATCTTTCACTCGATGGCCTCGAGGCCTTGGCGGAAACCTGCGTCGAACGCATCCTCGAGCAGGCGGCCGTCGCCAAGCCCGGCTTCATCATCGCCGACTCGATCCAGACCTTGTGGACGGAAACGTTGACCGCCGCGCCAGGGTCGGTCAGCCAGGTGCGCGAATCTGCGGCGCGACTGGTGCGCTACGCCAAGGAAACCGGAACCGCGGTGTTCTTGGTCGGTCACGTCACCAAGGAAGGCGGCATCGCCGGTCCGCGCGTGCTCGAGCACATGGTCGATGCCGTGCTGTATTTCGAAGGCGACAGCGGATCGCGCTTTCGCGTGCTGCGCGCGTTCAAGAACCGCTTTGGCGCGGTCAACGAACTCGGCGTCTTCGCGATGGGCGACAAGGGGCTGCGCGAGGTGCCGAATCCGTCGGCGATCTTCCTGTCCGGCGGTAGTGCACACCAGCCCGGCAGCTGCGTGATGGTGACGCGCGAAGGCACGCGTCCGTTGCTGGTGGAAGTGCAGGCGCTGGTCGATGCCTCGCCGTTGTCGAATCCGCGTCGCGTGGCTGTCGGTCTCGAAGGCAATCGCCTGGCGATGTTGCTGGCGGTATTGCATCGCCATGGCGGCGTGCTGACATCGGACCAGGACGTCTTCGTGAATGTCGTGGGCGGCATTCGCGTGCAGGAAACCGCGGCCGATCTGCCGGTGTTGCTGGCGGTGTTGTCGTCGTTGCGCAACCAGCCATTGGCCGAAAAGACGATCGCCTTTGGTGAAGTCGGATTGTCCGGCGAGATCCGCCCCGTGCCCAACGGCGAGGAACGCCTGAAGGAAGCGGCGACGCACGGCTTCAAACGTGCCATCGTGGCCAAGACGAATGCGCCGAAGGCGGGGAGCTACAAGGGCATGGAAGTGATCGCGGTCGAACGCCTGGCGGACGCGCTGGAAGCGGCGTGAATCCGTCGGTTGCCGACGCCGATGATGGCGGTTGGACAAAGGCGGGCCTCGGCCGATTCGATGCCTGGCTGATGAAGCCGCGCATGGGCGGTCATGGCCTGCATCGCGTGGTGATGGAATTCCTGTTCTTCGGCCTCAAGGAGCTGCGCGCCTGCCTGTTCGCCGGCCTGTTCTTCCTTGCGGTGTTCGCGATGCCCCACGGCGGAATCCTCGGCATTCCGCGCTATGACGCACTGTTGCTGTTCGCACTGCTGGTGCAGGGCTGGATGCTGTGGGCGAAGCTGGAAACCTTCGACGAATTCAAGGCGATCTGCCTGTTCCATGTCGTCGGTTTCGCGATGGAAGTATTCAAGACATCCGCGGACGTGCATTCCTGGAGTTATCCGGGGCCGGGGTACACCAAGCTCTTCGGCGTGCCGTTGTTCTCGGGCTTCATGTATGCCGCGGTCGGCAGCTACATCATCCAGGCATGGCGACTGTTCGACCTGCGTATCCGCCACCATCCGCCGTACTGGATGGCGGTGCTGGTGGCGATGGCCATCTATGCCAATTTCTTCACCCACCACTGGATCGCCGACCTGCGCTGGTACCTCGCGACGCTGGCGCTCGGGCTTTACGCGCGCACCACGGTGATATTCCGTCCACTCGACCGCGATCGCCGCATGCCGCTGCTGCTGGCGTTCGTGCTGATCGGCTTCTTCCTGTGGTTGGCGGAAAACATTGCCACGTTCTACGGCATCTGGCGCTATCCCAACCAGATGGGCGCGTGGGCGCAAGTGCACTGGGGCAAATGGAGTTCGTGGTCGCTGCTGGTGATCATGACCTTCACGATCGTCGCGGGACTCAAGCACGTGAAGGCGACCATCCACGTGCCGGAAGCCGGGCCTCTCGACCGTTCGTCTGGCCAAATGTGACGGGCATCATTAACCGTTCATGATTGTGATAAGGTGATGAATGTCGCATTCAAAACGTGATTGCGACCAGTAAGAGGCTGTGGGAACACCTGGCTCCATCACCCAAATCACCCTAGGGGAACGGTCATGTCTCTTCGCATCACGGTGCTTTGCACCGCTTTCAATGGCTTGTCGCAACGCGCGTGGTGCGAACTGCGCGAACGCGGGCACATCCTCGACGTCGTCGCCGGGGTCGATGGCCCGGGCATGCAGGCCGCGGTCGATCGCTTCAAGCCGGATCTCATCGTCGCGCCGATGCTGAAGTCGGCGATTCCGGAAGACATCTGGCGTCGCCAGATCTGCCTGATCGTGCATCCGGGGATCATCGGCGATCGCGGCCCGTCGTCGCTTGACTGGGCGCTGCTCGAAGACGAGCGCGAGTGGGGCGTGACCGTGTTGCAGGCGGATGCGGAAATGGACGCCGGCGACATCTGGGCGACGCGCACCTTCGCGACGCGCGGGGTTAGCAAGAGCCAGCTGTATCGCCATGAAGTGACCGATGCCGCGGCCGAGGCGTTGCTGGCGGCGGTCGAATGTTTCGAACGCGGTGAATTCCGCCCGCGCGGACTCGATTACGGCGATGCTGACGTGCGCGGTCGCCTGCGTCCGTCGATGAAGCCATCCGATCGCGCGATCGACTGGACGATGGACAGCGCCGAGATCCTGCGCCGCGTGCGTTGCGGCGACAGCTATCCCGGTGCGCGCGGTCATTTCGGCGGGCGCGAATACCAGTTGTTCGGTGCGGCGGCGGAACCGAAGTTGCATGGACGCCCCGGTACGCTGCTCGCACAACGCGACGGTGCGGTATGCGTGGCGACCGGCAATGGTGCGGTGTGGATCAGCCATCTGCGCCGCAAGGGCGCGTTCAAGCTTCCGGCATCGATGGTGCTGGATGGAAAGCTGTTGACCGACGTGCCGGAGCGCGCGCTGTCGCCGTTCGCGCCGGAAAAAGAGGGGCCGCGCGAGATCCTCTACCGCGAAACCGACGGCATTGGTTATCTGCATTTCGATTTCTACAACGGCGCGATGTCGTCAGAGCAGTGCGATCGCTTGCGCATGGCGCTGGTGCAGGCGCGGCAGCGGCCGGTGCGCACGCTGGTGATGATGGGCGGCCAGGACATCTGGTCGAACGGCATCCACCTCAACACCATCGAAGCGGCGCAGGATCCCGGGCTGGAATCATGGCGCAACATCCTGGCGATGAACGCCCTGGTGCGCGAGATCATCCAGACCGACACCCAGCGCGTGGTCGCGGCCATGCATGGCAATGCCGGCGCCGGCGGCGCGATCCTGGCACTGGCGGCGGACGAGGTCTGGGCGCGCAATGGCGTGGTGTTCAACCCGCACTACAAGGGCATGGGTGGGCTCTACGGTTCCGAGTACTGGACTTATCTCCTGCCGCGTCGCGTTGGTTCGGCCGCCGCGATGGAACTGACCGAATCGCTGAAGCCGGTCACGGCCGAAGGCGCCGAAGGCATGGGCATGATCGATGCCGCCTTCGGTGACGATGTCGCCGGCTTCCACGAGGAAGCGGTCGAACGCGCGCGTCGCGGCAATGGCGTGGCCAGCGTGCGCAAACTGCTGGCGGCCAAGCAGGAGCGGCGCGCTGCCGACGAGCGCCACAAGCCGCTGGAAAGTTACGCGGCGGAAGAGCTTGCACACATGTATCGCAACTTCTTCGGCGAGGATCGCAGCTACCACGAAGCGCGCCGTCGTTTCGTCTGGAAGTGCGCCCTGCCGACCTGCGAAGTCGTGGAGCAGACGGCGAAGAGCGGAACCGAAGCAGAGCAGGAAGCGTTGCGCGCCTGATCCACGTTTCGGTGCGGAAAGAAAAAGCCCGGCTTCGGCCGGGCTTCTCTTTTGGTCAGTGCCCGCCGCCTGCGGGCGCGCCGGCCTTGGCGGAGAACGGCGGTCGTGCCATCCACACCAGCAGGATCACCGACAGGAACAGGAAGCCGAGCAGGAAGAAGATCTCGTTGAAGCCGATCTGCATCGCCTGCTGGGTGATGATGCGGTCGAGTACGAAGGCGCCGGTTTGCGGATTGCCGCCGCCGTATTGCGCTACCGTCGCCATCATCGTCGGCGAGGTCGCGTCGATGTGCTCGGTCAGCTGTGCATGGTGCGTCGCGGTGCGCTGGCTCCAGGCATAGGTCACCAGCGAAGCCGCGAAGCTGCCGCCCAGTGTTCGCAGGAAGGTCGAGAGGCCGGAGCCCGCGGCGATTTCATGCGGTTCGAGGTCGGACAGCAGGATCTGCAGCACCGGCATGAAGAACAGCGCAACGCCGATGCCCTGGATCAGCTGGATGGTCGCGACGTGGTTGAAGTCGACGTCGAGATTGAAGCCCGAGCGCAGGAAGCTGGTTCCGGCCAGCACCACGAAGGCGAGGCTCGCGAGGATGCGCAAGTCGAACTTGTTGCCGTGTTTGCCAATGATCGGTGCGAGCAGCACCGGCAGGATGCCGATCGGTGCCGTCGCAAGGCCGGCCCAGATCGCGGTATAGCCCATGTTCCGCTGCAGCCATAGCGGGACCAGGATGCCGACGCTGAAGAAGGCAGCGTAGGCCAGCACCATGGCGGCGGTGCCCGCGCGGAAATTGCGGTGACGGAACAGGCGCAGGTTGACGATGGGATCGTCGTCGGTGAGTTCCCACACCACGAAGGTGATCAGGGAAATCGTGGCGACGATCGCCATCACGACAATCGTGGTGGAGTGGAACCAGTCTTCGTCGTTGCCGAGGTCGAGCAGGATCTGCAGCGCGCCGACGCCGAGCACCAGCAACGCGAGGCCGACGTAATCCATCTTCGGTCGTTCCAGGCGTTCCGGACGGCCCTTCAGCTGGCGACCGACGACAGTACTGGCAAAGATGCCCAGCGGAATGTTGATGAAGAAGATCCATTCCCAGCTGTAGTTGTCGGTGATCCAGCCGCCGAGGATGGGGCCGGCGATCGGCGCGACCACGGTGACCATCGCCAACAGCGCAATCGCCTGTCCGCGTTTCGCTGGTGGATAGATCGACAGCAGCAACGCCTGCGTGACCGGATACATCGGTCCGCAGACGAAGCCCTGCAGTGCGCGTGCCAACACCAGCAGACCCATGCTGTTGGCGATGCCGCACAGGAACGAGGCGATCACGAACGCCAGCGTCGACCACATGAACAGCTTGCGTTCGCCGTACTTGCGGGTGAGCCAGCCGGTCAGCGGCAATGCGATCGCGTTGCTGACCGCGAACGAGGTGATCACCCACGTCGCCTGGTTGGCGCTGCCGCCGAGGTTGCCGGAGATGGCCGGCAACGACACGTTGGCGATGGTGGTGTCCAGCACCTGCATGAACGATGCCAGCGCGAGGCCGATCGTGGCCAGCGCACGGTTCGGCGGCGCGAAGCCCTGCATCGTGAGTTCGGAGGCCGGAGCCGGTGCGGGTGCACCGGGTTCGGCGGTGGCGGAAGTCGCGCTCATCGGTCGCTTGTTCGGTATGGGGGTCAGTGCGAGCCGTTGCTGCCGAGGTTGTCGTCGATCACGTGCTCGACAGCGGCATCGGCCTTGGACAACGCGCTGTCATAGGCATCGGTCATCAGGTGCGGCTGCGTCGGCGTGGTCGTCGGCAGCAGGCCGTCGCCCTTGTCGTGCAGGTTCACCTTGACGTCCATCGACAGGCCGAGGCGCAGCGGGTGCTCCTGCAGTTCCTTCTTGTCGAGGAGGATGCGCACCGGGACGCGCTGGACGATCTTGATCCAGTTGCCGCTGGCGTTCTGCGCCGGCAACACCGAGAACGCGCTGCCGGTGCCCATGCCGAGGCTGGCCAGGGTGCCGTGGTACACGACCTTGTCGCCATACAGTTCCGACGTCAGTTCGACGCGCTGGTTCAGGCGCAGCTTGGTGAGCTGGGTTTCCTTGAAGTTGGCATCCACCCACACTTGGTCGAGCGGGATGATCGCCATCATCGGCGTGCCGGGGGCGACGCGCTGGCCGAGCTGCACGCTGCGCTTGGCGACGTAGCCGGAGATCGGCGAAAGCACGCTGGAACGCTGGCGGGCGAGGTAGGCCTGGCGCAGCTGCGATGCCGCGGCGGCGACCGCCGGGTTGTCGCGGATGCTGCTGTTGTCGATCAGCACGCGGCTGCGTGCGGTGTTCTCGCGGGCGCCGGACACTGCGGCCTGCGCGGCGGCGAGGTTGGCCTGCGCGGTTTCGAGCTGGGCGCGGGCGTGCGCCAGTTCTTCATTCGACACGGCGCCGGTTGCAACCAGTCCGGTGCGGCGGGCGACGTCCTGGCGGGCGACATCAACCGCGGCCTGTGCCTGCTTCACCGTTGCTTCGCGTGCGTTGATGTCGGCACTGCCGGCTTCGGCGGCGCGGTACTGCGCGCGCACCTGGCGCACGGCGCTGCCGAGTGCGGCTTCGGCCTGCGCGTAGGCGAGGTCGGTGTCGTTGGTGTCGAACCCGACCAGCACCTGGCCGGCCTCGACCTTCATGCCGTCGTCCACGCCGATGCGAGTGACGGTGCCACCGACTTGCGGCGTGATGGTGACGACGTCGCCCTGGACATAGGCGTCATCCGTGCTTTCGGACCAGCGCCCGACCAGCAGGTGGTACAGCAACCAGGCAACGCCGAGCACGATCGCCGCGATCGCGATGATCATCAGCACTCTGCGGCGCTTGTTCTGCAGCGGCGTGTCCTTGGGATTGGTCGGCGGCATCAGCGCGCCATTGGCCGCAGGACGCGGCGCTGCCGCGGAGTCGTCGGCGGGAGTCTTGTTGGGTTCGGTGGTCATTGCGACTTCTTCCCGGATTCGGAATTGGAGGATTGCGGGGGCAGTACGACGGGGACGCCGCCACCCAGCGCGATATCGAGATCGATCGCCGACTGCAGGCGGCGCGCGCGCAGCGTGGAGAGTTGCTGGTCAAGCTGCAGGATTGGCTTTTGCGCGGTCAGCACGTCGAGCTGGTTGGAGAGTCCGGCCTTCTGGCGTTGGGTCACCAGCACCGCCGAACGCGCCTGCTGGTCACGCGCGCTGGTCGCCGCGGAAATCTGCGCATCGAGTTCGCGCGAGGATTGCACGGCGTCGGTGACTTCGCGGATGGCGTTCAACACCGTCTGGTCGTAACCGGCGACGGCGAGATCGAAATCGGCATTGGCGCCGCGCAACTGCGAGCGCAGGCGACCGCCATCGAGGATCGGCAGCGAGATCGCCGGACCACCGAACAGCAGTCCGGCATCCGACTTGAACAGGTCGCCGAGCTTGCCGGCGGCGAGGCCGACCATCGCCGAGAGATTCAGGCTCGGATAGAAATCGGACTTCGCGGCCTTGATGCCTCGCGATGCCGCTTCGACATGCCAGCGTGCGGCGGCGACGTCGGGGCGACGGCTCACCAGTTCGCTCGGCAGCAGCGAGGGAATCGCGATGCCATCGGTCTTCAACTGCGGACGATTGATCTGCAGTCCGCGATCCGGGCCTTGCCCCGCGAGCATCGCCAAGGCATTGCGCAGTGCGCTGATCTGCTGGTCCGCGGCCTGCATCTGCGCGCGCGCGTTGTCTTCGGCGCTGGCGATCTGCGTCAACGCGATCTGGTTGTCGATACCGGCCTTGACGCGTTGCGTGGCCAGCGCATGCAGGCTGGAGTTGCGCTTGAGATCGCGTTCGGCGACGTCATGCGCATCCCATGCCTGCGCGAGCGTGGCGTAGGTGCGGGCGATGTTGCCTTCCAGCGTCAGGCGCGCGGCTTGCGCATCGGCTTCCTGCGCGCGTGCGGCGCCCACGGCCGATTGCCACTTCGCGTGCTTGCCGCCCCACAGGTCGGGGGCCCAGGCGAAGCTCAGCGACAGCACTTCGGAATGCAGCGTCTTGCCGCCGATCGGCGGCGGCGCCAGCGTTTCCGGAATCTTCACTACGGCGACCTGCGCGCTTCCGCCCAGCGTCGGATAGAGGCCGGCTTCGGCAAGGCCGGCTTGCGCGAATGCCTTGCGGGTGCGGGCGTCGGCGACCGCGATGCTCGGCGATCCCGCCAGCGCTTCCTGCATCAATCCGTCGAGTTGCGGATCGCCATAGGCGCTCCACCATTGCGCCTTCGGCCAGGCGACATCGCTGACCGGCGTGCGGCCAAGGCTAGCCGATGCCTGGAAACGATTGGCATCCTGAAGAGAGGATTCCGGTTTCAGATCGTGGGTGCTTGCGCAACCGGCCAGCACGGTGGCGATGGCGAGCGCGGACAAGGGGTTCAAGTGGCGGATCGCCATCACGCTGACTCCGTGTTCATGAGGTTGATGCGGACGCGTTCAAGAGTGGAGACGAACTGCTCGCATTCGGATGCGTTCATGCCGGACAGCGCACGTTCGCGCACGCGATCGCTGCAGGCACTGCACTGATCGTAGATGGCGTGTCCGGCGTCGGTGAGCTGGATGCGCAGGGCGCGACGATCGGTGGGATCGTTGGCGCGAACGATCAGGCCCTTCTCCTCGAGCTTGTCGAGCAGGCGGGTCATCGCACCGGGATTGAGCTCGGCGGCGCGGGCGAGATCGCCGACGCTGATGTGGCCGTCGCTCATCCCGAGCTTCTTGAGGGTGACGAACTGGCTGAAGGTCAGGTCATGGCCCAACCGCTCCAGTTCCGTCTCCATGGCGTGCCACATGGCATCGCGAACCTGCCGGAACAGCAGGCCGAGCGAGGAGCCGGCACAGAGGAGGGGCGTATTCATGGAGCGGCATCATCCTCGCCCATGCAATAGTTGTCAATGCAATTATTGTTACAACAACAATGCAAACGATTTCCGCATTCAGTATCAGGCGCGCTTGAGAATCAACTCCAGCACGAACCGGCTGCCGAAGAAGGCCAGCAGCAGGATTGCCATGGCCACCAAGGTCCAGCGCACGGCCCGCGGGCCGCGCCAGCCCCAGCGCCAGCGCCCAAACAGCAGGATGGCGAAGATCAGCCAGGATGCCAGGCTCAGCACGGTCTTGTGGACCAGGTGCTGCTGGAACAGGTTGCCCACGAACACGGCGCCGACCAGGATCGCCGCGCTCAACAGCAGGAAGCCGACCGTCAGGGTGCGGAACAACGCCGATTCCAGTTCGGTCAGCGGCGGCAGGGCGCGCATCCAGCCATGGAATTCGCGATTGCGCATGGCCCGTTCCTGCAACCACAGGACAATGGCCAACAACGCGCCGACCGCCAGCGTCGCGTAGGCGAACAAGGCCAGCCAGGCATGCACCTGCACCTGCCAAGTCATCGGCGGCTGGGGGGCATGGCCAAAGAACGAATAGCAGGCCGCGAACACCGCAGCCAGCGGAAACACCACCACGCCGATGGCATCCAGCTGCTTGCGGGTGCCAAGCAGGGTCGTCACCGCCGCCATGCCCAGCGCCACCAGCGAAAGCGCCGCGAAGAAGTGCATGTCGGGCACGCCGGTGCGATGCCAGGCCTCGATGTGCAGCCAGGCGTGGGCAAGCAAGGCGAGCGCGGCCGGGATCTTCCAGGCCCGGCCATCGATGCCCCGCGCCACGTCGCGCACCAGGATGGCGGCGGCGATCAGGTAGAAGAGGGCGGCGGCAAGGGTCGGCAGCATTCAGGCAGTGTCGCATGCGTGGACCCGGCCCGGATGGGAGATGCAGCGCCAGCGTCTATACTTTGCGGCTTTCCGCACCACTCAAGACCGCAATGTTTGAATCGCTGACCGAACGCCTGTCCGGCACCATCAACCGCATCCGCGGCCGTGGTCGCCTGACCGAATCCAACATCAGCGAAGCCCTGCGTGAAGTGCGCGTCGCCCTGCTCGAGGCCGACGTCGCGTTGCCGGTGGTGCAGGCGCTGATCCAGCGCATCAAGGTGCGCGCACTCGGCCAGGAAGTGATGAAGTCGCTGACGCCGGGCCAGCAACTGGTCAAGGTGGTGCGCGACGAACTGACCAACACGATGGGCGCGCAGAGCGTCGATCTCAATTTCAACGTGCCGGCGCCGGCGGTGATCCTGATGGCCGGCCTGCAGGGCGCGGGCAAGACCACCACCGTCGGCAAGCTCGCCAAGCACCTCAAGGAAAAGCGCAAGAAGAAGGTGATGGTGGTCAGCGCGGACGTCTATCGTCCGGCCGCGATCGAACAGCTGAAAACGCTGGCGCAACAAGTCGGCGTGTCGTTCTTCCCGTCCGATGCCGGGCAAAAGCCCGAGGCGATCGTGCGCGCGGCGATCGATGACGCCAAGAAATCCTTTGCCGACGTCCTGATCGTCGATACCGCCGGCCGCCTCGCCATCGACCAGGCGATGATGGACGAGATCAAGGCGCTGCACGCCGCGGTCAATCCGGTCGAGACGCTGTTCGTCGTCGATTCGATGACCGGCCAGGACGCCGCCAACACCGCCAAGGCTTTCAACGAAGCGCTGCCGCTGACTGGCGTCGTGCTGACCAAGACCGACGGCGACGCCCGCGGCGGCGCGGTGCTGAGCGTGCGCTACATCACCGGCAAGCCGATCAAGTTCGTCGGCATCGGTGAAAAGCCCGACGGTCTCGACGTCTTCCATCCCGATCGCGCGGCCAGCCGCATCCTCGACATGGGCGACGTGCTGTCGCTGGTCGAGCAGGTGGAAGCCAACGTCGACAAGGAGAAGGCGCAGAAGCTTGCCGAGAAGGTCGCCAAGGGTCGCCGCTTCGATCTCCAGGACATGCACGACCAGTTCGAGCAGATGCAGAACATGGGCGGCTTGCACGGCCTGATGGACAAGCTGCCGGGCATGGGCCAGATCCCGGGGCAGGTGAAGGACCAGATCACCGGTCGCGAGATCCCGCGGATGATGGCCATCATCAAGTCGATGACGCCCAAGGAACGCCGCAATCCCGACCTGCTCAACGGCTCGCGCCGTGCCCGCATCGCCCGTGGCGCCGGCCTGCAGCCGCAGGACGTCAACAAGCTGATGAAGCAGTATCAGCAGATGGAAAAGATGATGGGCAAGATCGGCCGCGGCGGCATGAAAGGCATGATGCGCGGCCTGAGCGGGATGATGGGTGGGCGCGGCGGAATGCCGCCGATGATGCGCTGAGGCCTCCCGGCCCCGATCCTGCCGGCTTCAATCCTGCTATAATTGCCGGCTTACCCTGCCATTCCGGCAGCTGGGCAATACCGAGCACAACCATGGTCAAGATTCGCCTTACCCGCGGCGGCGCCAAGAAGCGTCCCTTCTACCACATCATCGTCACCGACAGCCGCAGCGCCCGCGACGGCCGCAACATCGAGCGCGTCGGTTACTTCAATCCGATCGCTGCCGGCCAGGACAAGCGCGTCGAGCTCGACGTCGAGCGCGTCAAGTTCTGGATCGAGCGCGGTGCGCAGATGACCGAAAAGGTCGGCGCGCTGTACAAGGAAGCCGCCAAGTCGGCGACCGCGGCCTGATGGCCTGCCGCGCGCGACGCGCGTGGCAACCTCGCACATGATCGACACCGGGCGCCGCATCCTCATTGGCAGGGTGCATGGCGCCTTTGGTGTGCGTGGCGAGCTGAAAATCGAATCCTTCAGCGAGCCGCCGCAGTCGTTGCTGAAATATGCGCCGCTGACCCTGCGCGACGGGCGCGGCAACGAGCGCGAACTGGAAGGTGTCCGTGGTCGCGTCGCGGCCAAGGGCCTGGTGATGACGATTCCCGGCATCGAGGATCGCGACAGCGCCGAGGCCCTGCGTGGCGCTGAGCTCTATGTCCCGCGCTCCGTGCTGCCGCCGCCCGCGCCGGGCGAGTATTACTGGGTCGATCTCGAAGGCCTCGACGTCGTCACCATCGATGGCGTCGTGCTGGGTCGCGTCTCGCATCTCGTGTCCACCGGCGTCAATGACGTGCTGGTGGTCGAAGGTGAGCGCGAACGCATGATCCCCTTCAAGGAACCCGATTACGTGACGTCCGTGGATTTCGACGCTGGCCGCATCACCGTCGATTGGGACCCGGAATTCTGAGCCGCGCCATGCGCATCGACATCATCAGCCTGTTCCCCGAATTCGTCGCTCAATGCGCCGGCTTCGGCGTGGTCGGGCGCGCGCAGGAGCGTGGGCTGCTGTCGCTGCACGGCTGGAATCCGCGCGATCACGCCGAGGGCAACTACCGCCGCGTCGATGACCGCACCTTCGGAGGCGGTCCCGGCATGGTGATGATGATCGATCCGTTGCTGGCGACGCTCGATGCCATGCAGGCCGACGACGCGGCGAAAGCGCATGTGATCTATCTCAGTCCGCAAGGCCGTCCGCTCACGCAAGCGCGCGCGCGCGAACTGGCGGCGATGCCGCGACTGGCGCTGCTCTGCGGGCGCTACGAGGGCGTCGATGAGCGCCTGGTCGAAGCCCGCGTCGACGAGGAGATCTCGATCGGCGATTACGTGCTGTCCGGCGGCGAACTGGCCGCTGCGGTCGTGGTCGATGCCGTTGCCCGATTGCAGGATGGCGCGCTGAACGACGCCGAGTCGGCGGCCCAGGACAGTTTCGAGGACGGGCTGCTGGACTGCCCGCACTACACCAAGCCGGTCAGCCATGCCCTGGGCGAGGTGCCGGAGGTGCTGCTGTCCGGCCATCACGCCGAAATCGCCTGCTGGCGGCGCCAGCAATCCCTGCTGCGGACCGCCCAGCGCCGTCCGGACCTGCTGGCCGGGGCAGGGCTGACCGCCGCCGACCTGGCCTTCCTGCGCGGGCACGGGCTGGAGCCCTAGGCGGGTTGATCCCGTGGACGGGATCGTCCTATAATAATTGGCTTACCGCCGCGAACCCCCTGGGGGGGACGCGCCCAACAGAATAACTACAGAACACGGTGTCACCATGAGCAAGCCCTCCCTGAGCAACCTGATCAACGAATTCGAAACCGCCCAGGCGGGTCGCGCGCTGCCGGAATTCGGTCCCGGCGACACCGTGATCGTCAACGTCAAGGTGAAGGAAGGCAACCGCGAGCGCGTGCAGGCCTACGAAGGCGTGGTCATCGCCCGCAAGAACGCCGGCCTGAACTCCTCGTTCACCGTCCGCAAGATCTCGCACGGCTACGGCGTCGAGCGCGTCTTCCAGTCCTTCAGCCCGGTCATCGAGTCGGTGAAGGTGAAGCGTCGCGGCGACGTGCGCTCGGCCAAGCTGTACTACCTGCGTGGCCTGGAAGGCAAGGCTGCCCGCATCCGCGAGGATCTGGCCGCCGTCGCCAAGGCCAAGGCCGAAGCCAAGGCCGCCGAAGCCGCTGGCGAATAATCTCGCCATGCGTGACGCGCACGACGGCCGCCCTAGGGCGGCCGTTTGCGTTTGTGCGGTTCCATCGATGCAGGCATCCATCCGGTGAAGGCGTCGCGACGCCTGCCATTGATCGTCGCCTGCGCGTTGTTCATCGAGAACATGGATTCGACCGTGCTGTCGACGGCATTGCCGGCGATCGCGCACGACTACGGGGTCGATCCGATTTCGCTGAAGCTGGTGCTCACCAGTTACCTGCTGTCGCTCGCGGTGTTCATTCCGATCAGCGGCTGGGTCGCGGACCGTTTCGGCGCCCGCGTGACCTTCATGAGCGCGATCGCCGTGTTCCTGCTGGGGTCGGTGGGGTGTGCGGCCAGCCCATCGCTGGAGTGGATGGTGTTTGCGCGCTTCGTGCAGGGCATGGGCGGCGCAATGATGGTGCCGGTCGGGCGACTGGTGCTGCTGCGCACCGTCGAGAAATCGGAGCTGGTGCAGGCATTGAGCTGGCTGACGATTCCCGCGCTGGTCGGGCCGGTCGCGGGGCCGCCGCTTGGCGGATTCATCACCACCTATTTCGACTGGCGCTGGATCTTCCTGATCAACCTGCCGATGGGCGCACTCGGCATCGTGTTGGCGTGGCATTACATCCCGGCGTTGAAGGAACCGGTGCAACCGCTCGATTGGCGCGGCTTCCTGTTGTCGGGGTTCGGCCTCGCGTTCGCGATGTTCGGTTTTTCCTCGATCGGGCACCTGCAGATCCCGGCGTGGGCATCGATCGCGGTGTTGCTGGCGGGAACGGCGGCATTGATCGCCTATACCATCCATGCGCGACGCGCGGAACATCCGTTGCTCGACCTGCGGCTGTTTCGCATCTCGACATACAAGGCCGGCGTCCTCGGCGGCAGTCTGTTCCGCATCGGGATTGGCGCGATTCCGTTCCTGCTGCCGATGATGCTGCAGGTCGGTTTCGGATTGAGTCCGTTGCAGTCGGGCGGACTGACCTTCGTGTCGGCGGTCGGCGCAATGTTCATGAAAACGATCGCGGCCTGGATCATCCGCCAGTGGGGGTTCCGCCGCGTGCTGGTGTTCAATGCGCTGGTGGCATCGGCATCGTTGGCGATCTTCGGATTGTTTCGTCCATCGACGCCGCATCTGATCGTGATGACGGTGCTGCTGGTGAGCGGTTGCGTGCGTTCGCTGCAGTTCACCAGCCTCAATGCGGTCAGCTATGCCGACGTCGAGCAACCGCAGATCAGCCAGGCCAGCAGCCTCGCGGCGATGATGCAGCAGTTGTCGGTGAGCATGGGCGTTGCCGTCGCCGGCCTCGTCCTGGAATTGTACGGATGGCTGCGCCACGTGCCGACCACCGACGTCCACAACTTCTATCTCGCATTCCCGCTGGTGGCGCTGATTTCCGGGTTGTCCGCAATCATGATGTGGCAACTGCCTGCGGATGCCGGCGCGGAGATGTCGGGCCGTGCGCGCGCGGGGCAGGAAGTGGCCGAACCCAAGGCGGCGCAGCGTCCCGCGATGTGAGTGCGATCAGCCGCGGTCGAGCGGAGGCTGGTCGGCAACCAGCGTCGGCGCTTCCGATGGCACTTCGGCGGGGACGGCGACCGCTGCCGGCTGTTGCAGCATCTTGGCCTGGCGCCAGCGACCCCAGCGGTAGTAGGCCATCGACATCAGCATCGAGCACACCGAACTCGCGGGGAAACTCCACCAGATCGCGTCGATCCCCAGCGTGGGCTGCAACCATTTCGCGAACGGCACGCGGATGCCCCACAAGGCGAAGCTGAGGATCAGCAATGGCGGCATCACCGCACCGGTCGAGCGCACCACGCCGGCGAGGACCATTGTGACGCCGAAGAACATGAAGGCCCAGATTGCGATGTGGTTGAGATGGCGCGCGATTTCGATCGACGGGCTGCCCGGCGGCAGGAACAGCGACAGCGTGGCGTGGTCGAACAGGATGATCGGCGCGATCAGGATGCCGGTGAGCAGGAAGTTGAACAGCGTGCCGACGCGCGCGGTGGCATCGACGCGCGACCAGTTGCCGGCACCGACGTTCTGCGCGGCCATCGACGAACACGCGGCGCCGATCGCCATCGCCGGCATCTGCACATAGGTCCACAACTGGCCGGCGGCGCCGTAGGCGGCGGTGACATCGATGCCGTGGCTGTTGACCATGCCGATCATCGCGATCATCGCCAGCGAGATCACCACCATCTGCAAGCCCATCGGCACGCCCTTGACGATCAATGCGCGCAGGATCGCGGGATCGGGCTTGAACAACGCGCGTTCCTTCCATTCGATCCACAGGTGATGGTCTTTCCTTCGTAGCCACCACAACAACGCGGTGAGGCTCACGGCATTGGCGATCAGCGTGGAGAGCGCGGAACCGGCGATACCGAGTTTCGGGAAGGGGCCGATGCCGAAGATCAGCAGCGGATTGAAGACGATGTCGAGCGCGACCGCGAGCAGCAGGAAGGAGAACGGCGTGCGGGTATCGCCGGCGCCGCGCAGGATCGCGCTGACCCAGGAGAACAGATACAGGAACGGCACCGCCAGGAAGATGATGCGCAGATAGTCTTCCGCCAGCGGCAGCGCCGACGCGGGCGTGCCCATCGCAGCGAGGATGTGCCGCGCGAATGGCAGGCCGAGCACGGCGATCGCCAGCGAGACGATGATGAAGAAGGTCGCGCTGGTGCCGATGACGCGGCGCGCCTGCTCGAGGTTGCGCGCGCCGGTCGCCTGCGCGATCAGGATGGTCGCGGCCATGCCGATGCCGAACACCGATCCGATCAGGAAGAACAGGATGCTGTTGGCGTTCGCGGCGGCGGTGAGCGCGTCCTCGCCGAGGAAACGCCCGACCCAGATGGCGTTGACGGAGCCGTTGAGCGATTGCAGCACGTTGCCGGCGAGGATCGGCAGCGCGAATTTCAGCAGGGTGCCGGCGATCGGTCCCCGGGTGAGGTCGCGCGTGGTTGACGCTGGGCGCACCGGCGTGGATGCTGCGGCAGGTGTCCGCGAATCGGGATCGGGTTGGTTCATTGCAGGATGATCGCAAAACTGCAGTTGCAGCGGGTGGACGTGGCATGACCGGCGATGTCGCACTGACGGCTGTCCGCCTCGATATCTGGTTGTGGGCGGCGCGCTTCTTCAGGACGCGATCGCTGGCGAAACAGGCGATCGAAGTCGGTCGCGTCGAAGTGGAGGGGCAGCGCGCCAAGCCGTCGCGGGTGGTGCGCACGGGCGAGCGCCTGCAGGTCACGCGCGGCGAGGAGGTCTTCGCGATCACCGTGCAAGGATTGAGCGAGCAGCGCGGGCCGGCGAGTGTCGCGCAAACCCTGTATGTCGAGGATCCCGAATCGATCGCGGCGCGCGCGGAGACCCGCGCGGCCGCCGCCGCGGCGCGTGCCGGTTACACGCCGCCCGAGGGCAGGCCGGACAAGCGGGCGCGGCGGCTGATCCGGGCGCTGGGCGACATCGACGCCTTGTGATTTACCCTTGCCCAAGCATTTGACAGGCAAGAACGATGACGACGAGGTCGCGATGATCCGGAACACGATGCTCTGGGCGATGCGCCGGACGGCGCTCTGCGTGGCTTTCCTTTCGGCATCACCGGCATTTGCGGCAGATGCGTTGCCCGGCGACATCAATCCCGGGATCGCGTTGCGGCGCCAGGCCGACATCCGCCTCGACAAGGAAATGCTGACGATCTCGCGGCAACGCATCGTGGTCGAGGATGTGTTCACCGGCACGTCCAAGGACAGGCAATTCGTTCCCGTGGTCTTCACGATGCCGCCGATGCATCTGCAGGAGAAGGATGCGCAGAACGCAATCCGTGACCTGCGCTTCGCGGTCAACGGCATGGCGATCAAGCCGACACGCAAATTGACGGTGATGCTCGGCGACAAGGACATCGCGTGGCGAATCGCGACGATGGGCTGGAAGGAATCGGAACTGATCGCCTTCCTGCGCGATGGACAGGCGCCGGCCGGAAAACTGCCTCTGCCCGCCGTGTGGTTCGACAAGCAAGGACGTGCGCGTTTCCAGTTGCGCGAAACCTACGGCTGGGACCAGTGGTTCGCTCCGGGACGCGCGGTGACGATCCGCCACAGTTACGTGCCGGCAACGACGGGAGAGGCGGGCGCCAAGCCATCGCAGCTGATCCGGCGCATCGGCGATGCGGCGTGCATGGACGAGGCACGGCAGTCGGTCGTGAAATCGCTCGATACCGGCAATGGTGTCGATTGGACCGGTTTGCGCTATCGCATCGCCGGCAGTCGCGGTTGGCGCCCCGGCGCGCAGGATTTCACCTTGCGGGTGGACACCGGTGGCGATTTCCTCGCGACTTGCATGACCGGCGGCAAGCCGGTGGACAAGCGCGTGCAGCAATTCCGCGCCGGCAACATCTCGATGGACCAGGCGATCGATCTGGTGTTCGCGCGACCGGGCCGTCAATCACCCTGAGCGGAATACACCGGCAATCCCGGATTGCGCCGGAATTCGAAGATCAGATGGGTCTCGATGTGCGCGACCTCATCGCGTTCGGTGAACGCCGACAACGCGAATTCGCGCAGGTGATCGCTGTCGCGGACACCGACATGCACCAGGAAATCGTCGGCGCCGGCGAGGTGGTAGAACGCCATCACTTCATGCAGGCCGAGCAGGTGGGTGTGGAAGCTGTCGACCAGTGCGCGCGAGTGGCGACGCAGGCGCACCGTAACCATCGCCTGCAGGCCGATGCCGACCGCCGCCGGCGCGACTTCGGCGTGGTAGCCGAGCAGGGTGCCGTTCTGTTGCAGGCGCCGGATGCGTTCGAGTGCGGTGGAGGGCGCGACGCCGCTGAGGTCGGCCAGTTCCTTGTTGGGCAGGCGCGCATTCTTTCGCAGAAGGCGCAGGAGATTGAGATCGATTCGGTCGAGCATGGGAAATTTGGTGAAATTCCGAATATTGTTCGGATCATCATGCCACGACCGAAGATTGGGTAGTCTTTGGTCTTTCCGATCGAGAATCGTTGCGATGAAAGGTTTCGACACCCGCGCCGTCCATGGTGGCCGCGAAGACTTCAAGACCATGGGCGTGCATGCCTCGCCGATCGATCTCTCCAGCACCTATCCGATCCCGGATTTCGATGAAGGCACGCGCAGCTTCGCGGCCTTGGCGGGGGCGGGCGAGGGCGAAGCCGCCAACTCCATCTACGGCCGCTTCCACAACCCGACCGTGGCGCGCGTTGAAAAAGCGATTGCCGGACTCGAAGGCGCCGATGCCTGCATCGCGTTCGCATCGGGCATGGCGGCGATCACCGCGCTGCTGCTGTCGCGCCGCGCCCACGGCAACCACGTGCTGGTGGTGCGTCCGCTCTACGCCGCCACCGACAGCCTGCTTGCCAACGGATTGCTGGGTTTCGATGCCGAGTTCGTCGGCGCCGACGAGATCGCCGCGAAGATCCGTCCCGACACCACACTGGTGGTGATCGAAACGCCGGCCAACCCGACCTGCGACCTGGTGGACATCCGCGCGGTGGTTCAAGCCGCCGGCAAGGTGCCGGTGATGGTCGATTCGACCTTCGCGACGCCGGTGCTGCAGCGTCCGCTCGAACTCGGCGCTGCTTACGTGGTGCACAGCGCCACCAAGTTCCTCGGCGGCCATGGCGATGTCATCGCCGGCGTGGTCTGCTGCTCGGAAGAACTGGCCAAGCCGTTGCGCAAGGTGCGCGTATCCACCGGCGCCAACCTGCATCCACTGGCGGCATTCCTGATCCATCGTGGTCTGCCGACGCTGGGCCTGCGCGTCGAACGCGCGCAAGCGAATGCGATCGAGCTCGCCAAGCGCCTGTCGCAGCATCCGGCCGTGGCGAAAGTGTTCTATCCCGGCCTCGGCACGGTGAACAATTCGCACCTGGTCGGCACCCAGATGAGCGGTCCCGGCTCGCTGATGGCGATCGACCTCAAGGGCGGCAACCCTGCCGCGTCGAAGGTGATGAATTCGGTCAAGCTGATGGTGCCGGCGGTGAGCCTCGGCGCCGTCGATACGCTGATCCAGCATCCGGCCGGTTTGACCCATCGTTCGCTGCCGGTCGAGACGCTCGGCAAGTACGGCATCACCCCCGGCATGCTGCGCCTGTCGGTCGGCATCGAGAATGTCGAGGACCTGTGGGCCGATTTCGAGCAGGCGCTGTCAGGTCTCTGAAAGATTCCGGAGATCGCGCGGGTCTATGATCCGCCGATCCCTCCGGAGACATCGCGATGAAGCAGCTGTTGGCACTGGCGTCGATCCTGTCCGTTTCATCGCCATTGATGGCGGCGACTTCCGCGAAAGCGACCCAATACGAAGTGGCGGCGCGCTATCCGGTGTCCGGCGCCGGGCGTTGGGACCTGCTCGCGGTCGATTCCGCGCATCACCATCTGTTCGTCAGTCGCGGCGACCGTGTCCAGGTGGTCGATACGACGACGGGCAAGGAAGCCGGAACGATTGCCGGCACCGACGGCGTGCATGGCATCGCGATCGGTCCGGATGGCCATGGCTATACCACCAACGGCAAGTCCAACAGCGTCACCGAATTCGATCTCGTGACGCTGCAGCGCGTGCGCGATCTGCCGGTGAACGGCAAGTCGCCGGACGCGGTGCTGTACGACGCCGTTTCCCACCAACTGTTCGTGTTCAACGCCAAGAGCAACAACGCTTCGGTGCTCGATACCGCGAGCGGCAAGGAAGTCGCGACGATCGCCTTCGACGGCAATCCCGAACTGGCGGTCGCGGACGGACGTGGCCACATCTTTCTCAATACCGAGAGCAACGCCCATCTGGTCGAAATCGACGCCGCCGCTGCGAAGATCGTCCACGACTGGAAGATGGATGGTTGCGAGGAGCCCTCGGGCATCGCGATGGATACCGCGCATCGCCGGGTGTTCTCCACCTGCCAGAACAAGGTGCTGGCGGTGACCAACGCCGACAATGGCCGTGCGGTCGCGCGCGTCGCGATCGGCGAAGGTCCCGATGGCGCGGCGTTCGATCCTGCGACGCAGAGCGTGCTGGTGCCGCTCGGCAAGACCGGTACGCTCGACGTGGTGCGCGTGGAAAGCGGCGATCGTTTTCGCAAGGTGCAATCGCTGCCGACGCAGACGTCCGCACGCACGATCATCCTCGACGACAGCGATCATCGCGCCTACACCGTTGCCGCCAAGTTCGGTCCGGCGACGGCGGGAGAAAAGCGGCCGCCGATGATCGACGGCAGTTTCTCGGTGCTGGTGCTGGCCCCGAAGGGCAAGTAATCCGTCAGCGGCCGTCGCGCAGCGCCTTCAGCAGTTTCTGCCCGGCACGGCCGTCCATCGTCATGCCGAGGCGCTGCTGTTCCTGCTGGATCGCAGCGCGGCTGGCCGTGCCAAGCACGCCGTCCGGCGTGCCGATGGCGTGGCCGCGCTTGAGCAGCAGGCGTTGCAGTTCGACGCGGTCGGCGCGCGACAAGCCGGGATCATCCGTCGGCCACGGTGTGCGCAATCCTGTTCCGCCACGCAGGCGATCCGACAGCAGCGCGATCGCCAGCGCATAGCTCTCTGCGGCGTTGTAGCCGTAGATCGCGTCGAAATTGCGGAACACCAGGAAGGCCGGGCCGTTGGCGCCGGTGGGCAGCAACACCGCGGCCGGCGTATCCGGTTCCAGCGGGATCGCCTGCCCATCGACGCGCCTGACGCCCTGCGACTGCCACTGCGACAACGATTTGCGATTCTTGCGCCCGGCCTGCGCGCTGTCGAAGCCCGATGGCAGCTTCACTTCATAGCCCCACGGCTGCCCTTCGCGCCATCCCGATTTCAGCAGGTAATTCGCGGTGGAGGCGAGCGCATCCGGCGCGCTGTGGACCAGGTCGCGACGGCCATCGCCATCGAAATCGACCGCCATGCGGTTGTAGGTGGAAGGCATGAACTGGGTCTGCCCGAACGCACCCGCCCACGAGCCCTTGAGATCGTCGGCGGCGACATCGCCACGCTGGGCGATCTTCAGCAATTCGAAGAATTCGCTGCGGAAATAGGCCTGGCGACGACCGAAGCACGACAGCGTGCCGAGCGACACCAATAGCGGACGACGACCGTTGATCCGACCGAAATCGCTTTCCACGCCCCACACCGCGGTGACGGTGGCGGGATCAACAGCGAAGCGCGACTGCACCTGCGACAGCGTCGATGCATACTTGGTCATCATCGCGCGGCCATCGTCGACACGCTTCTGGTCGACCAGCCCGGCGAGGTAGTCCCAGATCGCGGTGGTGAATTCCGGTTGGCGATCGAGCAGCGGCAACACGGTCATGTCCGGTGTCACGCTCATCGCATAGCGATCGAATGCGCTCGATTCCACGCCCGCCGCCAATGCCGGTTCGCGCAAGCCCGTCATGCACGACTTGAATTGCGCGAGTTCCTCGGCGCTCGGTGCCGGTTGCACCGCTGCGGGCGTTGGCGCAGGAGGCGGCTCTTGCGCCGCGGGCGCCGGTGCGGCTGCGACAGGCTGGGGCGGTGCCACGACCACGGGTACCGGCGCCGCGGACTGCACGGGTTGTTGCGCGCACGCAATGAGCAGGGTGGTCGCGAACAGGCCGAGGGTCGGGCGCAGGAGAGGACGCGTCATCATGATGGCCGGGGATGCGGAAACGCCAGCATGCCACCAGCCGTCTGAATGCACATCACCGCCCAGTCACGGCGTCGCGGTGTCCTTGAATCCGGCGGCACGCAACTCGTTGGCGACATCCGCCAACTGCTTGCGGAAGTCGGGATTCGCCAGCAGGTCGCGCGCGATCGCCTGGCCGAGCACGCGACCGGCGTAGATGTCCTGCGGCGTGTGCACCCCACGGATCACGCGACGCCATCCGGCTTGCTGGCCGAAGGCGTCGAGTTGCGATTTGCGCGCGGGGAAGATGGCGTCGAGCAGCAACGCGAACGCGGTGGCGCGGGTGGAGTGCCCGCTGGGATAGCCGTAGTCGCGACTCTTCCAGTCGGTCGCATCTGCTTCGGGATCCCATTGGCAGGAATTCACCGGGCACGGACGCTCGCGCTTCCACTTGTCCTTGCCGGCATTCTTGGCGACGGCGAGGATCTTCTTGGCATCACCGAGCAAGGCAGCGGTACGTGGCAGTTTCTGTTTGTCGAAATCGGGGCCGAGCACCGCGGCGAAGTTGAAGGCGTCGAACGACTCCTCCTTCGCGGCGAGCGCGGCATCGGCTGCATTCCTTGCTACGTACGTGCGCTCGGTGACTTCGCGGTCCGCGATGTCCTCGGCGCTGCCCATCGTCGTCGGCGGCGGCAGCAATTCCACCGCCGCGGCGATCTGGGCATCACTCAGGTAATGGACGTATTCCGCAGACGCCTTCTTGTCCTTGGCGAAGGATGGCGCGGCGGCGAATGCCAGCAGCAGGGCGGGGACGAGGAATCGCATGCGCATCTTTCCGGTTCTCCCGATCAGATGGAGAAGGAAATCGAGGCGAACCACGAGCGTTCCGGCAGCACCAGGTAGTAGGGCGTGGTCTTCTTCACCGAATCCACCACCTGCTGCTTTGCGTCGAAGAGGTTGTCGACCTGCAGGCGGATCTTCCAGTCCTTGAGCCAGCTGCCGGAGAGGTTCTGGCCATAGCCCAGCGCCAGCGCGGCGCGCCAGTAGCCCTGGCTGCGGGAGGTGAAGGTCACGCTCGATGCGTCATCCGGGTTGTAGCCGCTGACGTAGGCGCGCTGGCCGCCCGAATATTTTTCGTTCAAGGATGCGCTGAAGCCGCCTTGCTGGTAGTTCAGGCCGATCGCGGCCGTCGACGACGGCACGTTGGGAATGCGCAGGTGCGAATTCTTGAAGCGCGCATCAATGGTGGACGCATTGGCGAACAGCGACAGCCCGCGGGCAATCAGGAACGAGCCTTCGACTTCGGCGCCGCGCATGGTCGCGCCCTGCGCCAGGTAGAACACCGGGTCCTTGGTGACCGGATCGACCGCCGAAATCGGATAGTTCTTGTAATCGATGTAATAGACATCGGCGTCGGCGACGATGCGTTCGTTGCGGAACACGGTGCCGAACTGGTAGTTCATCGTCTCCTGCGGCCGCGTCTTGTTCTCGGCGGGATTCGGCACGTAGAACTGGTTGAGGTTGGGTGTCAGGAAACCCTGCGCCACTTGCCCGTAGGCGCTCCAGGTCTGCGTGAACGCATAGTTCGCGCCGAGGAAGCCGAGGGCGCGGCTCCAGGTCTGGTTGTAGTTCAGCGGGGTGCGCGTGGTCTGGTTGATCGGCGCTTCGATTTCGCGCTTCACTTGCAGGCCGCGCACGCCCGGCGTCACCGTCAACGCGGGCGTGATTCGCCATTCGTATTCGGCGAACAACTGGTTCACCGTCAGCCAGTCGCGCATCACGTATTTGTAGGCGCTGCTCTGGCCGTTCAACAACGGCTTCTTCGGATCGACGTCGATCGCGCCGCCATTGCCGTAATCGAGCGCGATGCTGGAGCGGTCGTTGTTGGTGCGTTCGTGCCACAGGCCGGTGCGGAACTGGCCACTGGCAGTGTCGTAGGACAGGGTGAGGACATCGCCCCAGGCACGGTAATTGTTGACCTTGTCGTAGCCACCCATGTTGGTCTTCGACGCCTTGGTGCCGATGTAGGGCGTTTCGTGGCTGTCGTTGGCGTAGGCGTAGGTATAGAGCTTGTTCGACAGATGCCAGTGGTCGGTCAGCGCGCTGTCGATGCCGAAGTATTCCAGGTCGGTGCGCTTGGTCTGGTAGTTGTAGCAGGCGCAGTCGGTGCTGGTGGGATCGTTGTTGAGGCCGAAATTGCGGCCCAGCGTGTTGATCTGGTCCTGGGTCAACGTGGTCTTGTCGGGATTGTTGAAGCGGATGCCGTTGTGGTTGCTGAGGAAGGTCAGCTCGGTGCGCGAACCGACGGGCTGCACGTACTTGAAGTAGGTGGTGCGGCGCGACATCGGCGAATTGGTGCGATAGGTGTCGGTGGAGTTGTATTGCGCGCTTGCGATCAGCTTGCCGCTGTCCTGGCTGTCGCTGAAGCGGCCGGTGTTGAGTTCGAAGTGGTAGAGCTCGGTGCCGTAGCTGCCGTAGGTCAGCGTCGGGGTGAACGAAAAGGTGTCGCGGGGGTCTTTCGAGCGCAGCGCGATGGTGCCGCCGAAGGTCGCTTCGCCGAGCTGGCTGGCGCCGCCCGGGCCGCGATCGACCGACACTTCGCCGATCATCTTGGCCGGGAAATAGCTGCTGCTGTGGTGGCTGAAATCGTTGGTGTCGCCGAAGGGGATGTCGTCGTAGGTGACGTTGTACTGGTTGTCGTTGAAGCCGCGCAGGGTGGTCTGCTTGGCCTCGCCGAGACCGGGACCGGCCACGCTGATGTTGCTCATGCCCGGCGTGATGTTGGCGATGGCGGCGTAATCGGCGGTCGGCGCGGTGTGGTTGCTGATCCAGTCCAGCGACACCGTCGACTTCGGCTGCATGATGTCGAGATCGGCCTGGCTGGGAGACAGGCTCGATGCGGTTTCCTGGCGCGAGCCGCGCACTTCGATTTCCTGGAGGACCTGTGGCGCGCGACCGCGCGATTGCGGATCGTTGGCGGCGTCCGGTTTGTCGGTGGCATGCGCCGCGGGCGCAGCGATTGCCGCCAGCACGGCAAGGGAAAGTGTCGTGCGCAGGAATTGCTGCGATCGCATGGTCTCGTCCAGGAGTCGAAAAAAGAAACCTTAGGAACGCGACCTGACACTTTTGTTTCCGACGGGTGACGTCGCCGCGACACCGAAAGCGGAGTGAAAGAAAGTACACATAAACGAAAGGGCCGCATGATGCGGCCCTTCGTCATTCGATGTGACAGCGATTCGGCGTCAGCCGCGTCCGCCAAGCACGGAGCCGAGCAGGCCGCCGAGTCCACCACCGCCACCGAGGCTGCCGAGCACTTGGCCAAGCAGGCCGCCGCCGGAATCGACATGCGACTGTTCCTGTTGCAGCACGTCGCTGACGGAATTCGCGTTGTTGCTATCCGGATGCGAGAACATGCGCTTGGCGAGATAGGCCATCACGATCGGCGCGAGGATCTTCATCAGCATCTGTGCCTGGTCGCTGCCGAGGCCGGTCGCCTGGCCGACCTGGTTCGATGCCTGTTGTTCCTGGCCGCCGAAGATGTGGCCGAGAATGCCGCCGCCATCAGTCGCGGGCGTGGTCGCCTGCTGACCGGTGACCGAACCCAGCACGGAACCGAGCAGTCCGCCGAGACCGCCGCCGGCGGCATCGCCATGATTCGCGCCCAGTACGCCAGCCAGCACTTCGGCGCCGCCGGGTTGGCTGGCGTTCTGTCCCAGTGCGCCAATGATCATCGGCAGCGCCGCACCGATCGCCTGCTGGGCCTGCGCCGGGTCCACGCCCAGCTGGCTGGCCACCTGCTGCGTTGGCGCGCCCTGCATCTGGGAAAGAATGTCTTCGATCATGCTCATCGTGCGGATGTCCTGTTGAACGGGCGAGGCCCTGAATGGTGACGCCAACTTAAGGGGGAGATTGTTACGGCCATGTGTTGTGGCGGCCCGGAACCGTGGGCCGATCCACAAAACCATGGGCGATGGCTGCGTGTACGCTGTGCGGATGCCCGCGATCCCTCATTTCGCCTCCGCGTGAGCAGTCGAGCTTCGCGCCTGTTGCGCCTGCTCGACCTATTGCGCAGCAGGCGTCGACCCCTGACCGGCGCACGCCTGGCGGAGCGCTTGGGCGTGAGCCTGCGCACGGTCTATCGCGACATCGCCTTGCTGCGCGAGCAGGGCGCCGACATCGAGGGCGATCCCGGTACCGGCTACATGCTGCGCCATGGCTACCTGTTGCCGGCGCTGATGTTCGGGCGCGACGAACTGGAAGCATTGACGCTGGGCGCGCGCTGGGTGTCACTGCAGGGGGATGCCGAACTGGCGCAGGCCGCCAATGACGCCTTGCAACGATTGGCCTCGGTATTGCCGGACACCTTGCGCCTGGAGATCGAGACCAGCGGCCTGCTGGTCCCGAAGAACCGCGAACAGGCGCCGGACGAACCGTGGCTGCCGGTCCTGCGACGGGCCATCCGCGACGAGCATGTGGTGGTGATGCGCTATGTCGACCTCCACGGCAATACCAGCGAACGCAGGATATGGCCATTCGCGATGGCGTTTTTCGCCAACGTGCGGATGCTCGCGGCCTGGTGCGAACTGCGCCAGGACTTCCGCCATTTCCGCGCCGACCGCGTGCTCTCGCTGGAAGACAGCAACCAGCGCTACAGCGTGCGTCGACCCACCTTGATGCGGCGCTGGCGCGACCAGAGCGGATACGGATCGAAGGACTGATCACTGCTGACAGATTCTGTCAGCATGGCCGGCTATCGTGCACGCACCCCCACCGGAGACGTACGAGATGCGCGATGCACTGACCCTGGCGCTGTACACCCACCCGATGTCACGCGGTCGCGTGGCGCGCTGGATGCTCGAGGAAACCGGTTTGCCTTATGACGAGGTGATCCTCGATTTCAACACCAGCATGAAGTCGCCGGAGTATCTGGCGATCAACCCGATGGGCAAGGTCCCGGCGTTGAAGCACGGCGATACCGTCATCACCGAGAATGCGGCGATCTGCACCTATCTTGCCGACCTCGTGCCGGAGAAGAAGCTGGCGCCGGCGATCGGATCAAAAGCGCGGGGAGACTACTATCGCTGGCTGTATTTCCTGGCCGGACCGGCCGAAGCCATGCTCACCGCCAAGCGCACCGGCCATTTCGCGGAAGCCATGCACGCAGGCTATGGCAATGAAGGCGATGCGTTGCAGACGCTGGAACGCGCGCTGGCCGGCAAGAACCATTTGGCCGGCGACCACTTCACGGCCGTCGATCTTTATGCGGCTGCGTTCCTCGGGTTCTACATGCGCAGCGGCATGATCGAGCCGACTCCCGAGTTCGGCCGATTTGCCGGGCTGCATGCCGCGCGCCCCGCGTTTGCACGCGCCAGCGAGATCGACAATATGCTGTTGGCCGATCATCCCCACCCGGGAATGAAGGCCGCGGCCTGAGAGGAGAGACGAAATGAACAAGACCTACCACGGCAGCTGCCATTGCGGCACGGTGAAATACCAGGCCGATCTGGATCTTTCGCAGGGCACCGGCAAGTGCAATTGCACGTACTGCCTGAAGATCCGCAACTGGAGCGCACGCGCCGGCAACCTCCAGGTGCTGCAAGGGCAGGATGCGCTGGCCGATTACGGCAAGGAATGGCCGGGCGGCAATCTGCACCACCGCTTCTGCAGCAAATGCGGCGTCACCTTGTATACGCACGGCCATATTCCGGAAGCCGGCGGCGATTTCCTCTCGGTGCAGGTGAATACCCTGGACGATGCCAGCATTGATGATTTGATGTCAGGCCCCGTTCGTCATTCCGATGGGCGCAACGACAACTGGATGAATCCGCCGACGGACATCCGCCACCTTTGATCGTCGGGCACAAACGAAAACGGGCAGCGCAAGCTGCCCGTTTTGCGTTGCGATTTGCCGCGACTCAGACGTTCACGTCCTCGCCCCCTGGTCCGCCCTTGAGTACGCCGGGCATGGTCTTGCCGGCGGGCTTCGCTTTCTTCATCTCCGCGGCCCGTGCCTTCAACGCCTTGGCCACGCCGGCACCGTAGGCGGGATCGGCCTTGGTGCAATTGTCGACATGGCGCTGCTTGATGAAGTCGGGGGCATCGCCCATCGCGCGTGCGGTGTTGTCGAACAGGCGTTGCTTCTGGTCCTTGTCCATCAGGCGGAACAGGGCGCGCGGCTGGCTGAAGTAATCGTCGTCGTCCTCGCGGAAATTCCAGAAGTCGGCGTCGCCGTTGATGCGCAGCGGCGGATCGCGGTACTGCGGCTGTTCCTGCCACTGGCCGAAGCTGTTCGGTTCGTATTGCGGCAGGCTTCCGTAATTGCCGTCCATGCGCGCGGCACCGTCGCGATGGTTGCTGTGCACCGGGCAACGCGCGGCATTCACCGGAATCTGGTGGTAGTTCACGCCCAGGCGATAGCGTTGCGCGTCGGCATAGGCGAACAGCCGCGCCTGCAGCATCTTGTCGGGAGAGGGGCCGATGCCGGGGATCAGGTTGCTCGGCGCGAACGCGCTCTGCTCGACGTCGGCGAAGAAATTCTCCGGGTTGCGGTTCAGTTCGAACACGCCGACTTCGATCAACGGATAGTCCTTCTTCGGCCACACTTTCGTCAGGTCGAATGGGTGGATGTGGTAGGTGTCGGCATCGAGTTCCGGCATCACCTGCACGTACATCTTCCACTTGGGGAAATCGCCGCGTTCGATCGAGTCGTAGAGGTCGCGCTGGTGGCTTTCGCGATCACCGGCGACGATCTCCGCCGCCTGCTGGTCGGTCAGGTTCTCGACGCCCTGCTGGGTCTGGAAGTGGAACTTCACCCAGAACCGCTCGTCCTTGTCGTTGATGAAGCTGTAGGTGTGCGAGCCGAAACCGTTCATGTGGCGATAGCTGCGCGGAATGCCGCGGTCGCTCATCACGATCGTCACCTGGTGCAGGGCTTCCGGCAGCAGTGTCCAGAAATCCCAGTTGTTGGTGGCGCTGCGCAGGTTGGTGCGGGGATCGCGCTTGACCGCCTTGTTGAGATCGCCGAACTTGCGCGGGTCGCGCAGGAAGAACACCGGCGTGTTGTTGCCGACCAGGTCCCAGTTGCCTTCTTCTGTGTAGAACTTCAGGGCGAAACCGCGGATGTCGCGTTCGGCATCGGCGGCGCCGCGCTCGCCGGCCACGGTGGTGAAACGCGCGAACATCTCGGTCTTCTTGCCGACCTTGGAGAAGATCTTCGCCTTGGTGTACTTGCTGATGTCCTTGGTGACGGTGAAGGTGCCGAATGCGCCGGAACCTTTCGCATGCATGCGACGCTCCGGGATCACTTCGCGATTGAAGTTGGCGAGTTTTTCCAGCAGCCACACGTCCTGCATCAGCAGCGGCCCGCGCGGTCCGGCCGTCATCGAATTCTGGTTGTCGACCACCGGCGCGCCAAACTGGGTGGTGAGGTGCGTCACCGGGCATTTGCCATGGTGCTCCGCCGGTGTCGTGCTCAGGGTCTTCTGCGCTTTCGCGCGTGCCCGCGTCACGCTGGCAGGGCTCGATTTGGATTTGGACGGGGTTTTGCTGGTCTTCTTCATCGCGCGGGCTCCTCTAGGAGCCCTGACACTAGCCGACCGTGATTACGATTGGAAATCGATAATTGCTTTGGAATCGATCAGGTTTATCGATTGATCGCGTCAATCACGCCCATTGCGTCGCATCAGCCCAGCGCCTTGAGGCGATACAGCGCTTCCAGCGCCTGCTTCGGCGTGAGTTCGTCGGGATCGATGCCGGCAAGCGCATCGAGTGCCGCGGACCGTGGCGCGAACAGGCCGATCTGTTGCGGGTTGTCGAGCACGGCAGCGGTCATCGGCGCCTGGGCAGTCGTCTCGTCGCGGCCATGCTGTTCGAGTTCGGCGAGGCGTGCGCGGGCATCGCGCACTACGGATTTCGGCAGGCCGGCGAGCGCGGCGACCTGCAGGCCGAAACTGCGGTTGGCCGGACCGTCCTTCACCGAATGCATGAATACCAGTGCATCGCCGTGTTCGACGGCATCGAGATGGACGTTGGCGATGCCGCTGTCCGCATGCGCGAGTGCAGTCAGCTCGAAGTAGTGGGTGGCGAACAGGGTGAAGCTGCGATTCGTTTCGGCGAGATGGCGCGCGCAGGCATCGGCCAGCGCCAGGCCATCGTAGGTCGAGGTACCGCGGCCGATTTCATCCATCAATACCAGCGATTGCGCGGTGGCGTGATGGAGGATGTAGCTGGTTTCGCTCATCTCGACCATGAAGGTCGATTGCCCCTTGGCGAGATCGTCGCCCGCGCCGATGCGGGTGAGGATGCGATCGACCGGGCCGATGCGGGCACTCGCTGCCGGAACGAAACTGCCGATGTTGGCCAGCAGCACGATCAGTGCGATCTGGCGCATGTAGGTGCTCTTGCCGCCCATGTTGGGGCCGGTGATGACCAGCATGCGGCGATCGGGCGAGAGGTCGAGATCGTTGGGCGTGAACGGATCTTCGCGCACCGCTTCCACGACGGGATGGCGTCCGCGTTCGATGTGGAGTTGCGGCGCCGCGACCAGTTCCGGGGCGCGCCAGTCGAGTGCATCGGCGCGTTCGGCGAAGCAGGCGAGGACATCGAGTTCCGAGAGCGCCGCAGCGCAATGCTTTAGCGGTTCGAGGTCGACGTTGAGGGCATCGAGCAAGCCGTCGTACAACTGTTTCTCGCGTGCCAGCGAACGTTCGCGGGCCGACAGCACCTTGTCCTCGAAAGACTTCAGTTCCTCGGTGATGTAGCGTTCGGCATTGGTCAGCGTCTGTCGGCGTGTGTAATGGACCGGCGCTTTCTCGGTCTGGGCCTTGCCGAGCTCGATGTAATAGCCATGCACGCGGTTGTAGCCGACCTTGAGGGTGGCGATGCCGGTGGCTTCGCGCTCGCGTTGCTCGAGGTCGATCAGGAACTGGTCGGCATTGGTCGACAAGGTGCGCAATTCGTCGAGTTCGGCGTCGTAGCCTTCGGCGATCACGCCACCATCGCGGGCGAGCAGGGGCGGTTGCGCGACGACGGCGGTTTTCAACAGACAGGCGATGTCGTCGTGCTGGCCGAGTTCGGTCGCGAGGGCTTGCAAGCGTGGCGAATCGAGGCCGGCGAGCAATCCGGCGATGCGCGGCGTCAGTGCCAGGCCATCGCGCAGGGTGGAAAGATCGCGCGGGCGCGCGCTGCGCAGGGCGATGCGGGTGAGGATGCGTTCGAGATCGCCGAGGCCGCGGAAGGTTTCGCGCAGGTCTTCCAGCCATCCCGAACCAAGCAACGTCGTGACCGCATGCTGGCGTTCGCGGACAATGCCATGGTCGCGCAGCGGACGATGCAGCCAGCGTCGTAGTAGGCGTCCGCCCATCGGCGAAATGGTGGAGTCGAGCACGCCGAGCAGCGTGTTCCTGGTGTCGCCGTCGATGCGGGTATCGAGTTCGAGATGGCGCCGCGTCGCTGCGTTCATCGCGATGGCGTCGTCACCCGATTCCACCGCGATCGAAGTGAGGTGCGGCAGGCGCTGCTTCTGCGTCTCCTCGACATACCCCAGCAATGCGCCGAGGGCAGCGATTGCATGTGGTGCGTCTTCGATGCCATAGGCACCGAGATCGTGCACGTTGAAGAAATCGATCAACTTGCGGCGACCGCTGTCGGCATCGAACAGCCATGGCGCGCGTTTGCGCACGCCGCCGCGTTGCGTCACGAAATCCGGCCAGCCGTCTTCGTCGGCAATCAGCAACTCGGCGGGGTCGAGTCGCGCCAGCTCCGCCTCGAGTGCATCGGCATCGCGCAATTGCGCCGCCATCATCCGGCCGCCGGCGAGGTCGGCCCAGGCCAGGCCGTAGCCATCGCGACCGCGCGCCACCGCCATCAGCAAGGTGTCGCGGCGATCCTGCAGCAGGGCTTCGTCGGTCACCGTGCCGGGGGTGACGATCCGCACCACCTTGCGTTCGACCAGCCCCTTCGATGTCGCGGGGTCGCCAATCTGCTCGCAGATCGCCACCGATTCGCCAAGCGCCACCAACCGCGCGAGATAGCCCTCGTAAGCGTGGACCGGAACGCCGGCCATCGGGATCGGCTGGCCCGCGCTCTGGCCGCGCTGGGTCAGGGTGATATCGAGCAATTTCGCCGCACGTCGCGCATCGTCGTAGAAAAGCTCGTAAAAATCGCCCATTCGGAACAGCAACAGCACGTCGGGATGCTCCGCCTTGGCGGCGAAATACTGCTTCATCAATGGCGTGTGTTCGGGTAGGGACATGTGGACGGGGAATAGGTGCGGCCAGCTATTGTCCCGCATCTCGCCCGGGATTCCCGTGGTCGCCATTTCGCGTCATGCGCAAAGTCGGTCATGGGGGAAATGGGCAACGGTTCAAGTTTGATCCGGGTGGATCTGCCTGATTCGACGCTTTTCGCCCTGATCGAGATTTTCGATCTTCGACGCCCTCTTTCCGTTGAGCCGATTCGGGCTGCTGTGGCGCGTATTCATGTGATGTAGCCCTTTGATGTACAAGGCTTCCGGATTTTCTGCACCAGTCAGCAGGGTATGGTTTAGATCGATCATTTACATAGATGAACGCTATCAATAAATAAAAACAATTGTGCCAATGGTCACGTTTTTTACCTGTTATTTCATACAGGAGGTATTGATTAAAAAAAATCCATGTGTTATCGATTCGTCGCACTCGTTCATGAAGCTGTACGAGAAGAAATAAATATAAGCGTGCACTGAACCGACAAATGGCAGGGGGCGCCATGGGGATGGGGAAGGAGATCAAGGGTGCGTTGTCACGCGGCCGGCGTTGGATGTCCTGGCTGCTGCTCTCGGCGATCGTCGTGTTTGCCTCGGCGATTCCGATTCGCGCGCAGGCGCAGGCAGGCTGCACCAGCGGGGCATGCGTCTCGGCCGGCCCCAGGCTGGTGTCGGTCGATACCACGCAGTCGTTGCTGCTCAACCCGCTGCTGCAATCACTGCTGCCCGGCACGTCCGTCAATCTCACCGCCGTCGACTGGAATGCGATCGCCGGCGCCGACATCAAGCTCAACGCGCTCATCACCCGGCTTGGAACCAACCTCAGCCTGAGCGATCCCAGCCAGGTGCTCGCGGCCAACATCACGGTCGCGCAGTTGCAGGCGGCGATGGTCCAGGTGCTGCAGGCCGATGGCAATACTGCCGCGGCCAATGCGCTCAACTTGCTGACGCCAACCATCGGTGGGCTTGCCGGGACCATCCGACTCGGTGACCTGCTGCAGATCGCGTTGCCGCAAGGTTCGCTCGCGAATGTCAATCTCGACGTGCTCGACCTGCTCACCGGTTCGGCGCAGCTCTACAACTTCAAGAACGTCCTGACGACGCCGACGCCGATCGCGATCAATACCGCCGCGCTTGGATTGACTGGTCTCGCCAACCTGCAGCTGTGGTTGCAAGTGGTGGAACCACCGGTTTACGTATGCGGTCCCGCGGGAACGCAGTTCTATTCGAGCGCGGTTCGCGTCAAGCTCAACCTCGATGTGGTGCAGGGCTTCGATACCAGCCAGATCATCGCCGCGATCAATGCGCTGGGCCTGGGGTTGACCAATGTCAGCCTGACTGCCGACGTGCTAAAGCTGCAGGTCTATGCCGACGTGACGCGCGCGCAAGGCACGATCGCAACGGTCAACTCCATCGGCAATGCGGTCACGTTGAACGCGCAGCCCGGGCTTGCCGGTCTGTATATCGGCTCGGTTCCCGATTCCCTGTTCTTCAATCGCACGCACGTGGTGAGCAGTTCGGACTTCACCCCGCTGCTGATCAACAACCTCGACCTGAAATTCCAGGTCAACCTTGCAGGGCTTCTTTCGGTCCATGTTCCGCTGCGGGTGTATGCGCTCGCGGCCGGGACCGGTGCGCCGCCGATGCAGAGTTTCACGGTCAACGGTCCGTTCCCGAAAACGATCACCGCGAATGCCGGCACGGTCAGCGCCGGGACATTGGTGACCGACCTGCTCAACAACCTGAGCATCACGGTCCAGCCCGATCCGATTGAGGTCACGCTGCTGGGGGTGCCGATCGCGGTGCCTGCAGCCCTGCTTCCGATCGTCAACAGCATCGTTGGCGCAGTGCAGACGGCATTGCAAACCGCGGTGGTGCCGTTGCTGACGCCGGTCCTGAACACGCTCCTCGGCGGCGTGGTGGACAACCTGCTCGGCTTGCTGGGCATCCACATCGGCCAAGCGGTATTCACGGTGGAAGGCATCGCGCAATCGTGCGCGGCGGTGCTCGCATTGACCAAGGAACTGCTGCCCGCCGGCAATCCCGGATTGTTCAACCTGACCATCAGCCAGGGCGCGACGGTCGTGGCATCCGCCGCGAACGTCGGCAATGGCGGCACGACGGGAACCTACGTGACCACGCCAGGCACCGTCTATGCGCTCGCCGAAAGCGCTGGCACCAGTACGACGCTGGCGCCATATGCCACCACCTGGTCGTGCACCGACCAGAACAGCACCGTGGTCAGTTCCGGCTCCGGGACATCGTTCAATTACACATCGCCTGCAGCCGGATCGTCGCCGCTGACGATCACCTGTCGCATCACCAATCGTGCATTGCAGGCGAATTTGCAGATCAGCAAGAGCGATGGTTCGTCGACCTACACACCGGGCAACACGGCGGTCTATGTCATCACCGTGTCCAACTCGGGCCCCGATCCGGTGACTGGCGCCGCGGTGAACGATGCCTTGCCGAACGGCATGTCCCTGTCGGGGCCGTGGACATGCAGTGCGACCGGAGGAACGTGTGGTGCCGCCAGCGGTGGTGCCGCCGGAGGGAAAACCGTCAGTTTGACCGTGGATCTCAACGCTGGAGGACAGGCAACGATCAGCGTGCCGGTGACTTTCAGTGCCAACCCGGCGGCGTACTAGCGATTCGTAGCGACACGGCGTGGGGGACGCCGGAGTGACGTCACCCGCGCTCCAAGGAAGCCCACCTCAACAGTGACTTCGCGGGGCCTAGACATGGAAACCGAGACCATCAACTCAGGTCGCCAGACGTTCCCCGAGACGGGACGAGGCCACCGGGTCGCGCGCAATGCGGCGCGGCTCGTTCGAGTGATGGCGGCGATGGCCCTCGGGCTGTCGAGTGCGGTTGCATTCGCCCAGAACTTCCCGAATTCGCTTTCCAATACGGCAACGGTGATCGCGCCGGCGAACATCATCGACACCGGCAACAAGACGGCCACCGATACCAACACCCTCGCGCTGTCGTCGGACCTGAAGCTGGTCAAGACGGTCACGAGCGCCACGCCCGCGCCGGCCGGCTCGACGGTGACGTACAGGCTGGTGGTGAGCAATGCGGGACCGTCGGATGCGGTAGGTGCAACGATCACGGATACCGTGCCTGGCCAGCTGACGAACGTGAGCTGGACCTGCGTCGCAAGCGGAACATCGACGTGCGGCGCGGCAAGCGGCACGGGCAACGTGAACCTGACGGCAACCGTTGCCGCGGGCGGCGCGGCGAACGAAGTCGCGATAACCGTGAGCGGAACCGCGCCGGCGAGCGGGACGATCGCCGCGAACACGGCGACGGTGACCGTGCCGACGGGATCGACCGATCCGAATCCCGGCGACAACACCAGCACGACCCCGACGATCCCCGTCACGGCGGCGATCGTGGCGAATCCCGATAGCGGAACGGCGACGACGGCGGGCGGTGTTGCGGTGGCGAATGTGCTGTCGAACGACACGCTGGCGGGTGTGACGGCGACGCCGTCGACGGTGACGCT
>DAHUXS010000007.1 GCA_027306995.1 Lysobacter sp.
CGGCGCATCGACCAGTCCGGTGGTGTTCGCGTCGACCACGACCAGCGTCTGCACCGTGAGCGGTTCAACAGTGACGATGCTGGCGGCGGGCGCCTGCGCGCTGACCGCCAACCAGGCGGCGGATGCCAATTACCTGGCGGCCCCGCAGGTGGCGTTGAACGTGACCATCGCGGCGGCGGCCCCGGTGATCGGTTGGGTTGGCGCGATCCACAAGACCCAGGGCGAGGCCGCATTCGACCTGCCGTTGCCGACCAGCAACAGCACGGGTGCTTTCACCTTCACCAGCAGCAATACCTCGGTGGCGACGGTGAGCGGGCGCACGGTGACGATCGTCGGCAGCGGGACCGCCACGCTCACTGCGACGCAGGCAGCAACCGCGAACTACACCGCGGGATCGGCCACTGCGACCCTGACCGTCGATGCGCGTCCGGATCCGACCAAGGATCCTTCGGTGAGTGCAGGCCTGCAGGCGCAGGTCGATGCCAGCCTGCGCTTCGCCACGGCGCAGGAAGACAATGTGCGCGATCGCCTGCGCCAGCTGCGCACGGCCAAGGGCACGCCTGCCCACAACGGCTTGACCTTGAGCGTCGGTGGTCGTGGCGGCATGGGCATGTCGTTGCCGGTCGGCCTGGGTGCAGCGGGTGGTGCGAGTGCCAATGGCATCAATGGTGGCTGGCTGGGCGGCAGCATCGTCTATGGTCAGCGCAGTGGCATGCCGGGCCGCGAAGGGTATGACCTGCGCAGCGACGGCATCAGCTTCGGCATCGACCACGCATTCGGTGATTACGTCCTCGGCGCGGCGCTCGGTAGCGGCTGGGGCAACACCGACTTCGACGATGGCCGTTCCAAGCAGGATGCCAAGCATCGTGCGTTCACCCTGTACGGCCTGTGGCGCGGCAGCGAACACTGGTACGCCGAAGGCCTGATGGGTTGGGGCCAGCTCGACTTCGACCTGCAACGCTGGAGCACTGTCGCCAATGCCATGGCATCGGCACGTCGAAAGGGCGACCAGCAGTACGGTTCCTTCAGCATCGGCTACACGCAGCGCAACGACAGCTACGAGCTGACCGGCTATGGTCGCGTCGAAGGCAATCGCACCACGCTGGATGCGTATCGTGAAAACGGGTTGGGGATCTATGACCTGACGTATCGGCGCCAGCGCATCGAGACCAGTCTCGCGGCCGTCGGCATCGAGGGCAGCTACCACGGCAAGCTTGGTCGCCATGCGATCCGTCCGTTTTGGTCGCTGGAATATCGCGATGCCCTGGGCGACGGCGGCAATGCGGCGATCAACTACGTGGTGCAGCCTTCGGCCAACGATTACCTGCTGGCCCTGCATGGCTATGCCGACCGGATGTGGGCGCTGGGTGGCGGCTTCGATCTCGAACTCGCGCGTGGCTGGCAGATGTCCTTCCAGTACCGTCGCGAGGAATACAACGGGCTCCGCAACAACGTGTTCGGCTTGCGCGTGGTATTCGGGCAGGGTGGGGGAACGCCGGCCTTCATGCTGACGCCGGCGCAGTACAAGGGCGTGGCGATCTATCCGCAGCCACAGCAACAGCCCTGAGCCAGGGGTGAGGAATGAAGAGGCCGCCTTCGGGCGGCTTCTTCATTTCATGGCGTCACGCCGCGGCCCGCTACAATTCCGGCGTATCCGCAGGAATCACGGCATGGCGCTCCGCATCGCACTCGCCCAATTCGATTTTCCGGTCGGCGATGTCGCCGGCAACGCGCAACGCATCACCCGGATGATTGCCGAGGCACGCGATCTCCATCGCGCCGACATCGTGATGTTCCCGGAACTGGCGATCTCCGGTTATCCGCCGGAAGACCTGCTGTACCGGCCTTCGTTCCTGCGCGACTGCGAACTGGCTCTGGAGTCGGTGGCGCGGTCGGTCGAGGGCATCGTCGCCGTCGTGGGGTGGCCGCAGTCGGCAGGCGCGGTGGTCTACAACGCGGCCAGCGTGTTGCGAGGTGGTCGCGTCGAGCGCACCTATCGCAAGCGCGAATTGCCCAACTATGCGGTATTCGACGAGCGTCGTTATTTCGATGTCGATCCCGATCGCGACGATTGCGTGTTCGAGGTCGAGGGCGTGCCGGTGGGACTGGTGATCTGCGAGGACCTGTGGTTCCCGGAACCGATCGCCTCGACGGTCAAGGCGGGTGCGCAGCTGGTGCTGGTGCCGAATGCGTCGCCGTTCGAACGCGACAAGGCGGCGCAGCGCGATGCTCTGATGGCCGAGCGCAGTCGCGACAACGGCGTCGGCATCGCCTATCTCAACGTGGTCGGTGGCCAGGATGCGCTTGTGTTCGATGGCGCTTCGGTGCTGGCTGATGGCGATGGCACCGTGCATCCGGCGGCGCAAGCCTTCGCGGAGCATTGGCTGGTAACGGATTACGACGCCGCGACGCGCAAGTTCAGCCAGGTGCAATGGCCAGCCGAAACCGACGAGAGCCGCGAGAGCCAGGCGTGGCGGGCGATTGTTCGTGGCATCCGCGATTACTGCGGCAAGAATGGCTTCAAGACCGCATGGCTGGGGTTGTCGGGCGGCATCGATTCGTCGCTGGTGCTGGCGCTTGCGGTCGATGCGCTGGGCGCGGACAACGTCACCGCGGTGCGGATGCCGTCGCGCTACACCGCCGGGCTTTCCAACGATCTCGCGCAGCAGCAGTGCGACGTGCTCGGCGTGCGCCTGCTGGCGTTGCCGATCGAGCAGCCATTCAAGGCCTATCTCGACACCTTGCACGAAGCGTTCACCGGCAAGGCGGTCGACGTCACCGAGGAGAACCTGCAATCGCGCATCCGCGGTGCGCTGATGATGGCGATGAGCAACAAGTTCGGCGGACTGCTGCTGACGACCGGCAACAAGAGCGAGTACGCGGTCGGTTACGCCACCATCTACGGTGACATGTGCGGCGGCTACGCGCCGATCAAGGATCTCTACAAGACCGAGATCTTCGCGCTGTCGCATTGGCGCAATGCCGCGACCGCGCGCGAGGAGATTCCGGTGGCGGTGATCGAGCGCCCGCCGAGTGCGGAATTGCGCGAGAACCAGAAGGACCAGGATTCGCTGCCACCCTATGACGTGCTCGATGCGATCCTGTTGCGCTACGTCGACCAGGAACAGTCGCGCGACGAGATCGTTGCCGCCGGCTTCGATGCCGCGCTGGTCGACAAGGTGGTGCGACTGGTGCGCATCAGCGAGTGGAAGCGCCACCAGGCCGCGCCGGGGCCGAAGGTGTCGCGGCGCGCGTTCGGCAAGGAACGCCGTTACCCGATCAGCAACGGGTATCGCGGATAGCCCCAACAAAAACGGGACCTGCAGGTCCCGTTTTTTCATGCATCTATTCCTATTCGATCAGTGGCGACCGATGGCCTCGTCGCCGCCGCGCGCGAACGGGTTCAGGCGATGGAAGATCGACGAATTCTTCGGCCAGCCACCCTTGAGCCAGGGATGGTTGGGATCGTTCTGGGCCAGCACGCGCTTGGCGTCATCCGCCAGCGTCTGGTTGCCAAGGCGCGTATAGGCTTCGGCCAGCACCGCGACGGCATCGTTCTGGTATTCGCTCTGCGGGTAGGTTTCCAGCAGGTACTTGGCGCGATCGGCCGCGCCGACCCAGGCGTCGCGGCGCAGGTAATAGACTGCGGTGCCGAGTTCGAAACGGGCGAACTGTTCGCGCAGGTAGATCATGCGCTGGCGCGAGTCGCCGGCGTAGCGGCTGTTGGGGAAGCGTTCGACGATCAGGCCGAAATCGTTGTACGCCTGCATCGGCGCGGCGAGGTCGCGCTGGCTCATGTCGAGGTCGAACACGTGCTGCAGGAACACCGCGTTGCGCGACTGGTTGGCCAGGCCGCGCAGGTAGTACATGTACGGCACGTTGCGGTTGGTCGGGTAGGTGCGCAGGAAGCGGTCGATCGAGGAGATCGCGTCGTCGTTGTTGTTCGACTTGTACTGCGCGTAGGCCATTTCCATCAGCGCCTGTTCGGCGTACGGGCCGTACGGGTACTGCGCGATGAGGCGCTTGAAGTCCTCTTCGGCGTTGCCGTAGCTGCCGCTCATGATCTGGTCGTGCGCTTTCTCGTAGATCGTCGCGACGGGCTGGCCCTCGACATCCTTGCCCTTCTTGGATTTGCCGAACGATTTGCAGCCGGTCATGGCCACGGTGATGGCCAGCAGGAGCACGATGGCCGGGGAGATGGAGCGCAGGCGTGGGGTCATGGATCGCAGGCAGGACGCCGGGAAAGCGGAACCGCGATAATACCCCAGCCGATCCGGCGGCCCTGCCGTCCGGATGAACGCCACCCGACTCATCTGGCCTGCCGTGACCGATTCCGCATCCAACCCCGATTCCGAAACCCTCGTCGCCAGCGTCCCCAACGCGATGGCCGGCAAACGCCTGGACGCCACCCTGGCCGAACTGTTCCCCCAGTATTCGCGGGCGCGGCTGACCGCCTGGCTCAAATCCGGCGAGGTCAGCGTGGACGGGGTGCGCGACTTGCGTCCGCGCGACATCCTGCGCGGTGGCGAGGTGATCTCCCTGGCCGTGGTGCACGAAACCCAGACCCACGCCGAGCCGCAGGACATCCCGCTGACCATCCTCCATGAGGACGCCGACCTGTTCGTGATCGACAAGCCGGCCGGCCTGGTGGTGCATCCGGGCGCCGGCAATCCCGACGGCACCCTGGTCAACGCGCTGCTGTACCGCGATCCGTCATTGGCGGCGCTGCCGCGCGCGGGCGTGGTCCATCGCCTCGACAAGGACACCTCGGGGGTGATGGTGGTGGCGCGGACCTTGCCGGCGCAGACCAAGCTGGTGGAGATGCTGGCGGCGCGCGACGTCCACCGCCAATACCTCGCCGTGGTGGTCGGGGCATTGGTCTCGGGTGGAACCGCGAACGCGGCGATCGATCGCCACCCGCGCGATCGCCTGCGCATGGCCGTGCGCGAGGACGGCCGTGACGCGGTGACGCACTTCCGCCTGCGCGAACGCTTCCGCGCGCATACCGCGCTGGAATGCCGGCTCGAGACCGGGCGCACGCACCAGATCCGCGTCCACATGCAGCACCTCAAGCACCCCATCCTCGGCGATCCGCTGTACGGCGGATCGTTGCGCCTGCCCAAGGGCGCGAGCGAAGAACTGGCCACGACGCTGCGTGGCTTCAAGCGCCAGGCCCTGCACGCGGAGGTGCTTGAGTTCGCGCATCCGACGACCGGCGAGATGGTGCGCTGCCAGGCCGAAGTGCCGGCCGACATGCGCGGCCTGATGCAGGCGCTTCGTGACGATGCGCGCGCCCACGAAGAAGCGAACAGCGGCCGCCGATGAGCGCCTGGCTCGATGCCGATTGGCCAGCGCCGCCGCGCGTCCGCGCGCTGACGACGACGCGCCACGGACTCGGCGTGTCGCAGTCGCCGTTCGATCATCTCAACCTCGGCTTGCGCAATGGCGACGCCGTTGAATCGGCGCTGGAGAATCGCCGATTGCTGGAACGCGCGCTGGAGCTACCGTCATTGCCACGCTGGTTGCGCCAGGTGCACGGACTTGATGTGGTGCGCTTCGATGACGCAATTGCCGATGCAGCCGTTGCCGATTCGGAGCGGCAGGCCGATGCTTCGGTGACGTCGACGCCCGGCATCGTGCTCGCCATCCTCACCGCCGATTGCCTGCCAATGGTGGTGGCTGCGCGCGATGGCAGCGAAGTCGCGGCAACGCATGCTGGCTGGAAAGGGCTTGCCGGTGGCGTGCTGGAAGCGACGATCGGCTCGATGCAGACAGCCCCCGGCGATTGCATTGCCTGGCTGGGACCGGCGGCGGGGCCGCAGGTCTACGAGATCGGCGAGGAAGTGCGTGACGCGTTCCTCGCCCATGATCGCCGCGCCGACCGTCGTGTCGAATCCGCTTTCGTGGCGACGCGCCCCGGTCACTGGCTGGTCGATCTCTACGCGCTCGCGCGCCAGCGCCTGGCCGATGCCGGTGTCCATGACGTGTACGGCGGCACGCACTGCACGATCACCGAGTCCTCTTCATTTTTCTCGCATCGCCGCGACCGCAACAGTGGACGCATGGCGACGCTCGCATGGATCGAACCTTGAGCATCACCCTGTTCCAGCGCCTGCTTGGCGCCGAGTTCTTCCACCTCGCGCCCGCCATCAAGGCATTGCATGGTCGCCACGGCGAATTCCGCTATGCCGGGACCGCCAGCGTTCGTCGTGGACGCGGCCTGCCCAAGGCGTTGTTGGCGCGCATCGCGCGCTTGCCGCCGGCGATGGAGGACGCGCCGATCGCGATCCGTTTCAATGCGAGCCCGGAAAGCGAATCGTGGCAGCGCCGTTTCGGCAGTGCATCGATGCAGACACGATTGCAGGCTCGCGATGGCCTGCTGAAGGAACGCCTGGGCCCTTGCACGTTCGACTACCGCCTGGTGCGCGTCGGCAAGGAACTGGCGTGGACGGTGGAGCGCGCGCGAGTGCTTGGCATGGTCCCGTTGCCGGCAAAACTGTTCGATGGCGTGCGCTGCCGCGAATCGCAGGATGACGCCGGTCGCTACTGCTTCTTCGTCGAGGCGAGGTTGCCGGTGTTCGGCCTGCTGATCCGCTACGAGGGCTGGCTGGAGCCGGACGATGGCGCAGACAAGGCCGCGATCAGCGCGGCATCAGGCCGAATTGCTTGAGCCAGGGATCGAGTTGGCCGCTCCACCACGCGTAGTAGCCGACGCCAGCGATCACGACGATGATGATGAGCCACACCAGCCAACCCATGCCGCGCTGCTTGCTTGCCGACGGCCGGTAGTAGGGCTGACGGTCGGCACGGGGATCGGCGGCGAATCCGGCGGATGAATTGATTGCCGGCGAGGCGAACGCGGCGGCCATCTCTTCGGCGCGGCTCGGAGGCGTTTTCGGGACCGAATTCGGCGAACGCAGCGACGACGATTGCGGTGCGATTGTCGTCGGCGCGATCGGCGTCGGCATTTCGGCCACCGAAGACTCGACCGTTTCGACGACGGGTTCATTGGCGGCGGTGGATTCGTATGCGCGCGCTGGCGCGACATTCCCGGGCAAACGTCCATTCGGGGTGAGTTCGCCCACGATGCGCGGCAGCACGCCTGCAATGGCGGCGGACAAGGTGGCGCGGCTGGTGCCGAGACGGGTACTCCAGTCGTTGAGCAGGCCCTGGCCGAACACGGTGCCGACGTCGCCGGCATTCAGTGCACGGCCATTGCGCGGGTTGCCGAGCCATGACGTGACCATGTCGCCGTGGCCCTGTTCGCGGAACCCTTCGACGAAGCCGCCGAAGCCGCCGCGTCGATCATTGAAAATGTAGCCGACCAGCAGGCCGAACAACTCTGGGCTGCGATCGCCCAATCCATAACGGTCGGACAAATCATTGACGACGGCATCGAACATCGGGGGCTCTCCGGTTGAGCGGCGCCCCCTGCACCACATGGTTTGAATATGAATGTTATGCGTCGATGCTAACGGTCGTCGTGGATGTGTTCCTAAACGGCGTCGGAACAGAAAGTGAATACGCAGGGATACAAGGGCTCAACGCGACGTCTGCGCAAGTCGATGCATCAGGATCGCAGCGCGTTTGGCCTGTCGCTTGATGGAATCGAGATCGGCGGTTTCGCCAGGCGCATGGCTGCCCGATCCCGACACGCCCATGCCGATCAAGCCATCGGTGTCCGCGGCGACGAACGAGATGTCCCCGGCACCGCGCTTGAGCGGATCGAGTTCGGCCATCGCCGGCAGGCCGAGATCGCGGTTCACGTCGTTGAGTTTCGCCAGCAGAACGCGATTGCCCGCAGTCGGTGCCATCGGCGGGTAGTGCTCCTCGATCTCGATCGTGGCGTTGGTCTTCGGCAGGTGGCGGGCGACGATCGCCTGCATCTTTTCCCGCACTCGTTTGGTCTGCTCGACACTGAGCGTGCGGAAATCGCCGCGCGCGATCGCGGCCGGCGGGATGATGTTGTCCTTGCCACTGGCGCTGACGCGCGATTTGCTGGCATCGAACGCCGCTTCCTGGCCGCCACCGACCAGGCCGACGTTGAAGGTGAGATTGGGTTCCGGCAGTTCGCTGCGGAATGCGGCGATGATCCGCGCGAGCTCGAAGATCGCGCCGTCGCCCTGCGATTCCGAAAAGATCCCCGAACTGTGGCCGGACTTGCCGCTCACGGTGAGCGTCCAGATATTCGACGAGCGCCGCGCGATCGAACCGATGTCGCGTCCGTCCTGCTGCGAGAGATTCTCGAAGTCGAGCGCGACGTCGGCGCGCTTGCCGGCGGCGATCAGGTCGGCACGCGCGATGTCCAACGGACTGCCGACATCTTCCTCGTCGCCGGTCAGAACCACTTCGATATCGGCATCGCGCAGGCTGCCGGCGGCCTGCATCGCGCGCAGCGCGGCGAGGATCACCACGTCGCCGCCCTTGTCGTCGCCCACGCCCGGGCCGACGCCACGTTCGCCTTCGCGCTTGAAGCCCTTGAACGGACTGTCGGCCTCGAACACGGTATCGAGGTGGCCGATCAGCAGGATCCGCTTGCTCTTGCCGGAGCCGACGTGGGTGGCGATCAGGTGACCGGCGCGCTTCGTCTGCGTCATCGGCTTCCATTGCACGCGGAACCCCAATGCCTCGAATTCGGGCTTGAGCATTCGCGCGATCGCTTCCACGCCGGCCAGGTAGTAGGTGCCGCTGTTCTGTTCGACCAGCCGCGCGAGCAGGGCGATGTCGTTCTCGTAGCCGGCGTCGACCGCGGCCGAGATCTTCCGTTCCTGCGGGGAGAGTCCATCCGCTGCCCACGCGGGACCGGCCAACAACAGGCAGGAAATCGCGGCGCAGGCGAGGCGGTTGATCGATGGCATGTGGGCGTGCTCCAGCGGAGATGAGTCGACGATAACTCAGGCGCCGAACAGGCACGCAGTCGTGCCTTGAGAACGCGGGCAAAAGCCACATTTCAGGCGTATTGTTGGCCGTCACGCAGGCGGCCCTTCCAAGGATCTCCCATGCGCATGGACAAACTCACATCGCGGTTCCAGCAGGCGCTCAGCGATGCGCAATCGCTGGCGATCGGCCGCGACAATTCCATCATCGAACCCGCCCACCTGCTGCTGGCATTGCTTGACCAGCAGGGCGGCGGCACCCGCCCGTTGCTGGCGCAGGCTGGCGTCAACGTGCCGGTGCTGCGCGAGCGGCTGGTCGAATCGCTCGACAAGTTGCCCAAGGTCAGTGACCAGGCCGGCAACATCAGCGTCGGCAACGATCTGGCGCGCCTGCTCAACGTCACCGACAAACTGGCGCAGCAACGCGGTGACGCCTTCATCGCCAGCGAATTGTTCCTGTTGGCGCTGATCGACGACAACAGTGATGCCGGTCGCGCGCTCAAGGCGGCGGGTGGCAATCGTGCGGCGCTTGAGGCCGCGATCGACAAGATGCGGGGAGGAGAGAAAGTGCAGGACGAGAACGCCGAAGAACAGCGTCAGGCGCTGGAGAAATACACGATCGACCTCACCGCGCGCGCCGAGAAGGGCAAGATGGACCCGGTGGTCGGCCGTGACGAGGAAATTCGCCGTTGCATCCAGGTGCTGCAGCGTCGCACCAAGAACAACCCGGTGCTGATCGGCGAACCCGGCGTCGGCAAGACTGCGATCGTCGAAGGGCTGGCGCAGCGCATCATCAACAACGAAGTGCCGGAAGGGCTGCGCGGCAAGCGCCTGCTCTCGCTCGACATGGGCGCGCTGATCGCCGGCGCCAAGTTCCGCGGCGAATTCGAGGAGCGCCTCAAGGCGGTGTTGAACGATCTCGCCAAGAACGAGGGCCAGATCATCCTCTTCATCGACGAAATCCACACCATGGTTGGCGCCGGCAAGGCCGATGGCGCGATGGATGCCGGCAACATGCTGAAGCCGGCGCTGGCGCGCGGCGACCTGCATTGCATCGGCGCGACCACGCTCGACGAATATCGCAAGTACATCGAGAAGGATGCGGCGCTGGAACGCCGTTTCCAGAAGGTGTACGTGGGTGAACCCAGCGTCGAGGACACCATCGCCATCCTGCGCGGGCTGAAGGAGAAGTACGCGGTCCACCACGGCGTCGAGATCACCGATCCGGCGATCGTTGCTGCGGCCACGCTGTCGAACCGTTACATCGCCGACCGCCAGTTGCCCGACAAGGCCATCGACCTGATGGACGAGGCGGCATCGCGCATCCGCATGGAGATCGATTCCAAGCCGGAAGAACTCGATCGCAAGGAACGCCGCTTGATCCAGCTCAAGATCCAGCGCGAGGCCTTGAAGAAGGAGAAGGACGACGCCTCGAAGAAGCGCCTCGCCGATCTCGAGGACGAGATCTCGAAGCTCGAGCGCGAATACAACGACCTCGAGGAAATCTGGAAGTCCGAGAAGGCCACGTTGCAGGGCGCGACCAAGATCAAGGAAAAGATCGAGGAAGCCAAACTGCAACTGGAAGCCGCGCAGCGCGCGCAGGATTTCGCGCGCATGAGCGAGATCCAGTACGGCGAGCTGCCGCAGCTGGAAAAGGAGTTGCACGCGGCGCAGGAACGCGAGGCCGACAAGAGCGGCTTCAAGCTGTTGCAGGACAAGGTCACTGCCGAGGAAATCGCCGAAGTGGTGTCGCGCTGGACCGGCATTCCGGTCAGCAAGATGCTGGAAGGCGAGCGCGACAAACTGCTGAAGATGGAACAGCACCTCGGCACCCGCGTCGTTGGTCAGGAAGAAGCAATCAAGGTGGTCTCGGACGCGGTGCGGCGTTCGCGCGCGGGATTGTCCGATCCCAATCGTCCCAGTGGTTCCTTCCTGTTCCTCGGCCCGACCGGCGTCGGCAAGACCGAATTGACGAAAGCGCTGGCGGATTTCCTGTTCGACTCGGGCGATGCGATGGTGCGCATCGACATGAGCGAGTTCATGGAGAAGCACAGCGTGTCGCGCCTGATCGGCGCGCCTCCCGGCTATGTCGGTTACGAGGAGGGCGGTTACCTCACCGAAGCGGTACGTCGTCGTCCCTACAGCGTGGTGCTGCTCGATGAGGTCGAGAAGGCGCATCCCGATGTGTTCAACATCCTGTTGCAGGTGCTGGACGATGGCCGCCTCACCGATGGCCAGGGCCGCACGGTCGATTTCCGCAACACCGTGATCGTGATGACCTCGAACCTCGGTTCGCACCAGATTCAGGAGATTGCCGGAGACGATTCACCAGAGGCCTATCTGCAAATGAAGGCCGCCGTCATGGGCGTGGTGCAGGCGCACTTCCGTCCCGAGTTCATCAACCGCCTCGACGACATCGTGGTCTTCCATCCGCTGAGCAAGGCGCAGATCAAGCAGATCGCGGCGATCCAGCTCAAGGGCCTGGAGAAGCGCCTGGCCGAGCGCGGCATCGGCATCGAACTCAGCGACAAGGCGTTCGAAATGCTGGGCAACGTCGGCTTCGATCCGGTCTACGGCGCGCGACCGCTCAAGCGCGCGATCCAGCAGCAGATCGAGAATCCGCTGGCCAGCGAGATCCTGCAAGGACACTTCGGAAACGGCGACGTGGTGAAGGTCGACGCACAGGGCGGAAAGCTGGTGTTCGTGAAGTGATCGCACAAAAAACAACGGGCCTCGTGGCCCGTTGTCGTTGTTGCGGAAGTCAGCCGGCAATCACCAGCTGAAGCCGACCTTGCCGTACACGTAGCGTCCACTGAAACCGAATGGCGACAGGCTGCTGTACGGGAACTGGCCGCTGGTCGAGTTGACGAAGGCGTTCTCGTCCGGATAGGTGTTGAACAGGTTGTCGGCACCGACCGTGAACTTCCAGCCGCCCAGCTTGTAGCTGACCGCCGCATCGGCGATCCACTTCGCGCTGTAGGTCTGGTCGATCGTGGTGGTCGGCGGCACCACGCGCGAGGTCACGCTGCCATAGCGGGTGCCCGACAGCGAGGCCTCCCAATTGCGCGCTTTCCACAAGCCGGACAGCGTGATCTTGTTGCGCGGGAAGCCTTCCTCGATGCGGCCGATTTCCGTGCGATCGATGCGCTGCAGGTTCAGGCCGGCCGACTGCAGCACTGCCGGATTCGGTGCGATGTGCGTGATCTTGGTGCTGCTGTAGTTGTAACCGGCGGTCAGGTCGAGCGTGCTGCCGCCGTCGAGGCGCCAGCGATAGCTGCTCACCAGATCGACACCGCGGCTGCGGGTATCGACCGCGTTGGTGAAGTAGCGGCCGCCGGTCACGCCGAAGATGCCCTGCGATTGAAGCAACGCGATCACGCCATTGCCGGTGAGGTTGGAGGACAGCACGATGCGATCCTTCACGTTCACCTGGTAGGCGTCCACGGTCACGAACAGGCCATGCAACGGTTGCGCCACCACGCCGAGGCTGGCCGACTTCGACGTTTCAGGTTTCAGCGGTTCGGCGCCGAAAGCCTTGGCGGTCGCGCTGCTGGCCGGGAAGGTGCGGATCTCGAACGGATTGGGATTGCCCGCCAGGAAGTTGGTGCTGACGGTCTGGAAGTACTGCTGCGCAAGCGACGGCGCGCGGAATCCGGTCGAGACGGTGCCGCGCAGGGCGAAGTTCGGGGTGAAGGCGTAGCGCGCCGAGAGCTTGCCAGAGGTCTTGCTGCCGAAGTCGCTGAAGTGCTCGTAACGCACCGCCGCGTCGGCGCTGAACTTGCTGGTGATGTCGGTTTCGGCATCGGCGTACACGGCGTAGCTGCGGCGGTGGTAATGGCCGGACACCGACGGCGCGAAACCACCGAAGCCCTGCGCACCCGGCCTGTTCGGGTTGATCGCGGCGTAGGAGAGGTATTCGCCCGGAGACTGGTTCCACTTGTCGTAGCGCGATTCGGCGCCGAAGGCGACGCTCAGCGGCGATGCGGCGCCGATGTTGAATTGCTTGCGCAGGTCGAGATTCACCACGTTCTGGGTGGTTTCCAGCGCGCCATCGTAGAACTGGGTGGGCGAAGCCGTGCCAAGGCCGACGTTGAGGGTGTGGCGAGTGTAGAAATCGAGATGGTTGTAACCGTAGTTGTAGCTCAGGTCCCAATCCCAGTCGTTGCCGAGGGTGCCACGCGCGCCCAGCACCGCGGAGTTGTCCTTGGAGATGTTGTTGATCTCCGGCACGTAGCCGAGCGGATAGACCGCGGGAACGTTGTTGGCGCTTCCCGGCGCGCGGAAGAACGCGTAGGACGTGATGTCGCGGTTGCTCGCCGTGCCCCAGCCATACAACTCGATCTTGTCGTTGATCTTGAAGCTGCTGTTCACGGAGATTGCGTGGGCGCGAACCGAAGGCTCGCCGAAGATGAAGGCCGTCTGGCCGACCGCCGCCTGCGCGGGCGACGGCGCGCCCTGGTACGGGCCTGCGCGATTGGTGTGTTCCTGTCTGTTCACTTGTGCGGACAGATGGACGGAGCCGCGTTCACCTGCGAACTTGAAGCCGGCGTCACCGGCGACTTCGACACGTTCACCATCGCCTTCGGCGGTCTTGCCCTGCGAATAAGACAGGCTGCCGCCATGATCGGCGCCCTTCAGGATCACGTTGACGACGCCGGCGATGGCGTCGGAACCGTATTGCGCCGACGCGCCGTCACGCAGCACTTCGACATGGTCGATGGCCGACATCGGGATGGTGTTGAGATCGACCGGCGCCGAGCCGCGACCCACCGAACCGTTGATGTTGAGCAGCGAGGAGGTGTGGCGGCGCTTGCCGTTGACCAGCACCAGCACCTGGTCGGGCGCGAGGCCGCGCAGCTGCGCCGGGCGAATCGCGCTGGTGCCATCGGTCAGGGCCGGGCGGGGGAAATTGAGCGACGGCAGCACGCGCGACAATGCGGTCGCAAGCTCCGAGGTGCCGGTGGCCTTCAGCGTTTCCGCCGAGACGATGTCGATCGGCGACTGCGAGGTCACGACGGTGCGGGTGCTGGTACGGGTGCCGGTGACCACGACCTTGTCGAGATCGCTCTTGTCGGCCTGGGCTGCCGGCGCGGCCGGGGCAGCGGTCTGGGCGAAGGCGGCCAGCGGACTGGCAAGGCCGGCGGCAATGGCCACGGAAAGCAGGGAAAGACGGGTCATGGGTGACCTCCTTGTTTGAGTTAACGCAGAATTAACATTGATGTTGCAGTGCGTCAATTGCATCTGCAGGCATGACGTTATTCCTTTTTAACGCATTTTCAACGAATCGCGTAAACGGTTTCACACGAATCAATCGTGGACCGCGTCATCCACGCTCCAGTAGCGCAGGTCCGCGGGCGGCAGGTCTGGCAGGCGGGCGCGGTCGAGCAGATCGACGATGCGCTGGCGCGGGCGGGCGATCCGCAGCCCGATGCCACGGTTACGCAGCCAGGTGGCGAAGTTGCCGAGCACCTCCACCGAGGTGCCGTCGAGATCCGAGGACGCTTCCAGGCTCACCACCACGGTGTGGATGCCGTGTGCCTCGAGAACGCGGGTGTGGGCGACATCGAACATCGCCGCGGCATTGCCGAAGAACAGCGGCTCCTCGGGACGCAGCACCAGCCAGCCGGGAACGGCGCGGGCATCGGGATGCTGGTCGATGCGGACGAAATCGTGGCTGCCGGGCAGGCGCCCGAGCACGCTCAGGCGCGGCGTCGAGACCTGGTGCAGCCACAGCACGATGCTGAGCACGACGGCGATCAGCAGGCCGTTGAGGATGCCGAACACCAGCACCGCGATGGCTGCGGCGATCAGCAGCAGGCGATCGCGCCGCCACAGGAAATAGGGCCGGAATGCCGAAGGCGCCCAGGCGCCGGAGACGGCATGGATGACGATCGCCGCCAACACCGGTAACGGGATGCGCGCGATCAGCGGCGCACAGACGATGACGAGGATCGCGCTGGCGAGCGCTGCGAAGAGTCCGGCACGGCGTGACTGGGCACCGGCATCGTCGTTGGCGCTGGTGGCGGTGAAGCCGGCGCCGACCGGCAGTCCGCGCAACACGCCCGATGCAACATTGGCGATGGCGAGCGCAAACAGGTCGCGATTGCGCTGCACCGGATCGCCGTGGCGCATCGCCGCTGCGGTGATCGCGCTGTAGGACTCGGCGTAGAGCACCAGCACCAATGCGGCGCCGAGTTGCAGCGTGCCCAGCCATTCGCCTGCAGGTGGCAATGCAGGCGCGGCGAACGTCGGCAGCAGCGTCGACGGACCGACCGATGCAACGCCATGCGCGGACAGCCATGGCGATAACGCGATGCCGACCGCGGCGACGACGAATGCGCCGGGCAGTTTGCGCAGGCGCGCGAACGCGAACAGCAGCGCCAGTGCGGCGATGCCGGTGGCGAGGCTCGGCCACGCCCAACGCGAATAGCCCTGCAGCAGTTCCGCGAACATCATCAGCGGTTGCGCTTGCGTCGACGAAATCTGCACCAGATGCGCGCATTGCTTGATGGCGATGACGCAGGCGAGTCCGGCGGCATAGCCGCGCAAGACCGGTCGCGCGATCAGGTTCGACAATCCACCTAGCCTCAGCAGTGCCGCGATTGCGAAGCAGATGCCGGTGGCGATCACCAGCGTGGCCGCGAACGCGGCGCGATCGACGGCCGAATGCGCCGCGGCGATATCGGCCGCGAGCAGTGCCGCCGCCGATGACGTTCCGGAAACGATGGCGAAGCGGCTCTGGCCGAGCACGCCGTACACCAGCAGACCGGCCAGCAATGCGATGACGCCTGCGCTTGGCGGCAGGCCGGCGATCCCGGAATAGGCCAGCGCTTCCGGCACCAGCAACGCGGCGACCGACAATCCGGCAATGGCGTCGCCGCGCAAGCCGGGAGCGGCGGGCGTCGTGTTCACGCGTGGTGCGGTCCGCTCCAGCCGGGCAGGTAGGACGCATCGGGCTGTTGCGCCAACTCCACCGCGCGCTTGATGTCGGCCTTGGCCGGGCGCGATTTCTTCAGCTTGAACTGCGGCCGGAAGAAATCGGCCCAGAGGAATTCCGAATAGGGCAGCGCATCCTTGGCATAACCGCCATGCGTGCGCACGTAAGCGGACAACGCACGATAGGGGTCGTCCTGCATCTCGTGCAGGGATTCCGGGATTTCCGAGAAGGCGACGCGATGGCCATCGCGATCGTAGGGATGGGCCCAGCGGAAATATTCCATCGTCCGCCAGAACACCGATCCTTCCAGCATCGAGAAGTCGCGCTGGATCATCGCTGTTGCAGTGGTGATGCCGTCGAGCAGCATCGCCAGGCCAAGATGGTGGTGATCGACGATATAGACCTGCCGGTCGGGACCGAGCACGCCGGGAAAGACGTGCGAAGCGATCATCTCCTGGCGCTTGTTGCGCCCGAGTTTCTGCCACTCGCGGCGCTTGTCGTCCACTTCGGCCATGCCGACGGAAATCTGGGTGGGACGCGCCGCGCGCAGGTCGAGCGTGGCGATGGTCGGGTGGAACGGTTTCGATTTCTTCGGCATTGCGAAGTCCTCAGCTGTGATATGGGCGCTCGCGCATCCACTTGGTGGCGATCCACTTCTCGCCCGCGGTCACCGGCGCGCCGCCGTGGAAGGACATGGTGTCGCTGCGGCCTTCGCGATCGGTATAGGCGAAATAGACCGCGTTGCCGGTTTGCGGCACCACTTCGATGTCGCCGTTGGGGAAAGTGGTCTGGCCGCCGCCCTCGACATCGTTGAGGTACATCACCAGTGTCGCGACGCGCTGGCCGAACTTGAGGTGCATGGCTTCGCCGGGCGAGGCGAAATCGAAATAGTCGTAATGCGCCTGGTATTCGGCGCCGACGGTGTAACGCATCACTTGCAGGCCTTCGCCGTGCGGTACCGGGATGCCGGTCAGCGCTTCGATGCGCTTGTCGATGCGATCGATCAGCGGTGTTTCGGCGAGACGCAGCATCACCAGTTCGCTGGTGCGACGCTCGTCCACCAGGTCGCCGCCGTCGACGCTGTTGACCACGGTGGCGCGGCTGATGCGGCCACGCGCGTATTCGATCAGTTCGCGGCATTCGTCGGCTGTCAGGAGGTTCGCCAGAGCCAGCACGTAGGGACGGCCGGAACGCGCGACGACCTGGATGTCGCCATGGTCGGAGGGGACGCGATTGCGTGCTTCCGCCAGCGGGATCGGATGCGCGGGCGTGAATTCCTCGGCCCAAGTGGCGGCGGGCTTGGCGTTTTCGGCGGCCTTGGCCTGCTTGGCGATGATTTCGTCGAGCTTTGCCGGCGTGTCGAAGGCGAGCGCGCAGGCTTGTTCGGTGGTCTTGGCGTCGTAGCCGGTGCCGAGCATCGAGGCCATCACCATCTCGCGCGAGGTGCCGTCGTCGAGGCGGTCGCGCAGCCAGCGGGCGAGGTCGATATGCAGTTGCAGGCTCATGGGTCCGGAGTGTGCAGCGTTGCCAGCGCCCAGTGTAGCGGGCGGCGATCGGGTAGACTGTGTGGGCCTCGGTGACCGCGTGAGCGGTTGAAACGGGAATCCGGTGAAATTCCGGAGCTGCCCCCGCAACGGTAGGCGAGCAGAACCCTCAAGGGTTCAGGACAGGCGAATGCCACTGTGCTTCGAGCATGGGAAGGCGCCGTTCCGCAACGCTCGCGAGCCCGGAGACCGGCCGAAGCATTCCCGGACATGCGGTGGGCATGGTGGCGGTGATCGCGGTCAGTCCGCGTGTCCGTTACGCGCTCCTGCATGTCGTTTCCATCGACTTTCCCCGCGCGGGCAGGCGCGGAGCAGGAGCCAACATGCCATCCAACCAAACCCCTTCCCCGCGCGTGCTCGCCATCGCGCTGGCCATTGCCGCGTCGCCGGCATTCGCGCAACAGCAGGCCGACCAGAGCGATCTCGGCACCGTCAGCGTCACCGGCACCCGCAGCGAACGCGGCCCGGCTTCGCTCGCCGCCAGCACCACCATCACCCGGGCCGACATTGAACGCCTGCAGCCGTCGTCGCTGCCGGAACTGCTGCGCGGCCAGCCGGGTCTCGCCATCTACAACCAGGGCGGCGAAGGCAAGGTCTCTGCGGTCTTCCTGCGCGGCACCGGCAACGGCCAGACGCTGGTGATGATCGATGGCGTGAAGGTCGGCTCGGTCTCGGCCGGTTTCGCCGCCCTCACCGACATCCCGGTGTCGCAGATCGAGCGCATCGAAATCGTGCGCGGCCCGATGTCGTCGCTGTACGGATCGGAAGCGATGGGCGGCGTGATCCAGATCTTCACCCGTCGTCCCAATGCCGATGGCGTGGCGCCGCACGTCGGCGTGTCCTTCGGCACCTACGACACCTGGAAGGGCGACGCCGGCATCGATGGTCGCCACGGCGGACTGTGGTATTCCGCCAACGTCGGCTACGACCGCACCCGCGGTTTCAATGCCTGCAATGGCGATCCCGTCACCTTCGCCGGTTGCGGCACCTACGAGCCCGATCGCGATGGCTATCGCAACCGTTCCGCCAACGTCGCGCTCGGCTACCGCTTCAACGATGCTTGGAAGGCCGATGCCCGCGTGATGCGCATCGAGGGCGACAACGAGTACGACGGTTCCTGGGCCAATCGCAGCAAGATCGTGCAGCAGGTCGCCGGCGCGCACGTGCAGTACGCACCGCTGGCGTGGCTGGCGTTCGACCTCAATGCCGGCCGCAACGATGACCAGTCGAAGAACTATGGCAGCTACGGTTTCGCGGGTTACATCAACACGCGCCGCGACACCGCCAGCCTCAAGGCCGACATCGGCACGCGCACCAATCTCGCCACCGTCGGCGTCGACTGGCAGCGCGATTCGCTGGCCAGCGACACCGTCTTCGATGCCACGCGTCGCAATACGCGCGCCGTCTTCGCCGACTGGCGCGGCGACTTCGGTTCGCAGCACCTGCAGTTGGGCGCGCGCCACGAGGACAACAGCCAGTTCGGCAAACACGATACCGGCCACGTTGCCTGGGGCTGGGACATCACCAAGGCACTACGCGTGAGCGCGAGCTACGGCACCGCCTTCCGCGCGCCGACCTTCAACGATCTCTATTACCCCGGTTTCAGCAATCCGAACCTGCGTCCGGAAACCTCGCGCAGCATCGAACTCGGCGTCGACGGTTCGCAGGGCTGGGGTCGCTGGAGCGTCCATGCCTATCGCAACGAACTGCACGACCTGATCGCGTTCAATCCGTTCCTGACTTCGCCGCGCAGCCCGTGGGGCATGCCCGACAACATCCAGCGTGCGCGCGTCGATGGCGTCGAAGCTTCGCTGGGCACCACGCTGGCGCAGTGGGACATCAACGCGACCGCCAGCGTGATCGATCCGCGCAACCGCACGGTGGGCGCCGACTACGACAACCTGCTCAACCGTCGTCCGCAGCGCATGGGCCGCATCGACGCCGATCGCAAGTTCGGCAAGTGGAGCGTCGGTGCATCGATCAATGCCGCCAGCCACCGTTTCGACGATCCGTCCAACAAGGTGCGCATGGGCGGTTACGCCACCAGCGACCTGCGCCTGGCCTATCGCCCGGACACGGCCTGGACGCTGCAGCTGACGGCGCAGAACATCTTCGACAAGGCCTACGAAACCGCGCGCTGGTACAACCAGGCCGGTCGCACGCTGATGTTCAGCGCGCGCTGGTCACCGAAGCAGTAAGGAACGCCTGAATCAAGCCACGCCGCGAAGCGGCGTCGGCTTGCATTCAATTCGACTTGCCGGCCTGATCGCCGTATTCCCATTCGTAAGGCACGCCGGTGTCGCCAAGGATGAAGCGCACCAGGTCGGCGAAGCCGGCTTCGGCGCGCACGTCGTTGGCAAGGACCAGCACGCAGCGCTCTTGCGCTTCGACGCAGACGAGCGTGTTGCCGGTCTGCTCGTCATGGCCGCCCTTGAAGAATCCGTGTCCTTGCGGGCCATTGAATGCGACCACGCCGAGCCCGGCATACAAGTCCTTGCGCTGCTGGTCGAGGGGCAGATCGTTTTGCGTGGTCGGGAACTGCGTCCGTGTTCCGATATGCAACTGCGGTTTGACCATCTCCGCTCGCGAGGCGTGCGACAGACCCGTACCGCTCACGAGCGCGGCGGCGAACTTCGAAAGATCGTCGATGGTGGTGTCCATGGAACCGGCGGCGCGAACCTTCGAGCGTTCGTCGTGCGGCCGCGGCTTGCCCTTGTCGTTCCAGCCATCGGCGAGATTGCCGGCGAAATCTGCACGCCACATCAGCGAGCTGCGTTTCATGCCGAGCGGCTCGAACACGTTCTCCCGCGCCAGATTCCCGATGTCCATGCCCAAGCCCTGCGACTTGCGGCCGTTCTCGATCGCGAACTGCAGCAGGATCATCCCTTCGCCTGAATAGCTGAAGCGCGAACCCGGCTCGAAATGGATGCGCAGTTTTTCGTCGGGCTCGAGCCAGTAGAAGTTGAGGAAACCCGTTGAATGGGTCAGCACCATGCGCGGGGTGATCTTCTTCCAGCGATCATCGCCCGCGAGGTCCTTGTACGGACCGTACTTGTGGGGATAGATCGCCTCGGTGTCGTAATCGGGTAACGGCCTGTCGAGGTCGGCGGCGATCGGGGTATCGAGATCGATGCGTCCTTGATCGACCAGCCGCATCACCGTATAGGCGAACACCGCCTTGGTGATTGATGCGGCGTACATGATCGTGTCGGTGCGTAGCGGTTCGCCTTTCGCATTCCTCACGCCGTAAGCCTTGACGTAGGTCACCTTGCCGCGATCAATGACGGCAATGGCCAAGCCCTTGGCGCCGGTGCGCGCCATGAGCTTTTCGACGTGCGCGTCGATGGCAGGGCTTGCGGGGAGCTTTCCCGGTTCGCGCGCGATGAGAGGAGCGGCGAACAACAGCAGTGCAAGCAAGCAGATGCGTTTCATGGCCGCCCCTAAAACATGAACTCTTCCGTGAAGCCTAGCCTGCTTTATCGGCGCAAGGGGAGGTGACCTGTGGCATATGCCGCAGGCCACCTCCCGGCGCACACTCGGGGAATTCACCCCGGGGAGTCGTGCCATGTCGAAATCGATGCCGCGCCACGCGCTGGCGATTGCGCTGATCGTTGCCTGCCAATCCGCCTTTGCCGGGACGCCATTGCGCGTCGAGTTGCCCGCAGGGAGTGCTGCGGCATCGGGTCGCCTGCTGGTCAGCCTGCAACCGGCCGCGGAAGCCGAGAAGGCGGCGAAGGACGGCAAGGTCACCCAGGTCGAGGTCAGCCCCTTTGGACGCAGCAACGGCGCGCTGATCGGCATGGATGTGCCGGGACTCGATGCCGGCAAGGCTTTCGTGGTCGATACCGAAACGATGGCGTATCCGTCCGGACTTTCCGCGTTGCCGGCTGGCGAGTACTACGTGCAGGCGGTGCTCGATACCGCGCGCGACAACAATTACGGCGGCAGCAGCGATGACATCTCCAGCGCACCGCAGAAGATCACGCTCGGCAAGGGCGGCGACCTTCCACTACTGATGCTCGACCAGCGCGAACCGGCGCCGGGGGACTACTGGGATCTGCCGAAGGGCATGCCGGAAGCGATGCGCACGCAGGTGCTGGCCGCCAAGCCGCACGTGAAGCTGCTCGACATCGTCAGCCCGAAGCTCAGCGCATTCTGGGGTCGCCCGATCCACATGCGCGGCTGGGTCGTGCTCCCGCCCGGTTACGACACGGGCAAGACGCGTTATCCGATCGCCTATTCCACCCACGGTTTTGGCGGCAATCTGCGCAATTCGCTGTATCCCGCCGCATCGGCATCGGCCAGCATGGAGAAGGGCGAGACGCCGCCGATGATCTGGGTTTTTCTCGACGAATCGAGCGCGACCGGCACGCATGAATTCGCCGACTCGGTGAACAACGGGCCGTGGGGCGCGGCGCTCACCGAAGAACTGATTCCGCAGGTCGATCGCGACTATCGCACCGATGGCAAGCCGGCGAGCCGTTTCGTCACCGGGCACTCTTCGGGTGGTTGGGCATCGCTGTGGCTGCAGGTGCGCTACCCCAAGGTGTTCGGTGGCGGTTGGCCGACCTCGCCCGATCCCAGCGATTTCCACGATTTCACCGGCGCCGATCTCTATGCGCCCAACGCGAATGTCTATCGCCGTGCAGACGGATCGCAAATTCCGCTGGTGCGCGACCACGCCAAGGTGATCGCCAGCTTCGAGCAATTCGCCAAGCTCGAGGAAGTCACCGGCCCGGTCGGCGGTCAGATGGCTTCGTTCGAATGGGTGTTTTCGCCGCGCGGCACGGATGGCCGGCCGATGCAGATGTTCGATCGCCGCACCGGCGCGGTCGATCCGAAGGTCGTCGCCTATTGGCGCGATCACTATGACGTCGCCCATCGCATCACCACGCAATGGAACACGCTCAAGCCCGATCTCGACGGCAAGGTCCACCTGATCGTCGGCACCGCCGATACGTTCTATCTCGACGGCGCTGCGCGCAAGCTCGAGGCCGCGATGAAGGCAGTGGGCGCGAAGACCGATTTCCGCTTCGTGCCCGATCGCACCCACGGCGATCTCTATGCCATCGGCAGCGATCGTCGCGCGCTGTCGCGGGTGATCGCGTGGGAGATGTATCGCGTCGCGCGCCCGGATGCGAAGTTGCCCGCCGATTTGCCCAAGGTGCCGGTCGAAGCGCCGGCGAAATGACACGATCCCCCGAAGGAAACGCACACATGCAACGCAAACTCCTTGCAGTCGCCACCACGTTGTTTCTCCTTGCACAGCCTTTGCAGGCAGCGCCCGGTGACGCCACCGATACGCAGATCGCGAAGATCGTCAATGAAGGCCTGAGCCACAGCCAGGCCATGGCCAATGCTTCGGAATTGATGGATGGCATCGGTCCGCGCCTGACCAATTCCGAGAATTTCGACAAGGCCGCCGATTGGGCGCTGGGCAAATTCCGCACGTACGGATTGAGCAACGTCCACAAGGAGTCGTACCCGTTCGGCGTCAACTGGAACCTCGATTCCTGGGACGCCAAGGTGGTGCAGCCGCGTGCGATCACGATGCGCGCGATCCCGGTGGCGTGGACGCCGCCGACCAACGGCACCATCACCGCGCCGGTGATCCTCGCGCCGATGAGCAAGAAGGAACACTTCGAGAAGTGGCGCGGCAAGCTTGCTGGCAAGATCGTGCTGGTCAGCCTGCCAGGCGAGGCCAGCCAGTCGGAGAAGGGGCAGTTCCATCGCCTCGACAGCAAGGATCTCGCCGATCTCGACAAGTACGACCTGCCGAGCGACGAACTCGAGCCGTACAAGGGCTTCACCAAGCAGGTGTCGTTCGCACGCGAACTCTCGCAATTCCTGAAGGCCGAAGGCGCGCTGGCAATCGTGCGAAAGAGCTATCGCGAAAACAGCCTGGTCAGCGGCGAGGGCTACAACATCGACCCGGCCAAGCGGCTCGAATTGCCGTTCATGGAATTGTCGTCGGAAGACTATCGCCGGCTGGCGCGACTGGAGACCACGGGCAAACCGCCGGTGATCAGCCTCGCCATCGCCGCGCACACCAATGATGCCGACACCACTGCCGATTACCTGATCGCCGACATCGCCGGCAGCGATCCCAAGTCCGGCTACGTGATGGCCGGCGGCCACTTCGACAGCTGGATCGCCGCCGACGGTGCGACCGACGACGGCGTGCCGAGCGTGATCGTGATCGAGGCCGCGCGCATCATCAAGAGCCTTGGCCTGCAGCCGAAGCGGACGATCCGTTTCGCGCTGTGGTCGGGCGAGGAGCAGGGCCTGCTCGGGTCGATCGCCTACATCGAGAAGCATCTCGCCACCCGTCCGGTCGACCGCAACGCCTACGGTGTCGACAAGTTCGTCAAATGGGCGACGCAGTTCCCGATCACCAAGGGCGCCGACTACGACCAGCTCAAGGCCTATTTCAACCTCGACAACGGCGCTGGCAAGATCCGCGGCATCTACGCCGAGAACAACGTGGCGGCCGAGCCGCTGCTGAAGAAATGGCTGGGTCCGTTCGCCGACATGGGAGCCGGTACCGTCGTCACCAGTCGCACTGGCGGCACCGACCACGAGTACATGCAGGCGGTCGGACTGCCGGGCTTCGAGTTCATCCAGGATCCGCTCGATTACGGCAGCCGCGTCCACCATTCCAACATCGACACCCTCGACCATGCCCCGCCGGACGATGTGCGCCAGGCCGCGACGGTGCTGGCGGCGATGCTGTGGCAGGCTGCGAACAGCGATGCCGTGCTGCCGCGTCCGCCGCTGCCGACCGCACCGAGCAAGAGTAATCCGTTCAAGGTCGACGATCCCGACAAGGACTGACGCTCCTGCTGCGCTCGTCCTGCGGTCCGCGTGCGGTGCTCGCAATGCTCACGTACTTGTGTACGTTGCGCTTGCTGCGCTCCGCCACGAACCGCAGGCCTTCGCTCGCGACGGAGCGCATACGGGTTCTGCCGGGCTAAAATAGCTCCATGATCTCCTTCCGCAATTTCGCCCTGCGCCGGGGCGAACGCCTGCTGTTGTCCGACGTCGACCTGGCCCTCCACGCCGGGTATCGCGTCGGCGTGGTCGGCCGCAATGGCGCCGGCAAATCGTCCCTGTTCGCGGCATTGCTCGGCGATGTCGAACCCGACAAGGGCGACCTCGATCTCCCCGGCAAGGCGCGCATCGCCAGCGTCGCCCAGGAAACGCCGCACCTGCCGGATCCCGCGCTCGATTTCGTCTTGTCGGGCGATGCCTCGCTGCACGACGCCGTGCGCATGGAACGCGAGGCGATGATCAACGAGGACTGGGAGGCGGTCGCCGAAGCGCACCATCGCCTGGCCGAGCTCAACGGTTACGACGCCGACGCCCGCGCCGGTCGCCTGCTGCATGGCCTCGGTTTCCCGGCGACGACGCACGATCGCCCGGTGTCCGACTTCTCGGGCGGCTGGCGCGTGCGCCTGAACGTGGCGCGCGCGCTGATGACGCCAAGCGACCTGCTGCTGCTCGACGAACCGACCAACCACCTGGATCTCGACGCCGTGGTGTGGCTGGAAGACTGGCTGCGCCGCTACGACGGCACGTTGCTGGTGATTTCGCACGACCGCGAATTCCTAGACAACGTCACCACTCACATCCTCCATCTGCACGACGGCAAGGCCAAGCTCTACGTCGGCAACTACACCGCGTTCGAGCGCCAGCGTGCCGAGCACCTGCGCCAGCAGCAGATCGCCTTCGAGAAGGAGCAGGTCGAGCGCGCGCATCTGCAGAAGTTCATCGATCGCTTCAAGGCCAAGGCCAGCAAGGCGCGCCAGGCGCAAAGCCGGATGAAGCGACTGGAGAAGCTCACCGGAACCGAGGCGGTGCGCGCCGAGCGCGGCATCCATATCGATTTCCCGGAACCGGCACGCATGCCGAACTCGCTGCTGTCGTTGCGCCACGTCGATGCCGGTTACGGCGCCGGCGCGAAGATCCTGTCCGACGTCGGCTTCACGCTGGAAGCGGGTGACCGCATCGGCCTGCTCGGTCCGAATGGCGCGGGTAAATCGACATTGGTGAAGACGCTGGTGGGCGATCTGCCGCCGATGTCCGGCGAACGCATCGCCCATCCGGATCTTGTCATCGGCTACTTCGCCCAGCACACGGTGGAATCGCTGGTCGCCGGGACTTCGCCGATCGACCACTTCAAGGAACTGTCGCCGAACACCGCGACCCAGGATTTCCGCAATTTCCTCGGGCGTTGGCAGTTCGCCGGCGATCGCGCGTTCGAAGTGATCGACAGTTTTTCCGGTGGCGAGAAGGCGCGATTGGCGCTGGCGCTGATCGCGTGGCGCAAGCCCAACCTGCTGCTGCTCGACGAACCGACCAACCACCTCGATCTCGAGATGCGCGAAGCGCTGGCCGAAGCGCTCAGCGATTTCGACGGCGCGATCGTGATGGTCAGCCACGACCGCCACCTGATCGGCCTGGTCTGCGACCAGTTCTGGCGTGTCCACGACGGCGAGGTCGAACCGTTCAACGGCGATCTCGACGATTACGCGGCGTGGTTGCGCTCACGTCCGGCAGCGGGCGAAGCGAAGCCCGAAGCAAAGAAGGAAGCCGCGCCGGCACCGGTGCCTGTCCCCGCGCCTGTCGCCAAGAAGCCGGCCAGCAAGATCAATCCGCACAAGCTGGCGCAGGCCGAGGCGCGGGTTGCGCGGCTGGAAGAGAATCTTGCCGAATGCGATGCCCAGCTTGCCGATCCGGCGGTGTATTCCGATGGTGCGCGCGTCGCCGACATCGGTCGCACCCAGATGCAATTGCGTGGCGAACTTGAGGACGCCGAAGGCGAGTTGCTGGCCTTGTACGAGTGAGACTTCGGCCTGTGCGTCAGGCGCGCAGGCGGGCCAGGGCGCGCAGCAGGTAGGCGAGGGCGAGGAATACCACGCCCAGCCCGGCGCAATGGATCAGGGTGCGGGTGATTCCGAGCACCGGCACGTCGATGAAGGGATAGGGATAGAACCCGGTGATCGCGCCGCGAACCAGCGCATACACGGCATAGAGCGCAGGCCATTGCAGCCAGCGCAGCGGTGCGGTTGGTGCAATGTGCCGGCGTGGCGGCAGCAGCAGCCACCATGCCAGTGCAGCCAGCGGAACGGCGTAGTGCAGCAGCGCGTTGGACAACCAATCCAGTCCGGTCGGCGTCGAGATGTTTCGCAGCAGCAGGTGGTAGCCAAGTCCGACCAGCACGATCGATGCGACCGCGCAGCCGCGCCATTGCAGATCGCGCCCCCCGTCGCTGCGACGTGCCGCAACGGTGGCGGTGATCGCCACCAGGAGATTGGTGAGCACGGTGAAGTAGGCGAGATACATCCACAGGCCATGGGCGACGCCGTTGCCGTTGTCGATCGACAGGCGCAACGACAGGAACAGCTGCAACAGCAGTGCAGCCCATGCCAGCGCGGCGACGATCGCCGCGGCGATGCGTGCGTTCATCGCGTCAGTCTTTCAGGAAATATTCGACGGTGCTGACGACCCGCACCTTCTTCACCTGCGGGCTGCCGGCATCGCGGTTGCTGATGTCGACCACGCCCTGGTTGGCGGTGCGGATGCCGCCGACGCGCGCGCCGCTGTCCTTGGCGAATTGTTCGGCGGACTTGCGTGCATTCGCGGTCGCCTGCGCGATCAGCTCCGGCTTGACGTCGTTGAGCTTGGTGTAATCGAATTCCGGTCCGCTCGAGGACTCGCCTTCGCCGCCGTTGCCGCCCAGGATCACGCCCTTGGCGAGCAGGTCGCCGGTGCGGCGCAATGCCTCCATGGCTTTCGCGACCTTGGTGGTGCGCAGGGTCACCGTGGTGGAATAACGATAACGCTCCGGTGGCTTGTTCTCGCCGTAGGCATAAGCCCAGCGATCCTCGAGTCTGGCCGGCGCGACCACAATCTCGTCCACGCCGAAGCCGGCGCCCTTGAAGAAATCGCGGATCGCAGTGGTGTTGGTTTCCAGCCCGCGCTGTACTTCGCCGAGATCGTTGCCGCTCACCGTATGCGCCAGCGGCCAGACGACGAGGTCGGCATCCACCACTTTTTCGGCGGACCCTTTCACCGAGACGTAGCGATCGCCGGTGCGGAGATCGGCCAGTCCCTTCGACATGAACCAGCCGCCGGCAGCCAGGCCAAGCGCGACGATGACCGCCGCGACAATCTTGTCGGTCTTCATGCGCCGGTCCTCAACGCGCGCCGAAACGGGCGCGGCAACCACCACTCACCCACAGGCCTTGGCGGGCGTTGTAGCCCCAGGTGCGTCCTTCGGTGCAGGCCGAGTTGGACAGGCGTTGCAGTACGTAGGGGTGCCCCTGGCTGCGATCCCAGGCGCAGGTGGTCGGACGCGAGCCGTGGCTGGAGCAGGTCACCGAGTAGTTGCTGGCGACGCGTGCGAACTCGCCGCGGCAGCCGTGGTTCACCCAGACTTCGCCGTTGCGCGAATCCCAGCCACGCCCGCGCTCGCAGCCGCTGTTCGAGAGCTGCCGGACCAGCCGCGATTGACCCTGCCATGGCGTCCGGCAGGTATTCAGGCGGTTGCCGGTGCTTTCGCAGCGGATGGTTTGGTTGATCGGGCCAGGACCGGGACCCGGACCGGGAATCCCGCCGCCGTTGCCGGCGAGGGACTTGGCGATATCCGACTTGATCTGGCTGAAGGTCCAGTTCGAACGATTGACCTGGTCGAGGTAGAAGCGCAGCTGGTCGTCGGGGATGCTGCGTCCGCGCGACTGTTCGGAATATTCCAGGCTGATCACGCGGATCTGGTCGTTGCGCGACAGTGTGCGCAGGTTTTCCGGCGCGTAGGCCCGGGTCTGGACCTGCGCGGATGCGGCGACCGGAACCAGCAGGGCGAGTGAAGATGCGAGGACGAGCGATTTGAACAGTGAAACCATGGCAACCCCTCCCGAAGATGGCGTATGGATATCCTGCAGTGGTGGTCGCGCCGAGACGACTTCGTCGGAATCGGCGCGACGGCCCACAATACCTGTTTATCTCCCTTAACACACGCCACGCCTGCGACCCCGGCGCACCGAAGTGCACGCGGGCGCCGCCTCACCTGCATTTACTTGGCGATCAATACCAGCACCGAACGTGCCTCCAGGCCGTAAGTGGCATATTCGCCACCGATCAGCGCTTCCGATCCGGGTACCGCCACGGTGTTCGCGCCTTCGTTCCAGGTGGCGGTATCGGTCACGCGATACCACTGCTTGCCATTGCCCGCCCACGGCAGCACGAAGTTCACCTGCGCCGACCAGCCGTTGTAGGCGACGTAGATCGCGTTGGCGGAATCGCCGAATTCGCTGCCGTCGATGCGCCAGGCGATGGCGTGGTTGTTGCCGTCGTTGAAATAAGCGGAATCCGCCTGCGCGCCGTCGGGCTTGAACCAGCGCAACTGTTCCATCACGTTGCCGTTGTTGTCGACGCCGGAATAGAACGTGGCCGGGCGCAGGGCCGGATGCGTCTTGCGGAAGGCGATCATGCGCTGGGTGAAGGTCTGGAAATCGCTTTCGAAACTGTCACGACTCCACAGCAACCAGTTTGCCACCGAATCGAGGTTGTACGGATTGTTGTTGCCGAAAGTGGTGCGCAATGCCTCGTCACCACCGGTCATCATCGGCACGCCGGCACTGAGCAGCATCAGGGCCATGCCGGTGCGCGTGGCGCGTCGCTGGTTCAATGCGCTGCCGCCCTGGTCCCAGCTGTTGTTGTTGTCTTCGCCACCATCGGACGGACCGTAGGGCCACGCCTGGCTGTTCTGCTTGGTGTTGTAGGCATACAGGTCGCTGAGGGTGAATCCGTCATGCGCCACCAGGAAATTCACTGAATTCCACGGCTGGCGCCCGTCGTCGCCGTAAAGGTCGGACGAGCCGGCGAAGCGCGTGGCGAGCGTGCCGGTGGTCACGGTGGCCACGCCGAGTTTGTTCTGCGCCTGGCGCACGGCATCGCGGTACATGCCGTTCCATTCTGACCAGCCCGAGGGGAATCCGCCGACCTGGTAGGAATTGCCGCCGATGGCCCACGGCTCGGCGATCAGTTCGATGCCGGCGCCGCCGCCGGCGGGCCGCGGTGGCAGTTCGGCAACGATGCGATTGAGCGCATTGCCCGAATCCATCTTGTCGAAGTTGTAGCAGCCGTGTTCGCAGGTGTTGCCCAGCACCGATGCCAGGTCGAAGCGGAAGCCGTCCACGCCCAGCGCATCGCGCCAGTAGGCGAGGGAATCGACGATCAGGTTCTGCGCGATGGGGTTGTGCGTGTTGTAGTTGCCGCCCACCCCGGTGTTGTCCCATGGGTACTGGTAGTCGCTGGTGAGCGAGTAATAAGTCGGATTGTCGAGGCCGCGCCACGACAGGAGGTTGTACACCGTCAAGCCGTCGGTTCCGCCCCACGGGCCACCTTCGCCGGTGTGGTTGTAAACCGTATCGACATAGACCTTGATGCCAGCGTCATGGAAAGCCTTGACCATCGCCTTCCATTCGCGCGTGGGGCCACCGGCGCTCTTGTCGAATGCGTAGCGGCGATCCGGCGCGAACCAGTTCAGGGTCATGTAACCCCAATAGTTGTCGCCGGTGTCGGAATTGGGATCGATGTCGTTCTGGTCGTTCTGGGTTTCCTGCACGGGCAGGAACTCCACCGCGGTCACTCCGAGCGAGGCCAGGTACGAGGCTTTCTGTGCCGCCCCGGCGTAGGTGCCACGCTGGTAGATCGGGAGGCTGGTGTCGTTCATGGTCAGTCCGCGCACGTGCACTTCGTACACCACGTCGTCCTTGAAGGCGCCGGTTGGCTTGGTGCCGATCGAACTGGTATCGGCCGCCAGCACGATGCCCTTGGGCGCGCAGGCGCCGCTGTCGATGGCGCGATAGCTGGCGCCACTGACGTAGATCGTGCCGTCGTTGCAGCTGGACGTATTCGGGTCCTGGCTGATCTCGCGCGTGTAGGGGTCCAGCAGCAACTTGTTCGGATTGAAGCGATTGCCGGCGGCATCGATGTCCTTGACGAAACCGATGCTGCTGCCCTTGGTCCAGCTGCTGTTGTAGGTCCAGTTCGGACCCCAGGCGCGGTAGCCGTAATAGACGGGCCCGGTGATGCCGTAGGTGTTCTGGAGCGTCGAGACCGATGCCGTCTTCGACCAGATGTTGGTGGTCGAATCCTTGGTCATCACGTAGTGCGCGACTTCCTGCGCACCGGATGGCGTCTTGTACAGCCAGACCTCGATGCGCGTGGCGCGCGAGGAATAGACCTTGAAGGTGATGTTGCTCTGGGTGCTGTCGTAGCGCGCACCAAGGCTATAAGCGTCGATCGCCGCCTGGGCCTTGCCGCTTGGCCACAGGGCCAGCAATGTCGCGATCAACAAGCCGTATCCGATCCGAATCCCGTGCGCCATCGCGTGTTCTCCGATCCCGTTTGCGCCCTGATTGCAGGCTGTTCGCACTATCACCGGATGTGCGAATGCACATGGCCGTGCCAGTCGCACGTGCAAACGTATTCAGTGCGCGGATGGCGAAGTCGCAGTGGTGCGCCCCAGTTTTTCGGCGGCGGAGCAGGTGGATGTACCGTTCAGGCTTGAAACTTCGGGGCGCGGCCCCAGAATGGTCGCAGTCCGAGTCGTTTCCTCCGCCATGCCCATCTATGCCTTTGTCTGTGACACCTGCGGCGACGAATTCGACCGCCTTCAGAAGATGTCCGACCCCGATCCCGACACCTGCCCGAAATGCGGGGCGCACACGGTCAAGCGCAAGCTGACCGCGCCCAGCTTCCGCCTTGCCGGCGGTGGCTGGTACGAGACCGACTTCAAGAAGGACGGCGACAAGAAGCGCAACCTGGCGGGGGATGGCAGTTCGCCAGCCCCAGCGCCGGCCCCCGTGGCGCCGAAACCGTCGGATTCCTGATCCGGGCGTCCCACGGGCTAAAATGACCGGTTCCCGGCATCGTGGCCGGGCTTGCAGCCGATTTCCCGGAGTTTCCATGCGTGACCATTTCTGCGGCCTGATCGACGAGACGTTGATCGGCCAGACCGTGACCCTGTGCGGCTGGGCCGACGTCGCCCGCAACATGGGCGGCCTGGTCTTCATCGACCTGCGCGATCACGAGGGCATCGTCCAGATCGTCGCCGAGCCGTCGTCCGCCGAGGGCAATGCCGATGTCCTGGCCGTCGCCGCGCAGATTGGCTACGAGGACGCGCTGCAGGTCACCGGCGTGGTTCGCAAGCGCGAGTCGGTGAACAACAAGATCCGCACCGGCCAGGTCGAAGTGGTCGCGACCAAGATCGAGGTGTTGAACAAGGCCGAACCGCTGCCGTTCCACCACCACGAGAATCCGGGCGAAGACATCCGCCTGAAATATCGCTATCTCGACCTGCGCGCGCCGGAGATGCAGCGCAAGATGCGCACCCGCACCAAGCTGGTCGCGAACCTGCGCCGCTATCTCGACGAACGCGGTTTCCAGGACATCGAAACGCCGATCCTGACCAAGGCGACGCCGGAAGGCGCGCGCGACTTCCTGGTGCCGGCGCGCATGCATCCGGGCGAGTTCTACGCGTTGCCGCAGTCGCCGCAGCTGTTCAAGCAGATCCTGATGATGGCGGGCTTCGACCGCTACTACCAGATCGCGCGCTGCTTCCGCGACGAAGCGCTGCGCGCCGACCGCCAGCTCGAATTCACCCAGCTCGACATGGAATTCGCGTGGGTGGACGAGAAGATCGTGCAGGACACCGTCGAGGACATGATCCGTGAAGTGTTCAAGGAAACGATCGGCGTCGAACTGACGAGCACCTTCCCGCGCATGACCTACGCCGAGGCGATGCGTCGCTACGGTTCCGACAAGCCCGACCTGCGCATCGCGCTCGAGTTCGTCGATGTCGCCGAGTTGGTGAAGGGCAGCGAGTTCAAGGTGTTCACTGACGCCGCCAGCGACGCCGACGGCCGCGTCGTCGCGTTGCGCATTCCCGGTGGCGCTGCACTGTCGCGCAAGCAGATCGACGAATACGCCGCCCATGCCGCCAAGTTCGGCGCCAAGGGCCTGGCCTACGTCAAGCTGGACGAAGCCGGAGCGGTCAATTCCCCGATCGCCAAGTTCTTCGCCGACGATGCCTTCAAGGCGTTGCTGGAAGCCATCGGCTTGAAGAATGGCGATATCGCCTTCTTCGGCGCCGGCACCTACAAGATGGTCAGCGACTTCATGGGTGCGCTGCGCCTGAAGGCCGGCAAGGATTTCAACCTGGTCGCCGAAGGCTGGGCGCCGCTGTGGGTCACCGACTTCCCGATGTTCGAGTGGGATGACGAGGAGCAGCGCTATGTCGCGCTCCACCATCCCTTCACCGCACCCGCGGTCGATTCGATCGACGACCTGCGCGCGAATGCCAAGACCGCAGTGAGCCGCGGTTACGACATGGTGTTGAACGGTAATGAGATCGGTGGCGGTTCCATCCGCATCCACAGCTCGAAGATGCAGTCGGCGGTGTTCGAGCTGCTCGGCATCGGTGCGGAAGAAGCGGAAGCGAAGTTCGGCTTCCTGCTCGACGCGCTCAAGTACGGCGCGCCGCCGCACGGCGGCATCGCCTTCGGCATCGACCGCATCGCCGCGCTGATGGCCGGCAGCGAATCGATCCGCGACGTCATCGCGTTCCCCAAGACCACCGGCGCGCAATGCCTGATGACCGGCGCGCCGTCGGAAGTGCCGGACAAGCAGCTGGCGGAAGTGCACATCCAGGTGCGCGAAGAGAAGAAATGATCATCCGTCGCGCCAGCGCCGCCGATGCCGAAACGCTGTCGGCGTTGTCGCGCGACACCTTCGACGAAACCTTCGGTCACTGTTACACGGCGGATGACCTGCAGCACTATCTCGACACCACGTACGATCCGGCACGTTATGCGGCGCAACTGGACGAACTGGGCTGCGCGGCCTGGTTGCTGGAAGACGAAGGGCGCGCCCTCGGTTACGTGATGGCCGGTCCGTGCAAGCTGCCGCACACCGACGTGCAGCCGGGGGACATGGAATTGATGCGCCTGTACGTGCGCCGCGAGCTCCAGAATGGTGGTCACGGCGCGCGCCTGTTCGCGCAGGCGATGGACTGGATCGCCGCCAACGGCCCGAAGTCCTGCTGGCTCGGCGTGTGGAGCGAAAATCCCGGCGCCCAGCGCTTCTACCAGCGCCACGGTTTCGACAAGGTCGGCGAGTATCTGTACGAAGTCGGAACGGCACGAGACCTCGAATTCATCTTTCGTCGGGACATGGGCTGAAAGCGCATACTGGCGACATCCCCCGAGTGGAGACTGCCATGCGCATCCTGACCGTCGCACTTCCCGCCTTGTTGCTCGCCGCCTGTGCCTCCACGGCCGCGACGCACAGCCCGCAACAGCTGCAATTGCCTGCCAACGACCGCGTCAACGTGTCGTGGGCGGATCCCGCGAGCTTCAGCGAACACAGCTGCGACTTCGCGCCGGGTGGCCGCGATACCGAGTGGGTTCGCGATCTCGCGAAGTACACCCGTGACCGTGCCGAAAAGAGCCTGCCGGCGGATGCCAAGCTCGACGTGCATTTCATCGACATCGATCGTGCCGGCGAATGCATTCCGCGCATGGGCGGCGAGCAGATTCGCGTCATTCGCGACGTCTATCCGCCGCGCATCAATCTCCATTACCGGTTGTCCGGCAATGGCGTGACCGCGGCCGATGCCGACGCCAAACTGCTGGACCTGGCGTTCACGATGAACCCGCCCGGCCTGCCGGGAAACAGCGATCCGCTGCGCTATGAAAAGCGCATGGTCGACGACTGGTTGCGCAAGCTGCTCGGCAAGCGTTGATGCCGCGTCCCCGCGTCGTCCTGCTGCATGGCCTGTGGATGCATGCGCCGGCCATGCAGTGGTTCGCGTCGCGCCTGCGTCGCGACGGTTTCGATGTCGCGCCGATGGGTTATTTCAGCGTGCTGGAAAGCACGGAGAACGCCGTCGCGCGCATCGTGCGGGCGTTGGATCGCCAGCCGGGCACGCATCTGGTCGGGCACAGCCTTGGCGGATTGATGGCGCTGCAAGCCGCGGCTCGGTCGCGACCGGGGCGGGTGGTGTGCCTGGGATCGCCGTTGGCGGGAAGCCAGGCGGCCGACGGCGTGGCATCGCGGGTGCCGGGCGGGCGCAGCCTGATCGGACAGCACCGCGAATTGCTGCTGCGGGGCGCCGGCACCCTGCCATCGGGCATCGAGGTCGGGATGGTCGCGGGCAACCTGCCGCACGGGCTGGGTGGAGCGGTCGCGCGATTGCAGGGTCCGCATGACGGCACCGTCGCGCTTGCGGAAACCCGGATTCCGGGGTTGGCCGCCCATGTCGTGGTCGAGGCCAGCCATACCGGCCTGATCTTCTCCCGTGAGGCAGCCGACCACGCGGCCTGCTTCCTCCGCGATGGGCGTTTCGCGGAGACGGCGGCGCTGGCGGCGATCGCCTGAAGCGAATCAAGTAAAATCGCGGCTTTCCCCGATACGGTTGCATCCATGGGTCGTGGTCCCTCGATCGAACAGCGCAAGAACGCTGTCGATGCCCAGCGCGGCAAGATCTTCACCAAGGTGATTCGCGAGATTTCGGTCGCGGCGCGCGCCGGTGGCGGCGATCCTGCCAGCAACCCGCGCCTGCGCAGCGCCATCGACAAGGGCCTTGGCGCCAACATGAGCAAGGACGTGATCGAGCGCGCGATCAAGAAGGCGACCGGCGAACTTGAAGGCGTCGAGTACGAGGAAATCCGTTACGAAGGGTATGCGCCCGGCGGCGTCGCGGTGATCGTCGACTGCCTGACCGACAACCGCGTGCGTACCGTCGCCGACGTCCGCCACGCCTTCACCAAGTTCGGCGGCAACATGGGCACCGAAGGTTCGGTCGCCTTCATGTTCCGCAAGCTGGGCGCATTGAGTTATGCCGCCGGCGTCGACGAGGACCGCGTCACCGAGGCCGCGATCGAGGCTGGTGCCGACGACGTGGTGGTGTACGACGACGGCGCGATCGACGTCATCACCTCGCCCGAAGCCTTCAACGACGTGAAGGACGCGATGGTCGCGGCCGGACTCGCCCCCGATCTCGCCGAAGTCACCCTGCGTGCCGACAACGACATCGCCGTCAGCGGCGATACCGCCGACCAGGTACGCAAGCTGCTGGCGCGCATGGAAGAAATGGACGACGTGCAGAACGTCTATTCCAACGCGGAGTTGCCGGAGTGACGATCCGCACGGGATTGCCTGCGTGAGTGGCGCGGTCCGCATCCTCGGCATCGATCCCGGATCGCAGCGCACCGGCGTCGGCATCATCGATGTCGGGGCCGACGGCAAGCTCGCGCATGTTCACCACGCGGCGATCAATCTGTTGGGTGCAGAGGATTTCCCGCAGCGGCTGGGTGAGCTCGTCGCCCGCCTCGGGGAGTTGATCGTGGAATGGCAACCGGACGAAGTGGCGATCGAACAAGTATTCCTCGCGCGCAATGCGATGTCGGCGTTGAAGCTGGGGCATGCACGCGGGGCGGCGATCGCCGCCTGCGTCAGTCGCGGCCTCAAGGTCAGCGAATACGCCGCCAAGGAAGTGAAGCTGGCGCTGGTCGGGCGCGGTGGCGCCGACAAGGAACAGGTGCAGCACATGGTGGGCGCGATGCTGAATTTGAAAGGCAAATTGCAGGCCGACGCCGCCGATGCGCTGGCCGTCGCGGTGACGCATGCGCATGTGCGCGCGAGCGCGGCGCGACTGGGTGTCGGCGTGCGCCAGGCATGGGCGAGGAGGTGAAGCGGCGCGCTGGCGAACCATTGGTTCGCGCGCCGCTGAACGACCGGCCATGGATGGCCGGGCCGTGGGTCGTTTCGTCAATGGTGTTCCGCCACGGATGGCAACGAGTGAAGGGGATCTTGCAGTGATTGGTCGACTGAAAGGCGTCATCATCCACAAACAACCGCCGTGGCTGGTGGTCGACGTCCATGGCGTCGGCTACGAGCTGGAAGCGCCGATGAGCACGTTCTACGACCTGCCGGACGTCGGCAAGGACGTGGTGCTGTTCACCCATTACGCGCAGAAGGAAGACAGTGTTTCGCTCTACGGCTTCCTGACCGAAAGCGAGCGCCGCCTGTTCCGCGACGTGCAACGCGTCAGCGGCATCGGCGCCAAGATCGCGCTCGCCGTGCTGTCCGGTGTCAGTGTCGATGAGTTCGCGCGCCAGCTGCAGGCCTCCGACGTCACCGCGCTCACGCGCATTCCCGGCATCGGCAAGAAGACCGCCGAACGCATGGTGGTGGAGTTGCGCGATCGCGCTGCCGATCTCGTCGGGAGTGGGGCATCGCCGATGCTGCAGGGGCCGGCCGATCCGCAGTCGGAATCGTTGGTCGCCTTGCAGCAGCTCGGTTACAAGCCGGCCGAAGCCGAGCGCATGGTCAAGGCAGTGGCCGTCCAGGGCGATTCCGTCGAGGCCATCATCCGCAAGGCCCTGCAGCAGGCGCTGCGCTGACGCCATCACGGCATCGGCGTACCATGCGCCCCTGGACGGTTTTCCTCCCGAAATGAACGGCCATACCAAGCCCGTAGGACACACGCAGAACAGTCATGGCCATCAGGCGCCCGGTGGGTTGCCAGGCCTGGTGTTGGGCGCGATCGGCGTGGTGTTCGGCGACATCGGTACCAGCCCGCTGTACACGCTCAAGGAAGCGTTCATTCCGCACTACGGGCTGACGCCCGACCACGACACCGTGCTCGGCGTCCTGTCGCTGGCGTTCTGGGCGCTGATGATCGTGGTGACGTTGAAATACGTGACCATCATCATGCGTGCCGACAACGAAGGCGAGGGCGGCATCATGGCGTTGATGGCCTTGGCCCAGCGCACGCTCGGCAAGACCTCGCGCTCGTTCTACGTGGTCGGCATCCTCGGCATCTTCGGCGCCTCGTTGTTCTTCGGCGACGGCGTGATCACACCGGCCATCACCACGCTGTCGGCGGTCGAAGGTCTCGAGGTCGCGGCGCCGGCACTGCACAGCTTCATCCTGCCGTTGACCATCGTCATCCTGATCGGCCTGTTCGTCAGCCAGCGCTTCGGTTCGGCCAAGGTCGGGCGCGTGTTCGGGCCGGTGATGGTGGTGTGGTTCCTGGCGCTGGCGGCGATCGGCGTGCACAACATCGTGGATGCGCCGGAAGTGATCCATGCGCTGAATCCGTGGTGGGGCGCGCGTTTCTTCGTCGAGCACGGCTGGCACGGCATCTTCATCCTTGGCGCGGTGGTGCTGGCCGTCACCGGCGGCGAGGCGTTGTATGCCGACATGGGCCATTTCGGCGCCAAGCCGATCCGCGCCGCTTGGTATTTCTTCGTGCTGCCCTGCCTGGTGATGAACTACCTCGGCCAGGGCGCGCTGTTGCTGGAAAACCCGGACGCCAAGGGGAATCCGTTCTTCCAGGCGATACCCGATTGGGCACAGATGCCGATGGTGGTGCTGGCGACGATGGCGGCGATCATCGCCTCGCAGGCGGTCATCACCGGCGCGTTCTCGGTCGCGCGTTCGGCGATGCAGCTCGGCTACATCCCGCGCATGTTCGTGCGCCACACCTCGCGCGACACCATCGGCCAGATCTACGTGCCCGGCATCAACTGGTTCCTGATGGTCGCGGTGATCGCGCTGGTGATGACGTTCCGCACGTCCACAGCATTGGCCACCGCGTATGGCGTCTCGGTGTCCGGCACGATGCTGATCGACACCTTGCTGCTGGCGCTGGTTGCCAACCGCCTGTGGCCGAAACAACGCAAGTGGGTGTTGCCGTTGTGCGTGGTGTTCTTCGTGGTCGATCTTTCCTTCCTGGTCGCCAACGCGGTGAAGTTCTTCGACGGCGCGTGGTTCCCGCTGCTGCTGGCGGCGATCATCTTCACCTTGATGCGCACCTGGCGCCGTGGTCGCGAATTGCTGCGCGCGGAAGTGCAGAAGGAAGGCATCAAGCTCGACAGCTTCCTGCCGGGATTGATGCTGGCGCCGCCGGTGCGGGTGCCGGGCACGGCGATCTTCCTGTCGGCCGAACCGACGATGGTGCCGCACGCGCTGTTGCACAACCTCAAGCACAACAAGGTGCTGCACGAACGCAACATCTTCCTGACCGTGAAGACGTTGACGGTGCCCCATGCCCATCGCGACCAGCGCCTGAAGGTCAGTTCGATCGGCGACGAGTTCTACCGCATCGAGGTCTCGTTCGGCTTCATCGAAACGCCGGACGTGCCGCGCGCGCTGATGCAACTGGCCGACTGCAGCCAGATGTGCCTGGACCCGATGGACACCACCTATTTCGCCAGCCACGAAACCATCGTCGCCAGCGCCCGTCGCGGCATGCCGATCTGGCGTGACAAGCTGTTCGCGCTGATGCATCGCAACGCGGTGTCGGCGACCTCGTTCTTCCATATTCCCGGCAACCGCTTGGTCGAACTCGGCGCGCCGGTCCAGATCTGACCTGACACGATCCCATGAACGCATCCGCAGACGAACACTCCGGTTCGCAACACACGCAAGGCCACGCAGGTCCGCTGGCCGCCTTGGCGGTGAGCGCGCTTGGTGTGGTCTTCGGGGACATCGGCACCAGCCCGCTCTACACGGTCCAGGAAGCCTTCACCCCGCATTACCAGCTGGCGGTGAACCACGACACCGTGCTCGGCCTGCTCTCGCTGATCATCTGGACGATCGTGTTCGTGGTGACGGTGAAATACGTCGCCATCATCATGCGCGCCGACAACGAAGGCGAGGGCGGCATCATGGCGTTGATGGCGTTGGCGCAGGGTGCGCTCGGCAAGAAGATGCCGAAACTGATGTATCGCATGGGCATCCTCGGCATCTTCGGTGCGTCGTTGTTCTTTGGCGATGGCGTGATCACTCCGGCGATGACCACGCTGTCGGCGGTCGAGGGTCTCAACGTGGCGACGCCGGCGTTCAGCCACTTCGTGTTGCCGATTTCGCTGGTGATCCTCGTCATCCTGTTCGTCGGGCAGCGTTTCGGCACCGCACGCGTCGGTCGCGTATTCGGCCCGGTGATGCTGGTGTGGTTCATCGCTGTCGCGCTTCTCGGCATCTGGAACATTCGCCTGGCGCCGGAAGTGCTGAAGTCGCTCAATCCGTGGTGGGGCGTGAAGTTCTTCCTCGACCACGGCATCGCCGGCCTCACCATCCTCGGCGCGGTCGTGCTGGCCGTGACCGGCGGCGAAGCGCTCTATGCCGACATGGGCCATTTTGGCGCCAGGCCCATTCGCATCGCCTGGTATTTCGTTGTGCAGCCGTGCCTGATCCTCAATTACATGGGGCAGGGCGCGCACGTGCTGGTGCACCCGGAATCGATCGGCAATCCCTTCTACGAATCGGTGCCGAAAGCGTTGCTGATCCCGATGCTGGTATTGGCGACGATGGCGGCGATCATCGCTTCGCAGGCGGTGATCACCGGAGCGTTCTCGATGGCGCGATCAGCAATGCAGCTCGGTTACATCCCGCGCATGCAGATCCGCCACACCTCGAAGGACACCATCGGCCAGATCTACGTCCCGGCGATCAACTGGACACTGTTGCTGCTGGTGATCGGGGTGGTGATCGGCTTCGGCAGCGCGACGCGACTGGCAACGGCCTACGGCGTGTCGGTGACCGGCACCATGTTGATGACCAGCATCCTGATGATCGTTTACCTCAGCAACACGCGGAAGATGCCGCCCTTGCTGTTCTGGCCGGCGGCGGCGATCTTCGTGCTGGTGGACGTCGCCTTCCTCGGCTCCAACCTCGCCAAGTTCATGGACGGTGCGTGGTTCCCGCTGCTGCTCGGCCTCGTCATCTTCACGATGATGCGCACCTGGCGTCGTGGCCGCGACCTGCTGCGCGAGGAAATGCAGAAGGACGGCATCCAGCTCGACACCTTCCTGCCCGGATTGATGCTGGCGCCGCCGGTGCGGGTGGCGGGTACGGCGATCTTCCTGACCGCCGACAAGACGATGGTGCCGCACGCCTTTCTGCACAACCTGAAGCACAACCGCGTGTTGCACGCGCGCAACGTCTTCCTGACGGTGGCGACGCTGACGGTGCCGATGGCGCCGCGCGGGCAGCGGCTGTCGGTGCAGGCGATCGGCGACGACTTCTATCGGGTGATCGTCCGTTTCGGTTTCATGGAGACGCCGGATGTGCCGCGGGCATTGATGGAGCTGTCGGATTGCAGTCAGATGTGCCTGGATCCGATGGAAACCACCTATTTCGCCAGCCGCGAACGCATCATCGCCAGCCGCCACCACGGCATGCCGATCTGGCGCGACAAGTTGTTCGCCTTCATGATGCGGAATGCTGCTCCGGCCAGCGATTTCTTCAATATCCCCAGCAATCGCCTGGTGGAGCTGGGCACGCAGGTGCAGATCTGAGTCGCAAGCTCCCGAGAACGGCGGCGCTTTCCTTCATAATCGGGGCATGACCGAAGACCGCATCATTGCCGCCGGCGCCAACCGCGAAGACGAGGCCAGCGAAGCCAGCATCCGCCCGCGCCGCCTGGCCGATTACCTGGGCCAGCAGCAGGTGCGCGAGCAGATGCAGATCTACATCGACGCTGCCCGCGGTCGCGGCGAGGCGCTCGACCACGTGCTGATCTTCGGGCCGCCGGGGCTCGGCAAGACCACGTTGTCCCACGTCATCGCCAACGAACTTGGCGTCAGCCTGCGCGTCACCAGCGGCCCGGTGATCGAGCGTGCCGGCGACCTTGCCGCGCTGCTGACCAACCTGCAGCCGCATGACGTGCTGTTCATCGACGAGATCCATCGCCTATCTCCCGTGGTGGAGGAAGTGCTGTATCCGGCGATGGAGGATTTCCAGATCGACATCATGATCGGCGAGGGGCCGGCCGCGCGTTCGATCAAGCTCGACCTGCCGCCGTTCACCCTGGTCGGCGCGACCACGCGCGCGGGTCTGTTGACCGCGCCGCTGCGTGACCGCTTCGGCATCGTCCAGCGCCTTGAGTTCTACAGCACCGCCGAACTCACGCAGATCGTCGTGCGTTCGGCGCAGATCCTCGGCATCCATTGCGAGGGCGAGGGCGCTGCCGAGATCGCCCGTCGTTCGCGCGGAACGCCGCGCATCGCCAATCGCCTGTTGCGGCGCGTACGCGATTACGCGCAGGTGCGCGCGGATGGCCGCATCGACCACGAGACTGCACGCGCGGCGATGCAGATGCTCAAGGTCGATCCCGAAGGCTTCGACGAGCTCGATCGTCGCCTGCTCAACCTCATCATCGAGAATTTCGACGGCGGTCCGGTGGGCGTCGAATCGCTGGCCGCGGCGCTCAGTGAGGAGCGCGGAACGCTCGAGGACGTGATCGAGCCCTATCTGATCCAGCAGGGCTTCCTGGTGCGCACGGCGCGCGGACGCATGGCCACCCACAAGGCCTATCGCCACCTCGGGCTGAAGCCGCGTGGCGGCGCCGAAGTCGGGGAATCGGGGAACCTGATTTGAACGCAGGCCCAACCGCCGGTGCCGCAGGGCTTGTCTTCGAGTGGCCGGTGCGGGTGTACTGGGAAGATACCGATGCCGGTGGCGTCGTGTACCACGCGCAGTACCTGGCCTTCATGGAACGCGCGCGCAGCGAATGGATGCGCGCCATCGGTCACGGCCAGGAACTGTTGCGCGAACGCGACGGTCTGGTCTTCGTGGTGCGGGCGATGCAGGTCGATTTCCGTGCACCCGCGCGCCTCGACGATGCCTTGTCGGTGAGCGTGGAGTTGCGCGAATGCCGGCGGGCGTCGCTGGTGCTGAAGCAGGAGATCCGCCGCGATGGAGCGTTGCTGGTCGATGGCGAGGTCCGCATCGCCGCGCTGCTGGCGCACACCTTCCGGCCATGTCCATTGCCGCCGGCCTTGTACGAACAATTGAAGTTGCACGAACGCACAGGTGATTGATGCTTTCCACTATGCTTGACGCACCCGCCGCGCTGCCGGCTGGCGATATCAATCCTTTGCAACTGGTCCTGCACGCATCGCTGCCGGTGCAACTGGTGATGGCGATCCTGCTGGTGGTATCGGTGATGTCATGGGCGATCATCTTTCGTAAGCGCGCGCAGCTGGCCGCAGCAGAGCGCGAGGCCGCCGATTTCGAGGAACGCTTCTGGTCGGGCGCGCAGCTCGGCGACCTGCATGCGCGTGCAGGCAAGAACGAGGGCATCGACGGCTTGGAGGCGATTTTCGATGCCGGCATGCGCGAGTACCATCGCGTCACCCAGATGCGCGGTGCCGACAGCCGCCTGCAGCTGGAAGGCGCGCAACGCGCGATGCGTGCCGCCACCGCGCGTGAACTCGACAATCTCGAACACAACCTCGAATTCCTCGCCAACACCGGTTCGATCAGTCCGTACATCGGCCTGTTCGGCACGGTGTGGGGCATCATGATTTCGTTCCAGGGCCTCGCCAGCCTCAAGCAGGCCACGATCGCCACCGTCGCGCCGGGCATCTCCGAGGCGTTGATCGCCACCGCGATGGGCTTGTTCGCCGCGATCCCGGCGGTGTGGGCCTACAACCGCCTCGCCACCCGCGTCGACCGCCTGGCCTCGCGCTACGACGCGTTCTCGGAAGAGTTCTCGTCGATCCTTCAACGTTGGTCGCCGCTGCCCGACGCGCGCTGACATGGCCGGACGTTCCACATCGCGGCGACGCAAGCACCGGCTGAAGTCGGAAATCAACGTCGTGCCGTACATCGACGTCATGCTGGTGCTGCTGATCATCTTCATGGCGACCGCGCCGCTGCTCAATCTCGGCGTCGATGTCGACCTGCCGCAGAGCAGCGCGCAATCGATCCAGGTCGATGTCGAGCCGGCGATCGTCAGCGTCGATGCCGAAGGCGCGCTATCGCTCACCATCGATGGCACCCGCAGCGCCACCACCCGTGACGAGGTGGTGCAGCGCGTGCAGGCTTTCGTCGCCGCGCACCCGAAAGCGCCGGTCTACGTTGCCGGCGATGGCAAGGCTTCGTACCAGACCGTCTATGACGTGCTGAGCCTGCTGCAGACGCAGGCGCACGTGCCGCGTGCCGGGTTGATGAGCATGCCGAGCGGAGCATCCGCAAAGTGAAGGAGCAGCGCGCCGCTGCTGCGCGCGGGACCGGATACGCGATCCTGCTGCACGTGGTCCTGATCGGACTGCTGTTGTTCGGTCTCCATCACGTCACCCAACAGGGGGGCGATGCCGGCGGTGATGGCGCATTGCAGGCGGATGTCGCTTCGGTGAACGATCTCTCGGCGAAAACGCGCCGCGCCTTGCTTGGAGAACCCAAGGAAGCGGTGCAGCCGTTGCCGCAGCCGGTCGAAGCTCCGCAGGAATTGCCCAAGCCGGTCGAAACGCCGGTTGAAAAACCCGTCGAACCGACACCGCAGCCGGTCGTGAAGCAGGCGCCGGCGGAAAAGCCCGCGCCCGAGCGTCCGCAACCACCGGTCAAGACGCCGCCACCGAAGCCCCAACCGACACCAGTCGACATGAGCAAGAAAGTCCCGACGCCCGAACCGGCGCCGGCGAAGAAGACCACGGATTCCGATCTCGCGGCGAGGGCCGCCGCGGAAGCCGCGCGCCTGGCGAAGGCGACCAATCTCGCCAAGCAGCGCGCCGAGCAGATGGCGGATGCGAGGTCGCCGACCGGCGGCAACGATCAGTCTTCGTCATCGGCGCGGCCGGGCAGTGGCGCGGGCAAGAGCCGCAACAGCGGCCAGCAGAAATGGCTGGATGCGGTCGGTCGGGCGATCGAGGCGAAATGGCTGCGCCCTGACGATATTCCGCCTGGGCAGGCCTGCCCGATCCATATCCGCATCATTCCCGGCGGCGAAGTGATTGCGGCTACCGTTCAGCCGGGTTGCCCCTATTCCGACGAAGCGAAACGCAGCGTCGAAAAGGCCGTCCGTGACGCCAGCCCGTTGCCGTTCAAGGGTTACGAGGACGTCTACTCCCGTGATTTCACTGCGAATTTCAAACCATCGCGATGATCGGCGCTCGACCCGCGGTGAACCGGCATTCAGCTAAATGACGCCCCCGCGTTTACCCTAGTCGGACGCATCCCAACGTAGAACTCCCCCTGATGCGATTCTTCTTCGCAATCTGTGTCCTCACCTTGTCCGGCGCGGCGTTCGCGCAGTCCAGCCCGCAGGTCGACGTGATCGGCGGGCGCGATGCCGCCCAACCGATCGCAGTGGTGCCGTTCGCGGGCAGCGCGCCCGGCGAGAGCGATATCGCTGCGGTGATCCGCGCCGACCTCCAGCGTTCCGGCCAGTTCAAGGCGATGCCGGAATCGGCCATGCCCGAGAAACCGAGCACCGCCGCCGAGCTGCACCTGCCGGTGTGGCAGGCCGCGGGGCAGGGCCTGGTGTTGATCGGTCGCGTCAGCAACGGTGCATCGATGCGCGTCGAATACGAGTTGTACGACGTGGTGCACAAGCAGCGCCTGCTCGGTTTTGCCAAGAGCGGCCCGGCCAGTGCGGCACGCGACATCGCCCACCAGATCGCCGACGACATCTACCAGAAAGTCCTGAACGTGCGTGGGGCGTTCTGGACGCGCATGGCCTACGTGCGCGTTTCCGGCCTCGGCAAGCGCGCGACCTACAGCCTGGTGGTCGCCGACGCCGATGGCCACAACGCCCGCGTGCTGGAAACCGCCAACGCGCCGATCATGTCGCCGACGTGGAGTCCGGATGGCAGGCGGATCGCCTACGTCAGTTTCGCCAACGGCAATTCCACGGTGAAGGTGCGCAACCTCTCCGGCGGCGACGTCACCGTCACCTCGTTCGCCGGACTCAACGCCAGTCCATCGTTCTCGCCGGATGGCGCGCGCCTCGCGGTGACGCTGTCGCGAGACGGCAATCCCGAGATCTACACATTGCCGGCCAGCGGCGGTGCGCCGACGCGCGTCACCCACCAGCTCGGCATCGATACCAGCGCGGCGTGGACGCCGTCGGGCATCTACTTCACCTCGGATCGCGGCGGTCGTCCGCAGATCTACAAGACCTCCGCTTCCGGCGGCGGCGCCAGTCGCGTCACCTTCCAGGGCGATTACAACGCCGATGCCGCGTTCTCGCTCGACGGCAAGGTGATGGCAGTGACGCAGGGCAACGGCGGCAACTATCGCATCGCGGTGTTCGACACCCGCAGCGGCCCAGGCCAGTGGACCACGGTGTCGCCGGGATCGCTGGACGAATCGCCGAGTGTGGCGCCGAACGGCAGCATGGTGATGTACGACGCGCACGAGGGCAGCCGCAGCGTGATCCATGTCGTGTCGGCCGATGGCCGCGTGCGCGAACGCATCGATACCGGCGGCAACGCCCAGGATCCGGCGTGGTCGCCGTATCGCAGCAATCCCTGATTCCAGCTTTGAAACCGCAGTCTCCGAAGGAGTCGACAATGAACAACTTGCGTGCCGCCGTGATCGCCCTTGCCTGCATTGGCATGGTCGCCTGTTCCACCAAGACCAAGGACACGCCGCCTCCGCCGGTGGTGGATTCCGGCGCCCAGAACAACGCCGGCAACAAGAACGACACCGGTGTTTCCACCGCGCCGATCGCTGGCGCCTATGGTCCTGGCGATCTCGACAAGGACGCCTGCCTGAAGAATCGCTCGGTCTACTTCGACTACGACTCCGACACCACCAAGCCGGAATTCCAGGCATCGATCGGCTGCCACGCCAAGTACCTGCGCGATCGCCCGTCGGCGCGCATCACGCTTGAAGGCAACACCGACGAACGCGGCAGCCGCGAATACAACCTCGCGCTGGGCGAGCGTCGTGCCCGCAGCGTGTCCTCGGCGATGCAGGCGATGGGTGCCAGCGGCAGCCAGCTCAACGTGGTGAGCTATGGCGAGGAACGCCCGGAATGCCGCGAGTCCGACGAGGCGTGCTGGCAGAAGAATCGCCGCGTGGACATCAACTACACCACGCCTTGAGTTGGACCATGCGCATTCTTCTTCCTGCACTGATGATTGCGTTGATGCTGCCCGCCCTGCCTGCCATGGCGCAGCGGGCCAGCCTTGCCGAGCGCGTCGATGCGCTGGAAGCGCATGCCGCCGACAACAGCGACAAGCTGGAAACGCTGAACCAGATCAACGCGCTCAAGGAAGAAGTCCGCAACCTGCGCGGCCAGGTGGAAGAGCTGCAACAGCAGCTCAACCAGCAGAAGGAATCGGCGCGGAACCAGTATCTCGATGTCGATGGCCGCCTGAATCGCCTCGAGGGTGGCGGCAAGCCCGCTGATGGCAATGGCCAGGGTGCGGCGCCTGCTGCGGGACAACCGGTGCAGCCTGAAGCCAATGCGCCAGCGGAAGCGCCGCCGGCGGCATCGAACGGCAATGACCGCGCCGATTACGATGCCGCGTTCAAGGCCTTGAAGGCGGGCGATTACGTCAAGTCGTCGCGCGGCTTCAAGGCCTTCATCGATCGCTGGCCCAAGAGCGCGCTGATCCCCAATGCGCGCTACTGGCTGGGCGAGAGCTATTACGCCACCGGCAACTATGAGATGGCGGCGGCACAGTTCAAGCAGGTGGTCGATACCTATCCGACCCATCCCAAGGCCTCCGATGCCGCGTTGAAGCTGCGCATGTCGCAGCAGGCGCTGAAGCAGCCCAAACCGCAGAAGAAGCCTGCCGCAAGGTAAAATGGCGGCATGAATGCCGTCGCAACCCCAGCGGCCGAGACCGCGCCGGAACCAACATCCGAGCGCCTCCGGATCACTGAAATCTTCCTGTCCCTGCAAGGCGAAGCCCGCGATGCCGGCTGGCCGACGGTATTCGTGCGCCTGACCGGCTGCCCGCTGCGCTGCCTCTATTGCGACACCGCCTATGCCTTCCACGGCGGCGAATGGATGGACATCGACGACATCGTCGCGACGGTGACCCGCCATGGCGTGCGCCACGTCTGCGTGACCGGGGGCGAACCGCTGGCGCAGAAGCGCTGCGTGCAGCTGCTGAAGAAGCTGTGCGATCTGGGATTGATCGTGTCGCTGGAGACTTCCGGCGCGATCGATATTGGCGATGTGGATACGCGGGTATCGCGCGTGGTCGACATCAAGACGCCGGGTTCCGGTGAAGTCGAGCGCAATCGCATGGAGAACATCGTCTTGCTGACGCCGCATGACCAGGTCAAGTTCGTGATCTGTTCGTGCGAGGATTTCGACTGGGCGCGTGATGTCGTTTCCGAACATGCATTGAACCAACGCTGCGACGTGCTGTTCTCGCCCAGTCACGGGCAAGTGGCGCCGCGCGAACTCGCCGACTGGATCGTCGCCGAACGCTTGCCGGTGCGGTTCCAGATGCAGCTCCACAAGCAGTTGTGGGGCGAGGAGCCGGGCCGATGACCACGCCTGCAGTCGTCCTCGTTTCCGGTGGCATGGATTCCGCGGTCGTGCTCGCGATCGCGCGCGAGCAGGGATTCGCCGCGCATGCGATGAGCGTGCGCTACGGGCAGCGTCATCTCTCCGAGCTGGAAGCCGCGCAACGCGTCGCGACGATGCTCGGTGCGGTCGAACACAAGACGGTGGAGATCGACCTGCGCACCATCGGCGGTTCGGCGCTGACCAGCGATATCGACGTGCCAACCGACGCTGACGGCCACGAGATCGGCAATGGCGACATCCCCGTGACCTACGTGCCGGCGCGCAACACCCTGATGCTGTCGGCGGCGCTGGGTTGGGCAGAAGTGCTTGGCGCGCGCGACATCTTCTGCGGCGTCAATGCCGTCGACTATTCCGGCTACCCCGATTGCCGGCCGGAATTCATCGCCGCGTTTGAAACGCTTGCCAACCTTGCCACCCGGGCTGGCGTGGAGGGCACGCGTTTCCGAGTCCATGCCCCGCTGATGCGGATGAGCAAGGCCGATATCGCCCGCGAGGGCGAGCGGCTGGGGGTGGATTTCGCGCAGACGGTCAGCTGCTACCAGGCCGACGAGGCCGGACGTGCCTGCGGCCATTGCGATGCCTGCCTGTTGCGTGCCCGCGGCTTTGCCGATGCCGGGCTGGCCGACCCCACCCGATATCGCTGATTCGTTACAATACGCGGCCCGGTGCAACGCCGGGCCGTGTGACCGGGTCGTTAGCTCAGTCGGTAGAGCATCGGACTTTTAATCCGCTGGTCGATGGTTCGAATCCATCACGACCCACCATTTCATCGCTGTCACTGAGCAGGTGAACGCGGAATCAGCATGACTGATTCATGTTCGTATTGCGCTCCATGTGAAGAACATGGTGAAGCTCGCGAGGATGTCCGTCACAGATTCGAAAGATGAAATTTTGTTGAAAAACGACGTGAATGCATTGGTCATCACATAGTCATGACATCACGCGCTGATTTATGTGAATTCGTACCGGTTTTTCGCCTCCAATCCTTACCGGCTTGCTAAGTAATGTGAAATTCCATTGATTTCCTGCCGATAGAATGGCGCCCGTTTAGCTGGCTGGACGGCCAGTTTGTGCGCATTAGCAGGGGGGTATGGAGTGTCATTTGTTCATCGGATGAGCGCGATTTTCGCGCGTGCACGGCATGCGAATGTCGTTGCCCCCCTGTTTGCCCTATTCATGGCGGCCACACTCGGCTCCCCTGCCGCGCTGGCGCAACAGGTCGTCAATCAGGCGAGCATCGCACCACCGACGAATGGCTCGGTGGTCAATTCCGGTACGGCTTGCCAGGCCACAACTCCTCCTGGCGTATATAACTCGGGGACCGGTACGTGTACGGCGACGGATACCGACACGCTCCTCATTCCCGTCACCATTACCAAAAGCGTGACGGTTACGGGGGGTGCCCCGGCTGGCGGTACCCCGGGGAATTTCAACTTCACTCTGACCTGCTCGAACCCTTCGGCGAGCTACACGGGCACGATCACCTTCGCTGCCAGCGACACCAGCAAATCGACGACTGTCAACGTTCCGGCCGGTTCGACCGGATGCACGCTGACGGAAACCGGCAAGGCAGCTGCTCCGGCCGGGTATGCATGGGGCACTGAAACGACGGTTGCACCAGCCGGGACGATTGCCTCGGGCGCTACCGGATCGATTACCAATCCGCTCAATCGCTTGAGTGCGCAGCTGATCCTGCAGAAGACGTGGTCGGCGAACAGCAAGGCAGGTGACACAGTCACGGTGACGAGCAGTGGGTTCGCGACCGCGGCCACGAGTGGAAGCTCGGTGGCGACGGCCGCGGGGAACACGACGACGGGCACGGCGGTGACGGTGTACGCGGGTGAGTCGGGTTCGATCAGCGAAGGGTTCAGTGTGGGTAGCGCGGCGAACTACACGTCGACGCTGAGTTGCACTGGTGGCGGCACATTGACCGGCAGCACCTTGGCGATCAATGCGGCCGACGCGGGCAAGACCATCACGTGTACGTACACGAACACGCGCAAGACGGCGACGGTGACGTTGCAGAAGACGTGGTCGGGTGCGATCTCGGGCGATGCGGTGAACGTGACGGCGAC
>DAHUXS010000008.1 GCA_027306995.1 Lysobacter sp.
CTTCAATGTCGTATCGACCTGCGGTGTCCACTTCGCCGCGTCCAGGTGCAGCTTCTCGCGCAACAGGCGGCACAGGTTCGCAAACATCCAGGTCACGCCCGGATCGTTGAACTGGCTGGCGATGGTGGGATACACCGGCACCTGTTCGTCGGGCAATTTGAACGCGACGCGGTTGCGCCGCCACTGCTTGCGCACGTCGCGCAGCGCGTCCTCGGCGCCGCGGCGGTCGAACTTGTTGAGCACGACCAGATCGGCGAAGTCGAGCATGTCGATCTTCTCGAGCTGCGAGGCCGCGCCGTAATCGCTGGTCATCACGTACATCGGGAAATCGACCAGATCGACGATCTCGGAATCCGACTGGCCGATACCGGCGGTTTCGACGATCACCAGGTCGTAGCCCAGCGACTTCAAAAAGCCGATGCAATCCTTCAGCACCGCATTGGTCGCCACGTTCTGGCGACGGGTCGCCATCGAGCGCATGTAGACGCGATGGCTGCGCAGCGAGTTCATGCGGATGCGATCACCCAGCAGCGCACCACCGGTGCGGCGGCGGGTCGGATCGACCGAAATCACCGCGACGCGCATCTGCGGGAAGTTGGAGAGGAAGCGGTTGAGCAGTTCGTCGGTCACCGACGACTTGCCGGCGCCGCCGGTGCCGGTGATGCCGACCACCGGGGTCTTGCCGCCAGCCAGCTGCCACTGCTTGCGCAGGTGCGCAAGCTCGGATTCGGCGAGCTGGCCGTCCTCGATTGCCGACAGCACGCGGCCGATGCCGATCTCGTCGTCGATACCGGGGGCATCATTACTCGTGCCCTTCACGTGTTCGCCGCGACCGTCGTTGGCGCGCTTGACCACGTCCTCGATCATCTCCACCAGCCCCATCTTCATGCCGTCGTTGGGGTGGTAGATCCGCTCGACGCCGTAGGCCTCGAGTTCGCGGATTTCTTCCGGGGTGATGGTGCCGCCGCCACCGCCGAACACCTTGATGTGCGGCGCGCCACGTTCCTTCAGCATGTCGACCATGTACTTGAAGTACTCGACGTGGCCACCCTGGTAGGACGACAACGCGATGCCGTCGGCGTCTTCCTGCAGGGCCGCGCGCACCACGTCCTCGACGCTGCGGTTGTGGCCGAGGTGGATCACCTCCGCGCCCTGCGACTGGATCAGCCGGCGCATGATGTTGATCGCGGCGTCGTGGCCATCGAACAGGCTGGCGGCGGTCACGAAGCGCAACGGCACCGCGGTCTCGCTGGCGGTGGTGGATTGGCTTTCGGTCAGCGTCTGGGCAGGCGTGCTCATGGCGGAATTCACGGCGGATTGCGGGAAACCGCGATTGTAGCGCGGGCGTCTATGGGCAGATTCAGGCAGACTATCCAGGGGAAATTGAATGGGGAATCCCATGAAATCTGCTGCCTTCCTGCTGGCCGCCTTGCTCGCGCCGGGCCTTGCCATTGCCGAACCCGCCGAACAGAAGGCCGGAGTGACGGATTACAGCAAACGCTTCACCGACATCCCGGCACCTTGGAAGGACTATTTCGAACACGCGGCGACGGCGATGGACAAGCCGACCGGGCTTGAACGCTGCCTCGCTTTCCCGGACCTGCCGAAAGTCGCATGGCCGCAAGGATTTTCGCAAAAACTCTGCCGAAGGACGTGGGAATTGCACGAAGCCGAAGCCGGATTCCGGTCGTTGATGCGCGCCGGAAAGACCCCGGAATTGGAAACGTTGCTGTCCCGCTACCAATCCATCCATGGCGCCGGTGCTGCACCCGACAACGAAAAGGTCCATCTGTTGCGCTGGCAGTTTCATTCATCCGATGCGGAGACACAAAAACTGGCCGAAGAATGGGTCCGGGCAAGCCCAAACAACCCTTTCGCCCATGCAGCGCTCGGTTATGTGCTGCTTTCCAGGGCAGCCGATGCACGCGGCACGAAATGGGCCAGGGAAACGCCTGCGGATGCTCTCGAACGCATGTCGGAATTGTTGCGGCAAGCCAATGCCGAGTTCAATCGCGCCATCGAGCTTGACCCGAGAACCAGCGATGCCTACCTCGGGCAAATGTGGATTTCCAAACTCGACTCCACGATCGCGGATGGTGACATGGTGTTCATCGCCGCCAATGCCATGCAACCTCATTGTCTTGCACTGGCGCACCAGCGCATGGACAACCTGGTACCGCGCTGGGGTGGGTCGATACAGGCAATGACAAACTATGCCAATGAGTTGAAGCGCATGGTCCCGGACAACCCGCCACTCGAGAATGCAACATGGCGGCCGCTGGTCGAGATGCTGCGCGACCTCAATACGGCGAAGGATCCACGCTCCGTCGAATATGCCGAGGAGCTTGTCAGGCACATTGGCATTGCCGATGCACTCGACACCGCCATCGATACCTTCGACCGTACTGACCCGGAACCGGAACTGCGCGACTGGCGCACGCTGGCAATGAAGCTGCAACTCTCGCGCTACGGACGTATCGAAGACGGCGCTTCATTCACCGTTGCCGACTTCCTGATACAACGAGCACCCCACGCCGCCGGCCTGTTCGCCCAGGATGTACTGGACTCTTCGCCTGACAATCCCAGAGCGCATTACCTGCTCGCCGCCAGCCTCTATAACACCGAACATTATGAAGCCGCGAGCCGCGAATACGACATCGCGATGAAGGACCCGGACTATCGCCAAAGATCATTGCGGGAAGTAACGCAAATGTGGATCCAGGCCAGCCACGGCACCAACGGCGCCGAAACCGCAAAGGCCCATGCTTACGTGGAACACCTGATCAAGGAATATCCGAAGGACGGGCGCGCCCGGATCTACCGCATCATCGTCGCCGCGAACCAATCGCCGGAGCATAAGCCGCCCAGCGCCTACTTCGATGATTTCCTGAACATCGCCGACCCCACCGACCCACTCCAGGAACAGTGGCTGCAGCGTTTTCACTGGTCGAAGGAACACCCGAAACCCAAGTCGAACTGATCCAGTTCGCCGGTTCTGTCAACCCTGCATTCATCCGCCACCCGTGCGCCCGCGAATGCCCGCACCTGCGGGAAGGACTAGAATATGCCGCCCTCGCCGACCGGCGTTGGCGTCGTTCCCACCCCCGGACCCGCACCGGCCACGGTTGTCGGCGCACATCGGAGTTCATGCATGATTTTCGAAACCCTCGACACCACCGGCCACGAGCAGATCGTTTTCTGCCACAACAAGGATGCCGGCCTCAAGGCGATCATCGCCATCCACAACACCGTGCTTGGTCCCGCGCTGGGCGGCACGCGCATGTGGCCTTACAAGAGTGAAGACGAGGCGTTGAACGACGTGCTGCGACTGTCGCGCGGCATGACCTACAAGAACGCGGTGGCCGGCCTGAACCTGGGTGGCGGCAAGGCCGTGATCATCGGCGATCCCGCCAAGGACAAGTCGGAAGCGCTGTTCCGCGCCTTCGGCCAGTTCGTCGAATCGCTGGGCGGCCGCTACATCACCGCCGAAGACGTCGGCATCGACGTCAACGACATGGAATTCGTGTTCCGCGAAACCGAGTACGTCACCGGCGTGCACCAGGTCCACGGCGGTTCGGGCGACCCCTCGCCGTTCACCGCCTACGGCACCCTGCAGGGGCTGATGGCGACGCTGCACAAGAAGTTCGGCGACGAGGAAGTCGGCAAGCATTCCTACGCCGTGCAGGGCCTCGGCCACGTCGGCATGGAATTCGTGAAGCTGCTGAAAGAGCGCGGCGCCAAGATCTTCGTCACCGACATCAACAAGCAGCTGGTCGACAAGGCCGTCAGCGAATACGGCGCGGAGGCGGTCGGCCTCGACGAGATCTACGACGTCAACGCCGATGTCTATTCGCCCTGCGCGCTCGGCGGCACCGTCAACGAGAAGACCCTGCCCCGCCTCAAGGCCAAGATCATCTGCGGCGCGGCCAACAACCAGCTCGCCACCAACGAGATCGGCGACGAGCTGCAGCGTCGCGGCATCCTCTATGCGCCCGACTACGCGGTGAACGCCGGCGGCGTGATGAACGTATCGCTGGAAATCGACGGCTACAACCGCGAACGCGCGATGCGCATGATGCGCACCATCTACCACAACCTCGGCCGCATCTACGAGATCTCCGAGCGCGACGGCATCCCGACCTACCAGGCCGCCGACCGCCTCGCCGAAGAGCGCATCAACGCGATCGGCAAGCTCAAGCTGCCGATGGGTCGAGGCAGCGCGCGCTTCAAGGGCCGGATTCGCCACTGATGCGTATTCCCAGCCTGGGCGAAGACATCGATGCACTGCGCGACGCGGTTCGCCGCTTCGCCGAGGCGGAAATCGCGCCGCGCGCCGCCAAGATCGACGAGGAGAACTGGTTCCCGCAGGACCTGTGGCCGAAGCTCGGCGAGATGGGCCTCCTCGGCATGACCGTGCCCGGCGAATTCGGTGGCAGCGAGATGGGCTACCTCGCCCACATGGTGGCGATGGAGGAGATCAGCCGCGCCTCGGGTTCGGTCGGCCTGTCCTACGGCGCGCACTCCAATCTCTGCGTGTCGAACCTGTACGCCAACGGCAACCAGGCACAGCGCGAGAAATACCTGCCGAAGCTGTGCAGCGGCGAATGGAAGGGCGCACTGGCGATGAGCGAGCCCGGCGCCGGTTCCGACGTGGTTGGTTCCATGAGCTGCCGCGCCGAACTGCGCGACGGCGTGTGGATCGCCAACGGCAACAAGATGTGGATCACCAACGGTCCCGAAGCCGATGTGCTGCTGGTCTACATGCGCACCGCGGGCAAGGACGCCGGCAGCAAGTGCATGACCGCCTTCATCGTCGAGAAGGGCATGAAGGGGTTCAGCACCGCGCAGAAACTCGACAAGCTCGGCATGCGCGGCTCCAACACCTGCGAACTGGTGTTCGAGAACTGCGAGATCCCGCAGGAAAACGTGGTGGGCGAAGTCCACCACGGCGTCAAGGTGCTGATGTCCGGCCTCAATACCGAACGCCTGGTGTTAAGCGGCGGCCCGCTCGGCCTGATGCAGGCCGCGCTCGACATCACCCTGCCCTACCTGCGCGAACGCAAGCAGTTCGACGCCGCGATCGGCACCTTCCAGCTGATGCAGGCCAAGACCGCCGACATGTATACGGCGCTGCAATCGAGCCGCGCCTTCGCCTATTCGGTCGCCCGCGATTACGACGAGGGCCGCAAGAGCCGCGTCGATGCCGCGGCCTGCCTGATGCATGCGTCGGAAGCAGCGGTCGACGTGACGCTGGAAGCGATCCAGGCGCTCGGCGGCAACGGCTACATCAACGAATTCCCGACCGGCCGCCTGCTGCGCGACGCCAAGCTCTACGCGATCGGTGCAGGCACCAACGAAATCCGTCGCATGCTGATCGGTCGCGAACTGTTCAACGGGCAAAGCTAGCCTCACACCGTCGCGAGCGAAGTCAGACCGGGATGCGCGGAAACGCGCCCGGGATGACGAGCGCAGCAGGTGTGATCAGAACGCCCGCTCGTACCTCGCCGACCACGTCCGCTCATTGCCCAGCGAACTGTTACGTTGGCTCAGGTCGAAGCGGAAATGCGTCCGCATCGACGGATCGAGATTGAAGCCGAGGCCGAACAGACTGCCCTGGCGCGCAAGGCCCAATCCGCTTACCGGCATCCACTGATTGATGCCGGTGAAGCTCGCCATCAGCGTGTCGTTCCCGTGCAGCAACTGCTGGAATTCACCACGCGCCTCCATCCCGACACGCCAGCCGTTCGCCAGACGCCAGTCGCGATTCACGCGCAACCCCGCATAGCCCTGCCAGCGATCGTTGCGCCAGGCATTCGCCTGCAAGCCGAAACCGGAAGCATCGAATTCGCGGAACCCTTCGTTGTGGATCGATGCGTACTGCGTACCGACATAAGGCGTGAGACCCAGTCCCGAGAACGCGAACCGGTAGCCGCCCTCGGCGTTCGCGAATGCGTAACTGCCGCGCTGCAAGGCACTCGCGCCTTCATTGTCGAGGCCAAGCTGGAGCATGCGGTCGGTGCGGCGATCAAAGCGACCGGCACCAGCGCTGCCCAAGGCGAACCAACCACCGCGCCATAGTCCGGCATACATCTGCGCTTCGGACTGGCGGCCCTGGGCGCGATCGCCCAAGGCGCTCATCCAGCCATTGAGCCGCGTCTGGCTCATCGCCATGCCAACCACCGCGTTCTGGCCGATGCGCTGGTCGTAGCCCGACATCTGGCCGTCGACATTCATGCCGAGACTGTTCATGCCCGACTGCGCCAGCGTGCCGTCGCGCTGCAAGTCCTGCGACCACGCACCTTTCAGCAGGGCGTCATCCGACAGATTGGCGAAGCGACGATCCAGTGCGTGGCGACCGGCATCCAGCGATTCCAGCGTCATCGTCGCCGAAGCCGCCTGCAACTGTCCGGACAATGACGACAGCGTGCGTTCGGCGACACGCGCATCCGGCGATTGCTGGATCGCTGCCGCGCCGTCGATGAAACCGGTCGGGATGGCGCCAGTGCCCTTGGCGAGTTGGCCATCGATCGCAGTCATCGCGCTTTCGACGCGCGTCGCCGAGGCGACTGCCGTCGTCGTCAGGCCCAGGCCCGCGGCCGCGGCGCTCACGTTGATGCGATTGATGTTGAGGAAGGCGTTGTTCGGGTCGTAGCTCACCGTCGCGTCGAGGAACACGTTCGGCGCCGCCTTGACGCTGGCGAAGGTGCCCGAGAGTCCACCGTTGGCCTTCAGCAGCGTTTCCTTTGCTTGCGTGGTGTAGTTGCTGCGCGTTCCCAGCAAGCTGAGCTGTCCTGCGATCGACGCCGTGCCATTGACCTGCAGCGGCGTGCCCAGCCAGATGCCGAGATTGCCGCTCGCGCCCTGGGTGTAATTGCCGGCGATGGTGGCAGCGGAATCGCGTCCGTTGATGAAGAACCCGGAATTGCTCACCGTCTTGCCGAAGGTGCCGCTGGCAAAGACGCTGGCACCGGACGAAATCGACAGTGCCGATCCGGCCAGGCCCTGGCGGATGTCGAGCGCGCCGCCCTGCACTTGGGTGGCACCGGTATAGGACTGCGCCTGGGTCAGCGTCAGCGTGCCGTCGCCCTGCTTGATCAGGCCGCCTGCGCCGACGATCGAGTTGCGCCAGATCGAACCGCCCGAGAACGAGACGGTGACATCGCCCCAGGCGAAATTGCCCGGGCCGTTGGCCGCCTTGGTGACGTCAAGCAGGCCCCAGCCGAACACCGGATCGACACCGGCCGTACCAAGGTCCTTCGCGGTGCCGAGCAGCGTCTGCCGCACCAAGTCGTTGTTGAAATACGGGAACTGCGCCCAGACTACGGCGGCCGCGCCGCTCACCTGCGGCGCGGAGAACGAAGTGCCGCTGCCGTTGTAGAGGCCATATGCGGAGGACGAGTTGTAGTGCTGCGCGACCACGACATCGCCCGGCGCGACCAGGCAATAGTTCATCGCCACGCCGCACTGCTGCGAATAGGACGTGAGCTGCGTCGCATTGTTGGGGTCGAGCGCGCTTACCGTCAGCCAGCCTTTCGCCAGCGTCGCATCGCCACCGTCCATGCTCGGCAACATCGCATTGTCCGAAGGATTCGGGCGCAGGCTTGCCGTGGCGCCATCGTTGCCACTGGCGAACACGATCAGGCCGCCGCGATTGACCACGAAGTCCTTCCATGCCGTCTGCAGTTCGAGCGACAGCGCGGGATCGTTCCAGTACAACCCGCCCCAGGAATTGTTGATGATCTTGGCGCCGGCATTGGCGAGCTCCGTGTTCCTTGCCTGGAAATAAGCGCCATAGCCCTGGTTGGCGCCGATCGGATTGCCGCCCTGGCCGGTGCCATCGTCCACCGGCGGAGCGTCGTTGATGATGCGCGACGAGATGACGGTCGCGCCCTGCGCCACGCCGCCCTGCCAAGTGGACGTGCGCACGACGTTGTTGTTGGTGTCGAGATAGTTCGCCGCCATCGGCTTGCCCGCCGCAAGCGAAGCGACGATGGTGCCGTGACCGACCACGTCGTCGACGGCAGTGTTGTTGGTTGCGGGATCGATGCTGATGTATTCCGGCTGCTGCACGCGGCCCGCCAGCGCCGGGTTGTTGCGGTCGATGCCGGTATCGAGGAAACCGATCTTGATGCCGGTACCGATCTTGCCCGCGCCCAACGCGCCGGCATCATTGATCAGCACATGCATCTGCGCGAGATTGGGGTCCGAAAAGGTCGCTGGCGCCGGTTCGGCGGCGATGCTCGGCGGCGTGATGTTGGTGAGGGTGGAATCGTTGGCGATGGTCGGAGTGAACGGCGGCGGCACCGTCGTCCCTCCCGAACCCGACGATTTCGTTCCACCCCCGCCCCCGCATGCGGTCAGGGCCATGGACGATATCGCCAGGACAATGGCGGTCGACAACGCGCGACGCGGCGGAATCATCATTGGAACCTTCCCTCCGAAGGGGTATCCGGGCATGCCCGGAACGTGATCGATGTTGCGAATTTGTAGCGCGACGGGAGGCGCGATGGCAAGGCGGGAATGCGAGGCGAATGCTTAATGCGTCGCAGGCCGCCACCGTCTGGGCGATAATCGAGGACTGTCCCCTCCCAGACCGGAACCCCATGTCTGACATCGTCATCGTTGGTGCCAAGCGCACCGCCATCGGCTCCATGCTCGGCCAGTTCACCGGCGTCCCCACGCCGACCCTCGGCGCGACGGCCATCACCGCCGCAGTCGAAGCCGCCGGCATCCAGCCCGACGCGATCGACGAAGTGATCATGGGTTGCGTGTTGCCGGCCGGCCTTGGCCAGGCCCCCGCGCGTCAGGCGGCGCGCACTGCCGGCATCCCCGACAAGGCCGGCGCCACCACCATCAACAAGGTCTGCGGATCCGGCATGAAGGCGGTGATGCTGGCCCATGACCTGATCAAGGCAGGCAGCGCCAACGCGGTGATTGCCGGCGGCATGGAGTCGATGACCAATGCCCCGCACGTGCTCAACGGTTCGCGCACCGGCATCCGCTACGGCAACGCCGAATTCCTCGACCACATGGCGTGGGATGGACTGACCAACCCGGAAGACGGCAAGGCGATGGGTGTCTTCGGCGACGCCACCTGCAAGGCGCTCGACTGCAGCCGTGAGGAAGTCGATGCCTATTCGGCGGAAAGCGTGCGCCGCGCCCAGGCCGCGATCGCATCCGGTGCCTTCAAGGCAGAAATCGCCCCGCTGACGGTCAAGGGCCGCAAGGGCGATGTCGTGGTCGATGCCGACGAAGAGCCCGGCAAGATCGACATCAGCAAGATTCCCGGACTGCGTCCGGCCTTCGGCAAGGAAGGCACGCTGACCGCCGCCTCTTCTTCCAAGATTTCCGATGGCGCCGCCGCGCTGGTGGTGATGTCGGCCGATGCCGCCAAGGCTGCCGGCGCCAAGCCGCTGGCGAGCATCGTTGCGCACGCCACGCATTCGCAGAAGCCTGAAGAATTCACCACTGCCCCGATCGAAGCCATCCGCAAGGTGATGGAAAAGGCCGGCTGGTCGGTTGGCGATGTCGATCTGTTCGAAGTCAACGAAGCGTTCTCGGTCGTCGCGATGGCGCCGATGAAGGCGCTCGGCATCCCCCACGACAAGCTCAACGTCAACGGCGGCGCCGTTGCCCTCGGCCATCCGATCGGCTGCAGCGGCGCGCGACTGCTGGTGACGCTGATCCATGCGCTGCAGGCCCGTGGTGCCAAACGCGGCGTGGCGTCGCTGTGCATCGGTGGTGGCGAAGCCACCGCCATGGCCGTTGAATTGGCGTGAAGACGGGGCTGAAGCTGTTCTAAATCCGCCCCAACGCAATCGGCAAAAAAACCGGCCAAGGTTCTTGACACGGCTCAGCATTGGGTCATGATGGGACCCAACGCGTCATCGTTCGCGTTACCCACCCATTCACGAGGATCCCGACATGACCATGAACAAGGCTCTCCTGGCGCTGGCCATGGGTATCGCGCTTTCCGCTTGCTCGAATTCGCAGCAGGCCAGCGATGCCGCCGCCGACGCCAACAAGGCTGCCAGCGCTGCCCAGCAGTCTGCTGACCAGGCTGCCGCTTCCGGCGCCAACGCGTCCACCGCCCAGGCTGCCCAGGCCGGTGCCGACGCCGCCGCTGCCGCTGCCGACGCTGCTTCCAAGCAGGCTGCCGACGCCGCTGCCGCTCCGACGGCCGCTGCTGCCGACGCTCACGCCGACGCCGCTGCGGACGCTGCCAAGGCTGCCGACAAGGCCAAGGACGCTGCCAAGCAGGGTGCCGACGCCGCCAAGGCCGAAGCCAAGAAGTAATCGATCGGCAACCACGATCGCGAGAGGCCGCCAGCTTGCTGGCGGCTTTTCGGCAACAGAGTTCCAACCGCTGTAACTCCACAACCGAAATATCCGAGGACATTCGAATGAACCTGAAGATCGCTGCTCTCTTCGCCGCCGCTACCCTGGCCCTGGCCGCTTGCAAGCCGGCCGACCAGGCTGCTGACGCCGCCAAGCCGGCCGACGCCGCTGCTGCTCCGGCTGCCGACGCTGCCGCCAAGCCGGCTGACGCCGCTGCCGCTCCGGCCGCTGCTGCCGACGCCGCTGCTGCCGCTGGCGACGCCGCCAAGGCCGCTGGTGACGCCGCCAACAAGGCTGGCGACGCTGCCGCTGCTGGCGCCGACGCTGCCAAGGCCGCTGGTGCCGACGCTGCCCACGCTGCTGCCGGTGCCGCCGGCGACGCCGCTGCCAAGGTCGGCGACGCCGCCAAGGCTGCTGGTGACGCTGCCAAGGCCGCTGGCGACAAGGCCAAGGCTGCTGCCGACGCCGTCAAGAAGTAATCCATCCTTCCAGGATGTGATCCGAAAGGCCCGCGCAAGCGGGCCTTTCTTTATGGCCCGTCGCCCGCGCAAGCGGGCCTTTCTTTTGCCAACAGGTATCCTGTCGGCCTCGTTCGTGCACTACTCGCCATGCCCGTCATCAAGTCACAGATCGATTCGCGCTCCCCAGAATTCACCGCAACCGCCGCACACCACCAGGCATTGGCGGACGAACTGCATGCGCGCCTGCAACGCGCCGCGCAAGGCGGCGGCGAAGCCGCGCGGCGCAAGCACACCGAACGCGGCAAGCTGCTCGCGCACGATCGCATCGATGCCCTGCTCGATCCCGGCTCGCCCTTCCTCGAGCTCAATGCGCTCGCCGCCGAAGGCATGTACGACGATGCCGCGCCTGCTGCCGGCGTCGTTACCGGCATCGGCCGCGTCATGGGCCAGGAAGTGGTGATCGTCGCCAACGACGCCACGGTCAAGGGCGGCACCTATTTCCCGATGACGGTGAAAAAGCACCTGCGCGCGCAGGAAGTCGCGAGGGAGAACCACCTTCCCTGCGTCTACCTCGTCGATTCCGGCGGCGCATTCCTGCCATTGCAGGATGAAGTCTTCCCCGACCGCGAGCACTTCGGCCGGATCTTCTACAACCAGGCGCGGATGAGCGCCGACAACATCCCGCAGGTCGCGGTGGTGATGGGCAGTTGCACCGCCGGTGGCGCCTACGTGCCAGCGATGTGCGACGAATCGATCATCGTCAAGAACCAGGGCACGATCTTCCTGGGCGGTCCGCCGCTGGTGAAGGCCGCGACCGGCGAAGTGGTCGATGCCGAAGCGCTCGGCGGCGCCGACGTGCACACCTCGGTGTCGGGCGTTGCCGATCATTTCGCCGAAGACGACCACCACGCGCTGGCGATCGCGCGCGACATCGTCGCCACCTTCAACCGCAAGCATGCGCTGCCGGTCGAACTGCAGGCGAACCGCGAACCGCTCTATCCCGCCAACGAGCTCTATGGCATCGTGCCGCAGGACACCCGCAAGCCCTTCGACATCCGCGAAGTCATCGCGCGCATCGTCGACGGCAGCGAGTTCCAGGAATTCAAGGCGCGCTACGGCAAGACGCTGGTGACGGGTTTCGCCCACATCCACGGTTGCCCGGTCGGCATCGTCGCCAACAACGGCATCCTGTTCTCGGAGAGTGCGCTCAAGGGCGCTCACTTCATCGAACTGTGCAACCAGCGTGGCATCCCGCTGGTGTTCCTGCAGAACATCACCGGCTTCATGGTCGGCAAGAAATATGAGAACGCCGGCATCGCGAAGGACGGCGCCAAGATGGTCACCGCGGTCGCGTGTTCATCGGTGCCGAAGTTCACCGTGGTGATCGGCGGCAGTTTCGGCGCCGGCAACTACGCGATGTGCGGACGCGCCTATGGCGGACGCTTCCTGTGGATGTGGCCCAATGCGCGCATCAGCGTGATGGGCGGCGAACAGGCCGCGAGCGTGCTGGCGACCGTGCGCCGCGATGGCATCGAAGCCAAGGGTAGCCAGTGGAGCGCGGAAGACGAAGACGCGTTCAAGGCGCCGATCCGGCAGCAATACGAAGACCAGGGCAATCCCTATTACGCCACCGCGCGATTGTGGGACGACGGCATCATCGATCCCAAGGACACTCGTCGCGTGCTCGGGCTGGCATTGGCGGCATCACTGAATGCGCCGATCGAACCAGCGCGCTTCGGCGTATTCAGGATGTAGGTTCGTTTCACCTCGCAAGCGGCTGATTCAATTGCAATCGAGCCGTGGTATGGTCGGTGGCCCCAGCAGCACAGCTGCCCTTTCCCCCGAGGTGATCATGGCAATCTGGAAAGACCCGACCCAGCCGAAAAAGGACACGGCACTTTTCCCGCAAGCGGAGCCGTCCCCGGCGGCTGCGCCGATCAATCCGACCCGCAACGAAACCGCGAGTGCTGCCATGTCCGCCAATCCCGAATCGATCTCCCCCGTCCGCGCCGTCCCGGCTTCCTCGCCCGCGATGAAGGAATCGGTCATCGCCAGTGACCTCACCATCGAAGGCAAGATCCAGGGCGCCGGCCATGTCCGCATCGCCGGTCGCTTCAAGGGCGACGTCGACGTCAAGGGCGACCTGACCGTTGAACAGGGCGCCAAGCTCGATGGCAGCGTCAAGGCCGACAAGGTGATCGTGGCCGGCGAGCTCGACGGCAACATCCATTCCGCCAATCGCGTCGAACTACTCGCGACCTGCGCGATGAACGGCGACATCAAGGCCGACACCCTGACGGTCGCATCCGGTTCGCGCCTGCGCGGCCGCGTCGAATGCGGCAACTGGGACAACGCGCCGGCGAAGCGTGACAACAACAGCGACGACGCCACCAAGCGCGAGGCCAACAGCACCTCGGTATGAGCATGAGCCTGCCGCGCGCGGGAACCGTGCCGAAAGCCGGCGAGATCGGCGCGACGCGCGCTTGTCCGCACTGCAAGGCGACCATCCTCGAAAGCGCGCCGGTCTGTCCGGCGTGCAAGGGCCATTTGCGGTTCGGCGAAGCGTCGATCCGCAAGGCGCTCGATCGTCCGCTGGCGATCGAGGGCACGCTCTCGCAGCCGCCGGGCGGCGTACCGATCGAGTACTCGGTGGTGATCGCGATCCGCAACGAACGTGGCGAGGAAGTCGGTCGCCACGTGGTCGGCGTCGGCGCCATGCATCCGGGCGAAAGCCGCACTTTCAGCTTGGCGGTCGACGTATTCGCCAGTACGAAGGGGAAACTCCGCTAAGCAGGCGCTGCTGGCGTCATCGCGAAAAGCATCGCAGCTGGACGCCTGTCGCACGCGCTGGCTTGGCAGGTGGCCAGCTCCGGTGCACGGGACGCCGTGAATACGTCCATGTAGGCTCGTGCGCCGCATCCATGCGGCGCAACGCCCGCGCTCCGGACTGGCGCACCCGCCGCCGCGTGCGTGTTGTGGCTTTCCGAGAAGCGAAAAACTCGCACCGGCGGCGCCTGTGCGGTTCGTCCGTATCGCCGACCATACGAGGCATGGATGCCGAGTCGAGCCCCCATGGATGGGTTCACGGCGTGTCGGACATGTGGATAACCGATGCAAGGCGCTACGCCGGGCGATGAGTTTTTGCGCGCTATTTGCAGGAGTCGCAGCCACCACATTCGCCGGACGCCAGCGCCGATGCAGGCGCGACCCAACGACCGATCGATCGCATCCACGACGGCCGCCCATCGCGCAACAGCGCAATCGCCAACGCCACGCGCATCCGTCGCCACGACGCCGGGAAGCGCGTTCTCCACACGAATGCGGCGCTGAGCACCACCAGCAGCGCGATCACCGCATATTGCAGGGCGATCGACATCAGCCTGCCCCCAACGCCTTGGCGACCTGGTAGGTCACGAACGACGCGGCATACGCCATTGCGAACAGATATCCGGCGGCGAGCGCCGTCTGCTTCCACGAATGCGTTTCGCGACGGATCGTCGCCAGCGTCGAGATGCATTGCGGCGCGTAGATGTACCAGACCAGCAACGACAGCGCGGTCGCCAACGACCACTCCTGCGTGATCAAGGGCGCCAATGCGTGCAGGCTGGCTTCATCGTTCTGAGCAGCCACCGCGTAGACGGTGGCCAGCGACGACACCATCACTTCGCGCGCGGCCAGCCCGGGAATCAGCGCGATCGAAATCTGCCAGTTGAAGCCGAGTGGCGCGAATACCGCCGCCAGCATATGGCCGATGCGGCCGGCGAAGCTGTAATCGATCGCCGGCCCGGTCGCGCCTGCCGGTGCGCCCGGAAAATTCAGCAGGAACCACAGCAAGATGGTCATCGCGAGGATGATGCCGCCGACGCGCTTGAGGAAGATCACCGCGCGTTCCCACAGACCGATGGCGAGATCGCGCAACGTGGGCACGCGGTAGGACGGCAATTCCAGCAGCAGCATGTGATCGCCGGAATCGCGGCGCCAGCGCTTCATCACCCACGCCACCAGCAACGCGCTGAGGATGCCGGCGGCATACAGCGCGAACAGCACCAGTCCCTGCAGGTTGAACATGCCGCCAACGGTTCGATGCGGAATGAAGGCACCGATCAGCAGCGTGTACACCGGCAGGCGCGCCGAACAGGTCATCAGCGGCGCGACGAGGATCGTCGCGAGACGATCGCGCGGATCCTGGATCGAGCGCGTCGCCATGATGCCGGGTACCGCGCAGGCGAAGCTCGATAGCAGCGGAATGAAACTGCGTCCGGACAATCCGGCGCGATGCATCAGGCGATCGAGCAGGAAGGCCGCGCGCGGCAGGTAACCGGACTCTTCCAGCGACAGGATGAAGAAGAACAGGATCAGGATCTGCGGCAGGAACACCAGCACGCTGCCGGTGCCGGCGATGATGCCGTCGACGACGAGACTGCGCAGCGGTCCGTCCGCCATGTACGTGCCGGCCTGCGCGCCCAGCCATTTCATTCCGGCGTCGATGCCGTCCTTCAGCGGCTCGGCCCAGGCATAGACCGCCTGGAACATCGCGAACATCACCACCGCGAGGATCGCCAGCCCCAGCGCCGGATTGAGCAGCCACCCGTCGAGGCGCTGGTCGAGGCGCGAGATGCGTTCTGGCATGCGCACGGCGACATCCATCAGGCGTCGCGCTTCCGCATGCAGGCCGTCGTCATCGAACGGCGCGGCATCGACCGCCACCGGCACCGCCTGCGCGATGCGTTCGAGCAATTTGTCGCCGCCACCGGATTTCACAGCGACGGTCGGGATCACCGGCACGCCGAGTTCGCGCGAGAGCGCAGCGACATCGATCTCGATGCCGCGCTTTTCCGCCGCATCCATCTGGTTGAGCGCGATGACCATCGGCCGCCCGAGCTGGCGTACTTCCAGCGCGAAGCGCAGGTGCAGGCGCAGGTTGGTGGCGCTGACCACGCAAACCAGCAGGTCGGGAATCGGTTCGCCGGGATAGAAGCCGCGGCAGACGTCGCGCGCGATCGCCTCGTCGAGGCTGGCCGGCGTCAGGCTGTAGGCGCCGGGGAGATCCAGCAGCACGGCATGGCGCCCATCCGGCAGGCGCAGCTGGCCTTCCTTGCGTTCGACGGTGACGCCGGCGTAGTTGGCGACTTTCTGGCGGCTACCGGTGAGCTGGTTGAATAACGCGGTCTTGCCGCAATTGGGATTGCCGATCAGCGCGCAGCGGAGCATCGCGGCGCTCACGATGCCTGCTCCGCATCAACATGCACCTGCTCGACTTCGACGCGCGCGGCTTCGCTGCGACGCAGGGCGAAACTCGAAGTGCCGATGCGCACCAGCAGCGGATCGCGCCCGAACGGACCGAAACCGGAGACGCGCACCGGCTCCCCGGACACGAATCCGAGTTCGCGCAGGCGGCGCGCCACGACATCGGCGGAACGATCGTCCCCGTTGCCATGCACGGTGACCACCCGGGCGCGTACGTCGCGCGGCAGATCGACCAGTTTCAAGTTCCCGCTCCAAAGCAAGGATTACAAATAGGAATCATTCTCATAATAGCAGAATGAACAGGGCGCCGAAGGCCGCTCCCGCTATCATTCAGGCAACCGTTTGGAGGTGGATCGATGGTGGAGACGTTGCAGGACGCTCTGGTGGTCAAGCAAGCCGGCGCGGTCGCGCGGCTGCGGCTGAACCGCCCCGAGGTGCACAACGCCTTCGACGATGGCCTGATCGCCACCCTAACCGCCGAATTGCGGCGCCTGGGCGACGACGCCAGCGTGCGCGTGGTAGTGCTGGAAGCCGAGGGTGTCTCCTACTCCGCCGGCGCCGATCTCAACTGGATGCGCGGAATGGCGAAGATGTCGGAAGCGGAGAACCGCACCGACGCGCTGGCATTGGCCGGCCTGATGCGCACGCTGGACGAACTGCCGAAGCCGACCATCGCCCGCGTGCAGGGCGCCGCGTTTGGCGGCGGCGTCGGGCTGGTCGCCTGCTGCGATATCGCCATCGGCGTGCCGGAAGCGAAATTCGGATTGACCGAGAGCAAGCTGGGGCTGCTGCCGGCGGTGATCTCGCCTTACGTCATCAATGCGATCGGCCCACGCCAGGCACGGCGCTGGTTCGCCACCGCGGAAATCTTCGACGCCGCCGAAGCGCTGCGAATCGGATTGCTGCACCAGGTCGTCGCGGCCGACGCGCTGGATGCCGCGGTCGATCGCCAGATCGACCTGTTGCTGAAAGCCGGCCCGATCGCCACCGCGTCGGCGAAGTCATTGGTGCGCGATGTTGTGACGCACGCTGACGGATCACGCCACGACGCCGACAATGCCGCCCTGATCGCCCGCCTGCGCGTTTCGCCCGAGGGGCAGGAAGGCCTTGGCGCCTTCCTCGACAAACGCAAACCGAACTGGATTGCCCACTGATGTTCGATTCCCTCCTGATCGCCAATCGCGGCGAAATCGCCTGTCGCATCATCCGCAGCTGCCGCCGCATGGGCATCCGCGCCATCGCCGTGTATTCCGATGCCGACGCCGATGCGCAGCATGTGCGTCTCGCCGACGCCGCGTACCACATCGGCGGTTCGCGCCCGCAGGACAGCTATCTGCGCGGCGATGCAATTATCGAAGCGGCGAAAAAATCCGGCGCACAAGCGATCCATCCCGGTTACGGATTTCTCTCCGAGAACGCCGATTTCGCCGACGCAGTGGAAGCGGCGGGACTGGTGTTCGTCGGGCCGCGCGCGGCATCGATGCGCAAGATGGGCAGCAAGGCCGGCGCCAAGGAATTGATGCAGGCCGCCAACGTGCCGGTGGTGCCCGGCTATACCGGCGAAGACCAGTCGCCGGAAATCCTGCAGCAGGAAGCCGATCGCATTGGTTACCCGCTAATGATCAAGGCCGCCCACGGCGGCGGTGGCAAGGGCATGCGCATCGTCCACGCGCCGCTGGAATTCCTGCCGCACCTGGAAAGCTGCCAGCGCGAGGCGAAGAACGCCTTCGGACGCGATCGCGTGCTGCTGGAGCGCTATATCGAGCGTCCGCTCAACATCGAATTCCAGATCTTCGGAGACAGCCACGGCAAGATCATCCATCTCAACGAACGCGAGTGCTCGGCGCAGCGTCGCTACCAGAAGGTGATCGAGGAATCGCCCTCGCCCTTCGTGACGCCGGAACTGCGCGCAGCGATGGGCGCCGCCGCGATCGCCGCCGGCCGCGCCATCGACTACCAGAACGCCGGCACCGTCGAGTTCATCGTCGGCCAGGACGGCAGTTTCTATTTCATGGAGATCAACACGCGCCTGCAGGTGGAGCATCCAGTGACCGAGATGGTCACGGCGCTCGATCTGGTCGAATGGCAGCTGCGCGTCGCCGCCGGTGAGCCATTGCCGCTCCCGCAGAACGCGATCTGGTCGAATGGCCACGCGATGGAAGTGCGCCTGTACGCGGAAGATCCCGACGCCGGCTTCCTGCCCGGCTCCGGCAAGCTGGTGCGCCTGCGTCTGCCCGAGACCTCGTCGCGCGTGCGCATCGATTCCGGCGTGGTCGAAGGCGACACCGTGTCGATCTTCTACGACCCGATGATCGCCAAGCTGATCGTGCGCGACAGCGATCGTCCGCGCGCCCTCGCCCGCCTGCGCGAAGCGCTGTCGCAGTGCGAGATCGAAGGTCCGAAGTCGAATATCGAATTCCTCGAACGCCTGGTGCGCCATCCGATCGTGGTTGCCGGCGATATCGACACCGGCTATCTCGATCGCCACCTCGACGAATTCATCGGCACGACACCGCGTTCCGACGAAGAAACCCGTACCTTGCACGCGCTGGCCGCGACCGCGATGCGCATGTCTTCCGAAACCGTCGATGCCGCATCGTCGTGGTCGACCGGTGACGGCTGGCGCCTCGATGGTGCAGGCTGGACGCCGCTGCATCTGGTCTCCGGCAACGAAGACCTGCGCCTGGCGATCCGCGGCCATGGCGGCGATTACGACGTGCGCGAAGGCGAACACATCACCGAGCTGCGCGGCCTGCGCCTGCAGGATGGCTGGCTGAGCGGTCGTATCGGCGACAGCCAGCGTCGCGTCCAGGTCTCGGGCGATGGCGAACGCGTGTTGCTCCACGATGGCGCGCGCCGCTTGCATCTGCGTCGCGCTTCGCTCTATCGCCACGCCGACGAAGGCGGCGGTGCCAGCGGCGATCGCGTGATCGCGCCGATGCCGGGACGGATCGTCCAGGCGAAAACCGCGGTCGGCGACAGCGTCGAAGCCGGACAAGTGGTGATGGTGATGGAAGCGATGAAAATGGAACTGGCGTTGAAGGCGCCGCGCGCCGGCAAGGTCGCGGAAGTGCGCGTGCGCGAAGGCGATTTCGTCGAGGCCGACGCCGCATTGATCCTGCTGGAGCCAAACGCATGAGCATGCCAGGCCAGGTCCGCATCGTCGAAGTCGGCGCGCGCGACGGACTGCAGAACGAGAAGACCTTCGTTTCGACCGCCGACAAGATCGCCCTGATCGAACGCCTCGCCGATTGCGGCTTGAAGAGCATCGAAGCGACCGCCTTCGTCAGCCCGAAATGGGTGCCGCAAATGGCCGATGCCGTCGAGGTCTATTCCGGACTCCATCGCAAGTCGGGCGTGCGCTATCCAGTGCTGGTGCCGAACCTGCAAGGCTACGAACGCGCGCGCCAGGTCGGCGTCGAGGAAATCGCGGTGTTCACCGCGGCCTCCGAAGCCTTCAATCGCAAGAACATCAATGCCGGCATCGACGAATCGATCGAGCGTTTCCGTCCGGTGATGGACGCGGCGAAAGCGGATGGCGTCGCCGTGCGCGGTTACGTCTCCACCGTGCTCGGCTGTCCGTTCCAGGGCGAAGTGCCGCTGTCGGACGTGGTGCGCGTCGCCAAGGCCCTGCACGCACTCGGCTGTTACGAAGTCTCGCTCGGCGACACCATCGGCGTCGGCACTCCAGCCAAGGCGCGAGCGATGGTGCAAGCAGTGGCACGGGAAGTTCCGGTTGCCGCGCTCGCCGTGCATTTCCACGACACCTGGGGCCAGGCCCTGGCCAACATCCTCGCCTGCCTCGAGGAAGGCATCGCCGTGGTCGATTCCTCGGTCGCCGGCACCGGCGGTTGCCCGTACGCGCCGGGCGCGACCGGCAACGTCGCCAGTGAAGACGTCGTCTACATGTTGCAGGGACTTGGCATCGAGACCGGTGTCGACCTGACGAAGCTCGCCGAGACTGGTCGCTGGCTGGCCGGCATACTCGGCCACGACAACAACAGCCGCGCCGGCAAGGCTGCCGTCATCAAGAACGACGCTGCCAAGGGATGAGCTGGCATGTCCGTCCGATCGAAGCCAGGGACGATGCCGCGATGGCGCGCATCATCCGCGTGGTGATGCCGGAATTCGGCGCCTGCGGCAGCGGTTTCGCGATCAGCGATCCCGAAGTCGACTGGATGTCGCGCGCCTATGCCGAACCGCGCCACGCCTATTTCGTGGTGGAACGCGACGGCGAAGTGATCGGCGGTGGCGGCATGGCGCCTCTTGTCGGTGGCGACCCGTTGGTGTGCGAACTGCGCAAGATGTATTTCCTGCCGGAAGCGCGCGGGCTCGGAGCGGGCGCCGCGATGATGACGGTCTGTCTCGACGCCGCACGCGCTGCCGGATTCCGTCAGTGCTATCTGGAAACGCTGACCGGGATGGACGCGGCAATGAAGCTGTACGAGCGCAGCGGCTTCAGGCGCATCGACGCCTCGATGGGCGCAACCGGCCACGGTGGCTGCGACATCTTCTATTCGCGGGAGTTGTGATGCGCAGATGGTTCGCCGCCTTGCTGATCGCGTTGCTGCCGATGTTCGTGTCGGCAGCCGAACCGGCACAGGCTTCGATCCTGCTGGTCCCCGATCGCGTGTGGACCGCCGACGGCGATGCCAGCCATGTCGGTTGGGTGGTGCTGGTGCGCGACGGCAAGATCGCGGCGGTTGGCCCGGCCGTGAGCATCACCGTCCCTGCCGACGCGCAACGCATCGAACTGCCGGGCACCACGCTGACGCCGGGCCTGATCGACCTGCATTCGCACATCCTGCTGCATCCCTACAACGAGACGTCGTGGAACGACCAGGTACTGAAGGAAGCGGTGCCCTATCGCGTGCTGGAAGCAGCCAACCACGCCCGCGACACGCTGATGGCCGGCTTCACCACCCTGCGCGATCTCGGCACCGAAGGCGCCGGCTATGCCGACGTCTCGATCCGCAAGGCGATCGATGACGGCACCATTCCCGGGCCACGGTTGTTCATCGCGACGCGCGCGATCGTCGCCACCGGCAGTTACGGACCGGGGCCACGCGGATTCCGCGACGACATCGATCTGCCGACCGGCGCACAGGAAGTCAGCGGGGTCGACAACGTGATCGCCGCCGTCCGCGAACAGGCAGGCCACGGCGCCGACTGGATCAAGGTCTATACCGACTATCGCTGGGGACCGGGCGGCGTCTCGCAAACGACGTTCACCGCGACCGAGCTCAAGGCGCTGGTCGATGCCGCGCATGTCGCCGGGCGTCCGGTATCGGCGCACGCCTCGACCGACGCCGGCATGCGCATGGCGATCGACGCCGGCGTCGACACCATCGAGCATGGCTACGGCGGCAGCGTCGACACCTTCAAGCGCATGCACGATCGTGGCATTGCCTATATCCCCACGTTGACCGCGGTCGAATCCACTGAAACATACTTCAACCACTACGTTTACCCGCAATCGCGACCAACGCCGAGGATGCTGGAATCGCAACAGGCCTTCCAGCGCGCCCGCGAGGCCGGCGTGCGCATCGGCAACGGCAGCGACGTCGGCGTGTTCCGCCACGGCGACAATGCCCGCGAACTCATGTGGATGGCGAAGCTCGGCATGCCCTCACCGCAGGTGCTGCACGCCGCTACCGATGTCGCCGCGCGCATCCTCGGCAAGGAAGACGAATTCGGGCGCATTGCACCGGGCCTGCGCGCTGATCTCGTCGCCTTCGTCGCCGACCCTGCCGCCGATGTCGATTTCACCATCCACCCGGTCTTCGTGATGAAGGACGGCCGGATCTACCGCCGGCCCTGAGCGCGGACGACGGGAAACCGGCCGCGCACGCTAGAATTGCCGTTTTCCAGTTCCGCAGGATTTCCCATGCAACTCGCCCAAGTGCGCGCCGTCATCACCGGTGGCGCTTCCGGACTCGGTTTCGCCACCGCGCAGCATCTGGTCGCCGCCAGCGCCAAGGTCGCGCTGTTCGACGTCAATGACGAGAAAGGCGCTGCCGCCGTCGGTGAACTGGGCGCGGACAAGGCGATCTTCATCAAGACCGACGTCACCAGCGAGGCCGATGTCGCCGCCAATGTGGCCAAGGCGAAGGAATTCCTCGGCGGATTGAACGCCTGCATCAACTGCGCCGGCATCCTCGGCGCCGGTCGCATGCTCGGCAAGACCGGTCCGATGGCGCTGTCGCAGTTCCAGACGACGGTCATGGTGAACCTGGTCGGCAGCTTCAACGTCGCCAAGGCCTGCGCCGACCTGATGCAGCACAACGAAGCCGGCGTCGACGGCGAGCGCGGCGCGATCATCAATACCGCATCGGTCGCGGCCTACGAAGGCCAGATCGGCCAGGCCGCCTACTCCGCATCCAAGGGCGGCGTGGTCGGCATGACCCTGCCTATGGCGCGCGAACTGGCCCGCTTCGGCATCCGCGTGATGACGATCGCGCCCGGCGTGTTCTGGACGCCGATGGTCGATGGCATGCCGCCCGAGGTGAAGACTTCGCTGGAGGCCTCGATCCCGTTCCCGTCGCGCCTCGGCCAGCCCGGCGAATACGCCGACCTCGTCGCGTACATCCTGCGCACCCCTTACCTCAACGGCGAAACCATCCGTTTGGATGGCGCTACCCGCCTCGCACCGAAGTGACTTTATGAAGGCTTACGACATCAAGAAAGGCAACGTCATCGAACACAACGGTGGCGCCTGGCAGATTCGCGACATCGAACGCAGCTCGCCGCAGGGCCGCGGCGGCAACGTCAAATACCGGTTCACCATGTACAGCGTGCCCGGCGGCAACAAGCTCGACCTCAGCGTCGGCGCGGAAGACGAATTGAAGGAAGTCGAGCTCGCCCGCCGCCAGGCGACGTTCTCGTACAAGGACGGCGACGCCTTCGTCTTCATGGACGACGAGGATTTCACGCCTTACCAGCTCGACGCCGACGTTGTCGGCGATGGCGCCGGTTACATCACCGACGGCCTGGCCGGCTGCTATGTGCAGGTAATCGACGAAGCACCGGTTGGCTTGCAGCTGCCGACATCGGTGATCCTGGAAGTGGTCGAGACGCCGCCGGAACTCAAGGGCGGCACCGCGACCAAGCGTCCGAAGCCGGCGCGCCTCAACACCGGCATCGAAATCCAGGTTCCGGAATACATCGCCAACGGCGAACGCGTGTGGGTCAACACCACCACGGGTGAATTCGGTGGCCGCGCGGACTGATTTCCGCGCATTGCTGATGCGTGCCTTGTTGGCACCCGCGCTGCTGCTGGCGGCGGGATCGGCGACGGCTGTGCCCTTGCAATCGGTGCCTGCATCGACACTGCAACGGCCGGCCGCGAACGAACCCGGCACGGGCACCCAGGACCTGCCCGAGGACGTGCGCAGCTACATCCTCAAGCACCGCATGTGCATGCATTTCCAGAAGGATGCGGACACCGGCGACGCAGGCACGCGCACGACCGGCAAGAACATGGCGAAGTCGCTGTGTCCCGGCGCAGATGCCGCGACCTGGAAGAAGCTGGTGCGCAAGTACGAAGGCCAGGATCCCATCCCCGGAATCCTGCTGGCGGAACGTCCGGCCGGCATCGAAATGGATACGAGCAAGTTGAAATGAGCGACATCGCGCCGGTCACGTTGCGCGGTTGGGGCGTAATCCTCGAACCGTTGTCGCGCGATCACGTCGCGGCCCTGAAGGACGCCGTGGAAGACGGCGATATCGGTGCCTTGAACTACGTCAATGTCCCCGGTCGCGATGGCATCGAAGCCTGGGTCGAGAAGGCGTTGGCGATGCGCGATGCCGGTCGCGAACTGCCGTTCGCCATCGTCGCCGATGGCCGTGTCGTCGGCAGTACGCGTTTCTACGACATCGACCTGTCGGTGCCGACGCTGGCCATTGGCTACACCTTCCATGCGACATCGGTCTGGCGCACCCACGTCAATACTGCGAACAAGCGGCTGATGCTTGGCCATGCCTTCGACACGCTCGCTGCGCAGTCGGTGTATTTCCACACCAGCCACCTCAACCTGCGTTCACAGGCGGCGATCGAGCGTCTGGGCGCGCAGCGCGACGGCATCCTGCGTGCGCACAAGCGCCACAAGGACGGCAGCCTGCGCGACACCTACACCTATTCGATCATCGCAAGCGACTGGCCACGCGTGCGCGATGGGCTGGATGCGAAGCTGGAAAACATCCCGCGCTAATCGAATACCTTGCCGGGATTCATGATCCCGTCCGGATCGAACACCGCCTTGATCCCGCGCATTGCGGCGATTTCCGTATCGCTGCGCGTCTGTCGCAGGTAGGGCTTCTTCACCAAGCCGATGCCGTGTTCGGCGGAAATGCTGCCCTCGTGGCGTTGCAGGCATTCCGACAGCAGCTTGGTCGCGCGTTCGCAGGCGGCGACGAATTCGGCCTGCGACAACGTCGCCGGTTTGAGGATGTTGATATGCAGGTTGCCATCGCCGATATGGCCGAACCACGCGACTTCGAATTCCGGGTAGGCCTCGCCGATCAACGACTGCGCGTCGGCAAGGAAGGCCGGCATCCTTGACGTCCGCACCACCACGTCGTTCTTGTACGGCGTGTGCGGCGCCAGCGATTCGGTGATGCCCTCGCGCAGGCGCCACAACGCCTCGGCCTGGGCATCGCTGGCGGCGATCACGCCATCCGCGACCCAACCTTCGCCCACGCAGGTTTCGAACACTTCCAGCAGTCCCGCTTCATCGGCGTCGACATCGGCGATCGCGTAATACGGATGCGTTTCCGCGAACGGTGGCGTCGCGCCGGCATGCAGCACGTGCTTCAGCGCGCGGCCATCGAAAAACTCGAACGACTGCAACTTGAGGCGATCACGCAGGGCCGCGAACACCGGCATGATCGCTGCGAACGACGGCAACGCGAACAGCACAGTCGATGCCGGAGGATCGCGATCGGCCAGACGCACCGTCACCTCGACGATGATGCCGAGCGTCCCCTCCGATGCCACGAACAGATGGCGCAGGTCGTAGCCGCTGGAATTCTTCACTAGGCCGCGATTGAGCCGCAGCACTTCGCCACGACCGTCGACCACGGTAAGCCCGGCGATCCATTCGCGGGTATTGCCATGGCGCAGCACCTGGATGCCGCCGGCATTGGTCGCCACGTTGCCGCCGATGCTGGCGCTGCCGCGCGCGGCGAAATCGACCGGGTATTGCAAGCCATGTCCATCGGCGATGCCCTGCAGCGTTTCCAGCGCCATTCCCGCCTGCACGGTGAGCAGGCGATCGACCGGATCGAAGGCCAACTGCGCTCGCATCTTCTCCAGACTCAGCACCAGTTCGCCATTGGCGGCGACCGCGCCGCCCGACAGCCCGGTGCGTCCCCCCGAAGGCACCAGCGCGACCTTGTGCGCTCGTGCCCAGCGCACGATCGCAGCGATCTCTTCTACCGTGGTCGGCAGGGCGATCGCCAACGGCGCCGGCGTCCAGCGCCGGGTCCAGTCACGACCGTAATGCTCGAGATCGGCGGCATCCGTGAGCAGCGACAACTGCGGCGAAACGGCGCGCAGATCGTCCAAAAAATTCGCATTCATGGTCCCAGCCTGCCATTCCGACCCGGCGCCCGCAAACATGATTCTTGTGCCAATATGCTGCATGGCACAACAAACCTCGTTCCCTCGCCAGGATATCCAGGTCCTGCTGCTGGAAGGCGTCAGCCCACGCGCTGCCGAAGCCTTCCGTTCCGCCGGCTATACCCGCATCGAAGAGCACGCGAAAGCGCTGCCGGTAGACGAGCTGAAACGCCGGATCGCCGAGGCGCACATCGTCGGCCTGCGCTCGCGCACGCAATTGACGTCGGAAGTGCTGGGCGAAGCCCGCAAGCTGATGGCCGTCGGCGCCTTCTGCATCGGGACCAACCAGATCGACCTCAACGCCGCCAAGTCCATGGGCGTGCCGGTGTTCAACGCGCCCTATTCCAATACGCGCAGCGTGGCCGAACTGGTCATCGCCGAGATCATCATGATGTTCCGCGGCGTTCCCGCGCGGAACATGCAATGCCATCGCAATGGCTGGAGCAAGTCGGCGACCGGCAGCCATGAAGCGCGCGGCAAGACCCTGGGCATCATCGGCTACGGCCACATCGGCACCCAACTCGGCCTGCTCGCCGAAGCATTGGGCATGCAGGTGTTGTTCCACGACATCGAAACCAAGCTCGCGCTCGGCAACGCGCGCCCTGCCGCCGATCTCGACGACCTGCTGCAACGTTCCGACGTGGTCAGCCTGCACGTCCCGGAAACGCCGGCAACCAAGCTGATGTTCGGCGCGGCGCAACTGGCGCGGATGAAGCCGGGCGCGCATCTGGTCAATGCCTCGCGCGGCACCGTGGTCGACATCGACGCGCTCGCCGACGCCCTGCGCGCCGGCCATGTCGGCGGCGCCGCGGTCGACGTGTTCCCGCAGGAACCGGAAAGCAACGGCGACCGTTTCGAATCGCCATTGTGCGGAATCGACAACGTGATCCTGACGCCGCACATCGGCGGCAGCACGCTGGAAGCGCAGGACAATATCGGACTGGAAGTCGCGGCCAAGCTGCTGCGCTACAGCGACAACGGCAGCACGCTGTCGGCTGTGAATTTCCCGGAAGTGAGCCTGCCCGAACACGCCGGCAGCCATCGCCTGCTGCACATCCATCGCAACGTGCCGGGCGTGCTCTCGGCGATCAACGACATCTTCGGCAAGCGCGGCATCAATATCGATGGCCAGTACCTGCGCACCGACCCGCAGCTGGGTTACGTCGTGATCGATGTCGGCGTGGACTCGCTGCAGTCGAACGACCTGCGCAGCGAGCTGTCGGCAATTCCGGGGACGCTACGCACCCGCGTGCTGTTCTAGCCAGCGCTGCGCCATGCGTCGCAAGGATTCGTCCGCCGATGCATCGGCGGCGATCTCCGCGATCTCGCGCCAGGCCAATGCATTCGATTCGTCGCTGACGACGAAGACTTCGTTGTCGCCGGCACGCACGACGTAACGCGCGTCGTAATGCCAATGCCCGGGCACGTCGCCGCGCTCGGGAATCCAGTGCTTGTCGAGATCGAAGATATCGTCGTCGACCGCCAAGCCGGTCAGGCCGGATTCCTCTTCCGCTTCCTTCAACGCGACCGTGCGCAGGTCCATGTCGCCATCGGCGTGGCCACCGAGTTGCAACCAGCGATCGAGCTTGCGGTGATGGGTCAACAGCGCGCGCCGGCCATCGCGACTGACCAGCCATGCCGAGCCGGTGAAGTGGCCGTCCAGGCGTTCGCGGACGAAGGCATGTTCACCTTCCTCAATGAGTTTCAGGTAGTCGTCGGCCAATCCGGATTGCTCCGGAAAGCGACGGGCATGAATGCGCAAGGCATCGGCGAGTGGCGTCGTCATCACTGCATGGTGCATCGCAACAGACATGCAGGCAAGCGTCCTACCATGCCGGACGGCGCTTGTGCCGCCATGTGAAATGCGGTTAAGGTCGGTCAGTTTTGTGGCGACCCGGTGTCGCCATCCACCACCGAACCAACCCAAGCAGGGGGAAGCACGAATGCTTTTTTGGCGCGTCAAGCCGCTCGACAAGATTCTCGAGACCGCGGAAAAGAAGGCGCTGAAGCGCCAGCTCGGACCGATCCAACTCACCCTGCTCGGCATCGGTGCCGTGATCGGCACCGGCATCTTCGTGCTGACCGCCGAAGCCGGCCAGAAGGCCGGTCCCGGCATGATGGTCGCCTTCGTGATCGCGGCGATCGTGTGCGGATTGGCGGCCCTCGCCTATTCCGAAATCGCTTCGATGATCCCGGTCTCGGGTTCCGCCTACACCTACAGCTACGGCGTGTTCGGTGAACTGATCGCGTGGATCGTCGGCTGGGCGCTTGGCCTGGAATACGGCATCGGCGCGGCGACGGTGTGCGTGGGCTGGTCCGGGTACATGAACGGCCTGCTCACCGCGAACGGATATGCGTTGCCGACGTGGTTGCAGACCGGCTACTTCGCCGGCGGCACCTTCAACCTGTTGGCCTTCCTCAGCGCATTCGCCGTCACGATCCTGTTGGTGATCGGCACCTCGAAGAGCGCCAAGGTCAACTCGGTACTGGTGGCGATCAAGATCATCGCGCTGACCGTCTTCGTGGCGCTCGCCGTGCCGGTTGCGGCGGATCACAAGGAACACTTCACGCCGTTCCTGCCGGGCGGCTGGGGCAGCCCGATGGGTGGCGTCGGCGTGTTGGGCGCAGCGGCGTCGATCTTCTTCGCCTACGTCGGCTTCGACGCGGTCTCGACCGCAGCGGAAGAAACCAAGAACCCGAACCGCAACATCCCGATCGGCCTGATCGGTTCGTTGATCGTCTGCACCATCTTCTATCTGCTGGTGGGTTACGGCGCCGTGGGTTCCGTCGGCGCGCAGCCGATGCTCGGCCCGAGCGGCATGCCGCTCGATCCGGGCACGCCGGCCATGGCCGCCGCCTGCGCCCTGCCGCAAAACGCCCAGGCCCTGGTGTGCAGCCATGAACCGCTGGCCCACGTGATGCGCATGCTCGGCCACAACCGCATCGGCGACTGGATCGGCATTGCCGCCGTGCTCGCCCTGCCCTCGGTGATCCTGATGATGATGTTCGGCCAGACCCGCATCTTCTTCACGATGTCGCGCGACGGCCTGCTGCCGGATGGCCTGTCGAAGGTGCACCCGAAGTTCCACACCCCGCATGTCATCACCATCCTCACCGGTGTTGTCGTGGCGTTCTGCGCGGCATTCCTGCCGGTCGGCAAGCTCGCCGACACCTCCAACTCCGGCACGCTGCTGGCGTTCGCGATGGTGTCCGCCGGCGTGCTGGTGCTGCGCAAGTCGCAGCCGGATCGTCCGCGTCCGTTTCGCACGCCGCTGGCGTGGATCGTCTGCCCGCTCGCCGTCGCCGGCTGCCTGCTGTTGTTCATCAACCTCAGCATGACCGCCAAGATCGTGTTCGCGGTGTGGGCGGTGATCGGCCTGGTGCTGTACGCACTCTACGGCAGCAAGCGCAGCCACCTCGCCCGCGAAAACGCACAGTAATCGCGCGGCACGCACGAAGGCCGGCCTCGTTGCCGGCCTTCTGCTTTCAGGAAGCCACATTTTCCGGATGCATGAAATGAAACAACTGTTCGCCACCAAACACCCGACGGCCGTCACCACCGACGCGCAGAAGATGGACCTGCATCGCGCACTCGGACCCTGGGGCCTGACCGCACTCGGCATCGGCGCGGTGATCGGCGGCGGCATCTTCGTGATCACCGGCCAGGCCGCGGCCCAGCACGCGGGCCCGGCGATCATGCTGTCGTTCGTGCTGGCGGCGTTGTGCTGCACCTTCTGCGCGCTGGCCTACGCCGAATTCGCGGCGATGGTGCCGGTGTCCGGCAGCGCCTACACCTATACCTACGCCACGCTGGGCGAACTGGCGGCGTGGTTCATCGGCTGGATGCTGATCCTCGAATACGGCGTCTCGGCATCGGCGGTCGCGGTGAGTTGGACCGGCTATTTCCTCAGCCTGCTCGATCATTTCGGCATCCACCTGCCGGCCGCGCTGGTCAACGCGCCGCTTGACGCCAAGCTCAAGCCCACGGGCGCGATCGCCAACCTGCCCGCCGCCGGCATCGTGCTGGCGCTGACCTGGTTGTGCTACGTCGGCATCCGCAAGTCGGCGGCGATGAACACCGCGATGGTCGCGCTCAAGAGCGGCCTGATCATCCTCGTCATCATCGCCGGCTGGCGTTACATCGATACCGCGAACTGGCATCCCTTCATCCCCGAGCCGCAGGGCCACGGCAAGTTCGGCTTCGATGGCGTGCTGCGTGGCGCGGCGATGGTGTTCTTCGCTTACATCGGTTTCGAGGCGGTTTCGGTGGCGGCGCAGGAATCGCGCAACCCGCAGCGCGACATGCCGATCGGCATGCTGCTGTCGCTGGCGATCTGCACCGTGCTCTACATCGGCATGGCGGCGGTCATGACCGGCCTGGTGCCCTTCACCATGCTCGGCACGGATGAACCCGTCGTCACCGCGGTCGCCGCGCATCCGCAACTGGGTTGGCTGCGCATCGTGGTCGAGATCGGCGCACTGATCGGCCTGTCGTCGGTGGTGCTGGTGATGATCATCGGCCAGCCGCGCATCTTCATGATCATGGCGCGCGACGGCCTGCTGCCGCCGGTGTTCACCCGCATCCACGACAAGTACAAGACCCCGCACATCAACACCGTGATCACCGGCATCGGCATCGCGCTGCTGGCGGCGATCTTCCCGCTCGACATCCTGGGCGACCTGACCTCGATGGGCACGCTGATCGCCTTCGCCGCCGTGTGCATCGGCGTGCTGGTGCTGCGTCGTACCGCGCCCGACCTGCCGCGTCCGTTCCGGATCAAGGGCGCATGGCCGATCTGCATCGCCGGCGTCGTCAGCTGCCTGATCCTGCTGTCGACCATGACCGCGCACAACTGGGCGCTGATGATCGCGTGGACGGTGATCGGCCTGCTGATCTATTTCCTCTACGGCTACCGCCACAGCAATCAGCACAAGCAAGGCTGAGATCCGCGTCATGCACGACCACGAGCGCGCCGCCCGGCAATCCTTGATCGACCACTGCCGGGCGATGAACGCCAGCGGCCTGTCGCTGAACAAGTCGGGCAACGCCAGCCTGCGCTGGGGCGACGGCTTGCTGATCACCCCGACCGGCCGCGCCTACGACCGCCTGCTGCCGGAAGACATCGTCTTCATGGAAGCCGATGGCAGCTGCCCGCCGGGACAGCTGCTCCCGTCCAGCGAATGGCGCTTCCACTGCGACATCCTACGTGCCTTCCCGGACACCAATGCGGTGGTCCATGTCCATTCGACCCACGCCACCGCGCTGGCCTGCCTCGGCGAAGGCATCCCCGCCTTCCACTACATGGTCGCGGTGGCCGGCGGCGACCGCATTCCTTGCGCCGATTACGCCACCTTCGGCACCGGCGAGTTGTCGGACAACGTCCTGCACGCGCTGTCGGGCGGCCTGCGCGCCTGCCTGATGGCGAACCATGGCCAGGTGACCACCGGCAAGACCCTGGCCGAAGCCTATGCGTTAGCCGAGGAAGTCGAGAACCTCGCCCGCCAGTACATGCTGGCGCGCACGCTCGGGCCCACCCGCAACCTGCCGCCCGAGGAAATGGTGCAGGTGCTGGAGAAGTTCAAGCACTACGGGCAGCAGCGCAAACCCGACTGAAGGCCATTTCGATCGGCGGAATCGTCATTTGGAATGACACCCGCAATCGCTACACTGGACGCATGAATACGCCCGCCTTCGACCACAACCTGTACGCCGGCTGCGCCGCCCAGATCATCAGCCATACCCGCGAGCTGGCGGCCAAGGGATTCACCCCGGCCACAGCCGGCAATTTCTCGATCCGCATGGGACCGGAACATGCCGCCATCACCATTTCCGGCAAGGACAAGGGGCGCCTGACCGAAGCCGACATCATGGTGGTCAACATGGCCAACGAGCCGGTCGCGACCCACCATCGCCCGTCCGCGGAAGCCGCGCTGCACACGCATCTGTACCGCCGCTTCCCGGAGGTCGGCGCGGTGCTGCATACCCATTCGCCGACCCAGACCATCGCCGGCCTGCTGTACGAAGCCCAAGGCCGCGTGCCGCTGCATGGCTACGAATTGTTCAAGGCGCTGCGCGGCCACACCACCCACGAGACCGAATTCGATCTGCCGGTGGTGCCGAATTCGCAGGACATGGACGAACTGACCGCCAGCGTCGACGCGGTACTGACCAAGCCGAACACCTGGGGTTATCTCATCGCCGGTCACGGTCTCTATGCCTGGGGCCATGACATCGCCGAAGCCCGTCGCCACCTGGACGCATTCGAGTTCATGCTTGGCTGCGAACTGGAAATGCGCCGACTGCGCGCCTGAGGACACCGAGACGATGAGCCGACTGCGGATTTTCGCTGCCGATGCACCGGAGGCGGTGCTGGACGAGAGCCACGACCATGCCGGGATCGCGCGCCTGCTGAAACCGATCAAAGTCGATTTCGAGCAGTGGCAGGCGACTGCACCAGTAAAAGCCGGTGATTCCCCGGAAGCGATCATGGCCGCCTATCGCGACGACATCGATCGCCTGGTCGACGCCAACGGCTTCCGCTCGGTCGACGTGGTGAGCATCGCGCCGGACAATCCCAACCGCGCCGAGATGCGCGCCAAGTTCCTCGAAGAGCATTACCACAAGGAAGACGAAGTGCGTTTCTTCGTCGCCGGATCGGGACTATTCACCCTGCACGTTGACGACAAGGTCTACGAGATCCTGTGCGAACAGGGCGACCTGATCGCCGTGCCCGACGGCACCACGCACTGGTTCGACATGGGCGAAGCGCCGGAATTCGTGGCGATCCGGTTCTTCACCGAACCCGATGGCTGGATCGGTCATTTCACCGGCAGCGACATCGCGCAGAAATTTCCGCGCTACGAGAAGCCCTGAACCGTGACGCCCTTGTTCAAGAAACTCAACCTCGGGACGCTGCAGCGCATCCATGTGTTGAATGCACCGGAGAGTTTCGAGCCGGAACTGGCGGCGCTCGATGGCGTCGAGATCAAGCGCGACGCGCGCGGCAAGATCGCATGGGCGTTGGCGTTCGCGGTGACGCAGGACGAACTGGACAAGGCCAGCCGCGCATTGACGAAAGCCGCCGATGGCGATGCGCAAATCTGGATTGCCTATCCCAAGGGCAGTTCGAAGCGCTATCGCTGCGAATTCAATCGCGACTCGGGCTGGACGGTGCTGCGGGATGCAGGCTTCGACACGGTGCGGATGGTCGCGATCGACGAAGACTGGTCGGCGCTGCGTTTCCGCCGCAGCGAACACATCAAGGCCCCTGGTAAATGAGATCGGTCATTCTCACCGACATCGAGGGCACCACTTCCTCGATTTCCTTCGTCAAGGACGTGCTGTTCCCCTATGCGCGCGAACGCCTGCCCGCCTTCGTCGCCGCGCATGGCAACGATCCGGAAGTGCGCGCCCTGCTCGACCAGGTCGCGGCCGAACATGGGGCGATGTGCCAGGACGCGATGATCGTCGAGACGCTGCAAGGCTGGATCGACGAGGATCGCAAGCACACCGCGCTCAAGGCGCTGCAGGGCATGATCTGGAACGCCGGCTATGCCCGCGGCGATTTCACCGCGCCGCTGTATCCGGACGTGGCGCCGGCACTGCTCGCATGGCATGCCGCCGGACATCCGCTGGCGGTGTATTCCTCGGGATCGGTGCCGGCGCAGAAACTGCTGTTCAGCCATTCCGATGCCGGCGACCTGACGCCGTTGTTCTCGAACTATTTCGATACCGAAGTCGGCTACAAGCGCGATGCCGGCAGCTATCGCCGCATCGTCGAACGCCTCGGCCGCCCAGCGCAGGACATCGTCTTCCTCTCCGACGTGGTCGAGGAACTCGATGCCGCGCGCGAGGCAGGCATGCGTACGGTGCTGCTCGATCGCCGCGAGGACTATCCGCAGCCGCGCAGCGGCGACGCCACGCATGGCCATCCACGCGTCGAGAGTTTCGCCGCGATCGATCCACGCTGAGCAGAAGCGCCTGCATGTCGGCCACGATTGATCGCAAGGCCACGCTGGGCGGCCTCGCCGCGATCCTGCTGTGGTCGTCGCTGGCCCTGCTCACGACCCTGACCGGCGACCTGCCGCCCTTCCTCGTCCTGGCGATCAGCTTCGCCTGCGGTGGAAGCGTCGGCCTGCTGCACGTCCTGCGCCAGGGCAAGCGCGGCCTGCAGTCGATGCGGGCGCCACTGCCCGCGTTGGCGTTGTCGACGGCAGGCCTCTTCGGCTATCACGCCCTGTATTTCTTTTCGCTCAAGCACGCGCCGCCGGTCGAAGCCAACCTGCTCAACTATCTCTGGCCGCTGCTGATCGTGCTGTTCTCCGGTTTGCTGCCCGGCGTCCACCTGCGCAGCGGCAACATCGTCGGTGCCGCGCTTGGTCTGTGTGCAGCAGCTTTACTGGTCACCGGCGGCCGCGGCATCCACGTCGATCCCGCCGCAAGCTCCGGCTATCTCGCGGCGATCGCCGCCGCGTTGGTCTGGGCCGGGTATTCGGTGCTCAATCGCCGCTTTGCGCATGTGCCGAGTACCGCGATCGTGCCCGCATGCATCGGCGTGGCGATCCTCGGTGCGTTCGCGCATCTCGTGTTCGAACCGTCGCGCACCATTTCCACTGCGCAATGGCTGGCGATGATCGCGATGGGCATCGGTCCGGTCGGCGCGGCATTCTGGCTCTGGGACGGCGGCACCAAACGCGGCGACATCGCCCTGCTCGGCGGACTGTCCTACCTCGCGCCGCTGCTGTCGACTCTGCTGCTGGTCGTCAGCGGTCGCGCGCAACCGCACTGGATCCAGGCAGTCGCGATCGCGTTGCTGCTGGTTGGTGCGTGGTTGAGCCTCAGGGCTTCGCGTCTTCCAGGCGATAGCGCGTCGTCGCGCTGACCTCACCGCGCCAGCGATCCTGTGCCCGCACGTCGATGCGGTGTTCGCCGATGGCAAGATCGGTCGGCAAGGCGCCACGCCACAGATGCGGTGACGGCGTCGCCTCGGGGGAACGATCGTAGCCGCGCAGGCGCGGAGCCTCGTCGTCGCGCATGTTTTCCGCGAGCAACACCGGATCGGGTTGGGTGACGCGCGTCATCGGTTTCCATGGACCGTTGTCGACGCGATATTCGATCTTCGTATCGGCCATGCCCATCCACATGTTGGCGTAAACGCCCCAGGCCGGATACGCGCCCTTGCGCAGTACCTTCGGCGCATGCAGGCCGATCTGGGTGTCGGCGGGATCGCGCGCCGGATGGTAGGCCAGCGCATAACGGCCATCGGCTTCGACATGCAGCGTCGCGTAACCGTTTGGCGTGCCGTCGGACATGGTCGATGCCGGAATGCCGGCGGAGTCCTTCACTCCCGACCAGAACGCCCCGCAGGCGGCGCCGACGTTGTATTCGTGCAGCGGTTGCGCGCCATGCCAACCGGTCGACGCATCGTGGAACCAGTGTTGCTGCGCGTGCAAATGCGCGCTCAGCACCAGCACGTGCGGGAAATCCTTGATCAGCGCGAACAGGCGTTCGCGGTCGGCGTCGCGAAACGTGTCCTTTCCGGCAGGCTCGAACAGCGGGATGTGCATCGACAGCACCAGCAGGCGGCTGCGATCGAGCATCGGCAGCACCGACTCCAGGAAAGCGAACTGGTCGTCGCGGAAGCCGCCGATGTAACCGGGCGCCTTGCCCGGCGTCATCACCACATCGTCGAGGACGATGAAATTCGTCTGCGGTTCCTGCCAGGCATAGGTGTCGGGGCCGAAGACGTTGCGGAAGGAATCGAGCGCATGGGCATCGCCGGCGGCGTCGGTGTCCATGTCGTGGTTGCCCGGCACATGCAGCCACGGCTGGTGCAGGCGCGTGGTGACGGCATTGATCGCCGGATACAACGAAAGATCGTCGTTGGCGATATCGCCAAGCGAAATGCCGAGGCGCGTATTGGTGTGCCCGACCAGCGGCGCGACGATGTCGTGGTCATAGTAGCCGACATCCTTCAAGGATTTCGGCTGCGGATCCCCGAATACCAGCATGTCGAGCACGCCCGGCACCTTGCCCAGCGGTCGCAGCGCGACATCGAACCGCAGGGACGACGACGGCGCGATTCCGCCGTATTTCAGCTTGGGCGAACCGTTCGGCACGTAGTGCTGCCAGAAACGCGGCAGGCCGTTGGCGCGATTGGCGAACGCCATCGCCGCTGGCTTGATCGCGAACACGGTATCCCCGTCCTCGACTTCGATGCTGTAGCGGCCATCGGCATCGCTGCGAACGATCTGGCGGCCGTTGGAGATGGCGACGTCAGCAACGCCCTTCGCGCTGGTGGGACAGGACGCAGTCGTGCCGGGATCGAGGCAGACGCGACCCTGCATCGTCGCCGCGTGCAGCAACGGAGTGGCGAACAGGCCGGCAACGGCCAGCAGGCAGAACTTGGAAGTCGATGTGCGCATCCGGCGATTATCCGCCAGCCGGATGACCGTTCAACCGCCACTCAACGCGCGCGTTGCTCCAGCACCTTGAGCGCATCGGCCAAGCCGAGCCCGCGCGAACGCAGCAACACCAGCAAGTGGTACAGCAGGTCGGCGCTTTCGCCCAGCAACTCGGCATCGCCCTGGGCCACTGCCGCCAACGCGGTTTCGACGCCCTCCTCGCCCACCTTCTGTGCGATCCGACGGACCCCGCCCTCGAAGAGCCGAGTGGTGTAGCTGCCCTCGGGACGCCCGGACTCGCGGGTCGCGATCAGGCGATCGAGCTCCGCCAATCCATCCCCACGCGCATCCGCAAAGCAACTGGTGCGGCCAAGATGGCAGGTCGGGCCATGGGGATGCGCCATCACCAGCACGGTGTCGTTGTCGCAATCCGCTTCCAGCGAGACCAGGTCGAGGAAATGGCCCGAGCTTTCGCCCTTGGTCCACAAGCTGCCGCGGCTACGACTGAAGAACGTCACGTGCCCGGATGCCAGCGTGCGCGCAAGGGATTCGCGATTCACGTATCCGAGCATCAGCACGCGCAGGGTGTCGGCGTCCTGCACGATCGCCGGCAACAGGCCATCCGGGGATTTCGACCAGTCCAGGGATTCGATGTCAAAACCAGGGGTCGTCATGGCAGTCTCATTGCAATGCCGCGCGCGAAGAGTTCGCGCTTGAGTTGGGGAATGCGCACCGCACCGGAGTGGAACACGCTGGCGGCGAGCGCGCCATCGACATCGGCATCGAGGAACGCCATCTCGAAATGGTCGATCGTGCCGGCGCCGCCCGAAGCGATCAGCGGCACCGTCGCCAATTTGCGCACTTCGCACAGCTGGGCGATGTCGTAGCCGTCGCGCACGCCGTCGCTGTCCATGCAGTTGAGCACGATCTCGCCGGCGCCGCGCTGTTGCGCTTCCACCACCCAATCGAGCGTGCGTCTTGGCAATGCCCGCGTCTGCGCGGGGTCGCCGGTATGACTGCGCACCCGCCATTCGCCATCGCCGTCGCGCTGCGAATCGATCCCGACCACCACGCATTGCACGCCGAAAGCGTCGGCGATCTCGCCGATCAATTCGGGGCGTTCCAGTGCCGGGGTATTGATCGAAACCTTGTCGGCGCCGGCATTGAGCACGGCGTGGGCATCGTCGACGCTGCGAATGCCGCCCGCCACGCAGAACGGGATGTCGATGGTGCGCGAAACCCGGCGCACCCAGTCGCGATCGACGCTGCGGCCCTGCGGGCTGGCGGTGATGTCGTAGAACACCAGCTCGTCGGCGCCTTCGTCGCGATAGCGTTGCGCCAGCTCGACGATGTCGCCCATGTCGACGTGATCGCGGAAGCGTACGCCCTTGACCACGCGGCCATCGCGGACGTCCAGGCAGGGAATGATGCGGCGACTCAGCATCGCAGCGCATCCTTCAGCGACAGGCGGCCATCCAGCAAGGATTTGCCGAGCACCGCGCCGGCACAGCCGGCCTTGCGCGCCGCGGCGACGTCGGCGGCGTCACGGATGCCGCCGCTGGCCTGCACGTCCAGCTGCGGGAAACGGCGACACAATTCGTCGTACAGCCCGAGGCTCGGGCCGCTCAACATGCCGTCGCGGCTGATGTCGGTGCACAGGAGATGCTGCAGCCCTGCATCGGCGTAGTCCGCCGCAAGATCGAACAAGGTCTGCTCGGATGATTCCGTCCAGCCGTGCACCGGCAATCGCCATTCGCCATCATCGTCCTGGCGCGTATCCAGCGCGATGGTCAGGTGCCCTGCGCCAAACGTGCGTAGCCATCCCTTCACCAGTTCCGGTTCGCGCACCGCCAAGGATCCGATCACCACGCGCTGCGCGCCTGCTTCGAGGATGGCTTCGACACCGGCTTCGTCGCGCACGCCTCCGCCTGTCTGCACGTGGAGGCCGGTGCGATCGCTGATCGCACGCAGCAAGGGCGCCAGCGTGTAGCCGCCGGCACGCGCGGCATCGAGATCGACCAGGTGCAGCCATCTCGCCCCGGCTTCGGAATAGCGCGTTGCCAGCGCCAGCGGATCGTCCCCGTAGCGGGTTTCCTGCGCGTAATCGCCCTGGCGCAGGCGCACCACGCGGCCATCGCGAACGTCGATGGCGGGATAGACGGTGAAACTCATGGCGACCACGCAAGGAAATTGGAAAGCAAACGCGCTCCGATCGTGCCCGAACGTTCGGGATGGAATTGCGCACCACACACATGGCCGCGCTGCACGATGGCGGCGAAAGGCTGGCCATGCTCGCAGCCGGCGATGCAGTCGGCAGTCACCGGCGCGGCATAGCTGTGAACGAAATACACGCTGGATGCATCGTCAATGCCCGCCATCAACGGACTGTCCTGCACCGTTTGCAAGGTGTTCCAGCCCATGTGCGGCACGCGCACGCCCGGCGCTTCCTGCAGCCTGAAAATCCGCCCGGGAATCAGACCCAGGCATTCGACATCGCCTTCCTCGGAACCCTCGAACAGCAACTGCATGCCGAGGCAGACGCCCAGCAACGGCTGCCTTGATGCGCGCAGGACTTCGACGAATCCGCGTTCGCGCAACAGGCGCATCCCCGGCTCCGCCGCGCCGACACCGGGCAGGATCACCCGCTCGGCGTCGCGCAGGCCGTCGCCGTCGCGCACGACCGCGACCTGCGCCCCCAGCCGCTCCAACGCGTCCCGCACGGAGCCGAGATTGGCGCCGCCGGCATCGATGAGCGCAATTCGGGTCACAGCTGGCCTTTGGTGCTCGGCAACTCGACGCCGTCGCGACGGATCGCCTGGCGTAGCGCGCGCCCGACGACCTTGAAACAGGCTTCGATCATGTGGTGGTCGTTCTCGCCCTCCACCGACAGGTGCAGGTTGATGCCGGCGGCATCGCACAGCGAACGGAAGAAGTGCGGGACCAGCTCCGTCGACAATTCGCCGACCTGTTCACGCTCGAATTCGCCGTCGAAGACGAAATACGCGCGCCCGGAAAGATCGAGCGCCGCGGTCGCCAGCGCGTCGTCCATCGGCAGGGTGAATCCATAACGGCCGATCCCGCGCTTGTCGCCCAGCGCCTGTTTCAGGGCCTGGCCGATCGCCAGCGCGCAATCCTCGACGGTGTGGTGCTCGTCGACGTGGAGGTCGCCCTCGCAATCGACCGCCAGCGCGAAACCGCCGTGCTTGCCGAGCTGTTCCAGCATGTGGTCGAAGAAGCCGATGCCGGTCTGGATCTTCTGCGGCCCGGCGGCGTCGAGATCGACGCTGGCGACGATCTTCGTTTCGTTGGTCGAACGCTCGACCGCCGCGGTGCGCGTGCCACCGAGCACCGCGGCGGGAATCTGCGACCACGCCAGGCCCTCGCCGAACTGCGGCGACTTCAACTTGAATCCGCGGATGCCCATGTTCTGCGCGAACTGGATGTCGGTATCGCGGTCGCCGATCATCGCGCTGCGCTGCGGATCGAAGCTGCGTTCGCGCAGGTAGTGCATCACCAGGCCGACCGCCGGCTTGCGCGTGGGCAGCGGATCGTGGGCGAAGCTGGGATCGATCAGCACTTCACGGAAGCGGATGCCCTGGCTTTCCAGCACCTGCATCATCAGCGCGTGCGGTGCGTCGAAATCGGCCTGCGGGAAGGACGGCGTGCCAAGTCCGTTCTGGTTGGTCACCATCACGAACTCGTAGCCGGCATCGCGCAATTCCAGCATCGCCGGAATCACGCCCTCGACGAAGCGCAGCTTCTCGTAGCGGTCGATCTGGAAGTCCGAAGGTTCTTCGATCAGGGTGCCGTCGCGATCGACGAACAGGATGGGCTGGCTCATGCGGCAAGGTCCTTCGCCGGACGCAGGGCGGCCAGCATGCGTTGGTTGTCTTCGGGGCGGCCGATGGTGATGCGCAAGGCATCGTCCAGTTGCGGCATCGCGCGCATGTCGCGCACCACCACGCCGGACGACAGCAGTGCGCGGTACGCGCCTTCGGCATCGTCGAAGCGTACCAGCAGGAAGTTGCCGGCGGAGGGGTAGACGCGACGGACACCCGGCGTCGCCTCGAGCGCAGCCTGGACGCGCGCGCGCTCCACCTTCGCTTCCTCGACATGCGCCGCGGTGGCGGCGAGCGCGGCGGGTTCCAGTGCCTGCAGTGCCTGCACGACCGCCGGACCCGGCAGCGGGTATGGCGCCTGGCAACGGCGGATCATCGCGATCAGTTCCGGCTGGGCGATCGCCACGCCGATGCGCGCCGATGCCAGCGCGTGCGCCTTCGACAAGGTGCGCAGGACGACCAGGTTGTCGTATTCGTCGATCAGCGGCACCAGCGAAGGTTGCGATGCATATTCGACGTAGGCTTCGTCGACCACGACAATCGCGCGTCCCTGCAGGCGCTGCAGCAGTCGCACGATCGTCGCCGCATCCACCGACTCGCCCGACGGATTGCCCGGTGAGCAGACGAAGACCAGCGAGGCCGCCTGGGCTACTGCGGTATCCGCCATCGCATCGATATCGGTGACCAGTCCGGCGGCCGTATCCACCAGCGGCACTTCGACCACGCGGACACCGTGCAGGCGCGCACAGACCGCATACATGCCGAAGACCGGCGGCGCGGTGACGATGGCGCCCTGCCCCGGCGCGCAGAACGCGCGCACCAGCACGTCGATCGCTTCGTCGCTGCCGCGCCCGACCATCAGGCGATCGGCCGCCACGCCATACAGTTCCACCAGGCGCTGGCACAACAGCTGCGGCTGCGGCTCCGGGTAACGACGGCAGGCGCCAGCGGCATCGCCGTCATTCGCCCACGCCGATTCGTTGGCGTTCAACCATACATCGCCGGTGATGCGATCGCTGCGCGCCGATTTGTAGCCGGCGAATTCACGCAGGTCCGCGCGTAACAGGTTGGCTGCCGTGCTCATGCCGGTTCCGCCATGCGCACGGTGACCGCCAGCGCGTGCGCCTGCAAGCCTTCGGCGTTCGCCAACGTCACCGCGCAGGGACCGATGGTGCGCAAGCCGTCGCGGCTGGCGGTCTGCACGCTCAAGGATTTCATGAAGCTGCCGACGCTCAGGCCGCTCCAGGCGCGCGCTGCGCCGCCAGTCGGCAACACGTGGTTGCTGCCGCTGCAGTAATCCCCCAGCGACTCCGGCGTCCAGTCGCCCATGAAGACCGTGCCCGCCGATGTCACCTGGTCGAGCCATGCGCGCGGATCGCGCAGCGACAGGATCAAGTGCTCGGGCGCATAGAGATTGCTGATCGCAATCGCCTGCGCGGGATCGCGGACCTGAATCAGGCGCGACGCCCGCAGTGCCTTGCGGGCGATCTCGGCGCGCGGCAGCTTCGGAAGTTCATCGTCGATCGCCACCGCGACCGCATCGAGCAGTTCCGGCGAGTCCGACAACAGCAACACCTGCGAATCCGGACCATGTTCGGCCTGCGACAACAGGTCGGCGGCGATGAAACTAGGGTTAGCGCCGGCATCGGCGATCACCAGCACCTCCGACGGACCGGCCGGCATGTCGATCGCGGGGCCATCGCTGCGCTGCGAGGCCTGGCGCTTGGCCTCGTCGACATAGGCATTGCCGGGTCCGAACAGTTTGTCGCAACGCGGGATCGTTGCCGTGCCGAAGGTCATCGCCGCGATCGCCTGCGCGCCGCCGAGCTTGAACACCCGCACGTTGGGCACGCGTCGTGCTGCGACCAGCACCGCGGGATCGGCGCTGCCATCCTTGCGCGGCGGCGTGCACAGCACGATGTCCGGACAGCCCGCGAGCATCGCCGGAATCGTCAGCATCAATGCCGTCGACGGCAGCGGCGCGCTGCCCGCCGGCACGTACAGGCCGACCGGGTTGATCGGTCGCGATACCCGTTCGCAAACCACGCCATTGGCGGTTTCGACGCGATACGGCTGCGGCATGCCGGCGCGGTGGAAGGCTTCGATCCGACCCGCCGCTTCCTCGATCGCGTCACGCAGCTCCTTCGAGACCTGCGACTCCGCCGCGGCGAATTCGCTGGCATCGACTTCGAAGCGCTCCAGCTCGACACCATCGTAATGGGCTGTCAGCACGCGCAGGGCGTCATCCCCACGCGCCGCGACGTCCTCGAGGATGCTCTGCACGTCGCCGCGCACGAGCGCGGAAGACGCGCGCGTCGGGCGTTGCAGCACTTCCTCGCGCGCACCGGCATCCAATGCATTCCAATCGATCCTGTTCATGCCAGCATCCGCTCCACAGGCAACACCATCAGTCCACGCGCACCGGCGCGCTTGAGTTCTTCCAAGCGTTGCCAAGTGACCACGCCGTGGCATAGCGCCTGCAACGCCAGCATGCCGTCGCCATCGACCGGATACATCGTCGGCGGTTCGGCATCCGGCAGCAGTGGCAGCACATCATCGAGCGCCGCACGCGGCGCCTGGAACATCAGCAATTTGCTGTCGCGGATCTTCATCACGCCGTCGAGGCGGCGCAGCAACATGTCGGCGATGCCGGCAAGCGCCGGGTCGAAATCGCGCACGGGGCCGGCGATCACCGCTTCCGATTGCAGGATGTCCTCGACCGCCTTGAGCTGGTTCGCCGCGAGTGTCGCTCCACTCGACACTAGGTCGCAGATCGCGTCGGCCTGACCCAGGCGCGGCGCGATTTCCACCGATCCCGATAATTCGACGATATCGGCCTCGACGCCATTGCGCGCCAGCCAATCGCGCAGCAGCGCCGGATACGAGGTGGCGAGACGCTTGCCGGCCAGCATCGCCGGCCCGCTCCATTCCCACTCGTTCGGCACCGCGATCGACAAGCGGCAGCCACCGAAGCCGAGGGCGCGCATCTCGCGAACGCCGGCCTCGCGACCCTTGCCGCGCTGGTCGCTCATCTGCTCGTCGAGCACGTTGCGACCGACCACGCCGAGATCGCACAGGCCGCTGGCGATCAGGCCGGGAATGTCGTCATCGCGCACCAGCAACAAGTCGACCGGCGCGCTTTCGCCGTAGCAGAACAGCTTGTCCGGGCTCTCGCGCCAGGACAGTCCACAAGACGACAGCAACGCCCGTGCCGGGTCGCTGAGGCGTCCGTTCTTCTGGATGGCAACCCGCAGGCGATCGCGCACCGGGGTCATCTGGATAGGCGGGCTCATGATCGTGCTCCGGAGGTTTCGGGCAGGCGCAGGCGCCGCGCTGCAGTGGCATAACCGCCGGATCCGCGCTCGAGCGTGCGCGCGACCCGGCCGATGGTGGTAACGCTGACCGCCGTACGTTCGTGGACTTCACGGTAGGGCTCGCCCAGCAACAGGTGCGGCACGACCTTCCAGCGATCGGACAAGGCCTCCAGCTCGGCCGGCGTGCACAGGTCGACGAGGAAGGCCCGGACCTCCTGCGCCGACTTGCAGGCATTCAAAGCCTCGGCCAGCGCCGAGATCGCGGTTTCCGCGTCGTAGGGAAGAACGGTGATTTCGCGCTGTTTCATCACATTAATGTATTAGCGTGTTAATACATTAAACCGTGAATGTGCCAGCGCGTCAAGGGCCTCGCGGCCCTGCTCAGGAATCAGTCAGATCCGGGATTCAGGCCGCATCTGTCCCGCTACGCAGCCCGGCATCGACCCGGCGCTGGGCCACCAGCTCCACCGCCCGGCGGACGTCGCCGTCCAGCGCGCGGTCGCGCTCGAGGAAGGCGATCTCCCCACGCACCGCGGCATGGGCGCGCTTGACGGCATCGCCCGGGTGGAAGGCGTCGGCATCCGACAGCTCGACCCGCAGCGCATCGACCTCGGCGATGAAACCCGCCTGTGCGGCGTCACCGGACAGCGGCGCGCCCTGCACCTTGCGCGCGAACATGGCGGCATCGGCACGATCGGCGAGATCGCGAGCGGCATTGATCATGTCGCGACGGAGGTCCAACGCCTGCGCAGCGGTCATCAGCTCCAGCCCCAACACCTTGCCGAGATCGCCGCACATCGCCAGCACGTGGCGCGCCTCGTTGGCGCCCATCGACACATGATCCTCGGCATTGGCGCTGGTCGGCACCGAGTACACCGATGCCGGCATCGCGCGGCTGGCAAGATCGTTGACGATCGCCGCCGCGGTGTACTGGATGATCATGAAGCCAGATTCAGTCGCGTCCTCGTTGCCGATCAGGAAAGCCGGCAAGCCATCGTTCGTCGCGGGGTCGACCAGCTTGTTGATGCGGCGCTCGCTGATCGACGCCAGCACCGGGATCGCCGCCTTCACCGCGCTCATCGCCAGCGCCAGCGGCATGCCGTGGAAATGGCCGGCCGAAATCACCTGCTCTTCCACGTATTGCGCTTCGCGATCGGGGAAGATCAGCGGATTGTCGGTGACCGCGTTGAGTTCGATCTCGAGTACGCGCGCGGCGTGCGCCACCGCATCGCGCACCGCGCCATGCACCTGCGGGATGCAACGCAAGCTGTAGCTGTCCTGCGGCTGGTGCTTTTTGCCACCACGGAACGGCTTGAAACGCTGGTAGAACTTTTCGCGGCCGTGGCGCTGCGTGTTCGGCACCCATTCCCAGCCGATGTCGAAACTGAGCGCCTGCGATTCCGACGTGTCCCAGCTCTGGGGCAACCAGTTGCGATGACGCGGCACCAGGTGATAGGGAATATCGGCCAAGGTCGAGCCCTTCAGCAGGGTGCGCAGGTTCTTCGCGACCTGCACCTGGCCCGGATGCGGACGCAAGGCATGCACTTCCTCCGCGAACGCCCCGAGACGACCGGCAAAGGCATCGATGGTCATCGCCGCGGCAAGGTCGGCGGTATCGAGCAGATATTCCAGTTCGTCCAGTGCCAGCACGCCGGTCGCCAGCATCTGCGCGGTACCGTTGTTGAGTGCCAGGCCTTCCTTGTAACTCAGCGTCACCGGCACGAGTCCGGCACGCTTGAGCGCATCGCTACCCGACATGCGTTCGCCATCGAAGAACGCTTCGCCGCCGCCGAGCAGGACAATGGCGAGATGCGACAGCGGCGCGAGATCGCCCGAAGCGCCGACCGATCCCAGCTGCGGCACCACCGGCACCACGCCGGCATTGAGCATCGCCGCAAGCGCCTGCAAGGTCTGCACGCGGATGCCGGAATGACCGCGCAACAAGGTGTTGATGCGGATGCCGAGCATCGCCCGCACCACGTCCGGTGCGAACGGTTCGCCCACGCACACGGCATGGGTGGTGATCAGGTTGTCCTGCAGCTCGGCGTGCAGCGAACGACCGGACGATTTCGCATCCGGCAACTCGTCGCGCAACGGGTGCGCGCCGAGCAACTTGTCGGCATTGCTGCCGAAGCCGGTGGAGACGCCGTAGATCGGCTCCTCGCGAGCGACCTGTTCGGCGAGGAAATTCGCGGCACGCTCGACCTTCAGCAGCGCCGCCGGATCGAGTTCGACCTGCGCGCCGCGCGCGATCGCGACCAGCTGCGTGCGCGTCAGCGAATGACCATCGAGGCGGATCATGCCTTCTCTCCCAGGATCGCCTGCAATGCCGGCTCCAGTTGCGCCATCGCCACCGTCTGCTGTTCGCCGCTGCGCAGATCCTTCAGCGTGACCTGGTCGTTGGCTCGCTCGCTGTCGCCACGCAGGACCACCACGCGAATGCCGGCCTTGTCGGCGTATAGGAACTGCTTGGCGATCTTGCGCGATTCCATCTGCGTCTCGACCTTCCAGCCGGCCACGCGCAAACGCTGCGAGAGCGCCAACGCGTCGGCGAAGCCGTTGTCGTCGAGCAAGGCGACCAGCACGTCCACGCCGTTCTCGGCCATCGGCAACAGGCTGGCCTCGCGCAATTGCCAGAACAATCGTGACAGTCCGATCGAAATGCCGACGCCCGGCAACTTCGACTTGGTGTAGTGACTGGCGAGATCCTCGTAACGCCCGCCCGAGCAGATCGAACCGATCTGCGGATGCGCGTTCAAGGTGGTCTCGTAAACGATCCCGGTGTAGTAGTCGAGGCCGCGCGCGATCGACAGGTTGATCGCGTAACGCGATTCCGGAATGCCCATCGCCTTCAACTGCTCCAGGGTATCGCGCAGCGCCTGGCGGCCTTCCTCGAACTGCGCCGTGCCCGCTCCCAACGATTCCAGCTTGGCCAACGCATCGGCATGGCCGGTGGAACGGATGCGCGAGAACGCCAGCAGGCGATCGGCCGTCTCCGCCGACAGACCGAAGCCATCGCCGGTCAGGGTTGCGTGCACCGCTTCCTCGCCGCGCTTGTCCAGCTTGTCGAGTTCGCGCAGCACCAGGTCCTGGCGCTCGCCTTCGATCCCGAGGCCTTCGAAGAAGCCGCGCAGCAGCTTGCGGTGGTTGAACTGGATGGTGAATTCGCCGATCGCCAGTTTCTCGAACACGGCATGGATGACGGCGGGGATTTCGGCGTCATAGCGCGGCGACAACGCATCCTTGCCGATCACGTCGATGTCGCACTGGTAGAACTCGCGGAAACGCCCGCGCTGGGCGCGCTCGCCGCGATAGACGCGCTGCATCTGGTAGCGACGGAACGGGAATACCAGCTCGTGTTCGTGCTCGGCGACATAACGCGCCAGCGGTACCGTGAGATCGAAGCGCAGCGCCATTTCCGGCAAGCCTGCCTCTTGTTTCTCCAGCGCACCGGTCGACTGCACGAAATACACCTGGCGCTCGGTTTCGCCACCGGTCTTGGTCAGCAGCACTTCGGACAGTTCGAACACCGGGGTCTCCACCGGCAGGAATCCGAACGATTCGAAGGTGGAACGGATGCCATCCAGCATGCGCTGAAATACCACCTGCTCGCGGGGCAACAGTTCCAGCACGCCGGCCGGGGTACGCGGTTTGATCACGGTCACGCCATTCCACAAGGGGATCGTTCAGGGATTCGACAATTCTAGCGGGCCACGCCGTCTGCCGGGCCGCCCCACTTGCCGTACCTGGGATGGCCGGTTAAACTTGTCGGCTCATCGGGGTGTAGCTCAGTCTGGTAGAGCGCTACGTTCGGGACGTAGAGGTCGTAGGTTCGAATCCTGTCTCCCCGACCAATCAAGAGTTGTACGCAGAAGCCGCCGCAAGGCGGTTTTTCGTTTCTGGCGGATCATCGGCACGCCACGGGCGCACGAATCCGCCGATTCGGACGACGCACCCACACTCCCCATCGAGCATGGCCCTTCCCACCCGAAGGAGTCATCCCGAAATGTCACGAACCGTCGTCCGCAAGACCGCCCACAGAGCCTGGTTCTTGTTCTTTTCCAGCGGCAGCCTGCTGGTGGCCGCCTATGCCTTCACTATTGCGTGTAAATCAACAGCCGTCACAGTTTCCCGCAATGGCTCGGATCGAAATCAATAGCTTGTCGAAAAAATTCATCCACATGAATATTCATGATGCGCACATCGCATCCCGAACCTGACTCGTTCGCCGATTTCCCTTCAGAAAAGTCGTTTCGAACGACATCCATTTCACGAACACACGGCCATATTCGCAACCTACTTGTATCCCGGGGGGGATCCAGAATGGTGGCGAGGCCATCGAAAGCGCGTGCGCGCGCGACGAAAAAAATCGAAATCATCGACGACCTCGTGGGCCCCCGCTCGTCGCTCAACGCGCATCAGATACGCGCCAACGGTTGGGGCTCGGGCCTCATCGAGAGCGATGCCGAATTCCTGCCGCGCCGAAGATCCCTGTTCTATGTCAACCCGCGCGGGAAGTATCTGTTCGTGCTGCTGCTCGCAATCGCCTGGATGATTTTCAGCATCTGGGCATCGCAGCCATGGCTGAGCGATCTGTCCGGACAAATCGGTTTCCCGCTCGCTTTGACGATCATCGCCATGATCGCCTACGTTCCCGGTTTCATGAACATGTTCCTGATGGCGACGATCGCGCTGGATCGGCGACCGCCGCGCATGATGCCCGCGCGCTATCCGGCGGTGAGCATCCTGGTCGCCTGTTACAACGAGTCGTTGTCGGTCGCCGACACCTTGCGTAGCTTGGCGACACAGGACTATCCGGGCGATTACGAAGTCATCGTGCTCGACGATGGTTCGACCGATGACACGCTCTACGTCGCCGGAGGCATCATCGAAACCGACCTCGGCTACGGCAACCCGCGCGCGCACTTTCGAATCCAGCACTACCCCACCAACGCCGGGAAATCGGCGGTGTTGAATCGTGGCCTCGAGATCGCCAGCCACGAATTGATCGTCACCGTCGACGGCGACAGCTGGCTGCACAGCAATGCGTTGCGCCACATCGTGGAACGCAAGATCAGCGATCCGCCGGGGACGCGCGCGGTCGCCGGAGAGGTGCTGGCGCGGAACGCCACCGTCAACATGATCGCCGGCGTGCAGGAATGGGACTATTTCTTCGGCATCGCGGCGGTCAAGCGCATGCAGAGCATGTACCACGGCACCCTGGTGGCGCAGGGTGCATTCTCCCTGTACGAGCGCAGCGCGTTGCTCGAGGTCGGCGGCTGGCCCCACTGCGTCGGCGAGGACATCGTGCTGTCCTGGGCCTTGCTCGCGCGCGGCGCGCGCATCGGTTACGCCGAGGACGCCCTGGTCTTCACCAACGTGCCGGACCGGTTCGCGCAATTCGCCCGCCAGCGCAAGCGCTGGTCGCGCGGCCTGATGGAGGCCTTTCGCCACCATTGGCGGCTCTTGTTCAAAAGACGCATGAGCACGTTGTTCGTGTGGTGGAACCTGCTGTTCCTGCCGCTGGACCTCACTTACACCTTCGCCTTCGTTCCCGGAATCCTCCTGGCGCTCTTCGGCTACTACTGGCTGGTGAGCCTGTGGACGCTGCTGATCCTTCCACTGACATTGCTGTGGACGGGGGTCATCTACCGGGTGCAACACCGCATGCTGCAACGCCAGCACCTCAAGCTGCGCCACAAGCCCGTGAGCGTCATGCTTTATGTCTTCCTCTACAGCATCATCCTGCAACCTGTCTGCGTCTGGGGCTATGCCGCGGAACTGATGGGCTTGCGCAAGAAATGGGACACCAAATGAATCATCGTGCAATCTTGTTCACGCTCTTTCTCGTCGCGGCGCCGGTAGGCGCACAGCAAGCGATCGGGGTGGATGTCTTCGACAGCCGCGACTCCGAGCACTCCGGTTCGCTGCGGACAGGCGTGAACTTCGATCTCCGGCACGTCGACATCGAGCACTACCAGGGCCTGCGCCTCGAACGAGCGCGCTTTTCCCCGCTCGGCAACAGGGCGCAGAGCAGCGATCGCGTGTACTACCGTTTCGCCGGGGGTGGCGATTGGAAATGGAACGGGCAACTGGGCAGCGATGGCAGGACATGGCTCGGCTCGGCCAGCGTGTTCAAGGATGCCGCCAATCGCCAGGAATATTTCCTGGAACGCGATGTCGTCGAATCCCCACGGGAACTGGCCGCCCACCACACCTATACGTTCGTCGGCGCCGCCTACGACCTGCCGTTCGACGAGCGCGACGTCGCCACCGCCATGGTCGGCGCCCAGCATTTTTCCGACGGCAACACCCGCCTCCACCTGCGCGCCCGTTACGTTCGCGTCCTCAAGCCGGAATGGGGCCTCAGCCTGCAGTTGCGCACGCGCTATTTCCAGAGCAGCGACCCCCATCTGTCCGACTACTACTCGCCGCGCTGGTATGCCGAAGCGGTCCCGACGCTGCAGATACGGCGCTTCTTCAGGCGCTGGCAGTTCCAGGGCGCGGTCGGCTACGGCCGCCAGGGCGACGCCGATTCCGGCTGGAGGCCGTCGCGCCTGATCGAAGCCAACGTGGTCAGCCCACGCAGCCGCAATGACTGGTACTTCAAGGCGGGCCTGCTGCGCACCAATACCCCCCAAGCGGTCGGCGCCTACTCCTACGATCAGTTCCATATCGAGCTGATGCGGGTGTTTTGAGCCCCGTATCGCATAAAATCAGTGCTCGTCACGTTTTCCCGTCCGATGAGCCTCCATCTCTACAACACCCTGACCCGCTTGGTCGATCCCTTCGTGCCCGCGTCGCCCTCCGGCCCGACCCTGTATGTCTGTGGCCCGACGGTCTACAACTACGTGCATATCGGCAACGCCCGCGGCCCGGTGGTGTTCGGGGTCCTGGCGTCCCTGCTGCGCCGGCGTTTCGGCGGCCTGCGCTACGCGCGCAACATCACAGACGTCGACGACAAGATCAACGCGGCCGCCAAGGAATCGGGCACGCCAATTTCGGCGATCACCGACCGTTTCGCCGCGGCCTATCGCGAGGACATGGCCGCGCTCGGCGTGACCGGGGTGTTCGCGCCCGACATGGAACCGGCCGCGACGGACCACATCCCGCAGATCATCGCCATGTGCGAACGCCTGATCGCCGATGGCCACGCCTACGCCGCCGAAGGCCACGTGCTGTTCTCGGTGGCGAGCTTCCCCGAGTACGGCAAGCTGTCGCGCCGTGACCCCGAGGACATGCTGGCCGGCGCGCGCGTCGAAGTGGCGCCGTACAAGCGCGATCCCGGCGACTTCGTGCTGTGGAAGCCGTCGACCGACGACCTCCCGGGTTGGGACTCGCCGTGGGGACGCGGTCGCCCGGGCTGGCACATCGAATGCTCGGCGATGGCGGAAGCGCACCTCGGCGACACCATCGACATCCACGCCGGCGGCATCGACCTGCAATTCCCCCACCACGAGAACGAAGTCGCGCAGAGCGAATGCGCGCATGGCGGCAAGCCGTTCGCGCGCTGGTGGATGCACAACGGCATGCTCAACTTCGGCGGCGCCAAGATGAGCAAGTCGCTGGGCAACATCGAGAAGGTGCACGACCTAGTGCGTGCGCATCCGCCGGAAGCCCTGCGTTACGCCCTGCTCTCCGCCCACTATCGCCAGCCGCTGGAATGGAGCGACGCCGTGGTCGACCAGGGCGTGCGCACGCTCGATCGCCTCTACGGCACGCTGCGCGATCTCGCTGATGTCGATGCTCGGGCCGCGATTCCCGCTGGCATCGAAGCCGCGCTCGATGATGATCTCAACACGCCGCAGGCGCTTGCCGAGATCGCCCGCATTGCCGGCGAGGCACGCAAGGCCAGCGGTGACGATCGTGCCCGCCTGAAGTCGGAATTGCTCGGCGCCGGGCTGGCGCTCGGCCTGCTGCAACAGGATCCCGCGGCATGGTTCGCGCGCGGCGCCTCCGGCGACGACGATGCACGCATCCAGCAATTGGTGGACGAACGCAACGAAGCCAAGAAGTCCCGCGATTTCGCCCGCGCCGACGCCATCCGTGACCAGCTCGCAAACGAGGGCATCCTGCTGGAAGACACGCCCGCAGGCGTTCGCTGGAAGCGTGCATGAGCGCGTCGCAATTCCCGCTCGAAGCGACGGCCCTCGAAGCGCAGGCTGCGATCGCCGACGAATTCTCGCTATTCGGTGACTGGTCCGAGCGCTACCAGTACCTGATCGACCTTGGCCGCAAGCTGCCCGACCTGCCGGATACGCTCAAGACCGAAGAACATCGCCTGCTCGGCTGCCAATCGAAGGTGTGGATCGTCGCCAGCGGCAATGCCGCGCGCCTCGACTTCCAGGCGATCAGCGATTCGACGATCGTCTCCGGCCTGATCTATCTCGCGCTGCGCGTCTATTCGGGACGTCCGGCCAGCGAAATCCTGGCGACGTCGCCGGACTACATCTCCACGATCGGCCTGGCCAAGCACCTGTCGCCGACCCGCAGCAATGGCCTCGCCGCCCTGCTCGATTTCATCAAGACCACCGCAGCGCAGGCCCAGTGAACGACACCGCGACCGCTCCCGCCGCCTCGCCCCTGCGCAATCGCGGCTTCCTGCAATTGATGGTGTACCGCATCTGCACGATGCTGTGCTACCAGATCGCCGCGGTCACCGTTGGCTGGCATGTCTACGAACTGACTCGCAGCCCGTTCGCGCTCGGCATGATCGGCCTCGCCGAAGTGCTGCCGTTCTTCGTGGTCGCGCCGTTCGCCGGCTATCTCGTCGACCACCTGCCGCGACGCAAGCTCGGCGCGGTCGCCTGCCTCGGCCTCGCCGCGACGCCGCTGTTGCTGTTGCTGGTCGCGCGCACCCCGGCACTGCACGGCAACCTCGCCCTGATGTACGTCGCCGTCGGCCTGAACGGCATCGTGCGTTCCTTCCTCGGCCCGGTCTACAACGCGCTGTTCGCGCGCGTGCTGCCTCGTGAACAGTTCGTGCGCGGCGCCAGTCTCGGCAGCGTGGTGTTCCAGACCGGGCTGGTGTTCGGCCCGGCACTGGGCGGCGCCCTCACCGGCTGGGCCGGCATCGAGATCGCCTACCTGGTAGCGTTCCTGCTCGGCCTTGCCGCGGCGATCGCGGTGTTCACGCTGGCGGTGACCGAACCGCCACCGCCACCGCAGCGCGAGCCGATCTTCACCAGCATCGGCAAAGGATTGGACTTCGTGTTCTCGCAGCAGGTCATGCTCGGCGCGATGGCCCTCGACATGTTCTCGGTGCTGCTCGGCGGCGCGGTGTCGATGCTGCCCGCCTTCATCAAGGACATCCTCCACGCCGGCCCAGAAGCCTTCGGGATGATGCGCGGCATGCCGGCGCTGGGATCGATCGTGGTCGCGCTGTGGCTGGCACGCCATCCGCTGGAACGCCATGCCGGTCGCGTGCTGATGTACGCCGTTTCCGGCTTCGGGCTGTGCACGATCGCCTTCGCACTGTCTCGCAACCTGTGGCTGTCGGGCGCGCTGTTGGTGCTCTACGGCATGTGCGATGGCGTGTCGGTGGTGCTGCGCTCGACCATCCTGCAGCTGGTGACGCCGGATGAAATGCGCGGTCGCGTCTCGTCGATCAACAGCATCTTCATCAGCTCGTCGAACGAACTCGGCGCGTTCTACGACGGCGTGATGGCGCGCCTGCTCGGACTGGTGCCGGCGATCATCACCGGCGGTTGCGTCACCCTCGGCGTGGTCGGCATCACCGCCTGGCGCGCGCCGAAGCTGCGCAAGCTGGATCTGCGCGACCTTCACTGAGGCATACTCGTTCCTGTGTCGGCACGATTCGTCGACGAGGGGAGGAGAACCGGATGCGCACGCTGATCATCATCGCCATCGGCATCGTGCTGGCCACGCTGCTGTTGTTCGTGTTCCGTCGCGATGCCCGCACCTTGCGCACCGTCTTCGTCACCTTCGCCATCGCCTGGATCGCGGTCTGCGCCTACAACATGTGGCTCGGCGTCGCCCGCGCCGGCTACGCGGTGACGGAGGAGCTGCCCTTCCTACTCGCCAATGCCGGCGTCCCCCTGCTGTTCGCCTGGTGGCTGCAGCGCCGCCTGCGCAAAGGCGCGCAGGGGTAGACTCGTCGCGGATATCGAAGGAGTCGACCATGTCCATCGAAACGGTTCGCGGCAAGCACGTCACCATCCTCTTCGATGGTACGCGCTGCATCCATTCGCGCAATTGCGTCCTCACCCACCCCGACGTCTTCGTGCCGAATGTCGATGGCGAGTGGATCCATCCGGATGCGCAATCGGTCGAAGACGTGGTGCTCACCGCGCGGATGTGCCCGTCGGGCGCGATCCAGTACCAGCGCCATGATGGCGGCGAGGAAGAGCCCGCGCCGATCGTCAACACCGTGCGCGTGCGCGAGAACGGGCCGCTCGCCTTCAACGCGCCGTTGAAGGTCGCCGGCGAGGATGCCGGCCTGCGACGGACACTGTGTCGTTGCGGCCTGTCGAAGCACAAGCCCTATTGCGACAACAGCCACATCGAAGGTGGCTTCCACGCCACTGGCGAACCGTCGCTCAAAAAATCGGAAGCGCTGACCGCGCGCGATGGCGAGCTCGCGGTGGAACCGCAGCGCAATGGTCCCTTGAAAGTGATTGGCAATCTCGAAGTGGTCAGCGGCACCGGCCACACCATCGACCGCGTCACCGAAACCTGGCTATGCCGCTGCGGTCACTCGCAGAACAAGCCGTTCTGCGATGGCTCGCATCGCAAGTTCGGCTTCGAGGCCGACGGCGCCTGACAAAAAAGCCCCGCCAAGGCGGGGCTTTTGCGTGATGCGGGGACGCGGCAGGTTCAATCGCCCTGCTGCTTCTGCAGGTGCTCCCAGCGTTCCTGCGCATCGATGGTGCGCTCCGCCTGCGGACGGGCTTCCAGACGATCGAGGCCGATTTCCTCGCCGGTATCGACGCAGTAGCCGTATTCGCCGCTGTCGACGCGCTTGAGCGTGCTGTCGAGCTTGCTGATCAGCTTGCGGTAACGGTCGCGGGTACGCAGTTCCAGCGCGTTCTCGGTCTCGCGGCTGGCGCGCTCGGCATCGTCGCCGACATCGCGCACTTCTTCCTTGAGGTTCTCGATGGTCTGCTTCGATTCCTCGACCAGTTCGGCGCGGCGTTCCAGTAGCTTCTGGCGGAAGTACTCGAGCTGCAACGCGCTCATGTACTCCTCGTCCGCCTGTGGCTTGTAGCCGGCGGGCAGGATCGGACGACCGCTGGCGTCGTCGGTCTTGTACTCGACCACGCGCAGCTTGCCGCGGACGACCGGAGCCTTGACCACCGGGGTGATCGCGACCGCGACCTTGCCGGTCGGGCGCGGCACCGGGGGACGCGGCGCCGGCGGCACCGGGGCCGGTGCGGCCACGGACTTCGCTGCAGCCTTGGTCGGTGCGGGCTTGGTCGGAACGGGCTTGGCAGGTGTCGCCTTCGGCGCGGGCGCGGCAACCGGCTTGGCCGGAGCGGCCTTCTTGGCAGGCGCCGAAGCCGGCTTGGCAGCCGCCTTCACGAGCGCGGCCTTGGCGACAGGCGCCGGGGCCGGCTTCTTGGCGGGGACGGGCTTGGCGGGCGCCGCTGCGGGCTTCTTCGCAGGTGCGGCGGCCTTGGCTTGTGCGGCCTTCTTCGCCGGGGCGGTGGCCTTGGCAACGGGCTTGGCCGGCGCCTTGGCTGCCGGTTTCTTGCTCACGGGGGCTTTCTTGGGAGCGGGCGCCGCGGGTTTCTTGGCGACAGCCTTCTTGACGGGCTTGGCGGGGGTTTTTGCGGTTTTCTTGACTGCCACTTCGACGTCCTTACGAGATCCCTTGAGCGCGGGAAGCCGGCTGTTATAACCTGCCCACTCCCCCTCGGCAAGCGCTGGATGCTGCACCTGATCGCGTGGACATGCGGTGATTTCCCGTGAACCTGTTGCGTGACCTCGTCTCCGGCATGCTGATCGGGCTGTTGCGTGCCTACAAACTGCTGATCAGCCCCCTGCTCGGCCAACGCTGCCGCTTCCATCCCAGCTGTTCGACCTACGCGATGGAGGCGGTCCGGATCCACGGGCCGATCCGCGGCAGCTGGCTGGCGGCCAAGCGCGTGGGCCGCTGCCATCCCCTCCACCCCGGCGGCCACGATCCCGTGCCGCCCGCCTGACCGGACCCCCGCATGCCCTCGATCCTCATCACCAATGCCCGCGTCGTCAGCGACGGCCGCGAATTCGACGCCGACGTCCGCATCGAGGGCGAACGCATCGGCCTGATCGGCGACAGCCTGGCGGCCAAACCCGGCGAACAGGTGGTCGATGCCCGCGGCGCCTGGCTGATGCCCGGCATGATCGATGCTCAGGTCCACTTCCGCGATCCCGGCCTGACCCACAAGGGCGACATCGCGACCGAATCGACCGCGTCCGTGGCCGGTGGCACCACCAGCTTCATGGACATGCCGAACACACGGCCGCCGACGCTCGACCACGCCACGCTCGAGGCCAAGTACGCCAATGCCGCCGGCCGTGCCCGCGCCAACTACGGCTTCTACTTCGGCGCCAGCAACGACAATCTCGAACAGATCCGCAGCCTCGATCCCAAGACCTCGCCCGGCGTGAAGGTGTTCATGGGCGCATCGACCGGCAACATGCTGGTCGACGATCCGGAGGTGCTCGACGGCATCTTCCGCGACGCGCCGGTGCCGATCATCACCCACTGCGAAGACACGCCGATGATCGACGAGACGCTCGCCGGCTACGTCGCGCAGTACGGCGACGATATCCCGGTGCGTTTCCATCCCGACATCCGCAGCCGCGAAGCCTGCCTGAAATCGTCGCGATTGGCAGTGGAACTGGCGCGCCGCCATGACGCCCGCCTCCACGTGCTGCACATCTCCACCGCGGAAGAACTCGACCTATTCGAACGCGGGCCGCTGATCCGCGCCGACGGCAGCCGCAAGCGCATCACCGCCGAAACCTGCGTGCATTTCCTCCAGTTCGCCCGTGACGATTACGAACGTCTCGGCAACCTGATCAAGTGCAACCCGGCGATCAAGGACGCGCGCGATCGCGACGCCCTGATCCGCGCCATCGCCGACGACGTGATCGACGTGCTCGCCACCGACCACGCCCCGCATACCTGGGAAGAAAAGCAGCAGAACTACATGAAGGCGCCAAGTGGACTGCCGCTGACGCAGTTCGCGCTGCAGTGCGCGCTAGAGCGCGTGCACGATGGCCTGCTGACGCGGGCGCAGGTGGTGCAGAAGACCGCGCACGCGCCGGCGCAATTGTTCGACGTGATCGATCGCGGCTTCCTGCGTGAAGGCCAGTTCGCCGACCTCGTGCTGGTCGAGGACGCGCCCTATACGGTGCGTCGCGAGGCGGTGCTGTCGAAGTGCGGATGGTCGCCGTTCGAAGGCATGACCTTCCGTTCGCGGATCGCTTCGACCTGGGTCAACGGGCAACAGGTCTGGGATGGCACCAACGTGATCGGCACGATCGGCGGCCAGCGCCTGCGGTTCGGTCGCTGATGCGGCGCGCAGGACTGGCATTGCTGGCGGCTGCGATGGCCTTGCCGCTCGCGGCCGTGCAGATCGTCGCACGTGACAGCACCCAGCGCGGGTTCCCTTCCGAAGTCCAGCAAGGCAGCCTGGTGATCGCGACGCTGCCCGCCGGTGCGCAAGCGCGTTTCGACGGCCACGATCTGCGTCCGACACCCGCCGGCCTTGTGGTGATCGGCATCGGCCGCGACGCCAGCAGCCCGCAGACGGTTGAATTGCGCTTCCCCGACGGGCGCGTCCAGAAGGTCGACATCGCCATCAGCAAACGCGATTGGCCGATCCAGCGCGTCAACGGCGTACCCGACGACACCGTCAACCCACCTCCGGCGATCGCTGCGCGCATCGCCCGCGAGAATGCCGAGATCGTCGCAGCGCGTCGCAGCGATTCCGACGGCACCGGCTTCGCGCAGGCCTTCATCTGGCCGGTGCAGGGTCGCGTCAGCGGACGCTTCGGCAACCAGCGCATCTTCAATGGCACGCCAAAAGCGCCGCACTCGGGCATGGATATCGCCGCGAAACAAGGCACGCCGATCCACGCGCCCGCCGACGGCGTGGTGACGCTGGCCAAATCCGGGTTCTTCCTCACCGGCGGCACGGTGATGATCGATCATGGTCACGGCGTCAGCAGCAATTTCCTGCACCTGTCGCGGATCGACGTGAAGCCCGGCGACGTGATCCACCAGGGCGATGTCGTCGGTGCGGTCGGCATGACCGGACGCGCGACCGGGCCGCACCTGCACTGGGGCATGACCTGGTTCGAGACGAAGATTGATCCGCTGCTGGTGCTGGAACGGACGCGCTAAGCGCTGACGACCGCCACCGCGTCATGCGCGTGCAGGCTCTCGAGATGGCTGACTTGTACGCGATAGTGGCGGCACGCCTCCAGCGTTGACACCGCGGCGGCAACCCGACGCGCGGCATCCTCGCAGAACATCAGGTTGGCGGCATTGGCTTCGGCGAAGGCGCGTTCGTCCTCGCGCTTGACCGCGGTCTGCACCGGCGTACCGAGCGCGCGTTCGACGGCATCGACCAACGTGGCGACCGGGAATTCATCGGCATCATCAGCAAGTTCGACGCGAACCCGCGCAATGCTGCGTTGCGCATGCGGCGTCGCCGCCATGCCCGCGGGCGATTCCAGCCACGCGGCGATCTCGGCCGCACTGCCGCCATCCGGGAACGCCTGCAGGAAATGTTCGGAGATCACCTGGCGCGACAGCGCCGCCGAGGCCGGACAGGTGCTGGAGTACTGGAGATCGACGGTGAAGGCGACCTGCAACCCATCGCGACCGAGCTGCGCTTCCACTTCAACCGGATAATCGCGCCAACCGGCATTGGCGCTGGCCAGCGCCGGACGTTCCAGCAAGGCGCTGAAGCGCAGGCGCAGGCGCGCCGCCGTGCTCAGGCCCTGCTGCGAATCGATGCACGTCTGCAGGAAGGCACGGATAGACGCGACACCGACTTCGCCATTGGCCAGCGATTCGCGCAGGTGCAGGTAGAGGCGCGACATGTGGATGCCGCGGGTACCGGCGACAAGATCGACGAAGACATCGGCCATGGCCGGCACCGTGGCGCCATCGCGACGCAGCGGCAGGGCGATCCCTTCCATGCCCACCCAGTCCAGCCCGCGCGCGTGGGCGGCGGTCTCGTGGGCGACGTCGGCCAAGGGGGTTTTGCGTGATTCGAAGTTCATTGGGCCATTTTAGCCGCCGCGGGCTGCACGCCAGGCCAAGACCAGGGTGCGCCAGCGCGAGAGAACGATTGCATCGCCCTTGCGGGCCGCATTCGCACGGGCCATCGCCAGCGCATCGAAGACCCGGCGCGGGCGCGGGCCGCCACGTTGCAACTTGGCCGCCACCACCGGCGATCCGATGGAAACCTTCAGGGTGCGCAGCAACTGCAGTGGATCGCTGTCGCGCGCAGCCTCGCCGAACAGCTGGCGTTCGACTGCGGCGATCGCCGCGAGGAACGCCTGCAGCACCGTAGCCGCCGCTGATTCATCCGCATGGGCCTGATCGCGATCGCGCAACACGCCGAGGCTGTCGGCGAAAGCCGACCACTCGACCGCTTGCTTCTGCAAGGCGAGCCCCAGCGGATGGCGACGCAAGCCCTTGGACCAGCCGCGCAATTCCTCCTGCCACCAGCCGAGCTTGGCCAGCCCCGGTGTGGGATCGCTGCCGCCCCAGGCCGCTTCGGCGAGTTCGCCCAGCAGGATGAACCAGGCCGCGGCGACATCGCGCGCGGTTTCGGCGATGAAGGTTTCGGCGATCTGCCATTCCGGCCAGCGTGAGCGCCAGCCATCCAGCATCGCCGCGAGCGCTTCGCGATCGCTCATGGCCAGCGCGTCGGATCAAGCAGGTCGGAGGCCTGCTCCAGCATCATGTCGCCGCCCCACTCCGCCGGATCATCGCCCGGCAGGCGATATCCCCAGAGTGCGACCACGGAACGCATGCCAGCCGCGCGTGCCGCTTCGATGTCGCGTTCGTCGTCACCGACGTAGATGCAGTCCAGTGGAGCCATGCCGATCGCATCCGCCGCATGCAGCAACGGCAAGGGATGCGGCTTGCGTTCGGCCAGCGTATCGCCACCGATCAACACGCCGCTGCGATGCGTCCAGCCCGACGCCTGCAGCGCGGATTTCGCCAGACCTTCCGGCTTGTTGGTAACGATGCCCCAGCGCACGCCGTTGCGATCGAGCGTATCGAGCAGATCATCGACGCCCGGGAACGTCACCGCGTGCCTGCCAAGCTCGCGATCGTAGATTTCGAGGAATTCCGGCACCAGCTCCAGCCGCCCCGCTTCGTCGAGCCCGGGGAACGCGGCGCCGATCATCGCCCGCGATCCCTTCGAGACATGCGGACGCAGTTCGTCGAGCGTCATCGCCGCGATGCCGCGCGCGGTACGCATCGCGTTCGCGGTTGCCAGCATGTCGGGCGCGCTGTCGAGCAAGGTGCCGTCGAGATCGAACAGCACCGCCTTGGGGAAGCCCACGTTCATCGAGCTTCTACTGAAGCAGGGGGCTTTCCGGCCTGCATCAGGTAGTTGACGTCGGTACGTGAGGTCAATCGCGCCGCGTGTTTCCACGGCTCGTAAAGGATGCCGCTGATGTCGCGCACGTCGAGGCCGGCCGTACGCATGCCGCGCGCGAGTTCCGACGGGCGGATGAAGTCGCGATACTGGTGCGTACCCTTGGGCAGCAATCCGGCGACGTATTCGGCGCCAACGATGGCCAGTCCGAATGCCGCCGGCGTGCGGTTGAGCGTCGACGCGAACAGCTGTCCGCCCGGACGCAGCAACGTGGCGCAGGCATCGAGGATCGATTGCGGATCGGGCACGTGCTCCAGCATTTCCATGCAGGTGATGACGTCGAACGTGCCCGGCTGTTCTTCCGCCAGCGCTTCCACCGACTGTTCGCGGTATTCGACCTTGGTGCCGGCTTCGAGGCCGTGCAGTTTCGCGACCTGGATCAGCTCCGGCGCGAGGTCGAGCGCGGTAACGTTCGCGCCGGACTTGGCCAGCGCTTCGCTCAGCAGGCCGCCACCGCAGCCGACGTCGAGCACGCGTGCGCCCGGCAGGCTCGCGCGTTCGGCGACATAGGCAAGGCGCATCGGATTCAACGCATGCAGCGCGCGCTGCGGGCCGTTGGGATCCCACCAGCGGCTGGCGAGCGCGGCGAATTTGTCGAGTTCCGATTGACGAACGTTATGGCCGTGGCTGCTCATGACTGCATTCTCACTGGACGCCGATGCGCTCGCGCCACTGGCGGGCATTGGCGCGGATGGCGTCGATATCCATGTCGACCAGTTGGCGGTCGGCAAGCTTGCGCCGACCGGCGATCCAGACATCGGTGACCTGCTGGCGACCGCAGGCATAAGCGAGCTGCGACAGCACGTGGAACAGCGGCTGGGTTTCGATCGGCGAGAGATCGACCAATACCAGGTCGGCCTGCTTGCCGGCTTCGATCGAACCGATGCGATCGCCCCAGCCCAGCGCGCGCGCGCTGCCGAGCGTCGCCGAGCGCAGCGCGGTCGCCGCGTTGAAGGCCGCGGCATCGTTCGCCACCGCCTTGGCCAGCAGGGCCGCGGTGCGCGTTTCGCCGAACATGTCGAGATCGTTGTTGCTGGCGGTGCCGTCGGTGCCAATCGCGACGTTCACGCCGGCGCGATGCAGCTTCTCCACCGGGCAGAAACCGGAGGCGAGCTTGAGATTGGATTCCGGGCAATGCACCACGCTGACGCCGCGATCGGCGCACAGGCGGATTTCGGAGTCGGTCAGCTGCGTCATGTGCACGGCGATCAGGCGATCGTTGACCACGCCGAGACGATCGAGCCGCGCCAGCGGGCGCTGGCCGTGCAGTTTCAGCGAATCCTCGACTTCCTGCGCGGTCTCGTGGGTATGAAGATGCACAGGGATATCGAGCTGGTCGGACAGCATGCGCAGGCGTTCGAAGCTGGCGTCGCTCACGGTGTACGGCGCGTGCGGCGCGAACGCGGTGCCGATGAAGGGATCGTCGCGCCACTGGTCGTGCACTTCGCCGGCGCGCTCGAAATATTCGTCGTCCGTCTTCGCCCACGCCGTCGGGAAATCGATCACCGGCAAGCCGACCATCGCGCGGAACCCGAAGCGGTGGTAGGTCTGCGCCTGCACGTCGGGGAAGAAATAGTTCTCGTTGCAGCAGGTGGTGCCGCCGCGCAGCATCTCGGCGATCGCCAGCGTCACGCCATCGCGCACGTATTCCGGCGACATCACGCGACCTTCGGCCGGCCAGATGTGCTGCTGCAACCAGGTCATCAGCGGCAAGTCATCGGCGATGCCGCGCAACAGCGTCATCGGGTTGTGGACATGGGCGTTGACCAGGCCCGGTATCAGCACCGCATCGGGACGCGAAACGGTTTCCTTCGCCGCGTACTTCGCCCGTGCTTCGGCGGTCGGCAGCAGGTCGACGATCATGCCATCGCGCACCGCGACCGCATGATCGTCCAGCACCACGCCATGCGGTTCGATCGGCACGACGTGACCGGCTTCGATCAGCACATCGCAGGGCAGCAGGTCGCTCATGGGGTCGGGTTCCGGAAGATGCGGCGACGGACGACGGCCAGCAACGGGAAGATCGCGACGAACACGAATGCGATCGCCCAGGCCGGCAACACGAAGGCGAGCGGGATGGTCGCGGCGAACACGACCAGCGGAACCAGGCCGCGCCCGATGAACCAGCGCACGCCCTGTCCGCCGATCTTGTCTCGCAGGTCTTCTTGCTTCACCACCAGCAGGCGGGTGCGCAGCGAGAAGAACGAAATCGCAGTCAACACGCAGGCATACAGCACCGCACGCCCGGCATCGTGGCCGGAGAACGACAGCGAGTATTCGCGGGTGGCGAACGGCATCAGCGCCACGAACATCAGCTGCAGCAGCGTCGACCACACCACCTTGCCGTTGACCTTGGTGATGTATTTCCAGGTCAGCATGTGGCTGACCCAGAACACACCGGTCACCATGAAACTGATGAAATAGGAGATGAAGGTGCCCTGGTTCTCCATCGCGGCCGCTGCATCCCCGGCGTCGTGGCCGGGCAGCTTCAGCTCGATCGCCAGCAGGGTGATGGCGATGGCGAAGACCGCGTCGCAGAAGAACACGACGCGATCATGCGGGAAGATGTCGGCTCCGGGTGTTGCAGGCGTTGCGCTCGACGTCATGCATCCCTCTTCGTGGTGACAGGCTTACTTCACGCGGCTGACGTATTCGCCACTGCGGGTATCGACCTTGATGATTTCTTCCTGGCCGACGAACAAAGGCACGCGCACCACCGCGCCGGTTTCCAGCGTGGCCGGCTTGCCGCCGGTACCCGCCGTATCGCCCTTCACGCCGGGATCGGTCTCGGTGATCTTGAGTTCGACGAAGTTCGGCGGCTGCACCATGATCGGATTGCCATTCCACAGCGTCACGATGCACTGTTCCTCGCCCTTCAGCCACTTGTCGGCGCCGCCCATGCCGTTGATGTCGGCCTGGACCTGCTCGAAGGTTTCCGGATCCATGAAGTGCCAGTACTCGCCATCCGAATACATGTAATTCATGTCGGTGTCGACGACGTCGGCCTGTTCCACCGAGTCGGTCGCCTTCATGGTCATTTCGACCACGCGGCCCGACTTGATGCTGCGGTACTTCACGCGGGTAAAGGCCTGGCCCTTGCCCGGCTTCACGTATTCGGTGTCGGTGATGACGCAAGGATCGTTGTTGACCAGGATCTTCTGGCCGTTCTTGACGTCGTTCATGCCCAGGGTGGCCATGGTCGTGCTCCTCAGCTGCGGCCCGATGGCACCGGGCTCGTTAGAATAAACCCGACATGATACCTGCTCACCCCGCTCCCATACAGATTTCGCCCCGACAAGCCACCCCGCGCTGGCAACAGCTTTGGCGCGATGCCGTGCGCGATCCGGTGGAATTGCTGGGCCTGCTCGGGCTGGAAGAATTGGCCAGCCGGGTTTCCCCCGCGGCCGCGGCGCAATTCGCCCTGCGGGTGCCGCGCGGCTTCGTCGCCCGCATGCGCCATGGCGATGCCAACGACCCCCTGTTGCGCCAGGTCCTGCCGCTGGACGATGAAGAGCGCGTCGTTCCCGGCTTCGGGCTGGACGCCGTCGGCGACAGCGCGGCCCGCGCCGGCGCCGGCGTGATCCGCAAATACCGCGGTCGTGCCCTGTTGGTCGCGACCGGCAGCTGCGGGATCAATTGCCGCTACTGCTTCCGCCGCCATTTCCCCTATGCGGAGGAAACCGCCGCGCGCGGCCAGTGGGCCGAGACGCTGGCGATCATCGCGGCCGACGACGCCATCGACGAAATCATCCTGTCCGGTGGCGATCCGTTGTCGCTGGCCGATGGCAAGCTCGCCGAGCTCACCGATGCCTTGAAGCGGATTCCCCATGTCCGCCGCCTGCGCATCCATACGCGATTGCCGGTCGTGCTGCCGGAACGGGTGGACGATGGCCTGATCGCGTGGTTGCGCGACCTGCCGTGGCCGGTCACGGTGGTGATCCACGCCAACCATGCCAACGAATTCGATGGCGATGTCGATGCCGCGCTCATGCGATTGCGCGACGCCGGCTGCCTGCTGCTCAACCAGGCCGTGCTGCTGAAGGGCGTCAACGATTCGGTGGATGCCCTGACCGATCTGTGCGAGCGCGGCCATCGCGCCGGCGTGCTGCCCTATTACCTGCACCAGCTCGATCGCGTCAGCGGCGCCGCCCATTTCGAAGTCGGCGACGACGATGCCCTCGCCCTGCATCGCGATCTCGCCGCGCGCCTGTCCGGTTACCTGGTCCCGAAACTGGTGCGCGAAGTGGCCGGCGATCCCGGCAAGCGCCCCTTGGTGTGACCGGCATCAAACCTCGCCGGCATTCCCGGATGACCATTCAGATTCGTCGGGTATAGTTGCCTTCGACTGCGCTACTCCCCCAGGCGCGGTGCAGAGGGTGGGATGCAAAGGAAGAAAGACAATACGATCCGGGTCCTGGTCATCGACGACCGCATGGAGGACGCGGAATCCATCGTGACCGGATTGCGCAATGACGGCTTGGCCGTGCGCGCCAACCGTCCCACCAGCATCGACGAATACCGCCAAATGCTCGCTGGCCAACCGGTCGACCTCGTGCTTGCCGCCGCGACCAGCAAGACCGTCGAAGCCGCGCAGGCGCTGACGCTCGCACGCGCGACCGGCAACGACCTGCCGGTGATCCTGATCGCCGATGGCCATGACGACTCCGGGCTCGCCGCCATGCTCGGCCTCGGCGCCGACAACATCGCCCTGCGCAACCGCGAAGGCCATGTCCGCCGCGCGGTCCAGCGCGAATACCGCGACCTCAATGCCCGCCGCGACCTCCGCCATCTCGATGCGCGCCTGCACGAAACCGAGCGCCGCTGCGACGCGCTGATCGATTCCTCGCGCGACCCCATCGCCTACATCCACGAAGGCATGCACATCCGCGCCAACCAGGCCTATCTCGAGATGTTCGGTTACACCGACTTCGACGAGATCGAGGGCATGTCGATCCTCGACATGGTCGCGCCCGAGGACGCCGGCGAGTTCAAGACCCTGCTCAAGCAGCTGTCGAAGGGCGGCGAGATTCCGTCGCTGCACCACCTCACCGCGCAAGCCGCCGACGGCCAGGAATTCCCGGCCACGATGGAATTCTCGCCGGCGACCTACGACGGCGAACCCTGCCTGCAGATCCTCTTCCGCCGCAAGGAAGCCACGGTCGATCCGGCGATGATCGAGCAACTGGAATCCCTGCGCCGCCTGGATGGCGCGACCGGCCTGCTCAATCGCCCGACCTTCCTGCAGTCGCTGGAGGAGGCCATCGCGCGTTCCGCCAGCGCGCACGAGCATCATGGCCTGCTGATGATCCAGCCCGATCATTTCGGCACCTTGTTGCAGAGCGTCGGCATCAACAATTCGGACGCCCTGATGGCGGCGCTGGCCGAGCGCCTGCGGCCGTTGCTGGGCGAACAGGTCGAAGCCGCGCGCTTCGGGGAACAAGTCATCGCGGTGCTGGCGCGCGGCGCCAGCCACGCCGATACCGAGACGCTGGCAAACAGGATCGTCGCGGCAGTCGCCGGGCGCATCCTCGAAACCGGCGACCATTCGCTGACGGTCACGGTCAGCGTCGGCGCGGTGCAGGTGAGCGAACGCAACGCACAGGTTCCGCGGGTGCTGGCACGCGCGCAGGAATTGCTCGAGACCGCGCAAGGCGTCGGCGGCGGGCGCATGGAGCTCTACGATCCCGGCGCCATCGATCGCGCCGAGCAGGACCGTATCAACGCCTGGATCGAACGCATCCGCGGCGCGCTGGCGAACGACCAGCTGGTCCTCCACTACCAGCCGATCATCAATCTCCACGGCAACAACGTGCCGTTCTTCGACGTACTGATGCGCATGGACAACGGCACCGGCGAAGTGGTGATGCCAAGCGCCTTCCTGCCGATCGCCGAGGAACACGGGCTGATCCGCGACCTCGACCGCGGCGTGATCACCAAGGCCGTGCGCACGCTGGCCGCGAACGCCAAGCGCGAGATGCGCTTCATGGTGCGCATTTCCCGCGCATCGATCGAGGACACGTCACTGCCGGCCTTCATCCAACAGGTATTGCAGGAACACGGCGTCCCGGCCAATCGCCTGATCGTGCAGATCAACGAGTCCAAGGTTTCGACCCAGATCAACGAAGCCACCGTCTTCAACCAGCAGCTCGCGGCCTTCGGCGCCGGCTTCTGCGTGGATCAGTTCGGCGTCGGCCTGAATTCGGCACAGTTGATCTCGCACCTGCGGCCGCGCTTCATCAAGCTCGATGGCAGCTTCATGACCGATTACGCACGCATGCCGGAACAGCAGGCGCGGGTCAAGGATCTCGCCGCGGCGGGCAGCGCCGTCGGTGCCACGCCGATCGCCTGCGACGTCAACGATTCCGGCAGCATGACGACGCTGTTCCTGGCAGGCGTCGAATATGTGCAGGGCAACTTCCTGGCGCCGGCCAGCGCAGATCTCAGCTTCGATTTCTGATCACGGCACGCGCTGGCTGCGCGGGCGGCCAGCTCCGGTGCGCGGGACGCCGCAAGTACGTCCATGTAGGCTCGTGCGCCGCATCCATGCGGCGCAACGCCCACGCCCCGGACTGGCGCACCCGCGGCCGCGCGCGTGTTGTAGCTCCTGAGAGAAAAGCGAAAAACTCGCCACCGGCGGCGCCTATGCGGTTCGTCTGTAGCGCCGGCCGTACGCAGCATGGATGCTGCGTACGAGCCTACATGGATGTATTCACGGCGTGTCGGCGGCTGCAGACAACCGCGATAGGCGCAAAGCCGGGCGATGCTTTTAGTAAGCGCCCGCCAAGCCAGCGCGTGCGATGCTGTTGCGTCAAACCACCACGCCTTCGCGCAGCGCCTTCGGGTTGAGCTGCGCCTTGCGCAGCGCTTCGATGCGCACCGGCAGCGGTGGATGGCTCAGCAGCAACGCACCAAGGCCCTGGCGCATGTTGCCGGAGATGCCGAACGCCGCGACCTGCTTGGGCAGGGTCGATTCGCCGTGGTTGGCCTGCAGGCGTTCCAGCGCCGCGATCATCTTCTCGCGCGACGCCAGCTCGGCGCCGGCGATGTCGGCACGGAATTCGCGATGGCGCGAGAACCACATCGCGATGACGCTGGCGAACAGGCCGAACACCAGCTGCAGCACGTTGACCGTGATCCAGTAACCGATGCCGCCACCGCCCTCACGGCGACCGCCGCTCAAATACCCGTCGACGACCTGGCCGACCACGCGCGCCAGCACGATCACGAAGGTATTGAGCACGCCCTGCAGCAACGCCATCGTCACCATGTCGCCATTGGCGACGTGGCCGATCTCGTGGCCGAGCACGGCTTCGGCCTCGTCGGCGTTCATCGAATTGAGCAGGCCGGACGACACCGCGACCAGCGCGTGATTGCGATTAGCGCCGGTGGCGAAGGCGTTGATTTCCGGCGCGTCGTAAATGGCGACATCGGGCATGCCGATCCCCGCCTTCTGGGCATGGCGCTGCACCGTCTGCACCAGCCAACGCTCGGTTTCGTTGCGGGGCTGGGTGATGATCTGGGCGCCGGTGCTCCACTTCGCCATCATCTTCGACATCAGCAGCGAAATGATCGAGCCGCCGAAGCCGAAGATCGCCGCCATCACCAGCAGGCCGGAGGTCCGCGCCGGATTGATCCCGAACACGGTCATGACGATCCCGAGCAGGATCATCACCGCGAGATTGGTGGCCAGGAACAGGGTGATGCGCTTCAACATGGTCGACGTGACTCCTCGTATTTCCGTCACAGTGTGGGGCGGACGCGTTAAATTCAAGTCATGCAGACACGTCGCGGGCGTTTTGCCCCCTCGCCCACCGGCCCGTTACATCCAGGTTCATTGCTGGCCGCGCTCGGCAGCTGGTTGTTCGCGCGTCGTGGCGGCGGCGAATGGTGGTTGCGCGTCGAGGACGTCGATCGCATCCGCGAAGTGCCGGGCGCCGCCCTGGATCAACTGGAGATGTTGGCCGCGTTCGGCTTCGTCCACGACGGCCCGATCGTGCGACAGAGCGATCGCGACGTCCTGTACGCCGAAGCGCTTGATCGCCTGCTCGTCGACGGCCATGCCTTCGAATGCCATTGCAGCCGCAGCGTGCTCGAGACGCAGGGCGGCATTCATCGCGCCTGCATCCTAGGATTGCAACGGCCCGATCCGGCGATCCGCCTGCGCGTGCCCGACGATTGCACGGTCGAATTCGACGACGCCGTCCACGGGCGCCAGTCGCAACGCATCGACCGCGACGTCGGCGATTTCGTGCTCAGGCGCGCCGATGGCTGCTGGGCCTACCAACTCGCGGTGGTGGTCGATGACGCCGCGCAAGGCATGACCGAAGTGGTGCGCGGCGCCGATCTCCTCGACTCCACGCCGCGGCAGATGCTGCTGCAACGATTGCTGGGCATGTCGACGCCGGGATACGCACACCTGCCGCTGCTGGTGGACGCACACGGCCACAAGCTCTCGAAGTCGTCCTCGGCGCACCCGGTCGATCGCGACGATCCCCTGCCCGCACTGCACGAAGCATGGCTGCAACTGGGGCAAATCGCGTTTGCTGCATCGCCGCAGGCCACATCGCAAGAATGGTTGCATGATGCAGTGGCAAGGTTCGATCCGGCGCGCATCCCGCGCGAGGCGCAACGCATCGTTCCTTGAGGCGGAAATCCGGATGTCGCAATCCGGACACATCATCGTTCCACCCAACATCATGGAGCTGTCATGACTTCACGCGTCGCATTCGTTACCGGTGGCACCGGCGGCATCGGAACCGCAATCGTCAGGGAACTGGCCAGCAAGGGCCACAAGGTCGCCACCAATTACCGCAACGAAGAAAAAGCGAAGGCGTGGCAGGCGGATCTCAAGAAGGAAGGCGTCGACGTGACCCTGGTCCAGGGCGACGTGACTTCGCCCGAGGATTCCGCGCGCATGATCAAGGAGGTCGAGGACAAGCTCGGTCCGATCGAAATCCTGGTCAACAACGCCGGCATCACCCGCGACGGCACCTTCCATCGCATGAAGGCCGACCAGTGGACCGATGTCATCAACACCAACCTCAATTCGGTGTTTAACGTGACGCGTCCGGTGATCGAAGGCATGCGCGAGCGCAAATGGGGGCGCATCATCCAGATCAGTTCGATCAACGGGCTGAAGGGCCAGTACGGCCAGGCCAACTACGCCGCCGCCAAGGCCGGCATGCACGGCTTCACCATTTCGCTGGCGCGCGAGAACGCCCGCAACGGCGTCACCGTGAACACCATTTCGCCCGGTTACATCGCCACCGACATGGTGATGGCGGTGCCCGAGGAAGTGCGCGCCAAGATCGTCGCCGACATCCCGACCGGTCGCCTCGGCACGCCGGAAGAAATCGCCCACGGCGTGTCCTTCCTCGCCGACGAGCGTTCGGGCTGGATCACCGGATCCAACCTCGACATCAATGGCGGACACCACATGGGTTGGTGAGCGCGCTCGCCTGCGGACTGTCTGAACGGCAGTCCGTCCTGTTCAGATTTCCCCCAACAGGCCGGTTTTCCCGGCCTGTTTCGCATTTTGATGACTTGCGGAGCGTGCTGCGCTGCGCCATGCTGGGGAATCGATCAGGGGGTCTCCCAACCATGAGCCAGCCGCGCATCATCAAGAAGTACCCGAACCGTCGCCTCTACGACACCGAGATTTCCAGCTACATCACCATCGAGGATGTGCGCCAGTTGATCCTCGACGGCGAGGACTTCGAAGTCCGCGATGCCAAGAGCGGCGACGACCTGACGCGGCAGGTGTTGTTGCAGATCATCGCCGAGCACGAACAGAACGGCGAGCCGGTGCTCACCACGCCGATGCTCAGCCAGATGATCCGTCTCTACGGCGATTCGATGCAGGGCTTCATGGGCAACTACCTCGAACGCGCGATGCATCTCTTCACCGAGCAGCAGGCGCAGTTCCGCCAGCAACTCGGCGGCATGCTCGGGCCGACGCCGTGGACGATGATGAACCAGATGGCCGAGCGCAACATGGAAATGTGGAAGGAAATGCAGCAGCAGTTCCTGCGCACCGCCGGCGTCCCTTCCGGCACGGGCACGGGCACGGGCACTGAATCCTCCGCACCTGGCAAGCGGACCGAACGCAAGTGAGTCAACGCAAGGTTGCGCTGGTCACCGGCGGCATCGGTGGCCTGGGGAGCGCTGTGTGCCGTGCGCTGGCCGCGCAGGGTTGCCACGTGATCGCCTGCGATCTCGCCAACCGCAGCGAACGCATCGATGCGTTCAACACCGCGATGGCGGGTCTGGACGTGGAATTCGCCGCGCTCGACGTCACCGATTTCGATGCTTGCGGCGTGCTGGTGAACGAGATCGTCGCGAAGCACGGCCGACTGGACATCCTGGTCAATTGCGCCGGCATCACCCGCGATACCTCGTTGCGCAAGATGGACGCGGCGCAATGGCAGCAGGTGATGGCAGTCGATCTCGACGGCATCTTCAATACCTGTCGCCATGCGGTGGAACCGATGCTGACGCAGAGCTACGGCCGCATCGTCAACATCAGCTCGGTCAACGGCCAGACCGGACAATTCGGGCAAACGAATTACGCAGCCGCCAAGGCCGGCATGCACGGTTTCAGCATGTCGCTGGCCCGCGAGGTCGCGCGCAAGGGCGTGACGGTGAACTGCGTGGCGCCGGGCTATTGCGCGACCGAGATGGTGATGGCGGTGCCGGAGGAGATCCGCGCCGGAATCGTGGCGCAGGTGCCGGTCGGACGACTTGGCCAGCCCGAGGAAATCGCACGCGCGGTGGCCTTCCTCGCCGCGGAAGACGCCGGATTCATCACGGGTGCATTGCTGCCGGTCAACGGCGGCTTGTTCATGAGTTTCTGAGCGCGGCGCGCTTCAGCCTTCCAGTTCTTCCCAGCGTGCATACGCCGCATCTAGTTCGGACTGCGCCTGCGCAAGCGCCGCATTATCAGCGGTGATCGCCGCGCTGTCGCGCTGGAAGAACGCCGGATCCGCCATCGCGGCAGTCAACTCGGCGATGCGGGTTTCCAGCGCTTCGATGCGCGCCGGCAACGCTTCCAACTCGCGGCTGTCCTTGTAGCTGAGCTTGCGCTTCGCCGCAGCGGGTTCGACCGCCGCAGGCGATGGCGCGACTGGTGTCGACGCCGCGCGCGCAGCAACGGGCGCCTGTGAAGGCACGGCGCGCTGGCGCTCCCAATCGCTGTATCCGCCGACGTATTCGCCGACGCGCCCCCCCTCCTCCAGCACCAGCGTCGACGTCACCACGTTGTCGAGGAAGTCACGATCGTGGCTGACCAACAGCAACGTGCCGGTGTAGTCGGCGAGCAACTCTTCCAGCAACTCCAGCGTCTCGGCATCGAGATCGTTGGTCGGTTCGTCCATCACCAGCAGGTTCGACGGCTGCGCGAACAATTTGGCCAGCAAGAGGCGGTTGCGCTCGCCGCCGGACAGCCGTGTGATCGGTGCGCGAGCGCGTTCCGGGGTGAACATGAAATCCTGCAGGTACCCGACGACGTGCTTCGAACGTCCGTTGATGGTCACGCTGTCGCGACCTTCGGCAACGTTTTCCAGCGCGTTCCAGTCCTCGCGCAGGGTCGCGCGATACTGGTCGAAATAGGCGATCTGCAATTGCGTTCCGGGACGCACCTCGCCTTGTTGCGGTGCGAGTTCGCCCAGCAGCAGGCGCAGCAGCGTGGTCTTGCCGCTGCCGTTCGGGCCGATCAGGCCGATGCGGTCGCCGCGCATGATGGTCGTGGAGAAATCGCGAACGATGACCTTGTCGCCATAGGCGAAGCCGACCTTGTCCGCCTCGATCACCTTGCGGCCCGACGCACCCGTCTGCGCCGCTTCCATCTTGACCGAACCGGCGAGTTCGCGACGCTGCTCGCGTTCGACCCGCATCGCTTTCAACCGGCGCACGCGGCCTTCGTCGCGGGTGCGGCGCGCCTTGATGCCCTGGCGGATCCATGCCTCTTCCTGCGCCAGCATCTTGTCGAAGCGCTCGTTTTCCTGCGCCTCCGCGTGCAGGCGTTCCTCGCGACGGCGCAGATAGTTCGCCCAGTCGCCCGGCCAGCTGGTGACCTTGCCGCGATCGATCTCGACGATCCGCGTCGCCAGCGAACGCAGGAAGCGGCGATCGTGGGTGATGAAGACCAGCGCGCCGTTCCAGCCCTTGAGGAAACCTTCGAGCCAATCGATCGCTTCGATATCGAGATGATTGGTGGGCTCGTCGAGCAGCAGCACGTCGGGCGACGACACCAGCGCGCGCGCCAGCAACACACGACGACGCAGACCGCCGGACAGGCCATCGAATGCAGCCTCGCCATCGAGTTGCAGGCGCGACAGCACTTCGGTCACGCGCTGGTCGAGCGACCAGCCCTTGGCGTCCTCGATCTTGGCCTGCACCTTCGCCAATGCATCGGCGTCGATCTCGGCGGCGTGACTCAGGTGATGGAATTCCGCCAGCCAGTGGCCGAGTTCGCCGAGGCCATCGGCCACCACGTCCCACACGCTGCCGCTCGCGCCCGCCGGCACTTCCTGTTCCATCCGCGCGATCCGTACGCCGGATTCGACCCGCACCTCGCCATCGTCGGGACGGAGGTCGCCGGAAACGAGTTTCAGCAGGGTCGACTTGCCGGCGCCATTGCGCCCGATCAGGGCGATGCGCTCACCGCTTTCAATCGAGAACGTGACGTGATCGAGGAGCAAGGGACCGCCGACACTGAAGTCGACGTCCTGGAGCGTCACTAGCGACATGGGGAATCCGGAACCAGACAGCCGGCGATTTTACATCCTGTACCCACCGTAACCTGATACCCGCCACGCCTTCCTGCACAGGCGTCGTCACCCGATTTGCCCTATAACGGAGTCCCCTTCCGGAGACTGCCGCCATGCGCCGCCTGCTTCCTGCCCTCCTTCTCGGCATGATCGCCGCCACGCCCGCCCTCGCTGCACTCAAGTCCGGCGACAAGGCACCCGATTTCAGTGCACCGGCCTATCTCGCCGCCAAGCCGTTCACCTTCAAGCTCGCCGATGCGCTGAAGAACGGCCCGGTAGTCGTCTACTTCTTCCCTGCCGCGCACACGTCGGGCTGCAATATCGAAGCGCACATGTTTTCCGAGGCGATCGACCAGTTCAAGGCGCAGCACGCCAGCGTGATCGGCGTGACCGCCGGCAACACCGACCAGCTCGCCGATTTCTCCAAGGAAACCGAGCATTGCGGCGGCAAGTTCCCGGTCGCGGCCGACGCTGGCGCCAAGATCGCCGGGCAATACGACGCCCTGCTGACGATGAAACCCGGTTGGTCGAACCGCACCTCCTACCTGGTCGGCACCGATGGCCGCATCGTCGCGGTGCATTCCGATCTCAGCCCGAAGGCACATGTGCAAAGCATGCTCGATGCCCTCAAGACGATGAACGCGAAGGTCGCGCCGGTCAAAAAATCGACGAAGTAAGTCGGGTCAATGCATCGGCATGTTGATCGGTTTCACGCCGATCAGCATGCCGTGCAGGAACATTGCGAACACCACGGAAAAGGCGATGCCGACGATCACGGTCATGAGCGTCATTCCTGCACTGCTCTTTCCGACCGCTTCGCGCGGACGGCGACGGGCGCTACCGAAATCGAATATCGCCCACAGCAGGAAGGCGCCGAACAGCAGCATGCTGTGCAGCCAGCCCGACATCAGCAGATGGGCAAAGGCCCAGGTCTTGACGCCGAGGATCATCGGATGGCCGAGGCGTGCGCGAATCGCGTTGTTCGGCACGTAAGCCGCGACGATCAGCACGAACGCGATCACGACCAGCAGCATGCCGACATGGCGCAGTGCCATCGGCGGCTGCCACACCAGTACGGGATGTTGGCGCATCTGGCCATAGCCCCAGATCATCAGCACGAAGAAGACGATCGCCAGCAGGCTGTAGATGCCCTTCCATGCCTTCTCGCCCATCGCGGCGATGCGCGCGTCGCGCCAGCCTGGCGCGACGATCCGCACCGAATGCAGTCCGAGGAAGCCGAGAAGACCGATCAGGAACCAGAGCATGGCGATGTCCTGCTGCAAGGAATCCAGAAGTTAACAGCAGTTACATCAATGGGCAAGCCCGCTTTCCTCCCCTGAGCCTGCTGTCATCTATGCGTCACCGCGCTGACACTGGCGATTCACCATCCGGCCGCAGTCTTGCCAGAGCGGACAGTGGGACAGCCATATGCGTTACACCATCGTCACCGAGACGTATCCGCCGGAGATCAACGGCGTCGCCTTGACCGTGCAGGATCTCGAACGCGGATTGCGCGCACGCGGGCACAGCGTGGAGGTGATCCGTCCCCGCCAATCCGATGACGACCAGCAACAGGCGCATGAATTGCTGGTGCGCGGTTCCGGCATTCCACGCTATCCCGGCATGCGCTTCGGCCACCCGGCGTGGTTCAAGCTGCGCCGGCGCTGGAAGAAGCAGCGCCCGGATGCGCTCTACATCGCCACAGAAGGCCCGCTCGGCTATTCGGCGTTGCGTGCGGCGGCATCGATGGGCATCCCGGTCACCACCGGCTTCCACACGCGCTTCGACGAATACATGCGTGATTACGGCGCACCCTTCCTGCAGCCGGTGGCCATGCGCTGGATGCGCCACGTCCACAACACTTCGCAGGCGACGCTGGTGCCGACCTGCGAGCTCGCCGATTTCCTCAACAGCAACGGCTTCGAAGACGTCGTGCACCTGCCGCGTGCGGTCGACACCGCGCGGTTCTCACCTGCGCAACGTAGCGACGAATTGCGCGCCGAATGGGGACTCAAGGCCGGCGATCTCGCGGTGATCTACCTCGGACGCATCGCCGCCGAAAAGAACCTGCCATTGGCGATCCGCGCCTTCCACGCCATCCAGGCGCAACGCCCGGATGCGCGTTTCGTCTGGGTCGGCGAAGGCCCGGAACTCGCCGAGATCCAGCGCGCGCATCCCGACTTCATCTATCGTGGCCTGCGCACCGGCAGCGATCTCGCCGTGCATTTCGCCAGCGCCGACCTGTTCCTGTTCCCCAGCCATTCCGAAACCTTCGGCAACGTCACCATCGAATCGATGGCCAGCGGCGTGCCGCCTGTCGCGTTCCGTTACGGCGCGGCCAAGGAACACCTGCGCGATGGCGTTGACGGCGCCGCGATCGAGGGCAAAGACGAAACCGCCTTCATCGACGCGGCGGTCCGCCTCGCCTGCGACGACGCCTTGCGCGAATCGATGCGCGAGAACGGTCGCGAGGCGGTGGCGAAATTGCTGCCGGCCAATGTCGCCCGCGACCTCGACGACATCCTCCATCGCATCATCGCCATTCGCAGTGTGGCGATGCATGCGCAGCCGCAGCCGTTCGACAGTGATCCACTCCTTGCCGAGGTGGAACCATGAGCACGCCGCTTTCGCTTGAACACTGGCTTCAGCAGGATCGCGGCTGGACGCGCCGCTGTAACGGACTCGGCAGCTGGCGCGGACTGCGCGGCTACTTCGCGGCGGTGAGCCGCCTCGGCGACGGCATCGCCTGGTATGCGCTGATGGTGGTGCTGATCCTCACCGAAGGCACCCGTGGCGCCTATGCCGCCGCGCACATGGCGGTCACCGGGCTTGTCTCGCTGCTGCTCTACAAGGGCCTGAAGCGCTGGACGCGACGTCCGCGTCCGTTCGCTGCCGACATCCGCGTGCGTGCGTGGATCGCCCCGCTCGACGAGTTCAGCTTCCCCTCCGGCCACACCTTGCATGCGGTGACCTTCACCCTGATCGCGATCGCGTGGTTCCCGGTGCTGGCTTGGATCCTGTTGCCGTTCGCCGCCAGCGTCGCCCTGTCACGCGTGGTGCTCGGCTTGCACTACCCGAGCGACGTGCTGGCGGCTTCGATCATCGGCACCGCCCTGGCCTCGCTGTCGCTGTGGGTCGTGCCGGGCGCGACGCTGTTCCACTGATCGCCCGTCAACGGCGATCTCGAGATCGGCGATCGTCCAATCCCCGCCATCGCTGGTGGAGACCAATACGCCAGCGCAGGAGAACCCGTCATCCGTCGGCGCCAGCACCGCAGCTTCGGTGTTGAACAGGACGGATTCCGCAGCCGCCACAGACAGCACGACATGGCAACGGTTCTCCAGTGCTCGCGCCATGCAGCCGACCCGCATCCGCAGCGCATCGACATGGCGATCGACCCGCGCCGGCACGATCAACACGCGCGCGCCGGCCTCGCACTGCGCCCGGACCGGTAGCGGGAACTGGCAGTCATGACCCAGTGCAATCGCCATCGACACCCCGGCGATGTCGAATACCTTCAGGGTATCGCCGGGCTCGATCACACCCAGCGCCTTCTCCCCAACCGTCAGGTGCAACTTGTCCTGGAAGACGTGCCTGCCGTCCGGCGAGAACACGTCGCAGCGGCTGCGGTAGCCATCTGCCTGCGCACGCACCGGAAAACTGCCGGCGACAATCGTGACACCCTGTTCAATCGCGACCGCCGAGAACAACTGCATCCACGCCGGGCGCAATTCCTGCAGTGAAGCGAATGCGGCAGCAGGATCCTGCCGCTCGCGTTCGGGCAACATCGCGACGAGCTCCAGCGCCAGCGCTTCCGGCAACACGATCACCTGTGCGGCATTCTCCAGCGGCATCCGCAACAACGTGCGGATGCGCTCGGAAAAAGTCTCGAAGCTGTCCGGTGCCGCGACCGTGCAGGCGACCGCGGCGATGCGAATCTTCACGACACTGCTCCGTCATTGCCCGCAACCGGTTGCGGACGGCGTGCGCGCGATGCCGAGACGGCGTACCAATCAACCCGACGCGTCGCCATCATGATCGCGGCCAGCAACAGGAACAGCAGCCCGGAACCGAGGACCAGCGCGTTGTCTTCGGAAATCAGTACGCCATAGAGCACGCCGTACAGCGTCGTCAGCAGGCCGGTGAATCCGAGCCCGCGCCACAGGCCGCGCAACACCGCGACCAAGTAGAAACCGATCAATCCGATGCAGGCCGCGGCGGCGATCAGATAGGACCAGCCGAAAGTGAAGTGTTCGCTCAGGCTGAGCAGCAACAGGAAGAAGATCGCAATGGCGAGGCCGACCAGTCCGTATTGGATCGGGTGGATCGGCAGGCGCTTGAGGAATTCGAACAGGAAGAATCCGGCGAAGGTGACGGCGACGAACAGCAGGCCGTATTTGATCGCGCGACCGATGCTGGAATAGGCGTTGATCGGATCAACCAGGCCGACGCTGATGCGCCCGGGCACGCCCTGCTCCACAGTTGATCCTTCCGGCAGCGCGCCACGCTGCGAAATCGCCGTATCACCGGGGAAGCTGCCACGGGTATTGGCCGCAAGCGAACTGACGCGCCAATGCGCGGTGAATCCCTTGGCTGTCACGTCACTCTGCGGCGATGCGCCGACGAATTTCGGCGCCGCCCAATCCGAGGACAGGTCGATGCGGTTGTAGCGACCCAGCGGCAGGAACGAGAAGGTCTGGGTACCGCGCAGGTTGATCGCGAGTTGCGTCTGCAGCTTGAGCACGCTGCCCGGCGCCGGTGCTGCCAAGCGCACGTTCACGCCATTGCCGTCGCGGAAGCCCGCACCCGGCTGCAGCTTGAACGCCGCACCGTTGACGCTGAGGCTTGGCGTTCCTTGCAGGCCGCGCGGATCGCTGAATTCCCAGCTCAGCCACGGCTCTCCGATTTCGCGACGCACACCGGGTTCGGCCGCAGGAATCGTCGCCTCGAAGCTGGCCGCGACATCGCCATTCCATTGGTAGACGGGAACGACATGGATGCCGCGCGCACGCTTGGCTGTAGGCAACTGCCCGGAAATATGCAGGTCTTCCGGATAGAACACCCAGCGCCCCGGGGTGCGCTCGCTCTTGCCGATCGTCTTGCCGTCTTCGCCCGTGACCGGTGCGTGGATTTCCACATAAGGCACCACCAGCACCGGACCGGCGAACGTCTGCGCGCCGCCGACGTTCTGGGCGACATCGGCGACGGCCTGGACGCGATAGGCCTGGCGATCGCCGACGATATTGCCGATCAGGGCCAGCGGAATGATGATCGCCAGCGTCAGCACGCCGACGATCACCGCTTTGAAGAACAGATGCATATGGGCCACCTCCCCGGGAATGTGGCTCCAGCCTGCGTGCGCATGGTGGCGATGGAATGTGGCGTCGGTGAGGTGACGGTGAAGTGCTCAGCCGCGCTTGAGCGACAACGTCGCCTCCGCGCCGGAGTCGCGATTGGCGAGCGTCGCGCTGCCGCCATGCAGTGCGGCCACCGCCGCGACGAAGGGCAGTCCCAGCCCGTGGCTGCGGCTGCGGCCATCGGGGCGTGCCAGCGAATAGAAGCGCTCGAACGCGCGCGGCAAGGCGTAATCGGGAACGCCGGGGCCGTGGTCGCGAACATGGATCGTGACGACATCGGGCGTCGTGTCGACCCTGCATTCGACGCGCGATCCGGTCGCGGAAAAATCGACCGCATTGTCGAACAAGTTGACCAGCGCCTGCCGCAACAGGAAGCCATCCCCGACCACCTGCGCATCGTCCGCATTCCGTTTTTCAATGACGACGCCTGCCTGCCGCGCCTTCGGCTCCAGCGCGACGATCGCATCATCCAGCACGCCTTGCACCGACAGCGGCTGCGGATGCTCCAGCGCGCGGCGATGTTCGACCGCGGCCAGCGCCAGCAACTCATCGACCATTTCCGCCATGCGTTCGCTCTGATTGCGGATATGGCCGATGAAGCGTGCCCGATCTTCCTCGGGCATGTTCGAATCGAGCAGCTCGGCCGCGCCGCGAATCGCCGCCAGCGGACTCTTGAGTTCGTGCGTCAGGGTGTGGACGTATTCCTCGACGTACTGCTTGCCTTCAAGCTTGCCGCGCATGGTGTCGAGCGCGCGTCCCAGCTCGCCGAATTCGGCGGCAGCGCGCGGCACTGGCGCCGGCCGGCCGTCGCTCACCGCCTGCGCGTAGCGACGCAGATGCCCGAGCTGTCGGGACAACCACCATGCCATCGCGATACCGATCAACAAAGCCGTGCCGAGCAGCGCTAGCCCCCAGCGCAGCATCACGTCGCGGCTGCCGGTGATGAACGGCTGCAGCACGCTGTTTGGCTTGCCGACGCTGAGCACCCCGATCAGCTTGCCGTCGTGACGGATCGGCGCCGCCACCCACATCACGCTGGAGGCGTCATCGACATCGTTCTCGCGGGTCGATCGCGCACCATAATCGCCGCGCAAGGTGCGGGCGACGTCGTTCAAGCGCGAATTGTCGCGGCCGAGATCACGGCCTTCGGAATCGTAGACGACGATGCCACGCGCATCGGTGATGGTGACGCGATAGGAAACGCCCTCCTTGCGGTAATTCCAGATCTTCGCGCCGAGTCGCCGCGTTGGTAACTCGCGGATGCCGCGCGCGAATTCGCCGTCATTGATGTGTCCGGAAGCCAGATCGTCGCCGGCCAGTTCCGCCAGCGTGTTGGCGGTGTCCGCCAGGGTGTCCTCGGCGGTCTGGCGCGCCGCCGGCTTCACCTGTTCGAGGAACACGCGGCCCAGCAGCAGCGCCGCGATCGCCACGATCACGAAATACCCGAGCAGGACGCGCCAACCGATCTTCATCCGCGCCCCGTATCCAGCGAATAACCCAGCCCGCGATGAGTGCGAATGGGGTCGGCATCGGGCGCGATCGCCGCCAGCTTCGCGCGCACCGTCTTGACGTGGGTATCGACCGTGCGATCGCCGCTCTCCAGCGCATCCGTCCACACCCGGTCCATCAACGTCGCACGGCTCGACACCGCACCCGGCCGCGCCAGCAACGCCGCCAGCAATCCGTATTCGTAGCGGGTGAGATCGAGCCAGACGCCACGATAGGAGATCCGCAGGCCTGCGGCGTCGTGGACGAAATCGCCGGTGCTCCCGTCCGTCGCCGCGCCTTCCGGCATTGGTCGTGCGCGGCGCAGCACCGCCTTGACCCGCGTCGCCACCTCGCGCGGGGAAAACGGCTTGCACACGTAATCGTCGCCGCCGATCTCCAGGCCGACGATGCGATCGACCTCCTCGCTGCGCGCGGTCAGGAAGATCACCGGAACCTGGCTGGTGCGGCGCAATTCCCGGCACACGCTGAAACCATCCATGTCCGGCAGACCGACATCCAGCAGCACCAGATCGATGCCGCCCGTCGCGATCGCGTCCAATGCCGCGCGCCCAAGCGCAACATGGCACGCGTCCAGTCCTTCGCGCCCCAGCGCGTAGAGCAGCGTGTCGGCGATGGCCGCCTCGTCTTCCACCAGCAGGATCTTCGGCATGACGCCATGCTAGCGAAGCCGCGGCCCCGTTTTGTGTGGCGAATGCGAAGTCGCCGTCGCGATCTGCCGCATACTCTCTTGTCCGCCATCGCTCAGAGCCGCGCTTGAACTATCGCCACGCCTTCCATGCCGGCAACCACGCCGACGTGCTCAAGCACGTGACGCTGCTCGCGCTGTGCGATGCCCTGGTCGCGAAACCCGCCCCCTGTTTCGCCCTCGACACCCACGCCGGCGTCGGCCTCTATCGCCTGCAAGGCGAACAGGCCCGCCGTACCGGCGAATCCGACGAAGGCATCGCGCGCCTGCAACGCCGGGACGACCCATTGGTCGATCGCTACCTGGCCGCCGTGCGCGCTTGCCGGGAAACCCACGGCAACGACGCCTACCCCGGCTCGCCCTGGCTGCTTGCGAACGCCCTGCGCGAACAGGACCGCATCGCCTGCTGCGAACTGCATCCCGAGGATGCCACCGCCCTCGCCGAAAATTTCCGCGGCGATCCGCGCGTCGCCGTCCATGCCCGCGATGGCTATTCCGCCATCAAGGCCCTGCTGCCGCCGCGCATCGGCGAGCAACGCTTCGCCCGCGGGCTGGTCCTGATCGATCCGCCCTTCGAAGCGCAACTCGACGAATTCGACACCGCCCTCGCCGCGCTGCGCAGCGGCCTTGAACGCTGGCCGCAGGGCATGTTCGCGTTGTGGTATCCGATCAAGCAGGCGCGCGTGCTGCATCCGTTCTACCGTTCCGCCAGCCTGCTGCAGGCGCGCTCGGCATTGCGGATCGAACTATGCGTGCGTCCCGACGACTCGCCGTTGCGGATGAACGGCAGCGGCATGCTGGTGCTCAACGCGCCGTGGCAGTTCGACGACAGGATCGCACCTGCGTTGAAGGCCTTGGAACGCCGGCTCGGCGACGGTGGCTGGACGCGACTCGACTGGTTGCGCGCACCGCAGTAAAACGCGGGCAGCCGCCGTGCGAAGATGCGCGGTCGTTCCTCTTCTCCCCTGATTGCCGACATGCCTTCCAGTTTCTTCGCCCTCTTCGACGATATCGCCAGCCTGCTCGACGACGTCGCCGCAATGACCAAGACCGCCAGTGCCAAGACTGCGGGCGTGCTCGGCGACGACCTGGCGCTCAATGCGCAACAGGTTGCCGGCGTGCGCGCAGAGCGCGAATTGCCGGTGGTCTGGGCGGTGGCCAAGGGTTCGCTGCTGAACAAGGCGATCCTGGTCCCGGCTGCATTGGCGATCAGCGCCTTCCTGCCGTGGGCTGTGACGCCGCTGCTGATGCTGGGCGGTCTTTACCTGTGCTTCGAGGGCGCGGAGAAGATCCTGCATCCGCTGCTCCACCGTCGCGAAGCCGAACAGCACGAGGCCGAGATCGAGGAAGCCGTGGAAGATCCGGCGATCGACCTCGTTGCCTTCGAACGCGACAAGATCAAGGGCGCGATCCGCACCGACTTCGTGCTCTCCGCCGAAATCATCGTGATCGCGCTGGGCACCGTTGCCGACCAGCCATTCGTGAAGCAGCTGTTGGTCCTGATCATCATCGCGCTGGCGATGACCGTCGGCGTCTATGGCGTGGTCGCGGCCATCGTCAAGCTCGACGACCTCGGCCTGCACCTGACCCGCAAGCGTGCGACCGCGGCGATCGGCCGTGGCCTGCTGTGGCTGGCGCCGCTGCTGATGCGGGTGCTGTCGGTGGTCGGAACCCTGGCGATGTTCATGGTCGGTGGCGGCATCCTCGCCCATGGCCTGCCCATGCTGCACCACACCATCGAGCCGCTCGCCCAGCTGCCGCTGGGTGGCGTGGCGGTCACTTTGGCCAACGCCCTGGCCGGCCTGCTGGCCGGCGCTGTCGTGGTTGGCGTGATCCAGATCGTGGCCATCCTGCGCCGTAAACGCTGAACCGTTAATATTAATGAACAGAACGTAATCCCACTCAACATGCCATTCATGGAATGCGTGGCAGGATGAACCCATGGCTATCCGCAACCAGCTCCCTCCGTGGCATGAACGCATGCGTCTCGCCAATGGCCGCGAGATCCTGATTCGCCCGATCCGCCCCGAGGATGCCGCCCCGCTGCGTGCCTCCTTCCAGTTGCTGGGCCCGGAAGAAGTACGGATGCGCTACCACCACGCGATGTCCGAGCTGTCGGAGGCCGAAACCGCCGCCTTCACCCAGCCCGACCCGCGCACCGATTTCGTGCTGGTCGCCGCTGAGCCCTACACCCCCGGCGAAGCTCTGGTCGGCGCTGTTGCCCGCGCCCACACCGTGCCGGGTACCAAGGACGCCGAATTCGCCATCCTCGTCAGCCGCTACGTGCATGGCATGGGCCTTGGCCGCCACCTATTGCAGCGCTTGGCGCGCTGGGCCAAGGGGCGCGGGCTGGAACGCCTGACCGGCGACGTGCTGCAGGAAAACGAACCGATGCTGCACCTGGCCGATTCGCTGGGTTTCCAGGTCGACGGCGAACGCAGCAACGAGACGCTGGTGCGCGTCGTGCTCGACCTTTCCGAAACCGAAGGCGATTCGACCGAGGTCGAGGCCGCCTGAAGCGATGGCGACCGATCGGATCTTCGTCGATTACGTGATGGAGCAAGCCGGACTCGGCAGTCGCCTGACGATGCGGCGGATGTTCGGCGAATACGCGTTCTACGTGGATGAGAAAGTCGTTGCCTTCGGTTGCGACAACAGCCTGTTCCTGAAACCGACCGCCGCCGCGACGCGACTGGTGCCGCATGCGCCGATGCGCCCGCCGTATCCGGAAGCAAAGGATTATCCGGTCATCGACGAGTTGCTGGACGATGGCGACGCGTTGCGCATCGTGTTGTTGGCGACCGCCGACGAGTTGCCGGCGCCGAAGGCAAAGAAGAAGGCAGCGCCAGCCAAGAAGGTCGCGGCGAAGAAAGCAGCGCCAGCGAAAAAGGCGGCTGCGAAGAAGGTCGCTGCAAAGAAGGCCGTGGCGAAAAAGGCCCCCGCGAAAAATCGCTAGTACGCGCGTCGCGTCGACGCGATAAAATTGACGGCTCGATGAGCGACAAATCCCCCGTCCCCATTCCGTTGCCGCGCGCCGGCCAATCGCGCGCATGGTGGCGTGCGCCCGGCACCAGCTCGGGACTGGCGTGGGCGATCACCCGCGCCGCGCGCGAACACGATGGCCCGGTGCTGGTGATCGCCGCCGATACCCAGCACGCACACCAACTCGAAAACGACCTGCGCACCTTGCTCGCCGGCGATGCCACGTTGCCGGTGCAGCCGTTCCCGGATTGGGAAACCCTGCCCTACGACCAGTTCAGTCCGCATCCCGACATCGTGTCGCAGCGACTGGCGACCTTGCATGCGTTGCCGAACCTGCGCCGCGGCATTGTCGTGGTTCCGGTGCAGACCTTGATGCAGCGACTGGCGCCGCATCGCCATCTCGAAGGCGGGCGCTTCGATTACGCGACGGGCCAGCGCCTCGACCTCGATGCCGAAAAGCGCCGGCTGGAAGCCGCGGGTTACCGCAACGTGCCTCAGGTGCTCGATCCCGGCGATTTCGCCGTGCGCGGCAGCCTGCTCGACGTCTACCCGACGGGGACCGATACCCCCTATCGCATCGAATTGTTCGATGACGACATCGAATCGATCCGCGCCTTCGATCCGGAATCGCAACGTTCGCTCGATCGCGTCGATGCCGTGCGCCTGCTGCCCGGCCGCGAACTGCCGAGCGACGATGCCGCTTTCGCACGCGCGATCACCGCGTTGCGCGAACGCTTCGACATCGACACCCGCCGCAGTGCGCTCTACCAGGACCTCAAGGCCGGATTGATGCCGGCCGGCGCGGAAGCCTGGCTGCCGTTGTTCTTCGAACCCGAGCGCAACGGTGAGCGCACCTCGATCCTGTTCGATTGGTTGCCGCAAGGCGCGTTGCCGATACTGGGCGAAGGCGTGTTCGAGGCCGCCGAGAAATTCTGGGCGCAGACCAGCGATCGCTACGAACAGCGCCGCCACGATATCGAACGCCCGTTGCTGCCACCCGAGGAGTTGTATCTCACGCCGGTGGCGCTGCGCGAACGCCTGAACCAGGACGCACGCGTCGAAGTCTGCGGCGATGGGCATCCCCGTCGTGGCGAAGCGCATGCACTCGGTGTCCAACCCGTCACTGCGGTGCCGATTGCCGGACACCAGGACCGCCCTGCCGCCGCGCTGCACGATTTCCTCGGCAGTTATCCGGGACGCGTGGCGATTGCCGCCGAATCGGCCGGTCGCCGCGAAGCCCTGCTCGACGTGTTGCGCGCCGCGGGATTGCAGCCTCAGGTGATGGCATCACTCGCGGAAATGATGGGGGAAGCGAAATCTCCGCGTTTCGCGATCATCGTCGCGCCACTGGACGACGGCTTCGCGCTGGATGCGCCGCTGCTCGCCATCCTCACCGAACGCCAGTTGTTCCCGGAACGCGCAACGCAATCGCGTCGCCGCAAGCGCGCCGGGCGCGAGCCGGAAGCGATCATCCGCGATCTCGGCGAACTCAGCGAAGGCGCGCCGATCGTCCACGAGGACCACGGCGTCGGTCGTTACCGCGGGCTGATCACGCTCGAGGCCGGCGGCGAAGCCGGCGAATACCTCGACATCGAATACGCCAAGGGCGATCGCCTGTACGTGCCAGTCGCGCAGTTGCACCTGGTCAGCCGCTACTCGGGCGCATCGCCAGAAACCGCGCCGCTGCATTCACTCGGTGGCGAACAGTGGACCAAGGCGAAGAAGAAGGCCGCCGAGAAGGTTCGCGATGTCGCCGCCGAACTGCTCGATATCCAGGCGCGGCGACAGGCACGCGCCGGCATGCGCCTCGACGTCGATCGCGCGATGTACGAACCGTTCGCCGCGAGCTTCCCGTTCGAGGAAACCCCGGACCAGCACGCCGCGATCGAAGCGGTGATCGGTGATGTCGGATCGTCATTGCCGATGGATCGCGTGGTCTGTGGCGACGTCGGTTTCGGAAAGACCGAAGTCGCGGTACGCGCGGCCTTCGTCGCTGCCGCTGCCGGTAAGCAAGTTGCGGTACTGGTGCCGACCACCTTGTTGGCAGAACAGCATTACCGCAATTTCCGCGACCGCTTCGCCGACTGGCCGTTGCGCGTCGAAGTGCTGTCGCGCTTCAAGTCGGCCAAGGAATCCAAGGCCGCGCTGGAGAAACTCGAACGCGGCGAAATCGACGTGATGGTCGGCACGCACAAACTGCTGTCGTCGGATGTGCATTTCAAGGATCTCGGCCTCGTCATCGTCGACGAGGAACAGCGTTTCGGCGTGCGCCAGAAGGAAGCATTGAAGGCCCTGCGCGCCAATGTCCATCTCCTCACCCTCACCGCAACGCCAATCCCACGCACGCTCAACATGGCGATGGCGGGATTGCGCGACCTCAGCATTATTGCCACTCCGCCGGCCAATCGCCTCGCGGTGCAGACCTTCGTGACACCGTGGGACAGCGCGTTGTTGCGCGAAGCCTTCCAGCGCGAGTTGTCGCGCGGCGGGCAGCTGTATTTCCTGCACAACGACCTCGAAAGCATCGTACGCATGCAGCGCGAGCTCGAGGAACTGGTGCCGGAAGCGCGTATCGGCATCGCCCATGGGCAGATGCCGGAACGCGAGCTCGAACAGGTAATGCTCGACTTCCATCGCCAGCGATTCAACGTGCTGCTGTGTTCGACCATCATCGAGTCTGGCATCGATATTCCGAACGCCAACACCATCATCATCAATCGGGCCGACAAGTTTGGCTTGGCACAGTTGCACCAGCTTCGCGGACGCGTCGGTCGTTCGCACCATCGCGCCTATGCCTACCTGGTGATTCCGGATCGCAAATCGATCACCAGCGATGCCAGGAAGCGCCTGGAAGCGATCAGTTCGATGGACGAACTTGGCGCAGGATTCACCCTCTCCACCCACGACCTCGAAATCCGCGGTGCCGGCGAACTTTTGGGCGAGGAACAGAGCGGCCAGATGGCGGAAGTCGGCTTCAGCCTCTATACCGAACTGCTTGAACGCGCCGTGCGCAGCATCAAGCAAGGCAAGCTGCCCGATGCCGACGCGCGCGAACATCGTGGTGCCGAAGTGGAACTACACGTACCGGCGTTGATTCCGGAAGACTACCTGCCCGACGTGCACACACGACTGACCCTGTACAAGCGCATCAGCAGCGGAAACGATGTCGAGGCATTGCGCGAATTGCAGGTGGAGATGATCGACCGCTTCGGCCTGCTGCCCGATCCGGTCAAGCACCTGTTCGCCATCGCCGAACTGCGACTGGATGCGACGCGACTGGGCATCCGCAAGCTCGACATCGGGGAATCGTCCGGACGCGTGCAGTTCGAAGCCAAACCGAACGTCGACCCGATGGCGATCATCCGGATGATCCAGAGCCAGCCCAAGCGTTACCAGATGAACGGCCCGGATGCTCTCAGGATCACCGACATCTCGGCGCCGGACTTCGAGTCCAGGCAAAAGCTGGCGCGCGGACTGTTCGCCCTGTTGTCGATTTCGTCCTGATCAATATTCACGGTCGAGCGGACTGAGGATGCCTCCGGCGCCACGCCCGAGCACATGCGTGTAGATCTGCGTTGTCGCCACGTCCTTGTGCCCGAGCAATTCCTGCACCGTGCGGATATCGTGCCCGGCCTCCAGCAAATGGGTAGCGAAAGAGTGCCGCAGCGTGTGACACGTTGCCGGTTTGAGAATGCCCGCCTTGCTGCGCGCAGTCTTGACGGCGCGTTGCAGCGCCGCTTCGTCAATATGATGACGACGCGTGACATTCGCATTCGGATCATTGGAAATCTTCGACGTCGGGAACACGTATTGCCAGCCGAACTCGAGGTCGGCGTTCATGTATTTGCGTGCAAGTGCCGCCGGCAGCCAGACCCTGCCGAGACCACGAGCGATGTCGTGCTGGTGCAGCAGACGGCACCGTTCGATCGCGGCCTCGAGATGCTCGACGAGCCGTCTAGGCAAAGGGACACGCCGGTCCTTGGCGCCCTTGCCGTCACGCACAATGATCTCGTTGCGAGCGAAATCGACATCCTTGACCCGCAAGCGCACGCATTCCATCAGGCGCATACCCGTGCCGTAGAGCAGTGCTGACATCAGCCACGCCTGGCCATCCATCATTGCCAACAATCGGCGCACCTCATCCGGTGACAACACCACTGGGATCCGCCGCGACCGCTTGGCACGGACCACATTGTTCATCCATGGCAGATCGACTTTGAGTATTTCGCGGTACAGGAAGAGCAATGCCGACAGCGCCTGGTTCTGAGTCCCCGCCGACACCTGCGCGGAATTGGCCAACACCGTCAGGAAATTCTCGACTTCACGCTCCCCGAGATGACGTGGATGTCGCATCCCATGCGCGAAGATGAAGCGACGGATCCAGCCGACGTAGGCTTGCTCCGTCCTGCGGCTGTAATTGAGACGTTGCACTCGTTGGCGGATTATCTCGAACAGTTCAGGCTGGAAATTGGACGCTTCGCGTTGCAGTTGGGCGAGATCAGTTCGTCGCCCTTCGATGACGACTGTTTCTGGAGGAGTGTCTAGGCCTCGATTTCCGTAGGGATAGTCCTTACTCTCCCACCGTTCGTCGCCGGGATCATGGATCAATAATGGAACGGATGGAAGAAACCACTGCCAGATCCTGATTACACCCTCAGCTTGCACCTGTAATCACCTGTTACGCCGGCGACATGCCGCATAGCACAATGCTGATTGCAACCAAGTAGTTCCGCTATCAGATAAGCTGTTGATGTTGGGTGGGTTTTGTCTGAGGGTTTATATAAGGACATCGACTACATCCTCAGATTTGAATCCAATAGAGTGTTAGAAATTTTGGGGAGACATATCGATGGACGAAACCAACCCATATCAAGCCGCGAACACGACTGCACTTGAAGAAATTTCAAATGCGCAACTTGCGGGAAAATGGAGGCGCTTTTTCACCTGGTGCATAGACTTGCTCTGTTATTACGTTTTGTGCTTAGTTGCCGGTGTAGTTCTTGCACTTATCTTTGGTCAGAGCATTCTTGACAAGCTTGACGGACTAAAAGGCTTGTTACTTACGGTTCCTATATTTTTTCTCTACTACGTTGGATTTGAAGCAACCTTATCAAGAACAATTGGAAAACTAATAATTGGAACAAAAGTGTTGTCGACTAACGGCACGCGCCCCACACTTAAGCAGGTTTTCCTCAGAACACTATGCCGACATATTCCGTTCGAACCCTTCGCATTATTTCTTTCTGATTCAGACGTCGCTTGGCATGACTCGATTCCGAAAACGAAGGTTGTAGCGACTAGAGAATAGCCAAAATTTCTAACTATTCGTTCAAGCCGACGCCGCTTCGTGGCACGCTTTTGGGCTCTGCGCTACGCTAGCCCAAAACCGCGTCACTCTCGGCGCGGCTTAACTCAGGTGTTAGGTGCATTAAGGAGATCTACGCGCCATGAAAAGCATATTCCGTCGTTATTTTATTATCGCTTTGCTACTCTTTATTCCAGCTATCGGATCCACAACGCAAACAAATTTCTATGTAGTTGCCCACCCTGATGACTGGGTGCTATTTATGGGAAATAATGCCTTCAGGGACGCACAGAACCAAAACCAACATTTCGTTCTTATCGTTCTAACCGCCGGAGATGGCGGGTATCACATGAGCCCTGCTCCGGGCGGCACCATCCCTTATTACCTTGGGCGCGAGAATGCGGCCATGAGATCCATCAGATTTATTACGAATACCTCCCCAACCTTTTCCAATGGGAACGGCATAACCACTTACACCGACTATGTTTATCCGGCTATGCATAAAATTTCCCGGATAAAATATAACAATGCTTCTGTATATTTTTTTAGACTACCAGATGGCGGCGATTCAACCGGCATTGGATACCCAGCAAATGGATATCAAACACTGAAAGCATTGTACGCTGGGAAGAGCAATGGCGGCATTGATCGAATCGAATCTATTGATTCCACAATTTATTTTGATGGCTGGAGTGATCTTATAAACACTCTGCGAGAGCTAGTGAGAATCGAAGCCGGAGGCGCAAATACAATTTATGTGAATTCCCAAGATCCGGCCCAGAGCGGCAGTCAGTGCACACTAAATCAAGTAAGCCAAACAGCGCCTCTATGCGATGACCATATGGACCACTTAATGGCTGGCCTAGCTATTCAGAGCGCGATATCGAATTCACCGTGTATTTACAACCCCTTATATCTTGATTACAAAGCCGCGTGGCAACCTGAAAATTTGCCAAAACAAGAGATGATTAATAAGACGGCAATTTGGACTTCGACTGCTTCAAGCCTGATGGACGACTCTTTGCCGAACGATTGGAATGATACTTACAATCAATTTCTTACCAGAACGTATTTTACCAGCACAGGTGGGTCTCCCACATGTGCGTTATAAGCTGCTTTTGCGTCAATGCACCTAACTATTCGTTCAAGCCGACACCGCTTCGTGGCGTGGTTTTGGGCCCTGCGCTACGCTAGCCCAAAACCGCTCCACTCCGCTGCGCGGCTTAACTCAGGTGTTAGCGCCCATTTGGAGGCAACCGTGCTCCTCATTTCAAACATCGCAGTAGGTTTAGTTGCCCTACTTCATATCTACATCCTTGTTCTTGAAATGTTCCTCTGGACAAAGCCTGCTGGCCGTAA
>DAHUXS010000001.1 GCA_027306995.1 Lysobacter sp.
CGACCTGTTGCGCCAGCGCTCGCGACCGTATCTGTTCTCGAACACGCTGCCGCCGCCGCTCGTGGCCGCCTCGATCAGGGTGTTCGAAATGCTCAGCACCAGCACCGCGCTGCGCGACAAGGTCATGGACAACGCGCGTTATTTCCGCCAACGCATGACCGAAGCCGGTTTCGACATCAAGCCCGGCACGCATCCGATCGTGCCGGTGATGCTCTACGACGCCAAGCTGGCACAACAATTTGCCGCCGACCTGCTCGATGAAGGCATCTACGTGATCGGCTTCTTCTTCCCCGTCGTGGCGCAGGGGCAGGCGCGCATCCGCACGCAGATGAGCGCCGCGCATACCCGCGAGCATCTCGATCGCGCAATCGACGCGTTCACGCGCATTGGTCGCGAGTTGGGCGTGATCAAGGCCTGATCGTACGACCCGGCGCTGGCTCAGCGGGCCAGCGTCGCGGTCTCTTCTTCGGTCAATTCGCGCCACTGCCCTTTCGGCAATTCGCCGAGCTGTAGCGCACCGATCGCGACGCGGATCAACCGCAGCACGCCGATATCGAGTTCCGCCAGCATCCTGCGAATCTGGCGGTTGCGGCCTTCGTCGAGCACGATCTCCAGCCACGCCGTCTTGCCGCCACTGCGCAACAACGACACCGACTTGGCCGACAGCATCGCGCCGTCGGACTCGATTCCCGAAGCCAGCGCGGCCAATTGCTCCGGTGCCGGAACGCGATCGACCTGCACGTGATACGTCTTGTCCGGGCCACGTTCGGGATCGCTGATCGCGCTCGCCCACATCGGATCCGTGGTGAACAGCAACAAGCCTTCGCTGGCCTTGTCGAGGCGCCCGACCGGCGCGATCCAGCCGAGATCCGCGCCATCGAAGCAGCGGTAGACCGTGTCGCGCCCGCGCTCGTCGCGCGCAGTCGTCACCAGTCCGCGTGGCTTGTTGAGCATGAAACAGCGGCGCACGCGCCCGACTGCATCAGTCCCATCGATTTCGATACCTGCTTCATCAGGGCGCGTGGGACGCTCGGGATCGCGGATGATCGTGCCAAGCACGCGTACACGCCCTTCGCGAATCCAGCGTTCCGCCTCGCTGCGCGAACACAGGCCGCGCTTCGACAGGACGCGCGCCAACCCGTGGCGCGGGCCCACAGTCACGGTCAGGGCTTCTTGGCGGGCGCCGGCTGCGGGTTGCCGGTCGTGTTCGCCGGCGCTTGCGCCTGGCCATCAGGAGTGGTGGTGGCAGGCGGCGCGGCCGGTTGCGGTGCACCCTTGGCCACGCGCAGGCCCTTGGCCTTCATCCATGCCTCGAACTCAGCGGCGGTCATGCCCTTCTGCATGTTGAAGCGCCACGGCGTGTTGTCCCATTGCGACTGCGGCTTGTAGGCAGCGGGGTCATTGGGATTGGCCGGAGACGGCGATGGCAGGGTCGAGGCGATCCTGCGGCAGGTTTCCACGCGCAGGCGCAACACCACCATGTCGGCGGACATCGCCTGGTCGTAGGCCTGTGCAAGCACGCCGGATGGCGAACCCAATTGCGCGGTGATGATCGGCCGCAATTCGGCGGCAACCGGGGCCAGTGCATCGCTGCCCGACGGCATGGTTTGCGGCACGTCGGTGCAATTCACCTGCTGCGCCGACGCATCCATCGTTGCGAATGCACCACACGCGAAAAGAAATGCTGTCGAGGCATAGCGTGCCAGTGTCATGCAACGAATCTCCGGTGAAGTCATGCCGGAAGTGTACCCGGCCACGCCAGAAAAACGAAACCCGGCCGAAGCCGGGTTTCGCGTGTTGCTTTGGAACAGATCGCTGCGATTAGTGCTGAACGTTCAGCTCGGTGCGGCGGTTCTGCTCGTTCTTGCACTCCGGCTTGGTCTGCGCGGTCTGGACCAGCGGACGGCTTTCGCCGTAACCGACCGGGCCCACCAGGCGACCGGCGTCAACGCCGTGCGAGGTCAGGTAGTCGAACACCACGCGGGCGCGACGCTCCGACAGCGACTGGTTGTAGGCGTCGGCGCCGCAGAGGTCGGTGTGACCGGCAACTTCAACGCGGATGGCCGGGTTGGCCTGCAGGACCGAGATGGCCTGATCCAGCGTTTCGGTCGAACCGGCGACCAGACCGGCGTTGGCCAGCTTGCCCTTCCAGTTGCGCTTCGGATAGTCGAAGTTGAAGTTGACACCCTTCAGGTCGATGGCGACCGGCTTCGGGCAACCATCCGGACCGACGATTTCGCCAGCCTTGGTGTCCGGGCACTTGTCGTCGCAATCGTTGACGCCGTCACCATCGCTGTCCTTGTCGGCGCAGGTCGGAGCGGCCGGCGGCGGCGGCGGCGGAGCCACGACCGGAGCAGCCTTGTCCGGGCCCAGGGCGACGGTCAGGCCGACCGAAGCCAGCAGGTCGACGAACTGGCTGTGCTGCGGGTTGGCCAGCGCCTGGTACTTGCTGTCCGGAACGACGGTCGCAGCGCCAGCCTTGTGCGGAGCCTGGGTCTTGTCGAAGTCGGCGCGCGCACCGATTTCAGTACGCAGGTTCACGCGACCGAAGTCGAACTGCAGACCGGCACCGAGTTCACCGGCGACGTTGTTGTCCTTGTGGACGGCCGGGCACTTCGACTGCACGGCGATGTTGGTGCCCGGAACCAGACCGGAACCGCAGGCGCCAGCGAACTGCTGCTCATGGCGCTGCAGGCCGATGCCGGCCTTCAGGTAGGGCCACCACTTGCTGTCGGCGTGACGGAAGTGGTAACGGGCGGCAACGGTCGCGCCGTACTGAGTCCACCACAGATTCGGATTCATCTTGAGATCCGGATTCTGGTAGTTCAGTTCAAGGTCGGTCGACCAGTTCGGGGTCCAGAACTTACCGAAGCCCAACATGCCAAAGATCGCATCCTGGGTGTCGCGGTTCTTGTCCTGGAAGTTCACACCGGTAGCGGCAGAGACATACCAGCGGTCGTCAAACTGCTGGGCAGACGCGCCCTGCGCAACGCCCAGGCCGCACAGCAACGCGGCACAGAGGAGTTTCTTGTTCATTTGAGCTCCTTGATCATCGAAAATTGAACAACTTGGTTACACGAATACGGTTTGCAGCAAACGATAACGATATGAAACCGTTTGACTTACCGCGACGACTCTAGGAATCGTCCGGTGAAGACGGCGTTAACGCTACCATAACGCTTGGGCCATTGACGAGCATATCTGAACATCGAATTCAGCCGCCAGCCAAGAATGGCCCAGTGTGGGCCGATGCGCAAGACAAAAGTGGTCCCCGTCACACTTATCGATTCGCGTTCCGACGAGTGACCGACCTGATCGCAATCGGGCTCCTGCCCCATCGCGTATTAGCACAAATCCAGTCCGGAATCCCCATTCATGATTCAGCCGGGATTCGGGATCGCGCCCCTATGGTGCCCCAACCTCGCGGCAGCCCCCTGATCGATCAGGAATCTGAATGGCGCCGCAGCCGACTGCTGATGCAGCTGGCACTCGGGCACCTGGTGATCGACGGACACCGCCGCCCTCCCCGAAACGCCATGCCGGAAATCCCGAGCCCTCGGCTCATGCCTCCCGGCGCAACGAATAAAGGAGTCGACGATGAAACTGGCATGGTTGTTGTGGATGGCCTCGGTATTGCCGCCGCAGGCATCGGATTCGCTCTGCCTGAGCACCACGCTGTACCTGGAAGCGCGCGACCAGCCCCTGCTGGGCCAGCAGGCCGTGGCGGAAGTCGCGCTGCGACGCAAGGACACCGGCCTGTGGGGTGACTCCGTATGTTCGGTGGTGACCGCCCGCAAGCAGTTCGCTCCGACCCTGGTCTCCCCTTCCACCGATCTCGACAACACCGAAGCGTGGTCGCGCGCGGTCACGGTCGCACTGGATGCGGAACGCAACTGGGCGCTGCCGCGCGGCAAACGACGGGAAGTGGTGCCTGGCGCGACGCATTTCGCTGCGCTCGACATCGCGCAGCCCAGCTGGCGCACCGGTTACCAGGTGCGGACGATCGGTGACCACACCTTCTTCGACCTCATGGATACGCCGCGTCCGCCGTATCGCGATTGACGCCACCGACGGCGGCGACAGGCGACAATGGGCAGTCCCCCTCCGGAACCACGCCCATGATCAAGCTCTACAGCAAGCCCGGCGCCTGCTCCACCGCCGACCACATCGCGCTGAACTGGGCAGGCTTGCCGTACGAGGCGAAGATCCTCACCGCGTCGCAGATGAAGGAACCCGAGTTCCTGACGCTGAATCCGGCCGGATCGGTACCGGTGCTGGTGGATGGCGATTTCGTGCTGACGCAGAACGCCGCGATCATGGGTTACATCGCCGATAGCGCGCCTGCGGCGGGACTTGCCGGCGATGGCTCCAAGCAGCAGCGCGCCGACGCGATGCGTTGGCTGGCTTACGTGAATTCCGACGTGCATCCGGCGTTCAAGCCGATCTTCAATCCGGGCGCCTACTATCCGGATGCAGCGCAAGCCGATGCGGTGAAGAATGCCGCGCGTGCAAACGTGCAGAAGGTGTATCAATTCGCGGAAAAGCAGTTGAATGGCCGCGACTGGTTGACTGGATTCCGCAGCGTCGCCGATCCCTATCTCTACATCACGCTGCGCTGGGCCGTGGCCGTGCATGTCGACATGACTGCGTTCCCCAACCTCATCGCCTTCATGCGCCGCATGGAAGCCGATGCCGGCGTGGAGCAGGCGCTCGCGGCCGAGCATCTCAAACCGATGGCACCCGCAGCCTGACCGGTAACATGCGTCATGGTTGATCCGATCTCCCCCACCCTCGCCACGCGTTTCCGTGGTTTCCTGCCCGTCGTCGTCGACGTCGAAACCGGCGGTTTCGACTGGAACCGCCATGCGCTGCTGGAAATCGCTGCGGTGCCGATCGATCTCGACGAACACGGCAGGATGGTCTGCGGCGACACCATCAGCGCGCATCTGGAACCCGCACCGGGGACGCAGATCGATCCGAAGTCGCTGGAAGTGACCGGCATCAAGCTCGATCATCCGTTCCGCTTCGCCAAGCCGGAACGCGAGGCGCTCGACCATGTGTTCGCCGGCGTTCGCGCAGCCGTGAAAAAACATGGCTGCCAACGCGCGATCCTGGTCGGTCACAACGCCCACTTCGATCTCAACTTCGTCAACGCCGCGGTCGCGCGCGTCGGACACAAGCGCAATCCGTTCCACCCCTTCAGCGTGTTCGACACGGTGACGATGGCCGGACTCGCCTACGGGCAGACGGTGCTGGCGCGCGCGGTGCACGCCGCCGGCATCGACTGGGATGGCGCCGAAGCGCACTCCGCCGTCTACGACGCCGAAAAGACCGCGGCCTTGTTCTGCACGATCGCCAATGCGTGGCCGATGCTGACCCTGCCGAAACCGGAATTGCCGCCGGAGCAGCCGTCGTTGCTCAGCGCTGACGACGCAACCTGAAGGAACGCGCCAGGCCGTACAGCGCGATCAGCGCCCAGGTGCTTTCGAGCAGGAACACCGAGATGTTGAAGCCACCGATCAGCGACACCAGGATGGCGAGCGCACCCACCAAGTTGATCATCTGGTAGGTCGGACCATCGCCGCGCAGGCGACCGACCTGCAACAGGAAGAACCCGACCACGATCAGCAGGGAGCCGGCGAGTCCGGCGACGTCCCACCAGTGCAGGGTAAACAAGGCGGAAGAGTCGTTCATGACACCCTCTGGCGAACAGCTTCGAACAGGGAAATGCCGGCGGCAACCGACACATTGAGGCTTTCCATCGCGCCCGGCATCGGGATGCGCACCAACTGGTCGCAGTGTTCGCGGGTGAGGCGTCGCAAGCCATCGCCTTCCGCGCCCAGCACCAACGCGACGTTGCCGCGCAGGTCGATGGAATACAGGGACGTTTCAGTTTCGCCGGCGAGACCATAGATCCACACGCCTTGTTGCTGCAGCGCCTTGAGGCAGCGCGCGAGATTGGTCACGCGCACCACGGGCAGGCGATCGGCGGCACCGGCGGACGTCTTGCGCACGGTCGCGGTGATCGACGCCGCCTTGTCGCGCGGAATCACCACCGCATGCGCGCCAGCAGCAGCGGCACTGCGCAGGCAGGCCCCGAGATTGTGCGGATCCTGCACTTCATCGAGAACCAGGATCAGGGCGCGCCCATCGGCGGCGTCGACGATCTCTTTCAGGTCGTGCTCGTCGTAGGTCTTCGCGGCGGCATAGCGCGCGATCACGCCCTGGTGGCGCAATCCGCCGGCGACGCCATCCAGCGCCTGCGACGCGACGCGACGCGGCTCGATGCCGAGACGGCGTGCCTGCGTTTCGATCTCGGCGATGCGCGGGTTCTTCGCGCCGGCCTCGATCAGGATTTCACGGACATTGGCCGCGTCGTGTTCGATCGCCGAAGCCACGGCATTGATGCCGGCGATCCATTGGGAGTCCTTGGACATGGTACGAGTGCTATTGGGTGTCAGTAGGGTTTCTTGCTGCGCTTGGCCGGCTTACCGCGCGGCGCAGACGGGCGCGGCGCGTCCGCCGAATACGGGGATGCGGGGTCATCGACCAGTTTGAAGTCGATGCGGCGATCCTCGAGGCTGGCCTTGAGCACGATCACCTCGACCTGGTCGCCGAGACGGAATTCCAGACCGCGACGATCGCCGGTGAGCGTCTTGCGGATCGGATCGAAGTGATAGAAGTCCTGCGGCAGCGAAGTGACATGGACCAGTCCGCTGACCTTGGACTCGGTCAGTTCGACAAACAGACCGAACGAGGTCACGCCGCTGATGGTGCCGGCAAAACGACCACCGACGTGCTTTTCCATCCAGGCGGCGCGGTAACGCTCGTCGACCTCGCGTTCGGCTTCGTCGGCACGACGTTCGCGGTCGGAGCACAGCTGCGTCAGTGCCGCCATTTCGCGCGGCGTCGGCCAGCCGCGATCGGCGGTTCCGCCGTGCAGGACGTGCTTGATCGCACGGTGCACGACCAGGTCCGGGTAACGGCGAATGGGCGAAGTGAAATGCGCGTAGGCATCGAGCGCGAGTCCGAAGTGCCCGATGTTGTCCGGCGAGTACACCGCCAGACTCTGGCTGCGCAGCAGCACCGACTCCAGCAAAGGCGCATCGGGGCGTTCGCGGATCACCTTCAGCAGCGCGGTGAAATCGCCCGGCGTCACCTTGCTCCACGGCGGCATGCGCAAGTTGAATTCCTTGAGGAATTCCAGCAGGTCGGCGTACTTGGCTTCCGGCGGCTTGTCATGGATGCGGAACGGCGCCGGCATGTGGTGGGCGAGCAGGAAACGCGCGGCCTCGACGTTCGCCGCGATCATGCATTCCTCGATCAGCTTGTGGGCATCGTTGCGCTGGAGCATCCCGGCCTGGACCACGTCGCCGGTGTTGTCGAGCACGAAGCGCACTTCCGAGGATTCGAATTCGATCGCGCCGCGTTTCTGGCGCGCCTCGGCCAACACCTTGTAGAGCGCATGCAGCTGTTGCACCTGCGGCAACAGGCTGCCGACGCGCTGCAACGCATCCTCGCGGGCATCGTCGGGGATACCGTCGCCAATCGCGTTCCACACCTGGGTATAGGTGAGCCGCGCGTGCGAGTTCATCACGGCTTCGTGGAAGCTCGACGACTTCACTTGGCCATGCGCATCGACCTGCATGTCGCAAGCGAAGCACAGGCGATCGACTTTCGGATTGAGCGAACAGATGCCGTTCGACAACGTCTCCGGCAGCATCGGGACCACGAAGCCGGGGAAATACACGCTGGTCGCGCGCAGCAGGGCTTCCTGATCGAGCGGGGTGCCCGGCTGCACGTAATTCGAGACATCGGCGATCGCGACGATCAGGCGAAAACCGCCGCTCTTCTGCGGCTCGCACCACACCGCGTCGTCGAAGTCCTTGGCGTCCTCGCCATCAATGGTCACCAGCGGCAGCGTGCGCAAATCGAGACGCGCGACCGTCATCGACGGCGTGACTTCCTGGGGAACGTTGGCGGCTTCGTCCAGCACGTCCTGCGGGAATTCGTGCGGAAGGTCGTGGCCGTGAATCGCCGCTTCCACCACCAGCGACGCCGTCAGCTTGTCGCCGAGCACGGCGACGATGCGACCGATCGGCGGACGCACCGCATCGGCAGCCTGGGTGATCTCGCACACCACGAGTTGGCCGTTGCGGGCGTCGCCGCGGGCATCCGTCGGGATCTGCACGTTGCGCTGGATGCGGCGATCGTCCGGCACCACGTAGCTAATGCCCGACTCCAGCACGAAGCGGCCGGTGAGGCGATTGAGCCGGCGCTCCAGCACCTCGACCACTTGGCCTTCGGGACGACCACGGCGATCGAGCCCGGTGATGCAGGCGAGCACCTTGTCGCCATGCATGGCCTTGCGCATTTCCAGCGGCGGCAGGAACAGATCCTCGCCGCCCTCGTCGGGACGCAGGAAGCCGAAACCGTCGGGATTGGCGATCACAGTCCCGCGCACCAAATCGACCGCGCGCGCGGGCAGGTAGTCGCCCGCGCGATTCCGCAGCAACTGGCCGTCGCGCACCATCGCCGAGAGGCGACGGTTGAGGATTTCAAAACGCTCGGGCGCGGCCAGATCGAAGGCCTGCGCCAGGGTTTGCGCCGATTGCGGGCCTTCCGACTTCGACAACGCCAACAGGATGGCCTCGCGGCTGGCGATCGGGTCGGCGTAGCGTTCGGCTTCGCGATGGGCCATCGGATCGTGCGCACCGCCTTTTCCGGGACGATTGCCGGACGCCCGCGCATCGGACCTGCCCTTGCCGCCCGTCGCCGGCATCCACGACGGCAACGACGACTTGCCGCCGCGACCACCCGATCCCTGTCGCACACCGCGCCCCTGCTGGCCGCCACCGGACGATCCCTTGCCGCCCGCGCCTTTCCCGGTTTTCTTGCTCATGGCGCCATGGTCGCACACTCGCGAGGAACGTCATCGCGACCGACAGATCGGCTTGACGACGCCGGACCGCATCAGCATAATGGGCGGCTCGTTCGCCCAGGTGGCGGAATTGGTAGACGCACTAGTTTCAGGTACTAGCGGGTAAAACCGTGGAGGTTCGAGTCCTCTCCTGGGCACCAACGAACGAATCAAGAGCCTCGCGAAAGCGGGGTTTTTTGTTGCCTACGCGATCCTTGCCCGCTCACCCGCACCCTGCCGCGCTTGCCTGCGACTTCAACGAGGCGCCTGAAGGTCGGGCACTCCATGTGCGACGACGCCCGGCAATCGGCAACGTGGCGCAGGGTGTCGCGCAATACCGCCAATTCCCGGATTTGCCGGTCGATGCCGTCCGCCTTTTGATGGAGCACGGCCCGTGGCAACTCCCGCATGCCGTTGGCGGCGAACATCCCGGCGATTTCCGCAAGCGAGAATCCCGCGGCCTTGCCCATCGAAATCAGCTTGAGCTGCAACAGCACCTCCGGCGAATACTGCCTCCGCAGCCCATTGCGCGAAACCGGGGAAACGAGCCCGGCCTCTTCGTAATAGCGCAGCGCCGATGGCTTGATGCCGCTCAGTGCCGAAACCTCTCCGATATCCAGGAATTCCATGCTTGACTTCAAGTTGACTTGAAGTCGTAGCCTGCGCCCAAACGGAATCCCGGGCAAGAGGTCACACGATGGAACAGGCAATCGCGCTCACGTCGCGCAAGACACGATCGATCACCATCACGCTCGCCTTGTCGACGTTGCTGGCCTCGCTTGGCACCAGCATCGTCAACGTCGCGTTGCCGACACTCACCGAAGTATTCTCGGCGCCCTTCGCACGTGTGCAGATGGTCGTTGTCGCCTTTCTCGCCACGATGACGATTTCCGTCGTCATTGCCGGCAGGCTTGGCGATCGCCTGGGCTTGAAGCGCATGCTCGTCACGGGACTGGCGTTGTTCAACGTTGCCGCAGCGCTTTGCGCCGTGGCGCCGGACCTGCCACTGCTGATCGTCGCGAGAGCACTTCAAGGCATCGGCGCTGCCTTCCTGATGACGCTGTCGATGGCCATGATGCGCCAGAGCGCCGACGAAGCGCGTGCGGGACGCGCAATGGGCTTGCTTGGCACGGTATCGGCGATGGGGACGGCACTCGGTCCGTCACTCGGGGGACTGCTGATTTCCGCGACGGGCTGGCGCGGCATCTTCTGGATGCAGCTGCCGCTGACTGCAATCGCCCTGCTCCTCGCGCTCGCCAAGCTGCCTGTCGACTCCGGCGAGGGGAAGTCGACGCCAGCGAAACTGTTGCAGGTGCCGGACAAGCGCCTGGCCCAGAACCTCATCGTCAATTTCCTGGTCGCGGCGGTGATGATGACGACACTGGTGGTCGCGCCTTTCTATCTCGGCCTCGGTCTCGGCCTTGGGAAAACGTCGGTCGGGCTCGTCATGGCCATCGGACCCGCGATTTCCATCTTCAGCGGCATCCCCTCGGGACGGCTCGTCGACATCCACGGAAGCGGCCGCATGCTCGGCGTCGGGCTCGTGCTCCTCACCGCTGGCGCATTCCTTCTCGCACTCCTGCCGAATCTGATCGGTGTCGCCGGTTACGCAGTGTCGATCGCGATCCTGACGCCGGGCTATCAGCTTTTCCAAGCTGCCAACAACACCGCTGCACTGGCGAACGCTCCCCAGGACAGACGTGGCACGGTGTCGGGACTGCTCAACCTGTCGCGGAACACGGGGCTGATCGCGGGTGCGTCCGTCATGGGCGGACTTTTCGCCTTCGGCATCGGAACCGGGGATTTCACCCATGCGATGCCCGCGGCGATCGCCGCAGGCATGCGGCTGACGTTCCTGGTCGCGGGGAGCATGATGGTCGTCGCGATCGCGATCGCGCCTGTCCGATCCGTTATCCTGAGGCCGTGAACCTGCTGCGCCATCCCGCTTTCCGCTTCGTCAGGCTGCCGGCCCTGCTGGCGGTCCTGCTGCTGGCGACGCTACCGACTTTGGGCCGACTGCAGGCAGCACCAGCTGGTATGCACGCCGCCAAGGTCGCGTTGTGCACCGTCGATGGATTGCGGTCGGTGCAACTGGTCTTGGCACCGGCACACGACGCGACGCTGCCGGCCGTGCCGGAACATCACCAACACGACGACTGCGCCTACTGCCCGCTGCTGGCCGGACTCGCGCAGCTGTCGGTCGCACCGCTGCTGCAACTGTTGCCGCCCGATGCCGGCGCGCAGCCACGCGTTGAATCCGCAACGCGCATCGCGTCCATCGCCGACACCGGGCTCGGCGCCCGCGGACCTCCGGGCAATCAGGCATTCATCCCCGCCTGATCCGCGCGCGCGTTCGCGCGCATCCGTATTCCCCGGAGTTCAAATGTCTGCCTCTTCCCATGCGATGCCGCGCGCGTCGCTGCTGGCCGTTGCCATCTGCCTGGCACTGCCCGCGATCGCCTGTGCGCAATCCGCGCCAGCGCAACCTCCCACCCCCGCCAACAAACCGACGCAAGTGTTCGACACGGTGACGATCCGCGGCATGCAGCCGACTTCGCTGCCCACCCAGGTGCCGACCACGATCGAAGGCATCTCCGGCGCCGAAGTGCGCGAACGCATCAATGCGACCGATGCCGAGGACGCCCTGAAATATTTCCCCAGCCTGCTGGTGCGCAAGCGCTACATCGGCGACTACGATCATGCGGTGCTGGCCACGCGCGCATCGGGCACCAACAACAGCGCGCGATCGCTGGTCTATGCCGATGGCGTCCTGCTGTCGAACCTGCTGGGCAACGGCGCGACGTTCACGCCGCGCTGGGGCATGGTCGACCCTGCCGAAATCGAACGCGTGGACGTCCTCTACGGCCCGTTCTCCGCCGTCTATCCCGGCAACTCGGTCGGCGCGGTGGTGGACTACGTGACGCGGATGCCCGATCGCCTCGAAGTCCATGCGCGCGCCGGCTATGCGCTGGAACGCGCGCAGGTCTATGGATCACGCGGCGATTTCCCCGCGCGGTCGTTCCAGGTTTCCGTGGGCGATCGCTGGGGCGCGTTGTCGGCATGGCTGTCGGTGAACCGCAGCGACAGCGACGCGCACCCGATCGCTTTCGCCACCCTGCCCGCGAGTTCCGGCAAGACCGGTACTCCCGCGACGGCCGTGACCGGCGCGATTGCCGGCGACAACCCGCGCGGGCAACCGTGGTACGTGGTCGGCGCATCCGGTCAGACCCACACCACGCAGGATCTGGTGAAGCTGAAGCTGGCCTGGGACATCCGTCCCGGATTGCGCCTGAGCTATCTCGTCGACCAATGGCATAACGATGCCGAACGCGGCGCGGAAACATATCTGCGCGATGCCAACGGCATGCCGGTGTATTCGGGCAACGTGGCGATCGATGGTCTCAACTACAACCTCGCTGCCACTGCACTACCTCTGCAGCAGACGGAAATGAGGCATCGCATGCAGGGCATGACCCTGCGCCAAGGCGGCAATGGCCGGTGGACGTGGGCGCTGGCCGCGAGTCGCTACGACTATGTCGTCGATCGCGTGCGCTCGCCGCTGGTGGCGCTCCCGTCGGCGGAGACTGGCGGCGCCGGTTTGCTGGCCGACAGCCACGGCACCGGCTGGACCACGTTCACTGCCCGTGCGACCTGGCGTCCCGCTGCGCATATCGTCGAATTCGGAATCGGTGACGATGCGTATCGCCTGCGCACGCGGGTTGCGTCATTGCAGGATTGGCAGCGTGGCAGCGATGGCCCGCGTGCATCGGCGTTCGCGGGAACCACGCGACTGGCCAGCGCATTCGTGCAGGACACCTGGCACATCGCACCGCGATGGACGTCGATGCTGGGCTTGCGCGGCGAACGCTGGGAAGCGCGTGACGGACTGCTGGCCAATGCCGCAACCGCATTGCCTTTCGCGCCGCGCAGCCAGTCGTCGTTGTCGCCCAAGGCCGCACTGGAATTCCTGCCATCGCAGGAATGGTCGCTGAAGGCATCGATCGGACGCGCCGTGCGCTTCCCGACGGTGAGCGAGCTGTACCAGGGCACGATCGCCAGCGGCAGCATCGTCAACAACGATCCCAACCTGCGACCGGAACGCTCGGTCACTTCAGAACTGTCGGCGATCCGCAAGACCGACCGCGGCGACGTGCGCGCGACCGTGTTCAACGAATTCACGCGCGACGCCCTGTATTCGCAGACCGACGTCACCGTCGTGCCGAACGTCACCAACATCCAGAACGTCGACGCCATTCGCACCCGTGGGCTGGAACTCGCCACGCGCGCGGACAACATCGGCATCGCCGGGCTGGAACTCGACGCCAGCCTGACCTGGACCGATTCGCGGATCACCCGCAACCATCGCTTCCCCGCAAGCGAAGGGAAATGGCAGCCGCGCGTGCCGCGCTGGCGCGCGAACCTGCTGGCGACATGGCGCGCGGACGACCACTGGAGCATCACCGGCGGCGTGCGCTACAGCGGCCAGCAATACAACACGCTCGACAACAGCGACATCCACAGCCATGCCTATACGGGAACCAGTCCGTTCCTGGTTGCGGATCTCAAACTGCACTATCGCCGCGACGCGCACTGGAGCGGCGCACTCGGCGTGGACAATCTTGGCAACCAGACCTACTGGGCCTTCCATCCCTACAACCAGAGGACGTGGATGGCGGAGTTGCGCTATGACCTATGAAAGAAGATTGACGCCTCAACGCGCGGTCGCGTCCGAGAACTGCGAGAAGTCCTTGCCCGCCATCCGCAAGCCCATGCGCAGGTAGGCACGGATTTCGCCATCGGGCGGTTGCGGCGCCGCACCGCCCAGGTGTGCATGGAAGAGTTGTTCCAGTTCGAACAACCAGGCTTCGCGCGCGACCGGTTCGCGATTGGAATGCCCGGCATCGGCATCGACCAGCAGGCTGGCGTCGCTGCCGGCCAGTTTCAGTCGCGCTGCATATTCGATGATGCCGGCGATGCCGACGCGCTGGTCTTCGCCCCCGGCCGCGATCAGCAACGGACGGCGCATGCGCGCCGCATTGGCCAGCGGCGACTGCGCGTGCAGGCGCGTCATCGTCGCCGCGTCGGCGGGATCGACGCCCATCATCCGCGCCCAGTCGTGCATCGGCACCACGTTACCGAGCTGCAACGCCTCGGGGTTGCGCAGGATCCAGCGCAATACCCAGCCGAAATCCGGCGGCGGCACCATCGCCGCGCCGACCTTGAACAATTCCGGCTGGAAAGTCACCCCGAGCAGCGTGGAATATCCACCGAAGGACGCACCGGTGATGCCGGCGCGATTGGCATCGCCGATGCCGTTCGCCAGCAACCAGCGCGTGCCTTCGACGATGTCTTGCTGCACGCGGCCATTGCCGAAATCGCTGCCGGCGCCCATCACGTAGGCACGGCCATGACCGGTGGACGAGCGCGGATTCGGCTCGAATACCGCATACCCGCGATTGGCCAGCATCTGCGTCACCGCGCGGAACTCCGGACGCCAATGGCTCCACGGCCCGCCATGCACGTTGACGACCAGTGGCAGTGTCGCTGCATCGCGTCCCGGCGGCAGGGTCAGGAAACCATGTAGCTGCATGCCATCGGAGGCATGCCAACTCACCGGCAACACATTGGCGACTGCCGCAGCCGGGATATGCGTCGCCGGCTTGCCGCCACGCGCGAAAGTCGGCGCATCGTCGAACAGGAAGTCCAGCGTTCGCGTGCGCGGATCGAACAGGTGCCAACGCCGTCCCTGCAATGCACTGCCACGTTCTTCCACCAGCCACGCGTTGGGCGCGGCCTGGAGATCGAGATCGCGTCCCGGCAGTTTTGCCTGCAGCGCCGCGAGTGGTGCGGCATCTGCGGCGTCCAATCCCTGCAGCATGGGGACGGCGCTGCGATAGGCGACGAAACGCGGGCGATTGGTGGCCGGATCGAAGACCACCTCGTCGACATCGGCAATGCCGCGCGGATCGCCTTGCACATCGCGCAGGCGGCCATCGGATGACAGGGCCTGCAATCGCAGGAGATCGCCACCGATGTCGCCGCGCAGCCATGCCCCGCCGTCCGGCATGGCGGTGAGCAGTCCGCAGCGATGCAGATCCTCGCATCGCAGGACTGCGCGCGGATGTCCGTTCTCGAAGCGATACAGCACCTGTGCCGTGCCATCCACCAACTGCAGCCAGAGCAGACGTCCCTGCGCATCCGTCGCCGCATCGGTGATGCGCTGTCGATCCCGCCACAGCTGCGTGCGTCGGCCCCGTGCATCGACGCGCTGCAGCAACCACGCGTCCGGGGTTCCCTGCATGGTCATGCCGGATTGCTCGATGGTGAGCACCGCCGCGTCGTGGCTGCCATCCACCGCAATGAGTTCGCGTTTCGCCTGCCCGCCCAGGGTGACGACGATGCCGGAACCGGCCTGCCCGCGCGCCGCGAGCGCAAACACTTCGCGCGGCGACTGCAGCAGCAACCAACGACTGTCGCGTGTCCATGTGATCTCGCGTGCGCCGGTGTTGCCAAGGAGGCGGCGCGGCGTGGCATCGCCGGCAAGCGTGCGCGACCAGACTTCACGACTGCGGCCATTCTGGTGCAGCCAGGCAAGTCGACTGCCATCCGGCGACAACACCACAGACGTCGTTGTCGGCTCCAGCTGGAAGGCGCCTCGCGGCAGTCGCGGCGCCGGGGATGCCGCACGTTGCGCCTTGGCGAAGGCGCGCAGCGCGGCGGCCTCATCGGCGGCATGCAACGGTCGCGGCGACAACCCGCAGAAGATCGCGACAGTTGCAGCAGCAACGCATATCCCCCAACGCCCGCGGATCATCAGCGCGGCACCGTCAGCCACAACGCGGCCAATGCCGGCAGTCCCAGTACACCGCAGGCAACGATCCAGGCGATGCGCGCCGGTCTCGACAGGACGCGATTCGCGCTCACCCGCAATGCCGCCATCAGCGAAAGCAGGCACAGGCCGATGCCGAGCCACAGGATCGAACGCGGCATCGGCGCCGGCGCGGTGGCATCCAGCGGCATCACCGGGGCGAACAAATCGCGCGCGGCTTCGCGGATCGCGTAAAGCACGGGGGACGGCCACCATGCGCTGAAGCGATACAACGCCGGATAGTCGAAATCCAGTGCGCGGCGGTTGACGATTTCGACGCGACCATCATCATGCACGTGCAACGCGACAAGATACGGCGCGGCACCGGTATTGGCATGCGACTTCGCCGAATACAGGAAGGTGATCAGATAGCCATCGACCAGCTCGATCAGATCCAGGTTACGCAGGTCCCCCATCGCGCCCGGCATCTGCACGCGCAGGCGCGGCGTTACCGGCAGCTGGTTCTCGACGAGGGCGCGACCATCCAGGAAGTAGATCGCCTTGTCGCTCATCATCGCCACGGTTTCACCGACCGGGCCGCCGCCAAGCAGGGTTTCTCCGCTGCGCGCACTGACCCGCGGGAGCACCTGCCTGGTCTCGCTCACGTACTGGTAAAGGGTGTTGCCCCCCACCAGCACGGCGTCGCCCTCGCCCATACCGCGCAGGCCAGCGCCGGGCAATGCGACTGCAGGGAATGGCGCATTCGCCGCACCCACGCCCACCACGCCGACCGGCTTGCGCATGGCGAGATCGTAGCCATACAGGCGCATGTCGTCGTGGCTGAATACCCAGCGCACGTTGCGATGGCCGTCGTCGAACTCCATCGGGCGGAAGTTCGCCAATTCGTTCTTGTGCGGCAATACCGGCACCTGCACGTCGATGCCCTGCGGATCGGACAACTTGACCTGCTCGCGCAACAAGGCCGCATCGGAATCGCGGCTGTCCTGCAACGCGGCCAGCATGCGTCCGCGGTTGTCGAGCTTCTCGACGAAGTTGTGCCCGCCGGGCGGCGGCGTGGTGGTGTTGTTGGGGTGGCTGCCCTGCGCGATCCACGCGAACTCGATGGCGATGAAGCACAGCATGACCAGCAGATACGCCGCCATCGACGCCGGCAATGCAGCGATCAGGGTGCCTGCCAATGATCGCGGCGGCGCCGACAAGTCCGGCTTGAACGCACCCAGCAGCAGCATCGCCAGCCACGCCAGCACGATGCACTCCACCGCCAGCACGCCGAAGCCGAAGGCACGACTGGCGATGATCCAGGCCAGCAACACCAACGCCGTCCCGGCTTGGCGCACGCCGCGCAATGCGGAGAATGCACCCGCCATCCATGCGCACAGCGCGATCAACCAGGCCGAAAGCGGCAGCAGCCAATGGCGCAGATCGACCACGCGTGCGGTCATCGTGTCCTGCCACAAAGCAATTAACGCGATCGGCAACGCGACCGCCAGCGCCAGCAACAGCGCCGCTGCAATCGCCAATGCGGCGACGATGCGCTGCTGCGGCAAGGGCCGATGCAGCAGGTTCAACCACTGGCTGGGCTTGCGATACGTGCCCAACTCGTACAGCCCGAACAGCAGGCCGACCAGCGCATACACCCCGCCGATCACCCAATGCACGATCAATGGTTGCTGGGCCATGTCCACCAGTCGCGACATGAAACCCAGGGCGATGATGTGCACGCCGGCCAATGCCGCGGCCCAGCCGCGGAAACGCACCAATTCACTCTTGATCAGATCGAACATCTTCGTGTCCTCGTGCGCTCAGGCCGCAGCCGGCGCGGCATGGTTCTTAGCAAGGAAGGCATTGACCGCGCGATCCAGGCTCACGGGCATCGATTGCACGTTGCGCGCGCCGGCTTCGCGCAGCAGGCGCTCGAAACCGTCGTCCTGGTCCAGCACGAGGTAGTGATGCAGGCCGTCGAGCCGCTGCACTTCCAGCAGCCCGGGCAAGCTGCGCGGATCGGGGCCCTTGAACGGCACGTCCGCCACCCAGTGCGTCACCCGCGAAGTGAAATCCTCCGGCGCCGACATGTTCCTGAGCTGCCCCTGCTCGAGGATGATGAGGTTGTCGGCGACGCGCTCGATCTCCTCCATCTGGTGCGAGCAATAGATCACCGTGCATTCGTCGGTGGCGTTGCTGTACATCAGCGATTCCAGGAACGCGCGCTTGGCGACCACGTCGAGGCCCAGCGTCGGCTCGTCGAGCACCAGCAGTTCGGGCTGTTGCGCCAGCGCCAGCGCGAGGTTGAAGCCAGCGCGCTCGCCGCGCGACAGCTGACCGACTTTTTGCTCGGGCAACACGTGGTAATGGCCGATCACGCCATCGAACGCGTGCTGGTTCCAGCGCGGATACTGGTTCCGCTGCATCGCCATCACCTGCGACACCCGCATCCAGTTCGGCAAGGTGTGCTCTTCGTTCACGAAGCCAATCCGGCTGCGATCGTCCGGCGTGAGGCGCTGGCTGTCCTTGCCGAGGATGCGCGCCTCGCCCGTGCTGGGCGGCAGGAATCCCAGCAGGATGCGGAACAAGGTCGATTTGCCGGCGCCATTGGCGCCGACGATGGCGTGGATGCGCCCGCGCGGAATCGCAAGGTCGAGGTGATCCAGCGCGAGCTTGCGGCCATAGCGCTTGCTCAGCGCGCGGGTTTCGATGATGTAGTCGCTGTCTGCGTCCATGTCGGTTTCCAATGCAGTCGGCTCAATGCCGCTCAGGCGGTCTTGCGGGGAACAAGCAGGCGAAACTCGTGCGCGACACGCGCCTCCACTTCTTCGGGCGCGAAGCCGAGCGGAACCACGTCATTGATGAAGCGGCCGACGGCATCGTCGAGTCGGCGCTCGCGTTCGACATCGGACAGGCGCTGGCGCGGCAGCGCGACGTAGAAGCCCATGCCCTGTCGCGACTCCAGCCAGCCCTCGGTGGTCAGTTCGGCGTAGGCCTTGGCCACGGTGTTGGGATTGATCATCAACTGCTGCGCCAACCCGCGGACGCTGGGCAGCTGGTCGCCGCTGGCGAGCTCGTCGGTGGCGATCTTCATGCGCACGGCATCGACGATCTGGCGCACGATCGGGCGCGGATCGCCGGTGGCGATCTGGATCATCAGGGCAACAGTCCGGGCCATGGCAGCCATCCGCTTGTTTGTACTAGTACGAATAGTACAGTTGGATGGAACGTTGTCAACCGGGCATGCGCCGGCTCCCCGGAAGGGGATTTCAAACGTCAGGAAACAAGGAGCCCGCTGGCAGCCAGCGGGTGTCTCAGACCCGTCCCAGCACCAATGTCGCGTTGGTGCCGCCGAAGCCGAAGCTGTTCGACATCACGGTGTCGAGACGCGCATCGACGGTCTCGCGCACGACCGGGAAGCCGTCGCAGCGCGGATCGAGGTTGGCGATGTTGGCCGACGCGGCGATGAAGCCGTCGCGCATCATCAACAGCGAATAGATCGCTTCGTGCACGCTGGCCGCGCCGAGCGAATGCCCGCTCAGCGCCTTGGTCGACGACAGCTTCGGCACTGCATGGCCGAAGGCCGCGCGCACGGCCTCGAGTTCGGTCACGTCGCCGACCGGCGTCGAGGTGCCGTGGGTGTTGAGATAGTCGATCTTACGTTCGACGCCCTGCATCGCCATCTGCATGCAACGCACCGCACCCTCGCCGCTCGGCGCGACCATGTCGGCGCCATCGCTGGTCACTCCATAGCCGAGCAATTCGGCGTGGATGCGCGCACCGCGACGCACCGCATGTTCGTAGTCTTCCAGCACCAGCATGCCCGCGCCGCTACCGATCACGAAACCGTCGCGATTGACGTCGTAGGGACGCGAGGCCAGGTGCGGGGTGTCGTTGAAGTGGGTGGACAGCGCGCCCATCGCGTCGAACTGGCAAGTCATCGCCCAGTCGAGTTCTTCGCCGCCGCCGGCGAAGACGATGTCCTGCGCGCCGTGGCGGATCAGGTCGGCACCGGCACCGATGCAATGCGCCGAGGTGGCGCAGGCCGCGGAGATCGAATAACTGACGCCGCGGATCGAGTACGCCGTGGCCAACGCCGCCGACACCGTCGAGCACATCGTGCGCGGCACCATGTACGGCCCGACCTTGCGCACGCCCTTCTCGCGCATCAGGTCGGCGGTTTCTGTTTGCCAGCGCGGCGAACCGCCGCCGGAACCGGCGATCACGCCGACGCGCGGCTGGCTGATCGTTTCATCGTCGAGCCCGGCATCGTGGATGGCATCGCCCATCGCCACGTGGGCGTAGGCGGCGGCATCGCCCATGAAACGCTTCTGCTTGCGGTCGATGCGCGCTTCGAGGTCGATCTCGCAGACGCCGGCAACCTGGCTGCGCAGGCCCATATCGGCGTAGTCCTGCATGAAACGCAGGCCCGATCGACTTTCACGCAATGCACGCGACACCTCGTCCGCGGTGTTGCCCAGCGGCGAGACGATACCCAGGCCGGTGACAACGACGCGACGCATCAGAATGCATCCGTCGCGTTGAACAGGCCGACGCGCAAACCGCTGGCAGTGTAGATTTCGCGGCCATCGACCAGGGTGCGGCCATCGGCGATCACCAGACGCAATTTCCCGCGCAAGACGCGCTTGATGTCGATTTCGTAGGTCACCCGTTTCGCTGTCGGCAAGATCTGCCCGGTGAACTTGACCTCACCGACGCCCAGCGCGCGGCCCAGGCCTTGTTCGCCCAGCCACGGCAGGTAGAACCCGGCGAGCTGCCACATCGCGTCGACACCAAGGCAACCCGGCATCACCGGGTCGTCGATGAAGTGGCAGTCGAAGAACCAGAGGTCGGGACGGATGTCGAGTTCGGCGCGGATAAACCCCTTGCCGTTGCTGCCGCCATCTTCATTGATATCGGTGATGCGATCGAACATCAGCATCGGCGGAGCCGGCAATTTCGCGTTGCCGGCGCCGAACAGCTCGCCGCGGGCACAGGCGAGCAATTGCTCGCGATCGAACGATGAAGCGCGGGTCATTGAAAGGCATCCGTGAACGAACAGGCATTCTACGCGGCGGCGCAGCATCACTCCGGACGATGGCGTACGGTTTGCGGAGCCCGATCTCCCCGCAAAAAACAAGGCACGCCGGGGCGTGCCTTGCGATGTGTCGCGCGGACTGCGGATCAGCGACGGCAGTCGCTGTGCCCGGTCTTGAAGAAGCACTTGACCGCGCCCTTGTGGCGCTGGTGCGCACTCGACACCGCATGGCGATGGCGATGATGCGCGCTGGACAGTTCGCGCTTGTGGCGCTGGTGCGCGGCACCGATGCGACCGTGGGTGAGATCGCGCCAATCCTGCTTGACGTTGCGGCTGACGAAATTGCCGTCCTTCTTGACGTTGTGGCCGATCTCGTTGGCTTCGTGTCCCGGCGTGCTTTGCGCGGACGCGGTGCCCGCCATGGCAAGCGCGGCGAACAACGGGATCGCGGCGAGGAATTTCATCGTTTTCATGCGGGGCTCCATTCGGGAGTGGGGTCCATGCGCAAACGCTAAGTGCCCGACCGTGAACCTTCCCCGTCCCGCGCCCCCAGACTGAAGCCCGCGTTCAGAAACGTGGCTGCGACCGTCGCGACGGTAAACTGTGTGTTTCCGGTTCCAGTCAGCGCTTCGATGCCAGACTCCACGTCCACACCCCGCCCCGCCTTCCACGGTTTCGAGCAGATCCCGCTGCGCGAATACGCCGAGCGCGCCTATCTCGACTATTCCATGTACGTGGTGCTGGACCGCGCCCTGCCCTTCATCGGCGACGGACTGAAGCCGGTGCAGCGCCGCATCATCTATTCGATGAGCGAACTCGGCCTCGGTGCCGGCTCCAAGCCGAAGAAATCGGCGCGTACCGTCGGCGACGTGATCGGCAAATACCATCCGCATGGCGACAGTGCCTGTTACGAAGCGCTGGTGCTGATGGCGCAACCGTTCTCCTACCGCTATCCGTTGATCGACGGCCAGGGCAACTTCGGTTCCAGCGACGATCCCAAGTCGTTCGCGGCGATGCGCTACACCGAATCGAAGCTGACGCCGATCGCGGAAATGCTGTTGGTCGAGCTTGGCCACGGCACGGTCGACTGGGACCCGAACTTCGACGGCACGCTGGAAGAACCGACCTGGCTGCCGGCGCGCCTGCCGCACCTGCTGTTGAACGGCACCACCGGCATCGCCGTCGGCATGGCCACCGACGTGCCGCCGCACAACCTCAACGAAGTCGTCAGCGCCTGCGTCCGCCTGCTCGACGATCCCGATGCCACGGTCGCCGATCTCTGCGAACACGTGCGCGGTCCCGACTATCCGACCACCGCCGAAATCATCACCCCGGCTGCCGACCTGCGTTCGATCTACGAAACCGGCATCGGCGGCGTGCGCGCCCGCGGCACCTTCGTGCGCGAACACGGCAACATCGTCATCACCGCACTGCCCTACCAGGTGTCGCCGTCGAAGGTGATCGAGCAGATCGCCACCCAGATGCGCGGCAAGAAGCTGCCGTGGCTGGAAGACGTGCGCGACGAGTCCGACCACGCCAATCCGGTGCGGATCGTGCTGATCCCGCGCAGCAACCGCGTCGACACCGAACAGTTGATGGGCCACCTGTTCGCCACCACCGACATCGAGAAGAGCTATCGCGTCAACATGAACGTGATCGGCCTCGACGGGCGTCCGCAGGTGAAGAACCTGAAGATGCTGCTGGAGGAATGGCTGCAGTTCCGCACCGACACGGTGACGCGCCGACTCAAGCACCGTTTGGAAAAAGTCGAACGCCGCCTGCACCTGCTGGACGGTTTGCTGGTCGCGTTCCTCAACCTCGACGAAGTGATCCGCATCATCCGCAGCGAGGACGAACCGAAACAGGCGTTGATCGCGCGCTTCGAACTGAGCGAAGACCAGGCCGATTACATCCTCGACACCAAGCTGAAGCAACTGGCGCGCCTCGAGGAAATGAAGATCCGCGGCGAACAGAACGAACTCGATGCCGAACGCGATCGCCTGATCTCCATCCTCGGCAGCAAGGCCAAGCTGAAGAAGCTGATCAAGGACGAATTGCTGGCCGACGCCAAGAAGTTCGGCGACGCCCGCCGCTCGCCGCTGATCGAGCGCGAAGCCGCGCAGGCGCTGGACGAAACCGAACTGGTCGCGAGCGAACCGGTGACGATCGTGCTCAGCGAAAAGGGCTGGGTCCGCGCCGCCAAGGGTCACGATGTCGACGCGGCCTCCCTTTCCTATCGCGAAGGCGATGCCCTGCTCTCCGCGGCGAGCGGGCGCAGCAATCAGCAGGTCGCCTTCCTCGATTCCGCTGGCCGCAGCTATTCGACCGCCGCGCACACGCTGCCGTCGGCGCGCGGCAATGGCGAACCGCTGACCGGGCGTTTCTCGCCAGCGGCGGGCGCGACCTTCCGCGGCATCGCCACCGGCGACAATGATGCGCGCTTCGTGCTGGCATCGAGCGAAGGCTACGGCTTCGTCACCCGGTTCGAGAACCTGACCGGACGCAACAAAGCCGGCAAGGCCATGCTCTCCGTCACCAGCAACGCCAAGGTGCTGCAACCGGCAGCCGCGAGTAATGTCGCCAGCGATCGGATCGCCATCGCCACCAGCGCCGGCCACGTCCTGGTATTCGCGTTGTCAGAGTTGCCGGAGCTCGACAAGGGCAAGGGCAACAAGCTGATCGAGATCCCCAAGGCCAAGCGCGGTACCGAACAGGTGATCGCGATCGCGGTCGTTCCGCAGAACGGCAAGCTGGTGGTGAAGTCGGGCGCGCGCAACATGACGCTGTCGTGGAAGGAACTCGACGACTACGTCGGCGCGCGGGCTTCACGCGGTAGCCTGTTGCCGCGCGGTTGGCAGAAAGTGGATTCGCTGGGGATCGAATAATGGATGCGGCGTTCTGGCACCAGCGTTGGGCCGATAACCAGATCGGCTTCCACCAATCCACCCCGACGCCGCTGATGGTGAAATATTGGCCATCGCTGGAAGTCCCAGCAGGCGCGCGCGTCTTCGTGCCGCTGTGCGGCAAGTCTCTGGACCTGGCGTGGTTCGCGTCACAGGGCTATCGCGTGCTCGGCATCGAGCTGTCGCGAACGGCGGTGGAGCAATTCTTCGCCGAACACGGATTGATGCCGGAGATCGAAGAAAGCCGCTACGGTTCGCACTACCGCGCTGGGCCGATCGAGATCATCGTCGGCGATGCCTTCGGGCTTGATACCGAGGCCTTGCGCGATTGCGCCGCGGTCTTCGATCGGGCGGCGATCATCGCGCTGCCGCCGGAATTGCGCGTGCGCTACGCCGACGAACTCTACGGACGCCTGCCCGCTGGCTGTCGCGGCCTGTTGGTCACCCTCGAATACCCGCAGGACGAACGTGCCGGGCCTCCGTTCTCGGTTTCCGAAGACGAAGTCCACGCCAAGTTCGACCGCGAATGGAATGTCGAACGCATCGAGCGACGCCCGATCCCGGCCGATCATCCGGGTTTCATCGGCGGCGTCTCGCGACTCGACACCGCCGTCTACACCCTGCGCCGGCGCTAACCGGCCAAGGCGGCATTGTGCACGCCAGCGACCGCACGGCCGGAGGGATCGGCCATGCCCGCGAAGGCCGCGTCCCAGGCGATCGCCGCCGGTGACGAACACGCGATCGACTTTCCACCCGGCACCGTGCGCGCGCAGGCTTCGCCTGGGAACTGTTCCTCGAAGATGCGTCGATAGAAATACGCTTCCTTGGTTTGCGGCGGGTTGACCGGGAAGCGCTGCTCCGCCTGCACCAATTCGCCATCGCTGACCTGCGCTTCGGCATGCGCCTTCAGTCCGTCGATCCAGCCGTAGCCGACGCCATCACTGAACTGCTCTTTCTGTCGCCACAGGATCTCCTGCGGCAGATAGCCTTCGAAGGCCTCGCGCAGCACCGACTTCTCGATGCGCCCGCCACCGGACATCTTGTGCATGGCATCCATGCGCATCGCCACGTCCATGAACTCGACGTCGAGGAAAGGTACGCGCGGCTCGACGCCCCAAGCCATCATTGACTTGTTGGCGCGCAGGCAGTCGTAGCTGTGCAGCGCGTCGAGCTTGCGCACGGTTTCCTCGTGGAAGGCTTCGGCCGAAGGCGCCTTGTGGAAGTACAGGTAGCCGCCGAAGAGCTCGTCGGAGCCTTCGCCCGACAACACCATCTTCACGCCCATCGCCTTGATGCGGCGGGCCAGTAGGTACATCGGCGTGGCGGCGCGGATGGTGGTGACGTCGTAGGTCTCCAGGTGGCGGATCACTTCCGGCACCGCATCCAGCCCCTCCCAGAAGGTGTAGACGAAGCCGTGGTGCACCGTGCCCAGCGCATCGGCGGCGACCTGCGCGGCGGCGAGGTCCGGTGAGCCTTCCAGGCCGATCGCGAAGGAATGCAGGCGCGGCCACCACGCTTCGCTGCGGTCGCCGTCCTCGATGCGCTCGCGGGCGAACCTGGCGGCGCAGGCGGCGACCAGCGAGGAATCGAGACCGCCCGAAAGCAGCACGCCGTAAGGCACGTCGGTCATCAGCTGGCGATGCACGGCCT
>DAHUXS010000014.1 GCA_027306995.1 Lysobacter sp.
CGCAGGCAGTCGTAGCTGTGCAGCGCGTCGAGCTTGCGCACCAATTCGTCGTGGAACTCGCGGGCGTTGGGCGCCTTGTGGAAATACAGATAACCGCCGAACAACTCGTCGCTGCCCTCGCCCGACAGCACCATCTTCACCCCCATCGCCTTGATCCGTCGCGCCAGCAGGAACATCGGCGTCGACGCGCGGATGGTGGTGACGTCGTAGGTTTCGATGTGGCGGATCACTTCCGGCAGCGCATCCAGTCCTTCCGCGAAGGTGTAGGTGAACCCGTGGTGCACGGTCCCCAGCGCATCGGCGGCGATCTGCGCGGCGGCGAGATCGGGCGACCCTTCCAGGCCGATGGCGAAACTGTGCAGGCGCGGCCACCACGCTTCGCCGCGATCGTCATCCTCGATGCGCTGGCGCGCGAATTTCGCCGCGCAGGCGGCGACCAGCGACGAGTCCAGTCCACCCGACAGCAGCACGCCATAGGGCACGTCGCTCATCAACTGGCGATGCACCGCGCGCTCGAAAGCAGTGCGCAATTCCGCCTTGTCGGCGGCGACGCCTTCCACTGCATCGTATTCGCGCCAAGCCCGCTTGTACCAGCGCACCGGTTCGCCACGCGTGCTGTCGTATACGTGTCCCGGCGGGAATGCCGCAACGTCCTCGCACACGCGAGCCAGCGCCTTCATCTCCGACGCCACCCACACCCGGCCGTCGGCGTCGTGGCCCCAGTACAACGGACAGATGCCCATGTGGTCGCGGGCGATGATGAAGCGCTTCGCTTGCTCATCCCACAACGCGAACGCGAAGATGCCGTTGAGCCGGCCGAGCCAGGTTTCCGCCGATTCGCCATCGCGATACAGCGCGTTGATCACTTCGCAGTCCGAACCGGTCTGGAACGCGTAGGGATGCGCGAGGCGACGCTCGAGATCGCGGTGGTTGTAGATCTCGCCGTTCACCGCCAGCACCAGTCCACCATCACCGGAACGGATCGGCTGCGCGCCGCCGGCGGGATCGACGATGGCCAGGCGTTCGTGGACCAGCAAGGCATTGGCGCTGGCGTGCACGCCGCTCCAGTCGGGGCCGCGATGGCGCTGGCGCGCCGACAGCGAAAGCGCCAGCGGTCGCAGGGGTTGCAGGTCCGCGCCGGGGCGGAGGTCGAAGACGCCGAGAATCGAACACATGGTGAAGCTCCTGGATGTTTGAAGACACGAAGTTTTGAAAGGCGCATAACGAAAAAGCCCGCACGTTTCGGTGCGGGCTTTCGGGTGTTGAGCGTGTGACGCGCGCGCTAACGACCGACCCGCGGGGGGCTGGCGTTATTGCGATTATTGATGGCGAAGGCGCGGGTCATGGCCTGACCTTACCCCAGTTTTGTCGCAGTGCGCAACGGTTGCGCCAGCAACCGTTCGACCTTGGCCGGGCGGGAACCTTTTTCGCGGCCGCTGCATCCGACGTATAACAGGCCGGAGGATCCGCCATGTCGAACATCCGCATCGCCACCGATTACGCTTCGGCATCGCTCGCCGAACTGGTGGCGCTGGCCCGCGCCGGCGAGCGCGAGGCCTATCGCCACATCATGCAGCGCTCCAACCAGCGCCTGTTCCGCACTGCCCGCGCGGTCCTGAACGACGATGCCGAAGCGGAAGACGCCCTCCAGGATGCCTACACCAGCGCGTTCGCGGCACTCGGCGATTTCCGTGGCGATGCCGAAGTCACCACCTGGCTCACCCGCATCGTCCTCAACGCCTGCTATCAGCGCCTGCGTGCTCGCCACCCGGCAGTCGACCTCGAACAGGCCGAAGCCGCGCATGACGATACCCACATCCTGCAATTCCCGACGAGGTACGGCATGGAAGATCCGGCAAATTCCGCCGCGCGGGTGGAGATCCGCGGACTGATCGAATCCGCAGTCGGCATGTTGCCCGAAGCATTCCGCGTCGTTTTCGTGCTGCGCGACATCGAAGGTTGCAGCGTCGAGGAAACCGCACAGGCGCTGGGCATCCGCGAGGAAACGGTGAAGACGCGCCTGCACCGCGCCCGCCGGCAATTGCGCGACGCCCTGCACGACAGCGTCGAAACCTCGCTGCACGACGCCTTCCCCTTCCTCGGCCCGCGCTGTGCGCGCCTCACGGCCGCGGTGATGCAACGACTCGAATCCGATCCCCGCGATCCGCCCACTCCAGGAGACCACTGACATGCTCGGTTATGCACTCATCGTTTTCGCCATCGCCGCGCTTGGCGGACTGCTGATGGCCACGCGCGTACTGCGCGGGCATTTCGCCCCGTGGGCACTCTCGGTGCTGCACGCGCTGCTCGGCGCGACCGGTCTCGTCCTTCTCATCATGTTGCTGCTCCAAGGTTCGACGCCGCAGCGGGTGATGATCGGTTTCGCGCTGCTGGTGCTGGCCGCGCTCGGCGGCTTCTTCCTGGCATCGTTCCACCTGCGTCGCGCCTTGCCGCCGAAAGCGGTCGTCCTCATCCACGCGGGCGTTGCCGTCGCCGGCTTCCTCACCCTGCTGAGCGTGGCGATCTGACCCATGGCTGCGCGCCATCCACTACATCCCGCGCTGGTGCATTTCCCGGTGGCGTGCTGGTCGCTGGCGACGTTCGCGGATATCGCCAGCCTCCACTTCGGCGAACGCGTGTGGTGGATGGGTGGAATGCTGTTGCTGGCCGGCACCGCACTGGCGCTACCGGCCATGCTCGCAGGACTCTACGAGATGACGCGCATCCCTGCCGGCAGTCCGGCAATGCAAGCCGTGTATCTGCACATGGGCGCGATGCTCGGCGCGTTCACTCTCTTTCTCACCAGCTTGTTATTGCGCGCCCAACAGTTCCAGTTGCATCAGCCCGGCAATGCCTCCCTCGCTTTCGACATTGCCGGGTTTCTTGCACTTTCCGTCGGCGGCTGGTGCGGCGGGCAACTCGTGTATCGCTACGGCATCGGGACGCGCGGCGGCTGATCAACCGGTAGCGAGCAAGCGTTCGATCACCGCGCCATACAACGCCGGCAAGTGCTCCAAATCATCGACGCGTACGTTCTCGTCCACCTTGTGGATACTGGCGTTGACGGGACCGATCTCCACCACTTCCGTGCCGAGCGGCGCGATGAAGCGCCCGTCGGAGGTGCCGCCGCCGGTGCTTTGCTCCGGCTCGCTGCCGCTGAACTCACGGCAGACCGCCAGCGCGACATCGCGCAGGCGACCACCCGCAGGCGACAGGAACGGCTCACCCGAAAGATTCCACTCGAGCGCAAAGTCCACGCCATGCGCACGCAGGAGGGTTTCCACCCGCGAACGCAGATCCTCCGCACGACTGGCAGTGGAATAGCGGAAATTCATCGAGGCCTGCAACATGCCGGGGATCACGTTGGTGGCGCCGGTTCCCGACTGGATGTTGGAAACCTGGAACGATGTCGGCGGAAAATCCTCGTTGCCCTCGTCCCAGCGTTCATTGGCCAACGCCGTCAGCGCGGGTGCAAACGCGTGGATCGGATTGAGCGCTTTTTCGGGATAGGCGACGTGGCCCTGCACGCCATGCACCACCAGCGTGCCGGTCAAGGAACCGCGTCGACCGACACGGATCAGGTCGCCCAATCGTTCCCTCGACGACGGCTCTCCCACCACGCACCAATCGATGCGTTCGCCGCTGGCGCGGAAATGTTCCGCGACCTTGCGCACGCCATCGAGATTGGTCGGTCCTTCCTCGTCACTGGTCAGCAGCAAGCCGACACGACCGCCATGATCGGGATGCCGCGCGACGAATGCCTCGAGCGCAACGACCATCGCCGCCACGCTGCCCTTCATGTCCGCCGCGCCGCGACCGAACAGGTGACCCTCGCGCAGCGTCGGCGTGAATGGTGGCGACGACCAATCGTTCTCCGGTCCCGGCGGCACCACGTCGGTATGCCCGAGAAACGCCAGCGTCGGACCCTCCGTGCCATGCGTCGCCCACAGATTGTCGACATCGCCATGGCGCAGCGATTCGCAGCGGAATCCGGCCTTCGCCAGGCGTTCCGCGATCAACGCCTGGCAGCCAGCGTCATCGGGCGTGACCGAACGACGCTCGATCAACGCCCTGGTCAGGTTGAGGACCTCGCTCACTTGCCAGCCTCGAACAACTTCTTGAACCCGTTGTCGCTGAAGCCCTGGTGGATGCTGCCGTCGTCCATCACCACCAGCGGGCGCTTCACCAGCGTCGGGTGCTCGCGCAGCAGCAGTTTCCACTCGGCATCGGAACCCGGCGTCTTGCGATTCGGCGGCAAGTTGCGCCAGGTAGTCGACGACTTGTTGATCAGCGCATCCCAGCCGCCCACCGCGTCCTTCCACGCCACGAAGGTGTCCGGCACCTGCGGCGATTCGCGCACGTCGACGAAGGCGTAGGCGATCCCGAAGCGTTTCAGCCAGTTCTGCGCCTTCTTGCAGGTGTCGCAGTTCTTGAGTCCGTAGAGCGTGGTCATGGATCGGGCTTCATCGCGGGAATGGACGGATTATCGCCAATCCGTCCATTCCGCACATCACGTCACTGTTGCAGGACACCGACTTCAATCGAGGTCGGATGCGCCGCATCCTGGTAGACGCGCTGGGTCGCCTTGATGAAGTCGCTGTCCTTGGCTTCGTAGATGTTCGGCACGAACTTCTGCGGATTGCGATCGATGAATGGGAACCACGTCGACTGCACCTGCACCATGATGCGGTGGCCGGCCTTGAAAGTGTGGAACACGTCGTTGAGCGTGTAGTTCACCGCGGTCGGCTGGTTGGGCACGAACGGTTCCGGCTTCTCGAAGCTGTTGCGGAAACGCGCGCGCATCGGTTCGCCGCGCACCATCGTCTGCTGGCCGCCGCGATCGGGCTTGCCGGCCTTGCGGTCGTCGTCGCCGTAGCCCGGCATCTTGTCGGGGTTGACGTCGATCAGCTTGACGATGAAATCGGAGTCGGTGCCGCTGGTGCTCACCCACAGCTTGACCTTGATCGGACCGGCGAGCGTGGTGTCCGCGGCCAGGGGTTCGCTGGTGTAGGTGATCACGTCCGGACGCGACGACGCGAAGCGCTGGTCGGCGGCGATGTAGTCGCGGCTCCAGCGATTGATGATCTCGGTGGTGTACGGCACCGGATGCGCGGGATCGCTGATGTATTCGCCGAAGCCCGAAGCGATCGTCGGCTTGGCGTCGAATTTCAGGCCGTTGCCCGGCTGGAAGTAGATCGTGCGCGGCGTGACGTTCTTCGGCGGCCAGCTGTCGAAGCGCTGCCACTGGTTGCTGCCGGTCTCGAACACCCAGGCTTCCGGCAGGTCCGGATCGGGACCGCCCTTCAGCCAGTGCTTGAAGAAGGCGTATTCGACCGGGCGGTAATCGAGCGCGGTATCGCGACCGAATTCGGCATCGCCAACGCTGCGGCCGGTGCCGCGCAGCCAGCCGCCATGCGTCCACGGCCCGATGATGATCGAGTTGTGGATGCCGGGATTCTTCTCTTCCACCGCCTTGTACAGGTGCAGCGGGCCATAGAGGTCTTCGGTATCGAACCAGCCGCCGACGAACAGCACCGCAGCCTTGACGTTGTTCATCTTCGAGGGCAGATCGCGCGCCTGCCAGAAGCTGTCGTAATTCGGATGTGCCGTGATGTCGTCCCAGAACGCGATCGGCTGCACGAAGCGCTTCGGCGCATTCGAAAGCGCACCGAGCTTCAGGTAATAGTCGTAGCCGTCGGGCGTGCCGAAATCGACGCCCTTCGGCTGTTCCGGGGTCGGCTTGGGATGCGGATAGCCGAAACCGCCGTTGAAGAAGCCATAGGCCATGTTGAGGACAAAGGCGCCGTTGCGGTGCATGTCGTCACCGAGGAACCAGTTGCCGATCGGCGCCTGCGGCGACACCGCGACCAGCGCCGGGTGGGTGTTGATCGCGCCGATCGCGGTGTAGAACCCGGGATAGCTGATGCCCCACTGCCCGACCTTGCCGTTGTTGCCGTGGATGTTCTTGACCAGCCAGTCGACGGTGTCCCAGGTGTCGGTGGTTTCATCGACCTTGCCACCGACCGGACGCATGTTGACGTACTCGCCTTCCGACATGAAGCGGCCGCGCACGTCCTGGAACACGAAGATGAAACCGTCCTTCTCGTAGTCGGCGGTCTGGCCCAGCGTGTTCTTGTACTTGTCGCCATAGGGGCCGGCCGAGTACGGCGTGCGCTGCATCAGCATCGGATAGGTCTTGCCAGAACCAGCGTCCTTGGGCGAATAGACCACGGTGTGCAGCTTGACGCCATCGCGCATGGCGACGTCGTATTCCTGCTTGTCGTAATGCGCCTTGACGTATTCGCCGCGGGCCTTCATCTCCGCCATCATGTCGGCCATCTGCGCGGCCTGCGACTTGGCGGCAGGCGCCGGCGCGGTGGATTGGGCGGTGACAGTGGCAGTGGCCGACGCGGCGATCAGCGCGGCGGCAAGCAGGGAGGTCTTCAGGCGCATGGCGGGAATCCGGGAGGAATCCCGCAGTATTCGCACGGGCCATGACTTGCGGCCCATGCCGGAAGTCATGCCCGGGCCTTTCAACGGCCTCAGTCGGCGAGGCCGCGCAACAATTCGTTGACCGACGTCTTGGCGCGGGTCTTCTCGTCGACCTGCTTGACGATCACCGCGCAATACAGCGAATGGCTGCCATCGACCGACGGCAACGACCCCGACACCACCACGCTGCCCGGCGGCACCACGCCGTAGCTGATTTCCTTCGTGGCACGGTTGTAGATGCGGGTCGACTGGCCGATGAACACGCCCATGCCGATCACGCTGTGGTGGCCGACGATCACGCCCTCCACCACTTCCGAACGCGCGCCGATGAAGCAGTGGTCCTCGATGATCGTCGGCGACGCCTGCAGCGGTTCCAGCACGCCGCCGATGCCGGCGCCGCCGCTGATATGGCAATGCTTGCCGACCTGCGCGCAGGAACCGACCGTCGCCCAGGTATCGACCATCGTGCCCTCGCCGACATGCGCGCCGATGTTGACGAAGCTCGGCGTCAGCACCACGTCCTTGGCCAGGTGCGCACCGCGCCTGACAATGCTGCCGGGCAGCGCACGCACGCCCAGCGCGCGAAACTTCTCTGCATCAAAACCTTCGAAGCGCAGCGGGATCTTGTCCCACCACGGCGCCGGCTCGCCCGGCACCAGGCGCATGTCCTGGGTGCGGAAATACAGCAACACGGCCTTCTTCAACCATTCGTTGACGCGCCAGCCATCACCCTGCGGCTCGGCAACGCGCAACACGCCCTCCTCCAGGCCTTCGATCGCGGCATCGACGTGCGGGCGCAGGGCATCGAGCGCGGCGGCGTCGAGTTCAGCGCGCCGTTCCCACGCGGATTCGATGGTCTGCTGCAACGATGGTGCGGTCATGCATGGTCTCCCTGGAGGATGGCGGACAAGGCCTGGCGCAGGTCGTCCTGCGCGGCGCTGTCCAGAGGTTGTCCGTCGGCGCGGCTGATCCGGAATACGTCTTCGGCGCGCTCGCCGAAGGTGGCGATGCGGGCATCGTGCACTGCATAGCGATGTTGCAGCAACAGGTGCGCGATATCGGCGAGCAGGCCCGGGCGGTCGTTGCAGACGATGGCGAGCACGGTGCGACCGTACTCCTCGGAAAACCCGGCCTGCGGCGCAACGCGGAAATGACGGAGATGGCTTGGTCGCGAGTGACGCGCCGGCTTCACCTGGTCGAGCGGGCGCGACAGCACGTCTGCGAGCCGGCGTTCGATCTCGACCGGCTCGATCGCGCTGCGCGGGTCGCGAGGCATCAGCACGAAGGTGTCGAGCACGTGCCCCTGCGGCGCATCGAGCAGGCGCGCGTGCAGGACATCGAGGCCAAGGCGATCGAGGGTGGCGACGATGGCGGCGAACAGGCCGGGACGATCCGGCGTGTGCACCAGCAACTCCAGCGACATGTCGCCCGCTGCCGGATGGCGCGCGGCGACCCGCGTTTCTCCGGCAGTCATGCCCAGGAGTTGCGCCGCCATCCACGCCAGTTGCTCTGCGCGGGCATGCAGGAAGCTGCGCTCCGGCAACCAGCGCATGCCATCGTCGTCATGTCCCATGCCGTCGAGCAGCAGGCCGACATTGGCTTGCGCTTCGGCGATACGGGCGTCGATGGCGACCGGATCTTCCGATCCGCGACGCAGGGCCAATCGCGTCGCGACGTAGAGATCGCCGAGCAGGCGATCCTTCCATGCGTTCCACAACTTGGGCGACGTCGCCGCGATGTCGGCGCAGGTCAGCAGGTAGAGATGGTCGAGGCGCTCGCGATCGCCGACCAGCTTGGCGAACTTCTGCACCACTTCGGCGTCGCTGATGTCCTGCTTCTGCGCAGTGACCGACATCGTCAGGTGCTGTTCCACGAGCCACGCCACCAGCGCGGTATCGGCGTCGGAGAGGTCGTGGGCGATGCAGAACTCGCGCGCGTCCACCGCGCCGAGGATGGAATGATCGCCGCCACGCCCCTTGGCGATGTCGTGGAACAGTCCGGCCAGCAACAGGAGTTCCGGCTTGCGCAGCAGCGGCCACACTTCATGCGCACGGGCGAAGCGCTGGGTATCGGCGCCACTCGCGAACAAGGCGAAATTGCGCAGCAACGCCAATGTGTGCTGGTCGACCGTGTAGGTGTGAAACAGGTCGAACTGCATGCGCCCGGTCACCCGCGCGAACGCCGGAATCCAGCGCGCGAGCACGCCGAGGCGCGCCATCCGTTCCAGCGTCGCCACTGCGCCCGGCGCGGCCAGCAACTGCATGAAACGTTCGCGCAGCGCTGGCGCTGCATCCGTATAGGCGGGAACCGACGGCAAGGCTTCGGCCAAGGCACGCGCGGTGCGCGAATGCAGGCCGCGCACGTCGGGCTCGCGCTCCCAGGTGGCGAACAGATCGAAGATGCGCGCGGGATCGCCAGCCGGCCAGGCCGGATCACGCGCGACCAGATAGCCGCGCTGCAGTTCGAATTCGTCGTCGATCGCTTCGGCGACCGCCTCGCCTTCCAGCTGCTCCTCGAAACGTTGCAGCAGGCGATCGCCGATCCGCTGCACGCGCGCGGCATTGCGATAGAACTCCTGCATCATCGTCTCGACCATGGCGTTGTCGGCCTGCTCGACGCGATTCATCCGCGCCGCCAGCGCGCGCTGGTGGTCGAAGCGCATTCGCTCCTCGCGCTTGCCGGCGACCAGGTGCAGGCCGTAACGCAAGCGTTGCAGCACCGCCGCCGCGCCTTCCAGCGTCCCGCGTTCGCCATGGCCGACCTGTCCAAGCGATTCCAGCGCATCCAGCCCGGGTGCGCCAAGGACGCGCATCGCCATCCAGCGCAGCGTCTGCAGGTCGCGCAGGCCGCCCGGTCCTTCCTTGATGTTGGGTTCGAGGTTGTCGGCGGTATCGTCGAAACGGGCATGGCGCGCACGCAACTCTTCGCGCTTGCCGTCGAAATACTGCGCGGGTGACCAAGAGCGTTCCGGCGCGATCGCATCGGCCAGTTCCGCCACTGCCGTTTCCGCACCTGCCAGCAGACGCGCATCCATCAATGCCGTCACCGCGGTGATGTCGTCGCGGGCGGCGGCGATGGTTTCATCGCGCGAACGCACGCTGTGCGAGACCGGAATCCGCGCATCCCACAGCAAGGCGATGCAGCGCGAAATCGCTTCGACGACATCAGGGCGTGAAGCCTGCTCGGTCAACACCAGCAGGTCGACGTCGGACTGCGGATACAGGCTGGAACGGCCGTAACCGCCGACCGCGAACAGCGCGGCATCCACCGAATCCGGAATGCACTGCGCCCACGCCTCGCGCACCAGGACATCGATGCCTTGCGCACGCGCTGCGGTCAGTTTCGACGCGACTTCGCCACGATCGAAACGCGCAGCCAGCTGCGCATCCAGCGCTTGCACGCGTTCGCGCGCAGCCTGCGCCCACGCGGCGTCCGCGGCGGGATCGATCACGCCGGCGGCGGCGGACTGCCGGCCGACACCGTCAGCACGTCGTAGCCGGTCTCGGTCACCACGATCATGTGCTCCCACTGCGCCGAGAGCTTGCGGTCCTTGGTGACCACGGTCCAGCCATCGGGCAGCAGCTTGGTGTGGAAGCCGCCTTCGTTGATCATCGGTTCGATGGTGAAGGTCATGCCCGGGGTCAGCACCAGCCCCTGCCCCGGCTTGCCGTAGTGCTTCACCTGCGGTTCGTCGTGATAGATCTTGCCGATGCCGTGGCCGCAGTAATCGCGCACCACGCTGAAGCGCTCGGCTTCGGCGAGCTGCTGGATGGCATGGCCGACATCGCCCAGCGTCGCGCCCGGCTTCACCGCGCGGATGCCGGCCCACATCGCCCGGTAGGTGGTATCGACCAGGCGCTTCGCCATCACCGACGGTTCGCCGACGAAATACATGCGGCTGGTATCGCCGTGCCAGCCGTCCTTGATGACGGTGACGTCGATGTTGACGATGTCGCCATCCTTGAGGATCTTGGCCTCGCTCGGGATGCCGTGGCAGATCACGTTGTTGACCGAAGTGCACAAGGTCTTCGGGTAGCCGCGATAGCCGATGTTGGCCGGGATTGCGCCCTGCACGTTGACGATGTGCTCGCGGGCGATGCGGTCGAGTTCCTCGGTGCTGACGCCCGGACGGACGTGCTCGGCCATGAGGTCGAGGACCTCGGACGCGAGACGCCCGGCTTCGCGCATCTGTTCGATTTCGGCGGCGTTCTTGATATGCATGCCGACATTATCGCCGATCCGTCAATGCCCGACGATTCCCTTGCCGGACCGAGGGGATTGCGGGCCTTTGCACCGCAATCCCCTGGATCCCCGGCGGGTCAGGGCTTGCTGGCCTCCGGCACCGGGGTGCGCGGCATTTCCAGCGGCTGATTCGCCGAGTCGGTGCCCTGCTGCCGCGGGTTGCCCTGCGGCACCGGCTTGTCCTTCAGCTTCAAGGCCGGCTGCCCCGCTTCGGTCTGCACCGAACTGATCTCGCCTTGCGCCTTGCGCGCCTTGACCTGCTCGATCACCTCGTTGCTGCACGAGCCTTCGATGAAGTCCGCCCGCTGCATCTCGCCATTTTTCATGTCCACGAACAGGCTGCCGGCATCCCCCGCATTGCGGTTGCTGCTGGTCACCAGACGGCTGCGCGTCGGCAAGGTCGTCGTATCCACCTTCAGGATATGCGTCGTCGGACGCACGCCGCAGTAGCTGTACTTGCCCTCCGAGTCGCTGACCAGGTAGGTGCCGTTCTCGAAATACAGCCGCACCCCCGGAATGCCCAGCTCTTCCTTGTCCTTGATCGAGTTGACGTTGCAGTCCACGAAGATCTGACCGACCACGCAGCCCTCATCCGAGAACACGCCACCCGTCACTTCGACCTTCCATTGGCCTTCGTTCGAGCAATCCTCCGACTTGGCCGCGCCGTTCCCCGGACACTGCGCGACGGCATGGTTGATGCCGTCACCCTGCATCGCACCCACGCCGACCCGGACGCGGTAGGCAATCTGGACCTGGGCTCCGGGCGCGATCCGGTCCAGCGTGGTCCGGATCACCGGGCCTGGCTCGCCTTCAACGCGCACCAGGGTGGCGCCGCGAACCTGCGTGGAACCGGCAATCATGCTGAAGCCGGCGGGCAGGCGATCCACGATCGTCGGCGTCAACACCGTACTGGTGCCGGCATTCTTGATGCTGATCGTGTAGTACACCAGGTCGCCCACTTCCGCAGACTGCGTGGAGCCGCGCTTTTCCAGAATCAACTTGCCCGGTTCTGGCGGCACGACCGGCGTCACCACGCAGTGATCCGGATCCGTGGCGGCATCGCACAGCGGCGGATTCGGGCATGACTGCGTCGCCGGGTCGCAACCCGCCGGTGGCAGCTTGGTGTTGTCGGTCACGATGTTGGTGATGGTGGTCACCCCGTAAGGGATCGGATCCACCACCCGCACCACGACCGTGGCCGTCGCCGTGCCGCCATTGCCTGCAATCGGACCCGCCACCGCGATCGTGCACAGCTTGGCACCGACATTCCCGGCCACGCAGTTGCTGCTCACACCGGTACCACCGATACCGACAAGCGTGGTATTCACCGGCAGCACCTCGAAGAAAGCGTGATTGCTTGCTGCAGCGCTGCCGCTGTTGGTCAAGGTGATGGTGTACGTCAGGGTTTCGCCCGATTCGGCCTTGCCGGGAACACGACCGCTTTCGCCAGTCAGGGCCTTTTTCACCTTGATGTTCGGCACGGCCACCGGGGTGACCACGCAGTGATCCGGATCCGCGGTTGCATCGCACACCGGCGGCGGCACGCACACCTTCGTCACCGGATCACAGACCGGCGGTGGCGGCGTGCACGCCTGCGTCGTCGGGTCGCAGCCCGTCGGCGGCGTGGCCGTGTTGTTGGTGACCAGGTTGTAGATGTTGGCGACGCCAACCGGGATCGGATTGACGACCTTGACGATCACCGTCGCCGTCGCCGTACCACCACTTCCGGCAATCGGACCGGCCACCGTGATCGTGCACAGCTTCGCTCCTGCATCACCGGCCACGCAGTTGCTCGTCACACCGTTGCCGCCAATGCTCACCAACGTGGTGTTGGCCGGCAACTCTTCATAGAACGCGTGGTTGGTCGCTGCACCAGAACCGCTGTTGGTCAGCGTCAAGGTATAGGTCAGCTGCTCCCCCGCTTCGGCCTTGCCGGCAACCGCACCGGATTCGGCAGTCAGGGCTTTCTTGACTGTGACGTTGGGCTCTGCCACCGGCGTGACCACGCAGTGATTGGGGTCCTTGGCCGGATCACAGGCCGGTGGCGGCACGCACACCTTGGTCACCGGATCGCAGACCGGCGGTGGTGGCGTGCATGCCTGGGTTGCAGGATCGCAACCACCCGGCGGCGTGATCGTGTTGTCGGTGATCAGGTTGTAGATGTTCGCCACGCCAACCGGGATCGGGTTGACGACCTTGACGACCACCGTCGCAGTGGCCGTGCCACCGCTACCGACAATCGGACCGGCCACGGTGATCGTGCACAGCTTGGCCCCCGCATCGCCGGCAGCGCAATTGCTCGTCACGCCGGTGCCGCCAATGCTCACCAAGGTGGTATTGGCCGGCAGTTCCTCATAGAAGGCGTGGTTGGTGGCTGCGCCAGAGCCGCTGTTGGTCAGCGTCAAGGTGTAGGTCAATTGCTCACCTGCCTCGGCCTTGCCAGGCACCGTGCCCGATTCTGCCGACAGCACCTTCTTGATCGTCACGTTGGGCTCAGCCACCGGCGTCACCACGCAGTGATTTGGATCCGTTGCCAGATCGCAGGTGGGCGGCGGCACGCACACTTTCGTCACCGGATCGCAGACCGGCGGCGGCGGTGTACACACTTTCGTTGTGGGATCGCAACCACCCGGTGGCGTGGTCGTGTTGTCGGTGATCAGGTTGTAGATGTTGGCGACACCAACCGGGATCGGATTCACGACCTTGACGATCACCGTCGCCGTCGCCGTTCCGCCATTGCCTGCAATCGGACCGGCCACGGTGATCGTGCAGAGCTTGCTACCGGCATCGCCAGCAGCACAGTTGCTCGTCACGCCGGTGCCGCCAATGCTCACCAAGGTGGTGTTGGCCGGCAGTTCCTCGTAGAACGCGTGGTTCGTCGCTGCACCAGTGCCACTGTTGGTCAGCGTCAAGGTGTAGGTCAACTGCTCACCCGCCTCGGCCTTGCCGGGCACCGTGCCCGATTCTGCCGACAACACCTTCTTGACTGTCACGTTCGGTGTAGCCACCGGCGTCACCACGCAGTGATCCGGATCCGTGGTTGCATCGCACACCGGCGGCGGCACGCACACCTTGGTCACCGGATCACAGACCGGCGGGGGTGGCGTACACACCTGGGTTGCAGGATCGCAACCGCCCGGCGGCGTGGTCGTGTTGTTGGTGACCAGGTTGTAGATGTTGGCGACACCAACCGGGATCGGATTGACGACCTTGACGATCACCGTCGCCGTCGCCGTGCCGCCACTGCCGGCAATCGGGCCGGCCACCGTGATCGTGCAGAGCTTGCTACCGGCATCACCAGCGGCACAGTTGCTCGTCACGCCGGTGCCGCCAATGCTCACCAGAGTGGTGTTGGCTGGCAGTTCCTCGTAGAACGCATGATTGGTGGCGGCGCCGCTGCCGCTATTGGTCAGCGTCAAGGTGTAGGTCAGCTGCTCACCCGCCTCGGCCTTGCCGGGCACCGTACCGGACTCGGCACTCAGCACCTTCTTGACCGTGACGCTCGGCTCAGCCACCGGCGTCACCACGCAGTGATCCGGATCCGTCGCCGGATCGCAATGCGGATTGGTGCAAACCTGGGTTGCAGGATCGCAACCGCCTGGCGGCGTGGTCGTGTTGTTGGTGACCAGGTTGTAGATATTGGTCACTCCGACCGGGATCGGATTGACGACCTTGACGATCACCGTCGCAGTCGCCGTTCCGCCATTGCCCGCGATCGGGCCGGCCACCGTGATCGTGCAGAGCTTGGCGCCCACGTCATTGGCCGCGCAGTTGCTCGTCACGCCGGCACCGCCAATGCTCACCAACGTGGTGTTGGTCGGCAACTCCTCGTAGAACGCATGGTTCGTCGCCACACCTGCGCCGCTGTTGGTCAGCGTCAAGGTGTAGGTCAACTGCTCGCCTGCCTCGGCCTTGCCAGCCACCGTGCCCGACTCGGCACTCAGCACCTTCTTGACCGTGACGTTCGGTGTGGCGACCGGTGTCACCACGCAATGGCTCGGATCCGTTGCCGGATCGCACGGCGGCGGGTTGGTACACACTTGCGTCGCTGGGTCGCAGCCCGGCGGCGGCGTATTGGTGTTGTCCGTGATCAGGTTCGCCACCTGCGTGACACCCGCGGGAATCGGATTCGCGACCTTGACGATCACTGTCGCCGTCGTCGTTCCGCCATTGCCCGCGATCGGACCGGCCATCGTGATCGTGCACAGCTTGGCACCCACGTCGCCCGCCACGCAGTTGCTCGTCACGCCACTGCCCGTGATGCTCACCAGCGTCGTGTTGAGCGGCAGCTCCTCATAGAAGGCATGGTTGGTGGCCGAAGCACTGCCGCTGTTGGTCGCCGTCAAGGTGTAGGTCAGTTGCTCGCCCGCTTCGGCCTTGCCGGGCACCGTGCCCGACTCTGCCGACAACACCTTCTTGACTGTCACGTTCGCAGGCACCACCGGCGTCACCACGCAGTGGTTCGGATCCGTCACCGGATCGCATGGCGGCGGGTTGGTACACACTTGCGTCGCCGGGTCGCAACCCGGTGGCGGCGTATTGGTGTTGTCCGTGATCAGGTTCGCCACCTGCGTGACCCCTGCAGGAATCGGATTCGCAACCTTGACGATCACCGTCGCCGTCGCCGTGCCGCCATTGCCCGCGATCGGACCGGCCACCGTGATCGTGCACAGCCTGGCGCCCACGTCATTGGCCGCGCAGTTGCTCGTCACACCAGTGCCGCCAATGCTGACCAACGTGGTGTTGGCTGGCAGTTCCTCATAGAAGGCATGGTTCGTCGCCACCCCTGCGCCGCTGTTGGTCAGCGTCAAGGTGTAGGTCAGCTGCTCACCTGGTTCAGCCTTGCCTGCGACCGTACCGGACTCGGCAGTCAGGACTTTCTTGACCGTCACGTTCGGTGTGATCACCGGCGTCACCACGCAGTGGTTCGGATCCGTCACCGGATCGCACGGCGGCGGATTGGTACACACTTGCGTCGCCGGATCGCAACCGGTCGGCGGTGTGGTCGTATTGTCGGTCACCAGGTTTGCCACCTGCGTGACGCCTGCAGGAATCGGATTCGCGACCTTGACGATCACCGTCGCCGTCGCCGTTCCGCCATTGCCCGCAATCGGGGCGGCCACCGTGATCGTGCACAGCTTTGCCCCGGCATCGCCCGCGGCGCAGTTGCTCGTCACGCCCGTGCCGCCAATGCTCACCAGCGTGGTGTTGGCCGGCAACTCTTCATAGAACGCGTGGTTGGTGGCTGCACCAGTACCGCTGTTGGTCAGCGTCAAGGTATAGGTCAGCTGCTCGCCCGCTTCGGCCTTGCCTGCGACCGTACCCGACTCCGCCGTCAGGGCTTTCTTGACCGTGACGGCACTTTGACCATTGGTAAACGTGCACTCGATCAAACCGCCAGCCTGGACGTTCGCGCCCGGAATGGTATACACGCCATTCGCCAGGCTACCGACCGCCACGCCATTGCTGGTGCAGGTCGCATTGTCCAGACTCCAATTGGCGGGCATGCTGCTTTCTTGAATCGTGACCGGTTGGCCAATGGCGACCGCCTTGAACGGCTGGTCACCGGCGATCGTCGAATTACCGTCGACATCGACTGCGGTATTCGCGGCGGCGGTGGAAACCGTACCAGTCGTTTCGGTGGTGCCCGTCAGCGTGAACTGGAATGGACCGCCCGCGGAACCGAGCGTCTTTTTGCTGACCACGATCGATGGCGGGCCCATCGGAGGCAGGCTCGCGCAGGCCCCGCCGTCCAGGTTCGCCGTTTGCGGCGCGGAACTCAAAAGGTCATAGGCCAGCGTCCCGCTTCCATCCACATGGAAAACGCGGAAGACTTGTCCACCCGACTTGTAGGGATACATCGTGCCGTTGCTGTCGAAGAAGATCGAACCGTAGCCACCAACGGGAGCATCGGTGCGCTTGGGCAGCGTCACCCCAAGCAGCGTAGTGACTGCGCCCGTGCTCGGGTTGATCCGCAATACATGGCCGGTTGCCGCATTGACCGTGTAGATATTGCCGTCGGTCGGATGGAAAGCCATGTCCGTGAGATCCGGCGCCGCTTCGCCCCCCGACAACGGCACGGTGTTCACCACCGCATTGGTCGTGACATCGACGAAATACAGCGCGTTGTTCAGCAGCGCAACATACTGCCCAGCGGGAGAGAAATCCGCGACATAGGCATCCAGGGGCACTCCGCCCGCGGCGGTCGGCCACCCTGTCGGCGCGGTCGCGAATGGAAAATCGGCAACACCACCCTGCCCGACGCGAACCAGACGGCGATTGGCCGTGGTGCCCGGGATGGGAGAGTTGTCGAACACGTAAATGTATCCGTCCTGCGAGCGGAAGCCGGCGGCATTGCCGGCCGCGGTGTTGTTGATCGGGCCAATCAGGCTTTGGTTGCCCGTCGCCAGATCGAATGCAAACAAGCTGGTCGGATTGCTGTCGCGGGTGACGAAAGCGTTGGCCGGGCAACTTGCGAATGGCGGCGGTGGCGGCACCACCGGCGTCACCACGCAGTGGTTCGGATCCGTCGCCGGATCGCATTGCGGCGGCGTGGCGCACGCCTGTGTCGCCGGATCGCAACCGCTTGGCGGCGTGGTCGTATTGTCGGTCACCAGATTCAAGATCTGCGTGACGCCGGCAGGAATCGGATTGTTGACCTTGACGATGACGGTTGCCGTGACCGTACCGCCGCTGGCTGCAATCGGACCCGCGACCGTGATCGTGCACAACTTGGCGCCCGCATCGTTGGCCGCGCAGTTGCTCGTCACGCCAGTCCCGCCAATGCTGACCAACGTGGTATTGGCCGGGATGACTTCGTAGAACGCATGGTTCGTCACCGGAACCGTACCGCCGTTGGTTGCCGTCAGGGTGTAGGTCAGTTGCTCACCCGCCTCGGCCTTGCCCGCGATCGCGCCTGATTCCGCCGTCAGCACTTTCTTGACGGTCACCGGCGGCACGATCACTGTCGCCGTGGCGTCGGAAGACGTGGTCAGGGCGACCGTCGGCGTGCTGTTGACGACTCCGCGGATGGCAGTGTCGTTGGTGTAGACGTTCCCGCTCTTGTTGCCCACGGGATTGAAGACCAACTCCACCGAGCGGATCGTCCCGTCCGGCTGATTGCCGGTGCTGACGAAGCGGATGGCCGTCGCCGCAGACAGCGTCGCCGGGCATCCCGGTCCACCGAACTGCGCCTGGGTGCACCAGGTCGTGCCGCCGCCAGGCAGCGCATTGCTGGGATCATTCGGATCCCGATTGATCGTGCCCGGCGTTTTCGCCGTGTAATAGATCGTCGTCGCAGGCGAGCCATCGTTGGAAATCACGGGCGCCGATGCCAGGCCCAACGTTCCGTTGAAATTGCTGGCCGGGGTACGGGCATCGCCGTTATAGGGAAAAATGTCGATCAAGTCGGACGAATTGACTTGCGCGCCGATCGCGCCCCAGGTGAGCTGGAACTTGATTTGTCCGCCCGGAACGACCTGCGGCGTGGAACTGGTCTTGCCGATCTGCAAGCCGCCCGGCGTCGACACGGTCAGGCCGCGACGATCCGCATTGCGGCACGTCGTGCCCGTGACGTTGCCGCTGCCGGAAATCGTATAGCCCGGCTGCAACTCGCCATCGTAGATGCCACTTCCGGCAGGGTCGGAACAACTCCCGGGAACGAAAGGCATGGCCGGACTCGTCGCGGAGGCGACGTTGACCAACGTGTTGCTGTTGGGTACGAACGGATCGACCACCGCCTTGAAGTTGATCGGGCCCAGCGTGATGCCGGGCGCCGGTGCCGGCGTGACGTTGTTGAACGTCCAGGTCAACGTGGTGTAGCCCGTCGCCGGGACGTTGTTCTGCACGGTTGGCGCGCCGGTGCTGCCGGGGGCCACGGAAGATCCGGCGACAAAGGTCGTGCCCGGCGGCAGGATGTCGGTCACCGTCACCGTGGTCGACGGCATCGACAGTCCGCTTGCCGGCAGCGTCGCAATGGGAATCAATTGATATTCGATCGTGCTGCCCGCGACGACTTGCGTCGCGTTGTTGCTGGGCGTGACCGTCCTCTTGTTCATGGTCAGCAGCACCCGCGCCAATGTCGCGCGATCCCCGAACGGCGAAGCGACCGGATCGGCGCCTGCAGGCGCAATCGCCCACCATTTGCCGGACGTATCCTGGGTCGTGGTGCCGAATGTCGTGCCATCCGCGCCGGCGATCGTGTAGGCCGCCCAGTTGTCGATCGGCTGACCCGTCGGAATCGTTGCGCCGGCGCTCGCGCCACCCCATCCGCTGGCGGAGTAGGTGCCCAGCGCCTGCATGACGAAATTGATTGTGACGCCGGAATTCGGTGCCACCGGCGCATCGCGATAACGAACCTTGGTGACCGCTGCAGCGCCGCCCGGAACCGCGGCGAGACTGCTGTACCACACACCACCGGTGGACTGATCGTCCGCGCAGGTGCCCGCGCGCATGTCGTCCTCGGATGCCCAGGTGCTACCTACGCCGCCAAGACCACCCACGCCATATTCCAATACGCCACCGGCGGGGTTGCCGCCGAAAGAGGTCGCGGTGAAACGCAACGTATCGATTTTTTCGCACACGGTCGCGACATGGGGAACGCTGTCGCCATTGGCGTACAACACATGCCCGTCGACCTGCTGCCCGGGCGTCACATAACCGGTGCCGGCTTGAAGGTCGACGCCCGTCGCGTCGGTGTTGTAGGTCTTGCGGAAATAGCCCGCACTGACCTGCTGGCTGATCTGCACCGAGCCGCTGTTGTTGGGAATGTTCGGATCCGTATTGGGCTGGCCGGACACGCTGGTGCCGGACATCGTGATCGTGTTGGGGATCGTCGTGGTCCCTTGCGGGATGCCTGCCGCCGGAATCCAGAACGCCACTGCATAGGACAACACGTAATTCGTGCCTGCCGGGATCGGCCCGACACCAATATCGATCGTCGGATAGCGACTGGTCGTCAGATTGGCTCCGCTGATCGTCAGCGTCGCCGTGCCTCCCGCGCCTCCCGGCTGCGTTGCCGAACAGGTGCCGGGGTCCGTCACCTCATCTGCACCCGCAGTGGCATCCGTCTTGTGCTGGAAAGAATTCGGTGCATTCCAGATACGGGCCTCGTCGCCCACCCCGATCCCGTATTCCGCCGGATCGTTGTTCCCCTGGCAGGAACGACCGGCTGCCGTGCCCCAGGTCACCAGTCGCGCATCCGGTCGCGGCGCCGGATCGGAAATCGTCAAGGGTCCGGCCATCGCCTCGGCTCCTTGCGCGCCATTGGGCACCTGAACCGAAACCGCGTAAACGAGCAGATACCCATCTTCTCCGGCAGGGCCCTTGTAAGGGATGGTGCGAGCGCCTTCTTTCACCGCGTCGTAGCGCGGTTGCGCCAGGACGGTCACTGGCCCGCTCACGTTGTTTGCCGTGATCGACGGGGTGACTGCCGAACTGAACGTGGTCGTCGGTGTTGGAATCGCCGTGCCATTGGGCGTGGTGCCACGCACGGTCGCCTGGGCAAAGGTGAAGTTGGTGCCCGGCGCCGGCGGCGTTGTGATGACGCAGGTCAGCGTCTGTCCATCAGGGCTGATGCCGCTGCCGACGCCGGTGCATTCCGGCGGCAGCTGGCGCCAATCGGCAACCGGCTGGCCACCTGCCGTGGGCAGGGTGCTGACATAGGTAATCGGCGCATCGGCCGCGCTGTCGTTGCTGCGTTCGAACTTGTAGGTGATGTTGGCGTTCGTGCAGACCTTGTTGTCGGAAGAACTGGTATCCAGATCGCATCCGCCATTGCCGGTCACGACATAGGAAACATTGGCGGAGGTGATCGCGGCAAACACCGCCGGCGATGCCAGCAACAGCATTGCCGCCATGAAGGCCGTCATCCATTTCCGCCCGACGGAAAGCAGGCCGCTCGACGCGTTCTGCATTTGCACGCAGGCAACGCCGTCCTTGCGCTTGCCTTTCAGTTCTGAGGATCGATCCATATCGCTTGTTTGCCGCATCTTCATAATGGTTTCAGCATGTGTCGCCAGCAACTGCCGGCGATCCAATCAAGATTTGCGTGATGCCCGTTACTGCCCGGTGCGCTTGACGCCGACGATCTCGACACTGACGCGACGATCCGGCTGCAGGCACTGCGTCAATGCCGGCGTGGCGCGTTCGCCCTTGCATTGGCCCGTCTCGCCAGTCGGCTGGCTTTCGCCCACACCCGTCGTCTGGATCGGCGCATCCAGGCCGTGATCCTGCAGATACTGTTTGACCGTCCACGCCCGACGCTCAGACAGCGGTTGGTTGTACGCATCGCTGCCCAAACGGTCGGTGTGGCCAACCAGACGGATACGGTCCACCCGGGCATACACACTGTTCACCCGCGCAATCAACGCATCCAGCTTGGCCTTGCCCTCGGGCAACATGTGCGCCAGATCGCTGCGGTCGAATTTGAACAATGCATCCGCCGCCAGATCAAACTGCTCCAGCGTTGGCGCCGGTGCCGGTTGCGGGTCCGGCTGGCTGCACTCGCTCGCTCGCTTCTCCGCCTTTGCGGTCAGGTCCTCGGCGATCTGGATGTACGGATTGGCGTGCCGCCAACCGCCATCGTGGATCTCGTTGCCGGCGTGCACCAGTTCGACTTCGGCGCAAGCCGTTGCCTGCGCCGCGCACTGCCAACCCTTCACCTGATGCAACGAGTCGTATTTCGCCCACAGGTCCGGACGCAATTTCTCCGCGCCGTTCACCAACGGCGTTTCCCAGCCCGGATCGGTACCCGCTTCCAGCGCCGAGATCAGCTTCACCGACTCGTTCAACGCCGCCTGCGGATAGCCGCCGCGGTCATTGCGCGTGTATTCGTGAAAACTCGTGTCCAGCCAGCACTGCGCTTTCGACAGATAGTAGTTGTCGACCCGGATGCCCTTGTCGTTCAAGGCCTTGATCCGCTCTTGCGTCTGCTGGTAGGTCTGATGGTCGGCATGAATCGCCGCTTGGCTGATGCGCGCCGGCGCCGGCTGCAACTGCGGCGCGGACGCTTCCTGTGCATGGATGGCGCCGCATATTCCCAGCAAGGACAGCGACAGCACCAGTGACGGACTGCGTGCATTGATTTCGGACTTCATAGGATTCATGGCAACAAGACTTGGCGTAAAAAAGGATTACGGGTAAAGAACCGGAAAACGCGGGAGTTCATCGCGGCAGGCTCCGGTTGACGTCACGGGAGTTGCCCTTGAAGAGGTTCTCGTCGAACTTGAAGCGCAGGCGCAAGAACACGCCCTGATTGGTGTACTCGCCGCCGCTCAACTCATCGTCGCGGAACCCGCGGACGTTGTAGCCGGCGGACAGCCACAGGTTGGACGTGATCATGTAGCCGACCTCGGCGCCGATTGCGTATTGCCGCGCACCGCCCGGAGTCCACATCTGGTATGTCGCGCCGCTCACATCCCAACGCTCGCTCAGGCCGTAGGTCACGCGCGCGCCGACCAGATACGCGCGGAACTTGTCGCGCGACTGGGCGAAATAATCGGTCTGCTGTTTGCCCGCCAAACGGCCCGTCACCCACCACACGCGGTTCGGGTGCCAGTCGGCCAGCACGCTGACGATGTGCTTGTCATACCCGTTGCTGGCCGGCGTCAGCGCGGCCTCGCCGGTGCTGTCCTGCAGCCAGTCATCCATGCTGTAGTCGCGGCGGGTCCAGTACTCGTATTTGCCGAGCACGTTCAGCCGGTTGGTGTCGGTATCGCGGTAGGCGAAACCGAACTGCGTCCGGTTCTCGTAACTGCTCTTGCGATTGCCTTGGTAATCGTTGAGCAGATAGTAGTTGCGGAACATCGCGGTCCAGTCGCGATTGAGCTTGCGCGCTACCGTGGCCGTCGACAGCCAACTGTCATAACCGCTGTTCAACCATGAAGCCGTCGGTGCGCCCACGACCGCGCCGCTATTGTTGATCGCCCCGCTGCGCCGCCATTCCAGGCGGCTGTTGACCAGCCACAGTTCACTCGGACGCCAGTCAAACGCGAATGTCGCCGCCGTGGACTTTTGCGCATTGCCATCGAGCACCTGCAAGTGCTCGAAGCCGGTTTCCATGCTGAAATTCGGCGACAGGTTCCAGCGATTGCGGATACCGCTGGCCATCTGCGCCTGACGCGCGCCATAGGCGTCGTACATCCGGTATTCGTTGAAAACGCTGCCGCCCTGCATGTACTGCGTTTCGATCCCGAATACCAGCGCATCGCTGTTGTACGGGCTGGCGGTGCTCGCCCCGGTCGTCGGATCGCGCACCTGATCCGAGGTCGCCACCGTGCTCAGGCCGGTGTTCCATTCATAACGGCCATACAGACGCGTCTGATCGTGCACTCGCCAGCCAACGCCCAGGGAGGCCCGGCGATGCTCGATGTGGTCTACGTCCTGCTCCACTTCACCGCTGAGATCGAACCGTGCGTTCGGCTTGTACTGCGCGGCGACGCGCAACGCCGTGTAAGCCACGGGCACCCCGGCCAAGCCGTTTCCGACCCAACTGCCGTAACCCCCGCTCCAGCTTGAACCGGTGTTGTACAGCGTCTGCCCGGTTCCCGGGTTGATCGCATTGCTCGAACCGCCGAAGAATCCGCCGCCAAAACCCGGCGTCACGACGCCAACGCCATAAGGCGCGTTCAAATTGCCCGGCACCACCAGGCCATTCGCGCCGCCGTTGCCGCTGTGTTCGCTGACGTGATTCGCGCCCACTTCAAGAATGAAGCGCTCATTGGGCTGGTAGCGCACACCGGCCTGCGCTTGCATGCGATCGGCATCGGTGAGCCGATCCTCGATGTAATTGCCCTGCGCATACAGGCTCCAGCGTGCATGCGTCTTGCCCTTGTCTCCGCCCAGCAGCCATGCGGCATTCAAGCCGCCTTCGCGGCGCCCGCCCAGGAACGAGGCGGCGGGATTGTTGAAGTTGCGGTCGCTCTCGCCGTACCAGGCGAGAAAATCGAAGCGCTCGCCGTTGTGGCCGAACTCGGCGCGCCACGCATCACCACTAACCCGCGCGCCATTCGCATTCGGGTCCAAGGTGTAGATATTGCCGCCCAGTGCGCTTTCGTCGCTGCGCGTGCGCGCCACTTCGCCCCGCAACCAGGTGTTGCGGTCGAAGTTCACGGTCGCATTGGCGCTGGCCAACTCGAATGGCGCGAGCGGGTTTTGATCCCTGACAAAACTGCCGCCGACTTCCAGGAACTTGTTGATCCGGTACTGGCCGTTGGCGCCGTAAACCCAGTATTTCTGGCCACCCTGCTCCACTTCGTAGGTGATGCGCACCGAGACCGGATTGAGGTTCTCGTCCACCGAGGGAATCGGGTGCGTGAAGATGATCCGGCCACTGAACGGCTCGAAGCTGTAATCGTTGAAGCGGCCCATCGTGTCGACGTTGATGATCCGCGCGGGCGCGTTGCGGTCGCGCGTGATCACTTCCACCCGCTCGCTGCCCAGCACCGCATAGGTGCTGTTGCTGACCGTATACGGGCCTGACAACCCACGGCCCGGGAACTCTTCGACGATCTGGCGCAGGGTGTCGTAGGACGCAAACACGTCCATCGCCCCCCGGTCATTCTCCAGGTGACCACGAATGCCGGTCATCGCCCGGTTGTATTGGCCCAGATCGCGCGTGCGCGTATCCGCCACATTGCCCTGGCCATAGTGCTGGCTGAAGCCATCGCCGGTCGCGATGTCGCCATACATCAGATAATTGCGGCCCTTGTCCAGGCGCAAGTACAGGCGACTGTTGCTGCGCGCCTCAAAACCGACAATCGACGCATCGCCATACACCGGGAACCAACGCTCCGGATCCAGATCGCGGAACAATTGGTTGGAATCGGGCTTGTCGCTGTCATATGCCATGGTCAGCAATGCATTGCCCTTGACCCGGCCTTTCAGAAAGAACGCCGTGCGCAGCGCAGCGTCGCGCTTGCCGTCGCCGCTTTGCCGCGACCAGCTGTTGATGCGGTCTTCGAAATCATCGTTGGGACGCGCCTGGCTCAAGGCCAGCGGATTCTTGCGATCAAAGCGCACGATTCCGTCCACAAGACCGACTGCCACCATGTCGCGCAGGGCCGGAATGAACTGGATCTTGCCTTTCGCCAGCGCCTGTCCGGCGCTGACCTGCACGGTCACCGTGGTCGGCTCGATCGGCGCTTTCAGGCCTACTTTCGCCACGCCGTTGTGCACCACCAGCTGGACGCCCGGCGTCACCGGATCGCTATCCAATTTGCCGAGACCGGCCTCGTCGGTGCGTGCGCCGGGCAACTGCAGCACGCCATTGCTGGCCTCTACCGTGACCACCGTGTCCTGGGTCGACAAATTACCGGCGACATCGAGCACGCGGATGCTCAGATTGGCCACCGTTTGCCCATCGGCCGGCAAGCTGTCGCGCTCGGTCTCGAGCTGGATCTGGCCAACGGTTTGCGCCGGCGCCACCAGGATCGAACTGCGCGCGGGTGCAAATTGGCCCGGAACCGGGGGCCGGGCCTGCTGCTGTGCGAAAGCATTCCGGCCCGGAACCACAAGGCCCAACGCACTACAAATCGCACAGCACAGCACCTTGTTATGGAGGCGTTGTCGAGAAGCGTTGTTTCGCACCATCAAATTCCAATCCAAATAGTTGTTCTCGTTGTTGCCAAGCGCCCCGGGAAATCAAGCCACTGGCGACACGACCCAAATCCGTGGGACAAAAAGGGAAACAAATGGCGCAGCCGCGCCCGAAATGCAGAAAGCGCGCTTGGCGCCCTGCGTTGCCAGGACATGCGTGCATGCCCCGGATGCGTCCCCTCACCCTCCCCTGCCTATTGCGATTTCGTACAAGACACGTGCGTACGTCCCGGGGCATGGTGTATGCCTTCATCCCCCCGGTCGTTGCTGCTCCACGAACCCTGCGTTCGCAATACCCCGACGGATTGCGCAATTTGCCGGGGAGGCCTAGAATGGGGAGTTCCCTGGTCTCCAGGGGCCGCCCACGTCGGGCGTCACCGACGAATACACACCTGCAGCACACACCCGCGCCGGGGTGTCCCGAGGCTTCCAGCCAAGGGATCTGTCGCGGAGGCCGCAGGGAGGCCCAACCCCGGAATCCGTCGCCCTAGCCTTGAACAGGCACGAAGGCGAACCGCCATCCATTCCCTTCGGCGGTGGATTCCCCATCAGGAGTACACGCAATGCCCCAGATCACCATGCGCCAGATGCTGGAAGCCGGCGTCCATTTCGGCCACCAGACCCGCTACTGGAACCCCAAGATGGGCCCGTACATCTTCGGCGCCCGCGGCAAGATCCACATCATCAACCTCGAGAAGACCGTTCCGCTGTTCAACGACGCGATGAACTTCCTCTCGAAGATCGCCCAGAAGCGCGGCACCGTGCTCTTCGTCGGCACCAAGCGCAGCGCCCGTGATTCCGTGAAGGAAGAAGCCGAGCGTTGCGGCCAGCCGTTCATGACCCAGCGCTGGCTGGGTGGCACCCTGACCAACTTCGCCACCGTGAAGAAGTCGGTCAGCCGCCTGAAGGAACTGGAAGCCGCGGAAACCGACGGCACCTTCCAGAAGCTGGTCAAGCACGAAGTGATGACCCTGCGCCGCGAGCGCGACAAGCTGGAAGCCTCGCTGGGCGGCATCAAGGACATGAACCGCCTGCCCGACGCGCTGTTCGTGATCGACATCGGCCATGAAGACATCGCCATCAAGGAAGCCAAGACCCTCGGCATCCCGGTGGTCGCCGTCGTCGACACCAACTACGACCCGGCCCTGGTCGACTACGCCATCCCCGGCAATGACGACGCCATCCGCGCCGTGCAACTGTACGCCCGCGCCGCCGCCGACGCCGTGCTGGAAGGCAAGGCCGCCGCGCCGAACGCCGCCAGCGTGAGCGAGGACGACTTCGCCGCCGAAGGCAAGCCGGCCCGCGGTCGTGCCCCGGCCCGCAACAAGGCCAACGCCGCCAAGGCTGCCGAAGGCGAAGGCGAAGTGATGGCCCGCGCCGAAGCCGAAGTGGCCGAGAACGAAGCCGTCGAGCGCGACGCCGCGGTGTAATTCCGCCGCAATCGAGCCGCGCCAACATTCGCGGCTTCGATCCGAATCGAATCAAGCGGAGCCCGCCTCCGCTGAACCACCTATTTCCGAGGTTTTACCAATGGCTGAAATCACCGCTTCCCTGGTCAAGGAACTGCGCGAGCGCACCGGCGCCGGCATGATGGAGTGCAAGAAGGCACTGACCGAAAACAACGGCGACATCGACGCCGCGGCCGAATGGCTGCGCAAGTCGGGCCTCGCCAAGGCCGACAAGAAGGCTGATCGCGTGGCTGCCGAAGGCCGCATCGCGATGGCGCAGGCCGGCGGCAAGGCCGTGCTGGTCGAAGTGAACTCCGAAACCGACTTCGTCGCCAAGGACGCCAACTTCATCGCCTTCACCGACGCCGTCGCCCAGGCCGCCCTGGCCTCCGGCGCCGCCGATGCCGAGGCGCTGAAAGCCGCCAAGCTCGCTTCCGGCGAGACCGTGGAAGAAGCCCGCGCCGCCGCGATCGCCAAGCTCGGCGAGAACATCCAGGTCCGTCGCCTCGTCGCCATCGACAGCGCCAACAACGTCGCGGCCTATGTCCACGGCGGCAAGATCGGCGTGCTGGTCGAAGTGAAGGGCGGCGACGCCGACTTCGCGCGTGGCGTCGCCATGCACGTCGCGGCGATGAACCCGCCGTACAACAAGGCTGCAGACGTGCCGGCCGACTTCGTCGAGAAGGAAAAGGAAATCGAGCTGGCCAAGATGTCCGAGAAGGACAAGGCCAAGCCGGCCGACATCCTTGAGAAGATCATTGGCGGCAAGATCGCCAAGATCGTCAACGAAGTCACCCTGTACGGCCAGCCCTTCGTGCTCAACACCGACCTAAGCGTCGAAGCCGCGGCCAAGGCCGCCGGCGCCGACGTGGTGCGCTTCCAGCGCCTGGCCGTGGGCGAAGGCATCGAGAAGGTGAAGGAAGACTACGCCGCCGAAGTCGCCAAGGCGATGCAAGTCTGATCTCCACGTTCGCGTGAGAATCGAAAGCCCGCTGGCAACAGCGGGCTTTTTTGTAGCCATGTGACGCTGTACGGCAGCGTATGTACACGAAACTGACGCTGCGTCACTTCATGAAATTGTCTTCATGCCGCGTTGAGCACCGATTCATTTTCCGACTGCTTTCGCATCGTTCGAATGCCAGGAAAATCTTGATGCGAATCGCGTTTAGGCATTACATGATTGTCGAATAATTGCTGAACCGCACAGTTTAGATTCCAGGACAATCGACCTGGCATCAACTGGCACGGCTCCTGCTCATGGATGGGGGAAATCCCGTTTCACTCTTCCATACCCCAGGAATCGTTCCCCATGAAGAAGCTCTCCCTCCTCGCCGTCGCCGTTCTGGCTTTCGCCGCCGCTCCCACCATGGCAGCCACCAATCCGGCCACCGCCAACTTCAACGTCACCCTGACCGTGCAGAAGGCCTGCACCGTTGGCGCCACCGACATCGCCTTCGGCACCCATGACTTCACCGAAGCCGGTCCGCTCAATGCCAACTCGACCATCACCGTGAAGTGCACCAAGGGCACGGCCTACACCGTCGCGCTCAACAAGGGCACCAACGGCGCCAGCGAAACCGCGCGCGTCATGAAGGGCGCCACCACGACCGACACCGTGGCCTACACGATTGCCAACAACTCCAGCGGCGGCACCAACTGGGGCACCACTGCCGGCACGGTCGGCGGAACCGGCAATGGCGCCAACCAGACGCTCACCGCCTATGGCCAGGTGCTGACGAGCGCGCTCAACGTCACCCCGGACAGCTATTCGGATGTCGTCACGGTCTCGGTCTCCTACTAAGCTAGACCAATGACTGCAGCACGCGTCCTTTTTGCTGGCCTGCTGGCCTGCGCCCTCCTCGTGACGACACCCGTACGGGCGTCGTCGTTGCAGGTGGCGCCGACCGGCCTCGCGCTGGCCGCCAATCAGAATGCCGACGTGCTGCGGCTGTCCAACACCGGCAACGACCCGATGCGGGCGCAAGTACGGGTATTCCACTGGACACAACGCGACGGCAAGGACGTGCTGGAACCGACGCGCGACATCGTGGCCACGCCGGCCATGCTGTCGATCGCGCCGGGCGCCAGCCAGCTGGTGCGTGTGGTGCGGCTGACGTCACCCGGAGCCACGGAAGGCAGTTACCGGGTGATCGTCAGCGAATTGCCGCCGCCGAAAAAAGAAGGCGTCAAGGTCGGGCTGCAATTCGCCCTTGAATATTCGCTTCCGGTCTTCCTGTTGCCGTCAGGCGCCACGCAAGGCAACGACTACGCGTTGCATGCACGGCGCATGGGCAATGAACTCGAGGTGTCCAACAGCGGGCGCATGCATGCCCGGCTGTCGCAGGTTTCGGAAATCGGTGCGGGGGGGCGACGCAGCGTGTTGTTCCCCGGCCTGCTCGGGTATGTATTGCCTGGCCAGACCATGCGCTGGACGCTGCCACCCGCCAAGGATCCGGGCACCAGCGCCTTCGAGGCGGTGATCAACGATGACAACGCCGCCAGCCCGTTGCCGACTTCAACGACGCCCTGACCTCCTTGCGGTCGCACTGGCCTGTTGCCTGTTCCCCGTCATCGCGATGGCGGGCGACGGCGCTGCCGCCGATCCGGGAGCGACTGGCGACGAGGTTTATCTCGAGGTGTCGCTGAACCAGACGCAGAAGCCATCGCTGTATCGCTTCGTGGTCCGCAATGGTCGCCTCTATGCCAGTTCCTCCACCCTGCGCGAGTTGGGCTTGCGGACATCCGATGCCAACGCGGGCAGCGATCTGTTGCCTGTCGAACACGATGGCATCGTGGCCGCGTACGACATCGCCGCCCAACGCGTGACGATCACCGCGCCGTTGATGCAAATGGTGCTCGCCACCACCCGCATCGACGCGCGCGCCCAGGCCGACACGGCATCGCCGACGCCGCTTGGCATGCTTTTCAGTTACGACGCCGACGCCATCCGCAGCGGCGATGGCGGCAACGTGGTGATCGCGCCCGCGCTGAAGCTGTTCGGGCTCGGTCGCGCCACCCTGGAAACCAATGGCATCGTGCAATCCAGTTCGATCGGCGATGGCTGGCACAGCCGCAGCGTGCGACTCGATACCCGCGCACGCTGGACGTTCCCGGATCGGGCACTGGAAGTCGTCATCGGCGATACCCTGACCGATGGCCCCGACTGGAGCCGGCAAACCCGCATGGGTGGCATCCGCATCGGCACCAATTACCGTTCGTTGCAGCCATATCGCGTGCTGTCGCCCGGCCCGGTGTTCAATGGCGAAAGCGCGGTGCCCTCGAACGTCGAGTTGTACGTCAACGGCATCAAGCAGTACGAAGGCGAAGCGCCGGCCGGCCGTTTCGTCGTCAATGGCGCGCCGTCGATGGAAGGTCTCGGCACTGCGCAACTGGTGGTGACCGACGCATTCGGCCGCAGTCGCAGCATCGACATCCCCTTCTATGGCTCGCAGCGTTTGCTGGCACCTGGACTCGACGACTGGTCGGTCACGCTCGGGCGCGTGCGCCTCGACTACGGCGCGCGCTCCTCGCACTACGCGCTGGATACCGCGCTCGACGCCAGTTGGCGACGCGGCTTGAGCGGCAGCTTCACCAGCGAATTCCATCTCGAAGCCAGCCGAGGCCTGCGCGAAGGCGGTGCCGGCGGTTCATGGTTGCTTGGCCGTGCCGGCGTCGTGCATGCGGCATGGGCAGCCAGCAGCACCGGCGCATTGCACGGATCGCAATCGGCGTGGGGCTATCAATGGGCCAACGGGCGCTTCAGCTTCGCGCTCGACAGCATCCGTAGCCACGGCGATTACCGCGATCTTGCCGCGGTCGAATCCGGTTTCCTGCCGCCACGCGTATCCGAAAGCGCCAACGTCGGCCTGTCATTGGCAACGCTGGGCAACTTCAACCTCACCTATGCGCATCTCCAATACGTGGGACAACCGGCCAGCCGCCTGGCTGGCCTGTACTGGAGTCGCGCGGCGGGACGCCGTTGGTTCGTCAACGCCGGCGGCAACATCGATCTCGATCACCACGACCAGCGCAGCTTCTCGCTGGGCCTCACCGTGCTGCTGGACGGACAACGCCAAGGGCATGCTTCGGTCCAGCGTTCGCAGGAGCGAACCATCACGCAACTGGACATGGCGAAGATGGCACGGGTGAACGGCGACATCGGTTGGCGCCTGCAAGCGCGCCACGACACTGCCGGCGGCAATGGCGGATTGGCCGAGGCGACCTGGCTGACGGAAGCCGTGCAGCTGACCGCTGGCGTCGCGCAGGACGGCGGCAATCGCCAGTACCACCTCGCGGCGAATGGCAGCGTGGTGTGGCTGGGACGCAGCGTGTTCGCGTCGCGCCAGGTCACGGACGGTTTCGCATTGGTCGACACCGGCTATCCCAACGTGCCGGTCAAGCTCGAAAACCGCCCTTACGGCACCACCAACCGCAGCGGCCAGATCATCCTGACGCCATTGTTCTCGTTCCAGCGCAACCTCGTGTCGATCGATCCGACCGCACTGCCGGCCAATGTGCGCGTGCCGGTGCGCGAGAAGGTCGTGGTGCCCGGTGCCAGCGGCGCGGCGACGGTGTCGTTCGAGCTTGCACAGGTGCATGCGGCCATCGTCGTGCTCCACGATGCCGCGGGCCGCGTATTGCCGATGGGCAGCGACGTGCATCGCGCCGGCGCGGCCGACAATGGCGACGACACCATCGTCGGCTACGATGGCGAGGTCTATCTGGAAGGCCTGTCCGCAAGCAACGTGCTGGAAATCGCCATGCCGAACGGCCGTTGCACGGCGCGCTTCGAATACGCCGCGCATGGCGCCGACATTCCACGCATCGGACCGGTGACCTGCGCCGCGGAGAACGCGAAATGAACCTGCGCGCCATCCTGCTGTTGCTCTTCCTCGCCGGTCTCGGCCTGGCATCGCCGCGCGCGCATGCAACGACGACCTGCAGCGCATCCGCACCCGATATCGTGGTCGCCGGCTACGACGGCAGCGCGCAGGCATCGGCCAACACCAACGTGACGGTGACCTGCAATTCGGACGCGAGCTCGCTGCTGGGCGGAACCGCGTACGTCACCTTGTGCCTCTACATCGGCAACACGCCGCGCACGCTGCAAAACGGAAGCAATTCGCTGTCCTATGACCTCTACACGTCGGCCGGAACCGTTTGGCAGGCCTCGTCGGCGAGCCCTCCCTCACAGCAGATCTTCACCTTGAGCTACCAGGTCGGCGGACTGTTCAGCAGCGGCGGTAGCGGCCAGATCACGGTGCCGATCAGCGCAAGGATCCCCGCACAAACCGGATTGTCGACCGGCACGTACTCCCAGACCCTGACGGCGACCAGTGGCGAGTTCAGAAGTTCGGAACCCACCGGCTTCGGCGGCGGCACATCGCAACCCGCCAGTTGCAAGAGCGGTGGGAATGGCGGCTCGACGACCTCGCTCGCATTCCCCTTCACCGTTTCGGCCAATGTCGCGGCACGTTGCCTGATCCGCACCGCGACCGACCTCGCATTCGGCAGCGTACCGGGAATCCTTGCCGCGAACGTCGACCAGACTTCGCTGGTCACGCTCAACTGCACCAATACCACTGCCTGGAAAATGGGCCTCGACAACGGCATCAACGCCAGCGGCAACACGCGACGGATGACGGACGGATCCGGCAATTACGTGAACTACGAGTTGTATCGCGACAGCGCGCGTACGCAGCGTTGGGGCAATACCGTCAACGTCGATACCACGGCCGGCGCCGGCACCGGCATCGATCAGGGCGTGACCGTCTACGGTCGTGTCCCGGCGCCGCAAAATGCCACCCCGGGCAACTACAGCGACACCGTCACGGTGACCGTCAGTTATTGAATCCGGAAACGGAACGACCGGCGATTCGACCATTCCGGTAGAATCGCGGCATCCCCCGACCTGCCCCGGAGCGCCCATGACCGCCCTCGTCCATCGCCGTGTCCTGCTGAAACTGTCGGGTGAGGCGCTGATGGGAGACGAGGATTACGGCATCGATCCCAAGGTACTGGTGCGCCTGGCCAACGAGGTCAAGGAAGCGCACGACGCCGGCGCCGAAGTCGCGCTGGTGATCGGCGGCGGCAACATCTTCCGCGGCGCGGGCTTGGCCGAAGGCGGCATGGATCGCGTCACCGGCGACCACATGGGCATGCTGGCGACGGTGATCAACGCGCTGGCGATGCAGGACGCACTTGAAAAAGTCGGACTGAAGGCGCGCGTCATGAGCGCGATCAAGATCAACGCGGTCGCCGAAGACTACATCCGCCGTCGCGCCGTCCGTCATCTCGAGAAGGGCCGCATCACGATTTTCGCCGCCGGCACCGGCAACCCGTTCTTCACCACCGATTCCGGCGCCGCATTGCGCGCGATCGAAATCGAGGCCGACCTGCTGCTGAAAGCGACCAAGGTCGACGGCATCTACGATCGCGACCCCAAGAAGCACGCCGATGCCGTGCGTTACGACCGCCTGAGCTACGACGACGTGATCGCCCGCAACCTGCAGGTGATGGATACCGCCGCCTTCGCGCTGGCTCGCGACAGCAAGCTGCCGATGCGCGTCTTTGACATCGACGAACCCGGCGCGCTGCTGCGCATCCTCAGCGGCGAAGCGATCGGCACCCTCGTCGCTGCATGATTTCAATCATCTGAAATAGTATCCGCGCGCGGCATCGCCCAGACTTCCGCGATGAGCGGACACCACAATCATTCCCATTCCAATACCCGCGCCTTCGCGTGGGTCACGCTGATCAACCTCGCCTACACGGCGGTGGAAGCGTGGTACGGCTTCAGCACCAATTCGCTGGCGCTGCTGTCCGATGCCGTCCACAACTTTGGCGACGTGCTCGGCCTCGGGCTGGCCTGGGGCGCCGCATTGTTGGCCAAGCGCCCTCCGCAGGGTCGCCATACCTATGGCTGGCGACGCGCCACCTTGCTGTCGCCGCTGGCCAATTCGCTGCTGCTGGTGGTGTTCTCCGGCGCGCTCGGCTGGGAGGCGATCCGTCGCTTCAATGCACCGCCGACCATTCCGCCGATACCGGTGATGGTGGTCGCCGCGATCGGCATCGTGGTGAATCTCGCCGCCGCCGCCTTCGTTCATGGTGGCCACGAAAACGACCTCAATCGCCGCGGCGCATTCCTTCATCTGGTTGCCGACGCCGTGGTGTCGCTGGCGGCGGTACTGGCCGGTGCCGGCATGATGCTGTTCGGATGGAGCTGGCTGGATCCGGTGACCGCGCTGCTGGTGTCGGTGGTGGTGCTGGTCGGCAGCTTCAAGCTGCTGCGCGACAGCTTCGATGCGGCGATGGACGCGGCCCCCGCCCACATCGACATCGAGGAAGTCTCGACCTTCATCCGCGAACAGCCCGGGGTCGTCGCCGTCCATCACCTTCATCTGTGGTCGCTGGGCAGCAACGAGATCGCGCTGACCGCCCACGTCACCCGCCCGCCCGCACCGGACGACAGCGACCACGACGCCTTCATCGATCGCCTCAACCACGCGCTCGACGATCGCTTCGGCATCAACCACGCCACGCTGCAGCTGGAACACGGCCGGGAATGCGGCCACGACTGCCATGATCGCGCAGCGCATCACGATCATCACGACCACTGAGGGCCCGAGAGTGGCCCGACCGGCGGCGTGGCGGCGTTCCCCCCTATAATCCCGGGTCACGTTTTTGTAGGAGGCCGGGGATGCTGAACGAAATCAAGAAAGACGCACAGGCACGCATGCTCAAGAGCATCGATGCCCTGCGCCACACCCTGACCAAGATTCGTACCGGTCGCGCCACCAGTGCGCTGGTGGATCACATCAAGGTGAATTACTACGGTTCCGACATGCCGTTGGCGCAGGTCGCCAGCGTCGCCGTGACCGATGCGCGCTCGCTCACCATCACGCCGTGGGAGAAACCGATGGTCGCGGCGGTCGAGAAGGCGATCATCAATTCCGACCTCGGCCTGACCCCGACCACCGCCGGCACCACCATCCGCATCAACATCCCCGCCCTCACCGAAGATCGCCGCAAGGAACTCTCCAAGGTGGTGCATGGCGAGGGCGAGGACGCCAAGGTGGCGATCCGCAATATCCGCCGCGACGCCAACCAGCATGCCAAGGATCTTCTGAAGGAAAAGAAGATCACCGAGGACGAGGCCACGCGCCAGGACGACGAGATCCAGAAGATGACCGACAAGGCGATCAAGGATGTCGACGAGGTCGTGAAGCTGAAAGAACAGGAATTGATGTCGGTTTGATGGGCCTGTTGCGCTTGGTCATGCAGCGTCATCGGAACCACTCGCGCTCGGTCACGTACTTCAGTACGCTCCCTCGCGCTCGGGCTCCTCTTCCTTGCCTGACCTGCGCTCACGACGGCCCTGAGATGGTTTGGAAAGTGGTGCCATGAACGCTGGCACCCCGAGGCATGTCGCCATCATCATGGACGGCAACGGGCGCTGGGCCGAACAACGCCGGCGCCCGCGCCTGATCGGCCATCGCGCCGGCGCGCGCGCCGTGCGCGACACCATCGAGTTCTGCATCGAGCAGGGCGTCGAGGCGCTCACGCTGTTCGCGTTTTCCAGCGAGAACTGGGGGCGCCCGCAGGAAGAGGTCAGCGGCCTGATGCGGCTGTTCCTGTCGGTGCTCGATCGCGAGGTGGACGAGCTGGCGCGCCGCGACGTGCGCATCCGGTTCATCGGCGAGGCACAGGCATTCTCGCCCGACATCCAGAAACGCATGCAGGCGACGGAGGCGCTGACCGCCGCCAACACCGGGCTGACATTGGTGATCGCCGCCAATTACGGAGGCCGCCAGGACATCGCTGCGGCCGCCCGCCAACTGGCGACCGACGCCCGCGATGGCCGCATCGATCCCGCCACCATCGACGAAGCGATCTTCGCCGCCCACATGGCGCTGGCCGATCTCCCCGCCGTCGATCTCTGCATCCGCACCGGCGGCGACCTGCGCATCAGCAATTTCCTGCTGTGGCAGCTGGCCTACGCCGAACTATGGTTCACCCCAACGTTGTGGCCTGACATGGATGCAGCGACACTGCAGGCCGCATTCGACGATTTTTCCCGGCGCCAACGCCGCTTCGGACTCACCGGGGCGCAGGCGTCCCGGCAACAGGCATAACGCATGGCAGCGACCCGTACCCGCATGATTTCCGCCTTCGTGATGGGCCCGGCGGCCCTGCTGGCGGTCCTGTTCCTGCCCACCAGCTGGATGGCGGTGGTCGCCGCGTTGCTGTTCCTCGGCGGTTTGTGGGAATGGTTCAAGCTCTCCGGCGTCGAGGACAGCCTGTCGCGCCTGCTGCTGGTCGCCCTGCATTTGTTGATGATGGTGGCGCTGGCCTGGGGCTCGCATACCGCGCAAGGCGGCACCTCGGCCCTGTTCGAAGTGGTGATCGTGATCGGCGCGGCCTGGTGGGTGCTGAGCCTGCTATGGCTGGCCAATTACGAATTCGGTTCCCACCACGAAAGCTGGTCGCGGGTGGTGAAACTGCTCGCCGGCACGCTGGCGGTGATTCCCGCCTGGTGCGCGCTGCTGGTCCTGCACGGCACGCCCCAGGGCACGGTCGACCATGGCCTGATCCCGAAAGGCCACGTCTGGCTGCTGGTCGCGCTGATGACGGTCTGGGCCGCCGATACCGGCGCCTATTTCGCCGGACGCGCCTTCGGCAAACACAAGCTGGCGCCGCGCATCAGCCCCAACAAGACCATCGAAGGCCTGGCTGGCGGATTGCTGCTGGGCGTGATCGTCGGCATGGCCGTGGCGAGTTTCACCGGCATCGCGATCACCTCGTTGCCCGCGGTCGCCCTGCTCTGCGCGGTCACCGTACTGATTTCGGCGGTTGGCGACCTCTTCGAGAGCCTGCTCAAGCGCCACGCCGGCGCCAAGGACTCCTCCGACCTGATTCCCGGCCACGGCGGCATCCTCGATCGCGCCGACAGCGTGCTGGCGGCATTGCCGGTGTTCGCGCTGGTGAAAGGATTGCTGGGGCTGTGAACGCGCACACCGGCCCCGTCCGGGTCGCGGTACTCGGCGCGACCGGATCGATCGGCGCATCCGCGCTCGACGTCATCGCCCGCCATCCGCAGCAATGGCGCGCCAGCGTCCTGGTCGCCGGAAGCCGCGTGGCCGAGCTGATCGAACTGTGCCGCCGCCATCGCCCCGACCACGCGGTGGTCGCCGACGAATCGGCCTTTGTCGCCCTGCGCGACGGCTTGCGCGATGCCGGACTCGCGACGCAGGCCCACGCCGGTATGGCCGCGATCGACGCCCTCGCCGGCAGCGATGCCTGCGAAGTGGTGGTGGCCGCGATCGTCGGTGCTGCCGGACTCGATTCCACCTTGGCGGCGGCGCGCGCCGGCAAGCGCTTGCTGCTGGCCAACAAGGAATCGTTGGTGCTGGCCGGCGAATTGCTGATGGCGACCGCGCGCGAGCACGGCAGCACGATCGTTCCGATCGACAGTGAACACAACGCGGTGTTCCAGTGCCTGCCGGTCGACGGCGATCGCAGCGCCCTGTCCTCGATCGTGCTGACCGCATCCGGCGGTCCCTTCCGTGGCCGCACGCGCGCCGAACTGGCGGATGTCACCCCGGCGCAGGCGGTGGCGCACCCCAAGTGGTCGATGGGTCCGAAGATCTCGGTCGATTCCGCCACGCTGATGAACAAGGGCCTCGAGGTGATCGAAGCCCACCACCTGTTCAACCTGCCTGCCGAACGCATCCGCGTACTGGTGCATCCGCAGAGCCTGGTGCATTCGCTGGTCGAGTTCGAGGATGGGTCGACGCTGGCGCAGCTCGGCCGGCCCGACATGCGCACCGCGCTCGCGGTCGGCCTGGCCTGGCCGCGGCGCGTCGCATCCGGCGTCGATCGGCTCGATCTGCTGCAGCACGGCACCCGGCAGTTCGAAGCGCCCGATCTCGAAACTTTTCCCGCGCTGCGGCTGTCCTACGAGGCATTGCGCACCGGCGGCACCGCGCCCGCCATGCTCAACGCCTTGAATGAATTGGCCGTTTCAGCCTTTCTTCAGGGGAAATTGCGTTTCCTAGACATTCCCGCGCTGGTCGAAGAAGGACTGGCGATGCTGCCCGTCATGGCGGCGACATCGCTGGACGTGCTGCGCGACGCCGATCGCGAAGCACGCACGGTGGGTGAGCGCCTGCTGTCCCGTCACCTCCCCCGAGCCACCCCGCACGCATGAATGGTTTCTTCGGATCGTTGTGGTGGCTGCTCATCACCCTCGGGGTGTTGGTCACCTTCCACGAATTCGGCCACTTCTGGGTCGGTCGCCACTTCGGCGTGAAAGTGCTGCGCTTCTCGGTGGGATTCGGCAAGCCGATCTGGTCGCGCATCGGTCGCGACGGCACCGAATACGCCATCGGCGGAATTCCGCTCGGTGGTTACGTGAAATTCCTCGACGAACGCGAAGCCGACGTCGCCCCGGAAGAACTCGACCAGGCCTTCAATCGCAAGCCGATCTGGCAGCGCATGCTGATCGTCGCGGCGGGTCCGGTCTTCAACATCGTGCTGTGCGTGGCCCTGCTCTGGGGCATGCTGGTCATCGGTCGCCCCGACTACGCGCCGGTGATCGGCCACGTCCAAGGCATCGCCGCCGCGGCCGGTATCCAGCCCGGCGATCGCATCCTGCGCATCGACGGCGAAGACATCCCGACCTGGAACGATGCACTGCCAGCGCTGGCCCGCCGCGCCATTGCCCACCAGGTCGCGACGGTCGACGTCCGCGGCGCAGATGGTCACGAATCCAGTCACGCCCTGCGCCTCGACCAATTGCCCGCGCGCATCAACGAACTCGAATTGATGGATGACATGGGCATGGCCGCCAAGCGACCGCCCGCGCCCCCGATCGTCGGTGATGTCGCGACCGGCAGTGCCGCCGTCGGCCATGTGCAACCCGGTGACCGCATTCTCAGCGTCAACGGCAACCGGATCACCAACTTCGAGGACATCCGGCCGCTGGTCCAGAAAACGGCGCCGGGAGCGGCGGTCCAGCTGGTGGTCGAACGCGCCGGCAAGACACTGGACATGGCCATCGCGCCCGTCGTGCAGGGCAATGCCCGGATCATCGGGATCGGGCCGCAGCAGGACGACAATCCCCCCTACGACACCGTGCGCCGCCTTGGTCCGTTGCAGGCGGTGCCCGCCGCGATCCATGAGACAGGCGCCCTGCTCCACGATTCGGTGACCATGATCGGTCGCATGATCCGTGGCCAGGCCTCGCGCGAATCGGTCTCCGGCCCGGTCACGATCGCGAAGATCGCCAACGCCTCGGCCCAGATGGGCCCGGCCTACTTCCTGCGCTTCCTCGCCCTGATGTCGCTCAGCCTGGGCGTGCTCAACCTGCTGCCGATCCCGATCCTCGACGGCGGCCACCTCGCCATGTACGCCGTCGAAGCCGTGCGCGGCCGCCCCCTCGGCGAGCGCGCCCTCGCCATCAGCCAATCGATCGGTCTGATGATGATCCTCGGCCTGATGGGCCTGGCGTTCTACAATGACCTCTTTGGCCAGTTCCACTAGCCCCCCACCGGATTCGATGATGCGAAACCCCAGCCGTCACCTGCTTGCCCTCGCCTTGGCCGCCGCCCTGGCCACACCCGCCTGGGCGCAGTCCATCGTCGAGCCCTTCCGGGTGTCGGACATCCGCGTGGACGGCCTGCAGCGCATCGCTCCCGGCACCGTATTCACCTACCTGGCGGTGGAACGCGGCGACATGCTGGACCAGGCCAAGGCTGAACAGGCGATCCGCGCGCTCTACAAGACCGGCTTCTTCAGCGACGTCAAGCTCGATCGCCAGGGCGACATCCTGGTGGTGTCGGTGGAGGAACGCCCGGCCATCAACAAGGTCACCGTCACCGGCAACGAGGACATCAAGGACGACGACCTCAAGAAGCCGTTGAAGGAAATCGGCCTGACCGAAGGCGACACCTTCGATCCGATGAGCCTCGACCGCGTGTCGCAGGAACTGACCCGCCAGTACAACAACCGCGGCAAATACAACGTCCAGGTGACGCCGTCGGTGACCAAACTCGATCGCAACCGCGTCGACGTCGCCATCGCGATCAAGGAAGGCAAGGCCGCCAAGATCAAGCACATCAACATCATCGGCAACGAGAAGTTCACCGACAAGCAGTTGATGCGCGGCTGGGAATCGCAGACCACCAACTGGAGCAGCTGGTACAGCCGCGACGACCAGTACTCGAAGGAAAAGCTCTCCGGCGACGTCGAGAAGCTGCAGTCCTACTACCTCGACCGCGGCTACATTGATGCCGACGTCAGCCAGGACAACACCCAGGTCACGATCAGCCCCGACAAGCGCGCGATGTTCATCACCGCCGGCCTGACCGAGGGCGAGCAGTACAAGGTGTCGGCGCTGACCGTCAGCGGCGACACCATCCTGTCCAAGGAAACGATCCAGAAACAGTTCGACGCCTTCATCAGGCCGGGCTACGTCTTCTCGCGGCGCGCGATGGAAGCCGCCACCGATTCGGTGACGGCGATGCTGAGCAACATCGGCTACGCCAACGCCCAGGTCGTCCCCAACCCGACGGTGGATCGCGAGGCGCGCACTGTCGCACTCGACATGCAGGTGCAGCCGGGGCCGCGCGTCAACGTGCGCCGCATCGTGTTCAAGGGCAACAACCGCACCGCCGATGACGTGCTTCGCCGCGAAATGCGCCAGTTCGAAGGTGCGTGGTATTCGCAGGCGGCGATCGACCGCTCCAAGATCCGCCTGCAGCAGCTCGGCTACTTCGAGAAGGTGGACATCGAATCGCAGCCGGTGCCGGGCGCTTCCGACCAGGTCGACCTGGCGGTGAACGTCAAGGAAACCAACTCGGGCACGCTGAGCTTCGGCGTCGGCTACTCGCAGCTGGGCGGCGTGATGCTCAACGGCAGCATCTCCGAGCGCAACTTCCTTGGCAGCGGCAACCAGCTCACCATCGCCCTGCAGCGCAGCGCCTATCAGAAGCAGATTTCGTTCAACTTCCTCAATCCGTACTTCACCAAGAACGGCGTCTCGCTGGGCTACAACGTCTATTACAGCGACACCAACTACGCCGACGCCAACGTCGCCAACTATTCATCCAGCCAGGGCGCGGCGCAGATGGTGCTGGGCCTGCCGATCACCGAATGGGATTCGGTGTCGTTCATGCTCGGCGTCGACCGCAAGAAGATCAGCGCGAACATCTACACTCCGCAGCCGATCTGGGACTACATCAATGCGATCGGCCACATGACCTTCAAGGCCGCGCGTGCGCGCGTGGCATTCGGTCGCGATACCCGCAACGATGCCCTGCAGCCCAGCGTCGGCATGCTGCAGCGCCTGTCGCTGGAAGCAACGCTGCCGGGTTCCACCGCCAAGTACTACACGATGGAATACACCGTCTCCAAGTACTGGCCGTTGAGCTCGTGGCTGGTGCTGAACGCCGTTGGCGACGTCGGCTACGGCAATTCCTACGGCGCCGCCCGCACCACCACCCTGCCGGATGGCCGCATCGTCAATTCGCGCGGCCTGCCGTTCTTCGAGAACTACTACGCCGGTGGCGTGTCGTCGGGTGGTCGCGTCCGCGGCTTCGTCGACAACTCGCTGGGTCCGCAGGCGATTTCGGCTTTCTACAGCACTCCGCAGCCGATGGGCGGTTCGTTCAAGACCGTCGGCACACTGGAAACGTTCTTCCCGCGCATCATCGATTCGCCGTCGGCGCGTCTGTCGGCCTTCCTCGACTTCGGTAACGTGTTCCAGAACCGCGCCGCGTTCAAAACCTCGGAATTGCGTGCGTCCACCGGTATCGCGCTGATGTGGCGCTCGCCGATGGGCCCGATCTCGATCAGCTATGCGCTGCCGCTGCGCTACCAGCGCGCCGACAAGCCGGGCCAGCTGAAAGACCAGATCGAGCGACTGCAGTTCACCTTCTCCGGCACGTTCTGACGAAGACGGTGCGGAGGTGGGGGACGCAGCCACGGGGTTCACGCTTGCGGAGTTGTCGCAACGCTTCGGTCTGGAGTTGCGCGGCAACGATCCGACAGTCCTGATCCGCGGCGTCGCCACCCTGGCGTCGGCCGGCAGCGGGCAACTCGCCTTCCTCGCCAACCCGCGCTACCGCGGCCAGTTGGCCGACAGCACCGCCGCTGCGGTGGTGCTGCGTGCGGAAGATGCCGATGTCGCGGTCATGCCGGTATTGGTCGCACGCGATCCCTACGCGGCATTCGCGAAGATTTCGGCGCTGTTCGAGGCACGCGAAGCGCATCCTGTCGGCGTCCATCCGAGTGCGGCGATCGCTGCCGATGCGGTGATCGATCCATCTGCTTCCATCGGCCCGTTCGTGAGCATTGGTGCACGCAGCCGCATCGAGGCAGGCGCGGTGATCGGCCCCGGTTGCGTGATCGGCGAAGACTGCGTCGTCGGCGCCGGCTGCGAACTGGTCGCGCGCGTCACCCTGGTCATGCGCGTGCGCCTCGGTCGCAACGTGCGCATCCACCCCGGCGCCGTCCTTGGCGCCGCCGGCTTCGGCCTGGCAATGGAGGCCGGACGCTGGCTCAACGTGCCGCAACTCGGCGGCGTGGCGATCGGCGACGATTGCGAGATCGGCGCCAACACCACCATCGATCGCGGCGCGCTTGACGACACCGTGCTGGAAGAGGACGTGCGCCTCGACAACCAGATCCAGATCGGCCACAACGTGCGCGTCGGCGCGCATACCGCGATGGCGGGCTGCGTGGCGGTCGCCGGCAGCGCGCGCATCGGCCGCTACTGCCTGATCGGCGGCGCGGCCGGCATCGTCGGCCATATCGAACTGTGCGACAAGGTCACCGTGACCGCGATGACGCTGGTCACCCATTCCATCCACGAACCGGGCGAGTATTCGTCGGGCACCCCGATGATGGAAAATAGGCAGTGGCGCCGTTCGGCGGCCCGCTTCCGGCAACTGGATGCGCTGGCCCGCAAGGTGAACGGCCAGGACAAGGAGAATTCATGAGCAACACCCTGCTGCAAATGCCGCTCGACGTGGTCGGAATCCAGAAACTGCTTCCGCACCGCTATCCGTTCCTGCTGGTCGACCGCGTGACGGAATTCGAAGCACACAAGCGCATCCTTGCCTACAAGAACGTCAGTGCCAACGAACAATTCTTCCAGGGTCACTTCCCCGGCCACCCGGTGATGCCGGGCGTGCTGGTGATCGAAGCGATGGCGCAAGCCGGTGGCTTGCTCAGCTACCTCACCCGCGGCGGCATTCCCGGCGATGACATGATTTCCTACCTGGTCAAGGTGGACGGCGCCAAGTTCTCGCGCATGGTGGTCCCCGGCGATCGCCTCGACCTCGATGTGTCGATCAAGCGCGAGATCCGCAACATGACGCTGTTCTACGGCGTCGCCCGCGTCGATGGCGAACAAGTCGCCTGCGCCGAAATCCTCTGCGCCGAGGTCAAAGCCGACTGATGGCGAGCGAGATCCACCCCAGCGCGCAGATCGATCCCGGCGCCCGCATCGGCGCGGACGTGCGCATCGGCGCGTTCACCGTGATCGGCGCGGACGTGGAGATCGGCGACGGCACCTGGATCGGATCGCACTGCAGCGTCACCGGCACCACCCGCATTGGTCGCGACAACCGCATCGTCGGCCACGCCGCGATCGGCGGCGACCCGCAGGACAAGAAGTACCACGGCGAGCACACCACGCTCGAGATCGGCGACCGCAACACCATCCGCGAATTCGTCACGATCAACCGCGGCACCGGCGACGGCGGCAGCATCACCCGCGTCGGCGACGACAACTGGCTGCTCGCCTACGTGCACGTCGCCCACGACTGCATCGTCGGCAATGGTTGCGTGTTCTCCAACAACGCCACCCTCGCAGGCCATGTGGTGGTCGGCGACCAGGTGATCCTCAGCGGCTTCGCCGGCGTCCACCAGTTCTGCCGTATCGGCGCCCACGCCTTCATCGGCATGGGCGCGTTCGTCAACGGTGACGTGCCGCCGTTCCTGATGGTGGCGCAGGAGAAGTACGCACGTGCGCGCGGCATCAACAGCGAAGGCCTCAAGCGCCGCGGCTTCGATGCGACGCGGATCGCCGCGATCAAACGCGCCTACCGCGCGCTCTACATGGGCGAAACCAAACTCGACGAAGCGAAGGTCGAACTGGCGGAGATCGCCGCCGGCAGCGAAGACGTCCGCGCCTTCCTCGACTTCATCGAACGCGGCGAACGACCGCTGTTGCGATGAACACGCCGCTGCGCATCGCCCTGTGCGCCGGCGAGGCCTCGGGCGACCTGCTCGGCGCCGATCTCGTGCGTGCCTTGGGCGAACGTTTCCCGAACGCCGAATTCGCAGGTATCGCCGGGCCGAAGATGCGCGCCGCTGGCGTCACGTCGTGGCGGGACGCTTCCGAACTCAGCGTGATGGGCCTGGCCGAAGTGCTGCGCCATCTGCCGCGATTGCTGCGCCTGCGCCGCGACTTCCGCCAACGCGTGCTCGACTGGAAACCCGATGTCTTCATCGGCATCGATGCCCCCGACTTCAATCTCGGCGTGGAGAAATGGCTGAAGGCGCGCGGCGTGCGCACCGTGCACGACGTCAGCCCATCGATCTGGGCCTGGCGCGAGGAGCGCGCCGAGAAAATCGGCGAGAGCGCCGATCGCGTGCTCTGCCTGTTCCCGATGGAGCCGCCGATTTACGCGAAGCATGGCGTCGATGCGCGCTTCATCGGTCATCCGCTGGCCGATTCGATGCCGCTGCAACCGGATCGCGCTGCCGCGCGTCGCATGCTCGCCATCGTCGGCGATGGCCCGGTGCTGGCGTTGTTGCCGGGATCGCGCATGGGCGAAATCGCGCGGATGTTGCCGACATTCCTGGAAACCGCGGATCGCGTCGGCAAGCAGGTCGACGATCTCGAAGTCCTGATTCCCGCAGCGGACGAACAATGCCGGCGCGCGATCGAATCGCAGTTGCAACAGACGCCGCTGGCGCATGCGCGCGCAAGCATCCTCGACGGGCAGGCACAACATGCGATGGTCGCCAGCGACGTCGTGCTGCTGGCGTCGGGCACCGCCGCGCTGGAAGCGATGCTGGCGAAACGGCCGATGGTGATCGGCCATCGCATCTCTCCGACCACCTATCGCATCGTCAGGATGTTCGGCCTGCTGAAATCGCGCTTCGTCAGCCTGCCCAACATCCTCGCGAATCGCGAACTCGTCCCGGAATGCCTGCAGGACGATTGCACGCCGGAACGCCTCTCCGGCGAGTTGCTGCGCTGGCTGCGCGACCCGCAGGCATTCGCCGCGATCGAACCGGAATTCGTCCGCATCCACGAGGAATTGCGTCGTGACGCATCAATGCAGGCAGCGCAGGCGATTTCCGACTTGGTCGCACAAGGCGAGCCGTCGCCGGCGTGAGCGCGCAATCCTCGTCCGAATCCGATTCAACGCTGCGCATCGCCGGCGTGGATGAAGCCGGCCGCGGCCCGCTCGCCGGCCCGCTGGTGGTTGCCGCCGTCGTCTTTCCGCCGGGACGCACGCCGGTGAACGGCCTCGACGACTCCAAGCAGCTCAGCGCCACCCGCCGTGAGGCGCTCTATCCGCGTATCATCGAACGCGCACTGGCTTGGAGCGTGATCGAGGTGGAGGTCGAGGAGATCGACCGCATCAACATCTATCAGGCGACGATGGCCGGCATGCGCCGCGCGCTGGAAGCGGTGGCCGTCCATTGCGATATCGCGCGCATCGACGGCAACGCCCTGCCCAAGGGCCTGCCCTGTCCGGCCGAGGCTTGGATCGGCGGCGACGCCCGCTGCCGGTCGATCATGGCGGCATCGATCCTGGCCAAGGTCACCCGCGACCGCCTGATGGCCGATCTCCACCGCCAATACCCCGAGTACGGCTTCGATGGCCACAAGGGCTACGGCAGCCCGCAGCACCTCGCGGCCCTGCGCCAGCACGGGCCCTGCCCGCAGCACCGTCGCAGTTTCGCACCGGTCCGCGAGACGCTGATCGTGCAGGGCCAACTGCTCTGAGCCGGCGCCCCGCGATCCGACCCATGTCAAGCCTTGTCCCGGCCCGCCCGCGACCCTACCCTGATCCCTGATCTCGGCGCGCCTGCGCCACTGGGAGCGCATGTCGGCCCGTTTCGCCCATCTGCAGCTGCATAGCGAGTATTCGCTGGTCGATTCCACCATCCGCCTCGACGGACTGGTGCGCGGCTGCGTGGAACTCGGCCTGCCCGCGGTGGCGATCACCGACCGCAACAACCTGTTCGCACTGGTGAAGTTCTACAAGCTGGCCGAGGGCGCCGGACTCAAGCCAATCGCCGGCGCCGATCTGACAGTTGTCGATCCCGAAGGCGCCAGCAGCCAGCTCACCCTGCTCTGCCGCGATCACGACGGCTATCTCGCGCTATCGCGCCTGCTGACGCGCGCATGGATGCATGGCCATCGACAAGACGGCGTCGGCATCGACAGCGCATGGCTGGATGACGAGAATCTCGCCGGCCTGTTCGCGCTGGCAGGACGCGACTCCTCGGTCGGCACCGCGCTACTCGGCGGTCGCGACGAACACGCGCGGGCCGAAGTCGAACGCCTGCAACGGTTGTTCGGCGATCGCCTGAATCTCGCACTGACGCGCACCCAGCGCCCGCACGAAGACGCATTCAACGCCTACGCGTTGCATCTGTCCGGACAACATTCGATTCCGGTGGTCGCCAGCAACGACGTGCGCTTCCTCGACAATGAGGACTTCGACGCCCACGAAGCGCGCGTCTGCATCGCCACCGGCCGCGTGCTCGACGACCCCAAGCGTCCACGCCTGTATTCGCCGGAACAGTCGCTGAAATCCGGCGAGGCGATGGCCGAACTGTTCGCCGACATTCCCGACGCGATCGACAACGCCTTCGCCATCGCCGAATGCTGCAACCTCGAACTGCGCCTCGGCACCTATTACCTGCCGGCGTTCCCGGTGCCGTCCGACGAAACGCTGGACAGCTGGATCCGCGGCCAGTCGCACGCCGGCCTGCGTGCGCGCCTCGAACAGCAGGCGCCCGCCGAAGGACACGATGCGGCGAGCTATCGCGAGCGTCTCGACCGCGAACTCGACGTCATCATCTCGATGGGCTTCCCCGGCTACTTCCTGATCGTGGCCGACTTCATCAACTGGGCCAAGGATCACGGCATTCCGGTCGGACCCGGTCGTGGTTCCGGCGCCGGTTCGCTTGTGGCGTGGTCGCTGGGCATCACCGACCTCGATCCGATTCCCTACGACCTGCTGTTCGAACGCTTCCTCAACCCGGAACGCGTGTCGATGCCCGACTTCGACATCGACTTCTGCATGGACCGCCGCGACGAGGTGATCGATTACGTCGCCGCGAAGTACGGCCGCGATCGCGTCAGCCAGATCATCACCTACGGCACCATGGCGGCGAAGGCGGTGGTGCGCGATACCGGCCGCGTGCTCGGTTTCCCCTATGGTTTCGTCGATGGCGTCGCCAAGCTGATTCCGATGACGCTCGGCGTCGGGCTGGAAGACGCGCTCGGGAAGACCGAGAAAGCGCAGAAGGACGACGCCTGGCGCAGCGACGAACTGATCGGCCGTTACGAGGCCGAGGACGACGTCCGCGACCTGATCGATCTCGCGCTCAAGCTCGAGGATCTTCCGCGCAACGCCGGCAAGCACGCCGGTGGCGTGGTGATCTCGCCATCGCCGCTCTCCGACTTCTGCCCGCTGTTCGCCGAACATGCCGGTGGTGGCGAAGGCCGCAACCCGGTCACGCAATTCGACAAGGACGACGTCGAAGCGGTCGGCCTGGTGAAGTTCGACTTCCTCGGCCTGCGCACGCTCACCATCGTCGATTGGGCGGTGAAGGCGATCAACGCGCGCAAGCCCAAGGGCGAAACTCCGCTCGACATCACCAAGCTTCCGCTCGACGACGCCAAGACCTACGAACTGTTCGCGCGCGGCGATACCGTCGCGGTGTTCCAGTTCGAATCGCGCGGCATGCGCGAATTGCTGAAGCGCGCCCTGCCCGACCGTTTCGACGACTTGATCGCCCTGGTGTCGCTGTATCGCCCCGGCCCGATGGACCTGATCCCCGACTTCATCGAGCGCAAGCACGGCCGCGCCGAGGTGAAGTATCCGCACGCGTTGCTGGAACCTGTCCTCAGCCCGACCTACGGCGTGGTGGTGTACCAGGAACAGGTGATGCAGACCGCGCAGATCCTCGCCGGCTATTCGCTGGGCGGCGCCGATCTGCTGCGCCGAGCGATGGGCAAGAAGAAGCCCGAGGAAATGGCGAAGGAACGCGTCAAGTTCGAGGAAGGCGCGAAGGAGCATCATCACCTCGAATCGAAGGTGTCGGGGCCGATCTTCGACCTGCTGGAAAAATTCGCGGGTTACGGCTTCAACAAATCGCACGCCGCTGCCTACGCGCTGGTGAGCTACCAGACGGCGTGGCTGAAAACGCATTACCCCGCGGAATTCATGGCCGCGGTGCTGTCCTCCGACATGGACAAGACCGAAAAGGTGGTCGGCTTCCTCGATGAAGCGCGCACGATCGGACTCGCGGTGTTGCCACCCGACGTCAATGCCTCGCGCTACATGTTCGATGCGGTGGATGCGAGGACGGTCCGCTACGGCTTGGGCGCGGTGAAGGGCGTCGGCCAGAACGCCTGCGAAGCGATCGCCGACGAACGCGAACGCAGCGGCCCGTTCACCGACATGCTCGATTTCTGCCAGCGCGTCGACATGACCAAGCTCAACCGGCGCGCGGTCGAGGCGCTGGTCAACGCCGGCGCAATGGATGCACTGGGCGTCAATCGTCCCAGCCTGCTTGCGCAGCTGCCGGAAGCGCTCAAGGCCACCGAGCAACAGGCGCGCGAACGCGAGACCGGACAGGATTCGCTGTTCGGCGGTGGCGGCAGTGCCGCGCCGATCTTGCGCATCGAGTTGCCGGAAGTGGTCGACTGGCCGCTGTCGCGCAAACTCGATGGCGAACGCGACACGCTCGGCACTTACCTCTCCGGCCATCCCATCGATCCCTACCGCGATGCGCTGAAGGCATTGGTCGGCCACGGCCTCAACGATCTCGACGCGATCTGGGCCAATCGCAGCAACGAAGAGAAGCGTGGCTGGCGTCCGGAGAAAACCGTGGTGCTGGCGGGCCAGGTGATCGCGCTGCGCAAGCGCGGCGAATCGCAGGCCTTCGTGACGCTGGAAGACGGCGCCGGCCGCATCGAAGTGATGTTCTTCTCGGAAGCGCTGACGGAATATTCCGCGCTGCTCACCCGTGACCGCATCCTGGTGATCGAAGGCGGCCTGCGCGAGGACGAATTCAGCGGCGGCTACAGCCTGCGCGCACGCCGCTGCTGGGACTTCGAGCTGCTGTGCCCGAACGCTGCGCGCAAGCTCACCGTGCGCATGGACATGCGAGTGCCCGGTGCGCTGCAGGCGCTCGACCAGGCCTTCGCCGAACATCGCCCCGGTTCCACCCCGATCCGCCTGGAAATGCTCCGCGACGGCGCCCGTGGCGCCATCGACCTCGACGGCAGCAACGCCATCCGCGTCAGCGCCGGCCTCGCCGCCGCGCTCAAGGCCCAGCCGGGCGTGCGCGGGGTCGCCCTGGTCCTAGACAAGCCCTGGCTGCAGGTCCGACCCGACGCCGGCTGATCCGGCCTCCGCACGCCGCCGTCCGGCCCTGTCATCGTCATCCGCTAGACTGTCCTCCTTGTTTCACCCAGACCCTCCATGAACCCGAACTACCTCGATTTCGAGCAACCCATCGCCGATCTGGAAGCGAAAATCCAGGAACTGCGCCAGGCCAGCGCCGGCCCGGGGGTCAATGTCGACAACGAAGTGCGCGCGCTGCAGGAAAAGCTGCGCCAGCGCACCGCCGTGATCTTCCGCGACCTCGCACCGGCGCAAATCTCGCAGATGTCGCGCCACCCGCAGCGCCCGTACACGCTGGACTACGTCAAGGTGATCTGCGACGAATTCCAGGAACTGGCCGGCGACCGCGCCTTCGCCGACGACGCCGCGATCGTCGGCGGCCTGGCCCGCATCGATGGCCGCCCGGTGATGGTGATCGGCCACCAGAAGGGCCGCGATACCAAGTCCAAGGTCCGCCGCAATTTCGGCATGCCGCGCCCCGAGGGCTATCGCAAGGCCCTGCGCCTGATGAAGCTGGCCGAGCGTTTCCAGTTGCCGATCTTCACCTTCATCGACACCCCCGGCGCCTACCCCGGCATCGGCGCGGAAGAACGCGGTCAGTCGGAAGCGATCGCCCGCAACCTGATGGAGATGGCCGAACTGCGCGTGCCGATCATCTGCACCGTGATCGGCGAAGGCGGCTCCGGCGGCGCGCTGGCAATCGGTGTCGGCGACCGAACCTTGATGCTCGAATACGGCACCTATTCGGTGATCTCGCCGGAAGGCTGCGCGGCGATCCTGTGGAAGGATGCAGCCAAGGCCAAGGAAGCCGCCGAGCAGATGGCAATCACCGCGCCCAAGCTCAAGGCGCTGGGCCTGATCGACAAGATCGTGCGCGAACCGATCGGCGGTGCGCAGCGCAATCCGCAGCAGACCGCGAAGCGCCTCAAGGCCATCCTGCTCAACGAACTGGCCGCGCTCGACACGCTCTCGGTCGACGAGCTGCTGGAACGCCGCTACCAGCGCCTGCGCGGCTACGGGGCGTTCGAGAACGGCTGATCGGCATCGCCAGCCCAACCTATACTCCGGGTGCCGGCAATCGGCCGGCATCCATCGGGGAGGGTTGCACAAGATGATCATCAAGCGCATTGATCCCGTTTCGGCCGGCAAGATCTCCGGCATCATCGGCGTCGCGATCGGCCTGATCGCCGGCGTGTTCCTTTTCCTGTTCAGCAGCATGTTTGCCGGCGCGATGGCGCACCAGGGCAACGGCTTCGCCGGCGCCATGTTCGGCGGCGTCGCCGGCATCGTCGTCCTGCCGATTTTCTACGGCGTTTTCGGTTTCATCGGCGGCCTGATCCAGGCGCTCATCTACAACCTGGCCGCCGGCTGGGTTGGCGGCATTCGCGTCGAGACGGAATGAGTGCAACGCTGTCGCTGACGGCATCACCGACCGCCATCGATGCCGCATCGGTGGTGGTCGGCCTCAGCGGCGGCCTCGATTCCACGGTCCTGCTGCATCGCTTGCGCGATATCGCTCCGCGCCTTCGCGCCATCCACGTCCACCACGGCCTGCATCCCGATGCCGATGCGTGGTCGGAACATTGCGCTGCATTGTGTTCGACGCTCGATGTGCCACTGGAAATCATTCGCGTCGAAATCGATGGCGATTCCGGACTCGGGCCGGAAGGCGCTGCCCGCGCCGCACGCCACGCCGCATTTGCGGCGGAACTGCAGGATGGCGAAGTGCTCGCGCTCGCCCACCATCGCGACGACCAGGCGGAAACCTTCCTGCTGCGGGCATTGCGCGCATCCGGAACCGACGGACTGTCGGCGATGCGGTCGTGGCGACGGTACGAACACGGCTGGTTGTGGCGACCGCTATTGGATACATCGCGCGTCGACATTCTCGCGTATGCGAACGTGCATGGATTGGCGTGGATCGAGGATCCTTCCAACGCCAGCGCCACGTACGATCGCAACTTCCTGCGCAACGAAGTCCTGCCGCTGCTGCGCCAACGCTGGCCGCAAGCAGCGACATCCTTCGCACGCAGCGCCACGCTGGCCACGGAAACAACCGAACGCGATGCCGATGGCGTCCGCATCGCGCTGATCGCCTGTCGCCGCGACGATGGCGATCTCGACGCCACCACCTTGCAACGGCTCCCTGCATCGCTACGTGCGGATGTATTGCGTCGCTGGGTGACCGAAGCCGGACTGCCGCCATTGCCCGCCAGCGGCATCGACGCGATCGAACGGCAACTGTTGCCCGCGCGTGCCGATGCCGAAGCCGAATATCGCTGGCAGCAGACGCGCATCCTGCGTTGGCGCGATCGGCTGCACGCCGAAATGTCGCGCTCGCCCCTGGATCCCGATTTCCATGCCGAATGGGATGGCCGCGATCCACTGCAGCTGCCCGATGACATGCGGCTGGAACTGATCGGCGCGCCTGCCTTCGATCATCCGTTCGACGTCCGTGCCCGTCGCGGTGGCGAGCGCATCCGCCTGCCCGGCCGCGATCATTCGCACGCGCTCAAGCACGCCCTGCAGCAGGCCGCCATGCCGCCGTGGCTGCGCGAGCGCCTGCCCCTGCTCGTCGACGGGGACGAAGTCCTCGCCGCGGGCGAACTGCTTTCCGCGCGGCTGCACGGCTGGCTGCACGATCATGGCGCCCGCCTGCACTGGCATCTCGGCTAAACTCGACCCATGGCCCGCAAATCCCCCGCATCGTCGCCACAGGACCCGTCCCCGGTCGCCAGCTTCGAGACCTCGCTCGACGCGCTCGAAGCACTGGTCGAACGCATGGAACAGGGCAATCTCGGCCTCGAGGAATCCCTGTCCGCCTACGAACGCGGCATCGGCCTCTACCGCGAATGCCAGGCGGCGTTGGAACAGGCCGAGTTGCGGGTGCGGCTGCTCAGCGACCTCGATGCCCCGGAATCCGCCCGTCCCTTCCCGGATGACTCGACGGATCGTTCCGGTGATGCCTGATGCCGCCGCGCTGCTCGCCGATTGGCGCGCGCGCACCGAATCCGATCTCGACCACGTCCTTTCGGACACGTTCGCCAGTACGCGCCTCGCCGACGCCATGCGCCATGCGGTGAAGGCCGGCGGCAAGCGCATCCGGCCATTGCTGGTGCATGCGACGGTGCATGCATTGGGCGGAGATGGCGAACATGCGCGACAGGCTGCCGTCGCGGTGGAACTGCTCCACACCTATTCGCTGGTCCACGACGACCTGCCGGCGATGGACGACGACGCCCTCCGTCGTGGCCAGCCGACCGTGCACGTCGCCTTCGACGAAGCCACCGCGATCCTCGCCGGCGATGCCCTGCAATCGTTGGCGTTCACCATCCTGGCGTACGGCGCCGTGCCGGCCGATGTCTGCGTGAAGCATCTGCGCGAACTGGCGCACGCCTCCGGCATCGACGGCATGTGCGGCGGGCAAATGCTCGACCTCGAGGCGACCGGCGCCGCCGATGCGCTGTCGATCGCCGAGCTGGAACGCCTGCATGCGCTCAAGACCGGCGCGCTGCTGCGCGCGGCGGTGCGCATGGGCGCGTTTGCCGGTGGTGCGGACGCTACGCAACACAAGGCACTTGATCGCTACGCCGATGCGCTCGGCCTCGCCTTCCAGATTCGCGATGATCTGCTCGACATCGAAGGCGACAGCGCCACGCTGGGCAAGACCGCGGGCAAGGACCTGCAACAGCAGAAATCGACCTTCCCCGCCCTGCTCGGCATCGATGCCTCGCGGCAACGCCTGCACGAACTCGCGACTGAAATGAACGACGCGCTGGCCGGCTTCGACCAGCGCGCCGATGCGCTGCGTGCGATCGCGCGCCAGGTGATCGAGCGCGATCGCTGAAACTGCGCGGTTACTTCACCAACCGCAGCGAGAACGGATAGCGATAGGGCTTGCCTTCCCATGCAGCGATCGCGGCGAGGATCGAGCACACCAGCCACATCAACGCACCTGCCCCGAGCACGGCCAGCAACAGCAGTCCGGCCGGGATGGTGACCAACGCGCCGACACCGAGCGTGACCACGGTGGCGCCCACCAGCACGATGCCGATCAGGATCGCGGCGCAGGCGCCGAGGAACATGGTGATGTTGAAGTTGAGCGCTTCCTTGGCGTGTTCGGCCGCGAACGGGTGACGGTCGCGGACCAACGCCCACACGCCCAACGCCACCAGCGCACCGGCCACGCCGGCGAACCAGTGGGTGAAGAACGCAGCCAGCAACGCGCCCACATGCACGCCCGCCGCCCATTGGCGATCGGCGGCATCGTGCACGGCGACTTGTTCGATCGTGTCCATCTCTACGACTCCAATCCAACAGGATGACGGGATCACTATGGTGATCGCCCTGCCCGACAACAAGTGACGGAGGTGGGGATGACTTTCGTCGTGTTCAGGCAGCGCGGATCAGACCACGCATCAACGCGACATCGGCACTGGCGGGAAACACGCGGGCATCGCTGGCGGCGGCGCCCACGCCCAGATGCGATTCCAGCACGCCCTTGAACAGTCCGCGCATGTCGCTGGTGGCCAGCAGATCGCGCTGCTGGTTGAGTTGCGAGTTGGCGAGCCCCGGCCATGTTCCGCCCACGCGGCCGCCATTCACTGCACCACCGGCAAGGAAGGCGACGCCGCCGGTGCCATGGTCGGTGCCATTGGTGCCGTTGACGGCGGCCGTGCGTCCGAATTCGGTGACGACCACGATCGCCGTGCGTGGCCAGATCGCGTCGCCGTTGCTCTTGAACGCCTGCAGACCCGAATCCAGTTCGAACAGCTTGCGTTGCAGGATTCCGGCTTCGTTGTAATGCGTGTCCCAGCCGGTGTCCTCGACGAAGGCGATGCGCGGGCCATCGGCGGCCGACATGAAATGCGCGGCGGCGCCCAAGGCATCGGCGAGATGCCCGCGCTTGTCGCCGGCCTTGGCGGTGTTGTCGTTCTCGTCGGTGCCGGCGCGCGCGAATGCCGGCCCCAGCATCGGGTCGCGCGCATACAACAACTGCAAGCGTTGCATCAGGATCGGATCGATCGCATGCGCCAGCGGCGGCGACCACGTCGTCGCGGCGCCGTTGCCGCGCATGATCAACGGCATCACCGCGGTGATGGCCAGGCCGCTCGATCCGCCGAGCTCGTGCACGCAACGATTCATCCAGCCGCTGCGGCCGCCCGGGCCCTGGGTGCCGTTCTCGACGCAATCCTGGGCCTCGAAATGCGAGCGCTCGCGATACGGCGGCGCCACCGCGACGATCGGCAGGAATTCCTTCGCCGCATACAGTTGCGATGCGAATGTCAGCGACGGATGCAGGGCGAAGCCGCCATCGATCGCATGGGCGTCCTTGATCGCCGCTTCGCCAAGCGCGCCGCGCAGGCGCAGGTAGTCGGAATCGTTCGGGCGCGGCAATGCATGCAGGCCATCGAGGCCGCCGCGCAGCAACACCACCACCAGGCGGGTGTCGTTCGTCGAGGTCGCGGCCAGCGCGAACTTCGGCAGCGTTCCGACCAGCGATGCGGCAGCGCCCGCCATCAGGAATTGGCGTCGGCTCAGGGCCATCTCAGGCTCTCCACTGGAAGGACGGACTGGCCAGCAGCAAGGCAACGCCCTGGCGCGGCGATTCGGCACGGCGCACGGCGAGCAGCGTTTCCGCATCCATGCCGTCACCGAGCGCGCGTGTCGCCATCTGCACCGGATCGTTGCTCGCCGTCTGCGGCGCGGCATCGGCCAGCGTCTGCGCGGCCTGGACGCGCTTGAACAACGCATCGGGGCCGGACCAGTCGGCCGCGGTGTCGGCAAATCCCGCCGGCGAACGCGGCTGGAACACCGGATGGCCCATGCGCGCCTGCAGGTCGAGCGTGCGCGCGGCATCCTTCTGGCCGTCAAGCGTCAACGCGCGCATCGACGACACCAGGAAATCCTGCGGCGTCTTGAACTTGCGCGCGGTCGGCGCCCACGCCAGCGGATGCTTCACCATCGTCGAATACAGCGTCGAAAGATCGCCGCCGGACGCGAGATAGGCCTTCGCCATCGCGGCCACCAGCTGTGGTGGCGGCTGGTCGGCAACGAAGTGCCGCGCCAGCTTGAACGACAGGTGTTGCGCGGTCGCCGGATGCAGCGCGAGATCCGCCAAAATGGCACGTCCCTGTGCCTCGCCCTCTTCCCGATAGCGTTTGCCGAGCACGCGGCGATCGCCGGGCTCGTGCGTGTTGGCGTTGAAACGGAATGGTGATCCGGTGTCCGAGGTGTCCTGCGGGCGTTGCAGGCTCCAGCCGGTGATCGCCTTCGCGAGTTCGATCACGTCGCCCTGCGCATAACCGCCGTTGACGCCCAGCGTGTGCAATTCGAGGATTTCGCGCGCGAGGTTCTCGTTGAGGCCGCGTCGCGCCGCCTTGGGGTTCGGCGCGTTGCGTGCGCGCATGCCCGCCTTGGAATCGACGCCGATCGATTGCGTGTTGTCGAGATAGAGCAGCATGCCCGGATGCGTCTCGATCGCCATCAAGAGATCGGAGAACTTGCCGAAGGCATGCGGGCGGATCGCCTCGCGCTCCATCGGCGCCGCGAACGACGCCGCGATGTTCTTGTCGGTGGAAATCGCGAAATGGTTCGACCAGAAACGGACGATGCGTTCCGGGAAACCGCGCGCCGTGACCACCGCGACCTGCTGCCGCAATGCGATTTCCTGGCGGATGCGCTGGCGCAGGTCTTTCTCGGCGTCCTTGGCCGCCTGCTGCGCCATCATGTCGCCGTTCGAATCCTTCGCCATCTTGCGCAGGTCGCGCACGGTGCCTTCCTGGCGCAAATAATCCAGGCTGTTCGGCAAGGCATCGGGAAGCACTTCGGCGCCGGCGGAGAGCTGCGACAACAACCAGCCATGCGGATCGCTCGTGGCATCGCCAAGCTCGCCCGGGCGGGCACCCAGCCCGAAGCGGTTGACGGCAGTGACGACGGCGATGGACTGCGCCATGGCAGGACTCATGAAGTACCTGCCACGGGAACGCGCGCCAACCGCAGCGGGTTGACGCGCGCCTACGACATTACCGATTTGTCACTTGATCAGGCGCAAGGTGAATGGGTAGCGGTAAGCCACGCCTTCATTGGCCTTGATGCCGGCGATCACGGCAAGAATCAGGCCCGCCAGACCGACCAGCGGCATCAGCACGATGCCAATGGCCACGAAGATCAGCAGGAAACAGACGAACAACGCGATCGACAGGGTGATCTGGAAATTCAGCGCTTCCTTGCCCTGGTCATCGACGAACGGCATCGTGTCCTTCTTCACCAGCCATACGATCAGCGGGCCAAGCAGATGGCCGAACGGAACGATCAACCCTGCCAATGCCGACAGGTGCGCGATCATTCCCCACTGCCGTTCGTCGGCACTGATTCCGGATGCCCCGGCGGTTGTCTGTGTCGTCTCTTCGTCCATCGTTACCCCTCCCGATATTGGTTTGGGTCGATGGTACGCCAGCCGGATGACCGGGCCAACCGATCGCCTCAGCCGCCGGCGACGGTCATCCGCCCGACCAGCAGCGAGCCCATGCGAGTGGACGAACGGGGGTCGATATCGCGACCGATCGCTTCGACCGCCATGAACATGTCGCGCAAGTTGCCGGCGATGGTCACGCCATCGACCGGGTGCACGCGCTTGCCGTTCTCGATCAGGTAGCCGGCCGCGCCACGCGAATAATCGCCGGTCACGGTGTTCACGCCCTGCCCCATCAGCTCGGTCACCAGCAGCGCGCGCGGCAGGTTGGCGATGATGGTCTCGAGGTCATCGACATTTCCCTCGACATCGAGGTTGTAGATGCCACCGGCATTCGCGGTGCTCTGCAGGCCCAACTTGCGCGCCGAATAGCTGCCGAGCACGTAACGCTGCAACACGCCGTTGGTGACCAGCGGCGATGTCTGCGTGGCGGTGCCTTCGGCATCGAACGAAGTGGAACGAAAGCCACCCATCAGGTGTGGTTGTTCGATCATCGACACCCAGTCCGGGAACACCTGCTTGCCGGCGTGGTCGACCAGGAAACTGGCGTGGCGATACAGTGCGCCACCCGAGACCGCGCCGATGAAATGACCGACCAGCGAACGCGCGACTTCCGGCGCGAACACGATCGGCAAGGACCCCGTCGGCAACCCGCGTGGATCGAGGCGTTCCACCGTGAGTGCCGCTGCACGCCGGCCCACCGATTGCGCCGATTCCAGCGCATCCGAACGCAGGGCCGCGGTGTACCAGCCATCGCGCTGCATGCCGTCGCCCTCGCCCGCGATCAGCGCGCACGACAGGCTGTACTGCGTTTCGCGCTCGTGGCCCATGAAGCCATGGGAGTTGGCATAGACGCTGACGCTTTCGCTGGCGGAATTGGAGCAGCCATCGGAATTGCGGATGCGCGCATCGGCATCGCGGCCAGCCTGCTCGCTGGCGAGTGCCTGCGCGATCATGGCGTCGGCGTCGAAGTGTTGCGGATGCCATTGGTCGAACTCGCGCAATTCGCGCGCCATCCGTTCCGGATCAGCCAGTCCTGCGGCCGGATCGGTTTCGGTGTATCGCGCGATGGTGCAGGCGTGTTCGACCGTCGCCGCAAGACTGGCCTCGGAGAAATCCCCGGTGCTGGCCGAACCTTTGCGTTGGCCGAAATAGACGGTCAGCGAGACGCCGCGATCGCGCGTCGATTCCACCGTCTCCACCGCCCCCATCCGCACCGAGGTGCTCAAGCCCCGCGATTCCGAGCAGTCGACCTCGGCCTGGGTCGCGCCGCTGGTCTTGCACAGGTCCAGCACCCGCTGCGCCAGCGCCGACAGGTCTTCGATCCGCTGCGGGCTGTCGTCGGCGGGATGGGCGATGGACAGGTCGATCGTGTTCAATGGCGTATCCTTGATGCTTCGAACTGGAGATTAGTGGTGCGCGGTCGCGATTCCGAAACCGGTGAATTCCTGGGAGCCAGCCGCAGCCAGCAGCGGCGCGAAGCGCTGGACGTGCTGGAACTGGCGGAAACCCTGACCGGGCTTCCCAGTGGCCAGCTGGCGGCGCTGCCGATCCCGGAAGAACTGCTGCCGCATCTGCACGATGCCCGCCGCTTTTCGTCGCATATCGCGAAGAAGCGCCAGATCGCCTTTCTCGCCAAGCAGATGCGTCGCCAGGACGATGAAGTACTGGATGCGATCCGTGACGCGCTGGATGCGCATAGCGAGGGATCGAAGCGCCAGGTCGCCGACATGCACCGCGCCGAAGATTGGCGCGTACGACTGATCGAAGGCGGCGACGACGCGATGGCGGCCTTCGTCGATGCGCATCCGGATGCCGATCGCCAGCGCCTGCGCCAGCTGGTGCGCAACGCCAAGGACGAAGCCGCGCGCAACAAGCCGCCGCGCGCCTTCCGCGAACTGTTCCGCGAGATCCGCAGCGCGTTCGAGGGTGGCAGTACCGCGTCGCACGACTTCGATGCCGATGTCGCCGACGACGATTCCAGCGACGCCTGAGCGCGCGGTTTTCACGCCTGCGTTCCGCCCACGGTCATCTCGCTGATCAGCAGCGACGGTTGACCGACGCCGACCGGCACCGACTGTCCATCCTTGCCGCAGACGCCGACGCCATCGTCGAGCGCGAGATCGTGACCGACCATCGTCACCCGCTGCATGGTTTCCGGACCATTGCCGATCAGCGTCGCGCCCTTGACCGGCGCGGTGACCTTGCCGTCCTCGATCAGGTAGGCCTCGGTGGCGGAGAACACGTACTTGCCGCTGGTGATGTCGACCTGGCCGCCACCGAAGTTCACCGCGTACAAGCCACGCTTCACGCTGCGGATCATGTCTTCAGGCGAATGGGTGCCGGCGAGCATGTAGGTATTGGTCATGCGCGGCATCACCGTATGCGCGTACGACTCGCGGCGACCGTTGCCGGTCGACTTCGCGCCCATCAGACGCGCATTGAGCGTGTCCTGCATATAGCCGGTGAGCACGCCGTCTTCGATCAGCGTGGTGCAGTTGGTGGGCGTGCCTTCGTCGTCCATGTTGAGCGAACCGCGGCGACCGGCGAGCGTGCCGTCGTCGACGATGGTCACGCCCGGCGACGCCACGCGCTGGCCCATGCGGCCGGCATAAGTCGAGGTGCCCTTGCGATTGAAATCGCCTTCCAGGCCGTGGCCGACCGCTTCGTGCAGCAGCACGCCGGTCCAGCCGTTGCCGAGCACCACCGGCATCACGCCGGCCGGCGCATCGACCGCCTCGAGATTCAACAGCGCGGCACGCAAGGCCTCGCGCGCGAATTTTTCCGGCTTGCCGTCGCCCAATAGTTCTTCGTACGAATAGCGTCCGCCGAATCCCGCGTAACCGGATTCGCGACGACCGTTCTGCTCGACGATCACCTGCACGTTCATCCGCACCAGCGGACGCACATCGGCGGCGAGCACGCCCGCGCTATTGGCGACGAGCACGGTGTCGACGCCACCGGAGATCCCGACCATCACCTGCTTCACGCGCGGATCGAGGCTGCGCACCAGGGCATCGACCTTGCGCAAGGCATCGACCTTGGCATCGTTCGACAAGGCATCGACCGGATCGAGCGCGGGATACAACGCGCCCTGCGTGCGCGACACCAGCGCCTGGGGCGCATGGAGTCCGCCATCGCGGGCGATCGCGCGCGCGGCGCCCGCGGCTTCCAGCAAGGCCTGCGCGCTGATGTCGCCGGAATAGGCAAAACCGGTCTTCTCGCCACTGATCGCACGCACGCCGACACCCTGGTCGATGGAATGCGCGCCGTCCTTGACGATGCCGTCCTCGATGCTCCAGCTCTCGCGCCTGGCGTGCTGGAAGTAGAGGTCGCCGAAATCGATGCCCTTGCCCATCAGCGCGGCGAAGGCGGGATCGAGTCGTTGCAGGTCGAGCCCGGACGGAACCAGCAAGGTGGAGCTGGCGATCTGGAGCGGATTTTGCATGGATTTCCCGGGATAAATCGAGGGGGAGATCATCTCATGTCGGGATGAAAGCGCGGAAAATCAAGCTATCGCGCTGGCGCCTGCGCCGCCGCTTTCCCGGCTTCCTGCACTTTCGGATCGCTCCACGGTCCGGTGACGCGATAGGTCTTCTCGGCCATCTGGCTGAAGGGCTTGCGCAATACCGCACCAGCCACCGCGCCGATCGCCGCGCCCACCGGACCGCCGGTCAACGCACCGACCGCGGTCAGGACATTGCCGGTCTTGGGATAGACGTGAATGGTCTGGTCGAACTGCTGCGCGGCCATGTCGGCCGCACCCTCGATGCGGATGTCGGCCGCCGATCCCTTGATCGCCAGGTTGTTGCTGTGCGCCTTGCCGCCATCGAAACGGATGTCGCCGGTGACGCTGTTGAAGCGGAAGCCGCTGTCGAAGAAATCGTGGAAGTCGAGCGTGAGCCGGCGCGGCAACTGGGCAAGACTGAGCAGGCCGAGCACGCGACCGACGCCGGGCTGCACCTTCACCAGTTGCCCGTCGCGCATGTCGATGTTCATCGATCCCGCCAATGTCGCGCCGCTGGCATCGACCGGTGCGCCAGGCCAACGCAGGTCGAGCAGCACGCTGCCCTTGCCGTCGCCGAGTTGCCCTTTCATTCCCAGTCCGTCGAGCAGCGCACCGAAATCTTGGGTATCGAGCCGGGCCTGCACGCGCGTCTGCGCGGCGCGTCCCGTTCCAAGCCAACTGCCGGTGGCGGCGAGATGCTGCTGGCGCGATTGCAGGTCGAGTCGATCCACCTGCAATCCACCGGCGACCTGGTGCGTGCGCAACACGGCGGTATTGAATGCAAGGGCGCCGACGCGCAGGTCGTTGATATCGAGGGCCAACGGCGGAATGTGCGCGGGATCGATGTCGTTGTTTGAAGAAGACGCCGATGCCGTTGCAGCCGCCCCACCCGGCGACGATGTCCAATGCACGCGATCGAATTTTCCGCTGATGGTGGCATTGCTTGCATTGGGAATCGTCAGCTGTCCTTGCAAGGCGTCGCCCTGCACCTGCACCAGATAGCCGTTCCCGCTCGGCGTCATCCGCAGGCGCGATGCCGGGAATGTCGCCGCACCCAGCAAAAGGCGATCGGTGGTGATGTCCAGGCGCTTCAGGGAGAAGGAACTGTCATCGCCGCCGGTCATCGCCAGCCACGCCGGCGCATCCAGGCTTGGCGCGTGCCCCGTCACCACCAGCCCGGAATCAGGCGGCGTTTCGGGATTGCCATCGCCCATCGCCATGGCGATGCCGGTATGCCCGTTCGCGCTGCGTGCGCGCACGTTCACGACGCGACCCAGCTTCACTCCGATCTCGCCCTGCCCCAATGGCAGCGGCAAGGTGATGACGGAGGGCATCGTCGTTGCCGCGACCTTCGCGAATGGCGCGGGGAGATCGAGCTTCGTTCCCACCAGGTCCGAGCGCAATTCGACATGGTTGACCGTCGTCGCGCTCGCGCCCTTCGGCACGTCCACCGCCACCGTCCAGCGCGAACGGCCATCGACATGCGGCTGCATCCATTTCAGGTCGGGTACGCGCGCCAGCAATTCGCGCGCACCGAGCGTGCCTTGGAGCGCGGCTTCGAACACGTTGCCGTGGTCGCGGACATCGCCCCCCGCGCGCAGGTCGAGCGTGCCCGGCTGGCCTTCATGCACCACGCTCAAGCCATCGGCGACGAAACCGCCGCGATCGTACTTCGCGCTGCCACGCACGTTGTCGAAGCGCAGGCCATATTCGCGATGCGCGAGCTTGGCCCCGTCCAGCGTGGCGATGCCATCGAGCTTGTAGGGCAGATCGTCGTGGAACGGCAGGAACAGGGTGAGGCTGGTGCGCGCCGGCCCGCCGACATCGAGTTGCGCGAATACCGATCCGAGATCCTTCTCCAGCGGGCTCTGGCGCAGCATCTCCAGCATCTGCTTGGCGTCGCCATTGCCATCGGCCTTGACGGTCAACTCGGCCTTGTCGAAGCTGGGGATATCGGCCACCGCGTGGGTGACGTTGACGCCGGCGATGGTGCCATCGGTTTCGATGTGCATGCCAGCGCCGAGGAATTGCACATGCGTGAGCTTGCCGCGCAATTCGGGCCAGTCGGGCTGGAACTTCAGCACCGCATCGCGGACGTCGGCATCGACTTCGAACAGGCCGCTGTTGTTGCGAAACGGCCAATCGTCGAGATCGCCGGACACGACTGCGTGTGCGCGTTCGATATGGCCACCGACCAATGCCATGTTCAACCAGTCGACGGTCGCCTTCGGCATCATGTAGTTCACCCAGTAGCCGTGCGACGCCGTCACCGGCGTCTGGCTGGTGACATCGGCGGCGATGCCGATCAGCGGGCGAGTGCCATCACCCTGCCAACGCAAGCCGCCGCGCGCATCCACCGAGACTTCAGGCGATGACAGGTGCAAGGCATCGGTGCCGAAACCGAAACCATCGCCATCGCGATACCAGACGATGTTGCCGTTGGGCTGGTATGTGTGCGGCACGCCGAAACCGCTGGGCCAATCGAAGGTGAAACGACTCGTCGGGTCGAGCGCCAGCGCGCCACCATCGCGGTCACCGATCATGCGCCCGCTCACGCCGCTCACGCCCGGGGCATGGCCGACGGCGCGGAAGCCGACACGATCGGCGGTCGCGGTCACGCGCGGCTGGTCCGCGCTTCCGGCTAGGCGCACGTCACGCAGGCTGCCCTGCGGCTGCGCTTCCGTCAGCCAGCGCGCGAGTCCCGCGGGAACCCGGTCCGACAATGCCGCGATCGACGCCACCATCGGCAGATCGACGCGCGCCACGGCAGCCGAAAGACGATCGCCACCGGCAACGCTCAAGCCATCCAGCGTCTGCGTCGTACCCGCGCGGGTGATGGTGAGCGTCGGCACGTCCATGCGCCAATCCGTGCCGGAATGGCGATATCCGGCCAACCCTTGCACACGCTGCAACAGCACCGGCGTGGCAGTCGATCCCGGTGTGCTCGAACGCAACAGCACGTCGCTGAAATCGCTGCGGCTGACCAGTTTCGTCACCCGGCGCGCGCCTACGTCCAGCCACGCCTCGCCGCTGCCATGGCCACCGGCCAGCGCGACGCCGAACAACTGCAGGAAGCCCTGGTAACCCTTGAGGTCGAGACCGCGGCTGCCGACATAGACGCGGCCGTCACCGCTGTGGCGATCGAAATCCATCGTGGCGAAGGTTGGCGTCGCGACGCCCTTCAGCCAGCCGCGCATGCCGACGCGCACGCGCGCGCCATTGACCTGCGTGCGCACGTCGATGCGCGGAATGTCGGCGTGCAATCCCAGCGAATGCGCATCCAGCGTCAGGCTGCCGCCGATCACCTGCAACTCGCCCAGCGGTTCGAGCGTGGTCAGCGGATCGCCACCATTGGTCTGCCCCGGCAATCCACGCACATGCCAGGTGCCATCGTCGTCGCGCTGCAGGTTGACGTGGATGCCGCGCAGGCGCAGTTCGGTGAGGCGATTGCCCGGCAGCCAGCCGGTGTACTGGGAGACCAGCAGCTCGGCATCGCCAAGCCGCAACGGATTGTCAGGCGAGCCGACGGTGAGATCGCGCAGCGACAACAAGGGACCACGACGCGTCCAATGCGCATGCACGCTGGAGAACTGCACCGGGCGTCCGGCGCGTTCACTCAACCATGCGCGCACTTCATTCGGATGCTGTTCGATCCACGGCATCACCCGGCTCAACGCCGCGGTGAGCAACGCCAGCAACAACAGGCACACACCAATCGCGTAATAGAGCGATTTGCCCGCGAGGTGAATATGCCGCCGCATCAGAACGGGGTCTTACAGCAGGACGACATCGTAGTGCTCCTGCACATACTGGTCGTCCTGCTGGAAGCGGATCGACTTGCCGAGGAATTCCTCGAGCTCGGCGACGGCGGTCGATTCTTCCTCGGTGATGCGATTGACCACCGTCGGCGACGCGATCACCAGCAGGCGCTCGGCATCGAACTGGCGCACGGCCCGGGTGATCTCGCGGAAGATTTCGTAGGTCACCGTTTCCGCGGTCTTCAGCGTGCCGCGACCATTGCAGGCCGGGCACGGTTCGCACAACTGGCGTTCCAGCGATTCCACCGTGCGCTTGCGCGTCATCTCGACCAGGCCGAGCGGCGAGAAATCGTAGACGGTGGTCTTGGCGTGGTCCTTCGACAGCGACTTCTCCAACATTCGCAGCACCTGGCGGCGATGCTCGGGATCGTGCATGTCGATGAAGTCGATGATGATGATGCCGCCGAGATTGCGCAGGCGCAGTTGCCGCGCCACCGCCTGCGCCGCTTCCAGGTTGGTTCGGTAGACGGTTTCCTCGAGCGTGCGCTGGCCAACGAAGCTGCCGGTGTTGACGTCGACCGTGGTCATCGCCTCGGTCTGGTCAATGACGAGGTAGCCGCCCGACTTCAATGGCACTTCCTTCTGCAGCGCGCGCTGGATCTCGTCCTCGACGCCGTAGAGATCGAAGATCGGACGCGCACCGCTGTAAAGCTCGATGCGTTCGGCCAGGCCCGGCATGTATTGCGCGGCGAACACCCGCAGCTTCTCGCAGGTTTCACGCGAATCGACCTTCACCTTCTCGACGTCGCGACGCATCAGGTCGCGCACGGCGCGCATCGGCAGGCTCAGGTCGTCGTAGATGCAGGTCCCCACCGGCGCGTTGCGCGCGCGCTCCTCGACCAGCCCCCACACCCGCGACAGATAGGCGATGTCTTCGGCCAGTGCCTCGGCCGGCTGTCCTTCGGCATTGGTGCGGATGATGAAACCGGAACCGCCGGTCATCGCCAGCTCGCTGACCAAGCCCTTCAATCGCGCGCGTTCGGCATCGTCCTCGATGCGGGCCGACACCCCGACCACCTTCGACTGCGGCAACATCACCAGGTAGCGCGACGGCACGCTCAGCTGCATCGTCAAACGCGCACCCTTGCTGCCGATCGGGTCCTTGACCACCTGCACCACGATGTCCTGGCCATCGCGCAGCAGCTCGGTGATCGGTCGGGTCGGAGGCGCCGGGGTTTCCGCCGCGGTGGCGCCGTCTTCGTTCGGGATCGCCGGCATCGCCCGCAGGATGTCGTTGGCGTGCAGGAAGGCCGCGCGCGCCAGGCCGATGTCGACGAAGGCCGCCTGCATCCCCGGCATCACCCGCTGGACCTTGCCCTTGTAGATGTTGCCGACCACGCCGCGGCGCCAGCCGCGTTCGATGTGCAACTCCTGCAGCATGCCGTTCTCGACCACGGCGACGCGGGTTTCGCGCGGAGTGACGTTGACCAGGATCTCTTCGGTCATGGCCAGACTCCCGCTTGCGCCAACAGACGTGATGTTTCCGCCAGCGGAAGACCCATCACCCCGCTGTGGCTGCCATCGAGATGGGTGATGAAGACTTGCGCCGCACCCTGGATGCCGTAGGCGCCAGCCTTGCCCTGCCACTCGCCGGTGTCGAGATACCAGTCGAGTACGGTCGCCGGAAGTTCGCCGAACGTGACCGTCGATTTCGACACTGCCTGCAACTCCCGGGAGGCGGACACCAGCCACACGGCGGAAATCACCGTATGCGGGCGACCGGCGAGCAGTTGCAACATGCGGGCGGCATCATCGCGATCGACAGGCTTGCCGAAGACGATGTCGTCCAGCACCACTTCGGTATCGGCGGCGAGCACCCAGGCATCGCGCTGTCCGGAGAGTTGCAGCAACCCGGCGCCGGCCTTTTCGCGAGCGACGCGGCGGACGTAATCCTCCGGCGGCTCGCCTTCGACGCGGACTTCGGGAACGTCGAGATCGAGCACGCCGAATGCCAGCCCCAGACGGGCCAACAGTTCCGACCGGCGAGGGGAGCGCGAGGCAAGATGCAGCATGGTGCAAGGATACCGTGCGAGGGCCGCCCAGCCTCCCCCGGCGGCTGAACACCGGGCAACATTTCCGGGCCATCCAACCCCGTCGCGAATCACTACCCGTTAACCAGTCATGTACCAACGTGAACTTTTCAGGAGCCCACCATGCGTCCGTTTCGCCCGCTCGCACTTTCCCTCGCCCTTGCCGCCCTTGTTCCCATGACTCTCGACGCCCAGTCCACCCCGCAAGCCACCATCGCCAACAGCGACGGCACCCTGCTCTCGGTCTCTGCCGACGGCTCTTCCAAGCGCGTCCCCGACGTGGCGACGATCTCGACCGGCGTGGTCACCCGCGCCGCCGATGCCAACGCCGCGATGCGCGATAACGCCAACCAGATGACCAAGGTGATGGCCGCCATCAAGGCCGCCGGCGTCGCCGAGCGCGACATCCAGACCAGCGGCGTGAACCTCAATCCGAACTACAACTACACGCCCAACAAGCCGCCGAAGATCACCGGCTACGAGGCACGCAATACCGTCAGCGTGAAGGTGCGCGATATCGCCAAGCTCGGCAAGGTGATGGACAGCCTGGTCGCGGCCGGCGCCAACGATCTCAACGGCCCGTCGTTCGAAGTCGACAAGCCGGACGAGGCCTATGACGAGGCACGCCGTGGCGCGCTGGAGAAGGCGCAGGCGCGTGCGGAGATGTACGCCAAGGCGCTGGGCCTGCGCGTGCGCCGGATCGTCAGCATCGACGAGAGCGGGTCGAGCTTCCCGCGCCCGATCCCGATGATGGCGATGAAGGCGATGGCAGCAGCGGCACCGGCGGCCGACACCGAAGTCTCGCCCGGCGAAGCCAACCTCTCGGCACACCTCAACGTGGTGTTCGAGCTGGGGCGCTAAGTCCGCGCATGGCAGCGGGTGGCCGGTTGCGCCACCCGCTTACGTTCCCTTGCAAGCAGTCGATTGATCGGCGCACTGTCGAAGTGCGCGACCTCCAACCCCGTTGTCGCGCGTCGCGCGTTGTAGTCCACAGGCTCAACAAACCGGAGGTGGATCATGCAGTCGCAAACGCTCGCGTTGTCCCGCGCCACGGCCCTGCAACAGGACGATCGGCTCGATTTCGCCCGCATCGGCGCCTTCAGCGCCGTCATCGCCATCCACGTGATCGCCGCCGGATTGCTGCTCGCGCCGACGCGCATTCCCGATCCCGGACGCATCGAGCAACGCACGCCAATCATCATTGTCCTGCCCGCGACGCCCCCGCCCCCGCTGGTTCCGGTCGAAGTGACCCATCGTCCACCGCGGATGACGCCTGATCCCGTGACACGACCGCCCACGGTGACTCCGCCGACCGGGACGAACACCGCGACCGCCAGCAGCGACGCGCCTCCGATCGCCGCCAGCGCAAGTTCGACATCGAGTACGGTGGTCGCGAGCGGCGGCGGCACGACCGAAGGTGCGGTTGAGCCGAAGACCGAGGTCCCGACGTTACGCGGATCGCAACTCGCCTATGCGAGCGCACCCGCACCCGTCTATCCGCGCAACGCCCTTCGCGATGGCATCGAAGGCACGGTGGTCCTGGAAGTGACCGTGGACGAGAACGGCAAGCCGATCGATGTCGTGATCGCGACCAGCAGCGGCTCGCGCGAACTCGATCGCGCCGCGCGCGAACAGGTGTTGCGTGCATGGCGCTTCCAGCCGGCGATGCAGAACGGCCATGCCGTGCGCGCGATCGGCCGGGTGCCGGTGAACTTCACGCTCAATCGCTGAGGGGTGGCACGCGCTGGCTCGACGCATGGCCAGCGCGTGTTTCATGCACGGTGGTACGGGTGATTCCCCAGGATCGACACCGCGCGATACAGTTGCTCCGCCACCAGCAAGCGCACCAGCATGTGCGGCAACGTCAGCGGTCCCAATGACCAGTGCTCGTCGGCGCGCGCGATGACGTCGGCAGCGTGCCCTTCCGGTCCGCCGATCAGGAAAACGAGATCGCGCCCCTGCCCGCGCCAGTGTTCCATGCGCTGCGCCAGCTGTTCCGAACTATGGGCCTTGCCGCGTCCGTCGAGCGCGACCACCCAGGTGCCGCGCGGAATCGCCGCCAGCACGCGGGCGCCTTCATCGCCCATCGCGCGCGCGGCATCGCGACCCTTGCCACGTACACCGGGCTCGACCTCCACCAGTTCCAGTGGAAGTCCATGCAGCAATCGTTTCTGGTAATCGGCGAATCCCTGCGCAACCCACGCGGGCGCGTGTTCGCCGACGGCGATCAGTTTCGCCTTCAAGCAGACTCGGAGGGCGGCTCGTCACCGACCGTCCACAGACGTTCCAGCGCGTAGAACTCGCGCACGCGCGGCAGCATCACGTGGGCCACCACGTCGCCGAGATCGACCAGCACCCACTCGGCCTCGCGCTCGCCTTCGACGCCCAACGGTTGGCAATCGAGCTTCTTCGCCTCGCGCACCACTTCGTCGGCAATCGACTTGACGTGGCGCGTCGACGTGCCCGAGGCGATCACCAGGTAATCGCAGACGCTGGTCTTGCCGCGGACGTCGATCTCGACGATGTCGTTGGCCTTGAGGTTCTCGACCGCGGTGCGGACGTGCTTGAGCAGAACATCCACCGGTGGCGGCGGATTGGGGAGCTGGGTCTTGATGACGTGCGCTTGATTGTTGGCCAAAGTCGGGCTTCCGGGGACTCGGGGCGAATTATAAATGTCCGGACGGCGGGGTCGCAGCTGTCCCCATACAGGCGGCCCCATACAGACAATTCCGGGCGATATAGCCGGCGACCGCGGGCGGCACCCAGTCCCGCCAGGGCTCGCTTGCGGCAATGCGCCGGCGCAGCTCGGTGGCCGATTCCGGCGTGGCTGGCTGGCGCAGGCGGAGGGCCAGCCCGACGGGCGCGCCGTGCAGGGCCTGGGCGGATGCGGTGAAACGCGAGCCGAACTCCGCCGCCAGCTCCGGCGACATCGCCGCGTCCAGGTCGAAGCCGGGTCGTTCGGCGATGACGAAATGCGCGAGCTTCGGCAACTCCCGCCATTCCTTCCAGGTCGGCAGGCCGAGGAAACTGTCGGCACCGACCAGCAGCGCCAGCGGCGCGCGATCGCCGATTTGCACGCGCAATTCGCGCAGGGTATCGATGGTCCAGGATGGCGTGTCACGACGCAGCTCGCGCACGTCGACATCGATGTTTTTGAGGTCGGCGACCGCCAGCTCGCACATCCGTGCGCGATCGACAGCGGCCGCGGACGTGGGCCCCTTGTGCGGCGGATCGCGTGCCGGCAGCAGCGATACCTCGGCATGCAACACATCGCGCGCATGCAGTGCCACCGCGAGATGGCCGTTGTGGATCGGGTCGAAGGTGCCGCCGTAGAGGATGCGCAGCGTCACGTCAGGCGTGTGCGGTGATCAGCTTGAATGCACGCGGCTCGGCGACCGCCAGCAGCACGCGTTCCAGCAACTGCCAGGGATCGCCCGGCGCGCGCCCCTTCGACGCGCGATCGACCCGGCCGATTTCGGCGAGCAATGCATCCCAATGCCCCGCCGCATGGCGACCCAGCGCGCGCTTGTATACCGCCTGCTTGCTGTCCCAGACGCGCTGCGCCTTGAACTCCGCCATCAGGTTGCCGCCGCGCGCCTGCACCCGCGACAACGCGGCGAGGCGCTGCAACTCCATCACCACCATGCCGAGCAAGGCCGGCACGGCCAATCCTTCCGCACGCAACGTCGCCAGCATGCGCGTCACCTGCGCCGGCTGTCCGACCAGTGCGGCATCGACCAGGCGGAACACGTCGAAACGCGCGGCATCGGCGACCAGCGCGTCCATCCGTTCGGTGCTCAGCACTTCGCCGGGATCGACCAGCAGCGCGAGCTTGTCGATTTCCTGCGCTGCCGCCAGCAGATTGCCTTCGGTACGCCCGGCCAGGTGTTCCACGGCATCACGATCGGCCTGCACGCCGCGCATGCGCAGGCGGCGCTCGATCCACTCGCTCCATTCGTGCGGCTTCACCGGCCATGCGATCGCGATATGTCCAATGCGGGCGATGGCTTCGCTCCACTTGCCGGCGTGCGCCTTGCTCCATTCGTTGGCGGTCACCAGCAGGATGGTGTCGGCCGGCGGATCGGCACAAAACGCCGAAATCACTTCGGCGCCATCCTTGCCCGGCTTGCCGGTCGGCAGTCGCAAATCGATCAGCCGCAACCGGCTGAACAATCCCATCGCCTGGAAACTCGCGCTGACCTCATCCCAGTCGAAGCTGCGATCGTCGGCCTCGAAGACTTCGCGCTCGGTGCAGCCATCGGCACGCGCTTTCGCCCGGACGGCATCGGCGGCTTCCAGGACCAGCAACGGCTCGGCACCGGCAATCAGATAGGCCGGGCGCAACGGTTCGCGTTCGAGCTGTGCTGCCAGTCGGTCGGGCTTGAGTTCCACTCGGTCCTGCCGGGGGCGCCGGTTACTGGCCTTGGCGGTTGATCTTGCGCGAGACCGCGTCGATCCGGCGCATCACCGACGAGGCCATGTCGCGGCGCATTTCTTTCGCCAGCAATTCGTGTTCGCTGGCCTTGCCGACGGCATCGGCCGCGGGCGCGACGTAATCGCGGGTGAGTTCGATCGCCTGCTGCGGCACCACGTCCTTGCCGTTGGCCCCGCGCAGGGCAAAGATCACCGCGTAGCGCAGGCTGAACTCCTGGGCACGGCCGTATTGGTCGAGCGAGATCGGGATATCGCCCCAGCGCTCGGAAATCACTTCCAGCGTCGCCACGCCGACCGACTCCTTGGGATCGGCTGGCACCGCGCCCGCGCGCGTCATCGATTCCGACAGCATTTCCGCCAGCGGACTGTAGGGATCCGCGCTGACAACGCGCACCGGGCCGAGGTCGGACGGCAACTGCACCGCATCGCGCAGATGGAATCCACAGCCGGACAGGGCCAGGGCAAGCACGGATACAACGAACACGGAAACAGCCGGTTTCTTCATGGGCTCGGGATCGCGATGCGGTCGGGAGGCGCCAGTGTAGCGCCGCGACCGGGAACGGGCTCTAAAGGCCGGGTGTCCGGTCAGCCGACCACGATGTTGACGATCTTCCCCGGCACCACGATCACCTTGCGCACCGCCTGCCCTTCGAGGAACTTCGCAGTGTTGGGCTCCGCCATCGCCGCGGCTTCGACCACCTCGCGCGGGGCATCCACCGTCATCTCGATGGTGCCGCGCAGCTTGCCGTTGACCTGCACCGCCAGCGTCACGCTGGTGCGGACCAGTGCGCTCTGGTCGGCCTGCGGGAACGGCACGTCTTCCAGCACCGTTTCCGGATGGCCCAGCGCCTGCCACAGCGCATGGCTGATGTGCGGCGTGACCGGGTTGAGCATCAGCACCAGCGCATCGAGCGCCTCATGCCAGACCGCGCGACCCTGCGGGCTGTTGTCGTCGTAGCGCGAGATCGCGTTGAGCAATTCCATCAGCGCGGCGATCGCGGTGTTGAAACTATGGCGACGGCCGTAGTCGTCGCCGACCTTGGCGATGGTTTCGTGGACCTGGCGACGCAACGTGCGCTGGGCATCGTTCAACTGCGCGGCATCGAGCTCGGGATGATCCGGCCCCTCGACGTGGCGATGCACCTCGCGCCAGACCCGGCGCAGGAAGCGGCTCATGCCTTCGACGCCGGCCTCGCTCCATTCCAGCGATTGTTCCGGCGGCGCCGCGAACATCGAGAACAGGCGCACTGTGTCGGCGCCGTACTGTTCGACCAGCACCTGCGGATCGACGCCGTTGTTCTTCGACTTCGACATCTTCTCGGTGCCGCCGATCTGTACCGGCTTGCCGTCCGCCTTCAAGGTCGCGCCGATGATGCGCGCGCGCTCGTCGCGCTCCAGCTCGACATCGGCGGGATTGATCCACTCCTTCCGGCCATCCTCGCCTTCGCGATAGAAGGTCTCGGCGATCACCATGCCCTGCGTCAGCAGGCGCGTCGCCGGCTCGTCGCTGTGGACCATGCCGGCATCGCGCAACAGCTTGTGGAAGAAGCGGAAATACATCAGGTGGAGGATGGCGTGCTCGATGCCGCCGATGTACTGGTCGACCGGCAGCCAATAATTGGCGCGATCGTCCACCATGTCCTTCGCGCCCGGCGAGGTATAACGCGCGTAGTACCAGCTCGACTCCATGAAGGTGTCGAAGGTGTCGGTCTCGCGCTCGGCTGCGCCACCGCACTGCGGGCACGTCGTCTTGCGCCACTCGGGATCGGCCTTGATCGGCGACCCGGTGCCCATGAACTCGACGTCTTCCGGCAGCACCACCGGCAGCTGGTCTTCCGGCACCGGCAGCGCGCCGCACTTGGCGCAGTAGATCACCGGGATCGGGCAACCCCAGTAACGCTGGCGCGACACGCCCCAGTCGCGCAGGCGGAAATTCACCCGGCGCTGGCCGCGACCATCGGCTTCGAACTCCTTGGCCAGCGCATCGAAGGCCTGGTCGTAGTCCATGCCGTTCAAGTCGCCAGAATTGATCAGCCAGCCACGCTCGGTCGCCGCGCCGTCGTCGTTGATCGAACGCAGGTAATCGGAAACGACCTGCACCGCCGCGTCGTTTTCATAGACGTCGAGCGCGGTCTGCACGCCGAGTGCCGCTTGCATCACGTCGGAATGCTTCTGTTCGTGCGCGGAGATTTCCTCCAGCGCGTCGCGCACCGGCAGCGGAACGATGACCGGCTTGATCGGCAGGCCGTAGGCCTTGGCGAACTCCCAGTCGCGTTCGTCATGCGCCGGCACCGCCATCACCGCGCCGGTGCCGTAGCCCATCAGCACGAAATTGGCGACGTAGACCGGAACGTCCTCGCCGGTGACCGGATGGATCGCCCATTGGCCGGTGGCCATGCCGCGTTTTTCCTGCGTCTCCAGCTCGGCTTCGGACACGCCACCCTGCTTGAGGTCGGCGATGAAGGCGGCGAGTTCCGGATTGTTGGCGGCGGCCTTCTTCGCCAGCGGATGTTCGCCGGCGATGCTGATGAAGGTCACGCCCATCAGGGTGTCGGGACGCGTGGTGAACACCGTCAACGGCTCGACTTCGCCATCGACGCGGAACTGGATTTCCAGGCCTTCGCTGCGACCGATCCAGTTGCGCTGCATGGTCTTGACCGAATCCGGCCAGCCCGGCAGTTCGTCCAGGCCATCGAGCAACTGCTGCGCGTAATCGGTGATGCGCAGGAACCATTGCGGGATCTCGCGCTTCTCCACGACCGCGCCGGTACGCCAGCCGCGGCCGTCGATCACCTGCTCGTTGGCGAGCACGGTCTGGTCAACCGGATCCCAGTTCACCACCGCGTTCTTGCGATAGGCGATGCCCTGCTTCATCAAGCGGGTGAACATGCGCTGTTCGTGCACGTAGTAATCGGGACGGCAGGTCGCGAATTCGCGCGACCAGTCGATCGCGTAGCCCATGCTCTTGAGCTGGGCGCGCATGTGCTCGATGTTGGCGTAGGTCCACTTCGCCGGCGCCGTCTTGTTCTTGATCGCGGCGTTTTCCGCCGGCAGGCCGAAGGCGTCCCAACCCATCGGCTGCAACACGTTGAAGCCGGTCATGCGCTTGTGGCGGCTGATGACGTCGCCGATGGTGTAGTTGCGGACATGGCCGACATGCAGCGCGCCCGACGGATACGGCAGCATCGACAGGCAGTAGTACTTCGGCTTGCTCTCGTCTTTTTCCGAGGACGGCTCCGTCACCTCGTAGGCATGCCGCGCCTCCCAATACCGCTGGGCGGCGGATTCGACCAGGATCGGGTCGTAATGGCTGGGTTCGGCGGGATGCTGTTGTTCGGTCACGACGGAAACATGCAGGAAATCGGCCTGTCAGACTACCGCAGTGCAGCACCGGCGTCATGCCAAAGCCCGATATGCCAACATCGAAGCACTCCCCGGGGACCACCGCCATGCATCGCCTGCCCGCTGCCCTCCTGCTGGTATTTGCCGCCACGCCGGCCATTTCCGCGGAGACCGCGACTGCGCCCACGCCCGTCGTCCTCCACTGCGGCCACCTGGTCGATACCGTCGCTGGTCGCCTGCTCGGCGAGACCACGGTCGTCACCGAGGGCAAGCGCATCCGCCAGGTCCAGGCCGGCCGCATCGACATCCCCGGCGCGCGCACCATCGAGCTCGGCAGCGCCACGTGCCTGCCCGGCCTGATCGACAGCCATACCCATCTCACCAGCGAGACCAGCCCGACCGGCTACACCGACCAGTTCCGCCTGAACCCCGCCGACTACGCCATCCGCTCGACCGTATACGCCCGGCGCACGCTCGACGCCGGCTTCACCACCGTGCGCAACCTCGGCGATTCCGCCAACACCTCGATCGCGCTGCGCAATGCCATCAATGCCGGCATCGTTCCCGGCCCGCGCATCTTCACAGCGGGCGGCGCGATCGGCACCACCGGCGGCCACGCCGACGACACCGACGGCTATCGCGCCGACCTGCAGGGCGATCCCGGCCCCAAGGACGGCATCATCAACAACGTCGACGATGCCTACAAGGCGATCCGCCAGCACTACAAGGACGGTGTCGACGTCATCAAGATCATGCCCTCGGGCGGCGTGCTCGACGAAAGCAGCAGCGTCGACAACGCACAGATGACCATCGAGGAGATCAAGGCGATCGTCGCGGCCGCGCACGATTACGGATTCACCGTCGCCGCGCACGCGCACGGCGCCGAGGCGATCCGACGCGCGGTGATCGCCGGCGTCGACTCGATCGAACACGGCACCTTCATGGACGACGCCGACATGAAGCTGATGAAGGAACACGGCACCTGGTATGTCCCGACCATCATCGCCGGCAAATACGTGCAGGAAATGGCCAACATCCCCGGCTACTACCCAGCGCAGGTCGCGGCGAAGGCGAGGCAGGTCGGGCCGATCATCCAGGCCACCGCGGGCAAGGCCTACAAGGCCGGGGTGAAGATCGCCTTCGGCACCGACGCCGCGGTCTATCCGCATGGCCGCAACGCACAGGAATTCGCCTATATGGTCGAAGCCGGCATGCCGCCGATGTTCGTGCTGCAGGCGGCGACCACGCATGCCGCGGAACTTCTGAAGAAGTCCAAGGATCTCGGCAGCGTCGAGGCCGGCAAGCTCGCCGACGTGATCGCGGTCGAAGGCAATCCGCTCGACGACATCAAGCGGATGCAGAAGGTCGGCTTCGTGATGAAGGATGGCACGGTGTATCGCCTCAACGGCCAAACCCCGTCCCCGTGAACAACGACGGGAATGCCACCGGCAATCCCTTTGAAATCGCCTTCGAACTTCCGCCCAAAGGCAGCCGGCGATCCTCGGAATCCGTCCACGCCCAATTGCGCGCTGCAATCCTCGACGGCCGGTTGGTTCCGGGATCAAGGCTCCCCGCCGAACGCCAATCCGCGGCTTTCTTCGGCGTCTCCAGGAATACCATCGCCCGCGTCTATGCGCGGCTGGCAGTGGAAGGACTGGTACTGCCGCGGCATGGATCCGGCACCTACGTCGCGGCGAAGCAACAACGGCCAAGGCGCGATTCCGCTTCCACGCGACTCACGACCGATCCGCGCCTGAACCCGCTGTGGTTGCAGCCGGAGCTTGTCCTGGGGCTCAGCTTCTGGCACGACAACCCGCATGCAACATCGTCGCGGACAGCCCCATCGCTGGATTTCCGTCCGGCACTGGTCGATCCACGGTTATTCCCGTTCGACATATTTCGCCGCGTCAGCGTCGGGCAACTGCGGCGCATGGAACTCAAGCCTCCCGTCTTCAAGAGTCCGCAAGGCAACCCGGGACATTTCCCGTTGCGCGCCGCCGTCGCGACCCATATCGGCGTCTCGCGCGCCGTGGTGTGCGAACCCGACGACGTGCTCGTGACCGCCGGCGCCCAGCAGGCGTTCGACCTCCTTGCACGCACGCTGGTCAAGCCGGGAATCACCACCGTCGCCATCGAGGATCCCGGCTATCCGCCCATGCGGGCGGCGTTTCTTGCGGCAGGCGCGAAAGTCGTTCCGGTACCAGTGGACGCGGAAGGACTGGTGGTCGATGCCCTGCCCGCTTCCGCGCACATCGTCTGCGTGTGCCCCTCGCATCAATTCCCGTTCGGCGTATCGATGTCCGCGCAACGACGCGCGGCATTGCTTGCCTTCGCGAGAAAACACGGGGCTGTCATCGTCGAGGACGATTACGACGGCGAATTCCGTTACGACGGCACCCCGTTGCAGGCGCTGCGATCGACTGCGGCGGCGGACGACGTGTTCTACGTCGGCACCTTCTCGAAATGCATGCTGCCGGCACTGCGGCTGGGTTTCGTGGTGGCGCCGCGCTGGGCCATGCCGACGCTGGTCGCTGCGAAGAATTGCCTCGATTGGCATTGCCCGACCCTGACGCAAATGACGGTCGCCCGCTTCATCGCGGACGGACACCTGGCGCGTCACGTGCGCAAGCTCCGCAAGATCTACAAGACGCGGCGGGACCTTGTCCGGGACATGCTCCAGTCGCTGTTTCCAGGCGAACTCTCGCCGATGCCATCCCACTACGGAATGCACGTGGCGGCGTTCTCGTCAGCAGGCAAGCACCTCGCGCGCGTCACCGCGCGCCTGGCGGAAACGAACGTGCAATTGCATTCGTTCGATCGCTATTTCCTCGACACGCCGACTTCGCAAGGCCTGGTGTTCGGTTATGGCGCCGTCGATCTCGACGAGATCGAGATGGGCCTGAAGGCATTGCGACGCGCGCTCTGAATGCAATCCCGCCCGATGGAGTGGCCCACTCCAGATTTCCCCGATTGGCCCAACTGGAGGCCGGAAGAGTTTCCTACAGTCACGCCCTGAATCCGTAACAGGGAGAACGTCGTGATATCGAGATTGTTGTTGCGCGGAATCGTGTTCGCCGGTGCGCTTGCCTGTATGCCGCTTGCCGCTGCCACTGCATCAGTCAGGGATGGCGCCCACGATTTCGATTTTGCCCGCGGTGTCTGGCACACCCATGCCACCCAGGTCCTCGATCCGTTCGATGGCGGAACCCACACCGTGGTCATGGACGGCACCAAGACGGCACGCCCGGTCTGGAACGGCCGCGCCTGGCTAGAGGAAATCGAAGCCGACGGCCCCAACGGGCACTGGGAGGGCGCGACCCTCTTCGTCTACAACGCCAAGTCCAGGCAATGGAGCCAGACTTACATTGACGGTGATTCTGGCGAGATCGAAGCGCCGACCATCGGCAGTTTCAAGGATGGTCGCGGTGAGTTCTACGGCACGACCGTCCACGACGGCCGCACGCTCCTGGTCCGCGGCGTCTGGTCCGACATCACGGCCAACGCCCATCGTTTCGAGATTTCCTATTCCCGCGATGGTGGCCGCAGCTGGGCCACGGCGTTCAAGGCCGATCTGACGCGGCTGAAATGACAAGCGACTGTCGGGGACGAAACCGGCACGGCAGAAAAACGAAAACCCCGGTTTCAGGCCGGGGTTTTCTTTCCAAATCAATTACAACTTATTGATTTTGGTGGGCGGTACAGGGTTCGAACCTGTGACCCCTACCATGTCAAGGTAGTGCTCTACCGCTGAGCTAACCGCCCGCGTGGGTACCACGCAAGGCCGACAAGTCTAACGGGCCGGCCGGATTTTCTCAACCACTGTTCGCCCTATCCCGCCAATTCGGCATCGCGCAGCCGGCGGATCTGGTCGCGCAGGCGCCCAGCCTCCTCGAATTCGAGGTCGCGGGCGTGCTGGTACATGCGTTGCTCCAGCTCGTTCACCCGCTTGTCGATCTGGGCCGTGGTCATCGCCCCGTAGTCCTCGCGCTCCTCGGCGACCCGGCGCTGCGAGGCCTTGCCGCGCCCGCGACGTCCCGGCGAATCGTCGCGTGCGCCGTCCATGACGTCGAGCACCGCGGTGGTCACCGACTTTGGAGTGATGCCGTGCTCGAGGTTGTATTCGACCTGCTTCTGGCGGCGACGGTCGGTTTCGTCGATCGCGCGCTGCATCGAGTTGGTGATGCGGTCGGCGTAGAGGATGGCCTTGCCACGCAGGTTGCGCGCCGCGCGACCGATGGTCTGGATCAGCGAATTGGTCGAGCGCAGGAAGCCTTCCTTGTCGGCGTCGAGGATCGCCACCAGCGACACCTCGGGCATGTCGAGGCCTTCGCGCAGCAGGTTGATGCCGACCAGCACGTCGAACGCACCAAGGCGCAGGTCGCGGATGATCTCGACGCGCTCCACCGTCTCGATGTCGGAGTGCAGGTAGCGCACGCGTACGCCGTGTTCGCTCAGGTATTCGGTGAGGTTCTCGGCCATGCGCTTGGTCAGCGTGGTCACCAGCACGCGATCGCCCATCGCCACGCGCAAGTTGATCTCCGACAGCAGGTCGTCGACCTGGGTCGCCACCGGGCGGATTTCCACCTCGGGATCGATCAGTCCGGTCGGGCGCACCACCAGCTCGACCACGTTGTCGCCCGACTTCTCCTTTTCGTACGTTCCCGGCGTGGCGGACACGTAGACCGAACGCGGCGCACGTTCCTCCCACTCTTCGAAACGCAGGGGACGATTGTCGAGCGCCGACGGCAGGCGGAACCCGAACTCCACCAGCGTCTCCTTGCGCGAACGATCGCCTTTGTACATCGCGCCGATCTGCGGAATCGTCACGTGCGATTCGTCGACCACCAGCAGGGCATCGGGTGGCAGGTAGTCGAACAGCGTCGGTGGCGGCTCGCCCGGCGCACGCCCGGTGAGGTGGCGCGAATAATTCTCGATGCCGTTGCAGTAACCGACCTCGGCCATCATCGCGAGATCGAACTGCGTGCGCTGCTGCAGGCGCTGCGCCTCGACCAGGCGATTCTGCTCGTGCAACAGCTTCAGGTGATCGGCCAACTCGATCTTGATGGTATCGACCGCGCGCAGGGTCGATTCGCGCGTGCTGGCGTAATGCGTCTTCGGGTACACGGTGTAGCGCGGGATCTTGCGACGGATCTCGCCGGTCAACGGATCGAACAGCGACAGCGTCTCGATCTCGTCGTCGAACAGTTCGATGCGCAGGGCCTCGTCGTCGCTTTCCGCCGGATGCACGTCGATCACCTCGCCGCGCACGCGATAGGTACCGCGACGCAGCTCGACGTCGTTGCGGGTGTACTGCAGCTCGGTCAGATGGCGGATCAGGTCGCGCTGGCCGATGCGCTCGCCGGTGGCGAGGATCAGGCGCAGCTTGAGGTAGTCCTCGGGATCGCCAAGGCCATAGATCGCCGACACCGTCGCCACGACCAGCGCATCGCGCCGGGACAGCATCGCCTTGGTCGCCGACAACCGCATCTGCTCGATGTGTTCGTTGAGCGAACTGTCCTTCTCGATATAGGTGTCGGAAGACGGGACGTAGGCTTCCGGCTGGTAGTAGTCGTAATAGCTGACGAAATACTCGACCGCGTTGTGCGGGAAGAACGACTTGAACTCGCCGTACAACTGCGCCGCCAGCGTCTTGTTCGGCGCCATCACCAATGTCGGTCGCTGGATCTGCTGGACGACGTTGGCGATGGTGTAGGTTTTGCCCGACCCGGTCACGCCGAGCAGCGTCTGCTGCGCCAGGCCGGCCTCGAACCCGGCGACCAGGCGTTCGATCGCCTGCGGCTGGTCGCCCGCGGGCTGATAGGGGGAAACGAGCTGGAAACCGGCGTCTTCGGACATGGGCAGGAAATGGGGCCGCGGACGTGGGGGATCAACCAGTGTAGGGGACCGCGTCGCCCACACCGATACGGGGCGAATCCTGACATGGCGACGGGTCAGGAACTGGCAGCAGTCGCGGCCCGTGCGATCGAGGCTATGTCCATGCCCACACAACACGGACGGTGCACATGCGCGGATCGCAGCGCGGCTTCACCCTGATCGAACTGATGGCCAGCCTGGCAATCGTCACCATAATTGCCGGTATCGGCGGCCCCAGCCTCAACCGGCTGCTGCACAGGTATCGCGCGAGTGCCGCATTGAACGCCCTCACCGCCGACCTCGCCCTCGCCCGCGTGGCGGCGATTTCCCGTGGCAAGGCGGTCACCGCCTGCCCCAGCCGCGACGCCACCACCTGCATGGACGACGGCGACTGGACCGAAGGCTGGCTGGTCTTCGTGGACGCCAACGACGACCGCCGCCTGGGTGCCGGTGAGCAGATCCTCGGCACCCGCCAGGCCCCGCGCAACGGTGACCTGTGGCTGTATTCAACTGATGGCCGAACCGCCCTGCGCTACCTGCCCTCGGGCTTCAGCTATGGCAGCAACGCCACCATCACCGCCTGCGTCGATGGCCAGACCTATGGCGCCCTGGTGGTGAACAATGCCGGGCGGGTGCGGATGGAACGGACCGCAGGAGCCGTCCCCTGCCCGCCAGCTCAGGGTTGACCCCCACAGGCGGTCGATTTATCCTAATTGGCTCACGCCCGAATAGCTCAGCCGGTTAGAGCACTTGACTGTTAATCAGGGGGTCGTTGGTTCGAGTCCAACTTCGGGCGCCAGATTGAAAACAAAACCCCGCCATTGGCGGGGTTTTGTTTTTGTGCTGTGGCTTCGGGTCAGAAGCATCTGGGATTGGCTACGCCGCCCGCCAATTTCGTACCGGCCTGGGTGAGGCTTAGCGTTCCGCAAGAGTCACTCGCCTGCGATCCGATGGGTGTCGCCGTAACGGTGTAGGTCGTGGAACCAAGATTGGATGGTGGATTGTTGAACGTGTAATAGGGAGCTGAGTCGGCCTTGCACGCAGTGTCGGGAATGCTGACCGCGTTGTTGTTCGTGTCCCTGTCGTAGGCCATGTTGGTCGTATAGAAACGCTCCATGTACTGCGCACGCTCCGTCAGGCATGCGGCCGCAGCAGAGCGGCGTGTTTTCTTCACGTGCTCGATGTAGCTCGGATACGCGATCCCGGCGAGGATCGCGATGATCGCCACCACGACCATGAGCTCGATCAGAGTGAAGCCTCGGTTTCCGGATTTAGTGCTGCGCATGAACTGTCATTCCATCAATTGGTGGGGACGATTTCGCGCCAGCCGACGCGTTGCGGTTGCCCGCCGCTTTGCGGAGTTGTCTGGCCGAGATAGAAATCCGACGAAGTCCCGCCACTGCTGCCAGTGCCTCCTCCGTTGCCATTGCCATTGCCCCCTCCGTTGCCGTTGCCTCCCCCATTGCCGCCGGAAGAGCTGCTGCTGTTGTCTGCGGTGAATGTGCCGACACCCAGGAGCACCAGACCGGAATTCACGATGACCTGGGTCGGCATGCCCCCGGAATTGATGAAGACCGAACTGATTCTCCCAGTTGTTCCCGATGCCCCCGATAGCTGGGTCTGGTCGGAGAAATAACTGCCGAACCCGGGATTGGTGCCGGTGAAGATATCGACGGCATTCAGATAACCGCTCCCCTGTGCTCCCGAGCATCCGCCGCCGGAACCGGGCATCACGGAAGTGATGTACATCCCGGACCCGTTGATTGTCGGTGCACTGATGACGCGTTCGTTGTTCGCGCCCGTGAGGTCGAGCACCCAACCGCTCTTCCCTGATGGCAAGACCGAATAATTCTCGAATCCTCGCGCCGATTGTCCCGTGGCCGTTGTACCGGAATACGGAATGGTGCGAACCTGCAAATCACTCCTGCCCAATAGCGTGCTGGAATCGATAATGCCGTACAGGCTTTGCGTTTGCGCGGAGTACAAGGGGTTGCCGGGCACGTCCGAAAGGGAAATGTAGCGCCCCGTCCCGAAACCGACGAAGATGCGGCCATTCGTGTCGCGCGCCGCATCCAGTCCACCGGTGATCGGCTGGGGATTACCCACAGAATCGGTCGCCTGGAAAATCTTCGTAGCCGTTGTCGGCAAGGAGGTGCCGCTGAAATCCCATTTCCAGACATTTCCCTTGAGATCGGCACCGTACACCGTATCGATCGTGTGGTTGCCATCGAGATCGACCAACCCCATCGACATCAGGCCGTTTCCACCAGATGCCCCGGTATCGAGCTTGGTCACGCCATTGAGCGTTCCATTGGCATTGATGTCGTAGACAAACAAAACGGCCGACCCGTTGGTGCTCTCGATCCCGTTTGGAACGAATGCGTAGGTCTTGCCGCCATTGCCCTTGCGAATCGCCACCGACCCGAGCACATAGCCCATGTCGGGATCGCCCGTCGCATCGCTTGCCTGGAAGGTCCTGTCCCAAAGTACGTTGCTTGTCCCCATGCTGGTCGGCGTGGAGACATCGAGCGAAAACACGCCCTTGCCCCCTCGTCCCAATCCACCCACGAGGATGTTTTTCGACGGTGTCACCGACATCGGCGAAACGTCGAGCTGTCCATCCGTGAAATAACGATGGACATAGCCGGTCGAACTCAATGTGGCGAGCGCATTGAAATCGAGCCCCGCGGGAACATAGGAGAACAACACCTTGCCGGTGCCCGCATTGAGGCCGTGGAGCATTCCGTCGTTAGCCCCGATGTAGATGGTATTGGTGTCCGCGACATAGGCCGGCGCCGAGTCCGTGATGTCGCCAATCGGATAGCTCCGGCGCCGCAATGTGCCATTTGTCTGGCCGATTTCCTTGGACTGGTCGCCCAGGATGTAATTGATGTTGTCGGTCGCGCTGACGGCGTCCGTTCCCGATGACCGTGCAAATACCGAGGGATTGGACAGCGATGGGGAGAAGGTCCTGGCTACCCCGCCCCAGGTGGTCAGCACCGTGCGTCCCGAGAATCCGGTGGCGTTGACTCCACCGGCGGTGAATGTCTTGGAAAGGGTCCACACCGAAGTGTTCGACACTCCGGTGAATGCCGAGTTGTACGGGCTTGCCTTCATGTCGCCGATCCAGGTGGACGACGTGTATCCGGCAAGGAAGGTCAACGTTGACGAGTTCGTCTGCGTCGAAGTAGTCGTGGCGTTCGATCCCGAAGCCGTTCTGGCGTCGATCGCGGCCAACGCCGATGCCAGCGCATCAGCGAACGACTGCACGTCGCCGGCAACGACGAACCTGCCGTGTCCGTTCAAGGTCGCGTGCCACAGATCGTCGATGCGCTGGGCGCCATTGTTGCTGATCGGATCGACATTCCAGGGGGAAGGCGGCGGATTGTTCGGATTCAACGTTCCTTGCTGCCCGATGGACACGCCGAACGTCACCATGTGCTGCCACGTGGCCGGATCCGAGGAACCCGCGCGGACGTTGTCGTTCATGTCCGTGCGCAGGTCATTCTTCCAGTAGTAGTAGGCGACGTCCGCGAGGGTGTCGGAATAACTGTCGCCATACGTCGATCCCTGGTCGGCGTTCCCGACCGGTGACGTGTAGCCGCTACTGGACGACTTGTCGTTCCAATAGCCGTCCGTGGTGAGAATGGCGTAGTTCTGCCGGCACGACAGCATGCTTCCGTTCGAATCCTTCCAGGGATTGTCGGTTGCGAAATACCGTCCGGCTCGCTGCAATGCCCCATGGAGCGGCGTGCCGTCATATGCCCCCGCAGACTGAAGGGCCGAATAGAACCCGTCGCGATTCGCCCCGGAAAACGCGCCGTCCGACGTGCCGTAGGGAATCGGGTAGGCCGGCACGCTGCCGGACATATTGATGGTCGAGCCGTTCTTGCGATTCCAGATCGTGTCGAATCCGACCCGATAACCACTACCCAGCTTGCCGAACGCCTCCGAGGCACCCGCCTTGGCGGTCTTGTTGCGGGTGCGGGCGTACTGATACCAGTTGGCGAAATTCTGTTGCTCGTCCGCCTGGGAGCGATTTGTTGGGGTTTGAGCAACGCCAGGCGCAATAGTTGCAGCCAACATGACGTTGCTAAACGTGGCTCCGCTATCGCGAAATACCTGTACGGTCCAAGCTCCGGGGACAGGCGTGGAGGATGAACATGTTTCGCTTCCATTCCCGGAATTCGACGTGCAGACGGTGTTGCCGAACGGATCAATCAGATTCAATTGCACGTTCTTCCCGCCTCCCGAAGTCGCGACTGCGATTGCTCCGGCATCAGCAGGCACAGTAATCAGGAAGGTTCTCTGAGTTGTTGCATTCATCGAGGAATCGAGCGGGCCTTTCGGAAACCCGGAAACGGATTGAGCCGCTCCCGTTGTCATGACTTGGCCGGTGCTCCCGATGAAGTAGCGCACGTAGTTCGCCGGATTCGTTCCGGGGTTTGTCGTATTCGGCACGTAAAAAACCGCATCCGAATTGCCCGCCAGATTCCTGGTCCCGGTCGTTCCATACAAGCTGGTGGCCACCGCCGCGATGCTGGCATTGGGCATGCGCGCCGTCAGGTCGACGCTCGATGTGCGCCAGGGGAGATAGGTGTTCGCGGGGTTGTAGTAAATCGTATTGTTGACGTAGGAACGATCGGTCGGATTGTCGTTGAGACCGCACCGCCAACCGCCCGAATAGGTGCTTCCGAAGCCATTGCTGCAATACGTCGTGTCATCCGGACTTGATACGTCTTCCGGCATCTTGACGAAGCCCATCGATCCCGAATCGTCCAGGATCAGCAGGATGTTCGGCGGCACCCCTGCCCCGCCGGTCAGCAGCGGATAGTCCGGGAACGAAGTCGCGGCCTGGACCGAAAGCCCCATCAGCGCGCAAGCCATTCCCGCCAGCGCGATACCGGTCTTCTTTGCCCAGACTGGAATTCTTTGTTGCATGTTCATGGCATTCAACCTGTTTTAGCGCTTGTAGATCGACTGCAAGATGACTTCGCCCCCGTTGGGGGTCGCCGCGTACGAAGTGATTCTGAAAACGCTCTGTCGTGCGTTGGAAACGGCGCTATCGCAATTTCCGCCCCGGTTGCACCCGATCTGCCCGCTGGAGCCCCCTGAAGCGCTGCTGGCAGGCGCGGCCGTACCGTTGTCTTCGATCACGAATTTCGGCGTGATCGCGCTGACGCCCGACCCGACAGCTGTTCCGGTTCGGTAACCACTGCTCCCCGTCCAGAATCCGTTTGCCTGCCATGCCGAAGCTGCGCTGCCCGGGTTGGCGCAGTACCCGTTCGCGCAGCCGGATCCGGGAAAGCTGGTGGCCGACGTTCCATCGCGCGCCAGCACTTCTGCCTGCCGCAGCCCGGATTCGGCCGCCTGGAACGCGATCGCGCGCGCCGTCGTGCTGGCCGCCATTTTTTCCTGCATCAATGCGCCGCGCATGGAGGCGAGGCCCAATAGCGTCACGATGATCAACAGCAACAGCACCATGATCAGCGCGGCGCCCGACTGTTTGTTGGCAAACGGTTTCATCTGGCTGTTCATTGCACGTCCACGTGGTTGCGCAGGCTAACGACATCCGCAAGCTTGCGATTCAGCACCGCGTTGTTGGTCCCCTTGGTGTCATTGCTGGTCATGGCGCCGGACACGGCCTGGACCGTCAAAACCAAGTTGACTGCCGTGACCTGTCGCCATTGCAGACCCGCGGATGCATCCGCGAAGTTCCCGCCGCTGCCGACCTTGTAGGTGATTTGCATGTTGGTGACGCCTTCGGCGATCTCGCTGGGCGTTTGCAGGGATGCGCCAGCGTTGTTGATCACTTGCCGGTACAGCGAGGAGCCCCCGCGCGGATTGGCTGCGACATACCACTTCACTGCGTATGGTTTGACGACCTGCGCCGGCGAGTTGCTGGGCGGATTGAGGCAATTCGGGTTCGGATTGGCCGCATCCGGAAGGAAGCAATAACCGCTGGCATTGCCCGACGGATTGCTGTCGAAGGTTGATTGGTCAGCCTGGAAGGGTTTCTGCAGGTTCCCCGGATTGCCGTTGCCACTGTTGTGCTGGATGGCGAGTCCACCCGGCAGCGCCGTTGCCTGGAAGATGGATGCGACATCCGCGTTGCACACCATCAGGATGTCGTTCGTGGCTATCCCGGTCGTGTTGGAAACACCGATATCGGCGCTGGGACCGGCATTGCTGGTCACTGCAATGGACGAACCATTGGTCATGCTCAACGTGATGGTGTCTGGCGTCGTTCCGCCACCATCAGTCCCGGAAACGCCATCCTGCCAGCCGGTCCAATAGCTGCCTCCCGGTTTGGACGTATCCAGCATGTTGACGATGTTCCTGGTACAGGGATTGCCGCCTGCCTCGCGAATGTCCCGTGCCATCAATTCGAACGCGGTACGCTGGTTTTCCTGGATGCGATTCACCGCCTCCGTCGAACCGTAGACCTTGCGATTGGACAGGAACAGGCTGCCAGCCGCCCCCACCACCAGCAGGCCGAGCACCAGCGCCACCATCAACTCGATAAGGGTGAAGCCGCCCTGCGCGCGTTTCATGTCGACTGTGCCGTTCATAGCTGGGAGGTGACCTCGAAGTGCTGCGCGGCCTGCGTCGCATCCTTGAAGCCCGTTCCCTTCGTGTCGTCCCATTGCACGCCGACGGTGCAGGTCAGCGAACCCGCGATGCAGACCACCAGTCCCTTCGCACTTGGATCAACCGCCGTCTTCAACCCATCCAGCCAGCCCATGATGGTGCCCGGCGTGCCGGTGCCGTCGCCGGCGGTATAGATATTGGTGTTGTATGTACCCGCGTTCAGGCGATCGGAACGGATGATGTCGAGCATCGAATACGCCTGAATCGCCGCCTGGGTCCGGGCCGCCGAACTGCCGGTGTTCTTCAGGGTGATTGCCTGCAACGCGGCGATGCCGAGAATGCCGATCGCGAGCACGAGCACGGCGATCATCACTTCCAGCATGCCAACGCCTTGCTGGGCCCGGTGACCGTGGAATGGAATTGTCTGTTTCATCATTGCCTCAATTGTCACCGGGCGCCGAGCAGCCGGACGTTGCAGCACGACGCGCGGTGCTGATGCGCCCAACGCTCGCGCTCACGTCGATATCGTTCTGACCGGAGAGTGCGCCGACGCATACCCCCACTGTGCCGCTGGTATTGGCGCCAGCTGCTGAAAATCCGTTCGGAGCAAAGGTGAGTTTGTTGCTGGCACCCGAAAGATTGGCGCTGGTGATCACCGTGACGCCGCTGGACAGTGTCGAATCACGCAGGTAGACGTTGGATCCATTCTTCGTGTAGTACGCAATCCAACGGTTACCCGCAGCCGCCGCACAATTCGCACCGTCGGTGCTCGGGCAGACCGTAGTCGTCGTGCGATTGGTGATGGCCCCCGCACGTGCGACCTGCATCAGCGCGACAAGCTCATTGCCAGCCGAGGTCACCCGGTTGCTGCGAATGAGGTTGGCGAGACTCGGCGCCGCGATCCCGGCGATGATCGCCATGATCGCTACCGTCACCATCAATTCGACAATGGTGAACCCCTGCTCGCCCGATTTGGTCATGCCTTGCCCCATTGCAGCACCTACCCCTTTTCTACCGCGAACACATTAATCCCTTCACCAGCCGGCCCGGCTGCCGCCCGACAGGCGGCATGGTACCGGCGACCGAAGGGCGGCAGGCGTCGTAGCATGGGCCATGGATCGCCCCGCCCATACACACGAACACCCAATCGACATCCTCTGGCAACCCGCCACGCTGCTGTCGATTTTTGCCGCCGGTGAATTGCTGGCGATCATCCTCGCCCTCGGGGCTCCGCTTGCCAATGGCCCGGTGCTGATCAAGTTCGGACTGGCTTCCTTCGCCGTGCAGTGGGTGGTGCTGTTCACGCTCGGTGGTCTTTATCTCCTGCGCCGGAAATTGACCGGATTCGGTGCCCGTGGGGTGATTGCCCTGGCCATGGCCCTGATGTTGATCGTGACCCTGCTGTCAGGCGCATGGGCAAGTTCGTTGTTTGGCGATGTACTCGCGGACCGGGGAGCGCCGTGGTTCGTCGGCACCCTGCGGTTCTACGTCTGCCTGCTGGCGATGTCGGCCTTCGGACTGCTTGCACTGCGCAGCCATTGGAGTGCGCAGCGCGCCGCGTGGCAGGCGCAGCAGGCCGAACTGCTGGCATTGCAGGCGCGCGTCGATCCGCACTTCCTGTTCAACACGCTCAATACCGGCATCGCGCTGGTCCATGCCCGCCCCGATGCCGCCGAACAATTGCTGCTCGATCTTTCCGATCTGTTCCGTGCCGCACTGTCCGGCGCGCGCACGATCACGCTGGCCGACGAGCTCGATCTTGCGCGGCGCTATCTCGACATCGAGCAACTGCGCTTCGGTCCACGCCTGCAGGTGGACTGGCATGAACCCGACATGCTGCCGCAGTTGGCGCTTCCGGCATTGTCGATCCAGCCGCTGGTGGAGAACGCGATCCACCATGGCATCGAACCACGCATGGAAGGCGGCACGGTGACCGTCCACATCACCGAAGAAGACCACGATCTTGTAGTCGAGATCGGCAATCCCCTGCCCGATTCGTCATCGGAACGCAGGGATCGCGGCCATCGCGTCGGACAGGCTGGAGTCGCTGCGCGCCTGCGCGAGGCAGGCGGCAGTTTCAACGCGGGAATCGAAGGCGAACGCTACATCGCGCGCGCGCGCATTCCGCTCAACACATGACCGCTCAGCGGATGACCTTGTAGCAAGGGTTGTATTCGCCCGAGATCTTCATGCGGCGCTGGTCGACGAAGCTGCGCAACATGTCGTCGAGCGCGGCCATGATGTCGGCATCGCCATGGATCTCGAACGGCCCATGCTCCTGGATGCGACGCACGCCGCCTTCCTTGACGTTGCCGGCGACGATGCCCGAGAACGCGCGACGGAGGTCGGCGGCGAGATCCTGGGGACGGCGACCATGGTGCAGGTCGAGCGCGGCCATCGCCTCGTGCGTCGGGTCGAACGGACGCTGCAGATCGAACGGAATGTCGAGCGCCCAGTTGAAGTAGAAGGAGTCGCGATGCTCGATGCGATATTCGCGCACCTTGCGGATGCCGGCGATCATCGTGCGCGCAACCTCCACCGGATCATCAACGATGATCTGGTAATGCTTCGTCGCTTCCTCGCCCAGCGTCAACCGGATGAAGCGATCGATCTCCTCGAAATACGCGGCGGAATCCTTCGGCCCGGTCAGGATCATCGGGAACGGCAGCTTGGCGTTTTCCTCGCGCAGCAACACGCCGAGCAAGTAGAGGATTTCCTCGGCGGTGCCGGCGCCACCCGGGAACACGATGATGCCGTGCGCCACGCGAACGAACGCCTCGAGGCGCTTCTCGATGTCCGGCATGATCACGAGGTTGTTGACGATCGGGTTCGGCGATTCCGCGGCGATGATGCCAGGCTCGGTGATGCCGATGTAGCGCGGGTTGGTTCTGCGCTGCTTGGCGTGGGCGATGGTCGCGCCCTTCATCGGCCCCTTCATCGCGCCGGGGCCGCAGCCGGTGCAGATGTCGAGCCCGCGCAGGCCGAGTTCGTAGCCGACTTCCTTGGTGTAGAGATACTCCTCTCGACTGATCGAGTGGCCACCCCAGCACACCACCAGATTGGGATCGCCGTGGCGAAGCATGCGCGCGTGGCGCAACAGGCGGAACACCGCATCGGTGATGTCCGCTGAAGTCTCCAGTTCCTTCGCGTCTTCCGGCCCCATTTCCATCGCCATCCACGCGATATCGCGCACGACCGAGAACAGCAGGTCGGCGACACCACGGATGATTTGTCCATCGACGAAGGCCATCGCCGGTGCGTTCTTCAGTTCGATGCGGACGCCGCGATCCTGCTGCTGGACCTGGATGTCGAAATCGGAATATTTGCGGCTGGCCAGATGCGGATCATCGGAGGCGCTGCCGCTGGTCAGCACCGCCAATGCGCATTTGCGCAAGAGGTCGTGCATGCCGCCGGCGGAGGCATCGCGCAGTCTGGCGACTTCCTCGCGAGACAGGATATCGAGACTGCCCTTGGGATACAGGCTTGCATCGACGGTGCTATTGGCCTGGCTTTCCAGGGGCTGCGGATCGGTTCCGGAATTCTTCGTTGTCGTATTCATGCTTCGATTCTAGCGCTCTTCCGCGCGATCACGCTCACGGGCCAACCACGAAAAAAATGGAGGCCGGGTTTCCCCGGCCTCCATGGTGTTGCAGATGTCACGATGGATCAGAACTTGTACTTCAGGGTCAGCAGAGCCGACCAGCGCGAGACCACGCGAGCCGGGTTCTGGTAGGAGTCGTAGATTCCGAAGTTCTGCCAAGTCGGCGACGTTGGCGTACCAAGATCGTAGACGTACTGTGCGTTCGCACCACTGCCCTGGATGCCCTTCACGTTGGCGAGACGACGGGTCTGGAAGAAGCCGATCGTCTGGACCTGTCCCCAGTTCTTGTTGAGCATGTTGAGGAAATTGAAGATGTCCAGGCGCACGACCGACTTGTGTCCCTTGAAGAAGCCCGGGAACTCCTGCTGCACGCCAAGGTCGAGCTGGTTGCTCCACGGCTGTGAAGTGGAATTGCGGCCGGCAATCTGACCACGGTGGGTCGCCAGGTAGGGGTTCTTGTCGATGAAGTCCTGGAACGCAGCAACCTGGGCTCCCGTTGCCGTGCCGTAGCTCACCCTCGGATCGTTGCGCAACGGGATGTAGGCCAGGTCGACGTTGGAGATGGAATCGCCGTTGACATCGGTGCCGAAGGTCCAGCTGTACGGCAGGCCGGTATGGCCGCTGTAGAAGGCCGAAATCGTGGTGCGGTAATCCCCGAAGAAGGCATGATCGTAGTTCAGCCCCAACTTGAACGCACGCTTGATCACGTAGCTGGAAGTCGTGGCGATGACCTGGTCCGACGTCGTGTACGGATTGACGTAACTGACGAAATTGAAATTCGAGAACGCCTGCGAGCTGGTGCCCGGGTTGGCTTCGGTGGCATGGGTGAACGTGGCGCTGAAATTGACGCTCAGGCCATTCGTCAGTGCCTTGCTCAGGGCAACCGTGATCGCATCCGAACTGCCCTTGTTGCTGTTCGTCAACACGGTCGAGCGATTGCTCATCTCGGTGAAGTTGCCGTTGTTGGTCCCCGTGCCGATGCTGGCGCCGTTGGTCGACAGCGTCTTCCAGTACGACAGGCGACCGTCGGGCAGCGTGCCATTGGGCACGCCGAGATTCGGTGCCAAATAGGCAATCGTGTTCTTGTTCTTCAAGTGCGAGACTTCAACCGAAGCCACGATGTCGAAGATCGGCAACACCGTATCGAACGCCAGCGCGCCCTTCCATACCGTCGGCATCTTGAAGTTCGGATCGAGCACATCGATCTGGCAGGTAGCGGTCGTGGAGCACGTCCCCGCAACCGCGGCCGTCGGGCCCGGCTGATTGTTCGGATCAGGACTGAACGGAGCAGTGGCCGGGGTGGTCGTGGTAAACCCCTTCGATGAGGTCACGCCATTGTTCATGTACGGATTGGTCAACCACACGTACGGGGGCGTGGACTGGAACAGGCCGATACCGCCGCGCAGTTGCATCGGGCGCGCAGTATTGAACTTGTAGTTGAAGGCGAGACGCGGTTCGATGACCTTGTTGCCGGAACCCAGCGTGGTATTGCTGGGGTAACCGAAGCGGCTCTGCCACACCGGCGCACCCGCCGTCGCGCCCGGCGCGGTGTTGGTCGCACTTTCAACCGCAACCGGCGGTGCACGGTTGGCCTTGGGAATATCAACGCGCACGCCATAGGTCAACGACAGGTTGTCGGTGACCTGCCAGGTGTCCTGCAGGAAGGGGCTGATCTGGGTGTACTTCCATGAGCCCGAAATATCGTTCAGGGTGACGCCGGTCGGCAGGTAGTTCTTGATGAATGCAGCATAGTTCTTGCTGGCGATTTCATCGGCCGGGGTGCCATTGCCGTTCTTGTCGTAGAACACATACGCGCCGTGCAGCAACGAGCCGAACAGATCGGCAACCTCGTTGCTCAGGTAGTCGAACCCGCCCTTGATGACATGGTTGCCAGCGTGATACGTACCGACGAAAGTGGCGTTGATGCGCTTGCTGTGGATCGCATTCTCGTGACGGAAACGATCCTCACCGGCAACCACCCAGGGATCACTGGCGCTGCCGGGATTGGGGTTGCTTCCGGTCGCACCGCAACGCGAGGCAATATTTGCAGGCGTGTCAGCGGCGGTCGGGAAACACGCCCACACTTCAGGTTGGTTTATAGCCGCGCCGTTGGTGTTGTCGAACTTCTGGTAGCTGACCTTCGCTTCGGTGCTGAAATTGTCGCTCCAGTCGCTGAACAACTGCACCGCGTAGTTGTCGGTCTTGCTGTTGATCGTGTACCAGTTGCTCGGCAGGATCGCGGAAATATCCTTCACGTACGCACTGTACGGCGTCGGCTTGGTTTCCTCCGTGCGCTGCAGCGTGAGGCTGGCGCGATGCTTGTCGTTGATGTTCCAGTCGAACTTGGCCAGATAGCGCTTGTCTTCCAGGGTGATGGCACTGCCGGCGCCGTACTGGCCGGCCTGGATGCCAATCGACTGGAAGGCATTGGCGACATCGTTCACCTGTTGCGAGGTGAGCTTGCCACTGGTCACGGCATCAGTGCCGACGCCGGAGATGCCGGTGGTCTTCTGGTTTTCATACGACGCGAAGAAGAACAGACGGTCCTTGATGATCGGACCGCCAAAGGTCACGCCGAACGTCTTGTCCTTGTCGAAACCGGTATATGCATGGCCACCGAGGCGGCCGACCATGCTGTTGGCGTCCTTGTACGCGTAGTACACCGAACCATGGAACTGGTTGGTACCCGACTTGGTCACCGCATTGATGTTGGCACCGACGGTGTCGGAAGACGTATCGAAATCGGTGGTCGCGATGTTGTACGCGGCGATGGTGTCCGGCGAGATCGGCGAGCCGGTGTATGGCAGGCCGTTGGCATTCAGGCCGAAGGGATCGCTCTGGGACAAGCCGTCAACCGTGATGTTGTTGAAACGGTTGTTCTGGCCGGAAACGGAGATCGAACCATTGTTCTGGTCGGTGATGTTGATGCGCGGATCGAGGCGCGCAATATCATCGATCGAACGATTGCCGGATATCGCGGTTTCCAGTTTGCGACCGGCGATGTTCGTCCCCAAGCCCTTCTTGTCAGGGTTGAACAGTTCTGCCGTGGCGCGACCGGTGACCGTGACCGTTCCCAACTCGTTGCCTGCGGCGCCGACAGCCTCATTCACCTGTGCGACTTCGTTGAGGTTCACGAACACGCCGTCCTGGGTCTTGTCACCCGCCGACGAATGCACCTTCACCGTGTACGGGCCACCCGGGCGCAGACCGCTGACGTTATAGCGACCATTGGCATCGGTGATGCTGCGGCTGACCGTGCCCGATTCGACGTGAGTGATGGTCACTTCGGCACCGGAAACAGCCTGACCATTGGCGGTAGTGATGCGGCCGGCGATACCGGATGCGGTGCTCTGCGCGAACACCGGCGCCACTGCCAGTGCGGCGAGCAGACCGAGACTCAGCTTCGACAGTCGGAGATTGGAAGACGACATGCAGTTCCCCCTTGGGAATCGATTCATGAAATAAGTAGACGCGCCACATCCCGCAGGCATGCAGGGGGCTATCCCCGGGCAGGCAGCAGGGTTAACGACATGTTAAACCTTAGGTGAGCGACATGACAGTGCCGTGTCAACGACTTGCCGGATATCCGACAGCCCGCACAGGTTCAGCTACCTGTCGCCGCTCCCAGGTATTGGCGAATGCCGTCAAGGCACATTTGCACGGAAATGGCCACCAGCAGCATGCCCATCAGGCGCTCGACTGCGGTCAGCACGCGCATCCCCAGCAGGCGATAAAGAAGGGTGGATGACAGCAAGATGACCGCCGTTCCGCCCCAGGCCAGCAGCAGGGCCAGGCTCCATTGCAGCTGATGGGCGGGATCCTCGGTGCCCAGCAGCATCACCGCCGCCATTCCCGAGGGGCCGGCCACCATCGGCACGGCGATGGGGACAATGAAGGGTTCGCCGTCCGGCAATTCGCCCATGATCCCTTCCGGGACCGGAAAGATCATGCGGATGCCGATCAGGAACAGGATGATGCCGCCGGCGATCGAGACCGCCTGCTGGTCGAGGTGCATCAGCCGCAGCACCGACGGGCCGATCCACAGGAAGACCATCAGCACGCCGAGCGCGATCAGCATTTCCCGGACCAAGACGGCCCGCCGGCGTTCCCTGGGCAGGGGACGCAGCAGTCCCAGCACCACGGGGACGTTGCCCAGCGGATCGAGGATCAGAAACAGCATCAATGCCGCGGAAGCGAGCGTCATGCCTGCACTACCCGGATCTGGCCGGTGAACGGACGTCCCGCGGACGATAGCAGTTCGACGCAGGCCGGGGCATAGGCCGAGGGCAGGCGCACGGATGGATCGAAATCCTCCATCCAGGCGCGACCGCGCAGCTCGGTTTTCATCGGGCCCGGCTGCAGGCCATGGATGCGAACGGGAGATTCCGGCACGAACTCACCCGCCAGCATCGGCACCAGCGCGCGACGCGCCGGATTCGCCATGCCATAACCGCCCCAGAACGGACGCTCGCAGCGCTCGGGCGCGTCGACGACAAACACCACGGCGGCGTCCTGCGATTTCTGCATCACCGGCAAACAGGCCATGGTCAACCACGCCGGTGCGGTCGCATTGACGTGCAGCGCGCGCGCGATGTCGGAGGGATCGCTGTGCGGGAACGGGACCAGCGCATTGAAGTGCGCGGCGCAATGCAGCAGTCCGTCCAGGCAACCGAATTCGCTGTCGAGTTTTTCCGCCAATTCAAGATGGTCGTCAGGGCTGGCACCCTCGAGGTCCATCGGGTAAATCGCGACGTCGCCGCCTTCGGCAGCGATGGCATCGTGGACGCGATGCAGTTTGGCCAGCTTGCGACCGAGGATCACCACCGTCGCGCCTTCGCGCGCGCAGGCCATCGCCGCCTCGCGGCCGAGCCCGCCGGTGGCGCCCGTCACCAGGACGACGCGCCCGTCGAGGCGACGCGCGTCGCTCACGCCTTGCCGGCTTCGCTGACAATCCGGGCCAGTTCGCCCGATTCGTACAGTTCGCTGACGATGTCGCAACCGCCGATCAGTTCGCCATTGATGAAGAGTTGCGGGAACGTCGGCCAGTTGGAATAGCGCGGCAGGTTGGCGCGCACTTCCGGATCTTCCAGCACGTTGACGGTGAACAGTTCGCCCGCGCCGGCGGCCTTGAGCGCCTGCACCGCGCGGCTGGAAAAGCCGCACATCGGGAACTGCGGCGTTCCCTTCATGAAGAGGACGATGGGGTGGCCTTCGACATCGGCCTTGATGCGGTCCATGACGGACATGACGATCTCCGGGAATATGCATGCACGGACCACTTACGGTCGGTCCGCTAGAATGCACATTCTACCGCCTGCCCGAGGTTTCCCCATGGCCATCGAATTGCCCGCCCTCCCCTACGATCGCACCGCGCTGGAACCGCATATTTCCGGCGAAACCATCGACTACCACTATGGCAAGCACCACAAGGCCTACGTCGACAATCTCAACGGCCTGATCGCCGGTACCGAGTTCGAGAAGATGGACCTGGTCGAGATCGTGAAGAAGTCGCAGGGCGGCATGTTCAACAACGCCGCGCAGGTGTGGAACCACACCTTCTACTGGAACTGCATGAAGCCGAACGGTGGCGGCGAGCCGACCGGCAAGCTGGCCGACGGCATCAACAAGGCTTTCGGCGATTTCGCGACCTTCAAGCAGCAGTTCACCGACACCGCGATCAAGACCTTCGGCTCCGGTTGGGCGTGGCTGGTGCAGCGCAAGGACGGTTCGCTGGCGCTGGTCAGCACGTCGAATGCCGCTACCCCGCTGACCGGCGACGACACCCCGCTGATGACCTGCGACGTGTGGGAACACGCCTACTACATCGACTACCGCAACCTGCGCGCGAAGTACATGGAGAACTTCTGGAGCCTGGTGAACTGGGACTTCATCGCCGGGAACATGAAGTAAGCGCGTGACATTCACGCCGAACCAGCTGCTGCCCTATGCCACCCCGCTGCTGATCGCGTGGGTGTTCTATCGCCGTGTGCGCGGCAATTTCGGGCCGCAGTCTTGGAAGCCGAGGCGGACATATGTCCGCCTCGCGCTGATCTCGGTGGTGACGGTGATGCTGGCGCTCGCTGCGGTCTTCGTGCCGCACGCGGCGTTGCCGATGGCGGGCGGGCTGGCTGCAGGCGTCGTGCTGGGATGGTTCGGCCTGCGCCATACCCATGCCGAATGGCGCAATGGCGTGCGCACCTACATCCCGAATCCGTGGATCGGCGGACTGCTGACGCTGGCATTGGCCGGACGACTGGTCTGGCGTTTCACCCAGGGCGGCGGAATGACCGGCGCACAACAGCAGCCGAGCGTGCTGACGATGGCCATCGCGGCCGTGCTGATCAGCTACACGCTGGTCTACAACATCGGTTTGATCGTGCGCATGCGCGAACTCGGCGAACATCCGCCGGCAACTTGAAACGCTAGGCGCGCAACGCCTCGATCACCGGCGTGATCTGGTCGTCACGCCCCAACGCAGCACCGACACGCTGCAACGCATCTGTCAACGCCTGCGCCGAGTCGTCGCGCAACGTCGCATGGCCGACCTTGCGTCCGGCGCGCGCTTCCTTGCCGTAGTCGTGCCAGTGGCCGCCGGCCTCCGCGAGTACCGGATTCGCATCGGGCATGCTGCCGATCCAGTTGAGCATGCATGCATGCCCCACCATGCGCGTGTTGCCGAGCGGCAATCCGAGCACCGCGCGCAAGTGGTTCTGGAACTGCGACGTTTCCGCGCCTTCGATGGTCCAGTGGCCGGAGTTGTGCACGCGCGGCGCGATCTCGTTGGCCATCAGCCTGCCATCGCGCACGAACAATTCCAGCGCGAACACGCCGACATAATCGAGCGACTCCGCCAAGGTGCGCGCATACGCAGTCGCCTGCGCTTCCAGATCGACGGAAAATCCCGCCGGCGCCAGGCTCGCCGACAGCACGCCATCGACATGCCAGTTGCGGGTGAGCGGCCAGGCACGGAATTCGCCGTCGCGGCCGCGCACTGCAACCACCGATGCTTCGGATTCGAACGGGATGAAGGCTTCGAGGATCAGGCCGGTGCGACTTGCCTGTGCACCCAGTGCATCCCACGCGGCATCGAGCGTTTCCGCACGATCGTCGCGCAGGCGGAACTGGCCCTTGCCGTCGTAGCCGAGGCGGCGCGTCTTGAGGATGCACGGCGCACCAATCGTCTTGACCGCCGCATCCAGTGCGGCACGATCGGGCACGTCCATGAAATCGGGAACAGGAATGCCGAGTTCGCGGAACAGGGTTTTCTCGGCGAGGCGATCCTGCGTCAATCCCAGCGCACGCGGATTCGGGAACACCGGCACCCGGTCGGTCAGCCATTGCGCGGACTGCGCCGGCACGTTCTCGAAATCGAAGGTGGCGATGTCGATGCGCGAGGCGAATTCGGCCAGCGCGGCTTCATCGGTGTAGTCGCCGACCACCATCGGCGCGAACTGCCCGGCACAGGCATCGGCCACGCTGTCGAGTACGAGGAAACGCAGGCCGAGCGGCGCGCCCGCCAAAGCCATCATGCGGGCCAGTTGCCCGCCGCCGAGAATGCCAACGGTTGTCATGCGATGCGCGGATCGTCCGCGGCCTTGACGTCATCGGTCTGCTTCTGGCGGAACGCCGCCAGCGATTTCGCGATATCCGCATCGGTGGTCGCCAGCATCGCCGCCGCGAACAGCGCCGCATTGGCCGCGCCGGCATGGCCGATGGCAAAGGTCGCGACCGGAATGCCGGCCGGCATCTGCACGATCGATAACAATGAATCGAGGCCGTTCAAGGCCTTCGACTGCACAGGAACGCCGAGCACCGGCAGTGCGGTCTTCGATGCCAGCATGCCCGGCAGGTGCGCGGCGCCGCCGGCACCGGCGATGATCGCTCGCAGGCCACGCGATGCTGCGTTCTCGGCGTAATCGAACAGCACGTCGGGCGTGCGATGCGCCGAAACCACTTTCACCTCGTGCGGAATGCCCAGCGCCTGCAGCTTTTCCGCCGCATGCAGCATGGTTTCCCAGTCGGATCGCGAACCCATCACGATGCCCACCAGGGGGGCCGGGTGATCGCCGCTCATCGCCGTCTCCACGATTAAAGACGTATTCTATCGGTTCTCTTCCCGCATTCCGTCAATTCCGCCGCATGGACAAGAAGTTGCTGGACATCCTGGTCTGCCCGGTCACCCGCCAGCCGCTGGCCCAGCTCGATGGCGAGCGCCTCAAGGCCCTCAACACGGCGATCGGCCAGTCCGGCGTGCAATTCGGCGGGCATCGCCAGACCGACACCCTGCGCGAGGCGCTGGTGACTCGCGATGGCAAGCGCATCTATCGCGTCGATGACGGCATCCCGGTGCTGCTGCCCGACGAGGCGCTGGACGCGGGATCGCTGGCCGGACCGGCGCAGGGATGAGTCTCGTCGCACCGAGCGTGCAACCGCCCGATCCGGCGGTGGTCGCAGAGAACGTGCGCGCCGCCTTGGCGGAAGACATCGGCAACGGCGACGCCACCGCCAGCCTGTTGCCTGATAGTGCCGATACCGCTTACCTGCTGTGCAAGGAAGACGCGGTGATCGCCGGGCGACCTTGGTTCGACGCCTGCCATCGCGCGCTCGATCCCGATGTCCGCATCGACTGGCGCATCGAGGAAGGCACACGCGTCAAAGCCGGAACGGTGCTCGCGATCCTGCACGGCCGCAGCCGCGCCCTGGTCACGGCGGAACGCGCCGCCCTCAATTTCCTGCAGACGCTGTCCGGCACCGCCACGATCACCGCGCGCCACGTCGAAGCCGTTGCCGGCACGCGCGCGCAGATCCTTGATACCCGCAAGACCCTGCCCGGTCTGCGCATCGCCCAGAAATACGCGGTGCGGATGGGCGGCGGCCACAACCATCGCATCGGCCTGTACGACACGGTGATGTTGAAGGAGAACCACATCCGCGCCGCCGGCTCCATCGCCGCGGCGGCGGCCCTCGCGCATGCGCGCTTCCCGCAGCTGCCGTTGGTGATCGAAGTCGAAACGATCGCGCAATTGCGCGAGGCGCTGGCCACTGGCTGCACCCGAATCCTCATCGACGATTTCGACGCGACGACGCGCCGCGAGGCGGTCCGCATCGCCCACGACGAATTCGGCGGAAAGATCCCGCTGGAAGTATCGGGCAGCGTCGACCTTGCATCGTTGCGCGCCATCGCCGAAGACGGCGTCGACTGCATTTCGATCGGGGCGCTCACCAAACACGTGCACGCCATCGACCTGTCGATGAAACTGGGGCCAGTACCGGCGCACTTCGCTTGATTTTCCATCCAAGGGGACCCAACCAAGGATCATGACCATGACCAACCGGATCTCCCTCGCGCTCGCTGCCCTGCTGCTGGCTGGCACGGCATCGGCGCAGTCGCAGATCACGCCCGTGCCAACCACGTCTCCGGTTGCACAACCGCAGCAATCCACACAGCAGCAAACGCCAATACCGCCGACTGCAACGCAAGCGCAGCAACAATCGCAATCAACGATCCCCGCCTCTGCGCCCTCGCCGCGCGCCTACGTGCCCACCGGAACGCAGGCGCAGCGCATCCTCGAAATCGCCCAGCGCGAAAACCGGAACTGGTATTCACCCTTCATCGCGATCGATGGCGGTTTGCGCACCCTGCCCGTCACCGAAGCCGAGCGCTCGCGCCTCAATGACGGCACCGAGGCCTGGCAGAAAGTCTCGGAGTACTGGCGCGACGGCAACACCCTCGGCGAAATGGTCGATGGCGGACGCCCCGGCGCCAGTGCCTGCGAATCGGCCTTCGGCATGGTCACCGCCGGCATCCGCTCCGATTGCCGCGGCTTCATCATCGATACCCCGTGGTCGGCGGCGTTCATCTCCTACGTGATGACCAAGGCGCAGATTCCCGGTTTCCACACGTCGCCGCGCCACATCGATTACATCCGCGATGCATTCGCCAATCGCGGGCCGTACTACGCGATCAATCCCGGCATCTCGCGCCCCCAGCTCGGCGACCTGCTGTGCTACGTGCGCCTGTCGCGCACCATCATCGGTTATGACGGCCTGCGCGCCGCGTTTGCCGCCAATCCCTCACTCAACCAGGCCGCTCACTGCGACGTGGTTGTGCGCACCGACTTCAACAGGCATTTCGTCGAAACCATCGGCGGCAATGTCGAGAACGCGGTGACCCTGCGCAAGCTGCAACTGGACGCGCAGAACCTGCTGGTGCTGCCGCGTCCGGTCAACATCGGCATGCAGGGGGAAGAGGAAGACTTCCAGGTCGGCTGCTCGCCCGACAACGAATCGGCCTGCGGCTTCAATCGCCAGAACTGGGCGGCGCTGTTGCGCCTGCGCGATCCATGAGCGACGCCGCACCGCTCATCGCGCTGATCCTGTTCGGGATCGGCTTCTGGTGGTGGCAGTCCGCCCGTGGCGCCTACGATCGCGCGCGCGAACTCGGCCGCAATGCCTGCAATGCCGCGCAGGTGCAATGGCTGGACGAGAGCGTGCAAAGCGCCGGTATTCGCCTGCGCCGTGATCCCGGCGACGGCTGGCTGAAACTCGAGCGCCGATTCCGCTTCGAGTACTCCAGCGACGGCAACGATCGCCATGCCGGGCAGTTGGTATTACTAGGTGACCGGCTGGTGGAATTCGCCGGACCGACGCGCCCGGAACCGGTGGTCGTCGCGGATTTCAGCTCGCCGCTGCACTGAACGCAGCGCGATCGTGTCTTACTTGACGATCTTCAGATGCGCGCCGCGCTTCGGCGGCGGTGTCGGCGAAGGTTCGTCGTCGCCAGTGTCATCGGACGCCGCATCGCTCGGCACGCTACGCAACGGCGAGATCGCAGGCGGCGCGGACGATTCCTGAGGATCGCCGTCGGCATCTTCCGCGGATTCGGCACCATCGCCGGCGACTTCCGCATCCGGCGGCAAGGCCATGCCCATCCCGGTTTCGCGTGCGTAGATCGCCAGCACCGCGTCGATCGGCACGAACACCGCATGGCTGACGCCTCCGAAACGCGCATTGAAGGCGATCAGGTCGTTGTCCATGCGCAACTGCCCCACCGCGCGCTCGGCGATGTTCAGCACCACTTGTCCGTCACGCACGGTACTCGGCGGAACGCTCACGCCGGGACGCTTGGCGTCCACCAGCACGTGCGGCGTCATGCCGTTGTCTACGATCCATTCGTAGATCGCCCGCAACAGGTACGGGCGCTGGCTGGTCATCGCCAGGGCGGCGTCGCCACTCACTCCGGCAGCGCGCGCAGCTTCTTTTCCGCTTCCGTCAGGCTGCGGGTGAAGCCCGGGTTGCGGAAGATGCGGTTGCCGTAATCCTCGATCACCTTGCCGTCCTTCGGCAGCGCCACGTCCAGCGCCTGCAGGCGCCAGATGATCGGCGCCATCGCGCAATCGGCCAGGCTCATCTCGGTGTTGAGGAAGAACTTGCTGGCCTTGAACAGCGGGATCGACTGCACCAGCAGCTCCGACAAGCGCTTGCGGCCGGCTTCGGCCTGGGTCTTGTTGCCGAGCTGGATCGCCTGCACCTGCGGCACCCAATCGTGCTCGATGCGCAGCATCGCGAGGCGCACGCGGGCGCGCGAGATCGGGTCCATCGGCATCAGGGTCGGATGCGGATAGCGCTCGTCGAGGTATTCGCTCACCACCGACGCCGCGTACAGCACCAGGTCGCGCTCGACCAGGGTCGGCACCGACTGGTACGGGTTGAGGTCGATCAGGTCTTCCGGAGGCGATTGCGGATCGACCGGCACGAGGTCATAGGTCACGCCCTTCGCCGCCAGTACCAACCTGACGCGATGGCAGACCACGTCGTCCAGCGCGGAATACAGGGTCAGCGTGTTGCGCGAACGCGGTCCGCCTGCGGGTGCCATCGTCATCATCAATCTCTCCTCCTGGCCCGGCCATTGCCGGAGCCATCGTCGCGTGCACCGTTCAGTGCACGTCCTTCCAGTATTCGCGGTTGAGCAGCCACGCCAAGAACGTGAAGAGCGCCAGGAACGCCAGCACCCACACGCCGATCGCCGGACGCTTCAGACCCGCGGGTTCACCGGCATATTCGAGGAAGGTGGTAATGTCGCGCGCCACCTGGTCGAATTGCTGCGGCTTCAGCGTGCCCGGCGACGCCACCACCAGGCGGCTGATGCAGCCCTGGTCAGTATCGGTGGTGCCGTGTGGGCAAGCCATGATGGCCTGACCTTTCTCGTCCTTCTCGCCAGTCGCGACCTTCGCGGTGTATTCCGGCTGCTGGGTGCCTTGCAGCGACCACAGCGGGTTCGGCATCGACGCACCCGGGAAGATCGTGTTGTTCCAGCCCACCGGGCGGGTCGGGTCAAGGTAGAACGACTTCAGGTAGGTGTAGATCCAGTCGCTGCCGCGCACGCGCGCGATCAGCGAAAGATCCGGCGGTTCCTTGTTGAACGCAGCCTTGGCCATTTCCGGCGTCATCGACGCCAGGATCGGCTCGCCGACGTTCTTCACGCCGGTGACGTTGAGCTGGTCCATCACTTCCTGCTCGGACAGGCCGAGATCGTCGCCAAGGCGCGAGTAGCGCAGGTGCTTCAGCGAGTGGCAGCCGGCGCAGTAGCTCAGGAAGTCCTTGGCACCGCGTTGCAGCGAACCCTTGTCGGTGAGGTCGGTGCCTGCGGATTGCAGTTCGACGCCGTCCTCCGACGCCAGCACCGGCGCGGACAGCAGGCCGAGCAATGCGAATGCGGCGAGCGACTTCAGCATGTTCTTCGGTGTCATCGACTTAGTCATGGTTGAACGTCACCCGCTCCGGCACCGGCTTGGTCTTGTCGATCTTCGTCCAGATCGGCATGGTCAGGAAGAAGAGGTAGTAGAAGACCGTCAGCACGCGGCCGATGATCGCTTCCTTGGGGTCGGTGCCCGGGCCACCGCCGATCTTGGCCAGCCAGATGAAGGTGGCGGCGAAGCCCAACAACATCGCCCACGACAGCTTGCCGCGATAGCGATAGGACTTGACCGGCGAGCGGTCCAGCCACGGCACCAGGAACAGCAGCACGATGGCGCCGAACATCACCAGCACGCCCCACAGCTTGATGCCGAAGAACGACGGCACCACGCGCAACATCGCGTAGTACGGGGTGAAGTACCACACCGGCTTGATGTGGGCCGGCGTCACCAACGGGTTGGCCGCGGTGAAGTTGTCGTGTTCCAGGAACAGGCCGCCGAAGTTCGGGATGAAGAAGATCACGAACGCGGCGAACATCAGGAAGAAACCGATGCCGACCAGGTCGTGCACGGTGTAGTACGGATGGAACGGGATGCCGTCGGCCGGCTTGTTCGCGTCCCAGCGGTTGCCCTTCGGGCCCTTCTTGATGTCGACGCCGTCCGGATTGTTCGAACCGACTTCGTGCAGGGCGCCGAGGTGCAGCACCACCAGCAGCAGCAGCACGATCGGCAACGCGATCACGTGCAGGGCGAAGAAGCGGTTGAGCGTGGCATCCGACGGGATGTAGTCGCCCATGATCCAGTGCGTCAGGTCCGTGCCGATCACCGGGATCGCGCCGAACAGCGAGATGATCACCTTGGCGCCCCAGAACGACATCTGGCCCCACGGCAGCACGTAGCCCATGAAGGCTTCGGCCATCAGCACCAGGTAGATCACCATGCCGAGCAGCCACACCAGCTCGCGCGGCTTGCGGTAGCTGCCGTACATCAGGCCACGGAACATGTGCAGGTAGACGGCGATGAAGAACAGCGAGGCGCCGGTCGAGTGCATGTAGCGGATCAGCCAGCCCCAGTCGACATCGCGCATGATGTATTCGACGGAGTCGAACGCTTCTTTCGCGTCCGGCTTGTAGTGCATGGTCAGGAAGATGCCGGTCAGGATCTGGTTGACCAGCACGACCAGGCTGAGCACGCCGAAGTAGTACCAGAAGTTGAAGTTTTTCGGCGCGTAGTACTCGGTCATGTGCTTGCGGTAGATCGGCATCAATGCCGGCGCCCGCTCGTTGACCCAGTCCATGACGTTCTGCGCGGTGCGCGTGACGACGTTACTCATTTACGCGGCTCCCGGCGGATCGATGCCGATGACGAGGTTGTCGCCTTCGAAGTGGTACGGCGGCACCGGCAGGTTGGCCGGCGCCGGCTGCGACTTCAGCACGCGACCGGCCATGTCGTAGCGCGACTTGTGGCAGGGGCAGAAGAAACCGCCCTTCCAGTCGGGATCGAACGGCTCGGGCTTCACCTCGGAATGCAGCTCCGGGGCGCAACCGAGATGGGTGCAGACGCCGATCAGGACCAGGACGTCGGGCTTGATCGAACGGTGTTCGTTCTGCGCGTACTTGGGCTGCTGGTCGGTGTTCTGCGACTTCGGATCGGCGACCATGGCGTCCATCTGCGGCAGCATGTCCAGCATCTGGGTGGTGCGCTTGATGACATAGATCGGCTGGCCACGCCAGGCGACACCGCCACCGAGGATCTGGCCCGCCACCAGGTTGGCGACGTTGACGGTCACCGGGCCGCCTGCAACCTTGGCGCGCGCGCTCGGATTCCAGGACTTGATGAAGGGAACCGCCGCGAAACCCGCGCCTACCGCGCCCACGACCACAGTCGTTGCGGTCAGGAAGCGCCGACGTCCCGGGCTGGCCGGACCGTCGTGTACTTCGTTGTTGGCCATCCGGCACTCCGAAAGCAAAGATGTTTGAAGGTTGGCGATCCGCCCGGACGCGCTGCCGCGGCCGGCCATCGTTCGACAGGAAAGTGTAACGGAAGGCTTAACGAACCGACAATCCGCCGGGCCACCCCAAGGCCGCGACGCCGTGCTCAGTTGGCGCTGCTGCGGGTCCGGTAGCGATCGGCCAAGGTACGGACGCGCTCGACGTAGGCGCGGGTCTCGCTGTAAGGCGGCACCCCGCCGTATTTGTCCACGGCGCCCTCGCCGGCGTTGTAGCCGGCCGCCATGCGGGTGAGGTCGCCGTTGTAGCGCTTGGCCAGCCACGCCAAGTACTGGACGCCACCCTGGATGTTCTGGGCGGCGTCGAAGGGATTGCCGACCCCGAAGCGACGGGCGGTGGCGGGCATCAGCTGCATCAGGCCCTGGGCCCCGACCCGGGACATGGCCCGCGGGTTGTAGGCCGATTCGGCATGGATGATCGCGCGCACGATCGCCTCTTCCACGCCGTAGAGCTTGGCGGCCGAGGAGATTTCACTCTGGTAGGCGGTGGTGTTCAGCGCCAGGGTGCGGAAGTTGATGTGCGAAGTCGGATCGCAGGCGAAGCAGCGCTCGATGAAGGAGTAGCGGATGGTCTTCAGGTCGGCGGCGGCGACCCCGCGCGGCGGCTTGCTGGTGACGTAGCGGATGCCGTCCTTCATGTAGGAGTAGACCGCGCCGCTGACACGGCGCTCGCCTCGGCCAACGGTGGCGCTGCCGGTCGCGGAAACGGTCGGAACGGCGGTGGCCGGCTGGGTGTCGTTGGCGGCGACGGCCACGGGCGCCGTTCCCTGCGTGGCAGGCGCAACGACCGCGGCAGGCGGCGGGGAAACGGCCGTGGGGCTGGAGCGGTACGTGCTCATCGCCGTGCAACGCATCCCGGCCAGGCGGGTGCCGGAATAGGTCGTGCCGCCGGCGCCTTCGCAGCGATACAGGGTGCCGGCCGCAGCGGGGCCGGCCAATGCCAATGCGAGCAAAACCAGCGCGAGTCGCCCCCCGATCATTCTTCGAAGTCTCCACAAAATTCAGATGGATACAAGTGCGGAACACGGGGTCGGCATTAGAATATGCGCCCCACACCATCCGGCCCGGATTCCCCACCGCGCCCCGGAGACGAAGATGACCGACCTGACTGCCGTGAAAGGCAAGCTGTACATCCAGACCCACGGTTGCCAGATGAACGAGTACGATTCGGCGAAGATGGCCGACGTTCTCGCCGAGCACGAAGGACTGGAACTGACCACGAACGCCGAAGAAGCCGACGTGATCCTGGTCAATACCTGCTCGATCCGCGAAAAAGCCCAGGAGAAGGTCTTCAGCCAGCTGGGCCGTTGGCGCAGCCTGAAGCAGGGCGACAAGCCGGTCCTGATCGGCGTCGGCGGCTGCGTGGCCAGCCAGGAAGGCGAAGGCATCGTCAAGCGCGCGCCCTATGTCGACCTCGTGTTCGGACCGCAGACCCTGCACCGCCTGCCGGAACTGATCCGCGCCCGTCGCGCGTCCGGCCGGCCGCAGGTGGACATCAGCTTCCCCGAGATCGAGAAGTTCGACGCCCTGCCCGAGCCGCGCGCCGAAGGCCCGACCGCCTTCGTCTCGATCATGGAAGGCTGCTCGAAGTACTGCTCGTTCTGCGTGGTGCCCTATACCCGTGGCGAGGAAGTCAGCCGTCCGTTCGAGGACGTGCTGGTGGAAGTCGCCCAGCTCGCCGCCAAGGGCGTGCGCGAGATCAACCTGCTCGGCCAGAACGTCAACGCCTATCGCGGCCCGATCACGGACAGCGAAGAAGTCGCCGACCTCGCCCTGCTGATCCGCACCATCGCCGAGATCGACGGCGTCGAGCGCATCCGTTTCACCACCTCGCACCCGCTGGAGTTTTCGGACTCGCTGATCGAGGTCTATCGCGACGTACCCAAGCTCGCCAACTACCTGCATCTCCCGGTGCAGTCCGGCAGCGACCGTATCCTCTCGGCGATGAAGCGCGGCTACACCTCGCTCGAGTTCAAACAGAAGATCCGCAAGCTGCGCGCGGTGCGCCCAGACATCGCGATCAGCTCCGACTTCATCGTCGGTTTCCCCGGCGAAAGCGATGCCGATTTCGAGAAGACGATGAAGCTGATCGAGGACGTCGGTTTCGACCAATCGTTCTCCTTCATCTATTCGCGCCGCCCCGGCACGCCGGCCGCCGACCTTGCCGACGATGTCAGCGACGAGGCCAAGCATGCGCGACTGTCGCGACTGCAGGTGCACATCAACGCGCACAGTTACGAGCTGTCGAAGGCGATGGTGGGCACGACTCAGCGCATCCTCGTCACCGGCACCTCGCGCAAGGACGCCAGCGAACTCACCGGCAAGACCGAGAACATGCGCCAAGTGAATTTTGCCGGGCATCCCCGTCTGGTCGGCGGATTCGTCGATGTCGTGATCACCGAGGCGCTGCCGAATTCGTTGCGCGGGCGCGTGGCGACGGTCGTTTAACCGCTCGCTCGCACCTTCGTCGCAGCGGCGATCATCTTCTCCAGTACCTTGGCGTCGATGTCGCTCATGCGCGCGACGTAGAGACAGCCCTTGCCGGTCTTGTGCTTGCCGAGCTTCGCCAACAGGCCGGATGCCTCGCCAGCACCATGCAAGCCGTAGATGCTGATCGCATCCTTGCGCGAGCCAAAACCGACGGCGCAGGTCTCGCCTTCGCGGCCACTCTCGTATTTGTAGCGATGCACGCCGACTCCGACGATGCCGCTGCCCCACATCCGGGCAGGTGATTTCGCGGCTTTCTCCATCAATGCCGCCAATGCGATGCAATCCTCGCGGCGTGATTCGGATTCGATCGATGCCAGGAATTGCTCGACACTGGCATCGGTCGGTTGCGTCTTGTTCGCAGGCATTCGCTTCCCTCCTCGCCATTGGGCGCATCTGTTGATCGATACTGTGCCCAGGCGCCCGTCCGGGCAAGTCGCATCCAGCAGCCCCTTCCGAATCCGCATGACCTACCTCATCGCACGTCCGGCAGTCGGGCAATACTTGATCGCGGCCCTGCTTGCATGCGCCATCTCCGGCTGCATGACCACGCAGGCGGTTGATTCCACGCAACGCCCGTCAACTTGGGCGCAACCCGTCGCCAACGCCGGATTGCACAACCTGCACCGGGTGACGCCAACCTTGTGGCGTTCGTCGCGGCCGGACGCGCAGGGATTCGCCGCCGCCGACACGCTCGGCATCCGCACCATCGTCAACCTGCGCCCGATGCCGGACACCGCGCCCGAGCCGAAGCGCGCGACGCTCGAACACATCCCGGTATGGACTTGGCACGTCACCGATGGCGAGATCCTCGACTTCCTGCGCATCGCCAGCGATCCGGCGAAACAACCCGTGCTGGTGCACTGCCAACACGGCGCCGACCGCACCGGCGTGATGATCGCGGCCTATCGCGTGGTGGTGCAGGACTGGAGCAAGGAAGACGCGATCCGCGAGATGCAGCGTGGCGGTTACGGCTATCACGCGATCTGGACCAATCTTCCGCGCGTCATTCGCAGGCTTGATGTCGCGAAGATGCGCGCACGCCTGCATCCCGCCGAATCCCCCTGACGATCGGCACATCCGGATCACGCCGCTTTCGTCCCTATAATCCGGGATAGACGGAGAGACCGCGATGCCCCGGTTCATCGATCGATTCGATCGCAAGCACATGACTCGCACACTGCCGCTTGCGGTTTTCCTCAGCGGATCCGCAATCGCAGGGCATGCTTTCGCCGAAGAAACCACTTCGCCCGCACAACAATCGCTGGACGATGCGTGGTGGACGGGTTCGGTGATCTCCAATTCGCCGGCATCGCTGCCGAAAGGCCACGGCTATGTCGAATCCTATTTCTACGATGCCAGGAGTTCCGGTGTCGATGCCTGGGGATCGCAGACCTACATGCTGTATGGACTCAGCGATCGGGTCACCGTCGGCCTGCGCCCATTGTTCGGTTACACCCGCATCGATGGCGGTGGTGGCAGCACGCGCATCGGAACCGGCGATATCTCGCTGCATGCGCAATACGCGTTGACCACCTATTCGCGGGAAAAGAACCGGCCGGCGGTCGCTGTCGCGCTTGAGGAATCGCTACCCACCGGCAAATACGATCGCCTCGATCGCGCAAGCAACGGCTTCGGCAGCGGCGCCCGCACGACGACGCTCGGCATCTATGCGCAGCACTATTTCTGGATGCCGAACGGCCGCATCCTGCGCGGCCGCGTCAACATCAGCGGCTCCCATTCGGATCGCGTGCACGTCCGCGACCTCAGCGTGTACGGCACGTCCGTCGGCTTTGACGGCCATGCCCGCCCCGGCAACAGCGTGGCCTTCGACAATGCCTGGGAATACAGCATCACCAGCAACTGGGTGGTGGCGACGGATTTCTACTATCGCCACGACGCCGCAACGACTTTGCGCGACACATCCGGCGTGCGCAGCCGAAGCCACGCCAGCGACACCTTCGCGGTCGTTCCGGCGGTCGAATACAACTGGTCGCCACGCGTCGGCGTGATCTTCGGGACGCGTTACATCCCGGCCTGGGGCCACAACACGCGATCGGTCACGCCGGTCGTTGCCCTCAGCATCTTCATGTAAAAAAGAAGCGGCCGGGCCCTCCCTTGCCCGCCGCTTCACAACTCCCGATTTACGTCAGCAACATCCTGTTGCTTGGTCGGAATGCTTTATTGCTTGGTCGGGATATTGACCTTGTCGATGCCGTGGATGACACCATTGCTCGAATTGATGTCGCCTGTGGTCACCAATGCGCCATCGATGCTGACCTTGTCATTGGCCAGTTTGATCGGAGCGGACTGGCCGTTGACCGTTTTTGCCGCTTCCCACTTGCCGATGTCGGCCACCGACTTGCGGCCGTTCATAACGTGGTAGTTCAACAGTGAGACGAGTTCCTGCTTGTTTTCCGGCTTGAACAGGTTGTCCAACTTGCCGGCCGGCAGCTTGTCGAATGCCGCATCGGTCGGTGCAAAAACGGTGAAGGGGCCGGTGCCGCGCAAGGTGTCGCTCATGCCGGCTTGCTCGATGGCCTTGCCGAAGGTCTTGAATGAGCCATCGGCGGCAGCGGTGTCGAGAAGATTCTTGGTGTTCGGAGTGCTAGTCATGGTGCTCATGGTTTGGTGCCTTTTTGGAGTGCGTATCCGCGGATATACGGAATCGCGGGCGGCCGAAGCCGGAGTTACTGCCGGGGGCGGGAACACGGAGGCTCAGTTGCGGAGAATGGGGTGGGAAGTGCGCGCGGCTGAGTGGCCGTTACGGCATTGCGCCGTAGTGCCAGAACACAGTGCGCTTTGTGTTGTTAACAGGATGTTATCCGGGGCGATCCATTCATGCCGACGCCATCGTGTGGATCAATCAGAAGCTGTATCAGCGATCGGAATGACCGCTGTGATAGTAGTCGCGGGCCTCGAGCAAATCCGGCTTGATGAGATCGACGAAGGCGCGTGCGTGTTTCGACAGGAACTTGCCTTTGCGCAACACCACACCGTAGCTGCGCGAAGGGAAATAGCGCGCAAGCGAACGTGCAACGAGACGCTCGTGGTCCACCGGCGTCAGGCAGATCGAGGTGACGATGCTGATGCCCATGCCCATCGCCACGTACTGCTTGATGATTTCCCAGCCACCAACCTCCATCGCCACCGTGTAGGGCACGCGCGCGCGCTGGAACACCAGGTCGACGAAACGATACGTGGTGAGCCGCTGCGGCGGCAGGATCAATCCATAGGGGGAGAGATCCGACAGCGTGATGTCCTGCTTGCCGGCCAACGGATGGTCGGGCGGCATGATCAGCATCGGATCGAAGTTGTAGGCAGGCGCATAGCGGATGTCGTTGGGCACGTCGAGCATCGAACCGACCGCGAGATCGACCTTGTCGGCGCGCAGCATCTCGAGTCCGCCGGCCCCGGTGACGTTGTGCAGCGTCAGCTTGACGTTGGGATGCGCGGCCTTGAACGCGGCGACGATCGGCGGCAACAAATGGATGATGGTCGAGGTGCCTGCGGCGATCTGCAGTTCGCCGGTTCCCTTGCCGTGCAAGGCTTCACGGAAATTGCCATGCAGGCTGTCGAGGCCATCGACCAGCGGCGCGACCAATCCATAAAGCAGCGTGCCGTCTTCACTGAGATCGAGGCGACGCCCCTGGCGCTGGAACAACTTCGTGCCGAATTCGCGCTCCAGCGCCTGGATTTGCAGGCTCACCGCCGGCTGGCTGAGGAATAGCGCCTCGGCCGCCCGCGAAATCGAGCCCAGTCGCGCCACCTGGCAGAACGCGCGCAAAGGCTTGAGGCGACTGCCCTTGTAGGAGAAACGAGGCGCGTGGTCGCGGTCTTCGCTCATGGCCGGGATTTCAGTATTAGTTTTCCAAATATATTCGATTGACAACTTTGCGTTGCGAAATACTATCCGGCACCGGATGGTTGCAGTGCAGCAGATCGCTGTGCCGCAGATCCCGCCGATGTCCGCCCAGCCCCAGACCTTCGCGCCCGACCTCCCGCATGTGACCGCCCAGGCCAACGGACAGGATGGCCTGCTGACCCCCGACGCCCTGGCCCTGTTGGCCGGGCTTCACCGCAAGTTCGAGCCTGTTCGCCGCCGGTTGCTGGACGATCGCCGCCAGCGCCAGGCCCGCTACGATGCCGGTGCCCTGCCCGACTTCCGGCCCGACACCGCCGCGATCCGCTCTGGCAACTGGAAGGTGGCCGCGATCCCGGCCGCCCTGCAACGCCGCCAGGTCGAGATCACCGGGCCGGTCGATCCCAAGATGGTGATCAACGCCCTGAACTCGGGGGCCGATTGCTACATGGCCGATTTCGAGGACAGCACCTCCCCGACCTGGGCCAACCTGGTCGAAGGCCAGATCGCCCTGCGGGCCGCGATCGCCGGCAGCCTCGAATTCACCGGCCCGGCTTTGAACGGGCAAGACGGCAAGCGCTATGCCCTGCGCCCGGAACAGGAACGCGCTGTACTGATCGTGCGGCCGCGTGGCTGGCATCTCGACGAGAAGCACGTGACCGTCGATGGCGAGCCGATGTCGGGCGCGCTGTTCGACTTCGGTCTGTTCTGCTTCCACAACGCACGCGCACTCGCGGCGAAGGATCGCGGTCCCTACTTCTACCTGCCCAAGCTGCAATCGATGGAAGAAGCGGCGCTGTGGGACCAGGCGATGTCCTTCGTCGAGGACGAACTCGGCCTGCCGCACGGGCAACTGAAGGCGACCGTGCTGATCGAGACGCTGCCCGCCGCGTTCGAAATGGACGAAATCCTGCACGCCCTGCGCGATCGCATCGTCGGACTCAACTGCGGGCGCTGGGACTACATCTTCTCCTACATCAAGACGCTGCGCGGCCATCGCGACCGCGTGCTGCCGGAACGCGGCCAGGTGACGATGACGCAGCCGTTCCTGAAAGCCTATTCGGAACTGCTGATCAAGACCTGCCATCGCCGTGGCGCGTTCGCGATGGGCGGCATGGCGGCGCAGATCCCGATCGCCAACGATGCCGAAGCCAACACCCGCGCACTGGAACGCGTCACCGCCGACAAGTTGCGCGAGGCGCGTGCCGGCCACGACGGCACCTGGGTCGCGCATCCGGCGTTGATCCCGGTTGCGCGCGACGCCTTCGCGACGGTCGTGACCGGCGACAACCAGCTTGAGGTGCTGCGCGAAGACGTGGATGTTTCCGCCGCGGATTTGTTGCACCCGAGCCTCGGCACGATCACCCACGCCGGCTTCGACGGCAATGTCGAAGTCTGCGTGCGCTATCTCGCCGCATGGTTGGCCGGCAACGGCTGCGTGCCGATCCACAACCTGATGGAAGACGCCGCGACCGCCGAAATCGCCCGCACGCAATTGTGGCAATGGCTGCACCACGGGGATCTGCACCACGGGGATCTGCATATCGACGACGGCACCCCACTCGACTTCGCCTTGCTTGAACGCGCGTTGATCGGCCTGCCTTCGCGTCTGCGTGGGGCGAACGTTCCCGGCAGCGATCGCATCGACGACGCCATCGCCTTGCTGCACGACCTCACCCACGCCGACACGCTCGCCGATTTCCTCACCCTGCCCGCTTACGCGCAGTTGCCCTGATCCCCGTTCCATCCACCACTCAAACCGCACGCCAGGAGATTTGTATGAGCACGAACACTCTTCCCTCCGCCGAACAACTCAGGCACGAGTGGAGCAACAACCCGCGTTGGGCCGGCATCCGCCGCGACTACAGCGCCGATGACGTGGTGCGCCTGCGCGGTACCGTGCATGTCGAACATTCGATCGCAAAGATCGGCGCCGAGAAACTGTGGAATTCGCTGAACCGCGAGGACTTCGTCAACGCGCTCGGCGCCCTCACCGGCAACCAGGCGATGCAGCAGGTCAAGGCCGGCCTGAAAGCGATCTACCTGTCGGGCTGGCAGGTCGCCGCCGACGCCAACCTGGCCGGCGAGATGTATCCGGACCAGTCGCTGTATCCGGCCAACTCGGTGCCGCAGGTGGTCAAGCGCATTAACAACACCCTGCTACGCGCGGATCAATTGAGCCATGCCGAGGGCGACAACAGCATCGACTACCTGCAACCGATCGTCGCCGACGCCGAAGCCGGATTTGGCGGCGTGCTCAACGCCTTCGAACTGATGAAGGCAATGATCGAGGCTGGCGCTTCCGGCGTGCATTTCGAGGACCAGCTCGCCTCGGTGAAGAAGTGCGGCCACATGGGCGGCAAGGTGTTGGTGCCGACGCGCGAGGCGATCGAGAAGCTCACTGCCGCACGCCTCGCCGCCGACGTGATGGGCGTGCCGACCCTCATCGTCGCGCGCACCGACGCCGAGGCCGCCGACCTGCTGACCAGCGACGTCGACGACAACGACAGGCCGTTCTGCACCGGCGAGCGCACCGTCGAAGGCTTCTACAAGACGGACAAGGGCCTCGACCAGGCGATCAGCCGCGGCCTCGCCTACGCGCCCTACGCCGACCTGGTGTGGTGCGAAACCGGCAAGCCCGATCTGGAATTCGCGCGCAAGTTCGCCGAAGCGATCCACGCGAAGTATCCCGGCAAGCTGCTCGCCTACAACTGCTCGCCGAGCTTCAATTGGAAGAAGAATCTCGACGACGCCACCATCGCGAAGTTCCAGCAGGAAATCGCCAGCTACGGCTACAAGTTCCAGTTCATCACCCTGGCCGGTTTCCACGCGCTGAACTACTCGATGTTCAACCTCGCGCACGGCTACGCCCAGCGCCAGATGAGCGCCTTCGTCGAATTGCAGGAAGCGGAATTCGCCGCCGCCGAACGTGGCTTCACCGCGGTCAAGCACCAGCGGGAAGTCGGCACCGGTTATTTCGACGCGGTGACGCAGACCATCCAGGGCGGCAAATCGTCGACGACCGCCCTCAAGGGTTCCACCGAAGAGGAACAGTTCCAGCCGCAGGCCGTTGCGGCCTGATTGAATGGCGTGCGCTGCTCGGGGCTATCCGGGCAGCGCGGTGCGAGGGGCCATGTTCGCAACCGTCATGCACTCGGCGGTACCCTATGCACATATGAGTACTTCCCAACGCGATTTCGCCCTCGACCCCGACGACACCACGCGGTTGGCCAACCTGGCCGGACCGTTCGACGCACACCTGCGCCAGATCGAACTGCGGATGGGCGTGGAGATCGCCAATCGCGGCAACGTGTTCCGCGTCACCGGCGAGGAGGCCTCTGCGGTCGCCGACACCGAACGCTTGCTGCGTTCGCTCTACGACGAGACCGCGGGCGAAACGCTGGACGACCACGCCATCAACGTCCGTCTTGCCACATTCGCGCACGGCAATGGCGATGGCAAGCGCGAAGCCGATTACGTTCCGCAGGACGTGTCGGTGCGGGTCAAGCGCGGCAACATCCGCGGACGCGGCGCCAACCAGAAGAAATACCTGCACGAGATCGCTACCCACGACATCAACTTCGGCATCGGTCCGGCCGGCACCGGCAAAACCTTCCTCGCCGTCGCGATGGCGGTCGATGCGTTGAACGAATCGCGCGTGCAACGATTGATCCTGGTGCGCCCAGCGGTCGAGGCCGGCGAGAAACTCGGCTTCCTGCCCGGCGACCTCACCCAGAAGGTCGATCCCTACCTGCGACCGCTCTACGACGCGCTGTACGAAATGCTCGGCGTCGAGAAGGTGGTGAAGCTGCTGGAGAAATCGGTGATCGAGATCGCGCCGCTCGCCTACATGCGCGGACGCACGCTCAACGATGCCTTCGTGATCCTTGACGAAGCGCAGAACACCACCATCGAACAGATGAAGATGTTTCTGACACGACTCGGTTTCGGCAGCACCGCGGTAATCACCGGTGACATGACCCAGATCGACTTGCCCAAGCATGTGAAATCCGGCCTACGCGATGCCATCGAAGTCCTGCGCGATGTCGATGGCGTCAGCTTCACCTTCTTCGAATCGCGCGACGTGGTGCGCCATCCGCTGGTGGCGCGGATCGTGAATGCGTATGAAGCAAGGGATGCGCGCGATGGCGAAAGCGGCAGTAATGCTTGAGCTAAGTAGCATCGGTTGGCGTGAACGAATAGATGAAGCTCACTTCGTAAAGCCCAGGACCTGGGCAGTTATGCAGATCACCAATCCGAGCAGTATTACGAACGTCGGAAGACCAGACTTCTTCTCTGCTGATGCATTGTAATTACCATAAGCAATTAGAGCAAATCCAATGCTGACAGCTAGACTCCTGTAGGAATGGGCATAAATGAAATCTGCGAACTCAAGAACAGCCAGGATGCTGGCCAGAATAAATACGAATTTTCTGAGTTTTTGATTCATGGATTTAACGTGTCCGACATTGTTGGGAACTAAACGCAAACTCCAAAATGGCAAGTCAGACTTAAAGAACCGCAGCTTCTTCAACTATAGAAGCAACAACCGGCTTGAAATCCCGTACGATCCGACCGCACTCCATCACCAGCACGCGATCCGCACTGGCAATGGTTTCCGGTCGATGTGCAATGAGGACCTTAGTGAGCTTGAGATGCTTGACCGCCTCGTTTACCCAACGCTCCTTGGCGACATCTAGATGACTGGTCGCTTCGTCCAGAATGAGCAACCGCGGATTCCGATACAACGCACGCGCCAGAATAAGGCGTTGTTTCTGTCCACCCGACAGTGAACTACCCATATCGCCGATCAAGCTGTGATAACCCATCGGCATTGCTGCGATTTCATCATGGATGGCGGCGAGTTGGGCGGCATGCTTGATGCGTGCCTGGTCGAACTCCTGGTCGAACAGGCTGATGTTGTCGGCGATACTGCCCGCGAACAGTTGGTCATCCTGCATGACCACGCCCATCATCGTTCGCAGGTTGCGTGGACCTGCCTTGTGGAGGTCCAACCCGCCAATACGAATTTGGCCTTCTGAAGGCTTGAGCAGGCCCAGCAACAGTTTGACCAACGTCGTCTTGCCACAGCCGGAGGCTCCCACGATCGCCACCGACTCGCCATCATTAATCTCGAGATTGCAGTCCTTGAGCACCCACGGCTCGCTATCGGCGTAGCGGAAACTCAATCCTTCAAAGGCGATCGCGATGCTTTGCGGGGCCGCGATTTCTGGCAGGTCCAGCCCCTCTTCCGGCGCGGTCAGCACAATATCGGCCAAACGTTCACCATGCAGGCGCAGCATGCGGAATTCGACCCATTTGTCGATGAGCGACGACATGCGAGTAGCGAACTGATCCTTGTAGGCAAGATAGGCAATCAGCATGCCGACTGAGAACACGTTTTGCATGGCCAGCAGAGCACCAATCCAGATGACCGCGATGCGTTCGGCACCAAACACCAGTTGGCTCAGGCCATTGAACCCCAACCCCATCCGGGCAAGCCGAACGTCGTTGTTGACTGTCTCGGTCATCAGATTGTGGTAGATGCCCCGGCGCAGCGATTCCAGCCCCGCCACCTTAACGCTCTGCATCCCGCGTAGAGTTTCCAGTAGGTGAGTTTGCTGCCTGGCACCCGCTATTAGTTGCTGCTCGGTACGGTCGCGGACCGGTTGATAGGCAATGGCTCGGATTCCGAAATACAACCCAACCGCAACCAGTGTGATGAGCGCAAGTTTCCAACTGTAGAACAGCATCAATCCTAATGTCACCACAGCCATCAGGCCATCGATGATGGCCTCGATGAAACTGGTGGTCAGCGTCTTCTGGATGGTCTGTACGGAACCCATCCGCGAGGTGATATCGCCGAGATGGCGTTTCTCGAAGAAATCCAGCGGCAGGCGAATGGCATGAACAAAGACATTGCCCATCCACTGCAGCCCGAGCCGCGAGGACAAGTAGACCACTGACCAGCCACGCAGCAGGCCAATAGCGATTTGCAGCAACAAGGCCAGCCCGAATCCCAATCCCAGGACGGTCAGCAGGTCCTTGTCCGCGGAGACCAGCGCCTGATCGACCATCCATTGCATGTAGAACGGCGCAAGGATGACGAAGACCTGTAGTGCGACCGACAGCAAGAGGATTTGCGTCAGGGTGGGCCACAGCCCGCGAATACGACCGGTCAATTGGCGGGCGGATACCGATGGCATAGCCTTGTGCGGCTTAAACTCGGCGGAAGGCGTAAGTTCTAGCGCGACGCCTGTGAAATGGTCAGAGAGTTCAGCAAGGCTCAAGACACGCTTGCCGAAGGCTGGGTCGAGGATAGTGACATTGAACCTACCAACCTTGTCCAGCACCACGAAATGATTCAAATCCCAGTGCAGAATGCAGGGCAGTTTGAGTTTGGACAAATCGTCCAAATCCAACCGCAATGGACGCGTCTGAAAGCCCAGTTGTTGAGCAATCGAAATGATGTGGCTGAGTTTTGCGCCTTTGAGGGAAAGCGGAAAGCGACGACGCAGTTCCGCAAGACTGGTATTCAGCCCATGCGCGGAAGCAACCATCGCCAAGGAAGCGAGGCCGCATTCTGAAGTTTCTGATTGCAGAATGACCTTTTGCAAACGATTCACTTATTTCTTAAGCAGAGGATTCATTGTCTGACGCGGCTACTGTTACAACCTCATTCCGGCGTAATAAAATCAGATTCCGGCCATAAATGATGGGTAGAAAGATATTCCCAAGAATGATTGGCAACTTGTCGATGTGAAGCGCATAAAGAACCATGATGATGCTAGCGCTAAAACTTATTCGCCAAAAAATCATCGGAACAACGACTTTCCCCGCTTTTTCGGAGTTAAGCCATTGCACTACGAATCTTGAACTAAATAAGGCATTCCCAATAAATCCGAGAGCCGTCCAATAGACGCTATCAACATAGAGCCATGGGAACCAAGGACTCAGAAACTCTTTCATTATTTATTCCAGATAAGACGGCACCTCTCACGAGGTGCCGTTGCCGTAGGTAGCGGGACATTACCAGCCGCCCGGCGGCGTGTTGTCAATCAGCAGACTCCCTGAGCCTAGACTCCGGGACTTCTCCGAATGATGATGCGACTTTTATGTATTGTTCCGAATCAATAGCCGCCGGGCGGCATTGTGTTGATCACCCTGGTAGGGATATCGTTATCATCTTCCGTGCTGAACGAGCCGGTTTGTGCATTTGCGAACAACGGATCAACTGCTTCACCGCCAGTCACCTCTTGAACTTCAGTCATATTCAAATCACGCATAAAAACTCCACTTAATATTGCGCAGACCCTCTGCGCCCAGGCTTCGGGACACCCCGATTTCCTCGTTCACTTGCCTCTTTATGTTCAAGAAAGAGACTGAGTGTCAAAATCTGTATCAATTACCAAAAATTGGATGCGCCGCGAGCGCGTCTGCTACTTGCTTCCAGTAGTACGCCGAGTCGTACGTACTGGATGAGCCAGTTTCTGCATTTGCGAACAATGGATCAACTGCTTCACCGCCAGTTACTGCTTGAACTTCATATACGTTCAAACCTCGCATAAAAACTCCATTTTCTGCACAGAATCCCCTGCACTACGGGCTCCGGGACTTTCCCGAAATCAACACCATCAGACCCGTCCTTTCAGCGAGTACAACGGCTCAAATATCCATTCAATCAGCGAACGCCTTTCCCCCAGCACATCCGCTTCCAATGCCATCCCGGGCTTCAACGGTTCCGGTTTGCCATACGCAGTAACGGTTTGCTTCGCAAGCGAGACCAGAACGCGATAGATGGTTTCGCTGCCATCGCCTTTTAGGCCCAACGACGCCATCTCGCTCGGACTGAGCGCACTACGGCTGATGCGCACCACTTTCCCTTCGTAATGCCCAAACTTTTGATACGGAAAGGCCTGATAGCGAAGCAGCACCGCATCACCAGGCTCAATGAAACCGATGGCATGACTGGGCACTAGCAACTCCGCTTGTAAGGGGCTGTCCGTCGGCAACAAGCTCATCAATGGTTGCCCGGCCTGCACTGCCTGTCCCAGCTTGACCAGTTGCGTCGCCACCATGCCCTGCACAGGTGCGTTGACTTGCAGTGCCCCACGCGTTGCGGCTTCGACGCGTTCCTGTTCCAAGCCGGCACGGTCACGGTGATAGTTGGCTTGCGCCGTCAATCGTTGTTCCGGGATTGCGCGCAACTGCTGTTCCAGTTGACTGATGGTGCGTTGCGCTTCAATGGCCTGGCGTTGCAGGGCTTGCAGTTGACTGACTTGCGCCAGCACCGCGCCTTCCTGTTGCTTCAACTGAAGCGTGCTCACCAGCTTCTGGTCTTCCGCGACCCGAAGGCGGTGCAAGGAGTCTTTGGCAACTTGAATTTGTTGTTGTTGTGTGGCGATTTCGCCCTGCATGTGCACGAGTTCACGATGGGCGTTCGCCAGTTGCGCGCCCAGCCCCGAGGCCTGCGTATCCAGCAATGCTTCTTGTGCGCTCTGCGCACTAGCGAGTCCTTGCTCCTTTTCCTGCACGCCGCGCTCAAGGGCATCAGCGGTATTGCCGTTCGTGGAGGTCACTGATGGTATCGTCACCACGGCCAAACGTTTATCTACTTGAACGAAGACGCCTTCCGACACATCCATGACTGAAACCACACCAGCGACCGGCGCCAAGACCGTAGCCAAACCGCGACTGGGCACCAGTTGCCCGGTCACTCGCTCACGATGGGTGTAGTTGCCGAAAACGAGGAAAAGCACGACCGCGAGCGCCGCAACGGCAGCGAATCCGGTGAGGATCCATAGTGATGGTGGCTGGGCGAGCGAGATGCCTCCCAACCAACTCGTGCGCTTGGCTTCCAGTACTTCTTTGCGAAAGAGACCTTCTGGCATCGATTCTGCATATATCCGCCCTATATCTGTTCTAGATTCCAGACAACAAACCGTCAATTGACAAAGTGCTTGCACGGCAAGCAGAACTGCACAAATTTGATTCAGTTTCCACAACGGGTTTCGTTTCAATTTCAGAAAAATCTGACAGTAATAATTTTCATGTTCGAGCATTAATTTTGGTGCGCGGGCTTTGTCAGGGTTGAGCTGACTTTGCATCGTCGATTCCAACTCTTCCTGAGCTTTACCATGAACCTCCCAACCCGCATTCGCACTGCACGCCGCAAAGCCGATCTTTCGCAGCAAGCCCTTGCCAAATGCTTGGATGTGAGCCGCGGCGCTGTTTCCAACTGGGAAGGCAATGGGCAGGCTCGTCCGTCCATCGACAATCTGCGCGGAATCGCCGAGGTCACCAAGACATCTTTCGATTGGTTAGCCACCGGCCGAGGCTCGATAATGCCGGATGCATCCACTGCGTCTGCACCCATTATCGGCTCGCCGGAAGCATGCGATCCAATGGAAACCCGGTTGCTCAACCTGTTCCGCTCGATCTCCTTCAACAAGCGGGCGCGATTCCTCGAAGCCATCACTGCCATGCTGGTAGTCATGTTCGATTGAGTAAGTGATGGGAGAGGCTCTGGAACCGATAAATACACCCCAAGCACCTGCTGGCGTAAACTCCATCCATGACCCGCGGTCCCGTTCGCCTCGATGTCGCAGTCAGCTACGCCGTGCCGCGCGCCGGCGTGCCGGCCGCCACCAGTTTCCGCCTGTGGGTGGCGTCCGCGCTGGAAGGTCGCATCCTCGAAGCCGATCTCGCGCTGCGTATCGTCGGCGTCGACGAAGGCCGTGCGCTGAATCGCCACTATCGCGGCAAGGATTACGCCACCAACGTGTTGAGCTTCCCGGCGGAGCGTCCGCCCGGACTGCCCAAGGCGGCGAAATTCCCCCTGCTCGGCGACCTGGTGCTGTGCGCGCCGGTGGTGGCGAAAGAGGCAAAGGAGCAGCACAAATCGCTCAACCATCATTACGCGCACCTGACCGTGCACGGCTGCCTGCACCTGCTGGGCTGGGACCATGAGCACGACGCCGATGCCCAGGCCATGGAGCAGTTGGAACGCGAGGTGCTGCTGGAGCTCGGGATCGCCGATCCCTACGCCTGAATGCGGCAGTCACCAGCGAGCCATCGCCGCAAGGTAGACTGAACCGTCTTCCCGCAATGACGCGACCCGCTCGACCCAATGGCCGACGATCCTGACAGTCCCAACGGCCAGCCCGAACACCGGAGCTGGCTGGAACGCATTGGCGCCGCACTGTCCGGCGAACCCACCACCCGTGGCGATGTCCTCGAATTCCTGCGCGATGCCGGCGCCGACGGCCTGATCGGCGCGGACACCCTGCGGATGATGGAGGGCGCGATCGCGATCTCCGACCTCACCGTCGACGACGTGATGGTGCCGCGCGCGCAGATCACCATGCTGCAGGTCGACCAGCCGATGGCGGAAGCACTGGCGGTCGTGCTCGAATCCGGTCATTCGCGCTTCCCGGTGCACGGCGAAGACAAGGACGAGATCCTCGGCATCCTGTTGGCGAAAGACCTATTGCGCGTGGTGGTCGAACAGAAGGATCACGGCCTGCGCGACCTGCTGCGCCCGGCCTTCTTGATTCCGGAATCGAAGCGCCTCGACGTGCTGCTGCGCGAGTTCCGCCTGTCGCGCAACCACATGGGCATCGTCATCGACGAGTACGGCGGCGTTGCCGGCCTGCTCACCATCGAGGACGTGCTGGAACAAATCGTCGGCGACATCGATGACGAACACGACGACGCCAGCGACGACGCCGCGCACATCCGCGCCAGCGCCGACGGCCAGTTCGTGGTCGATGCATTGACGCCGATCAGCGATTTCAACGAACGCTTCGGCGCCGACTTCGACGAAGACGAGTACGACACCATCGGCGGCCTGGTGACCGCAGCGATTGGGCACCTGCCCGAAGCCGGCGAGGAGCTGGCGATGGGCCGCTTCGTGTTCCGCGTCGCCAACGCCGATGCCCGTCGCGTGCACGCCTTCCATGTCGGTGTCCACGCCGGATGAAGTGGGTGCGGGCGGTACTGCAGATTTTCCTGCTTGTCCTGATCGCGTTGCCGGCGTTGGCCACGCCACGCATCGGCGTGATGACGATGCAACCCGGCGAAGTCTTCTGGGAACGCTTCGGCCACGACGCGATCATCGTGGCCGATCCGGCCAAGGGCGAACCGATCTCCTACAACTTCGGCTTCTTCGATCCCGGAGAGCCCGGATTCACCGGACGCTTCATCCGCGGCGAAATGCTGTATTCGCTGGTGCCGCTGCCGCTGCGCGAGGACCTGCAGAATTACCAGGAAGAAGGCCGCGGCGTCTCGATCCAATGGTTGAACCTGACGCCGGAACAGGCGCAAGCCCTGCAATCGGCGCTGGAACTCAACGCGCAACCGCAGAACAGCCGCTACCACTACGATTATTTCCGCGACAACTGCACCACCCGCGTGCGCGACGTGCTCGATCGCGCGCTTGGCGGCCAACTGCGCCGCCAGCTGGAAGGCAGCTCCAACGGCGAAACATTCCGCAGCGAAGCGACGCGCCTGGCATCACCCGCGCCGTGGATGCGCTACGGCTTCGAACTGGGACTGGGTCCGTCCAGCGACGTGCCGCTGACGCACTGGGACGATGCGTTCCTGCCGCAGCGCCTCGCCGACAGTCTCGCAACCGTGAACAACAATGGCGCGCCCTTGGTCAGCGCGACGGAACAACTGCTGCCGCATCGGCTCGCGCCGGCGCCCGAAGATGCATCGTTGCCGTTGTGGCCATTCCTGGTCACGGGCTTTGCATTGGCTGCGCTGATCCTCGCATTCGGACACAGGCACCCGCGCCTGCTCGCTGCCTTCGCACTGCCGTTCTGGCTGTTCTGCGGCGTGTTCGGCGCGGTATCGCTCTACGCATGGATCGCCACCGCACACTGGGTCGCCGCCGCCAACCACAATCTGTGGCTGCTCAATCCGCTCGCCTTGCTGATGTTGTGGCCGGCGCTGCAGTGGGTGTACGGCAACGACAGCCGGTTCGGCCGTGGCGTGCTGCTGTTGCTGGCGGTATTCGCCTTCTGCGGCCTGATGGTGTCGTGGCTGGGGCCGCTGCAACGCAACGCGCCTTGGGTCGCGTTGCTGGTGCCGATCCATTGGGCGCTGGCGGCAATCTGGCCGCCCCGCACGCTTGTCCGTTCACGCGACTGAGTGCAGGATGCGGGCAATGGATACTCCGACCACCACTTCGCCACCCGCTCCAACCCCCGCGAGCGCCCTCGCCTGCGTGATCAATTGCGCGGTCTACCACGATGGCGTGCGCCAGGACATTCCGCTCGAACACATCAGCGACGTGCTGGCGAAGGACGACGGCAGCTTCGTCTGGGTCGGACTCTACGAGCCCGACGAGCACCAGCTCGACGAGTTGCAGGAAGAATTCGGCCTCCACGATCTCGCCATCGAAGACGCGCACAGCGCGCACCAGCGGCCCAAATTGGAAGTGTTCGGCAGCACGCTGTTCATGGCCGTGCACACGGCACAACTGATTGACCACCACCTGCGCCTCGGCGAAACCCACATCTTCTACGGTCCGCGTTTCCTGCTCACGGTTCGCCATGGTGCATCGCTGAGCTTCGCACCCGTCCGCCAGAAACTCGAACGCGAACCGGACCGTCTCAAGATGGGGCCGGTGGTGGCCCTGCACGGCGTGCTCGACTTCATCGTCGACAACTACGAACCGATCGTCGATGCCTTCGCCGAGGAACTCGACGCCCTGGAGCACGCGATCTTCGCCGAGGATTTCAGCCGTGGCACCATCCGCCGCCTGTACACGCTGCGCAAGGAACTGACCAAGATGCGCATGGCGGTGCTGCCGATGCAGGACATCCTCAAGCAACTGGTGCGCATCCAGGACTTCGGCATTCCCGACGAGGCACGCCCGTATTTCCGCGACATCGCCGACCATGCCGCGCGCACCGCCGACATCATCGACGTGCAGCGCGAGATGGCTTCGACCGCGATGAACACCAACCTGTCGCTGGTCACCATCAACCAGGGCGAAGTGGTGAAGAAACTGGCGGGCTGGGCCGGTCTGCTGGCGGTACCGACGCTGGTCGCCAGCTGGTACGGCATGAATTTCCACCACATGCCGGAACTCGACCACCCCTATGCTTATCCGGTGATGATCGTACTGGTGGCCGTGGGCTGCATCGCGCTCTACCGCTATCTCAAGAAGGTGCGCTGGCTGTAATCGCAGCGGGCATACGACCAAAGTCGAAGATCGCCTGCCGCGGCGCGCATTGACGCCCGCGCCGTGAAGCGCCACGCTCGCGGGAGTCCTTGTGGAGCGAACGGCATGCAGGCGATCAAGATGCTGGGCTGGGTGGTGCTGGCGGTGTTCGCCGCCTGTTGCCTCGGCGTGGTGGCGTTGCAGCGTGGCGAAACCATCAACGCGATGTGGCTGGTCGCGGCATCGGTGTCGATCTTCTTCATCGGCTATCGCTTCTACGCGCACTACATCGCGACGCGCGCGGTGCATCTCGATCCCAGCCGGATGACGCCGGCATGGCGGCACAAGGACGGCCTCGACTACGAGCCGACCGACAAGACCATCCTGTTCGGCCACCACTTCGCCGCGATCGCCGGTGCCGGTCCGCTGGTCGGCCCGGTGCTCGCCGCACAGATGGGCTATCTGCCTGGATTCCTGTGGATCCTGTTCGGTGTGATCTTCGCCGGCGCGGTGCAGGATTTCCTGGTGCTGGTGTTCTCGGTGCGCCGCGATGGCCGTTCGCTCGGCGAGATGATCCGCAGCGAAATGGGCGCGGCCGCCGGCGTCACCGCGATGATCGGCATCCTGATGATCATGGTGATCCTGCTCGCGGTGCTCGCACTCGTGGTGGTGAAGGCGTTGGCCGGCAGCCCGTGGGGCACGTTCACCGTCGCGGCAACCATCCCGATCGCGTTGCTGATGGGCGTGTCGCTGCGCTGGCTGCGCCCGGGCCGCGTGCTGGAAGCGTCGATCATCGGTTTCGTGTTGCTGATGCTAGCGATCTGGGGCGGCGGCAAGGTCGCGGCATCACCCGAACTCGCGCACATGTTCACCTTCGACGGCCGTGCACTGGCGTGGATGCTGATCGGCTACGGCTTCATCGCCGCGGTATTGCCGGTGTGGCTGCTGCTGGCCCCGCGCGATTATCTCTCCACCTTCCTCAAGATCGGCACCATCCTGTTGCTCGCAATCGCGGTGATCGTGGCGATGCCGCAACTCCACATGCCGGCGATCACCAAATTCGTCGACGGCAGCGGCCCGGTGTTCTCCGGGAAACTGTTCCCGTTCCTGTTCATCACCATCGCCTGCGGTTCGGTCTCGGGATTCCATTCTCTGATTTCCTCCGGCACCACACCGAAGATGCTGTCCAACGAAAGCGAAGCCAAGCTGATCGGTTACGGCGGCATGCTGATGGAAGCGATGGTTGCGGTGATGGCGCTGATCGCCGCCTGTGTCCTCGATCCCGGCATCTACTTCGCGATGAATGCGCCGGCGGCACTGGTCGGCACCACGCCGGAAGCGGCGGCACAGGCGATCTCGAACTGGGGCTTCGTGATCACGCCCGACGTGTTGACGTCGACCGCGCACAACATCGGCGAAACCACCATCCTTGCGCGCGCGGGTGGCGCGCCGACTCTGGCGGTCGGCATGGCGCAGATCCTGCACGGCTTGATCGGCGGCGAAGGCCTGATGGCGTTCTGGTACCACTACGCCATCCTGTTCGAAGCGCTGTTCATCCTCACCACCATCGATGCCGGTACGCGCGTGGCGCGCTTCATGATCCAGGACCTCGCCGGCGTCGTGTATCCACCCTTCGCGCGCACGCATGACTGGGGCGCGAACATCATCTGCACCCTGCTTGCAGCCAGCGCCTGGGGCTACTTCCTCTACCAGGGCGTGGTCGATCCGCTGGGCGGCATCAACACGTTGTGGCCGTTGTTCGGCATCGCCAACCAGATGCTGGCGGCGATCGCGCTGGTGTTCTGCTGCGTGGTGATGGTGAAGTCGAAGCGCAGCCGTTGGCTGTGGGTTCCAGCGATCCCGACGGTGTGGCTGCTCGCCTGCACGCTGACCGCCGGATGGCAGAAGATCCTCCATCCCAATCCGAAGATCGGCTTCCTGGCCAATGCACAGAAGTTCTCCGAAGCGGTCGCGCGCGGCGAAGTGCTGGCGCCGGCGAAGTCGCTGCAGGACATGCAGCGGGTGATCTTCAACAACCAGCTTGATGCCGCCTTGTGCGCGGTATTCGTGATCGTCGTGGTATTGACGGCGATCTTCGGCATTCGCGAAATGCTGCGCGCGCACTGGTCCGCGGTGCCGACCGCGCGGGAGACGCCCTATGTCGCCTTCGATCACTGAAGCCTGGCGCTGGCTGGAACGCACGGCACGCCTCGCCATCGGCGTGCCCGACTACGCGGCCTACGTTGCCCACGTGCGCAGCCATCACCCGGAGCGCACGCCGATGACGCGCGAGGAATTCTTCGTGGAGCGGATGCAGGCGCGCTACGGCAAGGGCCGTTCGCGCTGCTGCTGAAGGTCAGAACACGAACAGCCCGATCGCCGCGGCAAACATGAACGCCGTGGCGATGGCCACGCAGACGCGACTGATGCGTGAACTCGGCTGTCCCTGCATCAGTTTGCGATCCGAGGCCACCAGCAGCACGCCGACCAGCAGGAACGGCGCCAACACGCCGTTGATCACCGCGGTCCAGAACAGCGCCTTGATCGGATCGATGTTCATGAAGTCCATCGACGCGCCGGCGAGGATCGCCAGCGCGAACACCGCGTAGAACGATGTCGCCTGGCGGAACTTGCGATCGAGCCCGTAAGCCCAGTCGAAGGTTTCCGCAAAGGCATAGGCCGCAGATCCCGCCAGTGTCGGGATCGCCAGCAGGCCGGTGCCGATGATGCCGATCGAATACAGCAGGTAGGCCGCATTGCCCGCGAGCGGACGCAATGCTTCCGCTGCCTCGCGCGTGGTGGTGATCTGGGTGATGCCGTGCGCACCGAGCGTGAGCGCGGTGGTGAGGATGATGAAGAACATCACGATGTTGGAGAACAGCGTGCCGAGCGCGACATCGGCGCGACGGAAGGCAATGTCCTCGTCCGGCACTTGCTGGTGATGGCGCATCAACCGGCGGCCCTTGGCGGTCGCTTCCTCGACCTCCTGCCCGGCCTGCCAATAGAACAGGTAGGGACTGATGGTAGTGCCGAGGATCGCGACGACGGTGGCCCAGGCGTCATGATTGCGCGGCCATTGCGGGATCGCCGCCGCATGCAAGACGCTGGACCAATCGGGCTTCACGATGAAGGCGGTCGCGATATAGGCAAACAGGATCAGCGCCAGCCATTTCAGTACCGAAGCGATCACGTGGTAGCGCAGGCGGATCGCCGCGATCGCGATGCCGACGCCGAACACCGTCACGTAGATGTGCGACGAACCCCAGCCCAGCATCTCGGCGGCATCGGCCATGCCGGCAAGATCGGAACCGATGTTGATGACGTTGGCCAACAGCAGCGCCAGCGAAGCTAGGCCAACCAGCCAGCGCGGGAATTTCAGCCGGAATGCCCCGGCCAGCCCGCGATCGGTGACCATGCCGATGCGCGCGCACATCATCTGCACCGTGCCCATCAACGGCCAGGTCAACCATGACAGCCACAACAGGTGGGTACCGAACTGCGCGCCGGCGATCGAATAGGTCGCGACGCCGGACGGATCGTCATCGGCCGCACCGGTGGTGATGCCGGGACCGAGCGCACGCCACAGGCGGCGAAGTCCGAGGCTCGGGCGCGTCTTGTGTTCGCTCATGCGCCCGCAAGCGCCTTCAGCATCAGTCCGAGCAGATAGGCGAGCACGGTGCCGGTGGCGTAGCCGAGCGTGCCGAGCAAGGCACCGACCGGTGCGAGCGCCGGGTGGAAGGCCGAGGCGACGACCGGTGCCGAGGCCGGTCCACCGATATGGCTTTGTGATCCCACCGCGAAATAGAACAGCGGCGCGCGGATCAGGCGTCCGACCAGCCACAGGATGATGATGTGGAAGCCGAGCCAAATCACCCCGAGATATAGCAATTCATACTTTTTGAACACCGCGCCGATATCCATCTGCATGCCGATGCAGGCGATCAGGACATACAGCAGCAGCGTGCCGATGGTCGAAGCCCCGACACCATCGAGGCGACGCATGCGGGTGAAGCTCAACGACAATCCGGTCAAGGTGCAGATCGCGATGATCCATACCAGCGGTTCGCCGAGGCCGGCGCGTTTCGCCAACGGGAATTGATCGCCGATCCACGGCGCGAAAGCGCCGGCGATCCAGTGCGCAAGCCCGACGGTGCCGAAGGCGAGCCCGAAGATCATCACCATGTCGGTCAGCGTGGCCGGACGTTCGTGCTTGCTGCGGTAGTCGGCGAGGCGGTGCTTCAAATCATCGAGTGCGGCAGTGTCGGCTTTTTGCGCGGTGTCGATTTCCTTCGCGCGTTGCGCCAGCAACAACAGCACGGCCATCCACACGTAGGCGACCGCAGCATCGACCACGGCGAACTGGCCGAAGGTCACGGCATCGACATGGAAGATTTCCTTCATCGCCACCATGTTGGCGCCGCCACCAATCCAGCTGCCGGCGAGCGCGGCCATGCCACCCCAGGTATCGCCGCCCATCGTCGCCGGGAACAGCGCCTGCATCGTCACGAACGCGAATACGCCGCCGAGCATCACGCTGGCCGAGGTCGCGACGTACATCAGCAGCAACTTGGGCCCGAGCTTGAGGATCGCCGGGATATCGACCGTCAGCGTCAGCAACACCAGCGACGCCGGCAGCAACACGCGACTCGCGACCGGGTTGTAGAGCTTGCTGTGGATACCGTCGATGACGCCGAGGCTGTTGAGGATGCCGGGGATGAAATAGCACAGCAGCAACGGCGGCACGAGGTCGAAGAACCGGCGCAAGAATCCGGACTCTCGAGAAGACGCCCAGAACACCCCGCCGAGCACGGCAGCGAGAACGCCCAGGACGACGATGTCGTCCTGGATCAGCGGAACCCGGGTGACGGCCTCCACGCGATTATTGGCCGATGTGCGACTTCAACCAGTCGTTCACCGTGTCATGCCACTTGATGCTGTTCTGCGGCTTCAGCACCCAGTGGTTTTCATCGGGGAAGTAGAGGAACTTCGATTCGATGCCCTTGCGCTGCAACGCGCTGAACGCGGCGATGCCCTGCTCCACCGGGATGCGGAAGTCCTGCTGGCTGTGCACCACCAGCATCGGCACCTTCCAGTCCTTGACGTGGTTGATCGGGTTGAACTTCTCGTAGCCGGCAGTGTTCTCCCACACCGTGCCGCCGTTCTCCCATTCGCCGAACCACAGTTCCTCGGTGGCGTAGCCCATCATGCGATTGTCGAACACGCCATCGTGGGCAACGATGCACTTCCACGGTTGGCTCCAGTTGCCGGCGATCCAGTACGCCATGAAACCGCCGTAGCTCGCGCCGAGCGCACAGGCCTTGTCGCCGTTGAGGAAGGGATACTTCTGCAACGCGGCCGCCCAACCCTTCTGCAGGTCTTCCAGCGGGCGATCGCCCCAGTGCTGGCTGATCGCATCGGTGAATGCCTGGCCGTAGCCGGTGGAGCCGTGGAAATCGATCATCACCGCAGCATAGCCCTGCCCCGCATACGTCTGCGGATTCCAGCGATAGCTCCAGCCGTTGCCGAAGCTGCCCTGCGGACCGCCGTGGATCAGGAACGCGACCGGATACTTCTTGCCCGGCTGGTAGTTCCACGGCTTGACCACGTAACCATGCACGGTTTCGCCATTCCAGCCGATGAAGGTGAACTGCTCGGCGTCCGCGAACTTCACGCCCGGCAGCATCTCGCCGGCGCTCGGGGTGATCGCGCGTTCCGGCGCTTTGCCTTGCGCATCGGTGACGAACAACTGGTCGCCGCTCTGCAGGCTGTTGCGCATGAACGCGATCGTGTTACCGGCGACGGCGAACGACGAGATCGAACCCTTCTTCGCGCCCGAAATCGCGGTCACTTCGCCATTGGCGACATCGACCGCGAACAGCGGATGCTGGCCGAGTTCAACCGCGGTGGTGTAGATCGTCTTGCCATCGGCGGACAGGGTGATGCCGTCGGCGGATGCATCCCACTTCGCATCGATCTCGCGCGTGTTGCCGCTGGCCATGTCCATCGCCATCAATGCGAAACGGTCCGCCTCGAAACCGGGACGCTTCATCGCGCGGTAGTACAGCGTCTTGCCGTCGGGCGAAAACACCGGGCCGGCGTCCCAGGCCTTGTTGGCAGCGGTCAGGTTGCGCGGCTCGCCGCTGCCGTCGGCGTTGACCAGCCACAGGTCGAAATTGGTGCTCCACGGTTCGACGCGATCGCCCTGGCGCACGCTCATCACCAATTGCTTGCCATCGGGCGACCACGCGAGATCACCCAGGTCGCCGAACGGCTTGGACGGAATGTCGCCGTTGATCGCACTGCTCACCAGCGTCGCGTTCTTGGCCGCGGCATCGCCGATGTCGGTCACGAACACGCGGTTGTAGCTGCCGTTGTTCCAGGTATCCCAGTGGCGGATGAACATGCGGTCGAACACCACACCGCTGGTCTTGGGCTTGGCTTCGCCCTTCTGCTTGCTGCAGGCGAGATCGCCCTTGCACTCGGGGAACGCCGCCATCGCCACGGCGATGTGATGGCCATCGGGCGCGAACTGGTAGGCGTCGACATCGATCGGCAGGTCGGTCAGCTGCTTCGGTTCACCGCCCATCAGCGGGATCGCATACAGCTGCGAGCTGCCGTTCTTGCCGCTGAGGAAGTAGACGGTCTTGCCGTCCTTCGACACCGTCGGCGAATTGACGTTCCAGCCTTCCGGCGTCAGGCGCTTCGGGGGCGCCATGTCGCGCGTGCGCAGGTTGCGCGTCCACAGCGAGGTCGACGCCTTGGTGACTTCGGAATTCATCTGGCGCTTGGCGAACACCACCACGCCGCCCTCCGGCGTCAGCGTCGGCGCCGAGTAGCGATCCAGCGCGACCATGTCGCGCACGGTGAAACCGCGCTGCGTCTGCGCGGACAGGGGAAGTGCGGCGAGCAGCGCGAGCGGCAGCAGAGCGTGGCGAAGGATCATCAAAGTCGTCCGATCGAGTGATCGGACGATTCTAGCGGTTGCCGCGCCTGTCGCCTGCTGCGCTGCGGTGGAAGTCTCAGGCGCCTGCGCGCTTCGACAGTGTCTCGGCGTAGCGGTAGAGCCCCAGGATCACCAGGACGAAGGCGATCCCGCCGACCCACTTGGCCGTTGTGGCGAAACCATCGCCCACCAGTTCCAGCGGGAACAGCTGGAAGGCGACGATGCCGGCGATCAGTACGCCGATCAGGCCTTCGCCGACGATCATGCCCGAGGCCAGCAGCACGCCCATCTGCTTGGCGGCTTCCGGACGCTTGCTGCGTTCGGCGCGGCGATCGTAGAGCGCACCCACCAGCGAACCGACCACCACCATCAACGTCGCCGACGTCGGCAGGTAGATGCCGAGGCCAACCGCGAGCGGCGAGCAATGGCCCTTGTGGTCGGTGACCTTCTGGATGACCGCGTCGAGGATGATCAGCACCACGCCAATGCCGGCGCCGATTTCGATCAGGCTCCAATCGATGTTGTTCTGGATCACGCCCTGCGCCAGCGCGGAGATCAGCCCTGCCTGCGGTGCGGGGAGTGCCTTGCCAGCGACCGCACCCGGCGCGCCGGCGAATCCGTAGGCCTGGTTGACGAGGTCGAGCACCGGCGGAATCACCGCGGCGCCGGCAATAACGCCGACGACCAACGCCCATTGCTGCCAAGACGGCGTTGCATCGACCAGCTGCCCGGTCTTGAGATCCTGCAGGTTGTTGTTGGCGATCGCGGCGACGGTGAACACCACCGCGGTGACGAACAGCGCGAAGGCGACCAGCGACTTCTCCTGTCCCGGCTGCAGCATCGGCTTGACCGCGAACACCAGCAGCAAGGCCGCACCGATCACCACCAGGATGCCGATGCCGGACAGCGGACTGTTGGAGGAACCGATCAGGCCGGCCATGTAACCGCAGACCGCCGACACCAGGAAGCTCATCACCACGCAATAGACGAGACCGCCGATCACCAGCAGCCACATGTGGTCGCCGAGCCCGGCGCCATTGGCGAAATGGCCGAACAGCCACGCGATCGGCACGAAGCTCGCGAGCATGATCGCGCCGACCACGCCGATCGGAATGTCGTGCTCGACACGGTCGAGCGTGTGCAGCTGGCCGGCCTTGCGCACCTTCGATGCCGCCATCGCCGAAGTGAGCCCGGAGATCACCGGCTTGATCAGTTTCAGCAGCGTCCAGATCGCCGAGACGCCAATGGTGCCGGCGCCGATGAAGCGGATCTTGTGGCTCCAGGTATCGCCGGCGATATCGGCGACACTGGACGTGACCGTGGACAGCGCCGAGAAATGCGGCACACCCCAGACCCACGCGATCACCGCGCCGAGCAGCATCGCCAGGCCAACCCACAAACCGACGAGATGACCGACGGCGAGCAGCGCCATCGACAGCGAGAAGTCGTATCCGGAGACCGGCGCCTTGTCGCCATCGCCGATGCGGAAATAGTTGGCGACATCGCTGGCGAACACCTTGGTGGCGACCACTGTCGCGAACACGGCCGCGACGATCGCGCCCCACATCACCGCCAGCAGGCCAGCGCGACTCTCTTCCACGCCCTTGGTGTCGTCACCGCTGCCGACCTTTAGTACTTCCGCGCAGGCCACGCCTTCGGGGTACGGCAGGTCGGAATTAGTGACCAGCGCGCGCCGCAGCGGGATCGAATACATCACGCCGAGGATGCCGCCAAGTCCGCAGATCAGGAACGACTCCCAGAACGGGAAGTGCGTCCACCAGCCGATCATCACCAGGCCGGGCAGGACGAAGATGATCGCCGACAGCGTCCCCGCCGCCGAAGCGATGGTCTGGACGATGTTGTTTTCCTGGATCGTTGAATCGCGGAACGCCTTGAGAACCGCCATCGAAATCACTGCAGCAGGAATGGACGTCGCGAAGGTTAGGCCGATCTTGAGGCCGAGGTACACATTGGCGGCAGTGAAGACGACCGTGATGAGGGCGCCTAAAATGATCCCGCGAAGCGTCAGTTCCTTGATGTTTTCGCCCGCGCGGAGCGCCTCTTCACTTCCCATCTACTCCCCCTTCAAATCTTCGCATTGCCCGGCTGGCGCGGGCGTCGAGTGGCGCCTGATCGATACCCAGCGCCCTCCTTCCTTGAC
>DAHUXS010000011.1 GCA_027306995.1 Lysobacter sp.
GACCGCGTTGGCGGAAAAGGACAAGCTCGATATCCGCCTCGCCGCTGAACTCGGCGCCGACTTTCTCGCCGTGTCCTTTGCCAAGTCCGCCGCCGACATGATCGAGAGCCGCAAGCTGTTGCGCGCCGCGGGCGGCAGCGCGGCGCTGGTGGCCAAGATCGAGCGCGCCGAGGCGATTGCGGCACTGGGCGAAATCATCGAGGCCTCCGACGCGGTGATGGTCGCCCGCGGCGACCTCGGCGTGGAGATCGGCGATGCCGAGCTGCCCGGCATCCAGAAGAAGATCATCCGCGAGGCGCTGTCGCGCAACAAGGCGGTGATCACAGCCACGCAGATGATGCAGTCGATGGTCGAATCGCCGATTCCCACGCGCGCCGAAGTGCTCGATGTCGCCAACGCCGTGCTCGACGGCACCGACGCGGTGATGCTGTCGCAGGAAACCGCCGCCGGCCAGTATCCGGTGCGCGCGGTGGAAGCGATGGCGCGCATCTGCATCGGCGCCGAGAAGCAGTTCAACAGCGACACCAACTATGAAGGCGCGCAGCGCGACCTTGACCGCGTCGACAACGCGATCGCGATGGCGACGATGTTCCTGACCCAGCACATTCCGGTCGAGGCGATCATCGCCCTGACCGAATCCGGCGGTACCGCGCGCTATCTGTCGCGCTTCCGTTCGCCGGTGCCGATCTACGCCTTCTCCCGCCATGCCGACGCCCGCCGCCGGATGTCGCTGATGCGCGACGTGTTCCCGATCGCCTTCGACAGTCGCGGCCTGTTTGCTGGCCAGGCCGCCCGCCAGGCCATCCGCCACCTGCTGGACGACGGCTTGCTGGACGAGGGACAGCGCGTGCTGTTCACCAGCGGCGAGAGCATGCACCAGCACGGCTCCACCAATACCCTGCGGGTGATCGAGGTCAGCAAGACCATGCCGACCGCCTGACCGGAATAGTGCACGCGTTCGGATTTGACCGGCTAATCGACAGGTGTTATTAGGGAGATCCGGTCGATAGGGGAGATGTCGCTATGAATGTTCGAGCCCTGCTTTTGGCAATCATGGCTGCAACCGCGCTGCCCGCAGTTGCAACCGATCGAATCCCCATTGCCGATGAGGGTGCGACAAGCGCCCGATGGGTGCCGGTCGCAGGAACCATGGCCACGCCCGTATATCCTGAGGGCCATGCCCAAGATCAACAGCAGGTCTGCCTGACGGTCGGCTATTTGCTGAATGCGGATGGACACACCTCTGATTTTGCGTTGCTGAAGTCCTGGAATTCCAAGGGCAATTTGCGGCCCGACAATCCGCTATGGGCAGCATTCGCCGGAAGTGCCGCGCGAGCGCTGGCCCAATGGCAGTTTGTGCCCAAGCCGGAAATTACCTCGCCCGCTCCGGTATACACGGCCGCGACCTTCGTTTTCGGGTCTGGCGATGCAGCGGCCACGCGTGCGCACTGTATGATCCCGGATCTTGCTGCACGACTGGTCGAGTTGCGGCGTGACGCGCGCGCGAGCAGGATGATGGCGGGCGGTATTTTCTCCAGGCTCGATATCAGCCGTGACCTGCAATTGAAATATGAGATTGCGGAACAGCAAGCCTTGGCACGAGATAGCCAGAGGCAGGAGACGTTGGCGAGACAGGACCAGTTGGACGAAATGCTGCGGCAACAGATGGCGCAGCGAACCCAGCAGGGGTCTTCAGGCAACAAGTGACCTTGGCCGGCAGACCCGATCGAAACCCGGGCGCGGGCTATAATTGCGTTTTCCCGCGCCAGGACGCCAAACGCAATGAGCATCGAACAGCTTGCCGAAACCGCCCGTGCGATGGTCGCGCCGGGCAAGGGCATCATCGCCATCGACGAATCCGCAGCGACCTGCCAGAAGCGCTTCGACGGCGTCGGCATTGCCAGCACCGAAGAGAACCGTCGCGCCTATCGCGAGCTGCTGCTGACCGTGCCCAAGGTGAACGATTACCTGGCCGGCGCCATCCTGTTCGACGAAACCATCCGCCAGTCCACCAAGGATGGCGTGCCGTTCGCCAAGTACATGGCCGACCACGGCATGATCCCGGGCATCAAGGTCGACAAGGGCACCGTGCCGCTGGCCGGCTTCCCGGGCGAGCTGGTGACCGAAGGCCTCGATGGCCTGCGCGCCCGCCTGCAGGAGTACTACAAGCTCGGTGCGCGCTTCGCCAAGTGGCGCGCGGTGATCAACATCGGCGAGGACATCCCCTCCGGCACCTGCATCGAGGCCAACAGCCAGGCGCTGGCCCGCTATGCCGCGCTGTGCCAGGAGCAGGGCATCGTGCCGATGGTCGAGCCGGAAGTGCTGATGGACGGCAGCCACGACATCGAGACCTGCTACGAAGTCACTGAAGTGACCCTGCGTTCGCTGTTCGATGCGCTGTACCAGCACAACGTCGCGCTGGAAGGCACCATCCTCAAGGCGTCGATGGTCGTGCCCGGCAAGGATTGCCCGGACCAGGCCAGCGTCGAGGAAGTGGCCGAAGCCACCCTGATGTGCCTGAAGTCGACCGTGCCGGCGATCCTGCCGGGCATCGTGTTCCTGTCTGGCGGCCAGAGCGATGAAGCCGCGACCGCGCATCTCGATGCGATGAACCGCATGGGCCCGAACCCGTGGCCGCTGTCGTTCTCCTACGGTCGCGCCATGCAGCAGGCCGCGCTGAAGCTGTGGGCGCAGGACATGACCGGCAACTGGGCCAAGGCGCAAGACACCGTGTATGCCCGCGCCAAGGACAATGGCCTGGCTGCGCTGGGTCAGTGGAAGAAAGCCTGATTCTTGCTTGACCGTCATCGAAAACGCCGGCCGATGCCGGCGTTTTTGTTTTTACCGGTGAATGCCACTTCGTAACGTCGCGACCAGCCGAGGGTTGACGGTTCGCATCCATGCCTAAAGTCACGGGTGCGTCATCCTTCATCCGCATAAAATTGCCGGATGAATTTCCGCGCAGAATCGACGTTCCGGCTCTGGGCCGGTGGAATGATCGTGGGCCTGATGCTTGCAGGCTGCCACCGCGATGGCGATGCCGGCAAGGCCGGCGCGCAAGGCGGCGGCAACCAGCCAATCGAGGTGGTGATCCAGCCCGTCAGCCTGCAGCCGTGGACGGATACGTTGCAGGCGCTGGGCACGGTCAAGGCGCATGAATCGGTGACGGTGACCGCCAAGGTCAGCGAAACCGTGGACAAGGTGCATTTCGAAAGCGGGCAGTGGGTGAACCGCGGCGCGCCGCTGGTCACGCTGACTGGCCAGCAGCAGCAAGCGGCGCTCGCGGCCGCGGCAGCCGCAGCCAAGGAAGCCGACACGCTGTATCAGCGCCAGTCGCAACTCGCCGCGCAGCAGTTGATCGCGAAGTCGATGCTCGATACCCAGAAGGCGACGCGTGACGCCGCCATCGCCCAGGTGCAGCAGATCCGCGCCAATCTTTCCGATCGCGTGATCCGCGCGCCGTTCTCCGGTCTGCTCGGCCTGCGTCAGGTGAGTCCGGGCACGCTGGTGACGCCGGGGACGGCGATCGCCACGCTCGACGACGTCTCGCGCGTCTATGTCGATTTCCCGGTGCCGGAAACCGAATTGGCGAACGTGGCATCGGGACAGGCAGTCGGCGGAACGACGCAGGCGTATCCCGGTCGTGAATTTGCCGGTACGGTGCAGACCTCGGCCGGGCGCCTGGATACCGGTTCGCGCGCGATGACGGTACGCGGAGATTTTCCCAATTCCGATCATGCATTGAAGCCGGGCATGCTGGTGAACGTCGAGGTCACGCGCGGCACGCATCCGGCCATCGTCGTGCCCGAACTCGCGGTGATGCAGGTCGGTTCGCAGACTTTCGTCTGGCGCGTCACCCCCGCGGGCAAGGCGCAGAAGGTCGAAGTCGAAGTCGGAGGACGCATCCCCGGCAAGACGATGATCCGCACGGGACTCAACGCCGGTGACCGCATCGTGGTCGATGGCGTTGGCAAGGTGAAGGCGGACGCCACGCTCAAGGCCGCGGCGCCTGCCGCCGCCGGGGCCGAGAAGAAGTGAAGCTGTCCGACGTCTCCATCAAGCGGCCGGTGCTGGCCGTGGTGATGAGCCTGCTGCTGGTGGTGCTGGGCGTGATGTCGTTCATGCGCCTGACGCTGCGCGAACTGCCGGCGATCGATCCGCCGATCGTGTCGGTGCAGGTGGATTACCCGGGCGCATCGTCGAGCGTGGTGGAGACGCGCATCACCAAGGTCCTCGAAGACAGCATGGCGGGCATCGAAGGCATCAATACCATCGATTCCACCAGCCAGAACGGCAGCTCGCGCATCAGCATCGAGTTCCTGCCAACGCGCGACATCGAAGGCGCCGCCAACGACGTCCGCAACGCGGTGAGTCGCGTCGCCGGCGACATTCCGCCAGAAGCGCGCCCACCGGAAATCACCAAGGTCGAGAGCGATTCCGATCCGATCATCTGGTTCAACCTGCGTTCGTCCAACATGGACACGCTGCAGCTCACCGACTACGCGACGCGCTACATCGTCAATCGTTTCTCCAGCCTGCCCGGTGTCGCCACGGTGCGCGTGGGCGGTGGCCAGACCTATGCGATGCGCATCTGGCTCGACCATGACGCGATGGCCGCGCGCGGCATCACTATTCCCGATGTCGAGGCGGCGCTGCAGCAGGAGAACGTCGAACTCGGCGCTGGCCATCTCGAATCGAAGGATCGCGACTTCATCCTGCGGGTGATGCGCGACTACACCACGCCGGAAGCCTTCGCGCAGTTGCCGGTGACGCGCGGAAATGACGGTTACGTCGTCAAGCTTGGTGACATCGCCACGGTGAAGCAGGAATCGGCGGAACGCCGCGCCTGGTACCACAGCAACGGCGAGCCGGCGATCGGCCTCGGCATCGTCAAGACTTCGACCGCCAACAGCCTCGATGTCGCCAGGGCGGCGCAGGCCGAAGCCGACCGCATCCGTTCCAGCTTGCCGGGCGGCGCCGACATCTACGTCGCCTTCGACAACACCACCTTCATTTCCGCGGCGGTCGAGCGCGTCTACGGCACGCTGATCGAAGCGGTGATCCTGGTGCTGGTGGTGATCTGGCTGTTCCTCGGCAGCGTGCGCGCGGCATTGATCCCGGCGGTGACGGTGCCGGTGTGTCTGATCGCGTCGTTCATCGCGTTGTACGCGTTCGGATTCTCGATCAACCTGCTGACGCTGCTGGCATTGGTGTTGTGCATCGGCCTGGTGGTGGACGACGCCATCGTGGTGGTGGAGAACATCCAGCGCCGCGTCGATCTTGGCGAACCGGCGCTGGTCGCGGCAAAGCGCGGCACTGCCCAGGTCGCGTTCGCGGTGCTGGCGACGACCGCGGTGCTGATCGCGGTGTTCCTGCCGGTCGGTTTCCTGCAGGGCAATACCGGTCGCCTGTTCCGCGAGCTGTCGGTGGCGATGGCGGCCGCGGTGGCGATCTCCGCCTTCGTCGCGTTGACGCTGACGCCGATGATGGCGTCGAAACTGCTGAAGCCGCATACCGGTCCGCACGCGGTGCATTCCAATCGCGTCAGCGAATGGTTGAACGCGCGCTTCACCCGCATGGCCGATGCCTATCGTGGCCTGCTCACGCGCGTGGTCGGCCGCACCTGGCTGTTCGCCGGCTTGATGGTCGGCGCGCTGGTGGCGACGGTGCTGCTGTTCAAGGCGCTGCCAAGCGAACTCGCGCCTGCGGAAGACCGCGGCACCTTCCAGATCATGGCGGAAGGCCCGGAAGGCGCGAGCTTCGATTACACCGTCGCGCAGATGAAGAAGGTCGAGCAGGTGCTGCTCGACGAAACCGGTCCCGGCAAGCCGCTGGAACGCGCCAATCCGCGCGTGCCCGGCAGTTTCGGCCCGAGCGAGGACATGTACATCGGTCGCGCCAGCGTCTTCCTCAAGGACTGGAAGGAGCGCAAGCAGAGCACCGCCGACGTGGCCGCCGAACTGCAGAAGAAGCTGTCGGCGATCACCAGCGTGAAGTCGCGCACGATGCTCAGCGGCGGCCTGGTGCGCACGCGCGGCCAGCCGTTCCAGTTGGTGTTGGGTGGCCCCGACTACGCCGAACTGGCGCAGTGGCGCGACATCCTGATGGCGAAGATCAACCAGTATCCCGGCTTGAACGGCGTCGATTCCGACTACAAGGAAACGCGTCCGCAGATGCGGGTGATCATCGACCATGCGCGCGCGGCCGACCTCGGCGTGACCGCGCAGGCGATCGGTGGCGCGCTGCAGGCGCTGATGGGCGGCGAGCGCATGACCACCTTCGTCGACGACGGCCAGGAATACGACGTGATGTTGCAGGCCGGTCGCGACGCGCGCGATTCGATCGCCGACCTCAACAACATCCAGGTGCGTTCCAAGACCGGCACGCTGGTGCCGTTGTCCAACCTGGTGACGCTGAAGGAAGTCGCCGAACCGGGCTCGCTGGCGCGCTTCAACCGCCTGCGCTCGATCACGATTTCCGCTGGTCTCGCGCCGGGTGCGCGTTTGGGCGATGCGGTGGCGTGGGCGCAGAAGACGGTGAAGGAATCGCTGCCGGAGCACGCGCAGATCAGCTGGAAGGGCGAGTCGCGCGAACTGCAGCAATCGGGTGGTGAAGTGCTGATCACCTTTGCGCTGGCGCTGCTGATCGTCTATCTGGCGCTCGGCGCGCAGTTCGAAAGCTTCCTGCATCCGCTGGTGATCATGCTGACGGTGCCGCTGGGCGTGCTCGGTGCGCTGATCGGCTTGTGGGTTACTGGCGGCACGCTCAACCTGTTCTCGCAGATCGGCATCGTGATGCTGGTCGGTCTCGCCGCCAAGAACGGCATCCTGATCGTCGAATTCGCGAATCAATTGCGCGACGAGGGCCGCAGCGTGCGCGACGCCATCATCGAATCGGCATCGATTCGCCTGCGCCCGATCCTGATGACCTCGATCGCGACGGTGATGGGCGCGATTCCGCTGATCGTTGCCGGTGGCCCGGGTTCGGCCAGCCGCGCCACCATCGGCGTGGTCGTGGTGTTCGGCGTCTCGGTGTCGACGCTGCTGTCGCTGTTCGTGATCCCGGCGTTCTACCTGGTGATCGCGCCGCATACGCACTCGCCGGAAGCGATCGCGCACGAACTCGATAAACTGGAAGCCGAAACCCCGAACGTGGGCGGTCATGCCTGATCCAGCCATCACCCGCGAGTTGCGCATGTACGGCGTCAACGCCGTGCGCGCCGTATTCGCGCAACGTCCGGAGGCGCTGCGCAAGCTGTGGCTGTCGGAGGAGCGCGTCGACGCGATGCGCGACGTGCTGAAGTGGTGCGCGTCGCATCGCGTCGGCTATCGCATCGTGCCCGATGACGACCTGCGCAAGCTCGCCGCGAGTTCGCATCACGAAGGCGTGGTCGCCGATGTCGTGCGTGCGCCGATGCCGCGTCTTGAAGAATGGCTGTCCACCCGTCCCGCCGGCCGCGATTGTGCGCTGTGGCTGGATGGCGTCGGCAATCCGCACAACCTCGGCGCGATCCTGCGTAGTGCCGCGCATTTCGGCGTCGGCGCGTTGTTGATTCCGCGCGATTCCGACCTGCAGGTTTCCGGCGCGGCCGCACGCGTGGCCGAAGGTGGGGCCGAAGCGGTGACGCTGGTTCGTCTGCCGGCCGCCGATCGTGCGCTCTCGATGCTGCGGGATGCCGGTTACATCACTGCGGCAACCTTGGTCGATGGCGGCGACGACCTGTTCGCGCTGGACCTGCTGCAGCGACTGGTCTACGTGATGGGCGCGGAACAATCCGGCATGGATCGCGGACTGGCCGCGAGCTGCGATCTGCGCGTGTCGATTCCCGGCACCGGCGCGGTGGAAAGCTTGAATGTCGCGTCGGCGACGGCAGTGCTGTTGGCTGCCTGGGCCCGGAACATCTGATTCATCGAATCAGATGTTCCCTTGGTTGAATCAACGACGCTTGCGTGGTTCCGGTGCCGGCATGGTGCCGCTGCCGAGGCTGCCATCGACATTGGCGGCGATGAAGGCGAGCGTGGCGTAAGCAGCGATATCGACGCGCAGGTCTTCGGGATCGACCTTGTCGAGGGTGTCGTTCGGCGTGTGGTGCAGGTCGAAATAGCGGGTGGCGTCGTGCGCGAACGCGCCGGCTGCGGATCCCGCGCCCTGCATCAGCCCCATTTCCGATTCCGCTTCGCCCTTGCCTGGCGTGTAGGCGATGCCGAGCGGCTTCAACAGTTCCGCGACCTGTGCCATCGCAGGTTCGGCATCCTTCGACCAGGTTCCGCCGAACTCGTAGACGCGACCGGGGCCGGAATCCGACTCCATCACGATCTGGCTCTTGGCGATCTTGTCCTTCTGCGACTCGGCGTAGACGCGACCGCCCCACAGGCCTTGTTCTTCGTTGGCGAAGGCGACCACGCGGATGGTGCGTTCCGGGCGCTTCATCTTGCCGGCGAGTTGCGCCGCGGCCATCGAGATGGCGACGCCGCTGCCGTCGTCGATCGCGCCGGTGCCGAGATCCCAGGAGTCGAGGTGGCCGGCGAGTGCGACGATTTCGTCAGGCTTGCTGCTGCCGGTGATTTCGCCGATCACGTTCTGCGAGGTGTATTCGCCGTTGAAGCCGCAATCGAGGGCGACGCGGATGCGCGTCGGGCCGAGCTTGACGAGGCGGGCGAGCTGGTCGGCATCGATGTTGGTGAGCGACGCTTCCGGAATCGGTTTGACGCCGTTCTCGAAGCGGGTCATGCCGGTGTGCGGATTGCGTTCCCAGTCGGTGCCGGCCGGGCGCATCACGTAGCCGATTGCGCCGGCCTTCGACGCCGATGAGGCGCCCGTGGTGCGCACCCTGCTGCCGATGCCGTAACCGTGGCCGTCCTTCGCCCTCGGCATCATCACGTCGACGAAGGCGATCTTGCCGGCCAGCGATCCCGGTGCTGCATTCTGCAGCGCCTCCAGCGAATCGAAGCGCACCACTTCACCTTCGACAGTGCCACCCGGGCTGCCGCCAAGCGCAGTCAGCACGAGCTTCTGCGAATGCGCGCCGAGCACTTCGCCATGCTCACTGCGGCGTTCCCACTTCGGGAACGTCACCGGCTGTGTCCACACCTTGTCGAAGCCGAGTTCCTTGAACTTCGCCTTCGCCCATTCCACCGCGCGGGCATCGCCTTCGCTGCCGGCCATGCGCTGGCCGACTTCGGTCGTCAGCGATTCCAACACCTTCCAGCCGGTGTTGTCCTTCAGCGCCTGGTCGCGCAATGCGGCGGCGGCTTGCACGGTCGCGGGCGAGGCCTTGGTTTCGCCGGCGAATGCAGGCGATGAGGCGAGCAGGCTGGCGAGAGAAACGGCGAGCAGGGTGCGGGTCATGGCGGTCTCGACGCGGAAAAGAGAAACCCCGAGCCTAGCAGCCCGGGGTTCCTGAACAGCTGTGCCAATGGTCATGCCGCTACCGTGTCAACGGCAGCGCACGGATCATTTTTTCAGGCCGTCGCGGATCTCGCGCAGCAACAGCACTTCTTCGCTCGGCGGTGCGTCGGCGGCGGCAGCCGGCTGGCGCATGCGGTTGTAGATCTTGAGGAACAGGAAGATCACGAAGGCGATCAGCAGGAAGTCGATGCAGGTCTGGATGAAATCGCCGTACTTGATCGCCACTTCCGCGACCTTTTCCTTGCCGGTCGCCGGATCCATCACCGCAGGGGTGATGACGTGCTTCCAGTCCTTGAAGTCGGCGCCACCGGTCAACATGCTGATCGCCGGCATCACGATGCCTTCGACCAGCGCGGTGACGATCTTGCCGAACGCGGCGCCGATGACGACACCGACCGCCAGGTCGACCACGTTGCCTTTGGAGATGAACTCCTTGAATTCGCTGATCATGCCCATGCATTCCAACCTATGTAGAGGGGTGGCCGGAGCATAGCGCAGCGCCGGTCAGACGATTTCACCTTCCAGCGCCATCAGGGTTCCGAGTCGGGCGACGAAACGGTCGCCACGCTGCAGTGCGGCAACGCCAGCCGGCGTACCGGTGAATATCAGGTCGCCGCGGCGCAGCGCATAGAGCTTCGAGAGTTCGACCAGCACGTCCGGGACGTCCCAGATCCAGTCGCGCAGTTCGCCGTGCTGGCGCAGCGCGCCATTCACCTCGAGGCTGATCGCGAGCGTGGACAGATCGCCGGTGTCCGCTGCCGGAATCACCGCGCTGATCGGTGCCGAATGATCGAAGGCCTTGCCGATGTCCCAGGGCAGCGACTTCGCCTTGCAATCGGCCTGCAGGTCGCGGCGCGTCAGGTCGAGGCCGATGGCGTAACCGAACACCAGCGCCTCGGCCTGCGCGCGCGTCAGCTCGCCTTCCGGCGCATCGGCGCCAAGCACCGCCACCAGCTCGACTTCGTGATGCAACTCATGCGTCGCCGACGGGTAGGGCACGCGACCGTCGGTGACGATCGCGTCCGAGGGTTTCTGGAACAGCACGGGGCGACCGCGCGCTTCCGGCGAGGCCGGTGTTGCGCCCATCTCGCGCGCGTGGTCGGCGAAGTTGCGTCCGATGCAGTGGATGCGATGCACCGGGATCGTGCGGCCATCGGTGGTGACGACACGCGGAGCGGGCAGGGGCGGGAAGACATCGTTCATGGGGCGGAGCATCGGAATGGCCGGAACCGCTATGCTGCGTTCGGATTCCCCGTTGTTGCAAGCCGTGCCAGAACCACTCATCGCCCTCGACCAGATTCCCGACCACGGCTTCGCCGAAGCCAGCGGTGTGGTCGACGGCGACGCCGAATCGCTGATCCTGCGCCGCGACGGTACGCGAGTGGCGGCATGGTTCAACATCTGCCCGCATGCGGGGCGTCGGCTCGACTGGGCGCCCGGGCAATTCCTGGTCTCGCGCACCGGCGATCTGGTGTGTGCGGCGCACGGCGCTAGCTTCTCGCCGATCGATGGCCGTTGCACCGGCGGCCCGTGCATGGGTTCTTCGTTGCGTGCGGTGCCGCTGGAAGTACGCGATGGACAGGTGTATCTGCGTGAGGTCAGCGGAACATCTGCAGCAGATTGACCATCGAGACCACGATGGCGATGTAGATGCAGGCCAGCGGTCCGCCGATCCGCCACAGGTCGCGCGGCGTGTAATTGCCGGGACCGATGATCATCGAGATCACCGGGTTCGACGCTGTCATGAAATTGCACGACGCCGACAGCGCGACGATCAGCGCGAAGCTGGTCGGATTGCCGCCGGTCGCGAGCGCCAGGTTGACCGCGATCGGCACCAGCATGATGGTCGCGCCGACGTGGCTGATGATCAGCGAGAACAGCACGGTCAATACCGCCAATGCGAGTTCGATCAGCACGATCGGCGTGCTCTGCGGAATGCGATCGACCGTATGGCCGGCGACCCAGGCCGCCGCGCCGCTGGAATCCATCGCCCAGCCCAGCGGGATCAGGCAGGCCATCAGGAATACCGTCTTCCAGCTGATCGCGGCGTAGGCCTCGTCCATGTGGATGACGCCGGTCACCAGCATGCCGGCGACGCCGGTCATCAACGCGATCGGCACCGGCACGCGCGACGACAGCGCGATCAGCATGGTGATGGCGAAGATGCCCATCGCGATCTTGAATTTGTGCGGACGCTGGCGCGCCTTCGGGTAATCGGTGACGACCACGAAGTCCTTTTGCGCCGCGACTTCCGCCAGTCGTTGCCAGATGCAATGCAGCACCAGCATGTCGCCGGCGCGCAGCGGCACGTTGCGCACGTCTTCGCGGATCACTTCGCGGTCGCGATTGATCGCCAGCAGGCTGATGCCGTACTGCTTGCGGAAGCGCAGTTCGGCCTGGGTCTTGCCGATGAAGCGCGAGTTCGGCGGCACCACCGCTTCGGCGATGCCGGCACGGCTCGGATTGAACAGGTCGCCGAATTCACGCAGTCGCGATGACGCCACCAGCTTCTGCTGTTCGGCGAAGCGCAGCACGTCCTCGCCCGGTCCCATCGCGCCGAGCACATCGCCGACCCAGATGCGCGCATCGGCCGGCGGCGCTAGGCGCGATTCGCCGTGGCTGCGATGCGCGAGCAACAGCGGTGCGCCGACCAGGCGTTCCGCCTCGCCGATGGTGGTGCCGACCAGCGGACTCTGCGCCGTCACTGTCAGCTCGAAGACGTCGCCATTGATGCCGTAGGTGCTGGCGAAATAGCTCTCGGTGCGACCGGGCGTCACCGCCCCGTCTTCCTCGCGCAGGCGGCGATCGCCGTAGAAGCGGAAATACAGCAGTACCGCTGCCAGCATCACGATGCCGATCGGCATCGGTGCGAACATCTTGAAGGGATGGATCGACGCCGCGCCCGAGGGCATGTTGGCATTGGCCGACATCAGCAAGTCGTTGAGCAGGATCAGCGGCGAATTGCCGACCATGGTCAACGCGCCGGCCATGACGATCGTCGCGGCGATCGGCAGCAGCATGCGCGAGGTGGCGATGCCGGTGCGCGCGGAGATGCGCGATGACACTGGCAGGAACATCGCCATCACCGACGGGTTCTGCATCAACGGCGAGACTGCCGCCGCCGACAAGCAGGTGAGGGTGAGCAGGCGTTTGTCGGAGCCGCTGGATCGTCGCAGCAGCCAGCCGGCAAGGCGATTGAGCGCGCCGGTGCGTTCAAGGCCGGCGCCAAGGATCATCGTCGAGATGATGCTGATCACCGCGCTGCCGGAGAAACCGCCGAACAGGTCCTCCGGCGCGATCAATCCGGTCAGACCGAGCAACACCAGCACGCACAGCGCGACGACGTCCGGGCGGATGCGCTCGAACAGGAACAGCACCATCGTCAGCCCGACCAGGCCGAGCACCATGGCCATGTCGCTGCTGAGGACGAGGCCGCTGCCCATCGTCAGGTGCGGTCGTAGATCAGGTCGAAAACGGGATGGCCCAGCCGCTGGCCGCGCGTCTCGAAATGCGTCTGCGGACGCCAGGCTGGGCGCGGGACTTGTCCGCGTGGCCCCTCGCGATTGACCAATCCGGGCGTGGCATCCAGCACGTCCCACATCTGTTCGGCGTAATCCGGCCAGTCGGTGGCGAGATGGAGGCGACCGCTTGGCGCAAGCTTGCGCACCAGCAAGGCGGCGAACTCCGCGTTCACCAACCGGCGCTTGCCATGGCGCTTCTTGTGCCAGGGATCGGGGAAATAGATGCGGATCTCGTCGAGCGATCCGTCGGCGATTTCGTTCTCCAGCACTTCCACCGCGTCGTGGTGGTAGAGGCGCGCGTTCTTCGCATCGTCGCTGGCCAGTGCATTGAGCAGGCGTCCGACGCCGGGCGCATGCACTTCGATACCGATGTGGTCGCGTGCAGGATCGAGCGCGGCGGAGTAGCGCAACGCCTCGCCATTGCCGAAACCGATTTCGACGATGCGCGGCGCATGGCGACCGAAGAGGGCGTCGAAGTCGCGCGGCGTACCGGCGTAATCAAGGCCGAAGCGTGGCCATTGTTCGTCGAAGGCTTTCTGCTGCGCCGGGGTGAAACGGCCCTGGCGCAAGACGAAACTGCGGATGCGGCGACGGCCGGGCTCGACCGTAAACGGCTTGGCCGGGACTTTCGCGCCTTCGCTGGAGAACGGATCGGTCATCCGATCAGTCCATCCACCGGCGACGACGCGCTGGCGTAACGCTTGCGCGGAATGCGGCCGGCGAGGAAGGCATCGCGGCCGGCTTCCACCGCGGCCTTCATCGCCCGCGCCATCCGCACCGGATCCTTGGCGCCGGCGATCGCGGTGTTCATCAGCACGCCATCGCAGCCGAGCTCCATCGCGATCGCGGCATCCGACGCGGTGCCGACGCCGGCGTCGACGATGATCGGCACCTTGGCGTTCTCGACGATCTCGAGCAGGTTGTAGCGGTTCTGGATGCCCAGGCCCGAGCCGATCGGCGCGGCCAGCGGCATCACCGCGACGCAGCCGATGTCTTCCAGGCGCTTGCACAGGATCGGGTCGTCGCTGGTGTAGACCATGACGTGGAAGCCGTCGGCCACCAGCTGCTCGGCGGCCTTGAGCGTCTGGATGACGTCGGGGAACAAGGTCTTCTGGTCGCCCAGCACTTCCAGCTTGGTCAGGTTGTGGCCGTCCAGCAGTTCGCGCGCGAGCCGGCAGGTGCGCACGGCGTCCTCGGCGGTATAGCAGCCGGCGGTATTGGGCAGGATGGTATAGCGATTGGGCGGCAGCACGTCGAGCAGGTTGGGTTCGCCCGGATTCTGGCCGATGTTGGTGCGGCGGATCGCGACGGTGACGATCTCGGCGCCGGCCGCTTCGGTGGCGTTGCGGGTTTCGTCGAGGTCCTTGAATTTGCCGGTGCCGGTGAGCAGACGGGAACGGTAGGTCTTCCCTGCGATGACCAGGGCGTCGTCGGAAATGTTCATGCAGCAATTATCGCTGAAAGGACTGAATGATTGCCGGGAAGCAACCGCTCAACCGCCGCCCAGCGCATGCACGATCTCGACGCGGTCGCCATCGTGCAGTGCTGTGGTTACGTGGCGGCTGCGCGGCACGATCTCGCCATTGATCTCGACCGCGACGCGGCGTTCGGCCAAACCTTCCGCTTGCAGCAGGGTCGCGATGGTGGTGTCGGGTGCGCAGATGCGCGGTTCGCCATTGAGCTGGATGTCCATGGCGTCATTGTCGCCCGAACCGGGATGCCGCGCCGCAGCATGCGAGCGTTAGAAAATCGTGAAACCATCGCCATACGCGGGCGAATCCAGCCCGGTCGAACGAGATCGCAACGATGCGTACCAAACTGCTTTGCACCGCCCTGGCATCCGCCTTGTCGATGGTCACCTTGCCGGCCGCCGCGCAGTACGTGGATACCCACGCCCAGACCTTCAGCAAGACCATTTTCTTCGGTGACAGCCTGACCGATGCCGGTTTCTTCCGGCCGTTGCTGCCGGCAACCGGGCAGTCGGTGATGGGCCAGTTCACCACCAATCCGGGCACCACCTGGGCACAGGACGTGGCGAACTATTACGGCACCAACCAATCGACGGGTTGGACGGCATCGGCGACCGGCGTCAAGGCCGACAGCGGCGACAACTACGCCGTGGGTGGCGCGCGCGTGAACACGCCCAGCGCAAGTGCTCCGTCTCTCGCGCAACAGGCAGCCTTCTACCTCTCGCAAACGGGGGGGCGTGCCGATCCCAACGCGCTGTATACGGTATGGGGTGGCGCCAACGATTTGCGTTCGATCACCAATCCAGCCAACGCCGCAACAACGATCGGTTCAGCAGTGGCGGGCCAGGTCGCCATCGTCGGACAGTTGCAGACGGCAGGTGCGCGTTACGTGCTGGTGCCGAACATTCCCGACATCGGCAAGACGCCCGAGGCGCTGGCTGCGGGCCCGGTGACTTCCGCCACGGCCACGGCGTTGTCGGCCAGCTACAACTCGGCCCTGTACAGCGCGTTCGCATCCAGTGGTCTGCGCATCATTCCGCTCGATACCTTCCACATCCTGCAGGAAATCGTCGCGAATCCGGCTGCCTATGGATTCAGCGATGTCACCCATACCGCTTGTGGCGGCGGCAATGCGCCGGCGGGGTCATCGCTGACGTGTGGCCCGCAAGGGTTGGGCTTGCCGTCCTCCTACGCTCCAGGCGCTGATCAAAGTTACGCGTTCGCCGACGGCATCCACCCGTCGACGGCTGCGCACAAGATCCTTGGCGACTACGCTATTGCCACGCTGGAAGGCCCGCGCCAGATCGCCATCCTGCCGCTGTCGGCGATGAGCGTCGGCCGCAATCGCGCCGACCTGCTGTTCGCACAGACCCAGGGCAAGGCCTTCGGCGAGAAGGCCGCGAGCGGCATGCGCTGGTGGTTCAACGGCAACCTCGACCAGCAGCGTTACAACCGCGGTCCGTCCGGTGACGGCTTCGACGGCATCGGTCCGTCGCTGGGTGGTGGCATCGGTTGGAGCAATGGGGCGTTCAACTATGGCGGCGCACTGAACTATGGTCGCCAGCGTATCGATTACGCCCAGAAGCGCGGCGATTTCCGCCAGACCGATCTCTCGATCGCCGGTTTCGCCGGCTGGCACAACGACAACGCCTGGGTGACCGCGCAGCTCGGGTATTCGCGCATTGAGGACACCGTGCATCGCGATGTCCCGCTGGGAATCGCGGTACGCACCCATAGCGGCAAGGCCAACGGCAGCGATGTCTACGCCGGCATCAATGGCGGCTGGATGTTCCATCACGGCAAGCTCGACCACGGCCCGGTCGGCGAAGTCCTGCTGCAGCGCGTCCGCATCGACGGCTATACCGAAAGCAATGCCAGCCAGTCGACCGCGCTCGCCTATCCCTCGCAGACTTTTAACTCGCGCCTGGCGTCGCTGGGCTACGAAGGCCGCTACCACATCGCCGAAGGCTGGACGCCGTATGCGCGCCTGAGCGTCGACCGCGAATTCGGCAAGCTGCCGTCGGAAGCGTGGGCGAGCATGCCGAGCGTGGGTTCGATGGAGTTCGCGGTGCCGGGTCCGTCGTTCGATCGCGGCTACGGTTCACTCGCTGCCGGCGTGCGCGGCCAGTTCGAAGGCCTCGACGTGATGGTCGGCGGGACCTCGACGGTGGCGCGCAAGGGCGGCAACTATCGTGCACTGTCGCTGACTGTCGGCAAGACGTTCTAACCATTGCTTGACACACGGGCACCGCGCTGCGGTTAGAATCCGCGGCGTCCGCGGGTGTAGTTCAATGGTAGAACTGCAGCTTCCCAAGCTGCTAGCGTGGGTTCGATTCCCATCACCCGCTCCAACCCCATTCACGGCGGCCTCGGCCGCCGTGAGCGTCTCGAGGCCGTGTGCATGTCAGGAGAGGTCACCGTGGGTTGGCGGGAAACCGTGGCCCTGCCGGAGCTGGGCATCGAGCGCATCCGCGCCAAGATCGATACCGGCGCGCGCAGTTCGTCCTTGCACGTCGATCGCCAATGGCGGCTCGAACGCGACGGCGAGGCCTGGGTCGGTTTCGAGATCCGTCCGCGCCCGGGCGCCGACGTGGTTACGGTGGAAGCGCGCCTGATTGACGAGCGCGATGTCGTCGACTCCGGCGGCCATCGCGTGCGGCGCCCGTTCATTCGCGCGCGGATGCGGCTCGCCGACATCGATCGCGAGATCGAACTCAATCTCGCCGATCGCGCCGGCATGCGTTTCCCGATGTTGCTCGGCCGCCAGGCCATGCGCGATGGTTTCGTCGTCGATCCCTCGCGCTCGCACCTGCACCGACGACGCAAAGGCGCCGAATGAAGCTCGCGATCCTGTCGCGCAACACCAAGCTGTATTCCACCAAGCGCCTGGTCGAGGCGGCGCGCCAGCGCGGCCACAGCGTGCGCGTGCTCGATCCGCTGCGCTGCTACATGAAGATCGGCGTCGATGCCTTCGAGATGCATTACAAGGGCGTCCAGATCGCTGGCTACGACGCGGTGATCCCGCGCATCGGCGCGTCGGTCACGCGCTACGGCACCGCAGTGCTGCGCCAGTTCGAGCTGATGGGCACGATTTCGCCCAACGGGTGCGACGCCATCTTGCGTGCGCGCGACAAATTGCGTTGCCACCAGATGCTGGCCGCCGAAGGCATCGATTTCCCCAAGACCGTGTTCGGCGACAACCCCGACGACACCGTCGACATGCTGTCGATGCTCGGGCCGCCGCCGCACGTCATCAAATTGAACGAAGGCTCGCAGGGCGCGGGCGTGATGCTCACCGAAAAACCGTCGGCGTCGCGCGCGGTGATCGAAGCCTTGCGCGGCCTCTACGCGCAATTCCTGGTGCAGGAATTCGTCGCCGAGGCCAAGGGCGCGGACCTGCGTTGCTTCGTGGTCGGTGGCGCGGTGGTCGCGGCGATGAAGCGGCAGGCGCCGGATGGCGACTTCCGCTCCAACCTGCACCGCGGCGGTAGTGCGGTTCCAGCCAAGCCGCGCAAGGACGAGATCGACGTCGCCGTGCGCGCCGCCCGCGCGCTGGGCCTCGGCATCGCCGGCGTCGACCTGATCCGCTCCAAACGCGGCCCGCTGGTGCTGGAGGTCAATTCCTCGCCCGGCCTGGAGGGCATCGAGCAGGCGACCGGCGTCGATATCGCCGGGGCCATCATCGACCACGTTGCCGCCGGGGTTGAACCTCGCGCCCGCAAGCGTGTCAAAGCAGGGAAGGGCGCTGCGAAGCGCCGTTGAGCGGCCCTGTGCCAGAATGAAAACTCGAATTGGAGGAGCCGCCGTGCGCGTACTCTTGATTGAAGACAACCAGGACATTGCCGCCAACCTCGGCGATTACCTCGAAGACCGCGGTCATGCGGTCGATTTCGCCGCCGATGGCGTCACCGGCCTGCACCTGGCGGTGGTGAACGATTTCGACGCCATCATCCTCGACCTCAACCTGCCGGGGATGGACGGTCTCGAGGTCTGCCGCAAGTTGCGCAACGATGCCCGCAAGCAGACGCCGGTGCTGATGCTGACCGCGCGCGACAGCCTCGACAACAAGCTGGAAGGCTTCGAGTCCGGCGCCGACGATTACCTGGTCAAGCCGTTCGCGCTGCAGGAAGTCGACGTGCGCCTCAACGCGCTGGCCCGTCGCGGCAAGGGGCCGCAGGCACGGGTGCTGTCGATCGCCGATCTCGAATACAACCTCGACACACTGGAAGTGCGCCGCGGCGGCAAGCTGCTGCAGCTCAACCCGACCGCGCTGAAGATCCTGCAAGCCTTGATGGAAGCCGCGCCTGCGGTGGTGACGCGCCAGGACCTGGAAACGCGCGTGTGGGGCGAGGAGCTGCCCGATTCCGATTCCTTGCGCGTGCATATCCACGGGCTGCGCGCGGTGATCGACAAGCCGTTCCCGACGCCGCTGATCCAGACCCGCCACGGCATCGGCTATCGCATCGCACCGCCGGATGCCGGATAAACCCACCCGATCCAGCCTGCCCGGGTTGCCGACGCGCCATAACCGGCGCCGGTTGCGCACGCGCATCGTGTTGTCGTTCTTCTTGCTCGGATTGGGGCTGAGCACGCTGATCGCGGTTGCGACACTCTATTTCCGCAACCGCATCGATCATGACGTGATGGATGCGGCGCTTCAAAAGAACAACGACCTCTATGCCGATGGGTTCTACCAGCACCCGAACGGCATCGCTGGCGTCGCGTTCGAAAAGATCCAGGGCAAGGTGTTCTCGAAGGAGAAGTTCGACCACGCGCCGCAAGCGTGGCAGTCGCTGCCCAATGGCGTGTTCGACATCGTCGAACCTGCTGCCGTGACTGGCGAGAAGAGCTATTACAAACTGGCGGTTCGCAAGGACCCGAATTACTGGTTCTTCTTGGCATATGACACCCATGATGAGCATGAAGCACAGCTGCGGCTGAACCGCTGGATCCTGGCCAGCATCGGGGTGTTCAGTATTTCCGCGCTGATCATCGGAATATGGTCTGCATCGCGCGTGATGAGTCCCGTCTCCGATCTCGTGCGGTTGATTCGTCGCCGTTCCGGCGAAGGCGCGAACGGCAAGGCGCTGGCACCACGTTTCCCCAACGACGAAGTGGGCGAACTGGCGCGCGCGCTCGACGACTATTCCGACCGCATCAATGACGCCGCACGCCGCGAACGCGAATTCAATGCCGACGTCAGCCACGAGTTGCGCACGCCGCTGGCGGTGATCCGCAGCACGGTGGAATTGATGCTGGAACAACCCGACCTCAGCGACAAGATGCGCGAACGCATCCTGCGCATCCAGCGCGCGCAGGAAGGGGGCACCGCGATCACCGAAACGCTGCTGCTGCTGTCGCGCGGCGAACGCATACGCGGTGAGACTTCGGTGGCGCGGGTGGCCGAGCAGTTGCTCGATGCGCATCGCCTGCAGATGCGCCGCGGCAAGCAGCTCGATCTGCGGATGGAAGGCAATACCGCGCTGATGGTGGATGCGCCGGAAGCGACGGTGAACGTGGCGCTGGGCAACCTGATCGCCAACGCGGTGCGCTATACCGATGCCGGCAGCGTCACCGTGCACATCGGTGCGGATTCGGTGGACGTGATCGATACCGGCCGCGGTCTCAGCGAAGAGGACGAGCAGCGCATGGTGGAGCGCGGCTATCGCGGCAATGCATCGAGCAATACCAAGGGCGCCGGCATCGGCCTCGCGATCGTGACCCGCATCTGCGCGCTCTATGGCTGGCAGATGCAGGTGCAGCCGCGCCGCGACGGCACCATCGGCACCGTGGCGACGCTGAGTTTTTCCGAAGTCAGATGAGGTCGAGCCAATCCTGACTCACCAGGGCCAGCGCTAATAGCTGAGCCACCAACAGTCCCGGTAGCGTCGCAGGTGGAAATTGACGTTGCTGGGGGTGCTCGCCTTGCCCTGAGCAAGCAGCAGGCGGACTCCGCTGTCGCTGACCTGGGTGTCGACCAGTTGCCCGCGGGTCAGTCTGGCCAACCGGTCGGCGATGTCGTAGCCCGACTCGGTTGCCAGCCCCGGCCAGTGGTAAACGCCGATGAGCCGGTTGGGATCGCTGGTATCGAAGGCAAGGGTGATTTCATGGACGAGGTCATCCAGCGTTCGCGCACAGCCCGCGCGCACTGCCTGCCTGCCAAGGCTCATCGTCGCTCCAGAGGGCGCCGCATGCGGGATGGTGCGATCCGCCGCGCCGAAAGCCGCGCAGGGTTTGTCGCTGTAAATCACCTCGCCGCTGGCGCCCGTGCATTGGTGGACGGCCGATTGCGCGCGCGCGTGCATCGGCGATGCCGAGATCGCGAGCAGGGCCAGACTGAGTAGAAGGAGGTGGGAGCGCACTCGTGCACTCTAGCGCGATCAAACCGGCCACTGCGCCATCGTCCGTCGGGACAGTGGCACGGCCTATAATTCTCGGGTACTCGCCAAGGATTTCCGCATGAACGCCCCCGCACCGCTGGCCTACCAGGTCGCACTTTCCGACCACGCGCGCAGCGACGAACAGCGAGCAGCGATCCTTGCCGGCGAGCTGGGCTTCGGCAAGGTCTTCACCGACCACATGGTCGCCATCCAGTGGGACAAGGCGAAGGGCTGGCACGACGCGCAGGTTCGCGCCTATGGTCCGCTGGTACTGGATCCGGCCGCGGCCGTATTGCATTACGGCCAGGAGATCTTCGAAGGGATCAAGGCGTATCGCCACGCCGACGGATCGATTTGGACCTTCCGTCCCGATGCCAATGGCCTGCGCCTGCAGCACTCCGCTGCGCGCCTCGCCTTGCCGCAACTGCCGGTCGCCGAATTCGTCGAATCGTTGCGCCAGCTGATCGCCGTCGATCACGGCTGGGTGCCGTCGGCGTCGGAAAGCAGCCTGTATTTCCGGCCCTTCATGATCGCCACCGAAGGCTTCCTCGGTGTGCGCGCGGCGAATGCGGCTGGCTATTACGTGATCGCCAGTCCGGCTGGCGCGTACTTCGCCAAAGGCGTGGCACCGGTGTCGATCTGGTTGTCCGAAGACTATGCGCGTGCGGGCAAGGGCGGCACCGGCGCGGCCAAGTGCGGCGGCAACTACGCGGCGTCGCTGCTGCCGCAGCAGGAAGCGCAGGCGCAGGGTTGCTCGCAGGTGCTGTTCCTCGATCCGGTCGAGGGCAAATACCTGGAGGAGCTCGGCGGCATGAACGTGTTCCTGGTGTTCAAGGATGGCCGCTTTGTCACTCCGGAGCTGTCGGGCAGCATCCTCGAAGGCATCACCCGTTCCAGCATCCTGCAACTGGCGCGGGACCGCGGGTTGAAGGTCGAGGAGCGCAAGGTGTCGATCGACGAAGTGAAGGCCGGCATGGCCTCGGGCGATATTGCCGAAATGTTCGCCTGCGGCACTGCCGCGGTCGTGACCCCGATCGGGGAGTTGAAGGGCAAGGACTTTGCGGTGGGCGACATCACCGCCCCGGCCGGCGAGGTCACGATGTCGATCCGCAAGGAGCTGACCGACATCCAGTATGGCCGCTTGCCGGATCGCCACGGCTGGCTGGTCAGGCTGCGCTAGGGTTCAGCCCAACCGTTGCAGCACGCCCTGCGTCGGCCGCGCCATGTTCAGCGTGTAGAAGTGCAGGGCAGGCGCGCCGCCTTCGACCAGACGCCGGCACAAGGTAGCGACGAGATCGGCGGCGAATTCGCGGATTGCCTCGACGTCGTCGCCGTGCGCACGCATGCGCTGGCCGATCCAGCGCGGGATTTCGGCGCCGCAGGCTTCCGAAAAGCGCCGCAATTGCGTGAAGTTGGAGATCGGCATGATGCCCGGGATGATCGGGATGTCGATGCCGCGGCGGCGCACGTCGTCCACGAAATGGAAGTAGGCGTCGGAGTTGTAGAAATACTGGGTGATCGCGCTGTGCGCGCCAGCCTTGACCTTGCGTTCGAAATTGGCGAGATCGGCGTGGGCATCGTTGGCCTGTGGGTGCGTTTCCGGGTAGGCGGCCACCGCGACGTGGAAATGATCGCCGTGTTCGGTGCGGATCAGTTCGACCAGTTCGTTGGCGTAACGCAGGTCACCCTGGCCGATCATGCCCGAGGGCATGTCGCCGCGCAGCGCGACGAGGCGGCTGCAGCCGAGCGCACGATATAGCTTCAGCAACGAACGGATTTCCTCGCGGCTGCCACCGACGCAGGTCAGGTGTGGGACGCCGTCGACGCCGTGGTCGCCGCGCAGGTGCTGCACCGTTTCCGGGGTGTGGCTGAGCGTCGAGCCGCCGGCGCCGAACGTCACCGACATGAATTCGGGCGAGTAGGGCTTGAGTTTCTGGACGCTGCGATCGAGCTGGGCGCGTTGTTCGTCGGTCTTCGGTGGGTAGAACTCGAAGGAAAGCGGAACGGAGGGCATCGGCAGGTCCGGAGGTACAGTCCGTTCATTATATCTCTTTGTGCGGATGAAGAGATGAATTTATCGATCTGGCAGGATTGGACCTGTTCACGCCAAGGACCCGAACGGTGAAGACGCTGCGACTGCCCGGATTGACCCTCCTGCTGCTGGTGCTGTCGGCCTGCGTGACGACACCACCACAGTCCGGGCTGTCACCCGCCCGCGCACAGGCCATTGATGCGGCGATCGAGGCGGGCATGCGCCGCGACGGCACGGTCGGCATGGCGATCGGCATCATCGAAGACGACCGCATCGTCTACCTCAAGGGCTATGGTGATGCCGATCGCGAGAAACACGCCCCGGTGACGACGCGGACGATGTTCCGTTGGGCTTCGGTGTCGAAACCGGTGACGGCGATCGCCGCGCTGCAACTCGCGGAACAGGGGCGGCTCGATCTCGACGCGGACGTGCGCCGCTACGTGCCCGAATTCCCGGACAAAGGCGTCGCGATCACCACGCGCGAACTGCTCGGTCACCAGGGCGGCATCGTCCATTACGACAATGGCCCGGTCGTCGTGACCGAACACAAATACGCAGTAGCGCATCCATATGCCGATGTCGTCACCGCGCTCGACACCTTCAAGGACTCGCCGCTGGTCAACAAGCCGCGGGAGAAGTACGCGTACACATCGCATGGCTTCATGCTGGTTGCGGCAGTGGTGCAGCGCGCCGGCAACGAGGCGTTCGCCCGGCAGGTGAAGGCGCGCATCATCGATCCCCTGCATCTGACGACGCTGCAGCCGGATTACCAGTGGATCGCCATCCCTGATCGCGCGACTGGCTATCTGAAGAAGGATGGCGCGGTCCTGCGCTCGACCGATACCGACGTCAGCTGGAAGCTCGGCGGCGGGGGCTACATTTCCGATATCGAGGATTTCGCCGGATTCGCCAAGGGCCTGATCGATGGCCATCTGGTGTCCGCGCAGACGCAGGCGATGATGTGGACGCCGCAGAAACTCGCCGACGGCACACCTACCAGCTACGGCCTCGGGTTCTTCATCGCCGACGACCATGGCCGCCTGCGCATCGCCCACGACGGGTCTCAGGAGAAGACGCGCACCTCGTTGACGATCTGGCCACGGGAGAAGCGCGGCATCGTCATCATGACCAACAGCGAATGGGTCGATCCGAAGAAGTACGTACAGGCGATCGAAGCATTGGATACATCGAACACAGCGAAGTAGCTGCGTTCCAGCATCACCAAGCAGAACGGGCGCCTTGCGGCGCCCGTTGCTGTATCGCGATGATCGAAAGGCCGATCAGTAGCGGTAATGATCCGGCTTGTACGGGCCTTCCACCGCCACGCCGAGGTAGTCGGCCTGGTCCTTGCTGAGCTTGGTCAGCACCACGCCGATCTTTTCCAGATGCAGGCGCGCGACTTCCTCGTCGAGCTGCTTGGGCAGGCGATACACGGTCTTCTCGTACACGTCCTTGTTCGCCCACAGGTCGATCTGCGCCAGCGTCTGGTTGGCGAACGAGTTCGACATCACGAAGCTCGGATGGCCGGTGGCGCAACCGAGGTTCACCAGACGGCCTTCGGCCAGCAGGAACATCGCGTTGCCGTTCGGCATGATGTATTTGTCGACCTGCGGCTTGATGTTGACGTGCTTGACGCCGGGCAGCGCGCGCATCGCATCGACCTGGATCTCGTTGTCGAAGTGGCCGATGTTGCAGACGATGGCCTGGTCCTTCATCTTCGTCATGTGGTCGACGGTGATGATGTCCTTGTTGCCGGTGGTGGTGACGTAGATGTCGGCCTGGCCCAGCGACGATTCGACGGTGTTGACCTCGAAGCCTTCCATCGCCGCCTGCAGCGCGCAGATCGGATCGATCTCGGTGACGATCACGCGCGCACCGTAGGCGCGCAGCGAATGCGCCGAACCTTTGCCGACATCGCCGTAGCCGCAGACCACCGCGACCTTGCCGGCCAGCATCACGTCCATCGCGCGCTTGAGGCCGTCGGCCAACGATTCGCGGCAGCCGTAGAGGTTGTCGAACTTCGACTTGGTGACCGAGTCGTTGACGTTGATCGCCGGGATCAGCAGCTTGCCCTGCTCGGCGATCTGGTAGAGGCGATGCACGCCGGTGGTGGTCTCTTCGGAGACGCCCTTCCAGTCGGCGACGACCTTGGTCCACCAGCCCGGGCGTTCGGTCGCGACGCGCTTGAGCAGATCCTTGATCACCTGCTCTTCGTGGTTCGACGACGGCGTGTTGACCCAGCCATCGCCATTCTCGAGTTCGTAGCCCTTGTGGATCAGCAGCGTCACGTCGCCGCCGTCATCGACCACCAGCTGCGGGCCGAGGAAGCCGCCCTTGCCGTCGGGGAAGCTGAGCGCGGCCAGCGTGCAGTCCCAGTATTCCTCCAGCGATTCGCCCTTCCACGCGAACACCGGGGTGCCGGCGGCGGCGATCGCGGCGGCGGCCTGGTCCTGGGTCGAGAAGATGTTGCACGAGGCCCAGCGCACGTCGGCGCCGATGTCCTTCAACGTCTCGATCAGCACCGCGGTCTGGATGGTCATGTGCAGCGAACCGGTCACGCGCACGCCCTTCAGCGGCTTGGCGGTGGCGTGCTTGCGGCGGATCGACATCAGGCCCGGCATCTCGTGCTCGGCGATGTCGATTTCCTTGCGGCCCCAGTCGGCCAGCGCGATGTCGGCGATCTTGTAGTCGCCATCCTGGGAGAAAGTCTTCACTTGGGCATTCATGGTTCGGCTCCGTAAAAGGTGAGCATATGGCTCGTCTGTTACGGGCGCCGTTTTGGATGCCGAGCCTGGCGGCACGCGCTTCAACTGAAGCCGGCCATCGCAGCGCCCCTCGGCGGGCGATATTTTATCTCGATATCGCGATAAAAGGATGAATCCGGCGCACTCCGGCACTTGTCGGCGAATCCACGCAGCCTGAACGCATCCGTGGCAAGCTCACTGTCCCAGTCCATTGGAGGCTCCATGGATTACGGTACCGAACAGATCCGCAATATCGCGCTGGCGGGCCATCCGGGCGCGGGCAAGACCCAGCTGTTCGAGGCGCTGCTGCACGCGGGCGGGGCGATCAATACCCCCGGCACCGTCGAGCGTGGCAGCACGGTCTCCGATTTCGACGGGCTGGAAAAGGAACGCGGCCATTCCATCGATGCGGCGATCGCCAGCACCGATCACAAGGGCATCCACGTCAATCTGGTCGATACCCCCGGCTACCCGGATTTTCGAGGTGCGGCGCTGGCGGCGATCGCGGCAGTCGATACCGTCGCGGTGGTGGTGGACGCCGACACCGGCGTTGGCCACGGCACGCGAAGGATGATGCAGGTCGCGGCGGATCGCGGGCTGTGTCGCGCGATTGTGGTCAACAAGATCGATGCGGCGGGCGCAAACATCGCGCAACTGATGGAAGAGTTGCGATCGAACTTCGGCAGTGCGGTGTTGCCGCTCAACCTGCCGGCGCAGGGCGGAACCGCGGTGATCGACTGCTTCGGCAACAGTAGCGGCGACAGCGATCTCGGTCCGGTGGCCGACTGGCACCAGCGCATCATCGACCAGGTGGTCGAGGTCAACGAAACGGTGATGGACCATTTCCTCGAACTCGGCGAGGGTGGTTTGTCGGGACAGGAATTGCACGATGCCTTCGAGCAATGCCTGCGCGAGGGCCATCTGGTTCCGGTGTGTTTCGTCTCGGCGCGACAGGGTGCCGGCGTGGCGGAATTGCTCGATATCGCCGAACGCCTGTTCCCGAATCCGAGTGAGGTCAATCCGCCGCCGTTCGTCAAAGGCAGCGGCGACGATGCCGTGACGATCGAAGCGCGTCCCGATCCTTCCGCGCACGTGATCGCCGACGTGTTCCGCATCATCCACGATCCCTTCATGGGCAAGCTCGCGGTGTTCCGCGTCTACCAGGGCACGGTGAAGAAGGAGGGCACGCTGTTCGTTGATGACGGACGCAAGCCGTTCAAGGTCGCGCACCTGTTCAAGCTCAAGGGCAAGGACCATGTCGAGATCGCGCGCGCTGTCCCCGGCGACATCGCCGCGGTGGCGAAGGTGGAGGAGCTGCATTTCGACGCCGTGCTCCACGATTCGCATGACGAGGACCAGATCCACCTGAAACCGAGCGCGTTCCCGAGTCCGATGTTTGCGCTGGCGATCGAAGCGGCGAGCAAGGGCCAGGAGCAGAAACTCTCGTCGGCATTGCACAAGCTCGCCGACGAGGATCCCTCGGTGCAGGTCCACCACGACGCCGAGCTCAACGAGACGGTGATGCGTGGTCTCTCCGATCTCCACTTGCGCGTCTTGCTCGAGCGTCTCAAGTCGCGTCACGGCGTTGCAGTCAACACGCATGTGCCGAAGGTGGCCTATCGCGAAACCATCGGGGCGAAGGCGGAAGGCCATCATCGCCACAAGAAACAGACCGGCGGTGCCGGGCAGTTCGGCGAGGTATTCCTGCGCGTCGAACCGCTGCCGCGTGGTGGCGGTTTCGAATTCGTCGACGAAGTGAAGGGCGGCACCATTCCCGGTCAATTCCTGCCGGCGGTGGAGAAGGGCGTGCGCCAGGTATTGAAGATGGGCGCGTTGGCCGGCTATCCGCTGCAGGACGTGCGCGTGATCGTCTACGACGGCAAGTATCACTCGGTGGACAGCAAGGAAATCGCATTCGTCGCCGCGGGCAAGAAAGCCTTCCTCGATGCGGTGACCAAGGCGCAGCCGCAGGTGCTCGAGCCGATGGTCGATCTGGAAGTGACGGTCCCGGATGCGAATGTCGGCGACGTCAGCGGTGCATTGTCGTCGAAGCGTGCGCAGATCCTGGCGACCGATTCCGGACGCGGTGGTGAGATCGTGGTGCGCGCGAAAGCGCCACTCGCGGAACTCGATGGCTTCGCCGCCGAACTCAAGTCGATGACAGCCGGGCGCGGGCGTTATGCGATCGATTTCAGCCACTACGATCCGGCGCCGGCGCGGGTGCAGCAGACGCTGGTCGCGGCGTGGAAGCCCAAGGTCGAGGAAGACTGATCCTCCCAAAACAAAACGGCCCGCTTGCGCGGGCCGTTTCATGTTGCTTTGGCGCGTGACGCTTACTTGCGCTTCTTGCCCTTGGCGGCCTTCGCCAGTTCTTCGGCGCGGTCGGTCGCTTCCCAGCTGAACGCCACGGCCTTTTCCTTCTTGCCGTCGAGACCGGTGTAGGTGATCTGCTCCGGCTTGCGGCCAAAGTGGCCGTAGGCGGCGGTGCGCTGGTAGATCGGGTGCACCAGGTCGAGCATCTTGATGATGCCGTACGGGCGCAGGTCGAAGTGGGCGCGGATCAGCTTCTCGATCTCGGCGTCCGCGATCTTGCCGGTGCCGAAAGTGGTGACCGAGATCGAGGTCGGCTCGGCGACGCCGATCGCGTAGCTCACCTGCACTTCGCACTTGTCGGCCAGGCCGGCGGCGACGATGTTCTTCGCCACGTAGCGCGCGGCGTAGGCGGCCGAGCGGTCGACCTTGGACGGATCCTTGCCCGAGAACGCGCCGCCACCGTGGCGAGCCATGCCGCCGTAGCTGTCGACGATGATCTTGCGACCGGTCAAGCCGCAGTCGCCCACCGGACCACCGATCACGAAGATGCCGGTCGGGTTGATGTGCACCTTGTTCTTCGGCAGCGAGTCGTACCACTTCTTCGGCAGCACCGGCTTGATGATGTGCTCGCGCACGGCCTCGACCAGATCCTTCTGCTTCACTTCCGGATCGTGCTGGGTCGACAGCACCACGGCGTCGATGCCGGTGATGGTGTGGCCTTCGCCGTCGTAGCGCAGCGTGACCTGCGACTTGGCGTCCGGGCGCAGCCACTTCAGCTTGCCGTTCTTGCGCACCTTGGCCTGCTGTTCCACCAGGCGATGGCTGTAGTACAGCGGCGCGGGCATGTATTCCGGAGCTTCGTTGCAGGCATAGCCGAACATCAGGCCCTGGTCGCCAGCGCCCATTTCCTCGGGCTTCTTGGCCTTCTTGCTAGTGCCATCGACACCGGCGGCGATGTCCGGCGACTGCTTGCCGAGCATGTTGATGATGGCGCAGGTGTGGCCATCGAAGCCTACGCGCGAATTGTCGTAGCCGATGCCGTTGATGACGTTGCGCGCGAGCTGCTCGATGTCGACCCAGGCATTGGTGGTGACTTCGCCGGCCACGACGGCCGCGCCAGTCTTGACCAGGGTCTCGCAGGCCACGCGGGCGCGCTTGTCCTGGGCCAGGATGGCGTCCAGCACCGCGTCGGAGATCTGGTCTGCGACCTTGTCGGGATGGCCTTCGGACACCGATTCGGAGGTGAACAGATAATCAGACATCGACTTATATCCTTTTATTCGGATGAAGAGATAGGTTGCGCATGATACACGTTGGCGGGCCCCGCGCACACCCCGCCAGCCGGCAATTTAGCGCCGGTTGTGCGATGTCCGCCACGGATGTCACACCGCTGCCACCGGGATGACATGTCGCTGTCGCGGCTGCCACGGACCCTGCCCGCATCCACAGGGTACGCCTGCCGATGCTGCAACTTGAAGACCGCCTGCAATCTCGCTTTCCGCGCTGGTTCCATGGCCGGCGCGCGCGGATGGTGCGTCCGTTGCTGCGATCGCTGGCGCGCTGGTCGCGGCTGGACCGGATCGAGGCCTTCCTGGACGCACATGCCGGTCTCGATGGCTTGGCCTTCGTGCGCAGCGGCCTCGACTTCCTGCAGGTGCGCTATGCGGTGGACGAGGGCGACCTCGCGCGCATCCCGGCCAAGGGGCGGCTGGTGATCGTCGCCAACCATCCTTCGGGCGCGATCGACGCCTTCGCGCTGCTCGATGCCGTCGGACGAGTGCGTGGCGATGTCCGCATCGTCGCCAACGATTTCCTCACCGTGCTCGAACCGATCCGCGACCTGCTGCTGCCGGTGCGCATCCTTGGCGGACGCCCGGATGCCGCCTCGGTGCGCGCGATCGATGCCGCCCTGCAGTGCGAGGAGTGCGTGATCGTGTTTCCGGCAGGCGAAGTCTCTCGGATGTCGCCACGCGGCATTCGTGACGGGCGCTGGCGCCGCGGCTTCCTGCGTTTCGCGCGCGCGGCCAATGCGCCGGTGCTGCCGATGCACGTGAAGGCGCGCAATTCCGCCTTGTTCTACGGCACTTCGGCGATGTTCAAGCCGGCGGCGACTGCCTTGCTGGCGCGCGAGATGTTCTCCCGACGCAATGGCCAGATCCGCCTGCGCGCAGGCGCGCCGATGACCATCGCGGCGGATGCCGATGCATCCACGGTGATGCGTGATGTGCGGCGTGCGGTATACGCATTAGCGCGCCGTCCGGTCGACGCCGCGGAACCGGCCGAGTTGGCGCAGGAGCCGCTGGCCATCGCGCAATCGCCGGTCGTCATTCGCGACGCGGTGCAGGCGCTGGAATTGCTCGGCAGCACCAGCGACGGCAAGGAGATCCGTATCGGGCGTCTGGAAGCCGGCACGCCCTTGCTCGACGAGATCGGTCGCCTGCGCGAACTGACCTTCCGCATGGTCGGCGAGGGCACCGGCAAGCGCCTCGACCTCGATCTCTACGACAGTTGGTACGAACACATCGTGTTGTGGGACGCGCAGGCCACGCGCATCGCCGGCGCCTATCGCATCGCCCGCGGTGCGCGCGTGCTCGCCGAACGCGGATTGCAGGGTCTCTACACCGCATCGTTGTTCGACTATCGCGACGCCGCGATCCCGCATCTCGCCCAGGGCATGGAACTGGGGCGCAGCTTCGTGGTGCCGGATTACTGGAACAGCCGCAGCCTCGACTATCTGTGGCAAGGCATTGGCGCCTACCTGCAGCGACACAGCGACATCCGTTACCTGTTCGGACCGGTATCGATCAGCGCCGCGTTGCCGGTGCAGGCCCGCGAGCAACTGGTTGCGTATTACTCGCGCTTCTTTGGCGGCCAGGCCAGCCTCGCAACCTCGCGCCGCCCGTTCTGCTACTTCGCCGCACCACCGGAATTCGGCGACCTCGATGGCGATACCGCATTCCGCGTGCTGAAGAGCAATCTCGATGCGCTGGGTGCGCAGGTGCCGGTGCTCTACAAGCAATACACAGAACTGTGCGAACCCGGCGGGGCGCGCTTCCTCGCATTTGGCGTCGATCCCGATTTCAGCAACGCGGTCGATGGCCTGATCGAAGTCGATCTCCACTGCCTGCGCGCGAAGAAACGACAACGCTACCTGGGCGCGGCGGCGCCCGAGGCCGCATGACCGCGATCCGGCAGCGGGCGGTCTTCCTCTCCGACATCCACCTCGGCTCCCGCCACTGTCACGCGGAAGAACTCGCGAACTTCCTGGCCAACCTGAGTTGCGAGCGCCTGTACCTCGTCGGCGACATCGTCGACCTGTGGTGGATGGCGCAGCGCCGCGCGGTGTGGGGACAGGCGCAACATCACGTCGTGGAAGCGTTGCACGCACTGCGTCGTGCCGGAACCGAGATCGTCTACATCCCCGGCAACCACGATCGTCCGATCCGCAGGTTCTGCGGTCTCGCCTTGCCGGCGATGCGGGTGCGTCGCCGAATGGTCCACGTCACCGCCGATGGCCGCCGCCTGCTGGTGGTGCATGGCGATGACTACGACGCGGTGACGCACTTCGGCGGCATCCAGGAACGTTTCGGCGACTGGCTGTATTACCGCATCCTCACCGGCAACCAGTGGCTGAACCGCGCGCGTCGCCGCTTCGGCCTGCGTTACTGGTCGCTGTCGGAATTCCTGAAGCGCCAGAGCGGTGCGGCCGAACGCTTCATCGTGCGTTTCATGCACGCCGCGCTCGACGATGCACGACGCCGTGGGCTGGATGGCGTGATCTGCGGACACATCCATCGGCCATCGCTGCTGCAGCAGGAGGGGCTGGTCTATGCCAACGATGGTGATTGGGTCGAGAACCTGACCGCGCTGGCGGAAGACCGCGACGGCACGTTGAGGCTGCTCTCGCACACCGGGGAGACACTGGAAGAATTGCCGCCGCGACTGCGGTTGGTGATGGAAGAGGCGTTGCCGAAGGCGGCGTGACGCGCGCCGCGATGGCGAAACGCAACGACTCTGCTGTCAGCCGTGTCCGAGCGACATCGGGCGGGCGTGCTGCTGCTGTTGCTGGAAGGCGAGATTTTGCTGCTGCTGTTGGTTGGCCTGGCTGATCTGTTCGATCGATTGCCCGAGGTCCGGCGTTGCGCCGTTCACGCCAGTCTTGCTGTGGGCGAAGCCGGCGGTGTGGTCGGAAGTCACGAAAATCGCGTCGTTGTGGAGAGTGACGCTGGCGATGCTCGCGGCGTTGTTGAGCCCGGCCGTGCGCAGGTCGGCGGTCGCTTTCAGGATGTACGGATCGGCGACCTGCTCCGGGACACCGCCGCGGATGCGGTCGAAGATCGGGCCGTCGGAATCGTTCAACATCGCGCGCGGCGCCGCATCCGGTTTCATGCCGTTCTTGAGGTCCTCGATCGCGCCCTTGACCTTCTCGATGGGGTTGGGGTCGGTGAGGAAATGGAGCTTGCTGCGCGCGGAATACACATCGTCCCGGTAATGCTGGATCGACACCGCGTTCTTCTGCGCGAGATCCTGGGCCTCCCGGGTCAATACCGTGGGATGGCGCTGGCCCTTGTCGTCGATGTCGGCGAAATTGCCGATGCCGTGGGCGCCGAAGGACGTGGCCGCGACGGCGAGGGCATTGGTGGTGCCGTGAAGGACATCCCACTTGGTATTGGCATAGCCCGCGACCTCGAGTCGCTTGATGTCGTCCGGCTTTGCGTAGACGGTGACGTCGCCGTAGTGGCGCGCCGCCGAGCTCACCGAGTCGGTGGCCATCACGTGGTTGTGGAAATCGTGGCCGCCGGTGGGAATGTGCAGGCCGAGGTTCGCAGCGCCGTAGGGATTGAAGGCTTCGCCTTTCAAACCATCCTTGGCGTATTTGTAGGCGCAAGCCTGGGCGAGTGTGCCGCCGAGCGAGTGGCCAATGGTGGTGATTTCGATCTTGTGGTGCGCTTTTTGCTCGCCTCGCCTGGCAAATTCGATCGCCTTCTCCGTCAAGGCATAGGCGTCCTTGAGCTGGTTGTTGGCGCGCGCCACCACCATCGCGGCATCGGTCAATCCGTCGTGCCCGACATCTTCGGTGCCGCGATGGGCGACCACGATTTGATCGTTGTCAGCGCGCTGGTAGATCGTTCCGGCGTACCCGTTCTTGAGGCTGACGTGCTCCAGTACCTTGTACTTCACACCACCGACATCGATGGTCTCTTCACCTTGCGTCTTGGGGCGATCCTTGTAGGCGTCCTGCGCCAGATTGGCATTGTCCTGGGTCGTCTGCGGTCCGCTCATGGTGTCGTCACCTTGTCGAGTGACACTTCGGCTTGGAACAATTCGTCATCTCTCAACTTGTCGAGCTTTTGACGATTTTCTTCGCCGAACGCCGGGTAATCGTCGATTTCCTTCACGCGCGGATAGTCCATCTTCGCGAAATACATCGTGGTATGGACACCCCTCATATACTCGGAGGGTTCATGTGTGATGGTGTCCATCATCGGGAAACTTACTGAAAACACGGTTTCTCTGGGAGCATTGCTGGCAGTGAACGCTGCTCCGACACTTTCCAGATACCAGTGGCAAATGCCATTGCCGAAGTAGTCCTTGTCTATCATTGCATCGGTGTAGAACATGCCCTCATAAGTGTTCTCGGCGATCTTGTTCATGACGAAGGAAGAATAGGCAATGGGCTGGTTGGCATGCGTCGGATGTTTGCTGACGACTGCGCAAGGCAGATTGCTAATTCCATAGGTCGCCGATGCGCTAGCGAGAACCAGCGGCCCGGGCAAATCCTTGAAGACCACGCGCAACTTGTAGGCATCTTTCGGATGAGGGTTGTGTTCGAAATTTGGCTGCATGGTTTGTGCGCTACAGGCGGTGAGGGTGAAAGCCAGCATGGACAGAACAAGGAGGCGACGCGTACTCATTACCGGCTCCGGATCGGATCGTCCGAAAATATGACGGCGCACACGGTTTTGCAATCAGGGATTCCTGACTAGGCCGCGATGGCGAAGCTTTCCCCGGCGATCAAGGCATCGAAATAGTCGGCGGTCAGGCGCAGCTGGCGCTCGGGCGTTTCCGCGACGTTGACTACCGCGCGGAAGGCCGCGTTTTCGGGGCGGTCCTTGGCATACCAGCCGAGGTGCTTGCGGGCGATGCGCACGCCCGAGACCTCGCCGTAGAACGCGTGCAACGCACGCAGGTGGCCGAGCAGGATCTCGCGGACTTCGGGCAGTTCCGGTGGGGGCAGCAGTTCGCCGGTCGCGAGGTAGTGGCCGATCTCGCGGAAGATCCACGGCCGGCCCTGCGCGGCGCGGCCGATCATGACCGCGTCGACGCCGGTATGGCGCAACACTTCGGCGGCCTTCTGCGGCGAGTCGATGTCGCCATTGGCGATCACCGGGATCTTCAGCATGGCCTTGATCGCGGCGATGGTGTCGTACTCGGCGGTCCCGGTGTATTGCTGGTCGCGGGTACGGCCATGCACCGCGAGTGCGGCGATGCCGCAGTCCTCGGCGACGCGCGCGATCGTCGGGGCGTTGCGATGATCGGCGTCCCAGCCGGTGCGGATCTTCAGCGTCACCGGGACATCGACGGCGTTCACGACCGCACTGACGATGTCGACAACCAGCGATTCGTCGCGCATCAGCGCCGATCCCGCCCAGGCGTTGCAGACCTTCTTGGCCGGGCAGCCCATGTTGATGTCGATGATCTGCGCGCCATGATCGACGTTGTGGCGCGCGGCGTCGGCCATGATCGCCGGCACTGTCCCGGCGATCTGCACGCTGATCGGCGCCGGTTCGCCATCGTGGTCCATGCGCGTGCGCGACTTGCTGGTGTTCCAGAAGCGCGGGTCCGACGTCGTCATCTCCGAGACCGCGAGGCCGGCGCCCAATCGCTTGCACAGCTGGCGGAACGGCTTGTCCGTCACGCCGGCCATGGGCGCGAGGATCACGTTCGGTTCGATGCGGTGCGGGCCGATCTGCATCGTCATATTGTAGTGGTGACACGAAAAACCCGGCCGAAGCCGGGTTTCGTGGATCGAGAGTCGCGATGCGGCGTCAGGCGGTTTCGTCGACGACCGTGGCATCCGGCGCGTTCTTCTTCACCGATTCGATGCCGTTCTCGCGCGAGGCCACGCTTTCGTACATCTCGCTGCTGCCGATGATCTGGCCGTTGCCCGCGACGAGATTGAAGTACGGCTTGTCGTTGCTCGAGACCTTGCGCTCGTATTTGTCATCGTCGGGCGCGTTCTTCTTCACCGACTCGATGCCGTTCTTGCAGCCGCTCTTGTCGGCATAGCCCTGGCTGGTCAGGATCACCTGGCCATTGCCGGCCTTGAGATTGAACTGGAACTCGCCGTTCTTGCGGGTGCTGATCTCGAACTTGCCTGCCATTGCCGGATTCCTGCGGGGTGGGTTGCGCAGGAATGTACTTCCGGGATGTCAGGGCGGCGTCAATGCGCGACGTTCAAGGCCGCGCTGCGGTCGTGGCGGTAGCGGAACAGCGGCACGAAGAGGACCGCCATCACCAGGGAATAGAGCGCGAAAGTGACCCAGATGCCGTGCCAGTCCTTGACGCCATCGGCGCCGGTGAACCAGCGGTCGATCATCCAGCCGCTGATCGAACTGCCCAGCACTGCGCCGATGCCGTTGGTCATCAGCATGAACAGGCCCTGGGCCGAAGCGCGGATGCGCGGATCGCTCTGCTGCTCGACGAACAGCGAGCCGGAGATGTTGAAGAAGTCGAAAGCCATGCCGTACACGATGCAGCTCAGGATGATCATCCACAGGCCCGGGCCGGGGTTGCCGTAGGCGAACAGGCCGAAGCGCAGGAACCAGGCCACCATGCTGATCGTCATCACCGTCTTGATGCCGAAGCGGCGCAGGAAGAACGGGATCGCGAGGATGAACAGCGTTTCCGAGACCTGCGAGATCGACATGATGATCGCCGGGTACTTCACCGCCAACGAGCCCGCATAGGCGGGATTCTTCTCGAATTCACCGAGGAAGGTGCCGCCGTAGGCGTTGGTGAGCTGCAATGACGCGCCCAACAGCATCGCGAAGATGAAGAACACCGCCATGTTGCGATCGCGGAACAGGCGGAACGAAGTCAGTCCGAGCACTTCGATCAACGAGCGGTTGTCGCCCGCGGTCATGCGTGGCGGCGCCGGCGGCAGCGTGAAGGCATAGAGGCCGAGCAGGAAGGCGGCGCCGGCGGCGACATAGAACTGGCCCGGCGACTTCTCCAGCCCGAGCAGGCTGGTGGTCCACAGCGCGGCGATGAAACCAATCGTGCCCCAGACGCGGATCGGCGGGTAATCGCGGATCACGTCCAAACCCTGCTGCTTGAGCGCGTTGTAGGCCACCGCGATCGCCAGCGAGATGGTCGGCATGTAGCAGATCATCGAGCCGAAGATCAGCCAGAAGAACTGGTTGGGATTCGCCGCCTGCGGCAACAGGCACAGGAAGACGCCGCCGAGGATGTGCAGCATGCCGTAGAGCTTTTCCGCATTGATCCAGCGGTCGGCGACGATGCCCATCAGCGACGGCATGAAGATTGCCGAGAAGCCCATGGTCGAGAAGATCGCGCCGAAGCTGGTGCCGGACCAGCCGCGGTTTTCGAACCAGTAGCGACCGATGGTGATCAGCCACGCCCCCCAGACGAAGAACTGCAGGAAGTTCATCAGGGTGAGGCGCAGCTTCAGGCTCATGTCGTGTCCGGTCTTGGGTTCCCGGGACGGAGATTAAGCGATCTCAGCCGATCCCGCGCAGCGCTACCCACAGGCCCAGTGCCAGGAACACGATCGCCGCGGTGATGCGCGCCGCCTTCAACGGCAGCTTGTGGGCGAAGCGCGCGCCGAGCAGGACCACCGGCACGTCGGCGACCAGCATGCCCAGCGTGGTGCCGGAGATGACCTGCCACAGCGGCGAATACTTAGTGGCGAGCAAGGCGGTCGCGACCTGGGTCTTGTCGCCGATCTCGGCGAGGAAGAACGCGATCGCGGTCGCGACGAAGGCGCCATGCGCCGGCAGCTTGGCGTCGTCCTCGAGGGTGTCCGGCTTCAGGGTCCACAACGCGATGGCGATGAAGCAGACCGCGACCACCCAGCGCAGCACGTCGGGCGTGAGCCAGTGCGCGATCACCGTGCCCAGCCAGGCCGACACCGCGTGGTTGAGCAAGGTGGCGACGAGGATGCCGGCGATGATCGGCAGCGGCTTGCGGAAGCGCGCGGCGAGCAACAGGGCGAGCAATTGCGTCTTATCGCCGATTTCGGACAGGGCGACGGTGCCGGTGGATACCAGCAGAGAGGAGAAGGGCAGGTCGATCATGGGAGCTCCAAAGCCGGGCGCTGACAAAAGACGAAAGCGGACACGACGCTGCCCGGCCGGGATGCGTCGCGCCTGCCTTCGGTCTTGTCCCATTGCCGGATTGGCGATGTCGTGCGCCATGGCGAGGTACCAATAAACGGCACGGCCAAGTATGTTGACGCACGCCCCGCGACGGATCGCGGCGGACGACTCCCCGAGGAAGGGGTGGACATAGTGTAGCCGCTAGACTGTCGGCCCGCCGCCGAGGAAACCGCCATGCACTACCGCCGCCTGGGTTCGACCGGCCTGCAGCTCTCGGCGCTGTCGTTCGGCGCGTGGATCACCTTTGGCGACCAGATCGGCCGCAGCGAGTCGCGCAACCTGATCGCCGCGGCATGGGACCACGGCATCAATTTCTTCGACAATGCCGAGATCTACGCCCATGGCCGCGCCGAGGAGGTGATGGGCGATGTCATCGCCGACCTGCGCCTGCCGCGCGATGGTTACGCGGTCTCGAGCAAGGTCTATTTCGGTGCGCGTCCGAATCCGCTGCCGCTACAGCGCGGTCTGTCGCGCAAGCACGTCTTCGATACCTGCCACGCCGCGATGAAGCGCCTGCGCGTCGACTACCTCGACCTCTATTTCTGTCATCGCCCCGATCCGGACACGCCGATTGCCGAAACGGTCGCAGCGATGGACACGCTGGTGCGCCAGGGCAAGGTGCTGTACTGGGGCACCTCGGAATGGCCAGCGGAACTGATCGTCGAGGCGCACCGTATCGCGCAGTCCGGCGGCTACACGCCACCGGCGATGGAACAGCCGGAATACAACCTGCTCCATCGCCATCGCGTCGAACGGGAATACGCGCCGCTGTACACCGATTACGGCATGGGCACCACGATCTGGTCGCCGCTGGCCTCGGGCATGCTCACCGGGAAATACGCGAATGGCGTACCGGCCGATTCGCGTCTCGCGCAAAGCGACCACCAATCGCTGCGCCATGAACTGATGGAAGATCGCGACGGTGGTACCCGCATCGCGCGCTCCAATGCCTTCGTCGCCATCGCTCGCGAAGCCGGCCTGTTGCCGGCGCAATTGGCGATTGCGTGGTGCCTGCGCAATCCGCATGTGTCGACGGTGATGCTCGGTGCCAGCCGCGTCGAGCAATTGCTGCAGAACCTGTCCGCCCTCGACTTGAAGGCGGACGATGCGTTGTGGGCGAAGGTCGAGGCGGCGACCGCCTCGACCTGACCTCGATCAGTCGACCTTGGGCGAAGCGGGCGGCGCGCCGTCGGGCGCATCCTGCACGATCACGGTCTTGCGGCGTTCGATGCGCTGGCCGTCCTTGCCCGCATCCTTGACCCAGGACGGCGGGGTGTCGTTCGGGCCACCTTCCCAGGTTTGCGTCTTGCCGTCCTTGTCCTTCATCACGTAGCGGCGCTTCTCCACGACATGCGATGCATTGGACGGCATCGTGATGCGGAAGGGTGCCGTGGCCTTCGGCACGGTGACCTGGACACTGGCCTCCTTGCGGTCGCGCAGGTAGTCCACCGTCACCTTGCTGTCGGCGGGTTGCGCGCGCAACGCGTCCATCGCTTCGCGTGGTGTGTTCACCGCCTTGCCGTTGATCATGCGGATCACGTCGCCGGCCTGCAGCCCGGCGAGGTCCTTGCCGGTGCCGAGCACCAGCACGCCGCGATCCGTTCCGAAATAGCGACCCAGTCCGGCATCCACCGTGGACAGGTTCACGCCGCTCCAGCGCAGGGCTTCGACCAGGGCGGGCATCTTGCAATCGCTACCCTTGCAGTCGCTGTCGATCCGCATGATTTCACGGTGGACTTCGGGTGCGACCATGGCCATTTCGGCATGGCGTTTTGCCATGTCGGCATTCTTGTCATCAAACATGATGCGATCGACCTCAACAGTGAGAGGCTTTCCATCACCATCCGAATAAAACCGGACATTGCCTTCCAGCGCCGCGCCATTTGCCGGCCCCGACATGACATAGAAACGGTTGCCGTCCTTTGGCGTCATCGTCGCGATCGCCGTCTTGCCATCGCGCTCGTAGGCGAGGTTCACCGGCGTCTTCGCGTCCGCGCTCATCGCCAGCATCGCGCGCGCCTGCGCCACTCGCGCCTCGCCATTGGCGTTGTCGATGGCCTTGTCGTTGATGCGAATGATGCGATCGCCGCCCTTCAGGCCAGCACCTGCCGCGGCGCTATCCGGCGTCACGCCGACGATGCGCACGCCGGGCTTGTCGTCGCCCGCCAGCAACACGCCGATCACGGGGCGACGGACTTCGCGCCGCTCGATCCGCATCGGCGCCATCGCTCCGCCGGATTTGCCCATCAGTTCCGCATAGCGTTGCGAAGCCTTTTCGAGATCGGCGCGGGCAGCGTCAAGTTCCTTTTGCTGGGCAGGCGTCATCGTGCTCTGTGCACCGGCGTTGCCGGCCAGGGCGATGCCAAGCGCGAGCGTCAGCGCGATGGGTTTGGGAAACATGTTCATGGTGTCCTCTTGGTCGATAGGTCGTGGGGATTCAATCGATGCTGACCAGCACGGCGTCATGGCGCTGGCCGCGCGCGGAATACAGGCGGTCGGTGGCTGCGATACCAACCAGTTGCTGCAAAGTGTCGATACGCTGGTGCCACAAGGTGGCGCGCTGTTGTGGTTGCAAATCGGCCTGCGAAAGCCTGTTGTCGATGCGCGAGATCTGCGCGCCGAGGTCGTCGCTCAATGCGGTGCTCACGCCGCCAGCCACCTGCTCGTCGCGGGCCATGGCCAGCAATGCTTCCAGTTGCGCGGACTGGTGATACAGCGGCTCCAGCGCATCGCCTGTCGCGATTCGCCTGGGGGGCGAAGCATGGCTGGCTTTCATGGCGGTCGCGACGCGTCGGTTGCGCGATGGTGCGGGCTTGGGCGTCGGATCGGCTGCGGGTGTAAGTACCGGGGGCATGGCGTTCGATGTCGGTGCAACCGTTTTCGCCACGTTCGATTTCGCCGCGTGCGGCACGGCAGGTCGCATCAACGCCAACGGGATCGCGACGGCGATCGCCAGTACTGCCGCTGCCGCTAGCCAGCGCGGCCAACTCCGGCGCGCTTCCGGCGTCGAAGCCGGCAGGCGTGCCTGGAGTCGCTCCCATCCCATCGGTTCCGGCGTTTCCGTCGGCAATGCCGAGAATGCTTCGGACCAGTTGCTGTCAGGCATGGATGGCCTCCTTCGGCGAAGACGCGACTTCCACCTGCAGCAGTTGCCGCAGGCGACGCGTTCCGCGTGCCAGTTGGGATTTGGAAAAACTCGCGCTGCGTTGCATCGCAGCCGCGATTTCGTCGTGGGTATAGCCCTCGGCGTGATACAGCCACAACACGCTGCGCGTCACCACGGGCAGGCTGGCAAGGGCGCGTTGCAGCAAGGCGGCGTCGGCTGCGGCCGGTGGTAACGGCCCGCCATCCATCAGCAGGTCGCAGTCGGCGTCGCCATCCAATTCGAGCTCCAGCCGGCGTTGTCGCCGCAAATGCATCAATGCCTCGTTCACCGCGATCTGGCGCAACCAGCCCCAGAACGGACTGCCGCCGTCGCCACGGAAACCCGCGATCGCCGACCACGCCTTGAACATCGTGTCCTGCAACACCTCGTCCGCCTCGGCGCGATTGCCGCACAGGCGCAGCGCCAGGTTGAACACCGGTCGCTCGAACCAGCGATACACCTGTTCGAACGCCGCACGGTCGCCGCGCCGCACGCGGGCGAGCAGGGCGTCGGGGACGTCGATGGCGAAGGCGGAACGGGGGGTCATCTATCCATCAGGATGCACCGAAGCGGAAAAGCGTCGCAGCGGGAACGCAATATTGTCCGCCGGCGACCTTGCCTATACTCGCCACACATATATAGGTGAGGGGTGTTCCATGGGTGTGATTCTTGCTGCGGTCTTGCTGTTCGCGCTGGTGGTGCTGGTCGCCAAGGCGGTGCGGATGGTGCCCCAGGGATATGAATGGACGGTCGAGGCGTTCGGCAAGTACACCCACACGCTGTCGCCGGGCCTGCACTTCCTGATGCCGATCTACCAGGGCGTCGGTCGCAAGGTGAACATGATGGAGCAGGTGCTGGAGGTCCCCAGCCAGGACGTGATCACCAAGGACAACGCGGTGGTCAAGGTCGATGGCGTGGTGTTCTTCCAGGTGCTGGATGCCGCCAAGGCCGCGTACGAGGTGGCGACGCTCGAGATCGCCATCCTCAACCTGGTGATGACCAACATCCGCACCGCGATCGGTTCGATGGACCTCGATGAATCGTTGTCCAAGCGCGACGAGATCAATACCAAGGTGCTGCTGGCGGTGGATCAGGCGACGCACCCGTGGGGCATCAAGGTCAATCGCATCGAGTTGAAGGACATCGCGCCGCCGCGCGACCTGGTTGAATCGATGGCGCGGCAGATGAAGGCCGAGCGCGAGAAGCGCGCCAACATCCTCGAGGCCGAAGGGTTCCGCCAGGCCGCGATCCTCAAGGCCGAAGGCGAGAAGCAGTCGGTGATCCTCGAAGCCGAAGGCAATCGCGAAGCGGCGTTCCGCGCCGCCGAGGCACGCGAGCGCCAGGCCGAGGCCGAAGCCAAGGCGACGCAACTGGTGTCCGACGCGATCTCCAGCGGCAACGTGCAGGCGATCAATTACTTCGTCGCCCAGAAGTACATCGAGGCGTTCAAGGCGCTGGCCGAGGCACCCAACCAGAAGTTCGTGATGATGCCGATGGAAGCGTCCGGCGTGGTCGGTTCGCTCGCCGGCATCGCCGAACTCGCGCGCGAGGCGCTGGATCGCCAGCCGAGTTCAACGGCGCGTCCGCCGCTGCCGTCGCCGCGGAGCTGACGCCATGCGCATCGAAGTCATGGTCTGGGCCGGATTGGCATTGCTGCTGTTCGCCGCGGAGGCGATGGCGCCGGGCGCCTTCATGCTGTGGCTGGGGCTCGCGGCTGCCGCCACCTTCGTGATCGTGCTGCTGGCGCCGGGCATGACCGTGTTGGCGCAGGTGATCGCGTTCGCGGTCCTCAGCGTGGTCGCCATCCTGATCTGGCAGCGCTGGTTCCGTGGTCGTGGCCGCAGCAGCGATCAGCCCAAGCTCAATCGTCGCGCCGAACAACTGGTCGGACAGGTTGCGGTCCTCGTCGAACCGATCGTCGATGGCCAGGGCCGCCTGCAGATCGCTGATGCGTTCTGGACCATCCGCGGTCCCGATGCGTCGGCTGGCACGCGCGTACGTATTGCTTCGACCGATGGCATGGTGTTGACTGTCGAGCCCATCGCCGGAGCTGAGTGAATGACATTCGGAAAACTTCGTCCCACCTCGAGGGACAGGTTTTCAGGGAAGAAAACGATCGCTGCAACCTTTGCCGCACTGGCCATCGCGCTGGGCGGTTGTGCATCGACAACGCCGGCCGCGAAACCCGCCGCCGTCGTACAGGACCAGGCAGCAGATCCTTACATCAGCGCACCGGATGCCGTCACGCGCGCGGAGGCGGCGCCAACCCGCAACGTTTCCGGCATCTTCGAGTTCACCGTGCGCTCGGTGTCCGTACGCGACGGCATCGTCCTGTTGAACTCGGAGCGCGACCTGCGCAAGCCGGACCTGCTGGTGGTTGAAGTGATGCCGGCGGCGCAACGCGAAGTCATGGCGCATACCCGCAAGTCCGCCGCGCGCTACTTCCTCAACAAGCACCTGACCGTGCAGGGCGTGGCCCGGCGCGTGGTCGTGGGGCGATCGGGCAAGGGCAAGTCGGCGTCGCCGCGCTACGGTACCCGCGTGCAGATGGATCGCTTTGCCCAGGTGCTGACCATCCAGGATTGAACGCGGGTCCGATCGGGACGGGACGGATGCGATAATTGCCGCTTTCCGCATCCGGACCCGGCCATGACCCAGAAGACCATCCTCAACGACACCCACCGCGCCATGGGCGCGAAGATGGTCGACTTCGGCGGCTGGGACATGCCGATCCATTACGGCTCGCAGATCGAGGAGCACCACCAGGTGCGTCGCGACGCCGGCATGTTCGACGTCAGCCACATGACCGTGGTCGACCTGCGTGGCGCGCGCACGCGCGACTTCCTGCGCGCGCTGGTCGCCAACTCGGTCGACAAATTGCAGAAGCCGGGCAAGGCGCTCTACACCGCCATGCTCAACCCGCAGGGCGGGGTGATCGACGACCTCATCGTCTACTTCATGTCGGAAGACTGGTTCCGCCTGGTGGTGAACGCCGCCACCCGCGACAAGGACATCGCATGGATCACCGCGCAGGCCCGTGCCTTCGACGTCGAGGTGAAGGAGCGCCCGGAGTTCGGCATGGTCGCCGTGCAGGGACCGAATGCCCGCGCCAAGGTGATCGAGCTCCTGCGCGAGGAAGATCGCGCACCGGTGTCGAAGCTGGTCCGCTTCAGCGCCCGGGAGGCGAAGACGCTCGACGGCATCGACGTGTTCGTCGCGCGCACCGGGTACACCGGCGAGGACGGCTTCGAGATCATCGTGCCGGAAGATCGCACCGTCGCTTTCTGGAATGCGTTGCATGCCGCAGGCGTCGCACCCGCCGGGCTCGGCGCGCGCGACACCCTGCGCCTCGAAGCCGGCATGAATCTCTACGGCCAGGACATGGACGAGACCGTGTCGCCGTACGAAGCCGCGCTCGGCTGGACGGTGGTGCTCGACGAGGGACGTGACTTCACCGGCCGCAGCGTGATCGAACCGCAGGCGAAGTCGGCACCTCGCCAGATGATCGGCCTGGTGATGGACGAGAAGGGCGTGCTGCGCCATGGCCAGCGCGTGCTCACCGCGAATGGCGACGGCGAGATCCTCTCCGGCACCTTCTCGCCGACCATCGGCAAGGCCATCGCGTTCGCGCGCGTGCCCGCCGGCGAACCCGGCGACGTGCGCGTCGACATCCGCGGCAAGGAAGTCCCGGTGCGCGTCGTCAAGTTCCCGTTCGTGCGCGATGGCAAGATCCAGGACGGCATCTGATCGCCGTTGCGGCAAGCGTCGTGGCAACCGTTAGACTATCTCCACCTTCCCCCTGAACCTGCAAACGCGGAGCACCCCATGAGCCAGGAAATCCCCGGTGATCTCAAATTCCTGAAGTCGCACGAATGGGTGCGCGTCGAGGGTGACGGCCGCGCCACCATCGGCATTTCCGACCACGCGCAGGAACTCCTGGGCGATCTCGTCTATGTCGAACTGCCCGCCGTCGGCGACACGCTGGAAGCCGGCAACGCCTGCGCGGTGGTGGAATCGGTGAAGGCAGCGTCCGACGTCTACGCGCCGGTCAGCGGCAAGGTGCTCGAGGTCAACTCGGCGCTCACCGACAAGCCGGAGACGATCAACGAAGACGCCTATGGAGATGGTTGGCTGTTCGTCCTGCAGATGAGCGAGCCCGACCAGGTGAAGGAATTGCTCTCGCCGGACGATTACGAACAGGCGCTGGCCGACGACGAACACTGATCGTCGTCACGACATCGCTTCATGGCGAAGCCCGGTCATCGACCGGGCTTCTTCGTTTTGGCGAACACGTTTCGCGACCCGAAACGCATCGATGATGGCGATTAAAGCTCGCGCACTTTCGCGCAAATCGGGTGTTGCGATGCCGGAAATGGCATCCCCGCGAAAAATATTTTCGATTCGATTTAACCGCCGTTGCCGGCGGTCGACGGTCGCTGCGAAGAACGCGTCGGCATGTTCGCCGAATTGGCGCGAACGCGATGCTGAAAAAATTTCGACTTGAAAACAAGTCTTTTTTGAAATGCGTTTGCAACCATTGATGTGTCGTCCGATACGAAGGCGCCGACATGCGGAGACTCGGCGAGCGATCCCGGACGGACTCGATGGGGGCGGAGATGAAAAAAATTTCACGAAAGGTGTTGACACGGAGAAATCGTCTACTTACGTTTCGCCCAACTGGAGGGCGGTAACGCATCGAGTGATCGAACGCAAGTCCAACATGGGGATCCAAACGCGAAGCGCGCATGGCGCGGGCCGCCTTGTCTCCCCATCCAAGTCTTCCTCCCCATCCAATCGAATGCGGGATCGCGCAGCGTCGTTGTGTGCGGTTCCACACCCAATCCGTTCCGCGACTTCGGGCGCGACAACGGTCCGTGGCGGGTCCGACTCCCGCTGTGCGTATGAACCGGCCTGGCTGGTTCGTTACAACTCAAGACGAGGAGCCATCCAATGGCAATGAAGAAAGCTGCGAAGAAGGCCGCCAAGAAACCGGCCAAGAAGGCTGCCAAGAAGGCCGCCAAGAAGACTGTCCGCAAGGCAGCCGCCAAGAAGACGGTGAAGAAGGCCGCCAAGAAGACTGTCCGCAAGGCCGCCAAGAAGACCGTGAAGAAGGCCGCCAAGAAGACTGTCCGCAAGGCTGCCAAGAAGACCGCGAAGAAGGCCGCCAAGAAGACTGTCCGCAAGGCTGCCAAGAAGACCACGAAGAAGGCCGCCAAGAAGACCGTCAAGAAGGCTGCCAAGAAGACCGTGAAGAAGGCCGCCAAGAAGAAGGCTGCCAAGAAGCCGGCCGCCAAGAAGGCCGCGAAGAAGGGTGGCAAGAAGCGCGCTGCCAAGAAGCCGGCTGCGCTGCCGATGATGCCGACCCCGATGATCTGATCATCGATCGCATCTGCAATACCTTGAAACTCCTTCCCGTTCGCGGGGAGGAGTTTTTTATTGCTTAGTCCTTGCCGGAACCGTTGTCGTCGTTGTCGGGCGCGGACGCATTCCCGCCGGCGATGTCCGGTGACGTGCCACCGGTGATGCTGTTGGGCACCCAGGCCACCGCCGGCAGGTTGAGCGCGCGGTCGAGGATGGTCGGCATCAGTCCCGATGGCAGCGAGCTCTCGCTGTTCCACAGGATCACCAGGCCGAGATCGCGGTCGGGCAGCACTGCCATCGCGCCGCGATAGCCCTGCACGGCACCACCGTGGAAATACAACGGGTGGCCGGCATAACTCATCACGCGCCAGCCGAATCCGTAGCCGGCCGACTCGAGGCGTTCATGGCGCCAGCCGCTGCCGCGCAACTCGGTCGGCGTCGACACCTGCGCGGTGTGCAACTGGCTGAGCACGTTGGCGGGCAACACGTCGGGGCGATGGCCGCTCTGGGCGATCATCCATTGCGCCATGTCGCTGATGCTGGCATTGACGCCGGCCGCGGGCGCCAGCTGGTAGAAGTTCGGCTTGGGCATCAGCGAGCGCCAGCGGCCGCCACCACGCACGTGCGGCTTGGCCCAGCGCGGACTCGACTCGATGCCCTTCAGGCCGTAACTGGCGTCGTTCATGCCGAGCGGCTTGAACAGGCGCGTCTGCACGGCATCGGAATAGAAATTGCCGGTGGCGGCGAACACCACGTCGCCGATCAGGCTGAAGGCGACGTTCTGGTAGGCGTAGCACTCGCCGGGCATGCACTTCATCGGCGCCGATGCCAGCTTCTGCACCGCGCTCGGGTAATCGGCATTGCCCTCGATGTCGCGGTCGTAGGCATTGTGGGTCAGGCCGACGCGGTGGCTCATCAAGTCGGCGACGGTGACGCTCTGGGTCGCGGCTTCGGATGGCAGGCGGAAGCTCGGCACGTAGCGCACCACCGTGTTGTTCCAGGCGAGTCGGCCATCGTTGACCAGCAGGCCGGTCAGCGCACTGGCGAAGGATTTCGACAGCGACGCAAGGCGGAACGTGGTGTGGGCATCGATCGGCTGCGGACGGCTGACGTCGGTCACGCCGTAACCGCGCTCCATCAACACCTGTCCGTTCTGGACGATGGCGACGGCGAGCCCGGGCACGCGTTCGCCGGCAACCAGCGCCCGGGCGATGCGATCCACTTCGCGCAGGTCGGCCTGCGACACCGAAGCGGTCGCCGATGGCAGGACTTGCGCCGGATCGGTGCGCGCCGGGATCAGGGCGTTTTGCGCACTAGCAGTCGTCGTGACGAGCAACAGCGCCGGGATCAGGATGGACAGCATGGATTGACGCATGCGGCGGATCCCGGGACGCGGATTGTTCACGGCGAAGCTTCCAAAGTGGTCGTTGGCAGTGTAGTCACGCCGTCTGCGAATTGCATGAACAGGGGGAGAAACACTGGGTATCACCTTGATTCCAAAGGCGAGCTCCAGCCGATCAAGCCATCAATCGTTGTCGCCCTTCTCGTTCGGACGCATCAGGAAGTCGCGCAGGGCCTGGCGCTGGGTGGAGTACAGGCGGGGATCGCGTTGGGCGCTGCAGCTTGCCGGGTTGTTGGTCACGGCGATGTCGACGCCGCGGCGGAAGGCCTGGTCGCAACTCGCGGTCAGGCGCTCTTCCAGCATCTGGTAGCGCCAGCTGTTAACCGATACCCGCTTACCGGCCTGGTGCAGTCGCGCGATGCGGGCGCCGGTCGCGAAGGTGGCGTTCATTTCGACCACCACGAGCTTGGGATCGCGCTGTGCGATCACCCAATCGATGTCCTCATCCTTGGTGGCCTTGTACTGCAGGTAGACGTCTTTCGAGACGGCGCGTGCCGCTGTGTATTTCGCCCGGTCGCCCTGGGTCTGGAAGTACACCTGATCGAGCATGCCGGCGCGCGTGGCCAGTTCGATCGCGGGTGCGATCACATCCATCGTCTTGAATTCGGCGTCCAGGAAGATGCGCTTGCCCTTGGCGTGCGCCAGCACTTCCTCGAAGCGCGGCAGCGGGTCGCCCGCAGGCAAGCGGCATTGGCGGATTTGCGCGGAAGTCAGCGTGCGCGGTTCGCCATGGCAGGTGCTCTTGGTCGCGAGATCATCGTCGTGATAGACGAACACGTCACCATCGCTGGATGCGTGCAGGTCCATCTCCAGGATGTCGGCATCTCCGGCTGCCGTGGTGGCGTCGAATTGGCGTTGCACGTTCTGCAAGCCGAAATATCCGCCACGATGCGCCGCCACGTAGGTGCGCCCCAGCGGGTGTTCGCTGATCTCGGGCGGCAAGCCTTCGGGCGTACGGTATTTGGCGTACGCGCCGACGGTCCCCGTCACCATCAGGGCGATCAGCAGGAGTTTGGCTTTCGACATGCATGGCCAGGGTGGGCGAATCCAGATTGGCATCCTGAGGGTATTGGCCTTCAATTTCCTTGCAACCGTGTTAACGTCGCGCAACGTCGAAACGCGTTTCGCCAATGCCCGTCACAGATTCACAGCGCGTCCACCAGGGGGAATGGCCGGCGATGGCGCTGTCCTTCGTCTATTTCTTCTGCGTGCTCGCCGCCTATTACGTGATCCGGCCCGTCCGCGAGCAGCTGGCGGCCGCAGTTGGCTCCACCCAATTGCCGTGGTTCTTCGCCGCCACCTTCGCCACCACTCTTGCGCTGACGCCAATCTTCGCGTGGCTGGTTGCGCGTTGGCCGCGACGGGTCGTGGTCCCGGTGGTTTATCTATTCTTCATCGGCTGCCTTGTCGCCTTCATTCCGTTGTTCGCTCGCGATGGCCTGATCTCGCCGCGCGCGCTCGGCATCGTGTTCTTCGTCTGGGTCAGCGTTTTCAACCTGTTCGTGGTCTCGGTGTTCTGGAGCTTCATGACCGACATCTGGGACGAGGGACAGGCGCGCCGCCTGTTTCCGTTGATCGGCGTTGCCGGCACCATCGGTGCGATCGCCGGCCCTGCGATCACCCGCGTGCTGGTCGATGTCATTGGCGTGGCGCCGTTGCTGGCGGTTTCCGCGGGCTTGCTCGGGATCGCGCTGTTGTGCGTGTTGATGCTCGGGCGCTGGTCGCAACGGCATGACCTCGGCAAGCAGCACCACAACCAGCCCGTCGGCGGCGGCATCTTCGACGGCCTGAAGCAGATCGTCGCGACGCCGTTCATGCGCAACATGGCGATCCTGATGCTGCTCGGCGATGCCATCGGCACGGTCGGCTATGCGCTGGTGACCGACTACTCCAAGGCGACGTTCCACGATGCGGTGTCGCGGACCCGTTTCGCCGCCGACCTCGACATGAGCACCAACCTGCTGATGATCCTGCTGCAGGTGACGGCAACGCGCTTCCTGTTGCCGCGCGTCGGCGCTGGCGTGGTCATCGCGGTGTGGGCGGTCATCGGCATCGCGGTGTGCATGGCGATGGCGATGTCGGGGGATCCCAACGTGCCAGTCTTTGCCGTCAGCCAGGAACAAGCAGCGGCATGGATCGCACGCATCCCGGACGTCCCGATCCTGCGCAATCTCATCGCCCAGCCGATCGAATTGCTGCCGACGCTGTCGTGGGTGGTCCTGATGCTGCTGGTCACGCGCGCCACCGCTTACGGAATGATGCAGCCCGCACGCGAGAGCCTGTACACGCTGGTGCCGCGCAGCTGGCGCTACAAGGGCAAGAATGCGGTGGATACCGCGGTCTGGCGTGCCGGCGACGTCGCCAGCGCATTGCTGGTCAATGCATTGAAATCGATCGGGGCCGCCGGCACGATTTTCGGCTTGACCGGTGCGGCGGCGATTGCCGTCTCCGGATGGATCGGCTGGCGTACAGCCGCGCAAGCGCAGGATGCACGCGATGCAGCAAGCACCGACTGAGCCGGATATCCCGGAAGAGGATCCGCCACTCGATCCCGCGACCGTCCTGCGTGAACGCCGCTGGTTGCGACGCGCGTTGTTGGCGATCGCGGCGATCGTCGTTGTCTGTGGCCTCTACGCCTGGTTGTGGGAGCCGCGCCAGCTGGTCGAACGCGATTACAGCCTGCGCCTGGCGAACTGGCCGGCGCAATGCGATGGCCTGCGCATCGACCAGATCAGCGACCTCCACACCGGGTCGTGGATGAACGGCATCGGCAATGTCGATCGCATCGTCGCCAGACTTTCCGCCAGCGATTCCGACGTCGTGGTGTTCACTGGCGACTACGTGATCTTGAGCGTGGTGCTGGGCAAGTACGTCGATCCCGCGACCATTGCCAACCATCTCGCGCCGCTGACGCAGAAGAAGGCGGTCTATGCCGTGCTCGGCAACCATGACTGGTGGGATGGCGGTCCCCGCGTCGAACGCGAGTTCGAACGCGTCGGCATCCACGTGCTGGAAAACGAATCGACCCGCGTCGGCGTCCGCGATTGCGGTTTCAACCTGGTCGGTGTCGACGATCTCACCGCCGGAAAACCGCAGCCGCTGGCGGCGTATGCGCGCATCGATCCGGGCTTGCCGACCGTGGCGCTCGAGCACGAGCCCGAGATGTTCCTGAAATTGCCGGCTTCCACGTCGCTGGTGCTGGCGGGGCATACCCATGGCGGGCAGGTGAATCCGTTCGGCCTGCGCACGCCGTCGAAGTTTCGGGCGAAATCTGCAGCGCTGAGCGGTGAGTACCACGTTGGCGATCGCACGCTGTTCGTGTCGCCCGGCATCGGCACCAGTTGGTTGCCGTTGCGGATGGGGCGGTATCCTGAGATTTCGCGGCTGACGTTGCGGAGTGAGCAGGGCGTAGCAAAATAGTAGCTGCGCCTTCGTGAGAGCATCGCCCGGTTGAGCGCCTATCGCGGTTGTCTGCATCCGCCGACACGCCGTGAATACGTCCATGTAGGCTCGTACGCAGCATCCATGCTGCGTACGGTCGGCGCTACAGACGAACCGCATAGGCGCTGCCGGTGGCGGGCTTTTCGCTTCTCTCTCTCGAAGCGACAACACGCACCCGCCAAGCCAGCGCGTGCGATGCTGTTACGCCACCGCCCGCGGCGACTGCTGTTCGCGTGCGACCAGGTCGCGGTAGCCGGCGGAACGCAGCTCTTCCGGATCGAAGTCGTCGACCATGATGGTGTCGAGCGTCATCGTTCGCAGTTCGCGCAACTGATCGGCTTCCTCGGACGAGATCCAGCCTTCGCGTACGCCTTCGACCAGCTGGTCTTCGAACTCCAGCGCTTCGATGTCGCTGTTCTTCAGCGCCTTCATGAACTTGCGTTCGACAGGTTCCGCCATCACGAACTTCGGCAGGTAGCTGATGATGCGGCCGGCCGGATTGTTTTCGCTGGGCGTGGTGAACACGCCTTCGGCCAGGCGATCGCGCGCGTCGGAAGGCGTCATCAGCAGGCTCGCCACCTTGTGGCCGAGGCGATCGCTCGGCGCCTGCGCACGACGACCCCAGGGGAAGATGATCGGCCATAGCAGCCATGCCACCGGACGCACCGGGAAGTTGCGCAGGGCGCCCGACAGTGCGGTTTCGATCTTGTTGACGGCGTCGTGGAAGGCCCAGGCCAGTAACGGCTGGTCGCTCGCCGGACGACCTTCGTCCTCGTAGCGCTTGAGCATGCTGCTGGCGATGTAAAGCTCGCTCAGCACATCGCCGAGGCGACCCGACAGCGATTCCTTGAACTTCAGCTTGCCGCCGAGCATCAGCATCGAGACGTCGGCCATCACCGCGAGGTTGGCAGAGTAGCGGTTCATCTTGCGGTAGTAGCGGCGCGTGTAATCGTCGCCCGGCGCCTTGCCGAACCGCGCCCAGCTCAGGCCGAACCACAGGCTGCGCACGGCATTGGAAATCGCCGCGCCGATGTGTCCGAACAGCGCGCCGTCGAAGGCGCTGATGCGTTCGTTGGCGTCGGCGATCTGGGTCGCCTTCATTTCCTTCATCACCCACGGATGGCAGAGGATCGCGCCCTGGCCGAAGATCATCAGCGAGCGCGTCATGATGTTGGCGCCTTCCACCGTGATCGCCACCGGCGAGGCCTGCCAGGCGCGACCGGCGAAATTGCGCGGACCGAGGATGATGCCCTTGCCGCCGATCACGTCCATCACGTCCTTGGCGACTTCGCGACCCATGGTCGTGCAGTGGTATTTGGAGATGGTCGACGGGACCGCCGGGTTCTCGCCGCGCGCGACCGCTGCAGCAGTCGCCTGCGACAGCGCGCTGATCGCGTAGGCGTGGCCGCCCATGCGCGCGAGCGCTTCCTCGACACCTTCGAAGCGACCGATCGACAGGCCGAACTGCTTGCGGATGCGCGCATAGCTACCGGTGACGACCGCGCCCATCTTGGCGCCGCCGCTGGCGGTGGAGGGCAGGGTGATGGAACGGCCGATCGACAGGCATTCCATCAACATGCGCCAGCCTTGGCCGGCGTAGTCTTCGCCGCCGATCAGCTGCGACAGCGGCACGAACACGTCCTTGCCGCGGATCGGGCCGTTCTGGAACGGCGAGTTGAGCGGGAAGTGGCGACGACCGATTTCCAGGCCTTCGCTGTCGCGCGGCACCAGTGCTAGCGAGATGCCGATGTCCTTCTTGTCGCCGAGCAGGCCATCCGGGTCGTACATGCGGAAGGCCACGCCGATCAGCGTCGCGACCGGCGCCAGCGTGATGTAGCGCTTGTTGAGCGTCATGCGCACGCCCAGCACCTTGGCGCCGTTCCACTCGCCGCTGCAGACGATGCCGTAGTCGGGAATCGATGTTGCATCGGAACCGGCGAACGGACCGGTCAAGGCGAAGCACGGCACTTCGCGACCATCGGCCAGGCGCGGCAGGTAATGCGCCTTCTGCTCGTCGGTGCCGTAATGCATCAACAGTTCCGCCGGGCCCAGCGAATTGGGCACGCCGACGGTCGAGCTCACCACCGATGAAATCGATGCCAGCTTCTGGATCACCTTGTGGTTCATCAGTGCCGAGAAACCGAGGCCACCGTATTCCTTCGGAATGTTGAGGCCGAAGAATTTGTTGCGCTTGACGTAGTCCCACATCTGTGGCGGCAGGTCGGCGCGGACATGGTCGATCTCCCAGTTGTCGACCATGCGGCACAGCTCTTCGCACGGGCCATCCAGGAATGCCTGTTCCTCTGCGCTCAGTTCCGGCTTCGGCAACTTCAGCAACTGCGACCAATCAGGCATGCCCGAGAACAGCTGTCCCTCGAAACCAACCGTGCCGGCTTCCAGTGCGGTGCGCTCGGTGTCGGACAACGGCGGCAGGATGCGTGTATAGAACTTCAACAGCGGTGTCGTCACCAACGATTTGCGGATCCCCGGCACCAGCAGCGGGATCGCCACGATCGCGGACAGCACGACCAGGACAATCGTCAGCGTGGAATTGCCGCCAAAGAACCATGCGACCAACAGGAATGCCGCAGTCAGCGCCGACCACAGCGCCAGGCTCCAGCGGTGATAGGCCGCGATACCGATAGCGATCACGATGGCGAGGAGGGGGAGGACGATGCTCATGGCGGCTCCGCTGGAATTCAAACAATTGAATGAATGAACGCGAGCGTATACCAACCCCGCGCCCTTTTCCATACTTATACGTATTGAGAAGAATTCGCGATCGTCAAGCTGCAGTGCAGCACCATACGCACTTTGACGGAACCGTACGGAGTGTGCTTACACTGGGCCATGACAAACCAGATCGCATCGATTTCCGGCAAGGCGGATCGCGCCGGCCGGCTGAGTGCCGACGATTGGTCGGCCGCGGCCCTCCAGCAGATCGGAGAACAAGGTGTCCCGGCGTTGGCGGTCGAACCGCTGGCCCGTCGACTCGGCGTGACCAAGGGCAGCTTCTACTGGCATTTCCCGACGCGCGATGCCCTGCTGCAGGCCGCGCTCGATCGTTGGGAGCAATACGAACAGGCGCAGGTGTTCGACCGCCTCGAGTCGATCGGCGATCCGCGCGCGCGCCTCGAACAGTTGTTCCAACTCGTTGCCCACGATGACGTCTCGCATGTCATCTATGGCCAGCTGTTGCGCGCGATGGACAACCCCATCGTGCAACCGGCAGTCACGCGCATTTCGCGCCGCCGCCTGGAATGGGTCACCGATTCGTTCCGTCGCGCCGGCTTCGACACCGACACCGCGCGCTATCGCGCCCGGTTGGTGTATTCAGCCTACATCGGTTTCCTGCAGCTCAACCTGCAGCTGCCGCAGGACCGGCCGCCCAAAGAAGAATATGAAGCGTATGTCGCCCACATGATGGCGACATTGATTCCAAAACAAAAGTGAGGGGACATGAGCGAATACAAACGGAGCGCGTCGAGCCTTGATGCATTGAACCAATGGGTACTGGAGGTCGCGCAACTCGCCAAGCCGGACCGCATCCACTGGTGCGATGGCAGCGATGTCGAGAATGACGCCCTCGTCGCGCAGATGCTGGCAGACGGCACGCTGATCAAGTTGAACGAACGGACACATCCCGACAGCTATCTGCACCGCTCGCATCCCGATGATGTCGCGCGCGTCGAACACCTGACCTTCGTCTGCACCAGCGACCGCGACGATGCCGGCCCCAACAACCACTGGATGGCGCCCGACCAGGCGCGCCAGCAGATGAAGTCGTTGTTCGATGGCTGCATGAAGGGCCGCACCATGTACGTGGTGCCCTATTGCATGGGTCCGATCGATTCGCCGCTGTCGCGTTGCGGCGTCGAGATCACCGACTCGCCCTACGTGGTCGCCAACATGCGCATCATGACGCGCATGGGCGCTGCGGCCCTGGCGCGCATCGAGCGCGAGGGCAGCTTCGTGAAAGGGTTGCATTCCACCGGTGAACTCGATCCCGATCGCCGTTTCATCATGCATTTCCCCGAAGACCTGGAAATCCAGTCCTTCGGTTCCGGCTACGGCGGCAATGCGCTGCTCGGCAAGAAGTGCCATGCCTTGCGCATCGCCTCGCACCAGGCGCGCAAGGAAGGCTGGCTCGACGAACACATGCTGATCCTCGGCATCGAGAACCCGAAGGGCGAAACGCATTACGTCGCCGCGGCGTTCCCCAGCGCCTGCGGCAAGACCAACCTGGCGATGCTGATTCCGCCGGAGGGCTATCGCAAGGACGGCTGGAAGATCTCCACGATCGGCGACGACATCTGCTGGATGCGCCCGGGCAAGGACGGTCGTCTCTACGCCATCAATCCGGAAGCGGGTTTCTTCGGCGTCGCACCGGGGACGTCGGAAAAATCGAACCCCAACGCACTGGCATCGATCCAGCAGAACACCATCTTCACCAACGTCGCCGTCACCGACGACAACCAGCCGTGGTGGGAAGGACTCGACAAGCGCGTGCCCGTCACCGATTGGAAGGGCAATGCCTACGACGCGTCCGCGACGCATCCGGCAGCGCATCCCAACTCGCGCTTCACCGTGAGCGCGAAGGAATGCCCGTCGTATTCACCGCACGCTGAAGATGCCCAGGGCGTTCCGATTTCCGCGATTGTGTTCGGTGGCCGTCGTGCATCACTGGTACCGCTGGTGTTCGAGGCCCGCGACTGGACGCATGGCGTGCTGGTCGGCGCCGCGATGGGTTCGGAGACGACGGCCGCCGCGACCGGTGCGGTCGGCGTGATGCGCCGTGACCCGATGGCGATGAAGCCGTTCTGCGGCTACAACTTTGCCGACTACTTCGATCACTGGTTGTCGTTCGACAAGCCGGGGGCGAAGCTGCCGAAGATCTTCCACGTCAACTGGTTCCGCAAGGGCGAGGGCGGCGATTTCCTGTGGCCCGGCTTCGGCGACAACATGCGCGTGCTCGAGTGGATGCTCAAGCGTGTCGATGGCGCCGCGGGCGCCGTCGAAACACCGATCGGCAACCTGCCGGATCCCGTCGACATCAACCTCGACGGCGTCGAGCTGACGGCCGAGGCCCGCGAGAAGCTGTTCGGCTATGACAGGGCAGGCTGGGCTTCCGAGTTCGAGCACATTGGGGAGTACTTACAGGAGTACGGCGCGCGGATGCCGGATGCTTTGAACGGGGAACAAACACGCATTACGCACGAGCTTTCAATCGGTTGACACGTACGGTCGTTTTTCAAGATTGCATTTAGATAGCAGATATCTAGATATACCTTTACTGAATAAAACGGCCCTTGTGAATGATGAATGGCCGATTAGAATCTTGTTAAAGAATTGTTTCTGAAACATAGTCCCGGAGTCGGGTATTGCCAATCAGGCAATACCTGCACGCTTTTTGTTCTCACACCCATGGGGTTCAAATCAATGGCATCCATTTCAATCAAGTCGGGCTTCAAGCGTAGTGCCCTGACGGTTGCGCTCGGTCTCTGCTTCGCAGGCGCCGTCCACGCCCAGTCCACCACCGGTTCCGTGTACGGCAACGCCGCACCGGGCGAAACCATCACGTTGGTCAGCGAAACCGGTTTCGCGCGCACCGTCACTGCGGATAGCAGCGGTCGTTACAACGCCGGCAATCTGCCCGTCGGCAATTACACCGTCACCGCCAAGAAGGGCGACGAGGTCGTCGGCACCAAGCAGATCCTGGTGAAGGTGAGTTCGGGTACGGAAGCATCGTTCGCCGGCGCACAGGCTGCCCCGAGCAACGAGCTCGGCACGATCACAGTGACCTCGACCGGCGCCGGCATCGACGTGACGCAGGTTGACTCGCGCACGGTCATCACCGCGAAGGACTTGGCCGTGCTGCCGGTTGCGCATAGCGCCGAAGCCATCGCGCTGCTGGCCCCGGGCACCGTCAAGGGCAGTGGCTACTTCGGTAATGGCAATGAGGTGTCGTTCGGCGGCGCCGGCGTGACTGAGAACGCGTACTACATCAACGGCTTCAACGTGTCCGATCCGCTGGCGAATATCGGTGGTCTCGGTTTACCGTATGGCTCAATCGCCCAGCAGGAAACCTACACCGGTGGTTACAGCGCCATGTACGGTCGTTCTGATGGTGGCGTGATCAGCCAGGTCGGCAAGCGCGGTACCAATGACTGGCACTTCGGCGGTCAGGTGACCTGGCGCCCGAAGGCCCTTGCCTCGACCCCGAAAAATATCAATTACCCCTCTCCCACCGGTCCGAGCGGCGTTTCTGGCAGCTATCCGGGTGAGACGGATTCCACCTGCACCCCGGCGGTTGCGGGCCAGTACTGCTGGAGTTATCCGACTGGCGGCGGCTTGTACCGCGATCGCAGCAAGGACAAGCTGTGGAATACCACCTACGACGCCTATATCGGTGGTCCGCTGGTTCCCAACAAGCTGTTCTTCTTCCTGTCGGCCGAGAAGTCGAAGGATTCCTACGTCAGCACGGGAACGAATAACCCGGGATCGGCACGTTCCTACATCGACAGCCCGTCGACCAAGGTCTACGGCAAGATCGACTGGAACATCAACGATTCCAACATTTTCGAACTGACCGGCATCAAGGAAAACGACCATTCCAGTGGTTCGCGCTACTCGATCTACGATACAAACACGGGCGCATACGGTACCGATGCCGCTTATCTGGGCAATGCGACGCCGACGAAGCAGAACACCTTCGTCTACATCGCCAAGTACACCAACTACCTGACCGACAACCTGAACTTCTCGGTGACGTACGGCAAGGACGTGGTCCATAACCCGACCATGCTGGCGTTCAATTCGCCACTTCCGTACATTTCCAACACGCTCTATATCCCGACCGCCTATATCCCGGCAGGTGGTCTGAGCTTGCCGCAGGTCTCCAATTCGGGTGCAACGCCGGATGCCAGGCTGCAGGCCACGGGCGTGCGCTTCGACGTTGAATACAAGATCGGTGCGCACCAGTTGCACGGCGGTATCGATAACATGACCTACACCGCGCAGGGTCAGGGCGCCGCAACTTCCGGCCCCGGTTACTACTGGAGCTATCGCCCGAATGGCGTGAACGTGCGTCAGTACTTCTTCAACACCCAGGCTTCGATGTCGGTGGTGCAGAAGGCGATCTATCTGGAAGACAACTGGCAGATCACCGACCGCTTCCTGCTGAAGGCAGGCTTGCGCAGTGATGATTTCAACAACAAGAATAGCGCCGGCCAGAGCTACGTCCACGAGAAGCACCAGCTCGCGCCGCGCGTCGGCTTCGCTTGGGATATCAAGGGCGATTCGACGATGAAGCTGTTCGGCAACGTTGGTCGCTACTATCTGGCCCTGCCGAATGAAGTTGCCATCCGTGGTGCTTCACCGTCCACCTATTACTACCAGAACTACACCTATACCGGTGTCGATGGGAATGGCCAGCCGACCGGCCTGACGTACCTGCCGAACCCGAACACCGCAAACGGCGGCTATTCGGGCAATAACGAGTTCGGCCAGGTGCCAGATCCGTCCTCGATCGCCTCCAAGAACCTGAAACCGCAGTATCAGGATGAGGCCATCCTCGGCCTCGACTACCAGTTCAGCAAGAAGTGGGTGGCTGGTGCGAAGCTGACCTATCGCAAGATCGGCACGATCATCGACGACTGGTGCGATACCAGCTTCATCGCCGACAAGCTAGATGCCTCGGGCCTGGGTTCCGCGAACTACAACATCTCGGGCTGCTACATCATCAACCCGGGGCGCACCAACGTGTTCCACGTCGCCAAGGCCGATGGTTCGGGTTACACCGACGTCAGCATGACCAATGCGGATCTCGGTTTCGGGAATTTGAAGCCGGTCCGCAAGTACCAGGCGCTGGACCTGTACTTGGAGCATCCGTTCGACGGCAAGTGGCAGGCGCGCGTGGACTACACCTGGAGCCGCAACCCGGGTAACACCGAGGGCCAAGTGCGTTCCGACATCGGTCAAACCGACGTCTCCAAGACCGAGGACTGGGATTCCGCAGGCCTGATGGCGTATTCCTATGGCTATATGGCCAATGATCGTCGTCATGCCCTGCGCATGCGCGGCATGTATCAGTTCGCTCCGGAATGGCTGTTGACCGGCAAGCTGCTGGTGCAGTCGGGCGTGCCGAAGAACTGCCTGGGCTACTACTTCAATGACAGTGACCCGATCGGTTATGGTTCGGCCTACCACACCTGTTTCAACCAGCCGTCGCCTCCGGGCAAGGAACACGGTCCGTGGACGAAGCAGCTGGATCTGGGCATCGTCTACCGTCCGAAGTACTTCAACAAGAAGCTGACGGTGGCAATGGACGTGTTCAACATCACCAACGATCGCAAGCCGCTGCAATTCGATCCGACCTTGGAAGCAAGCTCGAATCCGGACCATGGCGATGGCACCATCTCGCAAACGTACGGAATGCCGCTGTACTTCCAGTCGCCGCGTTATGTGCAGTTGAGCGTGAGCTACGACTACTAAGAAGTACCGGTAGTTGCGTTACCAAACGGCCACCTTACGGGTGGCCGTTTTTTGTTGCGCAGCAGCATGTGCTGACGTGATGGAAACGAATTACATACGAAACTTAAACAAGGTAATTAAATTTTGTGATTCTGATCACAATTACTAATACGCTTGTCAACCAGAATGTAAAAAATGAAACCTGAATGGATGCGATCGACTTGTTAAAGAATTGTTCCTAACGCATAGTCGGGCAGTCGCGTCGCTCGCTCAAGGCAGTGCGCCGGCGGAAATTCAATGTGTTTCCACACCCATGGGGTTCAAATCAATGGCATCCAATTCAATCAAGTCGGGCTTCAAGCGTAGTGCCCTGACGGTTGCGCTCGGCTTCTGCTTTGCAGGCGCTGTCCACGCACAGTCCACCACCGGTTCGGTGTACGGCAACGCCGCACCCGGCGAGACCATCACGCTGGTCAGTGATACCGGCTTCGCTCGCACGGTCACGGCTGACAGCACGGGGCGCTACAACGCCGGCAACCTGCCGATCGGCAACTACACCGTCACCGCCAAGAAGGGTGACCAGGTCGTCGGCACCAAGCAGATCCTGGTGAAGGTGAGCTCGGGTACGGAAGCATCGTTCGCCGGCGCAGCCGCGAACCCCAGCAATGAACTCGGTACGATCACCGTGACCGCAACGGGCGCCGGCATCGACGTGACGCAGGTTGACTCGCGCACGGTCATCACCGCGAAGGACCTGGCCGTGCTGCCGATCGCACACAGTGCCGAAGCCATCGCGCTGCTGGCCCCGGGCACCGTCAAGGGCAGTGGTTTCTTCAATAACGCAGTGTCGTTCGGTGGCGCTGGCGTGACCGAGAACGCGTACTACATCAACGGCTTCAACGTGTCCGATCCGCTGGCGAACATCGGTGGCCTCAGCTTGCCGTATGGCTCGATCGCCCAGCAGGAAACCTACACCGGTGGTTACAGCGCCATGTACGGTCGTTCCGATGGTGGCGTGATCAGCCAGGTCGGCAAGCGCGGCACCAAGGACTGGCACTTTGGCGGTCAGATCTCCGTGAGCCCGAAGGCATTGGCCTCGGCACCGAAGGACGTCTATTACGCCCCGGCAATGACCCTGCCGTCCGGCACCAGCGATGGCACGCATCCGTGGCATTACGACAGCCCGAACTTGCCGGGTACGTTGTTCCGCAAGCGTAGCGATGACAAGCTGTGGAACACCACCTACAGCGCCTACGTCGGTGGTCCGCTGGTTCCCGACAAGCTGTTCTTCTTCCTGTCGGCCGAAAAGTCGAAGGATTCCTTCATCTCGACCAGCAGCAATGCCGGCTCGCCGTTTACTCGCGCGCACAACGACACCAACTCGCGCAAGATCTACGGCAAGATCGACTGGAACATCAACGATTCCAATATCGTCGAATTGACCGGCATCAAGGAAAACGACAATACCCACGGTTCGACGTACCTGTATGACTACACGACGTTCAGCCAGGGCAAGTTCCTGTCCCCGTCGACGCCGACCAAGCAGAACACTTCGGTCTACATCGCCAAGTACACCAACTACTTGACCGACAACCTGAACTTCTCGGTGACGTACGGTAAGGACACGGTACGCAACCCGGCGATGGTCGCGACTGAAAGCGCGCTGCCCTTCATCAGCCGTACCGACCTCATCCCGGTGGCAAAGCTGCCCGCAGGCGTGACCAACGCGAACCAGCTGGTGCTGCCGCAGCTGTCGAACGTCGGTGCAACCCCGGGTGCCAGGTTGACGGCAACGGGCGTGCGTTTCGACGTCCAGTACAAGATCGGTTCGCACCAGATCACCGGTGGTATCGACAACATGACGTACAAGGCCGCTGATCAGGGTGGCGCGACCAGCGGCCCGGGTTATTTCTATACGTACCGCGCTGGTGGCAACGCGGTTCGCAAGACGTTCTTCAACTCACTGGCTTCGATGTCGGTGGTGCAGAAGGCAATGTACATCGAAGACAACTGGCAGATCACCGACGGCTTCCTGCTGAAGGCCGGTCTGCGCAGCGATGACTTCAACAACAAGAACAACGCCGGCCAGAGCTACGTCCACGAGAAGCACCAGCTCGCGCCGCGCGTCGGCTTCGCTTGGGATATCAAGGGCGATTCGACGATGAAGCTGTTCGGCAACGTTGGTCGCTACTACCTGGCGCTGCCGAACGAAGTCGCCATTCGTGGTGCCTCGCCGTCGACCAACTACCGCATCACCTGTAACTACACGGGCGTCGACATCAATGGTCAGCCGCTGGGCCTGAGTGGTTGCACTGCGCCATTCTCGGCCAATGGCGAGTTTGGCCAGGCAGTCGATCCGGCTTCGATCGCGTCCAAGAACCTGAAGCCGCAGTACCAGGATGAGGCCATCCTCGGGTTCGACTGGCAGTTCCGCAAGAACTGGATCGCTGGCGTCAAGGGCACCTACCGCAAGTTGGGCACTGTGATCGATGACTGGTGCGATACCCAGTTCATCGCCAACAAGCTCGATGCTTCGGGTCTGGGCTCGGCGAACTACAACATCTCGGGTTGCTACATCATCAACCCGGGCCGTACCAACACGTTCCATGTCGCCAAGGCTAATGGCACGGGCTACACCGACGTGACCATGTCGAACGCCGATCTCGGCTTCGGCAACCTGAAGCCGATCCGCAAGTACACGGCGATCGATCTGTACCTGGAGCACCAGTTCGACGGCAAGTGGCAGGCCCGTGTGGACTACACCTGGAGCCGCAACCCGGGTAACACCGAAGGCCAGATCAAGTCGGATATCGGGCAGACCGACGTCTCCAAGACGCAGGACTGGGACTCGGCAGGCTTGATGTACAACGCCTATGGCCTGATGGCCAACGACCGTCGTCATGCCCTGCGCATGCGCGGAATGTACCAGTTCGCTCCGGAATGGCTGTTGACCGGCAAGCTGCTGGTGCAGTCGGGCGTGCCGCGCAACTGCTTGGGCTTCTTCTTCAACGATTCCGATCCGATCGGTTATGGCTCGTCCTACCACACCTGCTTCAACAAGGACTCGGCGCCGGGCAAGGAACACGGTCCGTGGACGAAGCAGCTGGATCTGGGCATCGTCTATCGTCCGAAGTACTTCGATAAGAAGCTGACGGTTGCGGCAAACGTGTTCAACGTCACCAACGAACGCAAGCCGCTGCAATACAGCGCAGTTCTGGAAACCAGCGCTACCGGTACGCCGGGCGATGGCACGGTGTTGGCCAGCTACGGCCGTCCGTTGTTCTTCCAGGCTCCGCGTTACGTGCAACTGAGCGTGAGCTACGACTACTAAGAAATTCAGTAGTGCATTATCAAACGGCCACCTTCGGGTGGCCGTTTTTTTGTCCGTCATTCGAAACGGCCAGATGCCAATCAACAAAAAACCGCCTCGCGGCGGTTTGTTTCATCGATCATCAACGCATAAGCAGTGACGAATCAGAGATCCTGCTGGTAGCGCACGTAGGGGACGGTGCTGTCTTCCTTGCCGTCCTTGCCGGGAACGGCAAAGGGGTTGCTGCCCTTGGTGACGATGTTTTCCGCGCCGACCGAGAGCTGGCCGCTCCACGGGGTGCGCCAGGTCACGCCGAGGCCGAAGCCTTCGAACTTTGGTTGACCGGGAACGTTCACCACGCGACCGAAGATGTTTGCGCGGATGTTGCCGATACCACCACCGACGCTAAGCGACTGGGTGTTCCAGCGATCAGCGAGCAGGGGCATTTCCGAGGCAGGTACAAGGCGCGCGTTCGCGGTCGTGCCGGCGATCGAGACCACGCCGTTGCGACCGACGTTGCGCTCGGCGAACAGGGCCAAGTCAGTTTGCTGGACTTTGCCGTTGACCGGTGTCAGCCATTCGGGAAGGCCGGAGTTGCCCTTGCCGAGGTTGAAGCCGGCACGATTGCCGCCCTTCTGGACGCTGGCGCCAACGCCATGGCGACCGCTGCGATCGAGCGAGCCGAGCATGCAGCCGCTGGAAAGATTGCGGATCGACTGCGGAGTCGTGCCGGAATCGCAGAGCAGGGCGAGCGATTCGCCATTGCCGAGCCCGAAAGCGTTATCGAGGGAATTGCTGCCGAAGCGCCACTGGGCGCGCTTGTCGCCGACGGCCATCGGATCGAGCTTGAGAAAGGCTTCCACCTTGCCGCTCTTGTTGTTCACGATCGGAACATAGGTCGATGACTGCGCATACGCGGGCCCGCTGCAGGCGAGAGCCAGCAGTGAAACGGCGACAACGGTGCGGAACCGGTTGTTCATCGGCAGTCAGACCGGGCGTGATACCCGAAGTTCCCCTCTTTTGAACGAATCGATTCTAGTCCGTTTATGTTTCCTTAACAACTTCGGATTCGAATCGATTCCTGCTCATTCAGCTACTGAAGGCGTGAAGATGGTGTCACGGCTGGTGGGGCCAAAAACAGTCGATCGATCTCACTGCTGCTGAGATGGTAATGCTTGCCACAGAATTCACAGATGATCTCGGCCTGGCCCGAGACAGACGCGCCAGCGGCGGCTTCGGCTTCTTCCCGACCAAGGGCGCGCAGCATGTCCTCGACCCGGCCTTGAGAGCAGGAACAACCGAATTGCAGGGGTTTCGCCCCGAGATCCTGCAGCGTTTCCTGGTGGAACAGGCGGGTCAGGAGGATGTCGGCGGAGAGGTCCAGCATTTCTTCATGACCGAGGGTGGTGGCCAGCAAGGAGATGCGGTTCCAGCCATCGTCGTCGCTGCCGGCGCCAGGGAGCGCCTGCAGCAGCAGTCCAGCCGCACGTTCGCCATCGGCAGCGAGGATCAATCGGGTCGGCAATTGTTCGGAACGGTCGAAGTAGTCCTCGAGGGCGCCGGACAGGGTCGGCGACTCCAGAGGCACCAGGCCCTGGTAGCGCACGGGTTCGCCACCGCCAAGCCCGGGGTTCTCGATGGTGACGGCGAGCATGGCGTCGCTGCCGAGCGAGGCGAGATTCTGTGGCGGCGCTTCGCCATCTGCGAGCCTGGCGATGCCGCGCAGGGTGCCAGCCGCGGTGCACTCCGCGAACAGGGTGCGCAGGGCGCCGCTGCTACGGGCTTGCAGGGACAGTCGTCCTTCAACCTTGGTATGCGCGCTGAGCAATGCACTGGCAACCAACGCCTCGCCGAGCAGGGCTTCGACCGCTTCCGGATAGCTGGCGTGCGACAGGACGTGTTTCCAGGTCGCGTCGAGGCGCACGTGGGCGCCACGGACATGTGCGTCCGGTAGCAGGAAACGATGGAGGAGATCGCTGGAGTCGCTCATGGCGGGTATCGGTAGGGATAATGTCCGGATGGGCCGGACTTCAGACAACTCAAATGGGGGCGCATCGACCGGTGCGCAAGGGACGCGGCGCCAGCGTCGACGCCGAAGACTGCGCAAATGGCTGTTGTGGCTGCCGGCGATCGCGATCGTCTTCAGCATCCTGCAGGTGGTGAGCCTACGCTTCATCAATCCGCCGTTTTCCAGCTTCATGCTGATCCGCACCTTGGGTGCCTGGGTATCGGGCGATACCGGATTTCGCATCGCCTACGACTGGCGTCCATTGGCGAAAATTTCACCATCGCTGCCTGTCGCGGTGATGGCCTCCGAAGACCAGAAATTCGCCGAGCACGATGGCTTCGATTTCGATGCGATCCAGGCGGCCGAGCGTTACAACGCGCGGATGAAGGCGCGTGCGGAAGCGCGTGGGCGACCGGTGACGAAAGTGCGAGGCGCCAGCACCATCAGTCAGCAGACCGCGAAGAATCTGTTCCTGTGGCAAGGCGACAACATGCTGCTGCGCTGGGGACGCAAGGGGCTGGAGGTCTGGTACACCTTCCTGATGGAGCACTTGTTGCCGAAGGACCGCATCCTTGAGCTGTACGTGAACATCGCCGAGTTCGGTGACGGTGTGTATGGCGCGCAGGCGGCATCGCGCAGTTTCTTCGGCGTCGATGCGTCGCGGCTGTCATCGGCGCAGGCGGCGCGACTGGCGGCGGTGCTGCCGAGTCCGCGCCGGTTCAGCGCCGCGCACCCGAGTCCCTACGTATTGCGTCGGGCCAATGCCATCCAGCGGCAGATGGGCAATCTCGGCGGTGTTGATGCATTGCAGGACGTGGAAGATGCCAGCCATTGAGCGGGGCGCGACGGCGGGAGTATCCTGAAGATCGGCTCGAGGCGAGGACAAGGCCATGGCTCAGGTCAGGCATCTTCTTGAAGGGAAAAAGGTTTCCGGAGTGGTGTCGATCGCGCCGTCGGCGCCGGTCCTCGATGCCCTGCGGTTGATGGCCGAGCACGGCATCGGCGCGGTGCTGGTGATGGATGGACAGAAGCTGGTCGGCATCCTCTCCGAACGCGACTACGCACGCAAAGTCGTATTGCTCGGACGTACCTCGGCGACCACGCCGGTGAGCGAGATCATGAGCCACGAAGTCGTATGCGCGCGGCCCAGCGACGACGTCCACCAGTGCATGCAGGTGATGACCGAGAAGCGCGTGCGCCATCTGCCGATCCTCGATCACAAGGAAGTCGTCGGCCTGGTGTCGATCGGCGACCTCGTGAAGGCGGTGATCGACGACCAGAAGACCGAGTTGCGGCATCTGCAGGACTACATCACTTCTTGAGGCAGCACGTCCTGATTCGCATCACGGCACGACGAGTTTCCACACCGCGACGAAGTGGCAGACGGTGCCAGCGGCAACGAATGCATGCCAGATGGCGTGTGCATAAGGCAACTTCTTGCTCATGTAGAACACCGTGCCCAACGTGTAGCAGACACCGCCGGCGATCATCCATTCGAACACCCAAGGACTGAGCGCACTGCGTAGCGTCCGCCATTCGATGATGCCGAGCCAGCCCATCGCGATGTAGACGAGGGTGGACACGAGCTTGAAGCGTCCGGTGAAGAACAGCTTGAAGGTGATGCCGAAAATCGCCAGTGACCAGATGATGATGAACAGCCGGATGCCGGTCGGCTGTGGCAAGGCCAGCAGCGTGAAGGGCGTGTAGGTGCCGGCAATCAGGAGATAGATCGCGCAGTGGTCCATCACCTTCAAGCGCGCGCGGCGCGTCGGTTCGCTGGCATTGTGATAGGCAGTGCTGGCGCCATAGAGCGCGAGCATGGATGCGGTGAATACCGCCGCCGACAGCAACTGCAGGCCGCTGGCGTGTTGCGCGCCTGCGGTGGCCAGCATCACGATGCCGGCGATCAGCGCGGCGATCGCACCGAGTCCGGCGGTCCAGACATTGGCGCGTTCTTCCTGCGCGGTATAGGTGGAGATTCCGTAGGCCATGACCGCAGCATACGCCACCGAATGATGCGCTGCATCAGAACCTGCCCGCGCTGCGTCCGGGTGCGTGCTCAGTCGATATGGGTGGCGTGCGCATGCTCGCGCGTCGCGAGGAAGGTCACGCCAGGTGCACGCTCTTCCGCGAGCTGGAGGTTGACGCGGGTCGGCGCGAGATAGACCAGTTGCCCGGCGGCATCGACTGCGAGGTTGCCTGCGTTCTTTTCGCGGAACTCTTCCAGCTTCTTGGGATCGTCGCAGCGGATCCAGCGCGCGGTCGCGACCTGCACATTCTCGAACGAGGCGTCGACGCCGTATTCGTCCTTGAGGCGATAGGCGACCACGTCGAACTGGAGCATGCCGACCGCACCCAGGATCAGGTCATTCGACATCAATGGACGGAAGAACTGAGTCGCGCCTTCTTCCGACAACTGCGCCAAGCCCTTTTGCAGCTGCTTGAGCTTGAGCGGATCGCGCAGGCGGGCGCGGCGAAACAGTTCCGGCGCGAAGTTGGGAATGCCGGTGAAGCTGATCGATTCGCCTTCGCTGAAGGTGTCGCCGATCGAGATCGTGCCGTGGTTGTGCAGGCCGATCACGTCGCCCGGCCACGCGTCCTCGGCGATCTCGCGATCGCTGGCCATGAAGGTGAGCGCGTTGGCGAGTTTCTGTTCCTTGCCGGTGCGGACGTGGAAGGCCTTCATTCCGGCGCTGAAACGGCCCGAGCAGATGCGCATGAACGCCACGCGGTCGCGGTGCTGCGGATCCATGTTGGCTTGGATCTTGAACACGAAGCCGGTCAGCTTGTCTTCGTCGGGCTTGACGCCACGGCCGGTGGTCGCGCGCGGTAGCGGCGAGGGCGCATGGTCGACGAAGAAGTCGAGCAGCGGCTGCACGCCGAAATTGTTCACCGCCGAACCGAAGAACACCGGCGCCTGCTCGCCGCGGAGATAGGCGTCGCGATCGAACGGATGCGAAGCGCCTTCGACCAGTTCCAGTTCGTCGTGCAACGCGGAGAGCATGTCGGCGCCGATCGCAGCTTCCACGCCGGGATCGTCGATCGACGGGAAGATGGTCGAATCCTGGCGAGTGAAGTTCTTGCCCGCTTCGTACAGATGCACTTCGCCGGTGATCAGGTGGACCACGCCCTTGAGGCGCTGGCCCATGCCGATCGGCCACGTCACCGGCGCGCACTGGATCTTCAGCACGCTCTCGATTTCGTCGAGCAGTTCGATCGGGTCCTTGCCCTCGCGGTCGAGCTTGTTGATGAAGGTCATGATCGGCGTGTCGCGCAGGCGGCACACTTCCATCAGCTTGATCGTGCGTTCCTCGACGCCCTTGGCGACGTCGATCACCATCAGCGCGCTGTCCACCGCGGTAAGCACGCGATAGGTGTCCTCGCCGAAGTCGGCGTGGCCGGGGGTGTCGAGCAGGTTGACGATGCGACCCTCGTAGGGGAACTGCATCACCGACGATGTCACCGAGATGCCGCGCTCCTTTTCCAGTGCCATCCAGTCGGACGTCGCGTGGCGCGCGGCCTTGCGGCCCTTGACCGAGCCGGCCATCTGGATCGCGCCTCCGAACAGCAGCAGCTTTTCCGTCAGCGTGGTCTTGCCGGCGTCGGGGTGGGAAATGATGGCGAAGGTGCGCCGACGGGCGGCTTCCTGGGCGACAGAGGACATGCGGACGGGGCGCGCAGGGCGCCGAAAGGCTGGAAACGGAGAACGGAATTATACCGGCGACCCGTCAGCGCTGCCGGTCAATTCGGCAATTTCAACACGCCTTGCGGCGCGAGGATTCGCACCGGAATCGACTGCAGGCGCCGATCGCCGTTGACCTGCACCGTGAAATGGAGATGCGGCGCGGTGCTCCAGCCGCTATTGCCGACGCTGCCGATGCGCTGGCCGATGGCGACGCGATCGCCGCGATGGACCGGGATGCTGCCACGCTGCAGATGCGCGTAAAGCGCCATGCTGCCGTCGCTGTGCAGCACGCGGACGAAGTTGGCACGGGCATGGCGATTGCCGTTGACGCCCGTGTTGTCCGGCTCGTCGTCGTCGAGATCCATCACGATGCCCTCGCGGGCGGCGCTGACCATGGTTCCCATCGGCAGGGCGAAATCGATGGCGTGGCGGTTCTCGTCATCGTTGTGGCTGTGCGCGCCGCCGTCGGCCTGATCGATCCGCAATCCCTTCGCCGGCACCGGCAGGATGTAGTCGAACGGTTGCGGGTGCAGCGCGGGATCGCCGGGAATCGCCTGCAATTGCACGTTGATTTCCTGTCCGATCGGCAGCTGGACCAGGCGACTGCGACTGCCGGGCCGGATCACGGCGGCGGTGTTTTCCTGCTGGCCATTGCGATCGAGGCTGACGATGGCCTGCACTGGACCGGCCAGCGGGTTGTCGACCAGGACATCGATATGGTCGCCGCTCTTTTCCAGCACCAGATCGACCTTGCTCGAATTGCTCGTGCCCGCCATCGGCGCGATCGCGGTCGATCCCGCCCGTGGCGGCCATTGCATCCAGTCCTGGGCCGCGGCGCCCGAAGCCGCGATTGCAAGCAGCAGGGCGGTAGCCACCCGTTCAATCGACCGCATGCAGACGCCCTTGCGCGTCGTCGAGCGCTGCCATGTCGATCTGCATCGGTTCGGTGCTGGCGACCAGCTCGATGTCGGCGCCGGGATGCAACATCACCCGGATCACCGTCCCGGCAGGCGTGGTCAATGTGACCCGATGGGCCTGTGGTGTGGTGTTGTGCACCCGGAACACATCGCCGGGCTTGAGTTGCTGGGTCTGCTGCATGGGGTCGATCTTAGCGGCAAGCGGCGGCAGCCGATCAAGCCGCACTGGCCGATTTCGAGTATTCATCTCTTCATCCGAATGAAGGGATTGACACTCCGGGCGGCGACGGGCACACTGCGCATTCCATCCAGACCGGCTGAGGGACAGGCCCTTCGACGCCGGGGCAACCGAGGGACGATCCTTTCGAGGACGATCCGGACGGTGCCAACTCCTGCGGGGGCTTTGCCCACCGGAAGATGGTCGCGTGCATCGTCATGGACGATGCCGACCTCGTCGGACCCGCAAGGCTGGAATCACCGCCTGCAGGAAGTCGAGCTCTCTGTGCAACACGCCTCCCAAGCCGCTGCCCGATCCGAAACCGCCGTCACGCCCGATGCCGAGCGTGGCGAAGTTGCGTGTCGACTGGCGCTGCGCCATGCCGGCACGCGCGACGTCCGCATTGCCTGGGAATTGAACGGTGCCGCCGATGCGCCATTGCTGATCGTTGCGGGCGGGATCAGCGCCAACCGCCATGCACTCGCCAGCGCCGCGTTCCCGGAAGCGGGATGGTGGGAAGACCAGCGCGGACTCGGGATCGATCCGTCACGGTTCCGTTTGCTGTCGATCAACTGGGTCGGCGCCGATGGCGACATCGATGCTCCGATCGATAGTGCCGACCAAGCCGATGCCGTCGCCGCGGTGCTCGATGCCCTGCAACTGCCGCAGGCACTGGCATGGATCGGATCTTCCTATGGTGCGATGAGCGGATTGCAGTTCGCGGCACGCTATCCCGAACGCCTGCGTGCGTTGGTGGTGATCAGTGGCGCCCATCGTGCGCATCCGTTTGCCAGCGCCTGGCGCGCATTGCAGCGGCGCATCGCCGTGCTGGGAATCGAATCGGGCGATGAAAACGCAGGGTTGTCGCTGGCGCGCCAGCTGGCGATCCTGAGCTATCGCACGCCGGAAGAATTCGCTGCGCGTTTCGCCGAAGCACCGACGGTGACCAACGACGTGGTGCGGGTCGCCGCTGAGGATTACCTCGACGCCTGCGGTGCGCGCTTCATCGGGCGGATGCCGCCGGTGGCATACCGCAGATTGTCGGAATCGATCGACCTGCATCGCGTCGATCCCACGCAGGTGAAGGCGCCGACCACTGTGGTCGCGATCGCCGAGGATCGCCTGGTGCCGTTGCCCGACATGCTCGATCTGTCGTCGAAGCTGCCGCATTCCGAACTGCACGTATTGCGCTCGCACTACGGGCACGACGCCTTCCTGAAAGAAACCACCGCCATCGCGCGCGTCCTGCGCGCCGCTATCGAGGCCACGCCATGAGCTCCAAGAAGATTTCTCCTGCAACCCGCGCGGTGCGTGCCGGCATCGACAGCGATACCGCCTTTGGTGCGGTGTCGCCGCCGATCGTGCTTTCCACCAACTTCTCGTTCGAGGGATTGCACGGCAAGCGCAAGTACGATTACACGCGCAGCGGCAATCCGACCCGCGACCAGTTGGGCGATGCGCTGGCTGCGCTGGAAGGCGGCGCTGGCGGCGTGATCACTTCGACGGGCATGTCGGCGATCACGCTGGTGCTGCACGCGTTGCTGCAACCGGGCGATCGCCTCGTGGTTCCGCACGATTGCTACGGTGGCAGTTGGCGCCTGTTCAACGCACTGGCGAAGAAGGGTGCGTTCGAGCTGGTGATCTGCGATCTCACCGATCCGACTGCGCTGGCCAAGGCGCTCGACCCGGCGCCGGCGCTGGTGTGGATCGAAACACCGTCGAACCCGTTGCTGCGCATCACCGACGTCCGCTTCGTCGCCGAAGCCGCCAAGCGCGCCGGTGCGCGCGTGGTCGCCGACAACACCTTCCTGTCGCCGCTGCTGCAGCGCCCGATCGAACTCGGCGCCGACGTGGTCGTGCATTCGACCACCAAGTACATCAACGGCCACAGCGACGTGGTCGGCGGTGCGGTGATCGCCGCGACCGCCGAACTGCACGAGCACCTGTCGTGGTGGGGCAATGCGCTGGGCATCACCGGCGCGCCGTTCGACAGCTTCCTGACGCTGCGCGGTTTGCGCACGCTCGATGCGCGCCTGCGCCTGCATCAGGAAAACACCAAGCAGCTGGTCGATGTGCTGCAGTCGCATCCGGCGGTGTCCAAGGTCTACTACCCGGGACTGGAATCGCATCCGGGCCATGCGCTGGCGGCGCGCCAGCAGCACGGTTTCGGCGCGATGCTCAGCTTCGAGCTGGTGGGTGGCGAAGCTGCGGTCGCGCAACTGGTCGACGGACTGGAGTGCTTCAGCCTGGCGGAGTCGCTGGGCGGCGTGGAAAGCCTGATCGCCCATCCGGCAACGATGACGCATGCCGCGATGACGCCAGAAGCACGTGCGCTGGCCGGCATCGATGATGGTTTGGTGCGTGTCTCGGTCGGCATCGAATCGCCCGACGATCTTATCGCCGACCTTAAGGCCGGGCTCGATCGCGCGCTGGCCGCGTGTCCGCCGAAACGCGTCGGCGCATGAGTGCCGTGCGCGCGATCGCAGCAGCGCCGGTGGCGTCCTCCTTGCGGATGACGCTGCTGGGGACCGGGACAGTCGGTAGCGCTTTCGTCGAGCGGCTTGCGGCGTTGCAGGGGAGTTCGCTGCTGATTCCGCCGCTGGTGGCGATCGCCAATTCGCGCGGTTTCGCGCGCGTTGACGCGGATACGCAACGTGCCGTCCTCGATGAACTGCGCGAAGTCGACAACGTGCGTGACGGCGCGTGGATGTCCGGCGACAGCTTCGGTCGTGGCGACATCGTGGTTGATGCCACCGCCAGCGCGTTGGTTGCCGATCGCCATGCCGAATGGCTGCGCCGTGGTGCGCACGTGGTGACCGCATGCAAGATCGGGCAGGGCAGTGATCTCGCGCGCTGGTCGCTGATCCAGCGTGCGCGCCATGACGGCGACACGCAGTACGGCGACAGTGCGACCGTCGGCGCTGGTTTGCCGCTGCTGCGTTCGATCCGCATGCTCAACCGCGGCGGCGATCGCATTTACGCGATTGCCGGCGTGCTCTCGGGCTCTTTGGCGTGGCTGTTCAACCATTACGACGGCATGCGTCCGTTCTCGGGCTTCGTGCGTGATGCCCGCGACGCCGGCTACACCGAACCCGATCCGCGCGACGATCTGTCGGGCGAGGATGTGCGCCGCAAGATCCTGATCCTTGCACGCGCCGCCGGCGTCGAGCTGGAGAGCGCCGATGTCGACGTGCAATCGCTGGTGCCGGATGCACTGGCTACGTTGCCGGCGTCCGACGTCGATGCCGCGTTGCCGGCCATGGACGAACTCTTGCGCCAGCGCTTCGCCGAAGCGCATCGCAATGGCGAAGTGCTGAAGTTCATCGCCCGTCTCGAGGACGGTCGCGCCCGCGTCGGCCTGGAATCGTTGCCCTTCGATCATCCGCTCGCCGGTGGTGCGGGAACCGACAACCGGGTCGCGATCTGGAGCGATCGTTACAACGTGCAGCCGCTGGTCATCCAGGGTCCGGGTGCGGGGGCGGAAGTCACTGCTGCCGCCTTGCTCGACGACGTGTTGCAGATCAGGGGTTGATCAGCACTCGATGACGTTCACCGCGAGACCGCCGCGGCTGGTTTCCTTGTACTTGTCCTGCATGTCGCGACCGGTGTCGCGCATGGTCTTGATCACCTTGTCCAGGCTGACCTTGTGCTTGCCGTCGCCGCGCATCGCCATGCGCGAGGCATTGATCGCCTTGACCGCGCCCATCGCGTTGCGTTCGATGCAGGGGATCTGCACCAAGCCGCCGATCGGGTCGCAGGTGAGGCCGAGGTTGTGTTCCATGCCGATCTCGGCGGCATTCTCGATCTGCGACGAGGTGCCGCCAAGCGCCGCGGTCAGGCCTGCGGCGGCCATCGAGCAGGCGACGCCGACTTCGCCCTGGCAACCGACTTCGGCGCCGGAAATGCTGGCATTTTCCTTGTAGAGGATGCCGACTGCAGCCGCGGTCAACAGGAAATCGAATACGCCTTGTTCGTTGGCGCCCGGGCAGAAGCGATCGTAGTAATGCAGCACCGAGGGGATAATGCCGGCCGCGCCGTTGGTCGGTGCGGTGACGACGCGCCCGCCGGCGGCGTTTTCCTCGTTCACGGCGAGCGCGTAGAGGTTCACCCAATCGAGCACGGTCAGCGGATCGCGCATCGCCGCTTCCGGGCGCAACGACAGTTCCGCATACAGTGCGGGTGCACGCCGCGCGACGTGCAGGCCGCCGGGCAGGGTGCCGGTTTCGCGGATGCCGCGAGCGACGCAGGACTGCATCGCCGCCCATAGCTCGCGCAGGCCAGTGACGATGTCCTCGTCGCTGCGCCAGGCGCGTTCGTTCTCCATCATCAACCGTGCGATCGACAGTCCGGTGTCCTTGCTGCGTGCGAGCAACTGGTCGCCGCTGGAAAACGGATGCGCGACCTCGGTGGTGTCGGCGACGATGCGGTCTTCCGCCGCTTCGTCCTGGTTGACCACGAAGCCGCCGCCGACCGAGTAGTAGTCGCGTGTCGCCAGTTCGCTGCCATCGGCGTCGTAGGCGGCGAAGCGCATGCCATTCGTGTGGAATGGCAGCTTCTGGCGCTTGTTCATGATGAGATCGGTCTTCTCGTTGAAGTCGATCTCGTGTTCGCCGTGCAGGCGGATGCGCTTGCTGGTGCGGATACGCTCCAGCGCGGCGGGAATGATGTCGGGGTCGATCTGGTTCGGCCAGTGGCCTTCCAGGCCCATCAGCACCGCCTTGTCGGTGCCGTGGCCACGACCGGTCAATGCAAGGGAGCCGAACACTTCGGCGCGAACGCGCGCGACTTGCTGCAATCGTCCGCTTTCGGCGAGGTGGTGTTCGATGAAGCGCGCAGCCGCGCGCATCGGCCCGACGGTATGGGACGAGCTCGGGCCAATGCCGATCTTGTAGATGTCGAAGGTGCTGACGGCCATTGCTGGATTCTTCCGGTGTCAGGAGCCGCGCAACATTCGCGTGAGCGTGGTGTTGCGACGGAACATGTGGTGGTGGACGGCGGCGAGTGCGTGCAGCACGGCGACGATGACCAGCGCCCAGAACAGCTGGGTATGGCGTCCTTCCATGATTTCGTGCGCGGCGTCGTCGGGCGCGACCAGGCGCGGCATCTCGAACAAGCCGAACCAGCGCACGGCGTGGTCGCCGTAGTTCGACATCATCCAGCCGGTGATCGGGACTGCGAACAGCAAGACATACAGGACGAAATGGCCGAAAGCGGCGATGCGCCGTTGCGCCACGGAAACGCCCGCGAGCGGGGCCGGTCGACCGGCATAAAGACGCCAGACAAGACGCGCGATCGCCAACGCGAGGATGGTGACGCCAAGGGAGATGTGCAGGGCCATGGTGCCGCGCGGCAGGTCGTCATGGAACAGGCCAAGCGCGCCCTGGACGATCAGCAGCGCGACGATCAGCCAATGGAAGGATCGGCTGACGCCGCCCCAGGTCTCGGTGTTCTTGAGGGTCACGCACGCGTCCGGCAGGGAATACCCGCAGATTCTAGGCCGGAAGCGCCTGTTATGCTGCGCCGGATGCGTCTCATCCTGTTCCAGCGCGACAACTGCCATCTCTGCGATCTCGCGCTCGACGTGCTGGCGCAGGCGCACTGCCCGGAATTCGACAGCGTGTTCATCGACGACGATGACATTCTGGAATCACGTTATGGCGTGCGCGTGCCGGTATTGCACGAAACCGCCAGCGGCAGGGAACTGGGCTGGCCGTTCGATGCGGCCAAGGTGCGCGATTTCCTCACTTCGCCGGCTGCAACACCACTTTCGTGCTGACCGCGATCGCATCGGGGATCAGCTTGGTGTCCGCCCATTCGCCGGCACCGACGCCGAAGTCGAGGCGTTTCACCGTGGCCTTGCCGGCCAGCACCGGCTTCGCGCCGGGTGTCCAGGTGAATTCCAGCGTGACCGGCTTGCTCACGCCATGTAGCGACAAGGTGCCGTCGGCAGCGTAGCGACCGCCACCCAGCGCGCGGAACTTGGTGGCGACATAGGTGGCCTGCGGGAATTTCGCCACGCCGAAGAATGCGCTGTCGCGCATCTGGCCGTCGTAGTCGGGATTGCGCGTGGTGGCGGTCGCCATCGGAATGGTGACTTCGAGTTTCGCCGTCGCCAGTTGTTGCGGATCGAACGACAGCTTGGTGTTGAAGCCCGGGAACGTTCCGGCGAAGGTGTCGCCCTGGTATTTGCCGGCGAAGGCAAGCGCGGAGCCGGGAGCCTGGACGTAATCGGTGGCGAATGCTGGCGCTGCGGACAGCGCAAGTGCGAACAGCAATGCGGAACGGATCATGGGATGTCTCCTTGATCGTGGCGACGCAGCCAGCCGCGCGGCAACATGCGGGCGAGGGTGGCGTCGCGCTGGAAGAAGTGGTGGTAGATGGCGGCGAGCGCATGCAGTGTAGCCAGCGCGACCATCGTCCAGAACAGCCATTCGTGGATGGATGCCATCCGTTCATGGAGATCGTGGTCGCGGGCGACGAGCGCGGGAAGATTGATCATCCCGAACCACTGCAACGGGAAGCCGGCGGCCGAATTGACGACCCAGCCGCTGATCGGCGTCGCCAGCAGCAGGGCATACAAGGCCCAATGCATGGACGTCGCGGCGAGATGCTGCCCGCGCGATATTCCCGGAACTTCCGCGGGCGCGCCGGCGTACAGGCGCCACAACAGCCGCAACACCACCAGCGCGAGCAGGGTGAGCCCGATCGATTTATGCAGCGCGTATGTCGCGATCTTGTGCGGGCTGATCGGCAGGTCGACCATGGTCAGGCCGAGGTATCCCATCACGATGATCAGCACGACGATCAGCCAGTGCAGGGTCTGGCTGACGCCACCCCATTCGCCCGGTGTGTTTTTCAGCGGCATGCGGGTGGCTGTCCTTTATTTGGAAGGTTGTGACGCGGTGGCGCCATCGTGGCGGACCAGTTCGGCTTCGATGCGCAGTTCGACATCATCGCCCACCAGAGATTTCCAGGACGTCATCCCGAAATCGCTGCGCTTCAATTGCGCCTGCGCGGAAAAGCCGGCAGTGCGGCGGAACGGCGGCAACGGATAGCGCGCGATCTTGTTGAGCACCAGGTCCATGCAGAACGGACGGGTGACGCCGTGCAGGGTGAGGTCACCGCAGGCGACGCCGTGGTTGGCGTCCTTGCGGGTGATATTGGTCGAAACAAAGCGCGCCTGCGGGTAGCGCTTCACGTCGAGGAAGCGCGGCGCGAAGATCGCGGCGGCCCAGCCGGAATCCCCCATGTCGATGCGCTCCATCGGCACGTTCACTTCCAGGCGCGCGCTGCTCCAGTCGTCGGCATCGAACAGCAGGCTGCCTTCGCTGCCGGAGACGGTGCCGAGCGCCTTGGAGTAGCCGGCGTGATCGATCGCGAAGAGGACGCGGGTATGCACCGGGTCGATGACGAAACGCTCCGGCTCGCCGGCCCGTGCCGCGGTGGCGGTGACGAGGGCGAGAATCACCAATGGCAGGAGGCGGCAGCGCATGCCCGGATTCTATGTCAGCGCCGGGGTGGCGGTCGTGGTGCTTGCGACGGGGCGGGCGGGGCGGTCACACTGCGGTCAGGACGCGGAGGGGGAGCCCGCGGGAGGAGCAGGAGCGCGATGTCCAGCAGCAAGGCCTTGATTGCGTTGATCGCCGGACTGGCGTTCTTCGGCATGGCCGGCGATATCGCTGCGCAGGAGATACCGCGCATTCCGCGCATGCGCCTGCTGCGGATCACCGATGGCCTGCCCTCGAACGAAGTGACGGACATCGCCCGCGATCGCGACGGATTCATCTGGATGGCGACGCCCGATGGCCTGGTGCGTTACGACGGCAGCGGCCTGCGCATCTGGCGCCCGGAAGGCGATGGCAGCAAGGGGCTGCCGATCGGCGAAATCGCGCGTGTCCACGTCGATGCGGGCAATCGCCTGTGGGTGGCGCTCATGAACGATGGCGCGGTGATGCTGGATGCGCAGCGCAAGACCATCACCCGCTTCGATGAATCCACGCCGGGGTTCAAGAATCACAACATCATGTCCATCACCAGCATCGGCAACGATGCCTGGATGGGCACCGGCGGCGATGGTCTGTACCGCATCGATGCCGCCGGCCACGTACACAGCTGGCATATGGACGAGAATGATGTCGCCAGCCTTCCTGCGGATACCGTGCCGTCGGTATCGGCGGCGTCGGATGGCAGCCTGTGGATCGGCACCTCCGCCGGCCTGGCGCACATGCGCGAGGGGCGGATCGAACGCATTCCGTTGCCCGGCGCACAACCTGCGGCAATCATCTACTACGTGCAGGCGACCGGGCGCGGCGTCTGGGTTGGCGCTGCCAGTGGCGTGTATTACCTCGATGCCGATGGCCATTGGCACACGCCGTTCTGGAGTGGTGTGTTCCAGCGCCCCAATGCTGCCTTGCGCATTGCCCCCGATCGCGGTGGCGAACTGTGGATCGGTAGCCAGAAACGCCTGTGGCACGTGGTGCCGGGGCAATCACCGGTCGCCATCGATCCCGATGGCCGCCCGATCGAGCGCCTGGTCAACGGGATTGTCGTGGGGCCCAATGGCGAAGTGTGGGCGGGCGCGCCGCAGGCCGGGCTCGGTTACCTGCGCCCCGATTGGCGCGGTATCAGCGAATTACGCTACGGCAGCGGTCCGCTCGATTTGGCGGGGATGACCTATCGCGCCATCGGGCCTGGCGACCATGGCACGACATGGCTAGGTGGCGACGATGGCGACATCGAGCGCGTGACCCGCGATGGCCGTCTCGAGCGCATTCCATCGCAGGTCCGCCAGCAACTTGCTGGTACCCATCCATTTTCGATCCTGGCTGCGCACGATGGCAGCGTGTGGATCGGCGAGCGCAAGGGGCTTTATCGCGTCGGTCGCGATGGCCGGGTGCAGTCGTGGCTGGCCGATGCAGCCGTGGATCCGCCACCGGGGGATACCGTGCGGCGCTTGCGCGAAGCGGCGGACGGCAGTATCTGGCTGCTGGGGAATGGCGGCGTGCAACAGCGCGATGCCTTGGGACATGTCTTGCGCACGATCGGCCTGGAGGGTATCGATCGGATGGACGAACTGGTGCTGGACACCAAGGGCGCGCTATGGGTGATCGCCGACAAGCAGATCGCGCGCGCCGGTGCCGGCGATGTCCGCTTCGATCCCGTCGCCGGGTTGCAGGGCGACGATGTCTATTCCCTGGGGTTCGATCGCGATGGGGGCCTGTGGGCGCATCGCCGCGGTGGACTGGCGCATTACCACCTGCAGGGGAATCGCTGGCAGCGCGATGTTCTGGTTGCTACATCCCCAACGGGGTTGCCGCAGGTCGACAGTTCTTCCCTGCAGATGGATCCGCGAGGACGGGTCTGGCTTGCCACCCGTCGCGGCCTGTTGCGGTGGGATCCGCAAGCGCGCCAGCTGCACCACATCGGCAGCGAACACGGATTGCAGAATCAGGATTTTCTTTTCAGCGGCGGCACTGTCGTGATGGGCGAGGATGGTCGTCTCGTGGCCTCGACCCAGGGCGGCACCGTGGTGCTGGTCGATACCCTGGCCGCCGATCCGCCGCTGCACACGCCGTTGCTGGCCGGTGCGACCATCGAGGCGCGTCGCAATGGGCAATGGACGGCGCTCGATCCCGACAAGGCGCAACTGGCGCCGGAGGATCGCGAGGTGCGCGTCGCGATGCACCTGCTCGCCTACGAGAATCCCGCCGGCAATCATTACTGGACGCGACTCGACGGCATGGATCGCGATTGGGTCGACCAGGGCGCGAATCCGGAGCGCGTCTTCACCGGGCTGGCCGCGGGTGCGCATCGCTTGCGGGTGCGGGCACAGGATGCATTCGGCAATCCGGCACGGGAACGCCAACTGCGTTTCAGCGTGCGCGCGCCGTGGTGGTGGACCCCATGGGCAAAACTGGCCTGGCTCGCATGCGCACTGGTCTTGTTCGTGCTTGGCGTGCGCGCATGGCGCAAGCGGCGCGAACAGCAACGCCAGTTCCACGACGCCGAACAACGACGCAGAATCGCCGAAGAAGCCTCGTTGGCGAAGACGCGTTTCCTCGCCACGCTTGGCCATGAAATCCGCACGCCGATGACCGGCGTCCTCGGCATGTCGGAATTGCTGGAATCGACGCCGCTGGACGACGGCCAGCGTGGCCAGGTGCGCACCATTCGCCGCGCCGGCGAACACCTGTTGAAACTGGTGGACGACGCGCTTGACCTTGCGCGGATCGAAGCCGGGCGCATGGAACTCGTGGAGGCGCCTTTCGATGTCGGCGCGCTGGTCGCCGATGTCAGCGACTGGGCGGCGCCGAATGCGTTGCGCAAGGGCCTGCTGTTCTCGGCGAGCGTGGATGACGACGTGTCGCCGGCATTGCGCGGCGATGTTGTGCGCGTGCGCCAGATCCTGCTCAACCTGATCGGCAACGCCATCAAATTCACCGAACACGGGCGCATCGACATGCACGTTTCGCGTGGCGATGCGCAGGGCATCGTGGTCGAAGTGCGCGATACCGGCCCGGGCATGAACGCCGAACAGCAGGCACGGCTGTTCCGCCGGTTCGAGCAGGCCGAGGGCGCGCGTACCGCCGAGCGTTACGGTGGCAGCGGACTCGGGTTGGCGATTAGCCAGGAACTGGCCAGCGCGATGCACGGCAGGATCGGCGTCGACAGCACGCCGGGCGAGGGCACCCGCTTCCGCGTGACGCTGCCGCTGTCGCAGGCGGATTCCGCCGTCGTACCGGAAACATCGGCACCGGTCGATCCTGCAACGCATGGCGAGTTGCGCCTGCTGATGGTCGAGGATGATCTCGTCATCGCCGAAGTGTTGGCCGGGATGCTGTTGGCGCAAGGCCATGAAGTGGTGCACGCGCCGCACGGACTGGCAGCGCTGACCGAATCCGCGAGCGATACTTTCGACGCCGCCTTGCTCGATCTCGACCTGCCCGGGATGGATGGCTTCGATCTTGCCCGCACGTTGCGCGCGAACGGATTCGCCGGGCGACTGCTTGCGGTGACCGCGCGCGCCGATGCCGAAGCGGAAACATTGGCGCGCGCCGCGGGGTTCGACGGCTTCCTGCGCAAGCCGGTCACCCGCGACTTGTTGACGCGGGCGCTGGATGCATTGATGCGGAATTGATCCCGCCGGCGATCAGTGCCTGGCCTGGTCGACGTACTTCAGGAACTTGATCAAGCCGTTCATGTAGATCGGCTGGTCGTCGTACATCGCCATGTGGCCGCTGTTCGGGCCTTCCAGGTAGCGACCATGCGGCAGCTTCTTCGACATCATTTTCATGAAGGCGGGATCCATGGTGTCGTAGCGGCCGGCGATCACCAGCGTCGGCACGGTGATCTTCGTCAGGTCGTTCGTGCGGTCCCATTGTTCGAGGATGCCGCTGGCGCCCATCTCGCTCGGGCCCTGCATCGGCACGTAGACCTTCTTGTTGAGGTGGGCGAACGAACGCAGCACCGGTTCCGGCCATTGAGCGGACGGTTTGCGCAGGATGTGCTGTTCGTAGAAGGGTTGCAGGAGTTCTTCGTAGCGCGGATCGTCGTAGCGCTTGGCCTGTTCCAGCGCGAGGATTTCCTTCAGCGCCTTCTGGTCCATTCGCGGCATCAGCACGTCGTGGGCATAACGGTTGTAGGCCGGGATGCTCGACATCATGTTGGAGATGACCAGGCCCTTGAGGTTCTTCTGGTACTTCAGCGCGTATTCCATCGCCAGCAGGCCACCCCAGGAGTGGCCGAGCAGGTAGAAATTGCCGGAATCGAGGCCGAGGGCCTTGCGCACCTGTTCCACTTCCTCGACGTAGTGGTCGATGCTCAGGAACGGCGCCATGTTCTCGGGCTGGTCGCTGTAGGCGGAGCCGAGCTGGTCGTAGTAGATGTACTCGATGCCGGCGCCGGGCAGCCAGGAATCCATCGTCTCGAAATATTCGTGCGTCGCGCCGGGGCCGCCATGCAGCAGCAACAGTTTGATGCGCGGATTGTTGCCGACGCGCTTGGTCCAAACGCGGAAATCGCCGCTGGGTGTGTGGATCGGAATCATGCGCACGCCGCCGCTCCAGGCGTCGTTGCGGCCGTGATTGTCGAAATAGTTCTGCTGCACGTGTTTGGCGGGATGCGGCGGATCCTTCGCCAGTGCCATGCCCGGCACGGCCAGCAGCAATGCCATCACCATCGACAGAAATCGCGCCATCGCCGAGCCCTCGCAGTGGAATCCCGCGAGTCTGGCGCGCTGGCGACGGTGCTGCAACTCAGGCGTTCGAGTCAGTCAGAGCTGGCGGTTCCGGCTGGCTGCATGGACCTCGTCCACCAGCACGCGCACGTGCTCGGGATCCATGTCCGGCGCCATGCCGTGGCCGAGGTTGAAGACGTGGCCGTCGCGCGAGCCGTTGTTGCCCTTGGCGTAACTGTCGAGCGCGGTGCGTACTTCGCGGCGGATGGTGTCGGGCGATGCGTACAACGTCGCCGGGTCGAGATTGCCTTGCAGCGCGACCTTGCCCTGCGTGCGCAGGCAAGCGCCGTGCAGCGTGGTCGTCCAGTCGACGCCGAGCGCCTCCGCGCCGCTGTCGGCGAGTTCGGACAGATAGGGGCCGTTGCCTTTGCCGAACAGGATGAGGGGCGTGCGATCCGCGCCTTCGCCGCGCTGCAGTTCGCTGGCGATGCGGCGCAGGTAGCGCAGCGAGAATTCGCGATACATCGCCGGCGACAGCACGCCGCCCCAGGTGTCGAATACTTGCAAGGCCTGTGCGCCGGCTGCGCGTTGGGCCGAGAGATAGGCGATCACCGCATCGGTGACCACGCCAAGCAGGCGATGCAGCGCCGCGGGATCGTTCAGCGCCATCGCCTTGATGCGGCCGAAATCGCTGCCGCCGCGTCCCTCGATCATGTAGCAGGCGATCGTCCACGGGCTGCCCGAGAAACCGATCAGCGGCACCTTGTCCTGCAGTTCGCGACGGATCAGGCGCACCGCATCCATCACGTAGCGCAGCTCGGTTTCCATGTCGGGCACGGCGAGGCGAGCGATGTCCTCCGCGCTGCGGATCGGGCGTTCGAACTTCGGGCCTTCGCCCTCGACGAAATACAGGCCGAGCCCCATCGCGTCGGGGATGGTGAGGATGTCGCTGAAGAGGATCGCGGCATCGATGTCGAAACGCTCCAGCGGTTGCAGCGTGACTTCGCAGGCGATCTCGGGATTCTTCGCCATCGCCAGGAAGCTGCCGGCGCGCTGGCGGGTGGCGCGATATTCCGGCAGGTAACGACCGGCCTGGCGCATCAGCCAGACCGGCGTGCAGTCCACGGGCTCGCGGCGCAGGGCGCGCAGGAAACGATCGTTGCTTGGCTTAGAATCCATGGGGATCTCTGAAAATGACGGGTCAGCGCGGACCGTCGAAGCCGGAGGCGAACATCAGCTGGAAGCCTTTCTTCAGCTGGGCATCGCGGGCTTTTTCGATCGCGGCGAGGGCCGTGGCCTGGTCGGGGTACTGTTCGCGGCGCAGGCTGCTGCGCGCGCCCTGCTGGCCGGTTTCGCGCACCAGCTCCCAGCCGCCGAAAAGGTCGGGCTGGAGCATGAGCTGGACGAAGCGCGGCGCTTCGTGGCCATCGGGCCGTTGTTGCAGCAAAAGGCGCATATGCGAATTGTACGGCGTCGCCGCTCAGTCTTCGCGCAACTGCCGCAACACCGCGCTTTCGTCGACGCCGGCGACAATCCGGGCGCGACCGATGCCGTCCCAGAGGATGAAGCGCAGGCCGTCGGCGGCGGTTTTCTTGTCGAGGCGCATGCGTGCGAGCAGGGCGTCGGCATCGAGTCCATGCGGAATGCGTATCGGCAGGCCGAGGCGTTCGAGCAGGACGGTCAGGCGCGTGGCGTCGTCCATGGTCGCCATCCCCAATTGCGCGGAGAGTCGCGCCGCCAGCACCATGCCGACCGCAACCGCTTCGCCGTGGTTCAGCCCGTCGCCGTAGCCCTGTTCGACCTCGATCGCGTGGGCGAAGGTGTGGCCGAAGTTGAGCAGGGCGCGTTCGCCGTGTTCCAGCGGATCACGTTCGGTGATCGCGGCCTTGTGCGCGCAGGAACGGGCGATGGCTGTCGAGAGCGCCGCTGCGTCCATCGCCAGCAGGGCGTCGGCATGGGCTTCGAGCCAGTCGATGAACCCGGCATCGATGATCGCGCCGTACTTCACCACTTCGGCAAGACCGGCGCGCAGTTCGCGTGGTGGCAGCGTGCGTAGGACCGCGGTGTCGATGACAACGGCGCGCGGCGGATGGAAGGCGCCGACCAAGTTCTTGCCCTGCGGAATGTCGATCGCGGTCTTGCCGCCGACCGAGGAGTCGACCATCGCCAGCAACGAGGTTGGAATTTGCACGCAGTCAATGCCGCGCATCCAGCACGCCGCGGCGAATCCGGCCATGTCGCCGATCACGCCGCCGCCGAGCGCGTAGACGCAGGCATCGCGGGTCGCGCCCATCTGCGCCAGCGCGTCGATGACGCGGTTGAAATTGCCGAAGGTCTTGGCGCTTTCGCCGGCGGGCAGCACCAGCGTGGCGAGTTGCGCGTCGGCGCGCGCCGATTGCAATGCCGCGACAACGGCATCGCCATACAGGGGAGAAACGTGTTCGTCGCTGACGACCAGGGCATGGCGTCCGCGCAGATGCTTCGCCAGCAAGGCGCCATCGCGCAGCAGGCCATCGCCGATATGGATGGTGTAGGGCATGCCGCCGCCGACTTCGACATTCGTGGCACTCATGCCGCGGCCTCGCGTTGCTGCAGATACAGCATCAGGCGGTCGACCACTTCATCGACGCTCATGTCGCTGGTGTCCATTTCGAAATCGGCCAGCTCCCGGTAGAGCGGGGTGCGGATCGCATCGAGCTTGGCCAGTGTCGTTGCCGGATCATCGCCGTGCAGCAACGGGCGTTGCGCGCGTTCGTCGCGCATGCGCTCGAGTCGCGTCGCCACGTCGGCGCGCAGCCAGATCACGGTCGCGTGTACGTTCAGCGCTTCGCGGTTCATTGCCGCCAGCACCACGCCGCCGCCGGTGGCGATCACCGCGCCGTCGTTCGCCAGTACATCGAGCAGGGCCGCGCTTTCCAGTTCGCGAAAACGCGCCTCGCCGGAGTCGGCAAAGATCGCGGCGATGGTCTGGCCGGCGCGGTTTTCCACCTCGGCATCGAGGTCGAGGCAGGGGCGATCCAGCCGTCGTGCCAGGGACGCGGCGACGCGGCTTTTGCCGCTGCCCATGGGGCCGATGAATGCGATGGGGCGATGTTGCATGGCGACATGCTATCAGCCGCCGTAGCGGCCGCAGGCGGCGACGCCGTCCTAACAATCCATGCACTACGTTTTGGGTTCGTTTCCTTCCATCCACCCGGAGTTCCGCATGAGCATCGCCAAGGTCATTGAAATCAATTCCTCCTCCAAGAAAGGCATCGAGGATGCCGTCCAGTCCGGCTTGACCAAGACCGGCAAGACTGTCAAGAACATCCAGGGCGCCTGGGTGAACGAGATCAAGGTGGTGACCAAGCCGAACGGCAGCGTGACCGAGTGGCGGGTCAACATGAAGGTCAGTTTCATCGTCGATTGAGTGCAGGTTTCGGGCGCGCTCCTGCGGCACAATGGGGTCATGAACGATTCCGCCGCCCTTGACCTTCGCGCAGAAGCGCTCGCCACCTTCGATCGCCTGTTCGCCGAAGCCGGCGCGGCAGGCGAACCCGACCCCACCGCGATGGCCGTCGCCACCACCACGCTCGACGGCCGCCCGTCTTTGCGGATGGTGTTGTTGAAGGCGCACGACGAACGTGGCTTCGTCTTCTATACCCATCTCGATGGTCGCAAGGGCCTGGAACTGCAGGCCAACCCGCATGCGGCGCTGCTGTTCTTCTGGCCGCGGGTGCGCAACGCCGTACAGGTGCGCATCGAAGGTGCGGTGGAACTGGTTGGCGATGCGCAGGCCGACGCCTATTTCGCCAGCCGTCCCCGTGACAGCCAGATCGGCGCGTGGGTGTCGCGGCAGTCGCAGCCGCTGGCCGATCGCGGCGAGTTCGAGGAACGCTTCGACCAGGCGCAGGCCGAGTTCGCGGGTCGCGAGGTGCCGCGTCCGCCACGCTGGACCGGTTTCCGCGTGCGACCGGAGCGCTTCGAGTTCTGGTACGGCGCCGAATACCGCCTGCATCGCCGCGACGTCTACCTGACCGATCGTTGCGGCGACTGGCATCGCGAGCAGTTGTATCCGTGAGCCGGGATTGGTCGTTGCGGGAGGCGACTCCCGCGGATTTCACGGCGTGGGGTGCCTTGCGCGCCCGTCTTTGGGACGACAGCCCCGACGCGGTCATGGAAAGTGACGACATGGGTGCGGCGATCGATTTGCTGCGCCCGGCCACGACGTTTCTTGCCGTGGACGACGGGGACCGACCCTTCGGGTTCATCGAGGTGGCGATACGCCACGATTACGTCAACGGATCGGAATCGTCGCCCGTCGGTTTCGTCGAGGGTTGGTACGTCGATCCTGACTGGCAAGGCAGGGGGGTGGGGCGGGCACTGGTTGCCGCCGGCGCCCGCTGGACGCGCGAACGCGGTTGCAGCGAACTGTGTTCCGACGCGCTGATCGAGGCCGATGCATCGCACGCAGCGCATCGCGCCTGCGGCTTCGAGGAAACCGAACGCGTGGTGTATTTCCGCAAGCCGTTGACGTGATGATCGGGCCGCGCCGCATCGTCTGCCTGACCGAAGAGCCGACCGAGGTGCTGTACGCGCTCGGCGCGGAGGATCGCATCGTCGGCATCAGCGGCTTCACCGTGCGACCGCCGCGTGCGCGCAAGGAGAAACCCAAGGTCAGTGCCTTCACCAGCGCCAAGATCGACGAGATCATGAAGTTGCAGCCGGAGCTGGCGATTGGGTTTTCCGATATCCAGGCCGACATCGCCGCCGAACTGGTGCGGCGTGGCGTGGAGGTGTGGATCTCCAACCATCGCAGCGTCGACGGCATCCTCGACTACATCCGCCGCCTCGGCGCGCTGGTCGGCATGGCGACGCAGGCGAATGCGTATGCGGATGGATTGCAGCGCGGCCTCGACACCATCGCCGAGCAATCGGCCAAGTTGCCGCGGCGTCCGCGCGTCTATTTCGAGGAGTGGGACGAACCGCCGATCAGCGGTATCCGCTGGGTGAGCGAGTTGACCGCAATCGCGGGCGGTGACGACATCTTCCCGGAACGTGCCGCCGAGCCGTTGGCGAAGCAGCGCATTCTCGAGGATCCGCTGGAAGTGGCGCGACGTGCGCCCGACATCATCCTCGGCAGCTGGTGCGGCAAGCGTTTCCGACCGGAGAAGGTCGCGGCGCGTCCCGGATGGCAGGACATTCCCGCGGTGCGCGACGGCGAACTCCACGAGGTGAAATCTCCGCGCATCCTGCAGCCGGGGCCGGCTGCGCTCACGGATGGCGTGGCGGATATCGCCGCGATCGTGCAGCGGTGGGCGGCGCGCTGATCTTCAGCGCGGCAACAAGTCCCGGGTGAACGCCATCGTCGCGTTCGCGCCGCCCTTGCGTGCATCGATCTTGAACTGCACGCTTGCCGGCGGCTTCGCCGCGACTGTCGCGATGTAATCCGTCATCCCGTCGGTGGTGATCGTCCGCAGCGGCAATGGCGCCGGCGCATCCGGCAACACGGCCGATTGCGCGGTCAGTTGCACCGTATCGACAGGCACGCCGTTGCCGTGGTCGTCGCGCACCGTCACCAACAAGAACAGCGCATTGCCTTCGCGCGAAATGCCGTAACGGCGCGCGCTGATGTCGTTGAGGTCGCTGCTGAGAATCGTCGACGCGTGGACGACCACGCCATCGACCGTCGCTTCGGCGGATGCATTGCCGGCAGCGTTGCCGGATGCCGTCGCCGATGCCTGGGCGTCATGCGAAACCGTGTTGTTGCTGCACGACGCCAGCACCAGCACGGCAGCAGCGATGAGGTGACGTGTGCTCATGTCGGTTCTCCATCGTTGGCGGCGGACAATTCGGCACCACGGATGCGCGCGGCGTGGATGGCGTCCTTGACCAGCGGCCGGAACCCGCCTGCCTCGAAGGTGTTGATCGCAGCTTCGGTCGTGCCCTTGGGCGAGGTCACCCGGCGGCGCAATTCCGCCGCGGGCTCAAAGCTTTCATTGAGCATGCGCGCGGCGCCGAACATCGTCTGCGCAACCAGCACGCGCGCCTGCCCGGGCGCGAGCCCTTCCGCTTCGGCGGCAGACTGCATCGCTTCGGCGAGCAGGAACAGATAGGCCGGGCCGCTGCCGGAAACGGCGGTGACCGCATCCATCAGGGATTCGTCTTCCAGCCAGATCGTCGGGCCGGCGGCATGCATCAACGCATCGGCCTGGGCGCGTTGTTCCTTCGACACTTCGGCGTTGGCATACAGGCCGGTGATGCCGGCACGCAGCAATGCCGGCGTGTTGGGCATGGTGCGCACGATCGGCAAGGCCGCGCCGAACCAGCGTGCGAGTTGCGCGGTGGTGATGCCGGCCGCAATCGAGACCACCAGCGGATGCTGCGTCACCGCGGCCGAGGCGAGACCATTGCAGACCTCGCGCATCACCTGCGGTTTGGTCGCGAGCACCCAGATGGATGCGTCGGCCGCCGCTGCGGCGGCACTGTCGTGGACATGGACGCCGAAATCGCGGTGCAGGGCTTCGCGCAATTCCATCACCGGCTCGGCGACGTGGATGTGGGCGGGATCACTGCCGTGGGCGATCAGGCCGCCGATCAGGCTGCGCGCCATGTTGCCGCCACCGATGAAGGCGATGACGGAATGGGTGGAGGACGAGTTGGGCATGACGGTTTCCGGATGGCCCCTGAGGCTTGAGTGTGAACGATTTGCGGTGAACGTAGTGCGGCGATGTGGCTAGTCGCGCTTGCCGAACAGCGCCGTGCCGATCCGCACCATGGTCGAACCTTCCTCGACCGCCAACTCGGCGTCCTCGCTCATGCCCAGCGACAGCGTGTCCATGCCGGGGTGATCGATTTTCAGCCGATCGAAGAGTTCGCGCATGCGCCGGAATGCGGCGCGACGCATTTCGAAATCGGGGTGTGGTGCCGGGATCGCCATCAGCCCGCGCAAGGCCAGGTTGGGATGGGTGGCGATGGCGGCGCAGAGACCGTCGGCTTCATCGATGCGACAGCCCGACTTGCTGTTTTCATCATCCACATTGACCTGCACCAGCAGGTTCAGTGATGGCAGTTCCGCCGAACGTTCGCGGGCGAGGGCATCGACCAGTCGCTGCCGATCCACCGACTGCACCCAGTCGAAGTGCCGGGCGGCTTCGCGTGCCTTGTTGGTCTGGAGATGGCCGATCAGGTGCCACTCGATGCCTGCCAGACCTGCCAATTCGGCCTGCTTGGCCATCGCTTCCTGCACGTAGTTCTCGCCGAAGGCGCGCTGGCCGGCGCCATGGAGCGCGGCGATCGCCTCGGCCGACTGGCGTTTGCTCACGGCCAGAAGCTGCGGCGGCGGACGTCGGAAACGTGTCGCGGCGGCCTGTAAACGGGCCAGAACTTCGAGGTAACGCGAATCTGTGATCGCCATGTGAAGTTTTCGTCAAGACGGGGTAGCATGCCCGACGAGGGGCCCGTCATGGTGCCCCATTCGCAACCTGTCGGTTCGTACTGGGGATTAGGATGGATATTGCCGAGCTGCTGGCGTTTTCGGTCAAGAACAAGGCATCCGACTTGCATCTGTCGGCCGGCCTGCCGCCGATGATCCGCGTCGACGGCGATGTCCGCCGCATCAATATCCCGCCGTTGGAACACAAGCAGGTGCACGCGTTGATGTACGACATCATGTCGGACAAGCAGCGCCGCGACTACGAAGAATTCCTCGAGACCGACTTCTCGTTCGAGATCCCCGGCCTGGCCCGCTTCCGCGTCAACGCCTTCACCCAGAACCGCGGCGCGGCCGGCGTCTTCCGTACCATTCCCTCGGAAGTGCTGAGCCTGGACCAGCTGGGCTGCCCGCCGATCTTCCGCGAGCTGATCGAGCAGCCGCAGGGCCTGATCCTGGTGACCGGTCCGACCGGCTCCGGCAAGTCGACGACGTTGGCGGCGATGGTCGACCACATCAACAAGAACGAATACGGTCACATCCTCTCGGTCGAGGATCCGATCGAATTCGTGCACCAGTCGCAGAAGTGCCTGATCAACCAGCGCGAAGTCCACCGCGACACCCATGGCTTCAACGAGGCGCTGCGTTCCGCGCTGCGCGAGGATCCCGACTACATCCTGGTCGGCGAGTTGCGCGATCTCGAAACCATCCGCCTGGCATTGACCGCCGCGGAAACCGGACACCTGGTGTTCGCGACCTTGCATACCTCCAGCGCGGCCAAGACCATCGACCGCGTGATCGACGTGTTCCCCGCCGGCGAAAAGCCGATGGTGCGTTCGATGCTGTCGGAATCGCTGCGCGCGGTGATCTCGCAGTCGCTGCTGAAGAAGGTCGGCGGCGGCCGCGTCGCCGCGCACGAAATCATGGTTGGCGTCCCCGCCATCCGCAACCTGATCCGCGAGGACAAGGTGGCGCAGATGTATTCGGCGATCCAGACCGGCCAGGCCCAGGGCATGCAGACGCTCGACCAGTGCCTGCAGGACCTGGTGAAGCGCAACATCGTGCCGCGTGCGCAGGCCCGCGAGTACGCCAAGGACAAGAAGATTTTCGATTGACGATGTATTGATGCATTCCCCCAGCGCCGCGCGTGAGCGCGGCGTGCCGACGGAGCTCCCCCGATGCCTACCACTCCGACCGATCTGACCAATTTCCTCCGCCTGATGGCGCAGCAGCGCGCGTCCGACCTCTTCATCACCGCGGGCATGGTTCCGGCGATGAAGGTCGCCGGCAAGTTGCAGCCGGTCGGCCAGGAGCCGCTGACGCCGCAGGAAAGCCGCGACCTGGTGCTGTCGGTGATGAACCCGATGCAGCGCGAGGAGTTCGAAAAGACCCACGAATGCAACTTCGCCATCGGCCTCGCTGGCGTCGGCCGCTTCCGCGTGTCGGCGTTCTACCAGCGCAACCAGGTCGGCATGGTGCTGCGCCGGATCGAGATGAAGATCCCGACCATCGAGGAACTCAACCTGCCGCCGGTGATGAAGACGCTGGCGATGACTAAGCGCGGCATCGTGCTGTTCGTCGGCGCGACAGGCTCGGGCAAGTCGACTTCGCTGGCGGCGCTGATCGGCTATCGCAACAAGAATTCCTCGGGCCACATCATCACCATCGAGGATCCGATCGAATTCGTGCATCGCCACGAAGGCTGCATCATTACCCAGCGCGAAGTCGGCGTGGATACCGACAGCTGGGACAACGCGCTGAAGAACACCCTGCGCCAGGCGCCCGACGTGATCATGATCGGCGAAATCCGCACCCGCGAAGGCATGGATCACGCCATCGCCTTCGCCGAAACCGGCCACCTGGTGCTGGCGACGCTGCACGCCAACAACGCCAACCAGGCGATGGACCGCATCATCAACTTCTTCCCGGAAGAGCGTCGCAACCAGCTGTTGATGGACCTGTCCTTGAACTTGAAGGGCGTGGTCGCGCAGCAGCTGGTCCCGACGGTCGACGGCAAGGGCCGCCGCGCGGCGCTGGAAATCCTCCTCGGCACGCCGCTGGTGCAGGACTACCTGCGCGACGGCGAGATCCACAAGCTGAAGGAAGTGATGAAGGATTCGACCCAGCAGGGCATGAAGACCTTCGACCAGGCGCTGTTCGAGCTCTACCAGGGCGGCAACATCAGCTACGAGGACGCGTTGCGCTTCGCCGACTCGCAGAACGAGGTGCGCCTCAAGATCAAGCTGGCCCAGGGCGGCGATGCGCGCACGCTGGCGCAGGGGCTGGATGGGGTGGAGATCTCCGAAGTCCGATAGAATGGGGCCATGCCCCGTGAAATCCCGACCGGACCGAACTCGCTGGCCAACCAGCTGCTGGTGGCGGTCCCGGCGCTTGAAGACCCGACGTTCTCCCGTTCCGTCACCTTGATCTGCCAGCACGACCAGAACGGGGCGATGGGCATCGTGGTCAATCGCCCGTCCGACATGCTGCTGGGCGAGCTGCTGCAACAGATCCAGGTCACCACCGGCGACGAGATCCTGCGCATGCACCACGTGCTGGCGGGCGGGCCGGTGCACCCGGAACGCGGCTTCGTCCTCCACGACGGCAAGCAGGACTGGGATTCGAGTTTCGCCCTCGGCAACGGCCTGGCGCTGACCACGTCGCGCGACGTGCTGGAATCGCTGGCCTCGGGCACCGGACCGCAACGCGCCTTGGTTGCACTGGGTTGCGCCAGCTGGGGACCGGGCCAGCTCGAACAGGAAATCACCGAGAACAGCTGGATCACCGTTCCCGCGGACAACGACCTGCTGTTCACCACGCCGCTGGAATCGCGCTGGCAGGCCGCTGCCAGTCGCCTTGGCGTCGACCTGATCCAGATGGCCGGTTATTCCGGTCGCGCCTGACGTGCGGACCGATGGCACCGTGCTCGGCTTCGATGTCGGCAAGCGTCGCATCGGTGTCGCCGTCGGAAGTGCCTTCAGCGGGGGTGCGCGGCCGATCGCGGTGGTCGACGTCCACGATGGCGTGATCGACTGGAAGGCGATCGACAAGCTGATCCGCGAATGGATGCCTGCGGGTCTGGTGGTGGGCGATCCACTGACGCTGGCCGGCGACGACCAGCCGATTCGCCAGTTCGCGCAGCAGTTCGCCCGCGACATCGCCGCGCGCAGCAAGCGCGAGGTGGTGATGATGGACGAGCGTTCGAGTTCGATCGAAGCCGCGGGCGCGTTCGCCGAGCGACGGGCATCGGGCGCGTCGCGTCGGCGCGACGCCAATGCGCTCGATGCGATGGCGGCGGCGATCATCGTCGAGCGCTGGCTGGCTTCCCCCGATGATGCAGTGCCGGTTTCGATGGGGAACGCCCCTGGAGCGACGACGTGACGATGGCTGGAAAACACCTGCTGACCCTGGCCGACATGGCGCGTGGCGATCTCGAGGCGCTGCTCAATCGTGCGCAGCACTTCTCCGAAGGTGCGGATTCGCGTGGACGGCTGTCCGGGATCGCGGTGTGCACGCTGTTCTTCGAGCCCTCGACGCGCACGCGCCTGAGTTTCCAGCGTGCGGCGCAGCGCCTCGGCGCCGACGTGCTGAATTTCGACGCGGCAACGTCTTCGACCACCAAGGGTGAAACCGACGTCGACACCTTGCGCAACATCGAGGCGATGGGCGTGCGCGGTTTCGTCATCCGCCATCGCGAGGATTGTGCCGTCGCGCGCCTGTCCGACGTGGTGCAGCCCGCGACGAAGCTGATCAATGCCGGCGATGGTCGCAGCCAGCACCCGACGCAGGGGTTGCTCGACATGTTGACCATCCGCCAGGCCAAGGGCGACGACTTCTCGAAGCTGAAGATCGCCATCGTCGGCGATATCAAACATTCGCGCGTCGCGCGCAGCGATCTGTGCGCATTGCGCGCGCTGGGCGCGACGGATGTCCGCGTGTGTGCGCCGGAGTCATTGCTGCCGGATGCCGAAACCTTGCGAGGCTGCACCGTCGAAGCCAACGTCGACAAGGCGGTTGCCGGCACCGACGTGGTGATGACGTTGCGCTTGCAGCGCGAACGCATGCAGGAAGGATTGGTGTCCTCGCTGGAGGATTACCACCGCGATTACGGCATCACCCTTGATCGCATGAAGCTGGCGAGGCCGGATGCGGTGGTGATGCATCCGGGTCCGATGAATCGCGGCATTGAGATCAGCGATGAAGTCGCCGATGGCCCGCAGTCGCTGATCCTGCGCCAGGTCGCGAACGGCGTCGCGGTGCGGATGGCCGTGCTGGAAACCGCGCTCGCGGGCTGATCGAAGCTTGGGTCAGCGCTTCTGCGCGAACAGCCAGGTCCACAGTTCCGGGGTGTGCGAATACGCTGGGTCCCAACTGTTGTGGTTGGCGTCCGGGAATTCGGTGTAACGCGCATCCGCAGCGTCCGCCGCGCGGAAGGCGGCGATCAACTTGCGGTCGTCCTCGGGGGAGACCTGGTCATCCTTCGCGCCATGGAAGATCCACACCGGCACGCGTTGCAGGCGTTTCGCGACGACGGCGTAGGGATCGGCCTCGTTGGCGACGGCCGTGACCAGCAGTGCACGTTCGTCGCTGGGCGCTTTCACCGCGCCGCACACCGGAACCAGCGCGGCGAAGCGTTCCGGTGCATGCAGGGCCATTTCCCATACGCCGTAACCGCCCATCGACAGGCCAGTGAGGTAGGTGCGCTTGCGGTCGCCGCGGAATTCGCGGCTTGCGTCGTCGAGTTCGGCGAAGACGAGATCGACGTTGTCGCTCCATTCGGTGTCATCCGGCGCCTGCGGGAACACCACGATCGCCGGGAACGTGTCCTGGTGCGCGCGGACGTAGGGGCCAATGCCAACCAGTGTCGGCTTGGCGCCATCACTGCCACGTTCGCCCGTGCCATGCAGGAAGACGATGACCGCGGGTTCGCCGCCACCGGCTTGCGCGGAGGGCACAAAGACCTGGTAGCGATGCTGCTTGCCGCCGATATCGATGCTGCGTTCGAGAAAAGCGCCGCCAGGGCGCTTGGGCATGTTGCTCGCGCAGGCTGCCAGCAACAGGGCTGCGAACACGATGAGCAGGAGAGCCGCTGCTGTCATGGAAGACGGTTTCATTGAAGACGTTCCCGGTGGATGCTTCATCGCGTCAGGATACGCCCTCCGTGAATCTCGCAAAGGCAGCTTGCGCCGGCATGCCGTCCGCCAATGCCTGCACCAATGCGGTGCCGACGACAGGCGTCGCACCCATCGCGCGGATGCTGGCCAATGCCTGCGGTTCCGACAAGCCGAACCCGACCGCGAGCGGGCGATCCGTGATCGCGTGCAGGGCCGCCACGCGCGCGGCGATCGGCGCGAAATCGTGGGTGCCTTCACCGGTGATGCCGAGGCGCGCGACCACGTAAGCGAAGCGTTGGACGAATGGCGACGACGGCCCGGGGTCGGCACGTTCGGCGAGCAACCGCTGCGCGCGCTCGATCGAGGTGGTCGGCGACAGCAAGGGAACGATCGGATAGCCGGCAGCGAGCAATGCCGTTTCGAGTTCCGGTTCCTCGCCGAAGGGAAGATCGACCACCAGCAACGAACGCACCGGCGTCTTGCGCAACAGTTCGATCAGGCGCGTGCTGCCGATTTGCAGCAAGGGGTTGAGGTAGGTGAAGAGCACGACATCGGGACTGTCGCTGATCGTCGCCAGTTGCTGCAGTACCGACTCCGCGGTGACGCCACGTTCGATCGCGCGTTGCGCCGCGGACTGCAATGCCGGGCCGTCGGCGATCGGATCGGAGTGCGGGACGCCGACCTCGATGGTGGAGATGCCGGCGGCTTTCGCCACGCGCAGCAGTTCCGGAAGCGAATCGACTGCGGGATCGCCGGCCATGATGAAGGGGAGAAGGCGATCCATTCAGAGCTCCAGGCGCGAACGATAGGTGGAGAGATCCTTGTCGCCGCGACCGGACAGGCCGAGCAACACGGTGCGGGCGCCGTCGCGGGCGAGGTCGCGCAAGCGCGCGAGGGCATGGCTGGATTCCAGCGCGGGGAGGATGCCTTCAAGCGCGCACAGTTCGCGCGCGGCAGCCAAGGCTTCGTCGTCGCTGGCGCGCCAGACATCGATGCGTCCTTCGTCGGCCCAGGCCGCGAGTTCCGGGCCGAGTGCGGGATAGTCGAGGCCCGCGCTGACCGATGAGGTCTCGGCGGTGTGGCCGGCTTCATCCTGCAGGAGCAAGGTGCGGCAACCATGCAGCACGCCGACGCGACCGCCGCCGACGCGCGCGGCATGTTCGCCGAGTGCGGTGCCGTGGCCGCCGGCTTCGACGACGACGCGGCGCAGTGCATCGTCGAGGAAAGGCTTGATCAGGCCGGAGCCGTTGCTGCCGCCGCCGACGCAAGCGATCACCGCGTCGGGCAGTGAACCGTGACGTTCGAGAACCTGCACGCGCGCTTCGTTGCCGATCACGGTCTGGAAGCTGCGCACGATGGTCGGGAATGGGTGCGGGCCGAGCGCGGAGCCGAGCACGTAGTGCGCGCGATCGCAGCGTGCGGCCCAGGCGCGCAGCGCGGCGTTCACCGCTTCCTTCAACGTGCCCTGGCCGCTGTCGACCGCTTCCACCGTCGCGCCGAACATGCGCATGCGGAACACATTGGGTGCCTGCCGCTCCATGTCGGTGCGGCCCATGTAGACCGTGCAGGGCAGGCCGAGCCGCGCGCAGGCGGCCGCGGTCGCCACGCCATGTTGGCCGGCGCCGGTCTCGGCGATGATCTCGTGCTTGCCCATGCGCTTTGCCAGCAGCACCTGCGCGATCGCGTTGTTGATCTTGTGTGCGCCGGTGTGGCACTGGTCTTCGCGCTTCAGGTAGAGATGTTCTAGGCCGACCGCCTTGGCGAGTCGCGGCGCCGACGTGAGCGCAGTCGGGCGACCGACGAAATCACGCAACTGTTCGGCGAGTTCGCGCTGGAAGGCTGGATCGTGGATGGCATCGATGAAGGCTGCTTCGAGTTCGAGCAGCGGCGTCATCAATGTTTCCGGCGCGTAACAGCCGCCGAAACCGGCGCGGCCAAAGCGGGTGGGAAGTTCAAAGCTGGATGGCATGGACGGTGCTCACGAATTGCTGGACCTTCGAAATGGATTTGCGGCCGGGTGAAGCTTCGAGGCGCGATGCGGCATCGGCGCCACGGCAGTACTTGCGTTGTTCATGCGTTGACGCCTCGATGCGATCACGCACGTTGTCGCCATTAAGTCCGCCTGCGAGCAGGAACGGTCCGGGCGGCGGAAATTTCCCGGCATGCGTCTGGCCCGAACCACCATGCACGCCGGTTTGCGATGGCGCGGTTTCCCACAAATACAGATCGGCATCGACTGCTTGCTGGTCGGGACTGTCCGGCCATGGCAGGAGCAGGTTCAGTCCGGCGGCGTGCGTGCGCGCCAACGCGTCAACGCGCACGCCGGCTGGAAGATAGGGTTGCACCCAACCCAGGCCATGCACGATCGCTTCTTGGATCATCGGTTCGATGTCGTCACCGACCGCGACCAGTACGCCGCGCATGCCGATGCCGGCGCTCGCCGATTCCAGGTCCTCGCAATGGCGCGGGCTCGGCGGGTGGCGCACGAAACCGATCAGGTCCGCGCCGGCGGCGAGCGCCATGCGCGCGTCGTCGTTGTGGGTGATGCCGCAGACCTTGGCGATCAGGCTCATGTCCTGCACGCCTGCAGGAAGGCGACGGGATCGGTGCTGCGCATCAATGCTTCGCCGATCAGCACCGTGTCGAAACCCTGCGCGAATGCCGCGCGTGCGTCTTCCGGCGTGGACAGCCCGGATTCGCGGATCAGCACGGCGTCGGGGAAGGCCTCGCGCAGCGGATCGGCGGTCGGCGTACTGATGGCGAAGCTGGCGAGATCGCGTGCGTTGATGCCGACCAGCGTCGCGCGGCTGTCGCGCGCGAAGGGAATCTCGCCGAGTTCGTGCAGTTCCACCAGTGGTTCCAATCCGCGTTCGCGGGCGGCGTCGGCGAAGGCGGCGGTGTGCTTGCCGAGGACGCGGGCGATCAGCAGCACGGCATCGGCCTGCGCCGCTGTTGCGGCTTCGTCGAGATGGCGCGCATCCAGCACGAAGCCCTTGTAAAGGCGCGGCATGTCATAGCGCTTGCCGGCGCGGACTTCATCGGCGCTGCCTTGGAACAATGCCGGTTCAGCGAGGATCGACACCGCCGCGGCACCGCCATCGCGATAAGCCTGCAACTGCGTGTCGAAATCGCGATCGGCGGCGAACGGACCCAGCGATGGCGAGGCGCGCTTGAACTCGGCGATCACAGCTCCACCGTTGCGGCCCTTGGTGTCGCGCAACGCCTTCTCGAAGCGGGCATCGACATTGCGCTGTGGTGCCGACGCGACATTGAGTCCGGCAATGCGCGCGGCTTCGCTGTCGACCACGCGGGTCAGATGCGACCCGGCGGGCAGTCGTGCGTCGCGCAACACGTCGTGGAGGGAGGGCAACGCGCTCATGCCGCGATCTCCGGTGCCGGCAGCGGCGCTTCGAAGCCGTTCTCCAGCACGTCGCGGCATTGGCGCATGGCTGCCGGCAATTCCGACAACGATGCATTCCGGTGCAGCAGCAACCCGAGCCCGGCCTGCAGCGCGACGGCATCGGCGACGGCGGGGCGGAAGTCGACAGAAGTCGATCCGTGCAGGCAGCCACGCGCGACGGCCAGCGCCTGGGCGCGATCCTCGACCCGCAATGCGTCGCGTTCGGGCGCGGCAATGCCGAGATCGCGCGGCACCAGCACTTCCGTCGCCAGGACCTTGCCATCGCGCAGTTCCAGTACGCGGGTCGGACCTTCGATCGATGCCTCATCCATGCCATCGCCCTGCGCATTCTTTCCATGGATGACGAAGCCGCGTTGCAGTTCGCCTTGCGCAAGCGCGCCGGCCATCGGTTCCAGCAAGGTGTCGCGGGCGACACCAAGCACCTGGTATGCAGGACGCGCCGGGTTCAGTAGCGGACCGAGCAGGTTGAAGATGGTGGGGATGCCGAGACGGCGACGGATTTCGCGCAGGCGCCCGAGCAGCGGGTGGTAGGCCGGCGCGAACAGGAAGGCGAAGTTGTTGGTCGCAAGGTCCTGCTTCAGCTGCGCCGGTGCACGCGACAAGTCGTAGCCGAGCGCTTCCATCAGGTCGGCGCTGCCGCAGGTCGAGGTCGCCGCGCGATTGCCATGCTTGGCGACCGGGACACCGAGATGCGCCAGCAACAGGCTGGACAGGGTGCTGAGGTTGGGCGTGGAGGCGCCGTCGCCGCCGGTGCCGACGACATCGAGCACGGCGAGATCGCCGCGATCGAAGGGCTGGGCTTCCGCCAACAGGACCGATGCGAACGCGTGCAGCTCCTCCGCACTGGGGTCGCGTTGCGCGAGCAAGGCGAGGCAGGCGCCGACCAGCAGGGCGTCGGTGTCCTGGTCGACGAATGTCCGCATCAGTTCGGCAGCGGTGTCGGCCGGCAACGGACGGATCGGGTTGTGTGAAGTGAGCAGTGTCATGAACGCAGACCTGAAAGACGCAGCACGTTGGCGAGCAGCGCCGGACCATCGGGAGTGAGGATGCTTTCGGGATGGAACTGCACGCCCCAGCGCGGCAGCGTGCGATGCGCCATCGCCATCGGCTCGCCCGAAGTGGAGCGTGCGGTGATCTGCCATTCCGGCGGCAGCGTGGCGTCATCGACGATCAGGCTGTGGTAACGACCGACCATCAACGGCTGCGGCAGATCGGCGAACACGCCGGTGCCGTCGTGCTCCACCGGCGTCGCTTCGCCGTGCAGGGGTTCGCGTGCGTGGGTGACGCGACCGCCAGTGCCCGCGGCCAACGCTTGCTGGCCGAGGCAGACACCGAACACCGGGATGTCGAGATCGCTGGCGGCGATCTCGACATGGATCTTGCATTCGGTGGGATGACCCGGGCCGGGCGACAGCACGATCAATTCCGGATTGCGCTTGCGCACGTCGTCGAGCGTGATCTGGTCGAAGCGCGCGACTTCGACGTCCTCGCCCAGCGCCTGGAAGGCCTGCACGAGGTTGTAGGTGAAACTGTCCAGTGCGTCGATCAGCAGAATCATTCCGCGCCCTCCAGAGCGTTGAGCGAGACACCCATCGCCGCGGCGGGGGCACCAAGTTTGTGCAGGGTTTCCATGTATTCCTTGTGTGCGTCGGACGCGCGGACGATGCCGGCGCCGGCCTGCAACCAGGCATGGCCGTTGGCGTAGACCGCGGTGCGCAGGATCAAGGCGCTGTCGAAGGCGCCATCGGCGCCGAGCTTGATCAGCGCGCCGGCGTAAGGGCCGCGGGTATCGCCTTCCATTTCGGCGATGCGTTTTGCCGCACGCAGTTTCGGCGCGCCGCTAACGGTGCCGGCCGGGAAGCACGAAGACAACACGTCGAGCGCGTCGACGCCATCACGCAGCCGCGCCTTCACGGTGGTGGTGAGATGCAGCACGTGGCTGGTGCGTTGCAAGGCCAGCGGTTTCTCCACGTGCACGGCGCCGGGCGCGGCGCAGCGACCCAAATCATTTCGGGCGAGATCGACCAGCATCTGGTGTTCGGCGAGTTCCTTGGGATCGCTGCGCAAAGCTTCGAAACGCGCCGCGTCTTCCTGGTCGTCGCCACCGCGCGGCACCGTACCGGCGATCGGCAGGGTTTCGGCTTCATCACCGTTCACCCGCACCAGCATTTCCGGCGAGGCGCCGGCCAGCGCGAATACGTCCCATTCCAGCAGGAATCCGTAAGGACTCGGATTGAGCCGGCGCATGCGGCGATACGCGGTGAGCGGCGACGGCGGTTGTTCGATACGCAGGCGCTGGCTCGGCACCAGCTGGTAGACATCGCCGTCGTGGATCAGCGTTTGCGCGTTGTGGACATGCGCCTCGTAATCGGCGCGCTTGATCGTCGCGAAGGCGCGTGGCGATCCGGCGTCTTCCCGCGCCTGCACCGGCTGCGAGAGGGCGAAGCGCAGGGTGAGCAGGCGCTGGCGCAACGCGGCTTCATCGTCGCCCAGCACCTGGAGCTCGGCGACCTGATGGAGATGGTCGAAGACGAGGGCGGCGTCGAAGCGGCGCGCCCACACCGTCGGCAGGCCCAGCGAATCGCGCTTGGGCAGCTGCAGCGTCGGTTCGTCGGCGATCACCGCCTCGAAGCCGACGTAGCCGGCGATGCCGACACCGACCGGCATCGTGTCGCGACCGGGCGGCAGTTCCGAGGCGGCATCGAACGTCCCGCGATCGCCCAGGACCGGGCCGGCGAGATCGCGCAGCGCCTGGACCCAGCCGTGGGCGGGCGGGCTCATCTTCACTTCGCCGGCGTCCTGCACCAGGACGAAGCTGTGGCGGCCGACGCGTTCGCCCTGGTCGGCGGATTCCAGCAGCAGGCTGGCGCCGTGGGAGCGCAGCGCCAGATAGGCGGAGAGCGGGGTGATGAGGTCGGCGGGGAGTCGGTAGCGGAGCAGCATGTGAGGGGTCCGGATAAAAAAAGAGCCCGGTCGTTGCGGACCGGGCTCGGGGATTCGGCAGGCAGGCGCGCTCAGGCGCCGGGCGAGTCTCCCGAGCCACGACGCCACCACCACGCGCGCTGCGTGGTCGGGAAAGCGGAGAGGGCGGGGAGATGGTGCATCGCCACATGAAACAGCATGGATGGCCGTGATGTCAACAGGGGCATTTCAGTCTGGGTGTGTAAATGACCACACCCCGGCAAGGACTCCCCTCTGCCGGGGGTTTTATTTGTCTGGGCTCGGAGGATTGTGCTGGCGAGTTACGGACCGCTCAGCCCGTTAGCTTGAAGAGGGGCGAATCGAAGCCCCGAATTTCTTGGCGCACAGTCGGGCCACGGCTTGGGAGAGCTGAAGCCAATGAATCAGTAGCATCCTCTTTTAGAAGGCGCTACTCCTCTTTGCGGAAGGAAATTAATTGAACCTATTGCCCATAGGATCTTAATTGTCGAAGAAAACTATCAAAGCTTGATACTACGGGATAGAACGTGCATTCAACCGACTCCAGATTGCAATACATGACTTCTGTAGTAATTCCACGCTTGACATCTAGGCAAAAGAGGTTCCCTCCCGAGTCACAGGCAATTGGCAAAACGTGACGTCCTGGACACCGATTGGCAATCAGCGAGAGGTTCCAAAATAGATCACTGCTTTGCACTGACCTGCCAATACCGAAGAACACCTGCACATCTGTTGGTGATTCTGGAGCGCTCGGAATGTCTATAGTGTCTGGCGTTGGAGCACCGCCGTTGAATTCCAACAAAAAGTCTCGATAGGTAGGCGTCAACTGGGCGCCTAGAGCCATCTCGACGGCATCTATGTCTTTCAAGCCAATTTTTGGCCCTGCGTTTTCAAGGATCATGTATTAAGGCCTTGGAATGCCCCGTATGACAGGTGTGAGCATGTACGTCCGCAGTACTAATTGCATCGCCACTCCATCTTAGTGATGATGCCTCGTAATCTTCTGGTGTTCTCTTAAATCCTTCTAACCGAACCAGCAAGCGTCGTCGTAGTGATATTTCGCATGATGCTCCTCAATAGCATCTGGACGATGTTATGGAATTACAAGCTGTCCACTCCTCCACTGTTGAGCAACCATTTTTGCGCTAAAACCCACCGGTCCAATTCTTTTGGCAAGAGCGTCAAGCACTGCAAGCGCCTCCAACTCAGCAAAAGACAGACTGTGAGTGGCAGCCCAACAAGCAACGGATTCAGACGGATCATTCATAAGCCGAAGCAAAACGGATTTTCCCTCGCCGCCGTATAGTCTGAGCTTTGGAACAAGCGCAACTAATTTGTCGTGGCTTTTGTTCGCTGCTTTGTAATCGCCCAACTGAGTAGCCGCCCCATGCGCTTCCGCAAATTCTCGATACCTCGACTCCAGAGATTCGATTGTTTCGCTCATCACGGCGCACCTCCAAATTGTTGAATGATATTTCGGCCAAAAGTGGCCTGCTGTTCATACGATTGATTGCTAAGCCATTGTCTTACAGTCTGGCCGCCCGTGAACGGTTGTCTTGATGAGTAAAAACCACTTATCTGATTGTGGATAGTTCCCTGCCCGTGAGGCAGACGCACCAAGTTTTCCGTATTGTGGATTGCCTCTGCCCCGAATCTTTGAACATTCCTTGGCGTTTGCTCCACGATGTGATGCCACGCCAGGCCTTCGCCAGCTGCACCCTCAGCTCTCTTGAACGCAGAGAACGATTGATAACCTCTGCCCGCCACATCCTTAGCTAAACTCCCTACTTGGAGAAGAGGCAGTATGGGCGCCGCCGCCTCAAATACATCACTGACGGCATCCAACCCTTGCGCAGCACACTCGTTCCCAAGATTTCGCTGCACCTGGGCAGCACCATGTGTCATGTCGCGGAACATGTCTGCACACCCTGAGGGGTCCTGCATGCAGTACGCATCGACAGTCGTAAAAAACAGTCCTTGGGGATCGATCGCATTGATCGGATTCCCTCCTACATAACCGTACGTTGAGGCTCCACCCGCTAATCCAATCGGATCGCTTTGCGAGTAGCGACCCGATGCGGCTTCGTAGTCACGATTCCAGTTCTGATTGAGTCCCGTATTGGCGTCATAGCGCTGCCCCGGGAACCGCATGTTGAACCCGAACAACACGCCATCCCCATCCGGGTCCTGGTCCGGCTGTACATTGCCGAACGCCTCGCTCGTCAGCGGCCAGCCCCAGATTGCAACGTTTCTGGTGGGATCAATCACCGCTCTTGGCGTGCCTAGGTGATCCGGTTCGATGTAAGCAAGTGTGGGAATGCCGCTCGTTGTCGTGATAACGCCCACTGGCATGTCATCCAGCCAGATCACCTGCTGCTTGGCAGCGCCCGCACTGTCATATTCACCCAGCCAGTGACCCGCTTCATCGTAGGCAAACATGCTGGTCGCACTTCCGTTCGTACGCGACACCTGCTGCCCGCGTGCATCGTAGGCGTACTGCATCGTGGCTACGCCCGCGATCAGCACCGCACTCATTCGGCTGTCGGGGCCGTAGCTGTAGCCTTTCCCGTTCCCCATGTCGGTGGTATTGCCCACTGCGTCATAGGTGCGGGTGGTCGCCGCAAGCTGGATCAGATGGTGACTGCCGGTATCGTAGGTATACGCCTGCGTTCCACTGTTGATGCTCTGCGCTTGCGTGCGATTACCCGTTGCGTCGTAACTCCAGGTATAGAGCGGCGATCCTGCTCCGTTCTGCTGCTGCGTCAAACGGTTCATTCCGTCGTACACGAACTTGCCAAGGCTTGTCGTCTGTGTACCGTCCATCAGTGCGCCCAGATTGCCTGCCGCATCGAAGCCGTAGGCATAACTGAGACCGCCGGACTGGCTATCCTGGATCGCATTGGGACGATAGTCGAGCGTCAGCGTCCGGCTCAGCGTCCGTCCATTGCCATAGTTCCAGCCCGTTGATGGACCGAACGGTGCATACGTCACGCTAGTGACGATCACGCTGCGGCTACCAATAGCCGGCGTATAGCCGACCTCGGTGATCTGCCCCAGCGTGTTGCGCACGTAGTCCACCACGCCGCCATCCGGATAAGTCAGGCCTTGCATCCGTCCATAGGTGTCATAGGCATAACGGGTGACCTGCGTCAGGCTGCCCACCGTCTGCACCTTGCGCACCAGCTGGCCCCAACGGTCGTAGCAGTATTGCGCCGTTGCACCCTTGGCTTGCGTTCCGGTCAGAAGACCCTTCGCAGTCTGTTCGCCTGCCTGGCACACACCCTGCACCGCATCGTAGGTGTAGCTCTGGTTATAGCTGGAATCGGAGTAGCTGACTGCGACCAACCGGTTCAGCGCATCGTAGGCGTAGTTGGAAGTGACGCCACGCGCATCGGTCTGGGTCAGACGATTGCCGGCAGCATCGTATGTATAGCTGGTTGCTCCCGTATCCGGACTTGTCAGCTGGGTCAGATCGCCCAAGCCGTTATAGCCATACGTGGTCGTCAACCCCTTGGGATCGACCGCCTGGGTCAGGTGATCGTTGGCGTCGTAGGTGAACTGGGTACCGGCATTGATGCCGGTCGTGTCCTGCAAGGTCTGGATCAGGCGCCCCAGCGGATCGTAAGCGTTGCCGGTGGCGTGGCCCAAGGCATCGCTCACGCCTGTGGTGTTGCCATTAGCGTCATAGACGTATGTTGTTGCGTGATTGTTAGCCGTCAGGCTCTGCTGCAACTGACCCAGCTGGTTGTACACCCGTGACAGGGTCCGCGTTAGCGTTCCATTGGGATCACTGGTGTCTTCCTTGGTGCGGTTGCCGGCGTTGTCCAGGGTGTAGTGAACCTTGTTGCCGGCGTTGTCGTAGACGTCGGTCAGCCGATGTGCTGCGTCATAGGTGAAGGCCGTGAAGCTGTTATCGGGCTGATAGACGAAGCTGACAAGACCCGTCGGCCAGTATTCAATTCGGGTGCTGCGGCTGGGATTGGCCGATGTGCCATCTCCGCGTACTGTCTTGCTCGCCAGCCAACCACGGGCCGTGTAGGTGTAATCGGTGATGATTCCGTTCGGGTCCTTTACCGACAGCACGCGGCCTGCACCGTCATAGGCCAATGTTTCGGTGACCTGGCCAAGCGCATTGGTCGTCGTCCACAAATCGCCTTTGCGATGCGAACACGTTCCCTGTGGTGTCGAGGCACAGGTTGGATCGTCACTCAGGTAGTAGCTGTAGGTGGTGACGCTGTTCGCATCAGTGCGCGGCCCCCTGACCGACAGTAGCAACCCGACCAGGGGACATTGCGTGCCATTAACAGAGGTACAGTAGGTGGAGGTCCACTGACGCACACCCGTCGGCGCATTAGTACTGCTGCCACAGGTGTAGCTCATTGCAGCAGACACCGAGGGATCGATTTCGCAGCGGGCCATGACTTGTCCGACACTGTTGTGGGCCCAAGAGGTCGAAGCGACGATGGTGTTGGCGTTATCGAGGACTGTACGGGACAACGGCACGCGGAGCGCGGTGTTCCAGGTTGTATTCGTCGTGCGCTGGGTGCTTTTTCCTTGTGCTTCGATTTTTTGCGTCAGCAGTCCAGTACTGCTGTACGTTGTCGCAGTAGTTGTGTTGTTGAAGTCGATGCTTGTTGCGGGATAGCCATTCGCATCGAATGTCAGAGACGAATAACCCTGACCACAATTAGGTCCGCAAGGACCACTAGCGGCATTGACGTGCATGGAACCGCTAGGGATGGCAAATCCATAGGTGGTCTGCACTCCCAGAGGAAAGGTCACGGTGCTCGTGCCGTTGGCGGCGTAGCTGACCTGGTTGATATTCACGCCCCCCGCCAGACGAGACAGGGTCGCACGCCCTTGGTTGTCATAGCCGATATCCGCCAGGCGCGTGCCTGTCTCGTCAAACAGGCCAGTCAAGGCGTGCGGAAGATTGGTATTAGAGGTCAGCGTGCTTTCGTTATAGACGTACTGACGATATTGGGTATCCGGGTAGGTAACTTTGACCAGATTGCCATTAGCGTCGTACCCATAACTTACCCCGTTACCGTCAGGCTGTGTAACAGAGGAAAGATTGCTCTGAGCGTTGTAAGCGAAACTAAACTGGCGGCCATGCGGATCTGTAACATAAATCAACAAGCCTGCCTTCGGTGCGATAGAAGCCGGAGTCGATGCTGTGCTATAGGCCAGCGTAGTGATCTGACCATTAAGATCAGTGATAGATGTAAGGTTTCCTACAGCGTCATAACTTTCTACCTCGCTGGTGGAGGCGTTGGTATATGACCAACCAATAAAATTTCCTGAGGCATCATTGACCTGTGAGAGCGCATCCGAGACATCAAGGTCGGGGATCCAAGCTCCGCCTGAGGCCGTGAAGTAGTACTGGCGGCCATCGGGTCGGAAAACTGTTGCAATCTGCCCATACGAAAGCACGCTGCGATCAAAAACATGCCGCCAATGGGCGCCGATATGCGTCGAGGCTGTTGATGCATCGCTGTTGTAATAGCGGCGAAAAACCAAAGACCCTACAGTTAGGTCCGTATCCTCACGATACTCATTACCTGTCCCGAAATTGATTGGATCGCCCACACAATGGCATTGGGTGCCCGTATTCTTTCCAGGCGCATACGAATAAGCAGTGCCATAGAGAGAACCGGATCCGCCACATGTTCCGTATAGCGAATAGTTGGCAAAAACCCCCGTCTGTGTGCCATTAGCAGGATAGGTTACGTTCAAGTAACAGCCAGGAAAAGCTCCTGGATACAATGCATGATAATCGGACCACGAGTGTTGCATGGCTGCACTAGGCGTATCTTCCTGCCATGCAGAAAATTTGTCATGAAACGGGGCGCCATAGTAGGCGGTAACCGTACTGTTACCCCTAATGGGTAATAGCATGACAAAAGAGACTACAAACAAGACAACGTGTACGATCCCCTTTCTCATTTCAACATTCCTTATGACCTGCGTACGTAATTTGTAGCCAGTTATGCGGTGAGTCCGATTGGGATGTTATCTGTTTCCAGTCAGCTCCATCGGATGCTGGCGGGCGTCTTGTAGCGATACGCACTGTGCGCCGGTGTTCGTTGTAGAACTGGTGCCAGGGTTGCCCGGTGCGTTGAACGCAGGACCGATGGCCGCATCGCGCAGCCAACGCATCACCATGGCCGAGGTGAACTCGGTTCCGTTGTCGGAACGTACGAACGCCGGCCTGCCGTAGAGACGCATCAACCTCGACAGGGTCAGGATCACGTCCTGTTAGCGCAGGCTGGCCCCAACTCGTTCGCCAGACATTCGCGAGTGTTCTCGGATTCCAGGTCCTTCAGGCAACGTGCCTCCGGTACGTCCAGGCCGCCGAACTTGTTGCACCAATCGGTAAACGTCTGGACAGGGATGTTGTGCATCCGGTACAGGCCTTGATCGTCATCGCATCAGTCTCAGCTTCGCGCAGGATCAAGATCATCTGCTCGTCAGTGAAGCGCTTCTTTATGAAGTTCTCCTTGACTTTAGGGTAGAGAGCTCCCCTTCACAATGGCTACGCGTTTCGTCTCAGGAAACAGCTACAATATGCTGCGATGCAGCATATAACTTCGCGGTTACGTTATCTGTCTGGGCACGGCGAGTATGTATGTAAAGGCATGGGCTTCGAATAGCGTTGTTTCGGCTTGAGTCACGGCGTGACATCCCGATATCGAAGCGCAATGCGAGACAATAGGAAATCGCCCAGTTTTTTGTTGAAATCGATCGTTGTCAAACACCGAATCCTCCCCACGATCCGAGCTGAGCCAAGCCCGGCGCGCCATTGATGGCGCGTCGACCCGCGATCGTGGCCGCCTGTTGGGACTGCTGGCGAAATGGCAGGCGAAACCGAACGATGCCGCCCTGCGGGATGCCTTCACCGCGAAATTGCAGGCATCGGTTTCCGTGCGTGAGGCGCGTGCCGCGCAATTGCCGGTGGCGACGCTCAATGCCGACCTGCCGATCGCCGCGCACGGCGACGACATTGTCGAGTTGATCCGCAAACACCAGGTCGTTGTGATCGCCGGCGAAACCGGTTCCGGCAAGACCACGCAACTGCCGAAGCTGTGCCTGCTGGCCGGGCGCGGGCAGGCGGGAATGATCGGCTGCACCCAGCCACGCCGCATCGCCGCGCGTTCGGTGGCGCGCCGCGTTGCCGAGGAATTGCAGGTGCCGATGGGCGGCGCGGTCGGTTACCAGGTGCGCTTCAACGACCAGGTCGGCGACAGCACCGCGATCAAGTTCATGACCGATGGCATCCTGCTGGCGGAAATCCATTCCGATCGCTGGTTGTCGAAGTACGACACCATCATCATCGACGAGGCGCACGAACGCAGCCTCAACATCGATTTCCTGCTTGGCTATCTCAGGCAACTGCTGCCGAAGCGGCCCGACCTGAAACTGATCGTCACTTCCGCGACCATCGACACCGGGCGTTTCGCCGCACATTTCGGCGGCGCACCCGTGGTGGAAGTGGAAGGGCGCACCTATCCCGTCGAGATTCGCCATCGTCCATTGGAAGGCGGAGGAGAGGATAGTGGTGAACGCACGGTACTCGATGGCATCGTCGCCGCCTGCGACGAAATCACCCGCGAGAATCCACTCGGCGACACCTTGATCTTCCTGCCAGGCGAACGCGAGATCCGCGACGCGCACCAGGCGCTGGAACGGCGCAAATACCGCAGCACCGAAGTGGTGCCGCTGTACGCGCGGCTGTCGGCGAAGGACCAGGACAAGGTGTTCCAGCCGGGCCCGAAGCGCCGCATCGTGCTCGCGACCAACGTCGCCGAAACCTCGCTGACGGTGCCGCGCATCCGCTATGTGGTCGATCCCGGTTTTGCGCGCGTCAAACGCTACAGTCCGCGCCAGAAACTCGATCGCCTGCATATCGAGGCGATCTCGCAGGCCAGCGCCAACCAGCGCGCGGGTCGTTGCGGCCGCGTTGCCGATGGCGTTTGCATCCGTCTCTATTCGGAGGCCGATTCCGCCGCGCGCGCCGAGTTCACCGATTCGGAAATCCGTCGCTCGGCACTGGCCGGTGTGATCCTGCGCATGTTGAGCATCGGGTTGGGCGAGATTGAACAGTTCCCGTTCCTCGAACCCCCCGATCCGCGCGCGATCGCCGACGGCTGGCAGCAACTGACCGAACTCGGGGCGATCGACGCCAATCGCAAGCTGACCGCGATCGGCAAGCAGATGGCGCGGTTGCCGGTGGACGTGAAGCTGTCGCGCATGCTGATCGCCGCGCACAAGCATGGCTGTCTGCACGAAATGCTGGCGATCGCCAGTTTCCTCGGCATCCAGGATCCGCGCGAACGTCCTGCGGATGCGCGGGCCGCCGCCGACACCGCGCACGCGCAATTCGCCGATCCGAAATCGGAATTCGCTGGCATCTGGAACCTGTGGGATGCCTATCGTGTCGCCCACGAGGAGATGAGCCAGTCGCAGTTGCGCAAGTGGGCGGAGAAACATTTCCTCGGCTTCCTGCGCCTGCGCGAATGGCGCGAACTGCATCGCCAGTTGAAATTGCAGTGCGCGGAATTGGGTTGGGAGAGTGATCGCGCTCGCGAGCCATTGGCTCGCGCGATCACGAGCGCCCGGCCAGGGATGGCCGGGCAGGACGAGTCGAAGGTGATGGAGTCTCGCCAAGGACGGCACAAGGATGGCGCGGCAATGCGGTATGCGGCGCTCCACCGCGCGCTGATCGCGGGGCTGCCGACCCAGATCGGCCATCTTGGCGAGCGTGGCGTCTACGAAGGCCCGCGCGGCCGGCGGTTCCAGCTGTTCCCGGGCTCCGTGTTGGCGAAGAAGCCAGCGCCGTGGCTGCTGTCGGCGACCTTGCTCGATACCGAAAAGGTCTGGGCGATCACCAACGCGGCGATCGAACCGGATTGGGCGATCGCCGAACTGCCGCACCTGCTGGCACGCCGCCACCACGATCCGCACTGGTCGCGTTCGCAGGGCCGTGTGCTTGGCAGCGAACAGATCAGTCTGTTCGGCCTGGTGCTGGCGCCGAAGAAGCCAGTGCACTACGGCGCGTTGTATCCGGAGGAATCGCGTGCGATCTTCGTGCGCGATGCCTTGGTGGCCGGCGAGATCAACACCCGCAGCGGCTTCCTCGCCCGCAACCTGCGCACGCTGGAACTGGCCAAGGAAGAGGAGGCCAAGCAGCGTCGCGCAGGATTGGTGGTCGATGAGGACTGGCAAGCGCGCTGGTACCTCGATCGCCTGCCGTCGCACGTCCACAACGCGCAGGCGCTGGACGCGTGGTGGAAGTCGCTGTCGAAGGACGCGCAGGCTGCGCTGGAATGGTCGCGCGACGATCTGCTGGTCGCCGACGAAACCGATGCCGCGCGTTTCCCGCCGTATCTGGCGATCGGCGATGTGCGGCTGGCGGTGCGCTACCGCTTCGAACCCGGCGCGGTCGACGATGGCATGACGCTGGCGGTGCCACTGCACCTACTCAACGCGCTGGATGAGGCGAAGCTGTCGTGGCTGGCGCCCGGCTTTGTGCAGGACAAGGCGACGGCGTTGATTAAGTCGTTGCCGAAGATCCTGCGCCGCAATTTCGTGCCGGCGCCGGATTTCGGCCGTGCCTTTGCCGAAGCACATCGCGAACCGGAGGCGGATGCATTCGTCTCGACATTGGCGCGTTTCCTCAAGCGCTTGTCGGGCGTCGAGGTCTCTGCCATCGATTTCGATGAGGCGGGCATCGAGCCGCACCTGCGCATGAACCTGCAGCTTCAGGACGAATCCGGGAAAAACGTGATCGCCAGTTCGCGCGATCTTGCCGATTTGCGGGCGAAGTTCGGTGCACGCGCGCAACGCGCGTTCGCCGGCCGGGCCGCGAAGGATCTTGCGCGCGTCGGCCTGACCGCTTTCCCGGACGTGGCGATTCCCGTGCAGATCACCGGGGATGGTGGCATCCCTGCATTCCCGGCCCTGCACGACGACAGCGACACCGTCTCGCTGCACGTGCATGCCCAGCGCGAGGTCGCCGAACGCCACCATGTCGAAGGCGTGCGTCGATTGTTGCGGCTGGCATTGGCCGACAAGCTGAAGCAGGCGCGCCGGCAGCTGCCGGTGCAGGCCAAGACGGCATTGCTCTATGCGGCGATCGAGTCGGCGTCGCCACGCCCGGGCACGAAAACCACCGAAAGCGATCGCCTGCGCGAGGACCTGGTCGATGGTGCGTTCGCCGCGCTGGCGAGCGATGACCTGGTCGCGATCCGCGATGCCGGCGCTTTTGCCGCGCGACGTGACGCCATCGGCAAGACCCTGTTCGCCGAAGCGATGCGACGCTTGCAGCAGGCCGAGGCCATCCTGTCGCTGATCGCGGACATCCGCGCCAAGCTGGAATCGAAGTTGATGGGCTGGGCCAGCGGCAACCTCGACGACATGCGCGCCCATCTCGAATCGTTGGCGCGTCCCGGATTCCTGCGCGAAGTCCCGGCCGAAGCCTTGTCGGAATATCCGCGCTGGCTCAAGGCGTTGTCGCTGCGGGCCGAGCGTGCGCTACGCGATCCCGCCAAGGACCAGGCGCGCATGCTCGAACTCAAGCCTTTCGCCGATGCGCTGGCTGCTGCCAATCCCGTCGATGCAACCGCGCAGTCATTGCGCTGGGAACTGGAGGAGTTGCGCGTCGCCACCTACGCCCAGGAGCTCGGCGTGAGGGGTGGCGTATCCGCCAAGAAACTCGCAGGTCGTATCGCCGGCCTGAGGTAACGTAGCGAGACGATGTCCATCTCTTCTGCCGCCACTGCCGTCGTGTTGAACCATGCCTTGCTGGCGGGGTTGCCGGCGGAGCGTGCGCAGGCGTTGCATTCGGCGCTGGCGGAGGCATCGGTTCCGTCGTGGTTGCCGCAGGCGCTCGATGCATTGGCCGCGCTCGGTGCCGATGCCGATACCGCGATCGCCGCAACGATCGGCGCCAGTGGCGCCGCGCTCCCGGAGAGCGAACGCGGCGCACTGGCGGAACTGATCGAGGGCCAGTCGGCGGAGCGCCAGGTCTTGGCCTTACACGGCCAGTCTGCCGGCGGCAGCAATCCCGAGGGCCTGCGCCGCCTGTTACTGGCGATGACGCGCGACCTGCGCGTGGTGCCGATCCTGCTGGCGACGCGCCTGGCCGAACTGCGCGCGCTCGCCGATCGTCACGACGATGCCACGTTGGCGCTGGCACGCGCTGTGCGCGACATCCATGCGCCACTGGCCAATCGCCTCGGCGTGTGGCAGCTGAAGTGGGAGTTGGAGGATCTGGCCTTCCGTGTGCTGTCACCCGACGATTACCGCCGTGTCGCCGGCCTGGTCGACGAACGCCGGCGCGAACGCGAGCACGACATCAACACGGCGAAGAAGGGGCTGGAAACCTCGCTGCAGGAACACGCCATCAAGGCGACCGTCAGCGGTCGGCCCAAGCACATCTACAGCATCTGGCGGAAGATGGAACGCAAGTCGCTGCCGTTCGAGGCCTTGCACGATCTGCGCGCGCTGCGGGTGATGGTCGACAGCGTCGCCGATTGCTATGCCGCGCTCGGTGTCGCACATGCGCTGTGGCCGCCGGTGCCGGGGGAATTCGACGACTACATCGCCCGTCCCAAGCACAACGACTATCGCTCGTTGCACACCGCGGTGGTCGGTCCTGCCGGGAAGGTCTTCGAGATCCAGTTCCGCACCCATGAAATGCATCGCAGCGCCGAGCTCGGTGTTGCCGCGCATTGGCGCTACAAGGAAGGCGGGCCGTCCGACAGCGCGCTGGAACGACGCGTGGTGTGGATGCGCCAGCTGCTCGACGTGCAGACGCAGGGCGGCGATGCCGCACTGGCCGAGGAATTCGACAGCGAGCTGGTTGAGGACCGCATCTATGCGTTGACGCCGCGCGGCGAGGTGGTCGACCTGCCGACCGGTTCGACGCCACTGGATTTCGCCTATCGCCTGCATACCGAACTTGGACACCGCTGCCGCGGTGCGCGCGTCGATGGCCGCATCGTGCCGCTCGACACGCCACTCGCCACGGGCCAGCGCGTCGAGATCATCGCCGGCAAGGAAGCGACGCCACGTCGCGACTGGCTGCTGCCGGGCAATCGCTATCTCGTCAATGCGCGCTCGCGCGACAAGGTGCGGGCGTGGTTCCGTAAGCTCGATCGCGCGCGCAACGTGCAGGTCGGACGCGAAATGCTCGAGCGCGAACTCAAGCGCTACGGCCGCGCCCGCAGTCCGCTCGAGCCGGTGCTGGATCGATTCCAGCAGGTCAACAGCGTCGACGAGTTGTACATGCGGGTGGCGCTCGGCGAAATCGGCCCGACGCAGGTCCTGCGGGCGATCACCGATGCTGAACGCAGCGAACCGGAAGAGAGCGAGCCGACGACGATCCGCAGTAGTCGCGAGTCCGCGCCGGTGCCGTCGAATCGCCTGCGCATCGGTGGCCTCGAGAATCTCGTTTCGCAGATCGCGCGCTGCTGCCAGCCGGTGCCGGGCGAGCCGGCCGTCGGCTATCTCACCCGCGAGCATCAGGTGAGCGTGCATCGCGCCGATTGCCCCACGCTGTTGCGCATGGCCGAGCGCGCACCGGATCGGGTGGTCGATGTCGAATGGGGTCGCCACGAGACCCAGCGCGTGGCACTGGTGGTGGAGGGCGAGGATCGTCCGCTGCTGGCGCGCGACATCGTCAACGTGGTGGCGCAGGCCGGTTGCGCGATGGACACGCTGGAAATGCATATGTCGAAACAGGGCGTGCAGGCGCGAATGCAGGTGCGCGTGCGCGACGTTGACCAGTTGGCGCAGCTCACCGATGCATTGCTGGCGCTGCGTGGCGTGCGTGCGGCGCGGAGGCCGCGGTCCTGATGCGCATTCTCCTGACCGGCGCGACCAACCAGCTCGGACATGCCGCGTTGCCATTGCTGGCGAATGAGGGCGCAGAGGTGATCGCGTTGTCGCGGGATGCGCGTTCTGCACCAGCCGCTCGAATCGAATGGGTGCAGGGTGCGTTGCCCGACGCCATGCCGGGCTTGCCGACACTCGACGCGATCGTCAGCTTCGGACCGCTCGATGGCCTGGCGGAATGGTTGTCGGCGCGGGTGGATGCGCCGGCATCGATCGTCGTCGCCACCAGTTCGATGAGTGCGGTAACTAAGCGCGATTCGGGCGTGCCCGAGGATCGCGCCGTCGCCGAGCGGCTGCTGCGCGGCGAAGCTGCGTTGCAGCGCGAGTGTGAGCGGCTCGGCATGCGCTGGACCCTCCTGCGGCCGACGATGATTTATGGTGTCGGCCTCGATCGCAACTTGACGCCGGTCGCGCGACGCGCGCTGCGCTCGCGCGTGTTCCCGATGCCACCGGGTCGTGGACTGCGCCAGCCGGTGCATGCACAGGATGTCGCACAGGCCGCGTTGTCCGCTGTGCGAAACGAAGCCGCTTCTTCACGCATCATCGAACTCGGCGGCGGCGAACGCCTGCGCGTGGACGAGATGTTCCGTCGGGTGCGTGCCAGCCTCGAACGTTCGACATTCCCATTGGTGGTGCCTTCTGTCGTGTTGCCACTAACTTCGCACTTGCTGCCGCGCCTGCGTGGCGCCTTGTCGCGGCTCGACCAGGATCTCGTCGCCGACAATGCCGTTGCGATCGAGGTGCTAGGCGTGCAGCCGCGCCCGTTTCGTCCGACCATGGCGACATGGCAGGTGCAGTCATGACCGGGATGAATGGTTTTCGTTGCGCAGTGGTGCTGTGCAGCTGGAACGGCGAGCGCTACCTGCCGCAGCAACTCGACAGCTTGCGCGCACAGACGCGGCGCATCGATCAATACGTGCTGTCGGACGATGGCTCGACGGACGAGGGCTGGAGCTTGTTGCAGTCCTTCGCCCAGGAGCAACGCGCCGGTGGCGTCGATGTGGTGCTTCATCGCAATGCCGAAGCCTCCGGCTACGTCCATCATTTCGAACAGGCATTGGCGCGTGCCGATGCCGATGTCTTGTTTACCTGCGACCAGGACGATGTCTGGCATCCCGAAAAGATCGCCGGGATGCTGGCTGCGTTCGCCGCCGATCCATCCCTGCTGGTCCTGCATTCCGACGCGCGACTGGTGGATGGGGCCGGCATGTCGACCGGACGCGGGCTGTTCGACGTGCTGGAAGTGACGCCCCGCGAGCTGGCGGCCATGCACCGCGGCGATGCCTTCGACGTGCTGCTGCGACGGAACATCGTCACCGGCGCGACGATGGCCCTGCGTCGCGAAGTGCTGGCGCTGGCGACACCATTCGCGGCGCATTGGGCCCACGACGAATGGATGGCGATGATCGCGTCGATGCATGGCCGCGTCGATACCATCGAACACCCCTTGATCGACTACCGCCAGCATGGCGGCAACCAGATTGGCGCGACGGAAAAATCGCCGTTGCAGCAGATCGGTATCGGTGTCTCGCGACGCGCCTATCAGGAACGCCAGGTCTTGCGGATGCGGGAACTGGAGCAGCGCGTGACGCCGGAAACCCGCGATGCAGTCGCCGACCGCGCGCGCCATGCGGTCGCGCGTGCAGACACTCCCGCCTCGCCGGTTGCGCGCATCGTCCATGTCGGCCGCGAGTTCCTGCGCGGCGGCTACCACCGCTTCGGCTCCGGTCTGCGTTCCGCGGTTGCTGATCTCGTAGGGCTGGATTGATGGCGAACGCATCTTCCATCGCCGCCATCGTGGTGACCTATCGGCCCGATATCGCTACCTTGGAAGCATTGGCCGAAGCCTTGCTCCCGCAGGTCGACCGCCTGTGGCTGGTCGACAACGCATCGACGAACGTCGAAGCGATCCGCGCGCTCGCGACGACACGCAGCATCAACATCATCGCCAATAACAGGAACCTCGGCGTGGGTGCTGCACTCAACCAGGGCATCGCAGCCGCGCGGGCAGCCGGCTGCACGGATGTCCTGCTGATGGACCAGGACAGCCTACCCGTCGGCGACATGGTGATCCGGCTCCGGAAAGCACTGGACTCCGGCGGCGATCGACTGGCGGCGGTCGGTCCCGCCCACGTCGATGCCCGCACCGGCGATGTGGCGCCGTTCGTGCGCATCGGCTTCCCGTTCAACCACAAGCTGCGGCCCGCACCGGGCGAAGTCGTCGACTGCGATTTCCTGATCACCTCGGGCTGCCTGATCCCGCTGCGTGCGATCGACGCGATCGGCGACATGGATGCCGGGCTGTTCATCGACAATGTCGATCTCGAATGGTGCTTCCGCGCCAGGGCGCGCGGATACCGCCTGGCCGGAGTGGCCGACGCCGAGATGGAGCACCGGATTGGCGATCGCCTGCACTGGCGGCCGGGCGGGCGGGCGATCGTGCACGGGCCGACGCGGCTGTACACCATCATGCGCAACCGCGTGCTGCTGTACCGCCGGCCGGGGACACCGTGGCGCTGGATCGCCCAGGACGTCCCGCGCGCGATCCTGAAATTCCTCGGGTTTTCGCTGGTGGTGGCCCCCCGTGGCGCCAATCTGAAGGCGATGTGCCGCGGCTTGCGTGATGGACTGGTGGGCCGGGAAGGCCCTGACCCGGATGCGGGCTGAATGCCGACGGCGTGGTGATGCCGTTCTGCTCTAGACTGCCCCTTTCCAACTGCGGTTGCTTGCGTGGCGCGCATCGATAACGACGAAGAAGACGACGATCTCGAGTACGAGGACGGCAGCAGCGGCGAATCGCGCCCGTGGACACGACGGCTGATCAAGTTGTTCCTGGCCTGCCTCGGGATTGGCCTGGGATTCCTGATCCCGTACATGCTCTATCTGAACCATCAGGTCACGCTGCGCTTCGACCAGTTGCGCTGGCAGTTGCCGACGCGCGTCTACGCCCGCCCGTTGCAACTGCAGCCGGGGATCGCGCTGGACACCGCGACGCTCAAGACCGAGCTCGACGCGGCCGCGTACTACAACGACGGCATCGGCGACCGTCCCGGCACCTACGCGGTGAAGGGTGGTCATGCGCTGATTTCCAGCCGTGGCTTCGACGATATCGGCGGTCATATCGCGGGGCATCGCATCGACGTCACGCTGGGCGACGATCGCGTCGTCGCCGTCAGCGATCGCGATACCCGCAAGACCGTGGCGGCAACCCGTCTCGATCCCGCGCGCATCGCCACCCTCTACGGCCGTGCCCAGGAAGAGCGTCGCCTGGTCAGCCTCAACGAAGTACCGGAAAAGCTGGTCACCGGCCTGCAGGCGGTCGAGGACAAGAATTTCGCGCGCCACCACGGTGTCGATCCGCTCGGCATGATGCGTGCGGTCTGGGTGGCGTTGCGTTCCGGCGGCGAGAGCCGCCAGGGCGCCAGCACGCTGACGCAACAGCTCGCGCGCAGCGGCCTGCTCGGCATCGGCAAGGAAGTGACGCCAAGCCGCAAGCTCAACGAAATCCTCTACGCCATCATCCTCGAGATGCGCTACGACAAGCGCACCATCCTCGAGACCTACCTCAACCAGGTCTATCTCGGGCAGCAGGGCTCGCAGGCGATCCACGGCATCGAATCGGCGTCGGAATTCTGGTTCGGACGCGACGTGCAATCGCTCAACAACGAGCAGATCGCGCTGATGATCGCCATCGTCCGCGGGCCGTCGTTCTACGATCCGCGCCGCCATCCCGATCGCGCGCTGGCGCGTCGCGGCTTCGTGCTCGACAAGATGCGCGAAAGCAACATCCTGACCCAACAGGAATACGACGCCGCGATGAAGGCGCCCCTAGGCGTGACGCCGGCACCCGGCAACGGGCCGCCGAATCGTTTCCCGGCCTATGTCGACCTCGTGCGCCGCCAGCTCGCCAGCGATTACTCCAGCGATTCGCTGCAAGGCGCCGGCCTTTCGGTGATGACGGCGATGTCGCCGTCGGCACAGGCCTATGCCGAGGGTTCGGTCACCGCGACATTGGCCAAGATCGGTTCGCGCGGACGCCCGCCGTTGCAGGCAGGCCTCGTCGTCACCGATGTCCACAGCGGCGAAGTCGTCGCCGTGGTCGGTAGCCGCGATTTCCGCGAGCAGGGCTTCAACCGCGCGCTCGATGCGCAGCGGCCGATCGGTTCGCTGGTCAAGCCCTTCATGTACATGCTGGCGCTGGCGCAGCCGTCGAAGTGGTCGCTCGCGACGTATGTCGAGGATGTTCCGGCCCAGGTGGTGCTCGGCAACGGCAAGATCTGGAATCCGGACAATTCCGACGGCGTGAGCCACGGTACGGTGCGGGTGATCGATGCGCTCGCGCATTCCTACAACCAGGCAACGGTGCGGATCGGCATGCAGGTCCAGCCCGAGCGCGTCAGCGAACTGCTCAAGGTGCTGGCCGGCCTTGATGTGAGCACGCAGCCGTCGGTGCTGCTCGGCGCCACCGACCAGAGCCCGTACGCGATGGCGCAGGCCTACCAGTTCCTCGCCAGCGATGGCGAGATCCAGCCGTTGCGCGCGGTGCGTGGCGTGCTCGATCCGCAGGGCAAGGCGGTGAATCGTTACGACAAGAAGCCGGCGCCTGCGCAGTCCGGCGACTCCGTGGCTGCGCACCTGATCACGGTGGCGTTGCAGCGCGCAGTGAGTTCCGGCACCGGCCATCAGTTGATGACGGACGGTTTCGGTCGCCTCACGCCCGCCGGCAAGACCGGCACCAGCAACGACAGCCGCGACAGCTGGTTCGCCGGCTGGACGGGCGATCATCTCGCAGTGATCTGGGTCGGCAACGACCAGAACCAGCCGACCGGGCTCTATGGCGCGACCGGCGCGATGCGCGTGTGGTCGGGCATCTTCCGCAAGTTGCCGACTTCGGCATTGACGGTGAAGAACAAGGGGCTCGACTGGCAGTGGGTCTCGGGATCGGGCAGCACTGATGCCAGTTGCCCGGGTGCGCAGCGCCTGCCGTTCGTGCAGGGCTATGCGCCGGGGTACCAGCCGTGCAGCGCGGCGCTGCCGAATCCCGACGAGACGATCGACGGCCAGACGGTCGATCCCAATGCGCCCGACGCCAACGGAACCACGCCGTCGCCTGACCAGAACACGCAGCCTTCGGATACGCCGCAGCACAATTGACGATGGATGGGCAACGCGGAATGGAGATGAGCGCGCTCGCGCAGGCGGTCGATGCGGCGCTCGGCGAGGGTGGTGCGCTGGCGACGGCATTGCCGGCGTTCGCGACGCGACCGGCGCAGCAACGGCTGGCGGTGGCGATCGCGCACGCGATCGAGCATCGCAACGAACTGCTGGCGGAAGCCGGCACCGGCACCGGCAAGACCTATGCCTACCTGGTGCCGTTGCTGATTTCGAAGCGCAAGGCCATCGTCTCGACCGGCACCCGTGCGCTGCAGGACCAGCTCTACCACCGCGACCTGCCGCGCGTTCGCGATGCACTCGGCATCGGCGTCAAGACCGCATTGCTGAAAGGGCGCGCCAACTATCTCTGCCGCTACCGGTTGGAACAGGCCAAGGGCGAACCGCGTTTCACTTCGCGCGAACAGGTCGCGCAGTTCCAGCGCATCGTCACCTGGGGAGGTCGCACCAAGATGGGCGATATCGCCGAGCTTGACGGTCTTGCCGACGACAGCCCCTTGTTGCCCCTGGTGACCAGTACCGCCGACAACTGCCTTGGCAACGAATGCCCGTTCTGGTCGGAATGCTTCGTGGTGCAGGCGCGCCAGCGCGCGCAGTCCGCCGACATCGTGGTGGTCAATCATCACCTGCTGCTCGCCGATCTCGCCCTCAAGCAGGAAGGCTTCGGCGAAATCCTGCCCGGCGCCGAAACCTTCGTGGTCGACGAGGCCCACCAGTTGTCGGAACTCGCCGCGTTGTTCTTCGGCGAAGGACTGGGTGCGCGCCAGATCGTCGAGCTCGCGCGCGATTGCATCACCGAGGCCAGGGATGTCGCCGCCGCGATTCCGGTGGTTGAACCGCCGGCGCAGCAGGTCGAACGCCTGGCCCGCGACCTGCGCGCCGCGTTCGAGAACGCGCCACCGCGCGGGACCCGCCAGCGCGCATTGGCGATCGCTGAGGTCGAAGACGGTTTCATCGATCTGCTGGCCGCGCTGCAAGCCTTGCGCAAGGCGCTGGAAGGCGTGCGCGAATCCTCTCCGGGGCTTGATGCCTGCCACGCCCGTGCCGGCGATGCCGTCACCAAGCTCGAACGCTGGCTCGATGTCGCCGTCGACGACAGCGACGACGTCTGCTGGTACGAGCTGACGCCACGTGGTTTTCGCATCCAGCGCACGCCGCTCGATGTTTCCGGACCGCTGCGCCAGCATCGCGAGCAGTCGAAGGCGGCGTGGATCTTCACCTCTGCCACGCTTGCGGTGGGCGGTGAATTCCTCCACGCCAGCAAGCGCCTCGGCCTGTGGGAACCGGAAACGGTGCTCGAACCAAGCCCGTTCGACTGGCAGTCCAATTCCTTGCTGTATCTGCCGAAAGGATTGCCCGAGCCTTCCGATCGCGGCTTCACCGCCGCGGTGGTCGATGCGGTGCGGCCGGTCCTCGAGGCATCGAAGGGCCGCGCTTTCCTGTTGTTCGCTTCGCACCGCGCCCTGCGCGAAGCCGCCGAATTGCTGCGCGATGCGCCGTGGCCGCTGTTCGTGCAAGGGCAGGCGCCGCGCGGACAGCTGCTGGAACGTTTCCGCGCCTCCGGCAACGGCGTGCTGCTCGGCACCGCCAGTTTCCGCGAAGGCGTCGACGTGGTCGGCGATGCCTTGAGCGTGGTGGTGATGGACAAACTACCGTTCGCCGCGCCCGACGATCCAGTGTTCGAGGCACGGCTGGATGCGATTCGCCGCGCCGGCGGGGTGCCGTTCCGCGACGAGCAATTGCCGCAAGCGGTGATCGCGCTGAAGCAGGGCGTCGGTCGCCTGATCCGCAGCGAGCGCGACCGCGGCGTGCTGGTGCTGTGCGATCCGCGCCTGACCAACAAGAGCTACGGCAAGATCTTCCTGGATTCGCTGCCGCCGATCCCGCGCAGCCGCGACATCGACGACGTACATGCCTTCTTTGCGGATAATTGAGCGATGAAACTGCTCGCCATCGAAACCGCCACGGAAGCCTGCTCGGTCGCGCTATGGAGCGACGGCGAAGTGCGCGAGCGCTTCGAGATCGCGCCGCGTCGCCACGCCGAACTGACATTGCCGTGGTGCAATGCACTGTTGGCCGAAGCGGGAATCTCCCGCGCGCAGCTCGACGCGATCGCGGTCGGACGCGGCCCCGGCGCCTTCACCGGCGTGCGCCTCGCCATCGCCATCGCCCAGGGCATCGCGCTGGGGCTGGATCGACCGCTGGTGCCACTGTCGACATTGCAGGTGCTGGCAGCCGGCGCGAATGCCGGAGAAGGTGATCGCGTGCTCGCCGCCATCGACGCGCGCATGCACGAAGTCTATTGGGCGGGTTATCGCCTGCACGACAACGTGCTTGAGGAAATTTCCCCGGAACGTGTCGTTGCACCTGCGCAGGTGACGATCGAAGGCGATGGCTGGCATGGCCTCGGTACCGGTTTTTCCGCCAGCGAATCGGAACTGGCAACGCGATTGGCGCCGCAACTGGCGACGATCGATGCATCGGCGCTGCCGCATGCCGCCGATCTCGCGCGATTAGCCGCGGCTGCCTTTGCACGCGGTGTCGCGGTGTCGCCCGATCTGGTCGAGCCTGCCTATCTGCGCAACAACGTCGCGCTCACCCTCGTCGAACAACAGGCCGCACGCGCCCACAAGGATGCTTCGCGATGAGCGCACGCTGGAAGCGTGTTTGCTTCGGGCTTGCAGCGATCATTTGCGGTGCCGCACAGGCCGATGAACCCGGCAAGGTCTGGCAGGGCACGCTCGGCCCGAACGAAGTCGTGGTCAAGATCAATGCGCCTGCCAAGGGCAGCGCCAATCTCGAAGGCCGGTATTTCTATCGTCGCCATCGCATGGATATCCAACTGCAAGGCAAGGCATCCGCGGATGGGTGGATCACGTTGCAGGAAGGCCTGCGTGATGACGAGCCGCATCCCGGCTGGAAGATGCAGATCCCGGCGCGGGATCGCTGGGATGGCGAATGGATCGGGCCGAAGGGCAAGCGGTTGCCGATCCATCTGCGCAGCCTTGCATCAAGCTCGACCGTGAGCGCGCGCGAACCAGGCCTGCAGGCGCTGCGTGGCGACATCGATCGCTACGAATGGCTGCGCATGGCCGATCTCACCCTGCAGAAAAAGAAGCTGCAGCAGGTCGATGGCTACAGCCTGCAATGGTTCCACCAGCCCGAAAGCGGCATCGACCTGTTCGAAGTGGTTTCCGGTTATCCCGAGGCGCAACTCCAGCGCATCAACCGGACGCTGCGCATGAATCTGTGGGACTGGGTCGGCAACTATTACGACTGCATCTCTGGTGCGCGGGACGGCCAGGGCGAGTACGAGACCACCACCACGTTGCGCCACGTCAGTCCGAAAATCCTCAGCGTCAGCCTGTTCAGCAGCTACTACTGTGGTGGCGCGCATCCCGACTTCAGCGATGGGCCGATCAACATCGATCCGCGCGATGGCCGCGAGCTCGATCTCGACGACGTGCTCTGGCTGGGTCCGGGCAAGGCGTTGCACGAGGCGAAGGGCAATGCGTGGAACCAGGCGTGGTCTGACTATCGCAGCAAGCGCTTCGCGCCGTGGGCGGTCGCCCAGCTCAAGGCCGCCTATCCGTCCGAGTTCCGCACGGGCGAAGACGAATGCAACTACGACGATCCCGAAGTCTGGCAATTCGCGAACTGGTATGCGACGCCGAAGGGGATCCACATCTCGGCCTATTTCGCTCGCGTTGCCCGCAGCTGCGACGATCCGGACTGGGCGATCCTGCCGTGGAAGGCCGTCGATGCGCATCCCGGCGCCGTCCGCATCCATTGAATGAATCGCCGCCGCCCCGGTTGATCTGACTTCCGGCACATGCCGGCACGCGGCATCGGCGCGAGCCTGTGCCCGGAAAGTTCGGGATGGAGTTTCAAATGGATCGTCCACAGGACAGGAAAGCACCGAAGCACCCGTGGTGGCATTGGCGCGGCGAATGGGCGCGCACCGCCGCCGTGCTGCTGCTGCTCGGTGTGTTTCGCGCCTCGTTCGCCAATCACTACGTGGTGCCGAGCGGCTCGATGCAGCCAACGCTCGAGCCCGGAGATCGCGTGTTGGTCGACATGCGCGCGCATGGTTGGCGCGTCCCCCTGACCACCTGGCACCTCACCCGCGGCCAACCGGTGCAGCGCGGCGAAGTCGTGATCTTCGATTCGCCGCGCGATGGCGTGCGGCTGATCAAGCGCGTGGTCGCGGTCGGTGGCGACACAGTGGAAGTACACGATGGCCATTTGCGCATCAATGGCCAGTGGCTGTCGAACGGGCAGGGCACCGAGGAGCGGTTTGGCGCGCATGCGGTCACGCTCGATCTTGATGATGGCGGCGGCCCCGATGTCGCGCCGATGCGGATTCCGCAGGGACAGTTGCTGATGATGGGCGACCATCGTGGCAATAGCCTCGATGGGCGATTCTTCGGGCTGGTGCCGGAAGGCAAGGTCTACGGGCGCGCCACCGCGGTGTTCTGGCGCAGCGGCGAAGCGTTTACCTGGAAATCGCTTTAGAAGCCGCGCTTTAACGATCGACGATCTCGCCGCCTGGCAGAAACTCCCACGTCCGCACCACGTGCAGCACGTCGAGGTTGTCGCTGGTCTTCGGCAGCGGCGGATACGGTTCGGCCAGGCGGGCGATGCGCAGCGCGGCGTCGTCGAGCAGTTTGTTGCCGCTTGAACGCACGAGTTGCAGCGAATCGATGCTGCCGTCGCGCCGGATGTCGATCCCGATCATCACCGAACCCTGCAACCTGCGTCGCCGCGCTTCCTCGGGATAGTTGAGGTTGCCGACGCGCTGCACGCGATCGACCCATTGCCGCAGGTAGCCGGCGTAGGCGTATTCGCGGGTACTGGCGGAGACATACTTGGTTTTCGGGCGCTTGGCGTATTGCCGCGTCTGCTCATCGATCTCGGCGGCGAGGCGCGCTTCGCTCATGTCGACATCGACGCGGCGTTCGCCCGGAGGCAGCGGACGATCGCCGCGCGGGGAGGTGTCGCTGGCGGTCGCCGTGGCCTGCGGGCTGTCATGGGTGGTGATGACGCGGGTTTCCGGCGGCGGCTGCACGGTCGGCGCTTGTGCCTGCAGTTCGCGCGCGGCGACGCCTTCCTGCGGCGATGGGGTGTCGCCGACCTGCGGATCGGTCGGACGCGTCGTCTTGTCGTGCTCGCCGCCACCCTGATTGGCGGCCTGGGCGAGGAAGTCCGCCTGCTTCGGCGTCAGCGGTGTCTGCACCTGGGTCAGGATCACGTCCAGCGTCGGCACCACCGGCGCCGCCTTGCCGATGGCGAAACCGACGCCGAGCAGCAGGACCGCATGCACCGCCAGCGACAGCAGGAAAGTCGCGCTCAGACGTTGGCCCTCGCTGATGCGCGGCGGATCGACCGCGGGCAGGGCGTCGCTCGGCGTGCTCACGCAGCCAGTCGCGCTTCGATGGCGTCGAACAGCATCCCTGCGATATTGATCCCGAACTGCGCATCCAGCTCGCGGATGCAGGTCGGGCTGGTGACGTTCACCTCGGTCAGGTAATCGCCGATTACGTCGAGTCCAACGAACAGCATGCCGCGACGCTTCAGCTCCGGCGCGACCCGGGCGGCGATCCAGCGGTCGCGTTCGCTCAATGGCCGGCCTTCGCCGCGGCCACCGGCGGCAAGATTGCCGCGGAATTCGTCGCCCTGCGGGATGCGGGCGAGGCAGTAATCGACCGGCACGCCATCGACCAGCAGCACGCGCTTGTCGCCATCGACGATTTCCGGGACATAGCGCTGGGCGATGGCGAGGTGCTGGCCGCCTTCGGTCAGCGTCTCCAGCATCACATTCAGGTTGGGATCGCCGCGGCTGGCACGGAAGATAGAGCGGCCGCCCATGCCGTCCAGCGGCTTCAACACCGCTTCGCCCTGTTCATGTACGAAGGCCTTGAGCGCCTTGGCATCGCGGCTGACCAATGTGGGCACGCAACATTCCGGGAACCACAGCGCGGCCAGTTTCTCGTTCATGTCGCGCAGGCCCTGTGGGTCGTTCACGACCAGCGCACCCTGGCGCTGGGCCAGCGTCAGGATCTGGGTGTCGTGGACGAAATCGGGATCGACCGGCGGATCCTTGCGCATCAGCACGATGTGGCGTGCATCGAACCGGAGCGGCTCGAACGTGCCCAGCTCGAACCAGTCGACCTTGTCGTCACGCACCTGCAGCAGGGCGGCCTCGGCAGCGGCGACGCCGTCGCTGATCGACAGCCCGCCGGGCTTGACGTAGCGGATCGGATAACCGCGTCTCTGCGCCTCCAGCAGCATGGCGAGAGTGGAGTCCTTGGCCGGTTTGATCGCGGCGATCGGATCCATCACCACCACCACTTCGTGACGCATGCCGTACTCCGCCGCCCTCGTTAGATGTGCAGATGGTAGCAATATCGATCCGCAGCAATTGGCGGAATGCGGGGAAATTACATCGTTTTCGTCACGCCGGCTTGACATGCCATGCGGCGGATGGAACATTCGCACGGATGGCCGCTTCCCCCGGCGTGCCCCCGTTTCTCAGGACAGGTGGATGGAAGGCAACAACAGCCACGAACGCTTCAGCGGCCTCAAGGTGATGGTCATCGACGACTCGAAGACCATCCGGCGCACTGCGGAATCGCTGCTCAAGCGCGAAGGTTGCGACGTGGTCACGGCGAGCGACGGCTTCGAGGCGCTGGCCAAGATCGTCGAGCAGCACCCGCACATCATTTTCGTCGACGTGATGATGCCGCGCCTCGATGGCTACCAGACCTGCGCCCTGATCAAGAACAACCAGGTCTTCCGCTCGACGCCGGTGATCATGCTGTCGTCCAAGGACGGCCTGTTCGACAAGGCCAAGGGTCGGATCGTGGGGTCGGAGCAATACCTGACCAAGCCCTTCACCCGCGAAGAACTGCTGGGGGCCATCCAGGCCCATGTCCAGGGGAACTGAATAGATGGAATCGGGGCTGAGCGCCTACCGCTATCTGTGCGACCTCGACCAGCGCTGCCAGGCGCGGAACGTCGGGTTGCCGCAGATGTCCGCCAGCGAAGGCTGGCGCGGACTGGGCTATCGGGTTGGCGCCCACCAGCTGCTGTCCAGCTACGACGACATTGCCGAAATCCTGACCCTGCCGGAAACCACGCCGGTGCCGGGCGGCCAGGCCTGGCTGCTCGGCCTCGCCAACATCCGCGGCAACCTGTTGCCGGTGGTCGATCTCAAGCTGTTCCTGGAAGGCGAACGCACCGTGCTGCGCGAAGACCAGCGCATGCTGATCGTGCGCCAGCCGGGTGGCGACGTCGCGATCCTGATCGATGGCCTGTTCGGCCAGCGCATCTTCGGCGAACAGCAATCCACCGACCCGACCGAAATCGGCGAGGGGCGGTACGGGCACTTCATCCAGCGCGCATTCCATGCCGACGGCGAGACCTGGGGCGTCTTCGACTTGTCGCGGTTGGTCCGCACTCCGGAATTCAGGCAGGCCGCGGCCTGACCGCGGCATCCATCCACTCCACTCATCCACAGCAGCGCGGCACGGCAGCGCAACACGCGTCACCAAAGGGGCAAAACCATGAGCACCACAGCGGACAACATCCTCGGCAGGGCGCGTGCCGCCGGCAGTAACTTCTGGGCGATCATCCTCGCCGGGGCCTTGCTGGTGTTCCTGGTCAACGCAGGCTATTCGCTGTTCAAATCCTCGCGCTACAGCAGCGCCAGCGGTGCGGTGGCCGACCTCCAGGTGCTGTCGCAGCAGTACGCCAACTTAAGCCGCGCCGCGGTAGACGGCAAGCCGGACGCTTTCAAGAACCTCAAGACGGTTCGCGAGGACATCCAGAAGGCGATCAACGAAGTGGATTCGCGCTACGGCAGCGAAGCCGCGGTGTCCGCCGACATCACCCGCGTCAAGGCGACCTGGGCGCCGCTGGCCAAGAGTGGTGACGCCATCATCGGTTCCGAATCGGTGCTGACCGGCCTGTCCGGCAACGCCGACAAGTTCAGTGCACGCATCCCCGACCTCCAGGCCCAGCTCAATGAAGTCGTGGCTGGCCTGAGCAACGGTGGCGCCCCCGCCGCCCAGCAGCAGATCGCCATGCGCCAGATCGTGCTGGCATCCGGTATGGCCCGCCGCATCGCGGAAATCCGCGCTGGTGGCGCCGGCGCCCCGGTGGCCGGCAACGGCCTGCGCCAGGACTCGGGTTTGTTCGACCAGATCATGACCTCGCTGCGCGAGGGCGGCGTCATGGCCGCCAAGGTCACCACCGGTGCCGCGGTCTCCCCGTTGAACAAGGCGACCCTGATGTGGGGCGAGATGAAGAAGGATCTCGACGCCATCCTCGGCAACTCCAAGCAGCTGTTCGATGCGCAGGCGGCGTCCGACAAGATCGGGACCGGCGCCGACAAGTTGCTGGCCGACAGCCGCAAGCTGTTCAGCAGCTTCACCGCGAGCGGATCGCTGAAGGACACCAACATCCTCGGCAACGTGTGGATCACCCTGCTGGCCGGTGCGCTGGCGGTGCTCTCGCTGGTCTTCCTGCTCGTCAACCAGTACCGCGCCCAGGCCCAGCGTCGCGCGGCGGTGGAAGAGCTGAACGCCCGTAACCAGCAGGCGATTATGCGTCTGCTCGACGAAATGGGTTCGCTCGCAGAAGGCGACCTGACCGTGAAGGCGACCGTGACCGAGGACGTGACCGGCGCGATCGCGGACTCGATCAACTTCGCCATCGAACAGCTGCGCAGCCTGGTGGGTACGATCAACGACACCTCGGTGCAGGTCGCGGCCGGTGCGCAGGAAACGCAGAACACCGCGCTCAACCTCGCCGAAGCGGCGGAACACCAGTCGCAGGAAATCACCCACGCCTCCGACCGCATCAGCGAAATCGCATCGAACATCAACCAGGTGTCGCGCAACTCGGCGCAGTCCGCGGAAGTGGCGCGCAAGTCGGTGGAAATCGCCACCAACGGTGCCGGCGTGGTGCGCCAGACGATCCAGGGCATGGACAACATCCGTGACCAGATCCAGGAAACCTCGAAGCGAATCAAACGACTGGGCGAAAGCTCGCAGGAAATCGGCTCGATCGTGGAACTGATCAACGACATTTCCGAGCAGACGAATATCTTGGCGCTGAACGCGTCGATCCAGGCGGCATCGGCCGGCGAGGCGGGCCGCGGGTTCGCGGTCGTGGCTGACGAAGTGCAGCGACTCGCCGAACGCGCATCGCGCGCGACGAAGCGAATCGAAGGCCTGGTGCACACGATTCAGTCCGATACCAACGAAGCGGTCAGCTCGATGGAGCAGACGACTACGGAAGTGGTGCGCGGTGCGCGACTGGCCGAGGACGCCGGTACCGCGCTGGGCGAAATCGAACGCGTATCGAGCGATCTTGCCGGCCTGATTGAAGGCATCTCGCACTCCGCCGAGCAGCAGTCGAGCGCGGCATCGAACATCACCCAAACGATGGACACGATCCGTTCGATTACCGCACAGACCTCGCAAGGCGCGAGCCAGACCGCGCAGTCGATCGGAACGCTGGCGCAGCTGGCAACCGACCTGCGTCGTTCGGTGGCCGACTTCAAGCTGCCGGCCTGAGCGACGGACGACCTCGTGACTGCACAGCAACACCTGGAAGGAACACCTGAATGAGCGCGCTTCGCGAAGCGATCGAACACGCCACCTTGGGCTGGATCAAGCCCGAGCTGGATGCCGCGCTCAAGCAGGTCCAGACCGATGTCGAGGCCTATGCCGAGACGCCCTCGGACGTCGGGGCGATGCGCTCCGCCGCGGACCAGCTGCGCCAGATCGAAGGCACGCTGCGCATGCTGGAGCTGTACGCGCCGGCGATGGTCGGCGAAGAGATGCAGCATCTCGCTGCATCGGTCGCCGATGGCCAGCTGCCGGGCCGCGAGCATGAAGCCTGCGACGCACTGCTGCGCGCGACGGTGCAACTGCCCGATTACCTCGAGCGCCTGCAGGGCGGCCATCGCGACATCCCGATCGTTCTGCTGCCGCTGCTCAACGATTTGCGCGCGCTGCGCAACGAGCAGCCGCTGGGCGAGGCGGTACTGTTCGCCCCCGATTTCAATCGTCCGCTGCCCGATGACGTGCCGCGCGCCGATGCCCTGGTCGCTGCGACCACGCTGTCCGGCGCACCGGCCATGCTCACCGCGCTCGATCGCGCGCTCGACAGCCTGAATCCCGGTCGCGGCCAGGCCGATGCCGCCGGTTTGCACGATGCGCTGTCCGGATTGCTCGGACTCGCGCAGGACGAAGATACCCGGCGCATGCTGTGGGTCGCCAGCGAATCCGCCGAAGCCCTGAACCAGGGCGCGCTGCCGGCCTCCACGTCGCTGCGCAATGCGTTCGCGCTGGTGGCGCGCGAAGCGCGCCAGGCGTTGCACGCCGATGGCCTGCGCGCCGGTTCCGCATCCGCGCTGTACGAACCCGTTCGCCAGTTGCTGCAGCAGGTCGCCAACAGCCAGGCGTCGTCGCCGGCACTGGATCGCCTGCGCTCGGCCTTCGCCATCGGCAGCGAATCCAGCGTTTCCGAAAGCGAAATCGAGCACGCCCGCAGCAGTGTCACCGGCGTCAATCGCGCGCTGCTCGATACCGTTGCCTCGGCGCTGAAGGAAGACGTGTTCCGGGTCAAGGACGCGCTCGATCTCCATCTGCGCAGCGGCACCACCGACACGTCGGAACTGTCGCCGCAGGTCGAGGCCCTCGGTCGCATCGGCGACACCCTGGGCATGCTCGGACTGGGCAGCGCCCGCGAGAACATGCATCGCCAGCGCGACACGCTTTCGCGCGTGGTCGATGGCAGCAACAAGGACAGCGAACAGGCCTTGCTCGATGTCGCCGGTGCGTTGCTGTTCGTCGACGCTTCGCTGGAAGACCAGGTCGCGCGTCTCGGCCAGGATCAATCGCTGGCGCCGTCGGAAGGCGGTGCGATGGGCGCATCCGACGCCGCGCAGTTGGTGACGGTGCTGATCCGCGAAGCGATCGCCAATTTCGGCGACGCTCGCCAGGGCTTCGTCGCCTTCGTCGAAACCGGTTGGGACCACGCCCAGCTCGCGGAAATCCCGCGCCTGCTCAACGAAGTCGGTGGTGCGCTCGGCATGCTGGAACTGCCGCAGGCTGCCGATTACCTGAAGGGCATCCGTCTCTATACCGAGCATGAACTGATCCGCAAGAAGCGCGTGCCCGGCAGCCAGCAGCTCGACACGCTCGCCGATGCGCTCGCCAGCACCGAGTACTACCTCGAAGCGCTGCGCGACAAGCGCGCCGATCGCGACGACATCCTCGCGATCACGCGCCAGAGCCTGGAAGCGCTGCATTACTGGCCGCTGCCGTCGGCGCCGGAAGTAGACGAGTCGACGCCGATCGATTCCGAACTCGAAACCGCCTACGAAGGCCTGATGACGCAGCTCACCAGCGAGCCTGCGGCGATCGTGCTCGATGCGGTGCCGCCGCCGTTGCCGACGATGGCCGAGCCGGTCGTCGCCGCGCCTGCCGCCGAAGAGCCGGTGGTCCTGGAGCCGGTCTTCGTGGCAGCCGAAGCTGTCGTTGCGCCTGCCGCTGTTGCGGGCGGCGCAGTGGCCGTGCGCGACGAGCTCGGCTTCGACCATGGCAAGGACGAGATCGACGACGAAATCCGCTCGATCTTCGTCGAGGAATTCGGCGAGGAGATCGGCAACCTCGGCCAGCTGATGCCGGCATGGCTGGAACAGCCGAACGATGCCGAACGCCTGCGCCCGATCCGCCGCATCTTCCACACCCTGAAGGGCAGTGGTCGCCTGGTGGGCGCGACCCGCCTCGGCGAGTTCAGCTGGAAGATCGAGAACATGCTCAACCGCGTGCTCGATGGCACGCGCCCGGCCTCGCCGTCGGTGATCGGCCTGGTGCAGACGGCGGGCGCCAACCTGCCGCACCTGCTCGCTGCACTTGAGAAGCACCCCGTCCCCGAATTGGATCTCGACGGCATCGCTGCCGTGGCCGATCGCGTCGCGGCGGGCGAAGACGTTGGATACACCGCTCCGGTTGCCGCGGCTGTCGCTCCCGTTGCCGAAGCCGTGGTCGAAGAAGCGCATGCCCCGGTGGTTGTCGAACCGGAAGTCGTCGCGCACGTCGATGCGCCTGCCGTTGTCGAAGCTCCGATCGCACCCGCGATTCCCGCCGGTCATGTTCCGGTACAGGTCGATGCGGTGTTGCTGGAAATCCTCACGGCCGAAGTCGGCGGCCATGTCGCCACGGTCGAAATGTGGCTGGATGGCGCGAAGCAGTCGCCGCAGGTGCCGGATGATCTGCTGATCCGCGCCGTGCACACCATGAACGGCGCGTTCGCGATGGCGGAGGTGCCGGAAATCACCGAGGCAACCGGACCCGCCGAGGGCTACCTCAAGCGCCTTGGTGCGGCCGGACAGCCGGTCGACGCCCACGGGTTGTCCGCGCTGGGCGAACTGGTCACGCAGATCCACGCCACGGTGGCTGGTCTGCAGCAGGCTGCGCAGCATGTCCCGGCGCAGGCCGGTCTCGCCGCGGGCCTGGTCGCGTTGCGCGATGCCTTGCCGGAAGTGCATCTGCCGGCCCACGACGTCGAAGCCGAACGCATCGAGGCTGAACGTCTCGAAGCCGAACGCGCCGAAGCCGAGCGTGTCGAAGCCGAACGCGCCGAAGCCGAACGCGCCGAAGCCGAACGCGCCGAAGCCGAGCGTGTCGAAGCTGAACGTGCCGAAGCCGAACGTCTCGAAGCCGAACGTCTCGAAGCCGAACGTGTCGAAGCCGAACGTGTCGAAGCTGAGCGTGCCGAAGCCGAACGTGCCGAAGCCGAGCGTGCCGAAGCCGAACGTGTCGAAGCCGAACGTGTCGAAGCCGAACGTGTCGAAGCCGAACGTGTCGAAGCCGAACGTGTCGAAGCCGAACGTGCCGAAGCCGAGCGTGCTGAAGCCGAACGTGCCGAAGCCGAACGTCTCGAAGCCGAACGCGCCCGCATCGAGGCCGAAGAGGAGGCCGAATACGCGCGCCTCGAAGCCGAATACGCCGAACAGGCCCGCCGCGAACACGAACAGGCGCAGGCTGCGGCCCCCGAGCGCGAAGGCGAGACTGCCGGAGTGGTTGCCGCGCTGACCGCAGCCGCGATCGCCGGTGCCGCCGATGTCGCGCATGAGGAACATGCCGAAATCACGCAGCTGGCGCCTGCCACCGCGACGCATACGCACGGCGTCGACCTCGGTCCCGAGCATCCGCTCGATACCGCCAGCCTCGACAACGAACTGCTCGACATCTTCGCCGAGGAAAGCAACGACCTGCTCGACAATTCCGACAGCCTGCTCGCGCGCCTGCGCGGCAACCCGGAGGATCTCGAATCGGTCACGGCGCTGCAGCGCGACCTGCACACCCTGAAGGGTGGCGCGCGCATGGCCGGCGTGATGTCGATTGGCGATCTCGGCCACGCGATGGAAACGCTGCTGGAATCGGTGTCGGAACGCCGCACCCAGCTGGGCAGCGACGGCGTGCCGTTGCTGGAGCGCGGCCTCGACACCTTGCGTGCGATGACCGAACGCGTGGCCGCCCACAAGTCGTCGCAGACGCCGGGCGAACTGGTCGCGCAGATGACGGCGCGCGCGCGCGGCATCATCGCCGCGCAGGCCGATGCCGAAGCCGCCGAATCGACGAAGGCCGTGTTGCCGGAACTGTCGGCGCCGATCATGGAAACCGCGCTCGACCGCGAAACCGCGGAAGGCGGCCAGGTGCGTTCGCAGGAACAGGTGCGCATCCGCGCCGACTTGCTGGAACGCCTGGTGAACTATGCCGGTGAAGTGGCGATCTATCGTTCGCGACTGGAACAGCAGTTGGGTGCGTTCCGCGCGGCAATGGGCGAAATGGAGCAGACCAACCTGCGCCTGCGCGACCAGCTGCGCCGTCTCGACCTGGAAACGGAAGCGCAGATCGTCGCCCGCCACCATCGCGAGCAGGAAGCGCACAACCCCGCGTTCGACCCGCTGGAACTCGACCGTTACTCGACGCTGCAGCAGTTGACCCGAGGTCTCAACGAATCGGCGTCCGACATGTCGACGCTGCAGGGGTCGCTGGAAGACCTGACCCGCCAGTACGAAGCCTTGTTGCGCCAGCAGTCGCGCGTGTCGACCGATCTCCAGGAAGGCTTGATGCGCACGCGCATGATGCCGTTCGAGACGGTGCTGCCGCGCCTGCGTCGCGTCGTCCGCCAGGCGGCGGGCGAAACCGGCAAGCAAGCGCAGCTGGTGGTCAGCGGCGCCGAAAACGAACTCGACCGCAACGTGCTCGAGCGCATGACCGCGCCCCTCGAACACGTGCTGCGCAACGCGCTCGCCCACGGCATCGAATCACCGAAGGCGCGCCGCGCCGCCGGCAAGCCGGAAGAGGGTCGCGTCGAGATCAATGTGCGCCACGAAGGTTCGGAAGTGGTGCTCGCCATCCACGACGACGGCGCCGGCATCGATCGCAAAGCGATCCGCGTGCGCGCCGAGGAGCGCGGCCTGCTGCAACCGGGCGCGGATGTGGCCGGCGAAGAGATCGACCGCTTCATCCTCCAGCCGGGCTTCTCCACCGCCAGCGAAGTCAGCCAGTTGGCCGGTCGCGGCGTCGGCATGGACGTGGTCCACAACGAAATCCGCCAGCTCGGCGGTTCGCTCGACATCGCGTCGGAAATCGGCAAGAACACCCGCTTCTCGTTGCGCCTGCCGCAGACGATGGCGGTGACGCAGGCGGTATTCGTCCGTATCGGTGAAACCACCTACGCGGTGCCGATCGCTTCGGTGCGCGGCGTCAGCCGCATCTCGCGCGGCGATTACGCCAGTGGCGCGCAGCATCGCTACGGCAGCGAGGAATTCACCGTCTTCGATCTCGGCCTCTTGCTCGGCCAGCCGATGCTGAAGGCGGAAGAGCACCTGCAGGTGCCGCTGCTGCTGATCGGTTCGGGCGAATTGAAGGCCGCGGTCGGCGTCGACCAGATCCTCGGCAACCGCGAAATCGTGGTGAAGCCGCTGGGTCCGCAGTTGGCGTCCATCCCCGGCATCTTCGGTGCCACCGTCATGGGCGACGGTTCGGTCGTGGTCATCCTCGACGTCGCGCCGCTGGCCCGCCGTTACGCCTCGCGTCCGCAGCACGAAGTGGAAGCCGAGGCGCCGGTGCAGGTCCACGAGGCCGCCGAGACCCACGTGGTTCCGGTGGTGATGGTGGTGGACGATTCCGTCACCATGCGCAAGGTCACCGGTCGCGTGCTGGAACGCAACGGCTACGAAGTGATGACCGCGAAGGACGGCGTCGATGCGCTGGAGCGGATGGCCGAGCGCGTGCCCGACCTGATGCTGCTCGACATCGAAATGCCGCGCATGGACGGCTACGAACTGGCGACGCAGATGCGCCGCGATGCCCGCCTGCGCGATGTGCCGATCATCATGATCACCTCGCGTACCGGCGAGAAGCATCGCGAGCGCGCCTTCGAAATCGGCGTCAACCGCTACCTGGGCAAGCCGTACCAGGAGCCGGAACTGATGCGCAACGTGTCCGAACTGCTCGAGTTGTCCGGTGAGCGCTGACCGCCGCGCCACTGTTCTGCTGGGCCGTCCGGGCGAGTTGCGCGACCGCCTGGAAGCGGCGCTGCGCGAAGCTGGCGCCGATATCGCATTGATCGTGGATCCTTCGACCGGCGACGCCGCGGAGGTCCAGGCGCGGTCGCCGCGCAATGTCGTGGTGTTGATGGAACCGGGCGTGGAGGAAGCACTCGATGCCCGCTTCGATGCCCTGTTCGACGATCCGGGCATCGAACTCCTGTTCGAGGAAGCCAGCGTGCTGGCATCGCGCCAGGGCTGGGATCTCGCGCGTTGGGGCAGGCATCTGTCGGCAAAGCTGCGCGGCAGCCAGGACGTGTTGCCGGAAGGCCATGGCGATGACGCCGGGTTCGTCGCGCCGTTGCCGCGCGATGCGCTGAAGCCGAAGTCGGAACATGCGGCGCCGAGCGAAACCACGGCGACGGCAACGGCGGAAGAACACCCTTCGGCAGTGCCTGAAGCATCGGTGCACATGTTGCTGGAAGAAGCGCCTGCGCAACCGGAGCACGCGACAACACAGGCATCCGAAGCCGTCGAAACGCTGGCCGTTGAACATCAGGATTTCGTCGAAGCGCCGATCGAAATCGTCGAAATGGGCGCGCCGCCCGTGATCGAATCCACGGACATTCCGGTGATTCCGCTGGAAGGCATGACCGAAGCGCCCGCCCAGTCGTTTCAGGCGCCGGGACTGGAAGGGCATGACTGGGCTCCGACGCATGACGTGGGCAATGCATCCGCGCCCGCGGTCGATTTTGCCAATGACGGCCTCGATTATCTCGAGCCGGTCAAGCGGGTCCCGCATGGCGGCGGCGAGCACCATGTCGAAGCGTTTGATCCCTCTATGTTCATGGACGCCGCGCACAATCTGCCCGATGCCGAGGCGATTCCGTTGGAACCGCTTGAACCGATCGATGACATCGCGCATTCGCACGGTGACGTGATCGCGCTGGAGCCGGCGTCGGCCACGGATGCGCAGCCGCTCAAGCTGGCCTCGGCCGCGAGCATGGACGCGCCCGACATGACGGCGGCACCGCTCCACGAAACCTGGTCGCTGGTCGACCACGACGACGCTTCGGTTGCCGCACCGACACCGCAGCTGCCACCGGTGGCGAGCAGTGCATCGCGGCTGGACGGCATGTCGATGGTCGATGACGGCACCATCGGGCTCGAAGTCGCCGAAAGTGGCGGCACGACCTCGAACCTGAGCATCACCGGAACCCGTGGCGCCGTGCTGATCGTCGCCGGTGTCGGTGGGCCCGATCCGTTGCGCGCATTGCTCGGCCAGTTGCAGGACGATTTCCCGCGCCCGATCCTGATCCAGCAGCATCTCGATGCCGGCAACTACGATCGCCTCGCGCGCCAGATGGAGCGCGCCACGCGCTTGAAGGTCAAGCTCGCGACTGCCGGCATGGTGATGGAAGACAACACGGTCTACGTGTTGCCCACTTCTGTTGGCCTGGAAGACGGCCCTGATGGACCGGCGTTCGTCGACATGCCGCAGGTGCGCGGATTCGCCGACGTCACTTCAAGGCTCGATCCCGCCGATAGCGCCTTGCTGGTCCTGAGCGGCGCGCCCACTGATTTCATCGAAGAAGCATTGCGATTCAAGGTCGCCGGCGCCTGGGTTGCAGCGCAGGCCGAGCATGGGTGTTTCGACCACGCGGTGCCGGCACTGGTCGTCGCGCGTGGCGCGGAAATCGCCGAGCCGTTGGCGCTGGCGCAGAAACTCAACGCACGTTGGCACGCATGAGGCAGCCATGAACGAACTTCCGAGCAGCCTGCGTGGCGTGCTGATCCAGGCAGCCGGCAGCCAGCTGTTGCTGCCCAACGCCGCCGTCGCCGAGGTCTTGTCCTATTCCGATCCGGAACCGATCGCCAATGCACCGGCGTGGTTGCTCGGGCGCGTGCGCTGGCGTGGCTGGCAGGTGCCCCTGGTCGACTTCTCGCGCCTCGACGGCAGCGAATCCAGCGCGCAGGCAGCCGCTGGCGGACGCCGGCGCGTGCTGGTGGTGAAGGCACCGGGCGGACATGCGCGCCTGCCGTACTTCGCCTTCCTGGCCGACGGCTTCCCGCGCTTGATGAGCCTGTCGGAGGCAACGCTGGAAACGCTGGCGGAGTCCTCCGAACCCGGAAGCTGCATCTTCGCGCGCGTCGCCATCAATGACGAAAGCGCGGTGGTGCCGGACATGGACGAGGTCGAGTCGCGCCTGCGCAGCGAGTTGCCGGAAGCTGCCTGAGCGAACGGCCCGAGGCGTCTCGTCGCTTCAATCGAAATCGCCGTGAAGTGCCTGCATCGCCGCGATCGCCGCGAGCCCAGCGGTTTCCGTGCGCAGCACGCGCGGACCGAGACGAACGCCAAGGAATCCCTGCGCTTCCAGCAGTGAACGATCCTGCGGCGACCAGCCGCCTTCGGGGCCGACCGCCAGCACGATGTCGCGTTGATCCGCCGCGATCGCCGTGCGGCAATTCATCGATGCGACCGGGTCGAGCAACAATCGTGTCGCCGGTGCCAGCGTCGCCAGCGCACTCGCCAATGCAACAGGGGGCTGCACCTCCGGCACCCATGCACGACCGCTTTGTTCGCAGGCAGAGATCACCACGCCGCGCCAGTGTTCCAGTCGCTTTGTCGCACGTGCACCCTCCAGCTTCACTTCGCTGCGATCGCTGAACACCGGCACGAATGCGGTAACGCCGAGTTCCGCGCCCTTCTGCAGGATCAGGTCCATCTTCTCGCCGCGCGCCACGCCCTGCAGCAGGGTGATGCGCAATGGCGATTCGTTGGCGGGCGTGCGCACCTCGCCGACCTGCACGCGGGCGCCACGCTTGTCGATGGCGACGATCTGCGCGCTGGCCTCATGGCCGCGACCATCGAACACCACGCAACTGTCGCCGACCTGCAGCCGCAAGACGCGGGTCAGATGTGCCGCCGACGTCTCGGGCAATTCGAGCTCGCCGCCGGCGCGCAATCCGGCATCGACATGGACACGGGTCAGGCGCATGCGGTGGCCTCGCGAATGGTCGCGGCGGTGACCTCGGCGAGCTGCGCGAGTACGTCGTCGTCGATGCAATAGGGCGGCATCCAGTAGAGGATGTCGCCAAGCGGACGCAGCACCACGCCGCGGGTTAGTGCCGCGCGATAGGCCTGCAGTCCGATGCGCAGCGACGGATCGAACGGCGTCGCCTTGTCGCCATCGCGGGTGAGTTCGAACGCCACCACCATTCCGCGTTGGCGGGCATCGGCGACATGGGGCAGCGTGGCGATGTCTTTCGCCAATTCGCCCATGCGCGCGGCCGTGGCGCGATTGCGTTCGAGCACGCCGTCCTGGTCGAAGATCGCCAGCGATGCCAGTCCGGCGGCGCAGCCCAGCGGATTGCCGGTATAGCTGTGCGAGTGCAGGAAGGCGCGTTCGCGCGAGTCGTCGAGGAAGCCGTCGTAGATCGCCTGCGTCGCCAGTGTCGCGGCCAGCGGCATGAAACCGCCGGTCAGCCCCTTCGATACGCACATCAGGTCGGGCTGGATGCCGGCCTGTTCGCAGGCGAACAGCGTGCCGGTGCGGCCGAAACCGGTGGCGATCTCGTCGGCGATCAGGAAGACGCCGTGGGCATCGCAGAGTTCGCGCACGCGCTTGAGATAAGCGGGATGGTGCATGCGCATGCCGCCGGCGCATTGCAGCAGTGGCTCGACGATCAGTGCGCAGACTTCCTGGCCATGCGCATCGAGCAGGCTGGCCAGCACGTCGGCGGCTTCCAGCGCGCATTCTTCCGGGGTCTGGCCCGGACGCGCGTCGTAGGCATCGGGCGAGGGCGCGAAGATCGCTTCCGCCAGCAGCGGTGCGTAGATGCGCCGGTACAGCGGAATGTCGCCGACCGCGAGTGCGCCCAGCGTTTCGCCGTGATAGCCGTTATGGAGCGCGATGAACTTGCGGCGCTCGGGTTCGCCGCGATTGCGGAACCAGTGGAAGGCCATCTTCAGCGCGACTTCCACGGCCGCCGAGCCGTTGTCGGCGTAGAACACTTTCGCCAGCGGATCGCGTCCGGCCTGCCGCGGCGCGCGCGCCAGCAGTTGCTCGGCCAGGGCGATCGCGGACGGATGGGTGAACCCGGCCAGCAGCACATGCTCGAGCGTGCGCGCCTGTTCGGCGATCGCCGCGGCGATGCGCGGTTCGCCATGGCCGTGGATGTTGGTCCACCAGCTCGACACCGCATCGAGATAGCGGCGGCCATCGGCGCCGACCAGCCATGCGCCTTCGCCGCGGACCACCGGGACCAGCGGCAACAGGTCGGGGTGTTCGCGCATCTGCGTGCAGGGGTGCCAGACCGCGGCCAGATCGCGAGCAACGAGGTCGTGCTCGGCTATCATCACACCCTCATGGACAACGTTCGACATCCGCAGATTATCGCCCGGAGTGGCCGGCAGGTCTCGTCATGAGCCAGCGCCTTCCCATCGTCCATGCCCGTCACCAGCGCGATGACGGTCGCGGCCGCATCGTCGAGGACGTCGATCTCGAATTCGGCAACGGCGAGCGCCGCATCTTCCACCGTGTGCTGGCGCCCGGTCCGGGTGCGGTCGCCGTGGTGCCGATGCTCGACGACGAGACGGTGCTGCTGGTGCGCGAATACGCCGCCGGCGTGCACCGCTACGAACTCGGCCTGGTGAAGGGGCGGATCGATGACGGCGAAACCGCCGAGGAAGCCGCGAACCGCGAGTTGATGGAAGAAGCCGGCTATGGCGCGCATCGCATCGAAGTGATGCGGATGCTGAGCCTGGCGCCGACCTATATGGAACACCAGACCGCGCTGGTGCTGGCGCGCGACCTCTATCCGGCGAAGCTGCAGGGCGATGAGCCGGAAGAACTGGAAGTGGTGCCGTGGAAGCTCGCCGATCTCGGCGAACTGGCGCTGCGCGACGACAGCTCGGAAGGGCGCAGCCTGGCGGGATTGTTCATCGCGCGCGAATGGTTGGCGAAGCACGGATGAGGGTGGACGCCGGGCTTCGTGATGGCGTCAACGCGCTGGCGCAGCAGGCGGCGCAAAAGATCCTCGCGGTGTATGCCGATGCCTTCGACGTCACCCGCAAGGATGACGCCAGCCCACTGACCGAAGCCGATCTCGCCTCGCATCGCTGCATCGTCGACGGACTCACGGCGCTCACGCCCGACATCCCGGTGTTGTCGGAAGAATCACCGGATGCGCACAAGGCGCAACGCGGCGACTGGGAGCGTCTGTGGCTGGTCGATCCACTCGACGGGACCCGTGAATTCGTCAAGCGCAATGGCGAGTTCTGCATCTGCATCGCCTTGATCGAAGGCGACACTGCCGTCTTCGGCCTGGTCCAGCAACCGGTCAGCGGATTGCTGTGGCATGGCGCGCCGGGACAGGGCGCATGGCGGCGCGAGAACGGCGTCGACGTACCGCTGCACTATCGCCGCGGTGAAGGTCCGTTGCGCGTGGCAGCGAGTCGTTCGCATCGCGACGCGCGCACGCAGGCCTTGATCGATCGCATCGGCGATGTCGATACCGTGCCCTGCGGTTCCGCGCTCAAGTTCTGCAAGATCGCCGAAGGCGCCATCGATCTCTATCCGCGTTTCGGCCCGACCAGCGAATGGGACACCGCCGCGGGACAGGCCATCGTCGAAGGCGTCGGCGGCGCGGTGGTGGATCCGCAAGGCCGGCCGCTGCGCTACAACCGCCGCGACACTTTGCTCAATGGCGATTTCATGGCGATGGGCGATCCCGCGTTGCCGTGGCGCGACTGGCTGGAATGAAGATGACCAACAACGACGGCCACAGCGGCGACATCGGCGAACTGATCGCGATCATGGCGCGCCTGCGCGATCCGCAAGGTGGCTGCCCGTGGGATCTCGAACAGGGCTTTTCGACGATTGCACCGTACACCATCGAGGAAGCCTATGAAGTCGCCGATGCGATCGAGCGCGGCGATATGGTCGATCTTCGCGACGAACTCGGCGACTTGTTGCTGCAAGTGGCTTTCCATGCACGGATGGCGGAAGAAGCCGGGGCGTTCAAGTTCGAGGACGTCGTGGTTGCCATCTGCGACAAGATGGTGCGTCGTCATCCGCATGTATTTAGCGATGCCAGTTTTGCCGATGCCGATGAACAGACCCGTGCCTGGGAACAGTTGAAGGCAGCCGAACGCAAGTCGAAGGGTGAAGCCGATGCATCGGCGCTGGCCGGGATCGCGCGCGGGCTGCCGGAGTGGCAGCGCGCCGTGAAGTTGCAGTCGCGGGCGGCGCGCACCGGTTTCGACTGGCCGGACCATCGCCCGGTCTTCGCCAAGCTGCGCGAGGAGCTCGACGAGCTGGAGGCCGAGTTCGACCGCCGCCAGCGCGACCAGAACCATCTCCGGGAAGAGTTGGGCGACGTGCTCTTCGTCGCGGCCAACCTGGCCCGCCATGCAGGAATCGACCCCGGGACCGCCCTGCGCGGGGCCAATGCCAAGTTCGAACGGCGCTTCCGGGCGATGGAAGGACTGGCCGCGGGGGAGGGCCGAGACTTTGCGGCCCTAGGGCTGGAAGGCCAGGAGCGCCTCTGGGACGAGGTCAAGCGCGGCGAGCTTACACAAAGCTGAATGTGACACAAGATCTTCACCTACCTTCCACAAACCGGGCGGCAGTCTTCTTCACAAAGCTGAAAGGACAGGGGTCGCCATGACACAGCAACAGGACGGAGGGCTTGTCCTCATCGTCGAGGACAACCGCAATATCTCGGAAATGATCGGCGAATATCTCGAAGGCAAGGGCTTCGAGGTCGATTACGCCCAGGACGGCCTGGATGGCTATCGGCTGGCGTTGGAGAACGCCTATGACGTGGTCGTGCTCGATCTGATGCTGCCGCGGATGGACGGCGTCGAGGTCTGCCGCAAGCTGCGGGAAGAGGCGCGCAAGTCGACGCCGATCCTGATGCTGACCGCCCGCGACACCCTGGAAGAGAAGCTGACCGGCCTTTCCGCCGGCGCCGACGACTACCTGACCAAGCCGTTCGCGATCCAGGAGCTGGAAGCGCGCCTGCGCGTGCTGATCCGTCGCGAGCGCCGCCAGGTGGGCTCGGAAGTGCTGAAGGTCGGCGATCTCGTGCTCGATCCGGCCAGCCTGCGCGCGACCCGTGGTGGCAGCGAGTTGCTGCTGTCGCCGATCGGCCTCAAGTTGCTGACCATCCTGATGCGCGAATCGCCGCGCGTGGTCGGTCGCCACGAAATCGAACGCGAGATCTGGGGCAACAGCCTTCCGGATTCCGACACCCTGCGCAGCCATCTCTACAACCTGCGCAAGATCATCGACAAGCCGTTCGACAAGCAATTGCTGCATACGGTCCAGAGCGCGGGCTACCGCATCGCCGACATCGACCAGCCGCCATCCTGAGACCCGCTGCATGGCGTCGACGCCGAAACGGCTGAAATCCCGAATCCGCGATGTCTTCCTGTTCCAGGGGATCATCGCCGTGGTGCTGGTACTGGCCGGTACCTTCCTCGGCAGCCGATTGCTCGCGGAAGGCTTGTTGCGCGATCGCATCCGCACCGAAAGCGATCGCATGTGGGACCTGGTCCAGCGCGATCCGGCCAAGCCGTTGCCGAGCGGGTTCGGCTACCAGGCGTGGTTCGTTCCCGCCGGCAAGCAGCCGGATGCGGTGCCGCCGCAGTTGCGGGTGACCTCGCCGGGATTCCACCGCGACCCCGACGGCGAAAGCATGGTGTACGTCGGCGAGCACGCGGAAGGTCGGCTCTACCTGCGGGTGGAACCGACTTTCCTCAATCGCCTGGTGAGCTGGTTGACCGTGCTGGCCGCGACCTTGTCGCTGATCGCGATCGCCACGCTGTCGTGGCTGGGACACCGCCGTTTCCAGAGGATGATGGCGCCGCTCGAACGCCTGTCGCATGCCGCGGAACGCTGGCGCCCGGAATCGACGACGCCCCAAGGCCTGATTGAAGCGTCGGTGATCCCCGATCCGCTGGACGAAGTCGAACGCCTGCGCCATGCCCTGATCGACATGACATCGCGCATGGACGCCTTCGTGCGCCGCGAGCGCGATTTCACCCGCGATGCCAGCCATGAATTGCGCACGCCATTGACGGTGATCCGGATGGCCGGCGACCTGCTGCAAGGCGAGGATGGCTTGAGCGCGCGCGGCACCCGCGCGGTGACGCGCATCCAGGAACAGTCGCAGCAGATCGAAGGGCTGGTGGGGGCTTTCCTGCTGCTGGCGCGCGATCCGCGCTCGCCGATCGATGTCACCGAAACCTCGCTGGCGGAAGTGGTGGAGAGCGAGGTCAAGCGCGCGCAACTTCGGGTTGAAGACAAGCCGGTGGCATTGCGTTTGCAGATCAATGCCTATCCGGTGGTCGATGCCCCGCCACGCCTGCCCGGCGTGGTCCTCGGCCACCTGCTGCAGAACGCCTGCGACTTCACCGAACGCGGCGAAATCCTGGTGACGGTCGAGACCGAACGCATCGAGATCCGCGATACCGGCGTGGGCATGGATGCCGCGACCCTGGCGCGGGTGTTCGAACCGTTCTTCCGTGCCGATACCGCCCGGACCGAGTCCAGGGGGCTGGGCCTGAACGTCGTTCGCCGGTTGGTCGAGCGCATGGGCTGGACTGTGACGCTGGACAGCAAACCGGGCGCCGGGACCACCGCGATCCTGCGTTTTGCCTGAATAATGCGGGGTCAACCGGCGATACCGCCGGGCGTTTACACCCAAACCGCTCTCTTTCGAACACGATGCCGACTCCCAGCCCAGCGCGTCCGCGCACCCGCAAATCGTTCCCCTGGATTCCCGTCGTGCTCGCCGCCGTCGTGTTGCTTGGCGGTGGTGCATGGTGGTTCAAGCATCGCGCTGCCTCCGGACAGACCGGCTACCGCACGCAGGCGGTCGATCGTGGCGACATCCGCGTTTCGATTTCCTCGACTGGCACGCTTTCGGCGATCTCCACCGTCACCGTCGGCAGCCAGGTCTCGGGCCAGCTCACCGAGGTGCTGGTCGATTTCAATTCCAAGGTGAAGAAGGGCCAGGTGATCGCCAGGATCGATCCCTCGACCTACGAGACGCAGATCGTCCAGGGCAACGCCCAGATCGCCAGCGCCCAGGCGCAGTTGAAGCAGTTCCAGGCAACGCTGGCCAACGCGACGCTGGTCTGGCAGCGCAACGCGCGACTCGGCGAGCAGAAGCTGGTGGCGCAGTCCGATGTCGATCAGGCGCGCGCGGCGATGTTGCAGGCGCAGGCCCAGGTCAACAGCGCGCAGGCGTCGATCCGCCAGCAGACCGCATCCACGCAGACCACCCGGCTCAATCTCGATCGCACCGTCATCCGTTCGCCGGTCGATGGCGTGGTGTTGACGCGCGCGGTCGAACCCGGCCAGACGGTGGCGGCCAGCCTGCAGGCGCCGACGCTGTTCACCATCGCCGAGGATCTTTCGAAGATGAAGATCCAGCTGACGGTGGACGAATCCGACATCGGCCAGGTCAAGCCGGGACAGAACGTCAATTTCACCGTCGATGCCTTCCCCAATCGCCAGTTCACCGGCGTGGTGAAGCAAGTGCAGATGGCCGCGACCACCACCAACAACGTCGTGACCTATCCGGTGTTGGTGACGGTCGACAACAGCGACGGCACCTTGCTGCCGGGCCTGACCGTGAACGCCGAGATCGAAGTGAGTCGCCAACCGAACGTGTTGCGCGTCGCCAATGCCGCGCTGCGCTACAAGCCTTCCGATGAAGACGGCAGCGCGCAGGGACAACAAGGTGGCCAGGGCGGCTTCGGAGGGCAGGGCGGTGGCCGTGGCGGCGCTGGCATGGGCGACGACATCGCCAAGATCGCCGCTGGCCTGCAATTGAAGCCGGAGCAGCAGGCCGCTTTCGATGCGGCGATGGCTGAAATGAAGAAGCGCGCGGCCGAACGCATGCAGCAGGCGCAACAGCAGTCCTCCCAGCAGGGTGGCGGCAGCAAGCTGTTCGGCGGCGGTCCGGGCGGTCCCCAGCGTAGTGGCAATGGCGGCGGCAATGCGCAGCAACAGGCGCAGATGCGTTCGCGCATGCGCGAGCGTTTCCAGCAGCAGTTCGCCGCGTTCACCACCACCCTCGATCCGACGCAGAAGACCAAGTGGGATGCGGGCCTGAGCGACCTGATGAACGCGCGCCGCGCCGCGATCTACCTGCTGGCCGACGGCAAGCCGCAGCGGGTGATGGTGCGCCTGGGCGCAACCGACGGCAGCAACACCGAAGTCAGTGGCAGCGTGAAGGAAGGCGATCTCGCGATCACCGGGCAGCAGTCGGCGGACAGCGCGGCGCAGGCCAAGAAATGAGTCCCGCAGGCGTCACGCCGCCGGTCGTCGAAACGCACGACCTGCGCAAGGTCTATTCGCCCGGTACCGCGGCGGAAGTGGTCGCGTTGCGCGGGGTGAACCTGCGCATCGAGCGCGGTGAATTCGTCGCGATCATGGGGCCGTCGGGTTCCGGCAAGTCGACGCTGATGAACCTGATCGGCTGCCTCGACACGCCGAGCAGCGGCACCTACGCCTGCGATGGCGTCGACGTCTCGACGCTCGATGCCGAGGAGCTCGCGGCCCTGCGTCGCGACAAGATCGGTTTCGTGTTCCAGGGCTTCAACCTGTTGCCGCGGATGAGCGCGTTGGAAAACGTCGCGATGCCGATGGCCTACACGCGCGTGCCGCACCACGAGCGGCGCGAACGCGCGCAGGCGGCGCTGGTCGCGGTGGGATTGGGCGAACGCGCCGGGCATCGCCCCAATGAACTCTCGGGCGGCCAGCAGCAACGCGTTGCGATCGCGCGTGCGCTGATCAACCATCCGCCGATCCTGCTTGCCGACGAGCCGACCGGCGCGCTCGACAGCAAGACCGGCGAGGAAATCCTCGCGTTGTTCAACCGGCTCAGCCAGGAACAGCACACGGTCGTGCTGATCACCCACGACGCACATGTCGCTGCGCACGCCCATCGCGTCTACGTGATGCACGACGGCGAGTTGCACGAAGGCACGCGCGAGGACCTGCACGCATGAGCTGGCTCGACATCATCCGCACCGCGCTCGCCGCACTGCGTGGCAACTGGTTGCGCAGCGCGTTGACGTCGCTCGGCGTGATCATCGGGATTGCCGCCGTGATCGTCATGGTCTCGATCGGGCAGGGCACCCAGAAGGAAATCGACAAGCTGGTCTCCGGCCTTGGTTCGCAGCGCCTCGACATCGGCAGCGCCGGTGGCCAGGGCGGTGGCGCGCGACTGGCGCAGGGCAGCCGCTGGAGCCTCAACAGCGGCGATGTCGACGCCATCCGCAGCGAAGTCCCGGAAGTGCAGTACGTCAGCGGATCGCTGCGCGGCGGCACCCAGGTGGTGAATGGCGAGAACAACGCTTCGACGCAGTGGCAGGGCGTCGACAACGACTGGTTCGCGATCAACGACTGGCAGATGGCCAACGGCGACGGCTTCGATGCGCGCGACTACACCAGCGCCGCCAAGAAGGTGGTGATCGGCGAAACGGTGCGCAAGGAATTGTTCGCCGATGGCAATGGCATCGGCCAGAGCATCCGCATCGGGCGCGTGCCGTTCACCGTGGTCGGCACGCTTGCCGCCAAGGGCCAGGGTGGTTTCGGCCAGGACCAGGACGATATCGTGGTGGTGCCGCTGGAAACCGCGCGTCGCCGCCTCTCCACGTCCAACAGCATGCCGCCGGGCGCGGTGCAGGGCATCAGCGTCGGCGTCGATTCGGCGAAGAACCTCGACAGCGCGCAGAACGCCATCGAAGGATTGTTGCGCCAGCGCCACAAGATCCAGCCCGGCGCCGACGACGATTTCGCCGTGCGCAACATCAGCCAGATCGTGGCGACGCGCACTGCGACGACCAACCTGATGTCGAAGCTGCTCGGTGCGGTGGCGGGCATCTGCCTGATCATTGGCGGCATCGGCATCATGAACATCATGCTGGTGTCGGTGACCGAGCGCATCCGCGAGATCGGCCTGCGCATGTCGGTGGGCGCCGGCCCGACCGACATCCGCCGCCAGTTCCTCGCCGAAGCTATGCTGATCTCGATGATCGGCGGCGTCATCGGCATCGTGCTGGGTGCCGGCGGCGCCTTGTTGGTCGGCAAGTTCAGCGACCTGCCGGTCAGCCTCAGCCTGCAGGTCATCCTGCTGGCGACGGCATTCTCGATGGCGACCGGCCTGTTCTTCGGCTACTACCCGGCCCGCAAGGCATCGATGCTCGATCCGATCGAGGCGCTGCGCTCGCAGTAAATACGGGGTCGCAGCGGCAAAACCGGGCTGTGGCATCATTTCGCCATGGCTGATTCGATTGGACATCTACCGCGCGGACCGCGCGGCATCTACCGCGCGACCTTGTGGTCGCTCAAGGGACTGCGGGCGGCGTGGTTGCACGAATCCTCGTTCCGCCTCGAGGTCGTGCTGTTCGTGATCCTGGCGCCGCTCGGTTTCCACCTCGGCGGCTCCGGGGTGGAGCGCGCGCTGCTGATCGGCTCGATGACCCTGGTGATGGCGATGGAACTGCTCAATTCCGCGGTGGAAGCGGTGATCGAGCGTTATGGCCCGGAATTCCATGAACTGGCGGGACGCGCCAAGGACATGGGCTCGGCCGCGGTGTTCGTGCTGATGATGAACGTGCTGCTGACGTGGGGCCTGATCCTGTTGCCACGGCTGCTGGACCAGCCCTGATGGATCTCTCCTTCCTGTCCGACCCCTCCGCGTGGGTCACGCTGGTCACACTGAGCGCACTGGAAATCGTGCTTGGCGTCGACAACCTCGTTTTCATTTCGATCGCGGTGGGACGCCTGCCGGAAGCGCAGCGTCCGGTTGCGCGCAAGATCGGCATCGCGGTGGCCTGCATCACCCGCATCCTGCTGCTGATCTCGCTGGCCTATCTCGCACGGATGAGTCGCGACCTGTTCACGATCGCCGGCATGGGCTTCTCGATCCGCGACCTGGTGCTGATCGTCGGCGGTGCGTTCCTGCTGGTGAAGGGGACGATGGAGATCCGCGAACTGATCAGCGGCGGCGATGACGAGGATCCGCGCACCACGCGCGCGTCGTCGGCATTCGGCATGGTCATCCTGCAGATCGCCATCATCGACATCGTGTTCTCGCTGGACTCGGTGATCACCGCGGTCGGCATGGCGCGCGATATCCCGATCATGGTGATGGCGGTGCTGATCGCGGTCGCGATGATGCTGCTGGCGGCGAATCCGATGGGCCGCTTCATCGACGCCAACCCGACGGTCAAGATGCTGGCGCTGGCCTTCATCCTGCTGATCGGCGTGGTGCTGATCCTCGACGGCTTCGATATCCACACGCCCAAGCCCTATATCTATTTTGCGATGGGCTTCTCGGTTCTGGTGGAATGGTTGAACCAGCTAATGCGACGCAATGCCCGGACTCACCATGTCCCGGGCAGCGGTGATTGGTGAGCGGTCCGAAATTCACCTGAAATGAACGTTTGTTCACCGACGATTGATCGAATGAATGCGCCGGGCCCAGCCCGGCTTCCCATCTTGGAGATGATCCGATGACAACCATCCGCGTTGTGTTGTTGCTCGTGCTGGTTTCGCTGCTGTCCGGTTGTGGCTACAACAGCATCCAGCGCAAGGACGAAGGCGTGAAGGCGGCTTGGTCGCAGGTGATCAACCAGTACAAGCGCCGTGCCGACCTGGTGCCGAATCTCGTCAACACCGTGAAGGGCTATGCCACGCACGAGGAAAAGGTGCTGACCGAAGTGACCGAGGCGCGGTCCAAGGTGGGCGCGATCAACGTCAATGCCGAGGATCCGCAGTCGCTGGCGCAATTCCAGGCCGCGCAGCAGGGCCTGCAGAGCGCGATCGGTCGTTTGCTGGCCGTCTCCGAAAACTATCCGCAGTTGAAGGCGGATCAAGGCTTCCTGCAATTGCAGGCGCAGCTGGAAGGCACCGAGAACCGCATTGCGGTGGAACGCAAGAACTACATCGACACGGTGCAGGACTACAACACCTACATCCGCCAGTTCCCGGTCAACCTGACCGCGAAGATGTTCGGCTACAAGGTCAAGCCGAACTTCACCGTCGAGAACGAGCAGCAGATCCAGAACGCACCGACGGTCGATTTCGGTGGCGCGGCGCCGGCATCATCGTCGTCGCAGCCAGCACCTGCGCACTGATCGCTGATTCGCAACCGGAGCGCGACGCATGAAGAACTGGCGTCGTCTTGTCGCGATCTTCCTGTTGTTCGCCTGCAGCGTGGTCGCGCAGGCGCAGAAGGGATTGGCGACGATCCCCACGTTGGATTCGCCGGTGGTCGACACCACCGGCACGCTCTCGGCCGAAGACAAGCAGGCGCTGCAACAGCAGGCGCTCGACCTGCAGCAGCGCAAAGGCAGCCAGCTGCAGATCCTGATGGTGGCGAGCACGTCGCCGGAAGACATCGCCGACTACGCGCAACGCGTCTACCAGCAATGGAAGATCGGGCGCGAGAAGGTCAACGACGGCGTGCTGATCGTGGTGGCGAAGGACGACCATCGCGCGCGCATCCAGACCGGCTACGGTCTTGAGGGCGCGATCCCGGATGCCATCGCCTGGCGCGTGATCCAGGAATACATGGTGCCGAAGTTCCGTCAGAACGATTTCGCCGGCGGGATCAAGGACGCCAGCGCACAGATCGTCAAGCTTATCGACGGCGAAACCTTGCCGCCGCCGGTTGCGCAATCGCAGCAGCCGCGCGATCACGGCGTCAACTGGGTCGGTGCGCTGATCGCGGCCTACATCGCCGCGATGGTCGCGCGGGCATTGCTCGGCTGGTTACCGTCGGGCGTGCGCGGCATCGGTACCGCGGCGGTTGCCGGTGGCGTCGCCTGGTTGATCGGTGGCGTGGTGGCTGTCGCTGCGATCGGCGCCTTCCTCGGCTTGTTCGTCGGCCTGATGAGCGCGTCGGTCAGCCGTTATGCCAACCAGGGCGGTTGGGGTGGCTGGGGCGGCGGCGGTTTTGGTGGAGGCGGCGGTGGTGACTTCGGCGGCGGAGGCGGCTGGAGCGGTGGTGGCGGCAGCAGCGGAGGCGGTGGCGCCTCGGGGAGCTGGTGATGGGTATGGTCGGCCGTCTCTGGCGTCACGCCTTCGCCCGTCCGGCCCGCTCGTTGTTTCCGGCCGACAGCCTGCAGCGCATCGCCGCACTGATCCGGGCCAGCGAGTCGCGTCATCACGGCGAGATCGTATTCGCGGTGGAATCGGACATGCCGTTGGGCGCGGTCTGGCGCGGTGTGTCGCCGCGCGATCGCGCGCAGCAGGCGTTCACCCATCTTCACGTCTGGAATACCGCCGCCAACAATGGCGTGCTGATCTACCTGCAACTGGCGGATCGTCGCATCGAGATCGTCGCCGATCGCGGTTTCGAAGGCCTGGTGAGCGCCGAACAGTGGCGCGGCATCTGCCAGCTGATGGAAGAGCGGCTCACTGCCGGCGAGTCCGAGGCCGCGGTCGCGGAAGGCATCGAGGCGATCACCGCAGTGCTGGAAGCGCATTTTCCGCAGCGCCCGGGCGAGGTGGATGAAGACGAGCTGCCGGACGAACCGGTCATCCTCCGGTGAGCAGGCAGACTCGGGCAAAATAGCCCTTTCACCCACCGATCCTCGCCGATGCCGCTGCTCCACCAGATCAACCCCGTTGCCCTCCATCTCGGTCCGTTGCAGGTGCACTGGTACGGCCTGATGTACCTGCTTGCCTTCGCGTTGGCGTGGTGGCTGGGCCGCCGGCGCATCCGCCAGAATTTCCTGCCCGGTGTCAGCGAGGCCGGTTTCGGCGACCTGATGTTCTACGGCATGCTCGGCGTGATCCTCGGTGGTCGCATCGGCTACATCCTCTTTTACGATCTCGGCACCTACCTGAAACATCCGTTGCAGGTGTTCGAAGTGTGGAACGGCGGCATGAGTTTCCACGGCGGCCTGATCGGCGTGATGCTGGCGATGTGGTACTGGGCGCGCAAACAGGGCATGCATTTCTTCGACGTCGCCGACTTCATCGCACCGCTGGTACCGCCAGGCCTTGGTTTCGGCCGCATCGGCAACTTCATCAATGGCGAACTCTGGGGCAAGCTCACCAATAACGGCTGGGGCGTAGTGTTCCCGCAATCGCTGCCCCCGCCATATCACGGCCAGTCTGCCGACCAGTTGCAGGTGCTGCTTGGCGCCGGTGCGTTGAATCCCTTTGCGCGCCACCCCTCGCAGCTTTACGAAGCCTTCCTCGAAGGGTTGGTGATGTTCCTGGTGCTGTGGTTCTTCTCGAAGAAACCGCGTCCGCGCTTCGCCGTGTCCGGCATGTTCCTGCTCTTGTACGGCGTGTTCCGCTTCGTCATCGAATTCGTGCGCATTCCCGACGACCAGCTGAAATACCTGGCCTTCGGCTGGCTGACGATGGGGCAGCTGCTCAGCGTGCCGCTGGTCCTCGCCGGACTACTGCTGCTCTGGAAGTCGCATACGTCGCCGGTGCTGCGGACGAAAGAGGCGGAATGAAGCAATATCTCGACCTGTTGCGCCACGTCCGCGAACACGGCGCGGACAAGAGCGATCGCACCGGCACCGGCACCCGCAGCGTGTTCGGCTGGCAGATGCGCTTCGATCTTGCCAAAGGGTTTCCGCTGGTCACCACCAAGAAGGTGCACACCAAGTCGATCATCCACGAACTGCTGTGGTTCCTGCAGGGCGACACCAACATCCGTTACCTGAAAGAGAACGGCGTCAGCATCTGGGACGAATGGGCCGATGACGAAGGCGAGCTCGGACCGGTCTACGGCAAGCAGTGGCGCAGTTGGGCAACCGCCGATGGCGGCACGGTCGACCAGATCGCATGGCTGATCGACGAGATCAAGCGCAATCCCGATTCACGACGCCTGATCGTCAATGCCTGGAACGTCGGCGACCTGTCGAAGATGGCGCTGATGCCCTGCCACACGATGTTCCAGTTCTACGTGGTGGACGGGAAGCTGAGTTGCCAGCTCTACCAGCGCAGCGGCGACATCTTCCTCGGCGTGCCCTTCAACATCGCCAGCTACGCGTTGCTGACGCACATGATCGCGCAGGCCTGCGATCTCAAGGCTGGCGACTTCGTCCACACGCTGGGCGATGCGCACCTGTATTCCAATCATTTCGACCAGGCCGACGCGCAGTTGTCGCGCACGCCGCGTCCGTTGCCGAAGCTGGAATTGAATCCGGGGATCCGCGACATCTTCGGTTTCCGTTTCGAGGACATCGCCATCCGCGGCTATGATCCGCTGCCGGCGATCAAGGCGCCGGTTGCCGTCTGATGATCGTCTCCCTGGTCGTCGCGCTCGATCGCGGTCATGCCATCGGCAAGGACAACACGCTGCCGTGGCGGCTTCCGGATGACCTCAAGCGTTTCAAGGCGTTGACGCTGGGCAAACCGGTGCTGATGGGGCGCAAGACCGCGGTTTCGCTCGGGCGCGTGTTGCCGGGACGTCGCAACCTGGTGCTGACGCGTTCCGGCAGTGTCCCGTTCGCCGGGATGGAAGCATTCGCGACGCTGGAGTCGGCGCTGGAATCGGCGAAGGACGCGGAGGAGGTCTGCATGATCGGCGGTGGCGAGATTTTCGCCATGACCTTGCCGATCGCCACGCGCATGCATCTGACCTGGGTCGATGCCGCGATCGAAGGCGCCGATGCCTTCTTTCCGCACTTCGATCCGACGGAATGGCGCGAAACATCGCGCGAAGCGCATCCTGCCGATGCCCGCAACGAATACGCTTTCGAATTCGTGGATTACGCGCGAATCGATCCGGCCTAGTCGTCGGCCTGCGCGGCTTCCGCGGCCGGGACCACGCGGCCCTTGACCTGGCGGATCAGCAATTCCTCGGAATCGAGTTGCAGGGCAGTGAGTTTGCCGCCCCAGACCGCGCCGGTATCGATAGCGTGGACGCCGAGCCCGATCATCAGGCCCAGCGTGCTCCAGTGGCCGCACACGATCGAGAGTTCGCGCGGCACCCGTTCCGGCGATTCGTACCAGGGATACATGCCGGCCGATTGCGTGCCCGGTGTGCCTTTTTCCTCGAAGGCGACGCGCCCGCGCGGCGAGCAGTAACGCATGCGCGTGAACACGTTGATGATGGCGCGATGGCGCTCCGGACCGGTCAGGCGTGGATTCCACATCGGCCGGTTGCCGTACATGGTCTTGAGCAGCTTGCGGAAGCCATTGCCTTGCAGGCGCGTTTCCACTTCGCGCGCCAGCGATTCCGCTTCGTCGATGCTCCAGCGCGGCAGCAGGCCGGCGTGCACCATCGCCCAGCCGAGTTCGCGATCGACATGGAACAGCTTCTGCTGGCGCAGCCAGTCGAGCAGGACGCGCGCGTCATCTGCAAACACCACGCGTTGCAGGTCGGGATTGACGCGCCGCTGTTCTTCGGGGCGGCGTTCGCCGATCGCGATCAGCGACAGGTCATGGTTGCCGAGCACGATGCTGGCGTTGGCGCGCAGCGAATGCACCAGCCGCAAGGTTTCCAGCGATTCGCCGCCGCGGTTCACCAGGTCGCCGCAGAACCACAGCTTGTCGCGCGCGGGATCGAAACGGATCCGTTCCAGCAATCGTTGCGTCGCGTCGTAACAGCCTTGCAGGTCGCCAATCGCCCACACCGCCATGGCAGCTCTCCTTGGGCGTCAGTGCAAAGTACGCGGGATGGTCAGGGTGAATGCCGGGATATTGGCCGCGAATTCGGTGCCGTCGTCGGCGACGATGTCGTAGCTGCCCTGCATGGTGCCGACCGTGGTGCCGAGCACCACCCCGGACACGTACTGGAAGCCGTCGCCGGGGCGCAGCCACGGTTGCTCGCCGACCACGCCATCGCCATGCACTTCCTCGACATGGCCTTCGCCATCGGTGATCAGCCAGTGGCGACGTACCAGGCGTGCCGGCACCTTGCCGCTGTTGCGGATGGTGATGGTGTACGAGAAGACGAAGCGGTCTTCATCGGGCGACGATTCGTCGTCCAGATAGCTGGTGTCGACGTCCACGTCGAAGGCATAGTCGTCCATCGCGTTCATGACGACAGTGTAAGACGGATAAGTGAATGTTGCGCCAGCAGCGAAATCAGGCGTCTTGCGCGAGATTGGTCAAGCGCACGAATCCGGCGACGTCGACCTGTTCTGCGCGGGCATCCGGGCGTAGCCCGGCGGCCTCGATTTGGGCCGAATCTGCCACGCCATTCAAGGCGTTGCGCAGCGTTTTGCGGCGTTGCCCGAATGCCGCACGAACCACGTCGGCGAAGCGGCGCGGATCGCGGATTTCGATGGTTGTAGGATCGCGTGGAACCAGTCGCACCACCGCGGAGTCGACCTTGGGCGCCGGCCGGAACGAGCCGGGCAATACCACGAACAGCGGCGTCACCGTGCAGTAGGCCTGCAGCATCACCGACAGGCGTCCGTAGACCTTGCTGCCGGGGCCGGCGGCCATGCGATCGACCACTTCCTTCTGCAACATGAAATGCATGTCGGTGATCGACGCGGCGTGATCGAGCGCGTGGAACAGGATCGGCGATGACAGGTTGTAGGGCAGGTTGCCGACCAGGCGGATTTTCCTTTCGCCGGCCAGCTTGGTGAAGTCGACCTGCAGCACGTCGCGATGGATCACTTCCAGGTTGCCGTGCCGGCGGGCGGCTTCGGTCAACGGGAAGATCAGGTCGCGGTCGAATTCGATGACGGTCAGTTCGCCGTGGCGGTCGAGCAGAGGAAAGGTGATCGCGCCTTGGCCGGGCCCGATCTCGACGATGGTGTCGCCGGGTTTGGGATCGATCGCCTGCACGATCTTTTCGATCACGCCACGTTCGTGCAGGAAGTTCTGTCCGAGATGCTTCTTGGCGCCGGGGCGGAAACTGGCGGAATCGTTCATGGCGTCTGCTTCCGTTGTTCGGCGAATTGCGCGCATTGCGCCACCGCCGCGAACAGGCTGTCGGGCGATGCGCGCCCGCTGCCGGCGATGTCGAGCGCGGTGCCATGGTCGACGGCGACGCGCGGGTAGGGTAGTCCCAGGGTGATGTTGACCGCGTGTTCGATCCCGGTCGATTTCAGCACCGGCAGGCCCTGGTCGTGATACATCGCGACCAGCGCGTCGAACTGCGGAAGTTTGTCCGGCAGGAAGGCGGTATCGGCGGGCAACGGGCCTTCGATATCCAGCCCGCGTGCGCGCAGCTGTTCCAGTACGGGGATGATGATGTCGAGTTCCTCGCGCCCGAGGTGTCCGTCTTCGCCTGCGTGCGGGTTGAGTCCGAGTACGGCGATGTAGGGCGACGCGATGCCGAAGTCGTTGCGCAAGGCGTCGCTGGTGATCGTCAGGATGCGTTCCAGTCGTTCCGCGGTGATCGCGTCGGGAACGTCGCGCAAGGGCAGGTGCGTCGTCACCATGGCCACGCGCAGGCCGGGGCGCGCCAGCATCATCACCACGTCGCGGCCGGCCTGATGCGCGAGGCGTTCCGTGGTGCCGGTGTAAGCGATGCCGCCGTCGTTGATCGCGGCCTTGTGGAACGGCCCGGTGACGAGGCCATGCATTCGACCTGCCAGGCAGTCGCCCGCAGCGGCGTCGAGCGCAGCGATCGTTGCGGGGGCGTTGGCGGGATCGGGGTGGCCGGCGCGGGTCGGCGCAGGCAGACGGTGTTCGATGACGCGCAGTTGCCCGTCATGGGTGATGTCAGCATCGGCAGGCAGCAATTCCAGCGGCAACTGCAATGCCGCCGCCGCCTGCATCAGCACATCGGGATCGGCGTAGGCAGTGCAGAGCGTGGACAGGTCGGCGCGTTGCGCCAGGCGGACACAGAGTTCCGGACCGATACCCGCCGGCTCCCCGGGGACGAGGGCCAAGCGGGTCGTCACGACGATCAGCCCTTCTTTTTCGCCGGCGGTGCCGGTGCGGCCGGCGTCGCGTCCTGTGCCGGCTGTTGCGGCGTCGCATCGGCGCCGACGCGGACGTCGACATAGGCTTCGCCGCGCATTTCGCGCAGGAAGCGGTCATAGGCGTCTTCCAGCTTGCGGCGACCGATCGTTTCGCGCATGGCGCCACGTTGATCGTCGCTGGCGGCCACGCCCTGGCGGCTGGCGACGCGCTGTGCGATCACCCAGCCATCCTTGGTCTGGACTGGTTGGCTGACTTCGCCGTCACGCAACGCGGCCACGGCCGCGCCGACTTCGGCACCCAGGCCGTCCTGGCTGCGCCAGCCGGTATCGCCGCTGTTGCTGCGGCCGACGGCGTCATCCGAATCGGATTCCGCGATCTTGGCGAAATTGGCGCCACCGGCCAGGCGGGCGCGCAGGGTTTCGGCGCGGGCCTTGCCCTTGGGATCGTTGGCGGGATCCTTCGACTTCACCAGGATCTGGCGCGTGTGGTACTGGGTGACGGTGCCGAGGCCGGCACTGCCATCGCGCGTTTCCACCAGCTTCAGCAGCTGGAAGCCGGTCGCGCCGCGGATCGGACCGGCGACGTCACCGGGCTTCATGCTGCCGATGACCTGGGCGAATGCCGCCGGGATTTCCTGCGCCGAACGCCAGCCGAGGTCGCCGCCATCAAGGGCGTTGGAGGCGTCGGAATAGCGGATGGCCGCGGCGGTGAAGTCCATTTCCTTGCGATCGATCAGGCCCTTGACGCCGTCGATCTTCTTCTGGCCGGTAGCGATCTGCTCCGGCGTCGCGCCGGTGGGCAGCGCCACCACGAGGTTGGCGAGATGCAGCTGGGTGCCGGTATTCGACTGCGCAGCGAGCGCAGCGTTCACCTCGGACTCGCTGACGTGGACGGCGCCCTGTGCATAGGCCTGTTTGAGGCGCTGGGTGAGCAGTTCGTCGCGCACGGCATTGCGGAAACTGTCAAACGATTGGCCCTGTTGCGCGAGCTGCTGGCGCAACTGGTCGACGCTGACCTTGTTGTTCTGCGCGATCGATTCGATCGCCTGGCCGAGCTCTTGGTCATCGACGGTGATGCCGCTCTGCTGGGCGCGGGCCACCTGCAGGCGCTGCAGGATCAGGCGTTCGAGGATCTGCTTCTCGAGGATGTCGTGCGGCGGCAGCTCATTGGTGCGGCTGGCGTATTGCTGCTGCACGTTGGCCATTGCGCGCGCGAGTTCGCTTTTCAGGATCACGTCTTCGTTGACGACGGCGGCGATGCCGTCGATGGACGTGGTGGAAGCGGCCTGCTGGGCGAACGACGGCGCGACCAGCGCCAGTTGAAGGGCGAGGACGACGGGGAACAGAATCTTCATTGAATGGGGTCCGGATCGACGGTGTGTTGCCCTGAGGACAGGGCTTCAGGTGGGACGAGATAGAGGTCGTCGCGGAAGTAGCCGAGGATAGCACGGCGCAAAATGCGCCTCGTGTCCTGTCCGGCCGAACCGAGTCCCTTCAGTTCGAACTCCAGCATGATGCCGTTGCGCAGGTCGCCCTCGCGGGTGGCGACATAGCGACGACCGACGATGCGCACGGCGACGCAGCAGCTGTCCCACTGCACGCCGCCGACGATTTCCAGCGGTTTGACCGTGTGTTTCCACGTGGTCTGGTCGCGCAGCGAGGTGTAGTAGCGGCCGACGATGCTCCACGACGAGCTGATCGGATAGAGGAACTGCAGGTCGGCCTGCTCGAGCAGGTTGCGACGGTAGCGGTAGCTCAGGTTGACGACGCCGTCCTCGCCCCACAGGTAGCGCGTGCGCACCGAAACCAGGTCACGCTGCTTGGTCCGCGGATCCCACTGGTAGGACGCGCCCATGGTCCAGCGGTCGTTGAAGGCGTAGTTGGCGTCGGCCACCCAGGCGGAGCGCCCCTGTTTCAGCGGAATTTCGCCGGGCAAGGTCACCCGCGAGTCGTCGAGGTAGAGGATCTGGCCAATGCTGGCCGACAGTTTCTCGTGTCCGTCGGATTCGCGGTTCATGCGCGTGGTCAGCGCGAATGTCACCTGGTTGGCGTCGCTCTGGCGATCGGCGCTGGAATAGCGGTTGTCGCGGAACAGCTGGCCCCAGCTGTAGGTCAGCAGGCCGGTATCGAAGACCGGTATCGCCGACTGGTCGCGGTAGGGCGTATGCAGGTAGAACACGCGCGGTTCCAGCGTCTGCACGTAGTCCTTGCTGCCCCAATGCACGTTGCGGTCGAACTGGATGCCGCCGTCGAGTGACACGATCGGCAGGCTGCGGGTCGGGTTGCGCTTGACCAGCGGCTGCCAGACCGTGTCGGGCACGGTGTCGCGATTCCAGTAACGCCCCTGCAGCGCCTCGGCCGCGATCGCGCGATCCTTGGCGTTGTTGTTGGCGAGATCGCCGTCGAGCTGGTAGGCGGTATAGCGCCATGCCACGGTGGGCGTCAGGAACCACCAATTGCCCTGCAGCGGCATCGACACGAAGGGCTTGATGTCGAAGCGACTGCCACCGGGGATCCGCAGCGATGGGCCGGTCTGGTCGAAGGTGCCCGTGGCGAAATTGCGGTAATTCTGGTGCTGGAAGCGCACGGCCTCGGCATTGATGCCGGCGCGGAACAGGACGCCCACCGGGGTGTCGAGGTTGTAGGTGATGCGCGGCAGGCGGTCGTAGGGCAACGATGCCTCGGTCAGGGTGTAATCGGTGCGCACCCAGTGGTCGGCGCTGATCGAGGCATCCCAGTGGTGGCCGCGGCCGTAGACGCCGACTTCGCTCATCGCCGAATACTGGGCAAGGCCGACGGCGCTGCTGTTGAAGTCTTCCAGATAGCGCGGATCGCTCAGCCACAACAGGTTGGCGCGCGCCTGCCAGTTGGGCGACAGGTTCTGGAAGGCCTGGTAGGTGAAGCTGCCGCGCGAACGGTCGCGCAGTTTGTCGTTGGGCATCCACATCGCGCGCGCGACGCCCGAACCGCTCTCGTTGAGGTAGCGGAATTCGTTGTCGAGGGCGATGCCGCGCGCGGTCATGATGCGCGGGCTGATGGTGTCGTCGTAGTTCGGCGCGATGTTGATATAGATCGGCTGGCGCCAGTCGAAACCGTTGCGCTGCGTCTGCGAGATCGACGGGAACAACAGGCCGGTGCGGCGGCGATCGTCGATCGGGAACTTGAACCACGGGATGTAGGCCACCGGCACCTTGCCGACGCGGATCTTGGCGTTGTGCGCCACCGCCATGCCTTCCTCGGTATCGACGTCGATGCGCGAGGCCTTGAGTTCCCAGTCGCGCTTTTCCGGCGGACAGGTGGTGTAGGTGGCGTCGTACAGCTCGCCCTTGCTGCCGTTCAGATCGATGTGGTCGGCGGTGCCGTTGCCACGATGGGAAACGATCTGGTAGCGGATGTTGTCGATGGTATGGGTGTCGGCCGTCTGGTTGCCCTGCGCCTTGTCGGCGAGGATGCGCATCTTCGGATCCTGGTAGCGCACATGGCCTTCGGCGGTGTAGGTGTCCTTGTCACGGTCGTAGCTGACGTGGTCGGCGCCCAGGAACTGGTTGCCGCGGTTCAGCGCCACGTTGCCGTTGAACACCGGCATGTCGACCGTGCCGGTCTGTTCGTCGCCTTCCAGGGTGGTCTGCAGCTGCTTGCGCGGGGTGACCTTCTCGTCGCCGGTCGGCGCCGTATCGGTGAAGATCGGAACAGGGTCCTTGGCCGGGCAACGCCCCCAATCCAGCCGGTATTTCTCAGCAGCATGGAGCGGCAGGGCCGCGGCGATACACAACGACAGGGGCAAAAGGCGCGGGTTGGGGCGCACGGGGCTTCCTGAATGCCAAGTCGCGCTACTTTGCCGGATCGCTTGCCTGCGGGCAATCAAGGCCACACTTTCGTTCAGGACCGCTGGAGCACAGACATGGCCGAAACCACCCATCCAGACCCGCTGCCGACCGATTCCGAGTTGCGGGAACGCCTGAGTCCCGAGCAATACGCGATCTGCCGTTGTTCGGCGACCGAGCGCGCATTCACCGGCAAGTACTGGGATCACCACGAAGCCGGCCGCTATGCCTGCGTGGCCTGTGGCCAGCCCCTGTTCGCGTCCACCGACAAATACGATTCCGGCAGCGGTTGGCCGAGCTACGTGCGCCCGATCGCGGACGCGGCCGTGGATGAACATGCCGACGACAGCCATGGCATGCATCGCGTCGAAGTGCGCTGCAGCCGCTGCGAGTCGCACCTGGGCCATGTCTTCCCCGATGGCCCGGCGCCGACCGGGCTGCGTTACTGCATCAATTCGGCGGCGCTGGACTTCGAGCCCGAAGCGCCTCAGCAGCGCTGACCGCACAGTGCGGTGACATGGGCGCGGGCGGAATCCGCCAGCGCCGGCAGGGCATAGCCGCCTTCCAGGGTCGATACGATCCGACCGCGGGCATGGCGTTCGGCCACTTCGACCAGCCGTTCGGTGATCCAGGCGAAATCGCGGGTCTCGAACATGCCCTGCGCCAGCGGGTCTTCGCGATGGGCATCGAAGCCGGCCGAAACCAGCAGCAACTGCGGCCTGAAGGCATCGATGCGCGGGATCAGCACCTCTTCCCATAGCGTCCGCACGGCCTGGGCGCTGGCCAAGGGCGGCCAGGGTGCGTTGGCGATGTTGTCGGCGCCGGTCTCGGCGGCGTGGCCGGTGCCGGGATAGAGCGGCGACTGGTGGGTGTCGACGAACAGCACGCGCGGCTCCCGCTCGAAGATCGCCTGGGTGCCGTTGCCGTGGTGGACGTCGAAATCGGCGATCGCCACCCGTTCGATGCCGCTCGCCAACGCATGCGCCGCGGCGAGCGCGATGTTGTCGAACAGGCAGAAGCCCATCGCCATGTCGGGTTCGGCGTGGTGCCCGGGCGGGCGCACCGCGCAGAACGCGCGGCGATCATCGCCGGCCAACACCCAGTCGACCGCGGCGATCGCGGCGCCGGCCGCGCGCAGCGCGGCCTCGGGGCTGCCGGACGATAGCGCGGTATCGGAATCCAGCCATTCGATGTCGCCGCCGACGGGACCTGCAAGCACGCGATCGATCAATGCGGCGTGGTGCACGCGCAACAGGTCTTCGCGCGTTGCCTGCGGCGCATCCTGCCAGTCGAGCGACAGCGCCGATGTCTGCAATGCATCGAGCACCGCGCGCAAGCGACCGGAATGTTCGGCGTGACCGGGGCCGGTGTCGTGGTCGAGGCAGGCGGCGTGCGTGTAAACGCGCAGGTTCAACGCCGGCGCTCGTGCTGCCACAGCACCTCGCCGTGGCCGCTGTCGCGCGCCAGCACGCGTGACAGCACGAACAGCAGGTCGGAGAGGCGATTGAGATAGCGGACCGCCTGCGGACGCACCGTCTCCATCCGTGCCAGCGCGACGGTTTCGCGTTCGGCGCGGCGGACCACCGTGCGCGCGACATGGCAACGCGAGGCAGCTTCGCCGCCACCGGGCAGGATGAAATCCTTCAGCGGCGGCAAGGCGTCGTTGTAGTGGTCGAGTCGCTGCTCGAGGCGTTCGACGTCGGCATCGTCGATGGCCGAATGGCCGGGAATGCACAGTTCGCCGCCGAGATCGAACAGCTGGTGCTGGATCGAGGTCAGCAGGTCGCGGATGTCGTCCGGTACAGCGCTGGCAAGCAGCAGGCCGATGCAGGAATTCGCTTCATCGACGGTGCCGTAGGCGGCAACGCGCAACGAGTCCTTGCCGGTACGGCTGCCGTCGCCTAGACCGGTGCTGCCATCGTCACCGGTCTTGGTGTAGATCTTCGAAAGGCGATTGCCCATGTCCGCGAACAGCGGGCGCGATTACACCGTCTGCGCGCGCAGGGCCGGAACGCGGCGGCGCAGCAGTTCGAAGCCGCCGAACAGCACGGCCGAATACAGCAGGGTGCCGAGCACGGTCCACTTGAAGAACGGGATGCCGGCGGCGTAGCAGGCCATCAGGCCGGCGCCGTTCTTCGGATACATGGTGCCGCTGGCCCACACGCCGAAGTTGGTGACGAGGAAGAAGAAGATCGAGCCGGCCAGCGACCAGCCGAGCACGCGCGCGCCGCTGACGCGACCGCGCAGCGAGAAGCCGGCGAACGTGGTCAGGGCGATGCAGGCGTAGACCAGCCAGAACGACAGGTGGCCGACGTAATCGGCGTAGGTGCCGCCATTGAGCAGGCCGAGCGCCACGTCCGACACTAGCATCGCGATCAGCGGGATCCACAGCGCGGTGCGGCGTGAAGCGAAATAGGCGCCACCGAACAGGGCCATGGCTTCGACCGGCGAGAAATTCGGCGGGTGCGGCAGCAGGCGGGTCAGCGCAGCGGCGGCGATCATCGCGGCAAGCATCCACGGGCCGGCGGCGAGGGCGGAAGTCTGGTCGGTGCGGTTCATCGGCTTCAACGGAAGATGGTGCGGAAGCCGTTAGCATAGCGCGTCATGCCAGAACACGCCCCCACAACGCCCGGCGCCGCGGTGCGCCGACACGACATCGTCATCGTCGGTGGCGGGCTGGTCGGCGCCAGCCTGGCGATCGCCCTCGATGGTCTCGGCCTCGACGTCGCGATGGTGGAAGCCGCATCCGCCGGAGCGCTGCCTGCGGTGTTCGACCAGCGCAACCTCAGTTTCGCCGAAGCCACCTGCAACGCCCTGGCCAATCTCGGCGTGTGGCGCCTGCTGCGCGCGCCGGCAGGACCGATCCGCCGCATCCATGTCAGTCGTCGCGGCGATTTCGGTCGCGTCGAGCTTGATGCCCGCGACTACGATCGCGAGGCGTTCGGGCAGGTCGTCGTCGCCAGCGATTTCGGCGAGGCGCTGGAAGCGCGGCTGGGCGAATTGCGCCATCTCACTCGCTATCGCCCTGCGCGCTTCATCGAATCGGCTGTCGATGGCGATGCCCGCGTCGTGCGCATTACCGATGGCGAAGGCGAACACCTATTGATGACACGACTGCTGGTCGGCGCCGATGGCACGCAGAGCATGGTGCGTGCGGCGCTCGGCATCGCGGCCGAACATCACGATTACCGCAAGACATTGTTCGTCGCGCGCATGCGTTGCGATCGCGCGCCGGACGGCACGGCCTACGAACGCCTGACCGACGATGGTCCGACCGCGCTGCTGCCGCGCGGCGATCGCCATTACGGCGTGGTGCATGCGGTGTCCGCCGACGAAGCCGATGCCGTCGCCGCGCTGGATGACGAAGCGTGGTGTGCGCGCATCCAGGACGCCTTCGGTTGGCGCGCAGGACGTTTTCTTTCCGCCGGGCCGTGCAGCCGCTATCCGGCGCAGCGCGTCCTGGCGGAGCGATTGATCGCATCGCGTGGCGTGGTGATCGGCAATGCCGCCCAGACCATCCATCCCATCGGTGCGCAGGGCTTCAACCTCGGCCTGCGCGATGCCTTGACGCTGGTCGAATGCATCGCTGCTTCCGTGGCCGACGCCGGCGCGAACGAGGTGTTGCAGCGTTACGCGCAACGACGCGCGGAAGACCGTTCGCGCACCATCGCTTTTTCCGACGGACTTGCGCGGCTCGCTGCCAACCCGTCGCCATTGCTGCGGCCGTTGCGCACCTTGGGCATGGGCGCGATCGCACAAGTGGATGCGGTGCAATCAATGCTGGTCGGCGGCGCGATGGGCTATCGCGGCGATGTCCCGGCGCTGTGTCGCGAGGTCGCGCGATGACCGTGTCCGCAAGAAGCAGCCGCGGTCGTTTCGACGCCGTGGTCGTTGGTGGCGGCGTGGTCGGCATCGCCTGCGCGCTGGGCATGGCCGATGCCGGGCTCGATGTCGCGCTGGTGGAAGCGACGGAACCGCCGGCGTGGTCGCCAGCCAAGCCGGATCTGCGCGTCTACGCCTTCGCGCCCGACAATGCGGCGCTGCTCGATCGCCTGAATGTGTGGGAAGAGGTCGCGCGCCAGCGCGCGCAGCCTTATCGGCGCATGCGGGTGTGGGACGCGGCCGGTGGCGATGTGCTGGAATTCGACGCCGACGAATTGGCGCGACCGCAACTGGGCTGGATCGTCGAACACGGATTGCTGGTCGAGTGCTTGTGGCGGCAGTTGGAGCGGCGTGGTGTCGTCGTGCGTTGCCCGGCGCGCGTGACTGGTCTGGTCGTGTCGGATGAAGGCAGGGACGAAGGCGGCGTACGGATCACGCTGGACGATGGCGGGACGCTGGATGCCCGTATCGCGATCGCTGCCGATGGCGGCCAATCCGCCTTGCGCGAACTCGCCGGCATCGCCACCGACGATCGTGACTACGACCAGCTCGGGCTGGTTGCCTATGTGCGCAGCGAACAACCGCATGCGCAGACCGCGTTCCAGCGTTTCCTGCCCGGTGGTCCGCTGGCTTTGCTGCCGTGCACGGAAGGGCGCAGTTCGATCGTGTGGTCGTTGCCGGTCGACGAAGCGCGGCGCTTGCAGGAGATGGACGCCACCGCCTTCAACCATGAACTCACCCGCGCTTCCGATGCCTGCCTGGGTAGGTTGGAGCTCGATTCGGTACGCGCTGCCTTCCCGTTGCGACGCAAGCTGGCGCGCGCGCAGCGCGCGGAACGCGTATTGCTGATGGGCGATGCCGCGCATGTGGTGCATCCGCTGGCGGGGCAGGGCGTGAATCTGGGTCTGCGCGACGTTTCGGCCTGGTTGCGCGGCGTGCGCGACGCCAAGGCGAAGGGTCGCGATTTCGATGCGCCGGCGCGCCTGCAGCGCTGGGCACGCGAACGCCGCAGTGACAATGCGGTGTCGACGCTGGCCTTCGAGACGATTAATCGCGTCTATTCCAACGATCTGCCCGTGACCACGCTGCTACGCGGGCATGCATTGGGCATCGCCGGGCGCGTGCCGATGTTGCGCCACGCGCTGTGGCGTCACGCCGCGGGAATCTGATTCGCAAAAGCAATGCCCCGCCGTAGCGGGGCATGTCGGTCGGCTTACGGCGTGGTGGTGGCCGGTGCCGCGGTCACGTCCTTGTCCTTCTTGCCGTGCTTCTTTTTCTTGCTGTCCTTGTTGCCAGTGCTTGCCGGATCGGTCGGTGTCGTGCCCATCGGGTCCGCTGCCGGTGTCGCCGGTGCAGTCTGTGCCGGGGCCGACATGCTGTCGGTCGCCGATGGCGTCTGCGTCGCGCTTGGCGATGAAGAAGCCGGCGCCTGCTGCGGAGCCGATTGCGGTGCGGTCTGCGCCGAAGCCAGGCCGGAGGAGGCGAGCAAGGCGGCAGTTGCGATGAACAGGGAAGTGCGATTCATTGCGGGAACCTCTACAACGTGTCGGGGGGAGGCTCGACCGTAATTCGGATGCGCAATCGTGCAAGTTAACGTCGCGCTAAATCCATGAATCGATGTTCAGGCTAATCGCTTTCAGGCAAGAAATTTCGGTATCGACATTCGTGCAACGCAATCGGCCGCGAAAGCGGACAGCAAAAAAGTGAATGCGCGATATGCGCGAAATGAATGCGACCAGTGTCAGCGTGTATTCGCGTATGCGGCGAACACCGTGATCTCTTCGCGATCGTGATACAGCTGGCGCGCGCGCAGATCGACGTCGCCACCGCACTGCGCACGGAACAGGTCGAGGCAGCGCTGCGTTTCCAGCCAGCGCTTCTTCATCGGCAGCTTGAGATTGAAGATCATGCGCCGGCACCAGCCTTCGCGCAGCCAGGACGCCATGCGTTCGGCCACGCGGATTGGCTGTTCCACCATGTCGCAGACCATCCAGTCGAGCTGGTCCTGCGGGTGCCAGGAGAAGCCGTCCTCGCGCAGGTGGGTGACTTGCCCGATGTCGAACAGATGCGCGCGCAGCGGACCGTTGTCGATCGCGATGACGCTCAGTCCCTGCCGCAGCAAGACCCAGGTCCAGCCACCGGGCGCGGCGCCGAGGTCGGCGGCGCGCATGCCGGGTTGCAGCCAGGCTTGCCGTTCTTCCGGAGTGATCAACACGCCCAGCGCTTCGTCGAGCTTCAACGCCGAGCGCGAGGGCGCGTCGGCGTGCATGCGCAGGCGCGGAATGCCCAGCGGCCACGGCGCGCTGTCGTCGCGATCGGCGCTGGCGAGGAAGGCGTGGCGACCGTCGATGAAGGCGACGTGCAATCTCTGCCGCGCCTTTGGATCGAGCAGTCCTTCCCGCTTCAATGCCGGACGCAACGCATTGCCGAAGCTGCGCGCCAGTCCCGACAGCGGGCGGCCTTCGTCGGAATCGGAATGTTCGACCCAGACATCATTGAACGGGCCGTCACCGGATTCGCGTAGCGCGGCGATCAGGGGCGTGATGCGATCAGCGGGATCGAGGTCGGAAAGTTCGGCGATCAGGCGCAGTTTCTGCCGTGCGAATACCAGCTCGCGCCACGGCAACGCATCATCCAGCGCGGCGCCATCTTCGCAATGGAACAGCACGTAGCCGCTGTCGCGATGGGTCCGGGCGTAGCCGGGATGGCCGAGCAGCGCGGCGCGATCGCTGAGTTCCGCGGCCAGTTCCGGTTCGAATCCCGCCCGGCACCAGCACAGCAGGCCGGAGAGTGCGGTCATCAGTAATGCGTCCCGCTCTCGCCGAACGCGCGCAGCACGGCGCAGGCGGCATCGCGTTGCAAGTCGCGCACCACTTCGATGTCGCGGCGTTGCAGCTCGCCGATCCAGTCGGCGGGCAACGGGCCTTCGTCGAATTCGGTCAGTGCCATCACGTCTTCGGCGCGCGCGCCGATCAGCAGACGGTCGATACCGGCCCACACGCTGGCGCCGTAGCACTGGCAGCAGGGTTGCGCCGAGGTCGCCAGCGTCACCGGCCCCCACACGCTGCCGTCGTCGTTGCGGTTGAGGCGCGGCCGCTGCAGGCGTTGCTGCGCCAGCATGAAGGCCATCATTTCGCCGTGCGCCACCGAACACGATTGCGGCACGACGCGATTGACGCCGATCGCGATCACCTTGTGGTCCGGCGAAAACACGGCTGCGCCGAACGGGCCGCCGCTGCCGGCTTCGATATTCCGCTTCGACAACGCCACCGCCAGCGCGACCTTGTCGTCGTCGCTTTCGTAGCGATCGGCGATCGGGAACTCGTGCGCCCAGATCGGCAGGGTGAGATGGAGTTGCAGCGGCAGCATCGCGACTCAGCCTTCCTTCTGCATCCAGGTATCGCGCAGGGTCACCGCGCGATTGAACACCGGCTTCGTGGCCACATGATCGCGGCGGTCGGCGACGAAGTAGCCGACGCGCTCGAACTGGAAGCGGGTTTCCGGCACGGTGTTGGCGGCGTCGGCTTCGACATAACCCTGCACGTTGCGCTGCGATTCCGGGTTCAAGTGCTCGCGATAGCCCTTGCCATCGCTGTCGTCGTCGGGATCGGCCGCGGTGAACAGGCGGTCGTAGAGACGGAATTCGGTCGGCACCGCGGTCGCGGCATCCACCCAATGGATGGTGCCCTTGACCTTGCGGTTGGCGCCTTCCATGCCGGGGCGCGATTCCGGATCGAGCCAGCCCTGCAATTCAACGATCTCGCCGGCGTCGTTCTTCACGATGTCGTCGCAGCGGAAGATGCCGGCGCCGCGCAGGCGCACTTCGCCGCCGGGCACCAGTCGCTTCCAGCCCTTCGGCGGCACTTCGGCGAAATCCTCGCGCTCGATCCACAAGGCGTTGGAGAAGGCGACGTCGCGTTCGCCCGCGCCTTCGTCCTTGGGATGATTGTGGAAGCGCAACGTTTCGCGATGATCGGCCGGCAGGTTGTTGATCACGAGCTTCAACGGATCGAGCACCGCCATTCGGCGCTGCGCGCGCGTATCGAGATCCTCGCGCAAGGTGTTCTCGAGCACGGTGTAGTCGATCGTCGAGTTCTGCTTCGACAGGCCGAGACGCCCCACGAACAGCTTGAGCGCTTCGGGCGTATAGCCGCGACGGCGGATGCCCTGCAGCGTCGGCATGCGCGGATCGTCCCAGCCCGAGACCAGGCCTTCCTGCACCAGCGCCATCAGCTTGCGCTTGCTCATCACCGTGTAATCGAGATTGAGTCGCGAGAACTCGATCTGCCGCGGCTTGTCGGCTTCGTTGGGCAGGCCCTTGTCGGTGAGCGGCTTGAGCAGATCGGGATGGCGCGTCAGCGCGACGTTGTCGACCGCCCAATCGTAGAGCGGGCGATGGTCCTCGAACTCGAGCGAGCACAGCGAGTGGGTAATGCCTTCGATGGCGTCGGAAATCGCGTGCGCGTAGTCGTACATCGGGTAGATCGGCCAGGCGTCGCCGGTGTTCTGGTGCTCGACGTGCTTGATGCGATAGATCGCCGGGTCGCGCAGGTTCATGTTCGGCGAGGCCATGTCGATCTTGGCGCGCAGGGTGCGCGTGCCATCGCCGAACTCGCCGGCGCGCATGCGCTTGAACAGGTCGAGGTTCTCCTCGACGCTGCGGTCGCGATAGGGCGAGTTGGTGCCGGGCTCGGTCAGGTTGCCGCGGGTGGCGCGCACTTCCTCGGCGCTGAGGTCGCACACGAAAGCCTTGCCGTCGCGGATCAGCTGTTCCGCACCGAGATAGAGCACGTCGAAATAATCGGAAGCGTGGCGCAAGTCGCGCCACTGGTAGCCGAGCCAGGTCACGTCGTCCTGGATCGCCTGCACGTATTCGGGATCTTCCTTGGCGGGATTGGTGTCGTCGAAGCGCAGGTTGCAGGAACCGTGGAATTCGCCGGCGATGCCGAAGTTGGCATGGATGGCGCGCACGTGGCCGAGGTGCAGGTAGCCGTTCGGCTCCGGCGGGAAACGCGTCTTGACCGCGGCATGGCGGCCGGCGGCGAGGTCGTCGCGGACGATGTTGCGGATGAAATCGGTACGCTCGGCGGGTGCCGGCGTGGTCGGAAGCTCGGACATGCGATGCTGGAACTGGAACGGTGTGCGCAGTGTACCGGGTCTGCGGAATCGACTTGCGCCATCGGTCACAGTAAGCGGGTTTTAGCAGGTAGCCGCGGGGCCGGATGCGCAGTAGCGTATGCGCCTCATGTCCGGCTCATTCTTCCCCCGATTCGAGCGCTGGTCCGATCGCGTGCAACTGGCCGTTCTGGTGGCCTTGCTGGGGGCGGTCTGCATCGCCTTGCTCGGACGGATCTTCATGCCGCCGGCGCCTTCGTTTCCGCTGGCCTGGCATTCCGAGTCTGGTGTCGCTGCCCAACAGGGCGAGAGCGGCCCGGACGACGACGGCATGGTCGCGCGCGTCCCCGGCGGCAACCAGCCGGTCAGCTTCGATCTCGTCGCCAGCGTGCCGGACGCCATGCGCGAACAGGGCATCGTCGCCCTGCGTTTCGAGCGCACCGCGCTCGACCGCATCGAGGTCGAGGACCTGGTCACCGGGCAGGTGGTCCGGGACGGCTTCTATGAAGTGAATCGCGAACGCCTGCCGGGCCTGACCTCGTCCTACCAGTTCAACGTGATGGTGCCGCGCCAGGGCGACCTGCACCTGCGCATCCGCGCGCAATCGGCGACGCCGACCGCGCTGATGGGACGACTCGAGCCGCACCTGCTGGCCGGGCGCGACGATCGCCGGATCGCCGGTACCGCCGCGATGAGCTACGCCGTCTATCTGGTGCTGGCGCTGGTGGTGATCGCGCTGTACATCGCCACCAGGCAGCGCAGCATGCTGGCCTTCTCGTGGTTTGCGTTGCTGCGATTGCTGGTGCTGATGTCGGTGAACGGACACCTGTACCAGATCCCGGCGATGGCCTGGTTCGGCGGTTTCGGCAATCACGGCACCTCGGTGCTGATGATCCTCGGCATCGCCGCCGGCATCGTGCTGGTGCAGGAACATGGGGCATTGCCCGGCGAAGCGCGTGCCAGCCAATGGCGACAGTTGTCCGTGGCGATCGTGATCGCCGCCATCATCGCGTCTGTCGCGTTGCTGTTCTTGCCGTTGCCGCCCGTGGTGGCGTGGGCGCTGGGCCAGGGATCGTGGTTCGTCCTTGCGCTCATCGGCTTGGCGTTCTGCGTGCGCGCCTATCGCAACGGCATTCCGCATCGCGTGGCCGTGCTGGTGGCGGTGCTGGTCTCGTTCTTCGCCAGTCTTGCCCATCTTGCCTACGAGACCGGCCTGATCGCGCACTGGTGGTGGGCCGGGCGACTGTTGCAGATCACCGGCGCCATGCTGTGCACGGTGGTGGCGATCAGCCTGGTGCGGCGCATCGAGAGTTACCGGATCGAGCTGGCGCGTGCACGCCAGAACCAGCAACAGCTGCGCCGGCAGATGGATGCGCAAACCGCGGTGCGCGAACTCGAACGCGATCTCGCCCATTCGCTGGGCGACATCGCCGATCCGGAACTGGAATTCGCGGCGATCCATCGCCTGCTGGGGGCTGCGACGGCCTGTCTCGGGCTGGAAGGCGCCGGTCTGGTGCAGTTCCCGGGGCGCCGCGCGCCGCAGGCGTATGCGCTGCCGACGACCATGCTCGACGAATTGCGCGGCTGGCTGGCGCCGCGACGCAACTGGGTGGAATCGGTGGCGACGGGCGCGGCGCCGATCGAGAACCACACGCCGGTGGTCGGGCGCGGATTGCGTTCGGTGCTGGTGCCGGCACAGATATTGAAGGGCAGCCATTCGGTGCTGGTGATCGAACGCGGTGCCGATGCCCCGGCCCTGAGCGCGGCCGACCTCGCCGCGCTGGCAAGCATGGCGAATGCGGTACGCGAAGCGCTCGAGCAGCAGCGCGAGGCGCGTGCGCTGATCGCGAACGCGCGCATTGACGCCTTGACTGGCGTCCTCAATCGCAATTCGCTCGACGTCGATCTTGCTGCCTCGCTCGCCCAGGCCGCGCGCACGCGCTCGCCACTCGCGGTGTTGTTCCTCGACATCGACCACTTCAAGCGCATCAACGACGAGTTCGGCCATGCCGCCGGCGACGAATGCCTGCGTGCCGTCGCCCGCCTGCTGCGTTCCAGCCTGCGTTCCGGCGATCTGCTCGGACGCTATGGCGGCGAGGAATTCGTGGTGGTATCACCGGGTGCGCCGCTGGCGGTGGCGCAGCAACTGGGCGAACGCATCCGCGCCGCGGTGGAGACGCTCGAGGTCGAGTGGGAAGGCCAGTCGATCCCGATCACCATCAGCGTCGGCATCGCGATGCGTCGTCGCGACGAGGCCAAGCCCGCGCACCTGCTCGATCGCGCCGACCAGGCGCTGTACGACGCCAAGCGCCGTGGCCGCAACCAGGTGCGTTTCGATCTCGACGCCGCCGCGTTCGATCCGGCCTCGGAGTAGCCGCTGGTAAACTGTTGTTCCTGGTCAAAGGAGCAATGGACATGGGTGGTATTGGACCGTGGAAGGACCGCATGATCGCGCCCGAGCGCGCACTTCCGGGACGTGCCACGCCGATTGCGATCGACAACGTCCATTTCGTGATTGGCGGGCCCTTGCGCGACGTTTTCACCGGTTATGGCGATGCCCGTTTTGGTATGGGCTGCTTCTGGGGTGCGGAGCGGATGTTCTGGTCGATGCCCGGCGTCATCAGCACTGCGCCCGGTTATGCCGGCGGTTACACGCCGAATCCAGCCTATCGCGAAGTCTGCACCGGCGAAACCGGCCATGCGGAAATCGTGCGGGTGATCTTCGATCCTTCGATCATTGGTTATGGCGCGTTGTTGCAGGCGTTCTGGGAAAACCACGATCCCACCCAGGGTATGCGGCAGGGCGGCGATATCGGCACCCAGTACCGTTCGGCGATCCAGTGCACCACACCGGAACAACATGCGCTGGCGCTCGCCAGCCGCGATGACTACCAGAAGCGGCTGACCGCGGCGGGACTCGGACAGATCACCACCGAAGTCGTGTTCCCCGCACCCGAGTTCTACTACGCCGAGAACGAGCACCAGCAATATCTCGCCAAGAATCCCGACGGCTATTGCGGACTCGGCGGCACCGGCGTGTCGTGCCCGGTGGGAACCGGCGCCTGAGCAACCGGTAGATGACGCAACAGGCATCGCGCGCTGCGCTGACCCGGATGCTGGTCGGCGCGGCGATCATCGGCACCAACGGCATGATGGTGCGGCTGTCGCACACCTCGCCGACGGTCTCGGCGTTCTGGCGCATGTTGCTGGCGGCGATCGTGCTGGCGCTGCTGGTGCAGTTTCGCCATGGCTGGAAACGCATGCCGCGCTCGGCCTGGATGTGGATCGCGGTGCCCGCGATCGCCTTCGCCTGCGACCTGTGGATGTGGCACCGGAGCATCCTGATTGTCGGGCCGGGCTTGTCGACGCTGCTGGCCAACACGCAGGTGTTCTTCATGGCGGTCGCCGGGGTCCTGGTGTTCGGTGAACGCCTGAGCGGGCGCTTCTATCTCGGATTGCTGTGCGCCTTCTTCGGCCTGTGGCTGCTGCTCGGCGGCGATTGGGCGACGCTGCCGGAGAGCTATCACTGGGGCGTCTGGCTCGGGCTCGCGACCGGGATCGCCTATGCGTTCTACAACGTCGGCATCAAGCGCGCGCAGGAGGAAGTCGCCAAGGTCCATGCGCGCGTGCCGGTGGAACAGGTGCTGTGCTTCGCGTCGGCGGGTTGCGCGCTGCTGCTCGGCGTCGCCGCATTGGTGGAAGGTGATTCCTTCGCGATTCCCGATACGCAATCCGCGGTGGTATTGGTCGTGCTGGCGGTGTTCGGCCACTGCCTCGGCTGGATCCTGATCTCTCGCGCGATGCAATCGCTTGGCGCCGGCATGGTCGGCCTGTTGCTGTTGCTGCAGCCGATCGTCGCCTACCTGCTCGACATCCTGGTGTTCCCGCACACGCCGACGTCGCGGCAATGGCTGGGCCTGGCGGTCAGCCTCGCTGGCATCTTCATCGCCGGATTGAAGACGAAATCGAAGCCGCAGCTGCCGCCCGATGCCGAGCCGGAAGCGCCGGCGACCGGTCAGTAGTCCTTCTCAGAACCGCGTCACCCGGCACACGTAAATGACCTCGCAGGCGCCGGCGCCGGTATCGTCGCGCGTCATCGAACTGCGCCAGTTCCAGCCACCACGATCGTGCGCTTCCACCAGCCAGCCATCGATGCGCACGCGGTCATCGCGTTGCACCGCATCCAGCGCTTTTTCGACCGCGGCATTGGAGGGGATCATGTGCATGTTGGCACTGCTGCGGATGATCACGCCGGGATCGAGCGGCGGATTGCCGATCCAGCCATAGCGATACCAGCGGTTCGACTGGCGCACGTTGAGCTGGGCGATCGTCGCGGTATCCGTCATCGGGCCCCAGCCCAGCGCGAGGTCGATCGGCGAGAACAGTGCGGGGCGATCGTCGCCGTACTCGCGGCGCGACAGCACGCGGGCATCGACGCTGAAACCGGCCAGCGCATCGAGGCGGCCATGCGCCACATTGAATGTCGAAACGCCGTTTGGCACCGGCGTCTGCAAGGGCGCTTCGCCATCGCCGGTGGTTTGAGGCTGCGGACAGGCGGGATTCGCGACGACCTGTTGCGGTCGTGTCGGCGGCGCATAGGGCGATGCCTGGAACCACGGCGTTGCGGGAAGAATCGCTTTCGCCTGCTGCATCCGTGGCGAATGCGCATCCTGCCATTGCACGATGCCGATCCATACCGCCAGCGCCAGTACGCAGGCGCCCAGCGACCACAGCGCGACGCGCCAGGCCATCATCATTCGGCGATCGCGCCACGCACGGTCGCCGCGACGTTGCGCAGCAAACCATCGAGCGGCGAACTGCCGCGCCAGGCCAGCGCGATCCGCCGGTGCGGTGCGGGCGCTTCGAAGCGCACCAGTTCCAGTCCTTCCGGCTGCACGTGCGGCGGTCGCACCGACAGGTCGGGCAGCAGGGTCACGCCATTGCCGAGTGCGACCATCTGCCGCAGCGTTTCCAGGCTGGTGGCACGGAACCCGGGTTTCTCGTGCGCGCCCGCGAGCTCGCAGACGTCGAGCGCCTGTTCGCGCAGGCAGTGGCCGTCGTCGAGCAGCAGCAGTTGCTCGTCGACCAGGTCGCCGATGCGCAGATGTCTGGCATTGGCGAGGTGATGGCCGCTCGGCACCGCCAGCAGGAACGCTTCCTCGAACAACGGTTCGGCGTACAGGCGGTCGTCGCTCAATGGCAGTGCGAGGAAGGCAGCGTCGAGCTTGCCTTCGCGCAGGTCGGACACCAGCACGTCGCTCTTTTCCTCGCTTAGCAGCAATTCCATCTTCGGGAAGCGCTTGCGCAGCGCCGGCAACACCTGCGGCAACAGATAGGGGCCAAGCGTCGGGAACGCGCCGAGGCGCAGGCTGCCGGCTTCGGGATCGCGGCTGCGGCGCGCCAGTTCCTTCATCTGCTCCACGTCGTGGATGACGTGCTTGGCGCGGTCGACGATCTCGCGTCCGACCGGCGTCAGCATCACCCGTCGCGGCGCGCGTTCCACCAGCGGCACGCCGAACTCTTCCTCCAGCTTCTTGATCTGCATCGACAGCGTCGGCTGGCTGACATGGCAGGCCTGCGCCGCGCGACCGAAGTGGCGCAGGTCGGACAATGCCACCAGGTAGCGGAGATCGCGCAGGTTCATGGATCGATCATACCTACGGTGGGCGAAGGCCCCTTCAGTTCGATGGTATTGCCATCGGGGTCGCGAAGGTAGATCGACGGGCCATCACCTTCTGCGCCGAAGTTCGATTGCGCGGGTCCCGTTGGCTGCACTCCGTGCCGTGCGAGGTGCGCAACCAGCGCGGCTTCATCGAACGGTTCGATGCGCAGGCAGACATGATCGACATTGCGCGCCTGTTCGCCGGCGGCAGCACCGCCTGGCTGGCCGAGTTTCCCGTGGATATCGACCAGGTCGATCATCGAGGCGCCGCAGCGCAGGTGGATCAGGCCGAGGTCGTCGCGTCGGCGCGCGATGCTGCAGCCGAGCACGTCGCGATAAAACGCCAGCGATCGTTCGGGATCGCTGACGCGCAATACCACATGGTCGATACGCAGCAGTTCGAACGGACGCATCATCGTCTCCGTGTTGATCAGGCGGCCTTGGCTTCGGCTTCGGCGGGCGCGCTGGTGCGGATCAGGTAGTCGAAGGCGGAGAGTGCGGCGGTCGAGCCCGCGCCCATCGCGATCACGATCTGCTTGAACGGCACCGTGGTGGCGTCGCCGGCGGCGAACACGCCCGGCAGCGAAGTCTCGCCGCGATCGTTGATGACGATCTCGCCACGGTTCGTCAGTTCGATCGCGCCCTTCAGCCATTCGCTGTTGGGCAGCAGGCCGATCTGCACGAACACGCCGGACAGGTCGAGCTGGCGGGTTTCGCCGCTGCTGCGGTCGGTATAGCTGAGCGCGTTGAGCTTGCTGCCGTCGCCGTGCATGCCGGTGGTCTGCGCGTTCACGTGCACGGTGCAGTTGGGCAGGCTGCGCAACTTGCGCTGCAGTACTTCGTCCGCGCGCAATTTGCCGTCGAACTCCAGCACGGTGACGTGATCGACGAGGCCGGCGAGATCGATCGCCGCTTCCACGCCGGAATTACCGCCGCCGATCACCGCGACCTTCTTGCCCTTGAACAACGGACCGTCGCAGTGCGGGCAGTAGGTCACGCCCTTGTTGCGGTGTTCGCTTTCGCCGGGCACGCCGGTCTGGCGCCAGCGCGCGCCGGGTGCGAGGATCACCGACTTCGCCTGCAACACCGGTCCGCTGGCCAGGCGCACGCCGACCAGACCGCCGGGTTCCTTCGCCGGGATCAGCTCTTCTGCGCGCTGCAGCGGAATCATTTCGACGCCGTAGCTGCGTACGTGCGCTTCCAGCGCGGCACTCAGCTTCGGGCCTTCGGTGTATTCGACCGAGATGAAATTCTCGATCGCCATGGTGTCCTGCACCTGGCCGCCGAAGCGCTCGGCGACGATGCCGGTGCGGATGCCCTTGCGGGCGGCGTAGATCGCTGCAGCGGCGCCTGCCGGGCCACCGCCGACGACGAGCACGTCGAACGGTTCGATGTCCTTCAATGCTTCAGCTGCGCGCGCGGTCGCGCCGCTGTCGAGCTTGGCGAGGAATTCCGGAACCGTCATCCGGCCCTGAACGAACGGCTGGCCATTGAGGAAGACTTGCGGCACGGTGAGGATTTCGCGTTCTTCCACTTCCTTCTGAAACGAAGCGCCGTCGATGGCGACGTGGCGGATGCGCGGATTCAACGCGGCCATGGTGTTGAGGCTTTGCACCACGTCCGGGCAGTTCTGACAGGACTGCGAGAAATAGGTTTCGAAGACGTACTCGCCATCGAGCGCTTCGATCTGCGCGATGACATCGTCGTCGAGGCGGGGCGGATGCTTGCCGACGTGCAGCAAAGCCAGCACCAGCGAAGTGAATTCATGGCCGAGCGGCAGGCCGGCGAAACGCACACCGGTGTCTTCGCCGTGGCGGGTGATCTGGAAACTCGGGACGCGCTCGCCTTCATTTGAAGCGGCGTCGCGCAGGGTGACCTTGCCGGCGCCGGCATCGACGATGTCGGCCAGCAGGGCGCGTGTTTCCTTCGATGCCTCGCCGCCGTCGAGGTGCGCGACCAGTTCGATCGGCATGCGCAGGTTCTGCAGCAGGCCGGCGAGTTGGGTTTTCAGTTCGTTGTCGAGCATGAGGTTCTCCTTGCGGACACGATTCGGCGTTCCGGCGCGTCGCGACGAAACAACTTCAGGATTGGGGCGAGAGAGCTGGACGGAACGGACGCGTGCATCCGCTCGGCCCAACCCTCTCCTTGCGGGAGAGGGCAGGCGATCGCGAGGATCAGATCTTGCCGACCAGTTCGATCGACGGCTTGATCGTGTTGGCGCCTTCCTTCCACTTGGCCGGGCACACTTCGCCGTCATGGCTGGCGACGTACTGGGCGGCCTGCAGCTTGCGCACGGTTTCGGTGACGTCGCGGGCGATGGCGTTGTCGTGCACTTCCATCGTCTTGATCACGCCTTCCGGGTTGATGATGAAGGTGCCGCGCAGGGCCAGGCCTTCTTCCGGGATCAGTACGTCGAACGCCTTCGACAGCGCATGGGTCGGATCGCCGACCAGCGCGAACTTGGCCTTGCCGACGGCCTGCGAGGTTTCGTGCCACACCTTGTGCGAGAAATGCGTGTCGGTGGTGACGACATAGACTTCGGCGCCGGCCTTCTGGAACTCGGCGTAATGCTCGGCGGCGTCTTCGATCTCCGTCGGGCAATTGAAGGTGAAGGCAGCCGGCATGAAGATGATCACGGACCACTTGCCCTTCAGGTCGGCGTCGCTGACGGTGATGAACTTGCCATCCTTGAAAGCCTGGGCCTTGAACGGCTGGACCTGGGTGTTGATGAGGGACATTGCGTGCTCCTTGGGTTGGTTGGGGGTTTACTGAAAGGGGAGAACCGACGACTGCGTCGATCCGGTGACGATCAAGATAGGCGTCGTCGATAGTTAAATCAAATCGATTATAGTGATTCTATTGATAGATTTTGACTATCGATTCGACGGGCATGGGCCGGATCCAGCCGCAGCAGGCGGCGGGCCTCGGCCTCGTCTTCCGGGGACAGCGGGGTCAGGGCGGCGAATTCGCCGGCGACGTGGCTGGCCAGCGGCAGGCCGTCGCGGACCAGCAGGCGGGCGCCGGCGATGCGCGGCAGGCGCGGACCGGGCAGCAGGGTGCCGACCAGGTTGAGCGGGTCGAAGGCGGAGATCGGCAGCATCACGCCGTCGGGTGCTTTCTTGCGGATCGCGCGCAGGGCGGCCACCGCTTCCGGCAGTGCGAACTGTTCGCCGACCAGCACGGAGACGAAACGACCGCCGCGCAGTTCGCCGCGTGCTTCCAGCCGGCGATAGACGCGCACCAGTTCGCGCCACGGCGGCAGCCACGCGGCCTCGCGCTCGAGGATGCGCCAGCACACCACGCCGTAGCGACGCAGCAGCACGCGCGCGATCTGTTCGATGTCGTCGGCATCGGACGTTGCATCTTCGGCATCGCGCTTGCGTGGGGCGCGTGCCAGCGTCCAGCGTCCGGCATCACGGATACCGCTCACCAGTCCGCGGCGCACACGGCGTGTATTTGCTTTCGGGCGCTTGCCCTGCGGCAGCAGCAGTGCCCGCAGGCCGGAGAAGCTGTCGCAGCTGACCATGCCGCGCGCGACCAGCTCGGCCAGTGCGTCCTCGAGTTCGGTCTGCAGCAGTCGCGATTCGTCGAGCAGTTCGTCGAAGAACGAGGCCCCGTGCGTACGCAGTGCATCCGCGACTTTCTGCGCGCGCGAGGACAGCGGGGCATCGTCGCGTGTCGCATCGATCTGGCGCGACCACAGCGGCAGGGTACGTCGCGGCACCAGCACGATCGGCGTCGCCCGCACCGGCGAATTCGCCTTCGTTCCACCTTCCGCGCTGGGTGCGCGCAAACGCGCCCAGGCGATGCGCCCGGCCTGGCAGAGTTCGTCCAGCCAGTGGATGGAATAGTCGGCAACGCGTGCGGGCAGCAGCTCGCCTTCCCAGCTTGCGGCTGCGGCCTCGTAGCCTTCCAGTTGCGCCAGCACGCCGGCCAGCGCTTCCGGTCCGCGCAGTCGCGACGACGGTGCGACGTGCTGCCATTCGCAGAGGAAGCGCAGGAAATCGCGCGGCGGCACCGGTTCGATTTCGCGGCGCAGCCGTCCCAGTGTCAGCCGGTGGATGCGGGCGAGCAGGTTGCGTTCGCACCACTGTTCGCCGTCGATGTCGGGATCGAAGCGACCGCGCATGGCATAGCCGTCGCGTTCCAGCATGGCGAGTCCGATATCGATGTCGCCGGTATCGATGCCCAACGCGTCCGCGAGTGTTGCGACAGTGATCGGGCCGCAACCGGTCAGGCGCATCCGCAGCAGTTCGCGTACGGCGTCCTCGCGCGTCCACGCGAGATCGGCATAGCCCGGCGCGGCGTCGATGCGCGGCTGCAACGCGGCTTCGGGATGGATCGCCTGCAGCATGGTCAGGCGTTCGGCGGCGCACCAGACCGAACTGTTATGGAGCCGGACATCCATCAACAGTGTCGCGCGCTGCTGCTTGGCCAGTTTCCGCAGCGTCTCCGACCAGTCGCTGGCTTCCGCTTCCGATGCGGTGATCGCGCCAAGGCTCATCAGGGCGTCATGCACTTCGTCGTCGCTGCGCGCCTGCGGCCAGGCATCCTCGCGCACCTGTTCGATCGCGGCGATGTCGAGTCGGCCGAGATCGGAGGCCTGCTGCGGATCGCTGTAGCGACGCGTCTGCACGGCCTGGGTGCGGCGTTCCTCCAGCGGCGCATCGTCGAGGAAGGCATAGGGCTGCGCGTTCAGGGCTTCGGCGGCGAACGGCGTGGGCGCAGTGAGATCGCGCGCGACGATGCTGACGTCGCCGGATTCCAGCTTGCGCAGCATCGCCAGCCAGCCTTCGGCGTCCATTGCCTCTTCGAGGCAGTCATGCAGGGTCTGCGCGACCAGCGGGTGATCGGGAATCTCGCGTTCGCCGACGATGTTTTCCAGGCAGGCGACCTGGTCGGGGAACACGGTGGCGAGCAGGTCTTCCGACTTCATGCGCTGCAGCTGCGGCGCGACCTTCTTGCCGCCGATGAAGCGCGGCAGCGCCAGTGCAGTCGTGGCGTTCCAGCGCCAGCGCGCGGGGAACAGCGGCGCGTCGAGCAGCGCCTGCACCAGCACGTCCTTGGCCGAATTGGAATGCAGGAAGTGCGCAACATCATCCAAAGGGAAACTGTGGCTGGTCGAGAGCGACAGCACGATCGCGTTCTCGGTCGCTGCGGCCTGCAACTCGAAATTGAAGCTGCGGCAGAAGCGCTTGCGCAGCGCCAGTCCCCAGGCGCGATTGACGCGACTGCCATAGGGCGTATGGATGACGAGCTGGGTGCCGCCGGACTCGTCGAAGAAACGCTCCATCGTCATCCGTTCCAGCGTCGGCAGCACGCCGAACCCGGCGAGTTGCTCGGCGCAGTACTCGGCGATCTGGCGCGCGGCGTTTTCGTCCAGCCCGAGTTCCGCGCGCAGCCATTCGATTGCAGCAGGGATATCGATCGCGCCGTCATCTCCACGCAATCGCGTTTCCAGATCGCCGCGCAGGCGCGACACGCTGTGCGAAAGCTCGTCCGTACGGCCCGGTGCTTCGCCCAGCCAGAACGGGATGTTGGGCGGTACGCCTTCGGCGTCTTCCACGCGCAATCGCCCGGCTTCGACGCGCAGGATGCGGTAACTGGCATTGCCGAGCTGGAAAATGTCGCCGGCGAGGCTTTCGATCGCGAAATCCTCGTTGACGGTGCCGATCATCACCGACTGCGGTTCCAGCACCACCGCGTAGTCGGCGGTGTCGGGAATGGTGCCGCCGGACATCGTCGCGGTGGTGCGCGCGCCCTTGCGCGCACGCAGCTGGCCGTGCACGGCGTCACGATGGATCCACGCGCTGCGGGTCCCGCGCCGGGTGGTAAATCCTTCCGCCAGCATCTTCACCACGGCATCGAACAGCGCGCGTTCCAGCTTCGAATACGGCCAGGCACGGCGCAGGGTGTCGAACAGTGCGTCCTCGTTCCATTCCCGGCAGGCGACTTCGGCGACGATCTGCTGCGCAAGCACGTCGACAGGTGCCGGCGGCATGATCAGGATATCGAGTTCGTGGCGACGCACGGAATCGAGCAACGCCACGCATTCCATCAACTCATCGCGCGTGGTCGGAACGATGCGGCCCTTGGGCATGCCGCCGACATGGTGGCTGGCGCGGCCGACGCGCTGCAGGAAAGCAGCAATACTGCGCGGCGAACCGATCTGCACGACGAGGTCGACATCGCCGATATCGATGCCGAGTTCCAGCGACGCCGTCGCCACCAGCACTTTCAGCTGGCCGTGCTTGAGTTTCTGCTCGGCATCGAGCCGCAACTCTTTCGCCAGCGACCCGTGGTGGGCGGCGACGTGTTCCTTGCCGAGGCGCTCCGCAAGATGGCGCGATGCGCGTTCGGCCATCCGTCGCGTGTTGACGAAGACCAGCGTGGTGCGATGTTGCTCGACGAGCTCGGCGATGCGGTCGTAGACCAGCTCCCATTGCTCGTTCGACATCACCGCCTGCAAGGGCACGGGCGTCAATTCCAGCGCGAGGTCGCGCGGCTTGGAATGGCCGATGTCGATCAGCGTGCACTCGGGCTTGCCATCAGCATCCACATTCGCCGAACCGACCAGATAGCGCGCGACTTCCTCGATTGGTTTCTGAGTTGCGGACAGCCCGACGCGGGCGATGCGGCGTCCCGCCAGCGCATCGAGCCGTTCCAGCGACAGCGCGAGATGGCTGCCGCGCTTGCTCTGCACCACGGCGTGGATTTCGTCGACGATCACCGTGCGCACGCCGGCCAGCATGTCGCGTCCGGATTGCGAACCGAGCAGGATGTAGAGCGATTCCGGCGTCGTCACCAGGATGTGTGGCGGGTGCTTGCGCAGCGCGGCGCGTTCGCCCTGCGGGGTGTCGCCGGTGCGCACCGCGGTGCGGATCGCCACGTCGGGCAGGCCGAGGCGTGCGAGTTCCTCGCGGATGCCGGCCAGCGGCGCCTCGAGGTTGAGATGGATGTCGTTCGACAGCGCCTTGAGCGGCGACACGTACAGCACCTGCACGCCTTCCGGCAGCTCGCCCTGCGCCAGCCCGTCACGGACCAGGGCGTCGATGGCGGCAAGGAAGGCGGTCAGCGTCTTGCCCGATCCGGTTGGTGCAGCCACCAGCGTGTGCTGTCCCGCGGCGATCGCCGGCCACGCCGCGACCTGGGCGTCGGTGGGGCCGGGGAAGCTGCGCGCGAACCAGCCGGCGACGGCCGGGTGGAACTGCGCCAGTGCGGGATGCGAAGCCATGGCGGGATTATCCGCCGCAGTCGCCGACCCGCCCTGAATGCCGGAATGGAAGTCGAAACGGATCTGGCCGTGCATCGCGGCAGGGTGGGGCGGCGGCGTCTCAACGACTGAGACGGGTAGCATTGCGCCATGAATTTCCCGCCCATCCGCGAACTCCTTGCCGACGCCGGCCGGCGCATCGATCCGGTCGATGCCGAATGGCTGCTGCTGCACGTGATCGACCGTTCGCACACCTGGCTCTTCACCAACCGCGATGCCGTGCTCGGCCATGAGCAGGCCCGCAACTTCGAATTGCTGGTGCAGCGAAGAGAACAGGGTGAGCCGGTGGCCTATCTCACCGGCCGACGCGGCTTCTGGTCGCTCGATCTCGAAGTCACGCCGGCGACGCTGATTCCACGCCCGGAAACCGAGTTGTTGGTGGAGCTGGCGTTGGAGAGGTTGGTGGATGGCGGGTCCGCCGCCGACCTCGGCACTGGCAGTGGCGCGATCGCTCTGGCCATGGCGCACGAACGCAAGCAGTCGCGGGTCATCGCAACCGATGCGAGTCGCGATGCGCTGGAAGTCGCCCAACGCAACGCACAGCGACTCGCCATCGCCAATGTCGAATTCCGCCACGGCGAATGGTTCGCACCGCTGCAGGGCGAACGCTTCGATCTCATCGCCAGCAATCCGCCCTATGTCGCTGTCGGCGATCCCCATCTCGGCGAAGGCGACCTGCGCTTCGAACCGGCATCGGCATTGTCATCGGGCGGCGATGGCCTTGATGACATCCGCATCATCGTGGCGAACGCACCCACCCATCTCCGCGATGGGGGTTGGCTGATGCTGGAACATGGTTACGACCAGGGCGATGCCGTGCGTGCATTGCTCGAAGCTGCAGGCTTCGTCGAAGTGGCGACGCGGCGCGATCTGGAAGGCCGCGATCGTGTCACGCTGGGACGATTAAACTCCACGCATTGACCGCAACAGCAGGATCCCCATGCGCACCCTCTATCCCGAGATCGAGCCGTACCAGAGCGGCATGCTCGCCGTCAGCGACCGTCATTCCATCTATTGGGAACAGTGTGGCAATCCCGACGGCAAGCCGGTGGTGATGCTGCACGGCGGTCCCGGCGCCGGCTGCGGCGCCAACATGCGCCGTTTCCATGATCCGAAGAAGTACCGGATCATCCTGTTCGACCAGCGTGGCTCCGGTCGCAGCACGCCGTTCGCCGATCTCGTCGACAACACGACCTGGGATCTCGTCGCCGACATCGAACGCATCCGCGAAATGCTGGGCATCGAACACTGGCAGGTCTTCGGTGGATCCTGGGGCTCGACGCTGGCACTGGCTTACGCCGAGACGCATCCCGAGCGCGTGACCGAGCTGGTGTTGCGCGGCATCTTCATGCTGCGGCGCTGGGAACTCGAATGGTTCTACCAGGACGGCGCGTCGCGCCTGTTCCCGGATGCGTGGCAGCACTATCTCGCGGTGATTCCGGAAAGCGAGCGCGGCGACATGATGGCGGCCTACCACAAGCGCCTGACCAGCGAAGACGAGTCGGTGCGGCTGGCGGCGGCGCAGGCGTGGGCGATCTGGGAGGGCGGCACCAGCTATCTGCGCATCCCCGCCGATTACGTCACCAGCCATGGCGATCCGAAGTTCGCGCTGCCGTTCGCCCGGATCGAGAACCACTATTTCGTCAACAAGGGCTTTTTCGAAGTCGACGACCAGTTGCTGCGCGACGCACACCGGATTGCCGACATTCCCGGCGTGATCGTGCACGGGCGCTACGACGTGGTGTGCCCGGTGCAGAACGCCTTCGACCTGCACAAGGCATGGCCGAAGTCGGAACTGCATGTCTCGCCGCTATCGGGGCATTCGGCGTTCGAGGCCGAGAACATCGACGCGCTGGTGCGTGCGACCGACCACTTCGCGCCGATCGCGATGTGAGTGTCAGCGAGCCGGGCTGCCGTCCGGCTCGTGATCGATCATCCACAACCCGGCCCATAGCTTGAGGTCGAGTTCGTAACCCTCGGCATGCTTTTTCATCAGCCATGCCGGGGCTTCGCTGCGCGGCACCGCATGCACGGTGATGCCTTCGTCGGGCGTGCCGCCGCCGTCGCCGACTTTCACCAGGCCGCGGGCGCGCACGAAGGCGATGCGTTCATTGCTCATGCCGGAACTGGTCGGACCGATCAGCAGTACGCGCACATCGCGCGCATCCCAGCCGGTCTCCTCGATCAGTTCGCGCCGGGCCGCTTCTTCCAGCGTGTCGTCGTCGTGTTCGTCGCCGACGAGCCCGGCCGGCATCTCGATGGTGCGTGCCTGCAGCGGCACGCGATATTGCTCGACGAACAGCACTTCGTCCTCCGGTGTCACCGCGATGATCAGCACCGCCATGCCGTCGCGATGCACGCGTTCGCACGACTCCCAAGTTCCGCGCTTGACCAGGCGCAACCACTTGCCTTCGTACAGGAGCTCGCTGGGAGCGTCGATTTGATGGGCCATGCGGATCTCAGGCTGTGGCTGTGGAGTCGAGACCGGCAGCCACCTGCAGGCGGCGACGGGTCAGCGGACCGAAACGCAGGCTATCGCACAGGGATGACAGCGTCGCGGCATCGGCGGCGGTGCGCGCGAATGGCGCCTGGTGCGGATCCAGAGGCGCATCGACGGCGATCGTGGTGAGCTGGCGATACATCAACACGTTCTCGCGATGCGCACGCAGCGATGCCGCCGCGCGCGCCGAACCTCGCTGGCGCAGGAACGGCACTTCGTCGACGCGGGCGAGCAGGGCATCGAGCGATCCGAAGTGCGAGATCAGCACCGCTGCGGTTTTCTGGCCGATGCCGGGCACGCCGGGAATGTTGTCGACGGCATCGCCGCACAGCGCGAGGTAATCGGCGATCTGGTGGGCCTGCACGCCATGTTTCGCCTTGACGCCGGCTTCGCTCCAGCGCAGGCCGCGGGCGAAGTCGAATTGTTCGTCGTCGTCCTGCAGCAACTGCGACAGATCCTTGTCGGCCGAGACGATCACGCCACGCGCATTGTGCGCGCGTGCCTGCACCAGGGCGCTGCCGATCAGGTCGTCGGCTTCGTAATCGGTGTGCGCGAGGACCGCCAGGCCCAATGCCGAACTCAGCGCCTTGCAGTGCGCGAATTGACGACGCAGCTCTTCCGGCGCGGGCTCGCGGTTGGCCTTGTATTCGGGATAGAGCCGGTTGCGGAAGCACGAGTCCAGCGCCTCGTCGAATGCGACCACGACATGCCGTGGCTTCTCGCGTTCGATCAGTTCCACCAGGAAGCGCGCGAAACCGTGGACGGCATTGAGCGGCCAGCCGTCGTCGTCGTGCCATTCGTCCGGCATCGAATGCCAGGCGCGGAACACGTACATGCTGGCATCGACCAGATACAGGGTCGGGCGCGGATGCAGCACCCGACTCATCGTGGCGTCCAGTCGCTGAGCAGCGCGGAAGGATCGGGACGATCGCGTTCCGGCGCTTCCATCACGGGAGTGCCGATATGGATGAAGCCGACGATCGCCTCGTCTTCGGCGATGCCGAGATGCGCGCGGATCACCGGGTCCGTGGCGGCCCAGCCGGTCAGCCATTGCGCGCCGAAGCCCGCGGCCTGCGCCGCCATCAGCAGGGCGAAACAGACGCACGACGCCGTGGCATAGCGTTCGCTGGCCGGGATTTTTTCGTCCGGTCCCTGCTTGGCGATCACGGCGACGATCAGCGGCGCGAAACTGAAACGTTCGCGTTCCTTCTGCAAGATGGCGTCGCCGGCATGGGGATCGCGTTCGCGGGTGCGTGCCTCCAGCAATCCGCCGAGGGCGAGGCGGGCGTCACCGCGAATGCGCAGGAAGCGGAACGGAACGCGTTTTCCGTGATCGGGGACACGGATTGCGGACTGCAGCATGCGTGCGAATTGGGCTTCATCCGGACCCGGCGCCGACAGTTGGCGGGAAGGAACCGATCGGCGGCGATCAAGGCATTCAAATGTCATGGACGTGTGAAGGTTTCCTGCTTAGGATGGTGAACAGGGGGGATTCTTCCCGTCGCCTGGGGGCGGCGGTCAGCATCTCAGAGGTATGGCTTGACTCGGAATGATTCCACAATTCCCGCGACAAGCCAGGTTGAAGAGCAGCAAAGGAAGGCGGCACGCCTGGTTGCCGAGTTCGTGTCGGCGAAGCTTGCGCCATTCTGGAGCGAGCTGAAGAGCGCGCTCGACCGGATTCCGGTCGGACCCAACAATTTCTCCACCCTTCCGCGCGACCAGTTCATCGTGCACGGGATGCTGGATGGCACGCAAGATTGGCATGCGCGGTTGCGCGTGACGCTGGAAGCCGACGCGATGGCCTGGTGGCATCGCCAGACCTCGCGCAGCGGTACGGCGTTGACGCTGATGGGCGAAAGCGAACTCTTGCTCGAGATCGATGCGCAACAGGCCAACGAAGTGATCCGCGCGCGATTGGGGCCACTGGTCCAGCGCCTGGATCATGCAGTCGAGGGATTTTCGCGTGGCGCGGGCCTTGCCGGACACGAGGGTCCGTGGAACGTGGAAGGCATCACCCGCAGCTTCATGTCGACCTTCGATCGCGAGGCGATGACGCCGACGCTGATCCCGGTGCTGATGCGCCATTACGAAACGCAGATGGCAGCGGTCCTGCGCGCGCTGGTCCCGGAATTGCTGCGCGTCATCGGCGATGGCGAGTCCATCGGGGAGGCATACGACAGCCCGGCTTCCGGACACGCCACGGGAGGCAGTGGAGGTGGAGGTGGCTGGCAGCCGGATGGCGGCATGGTCGAATCGCTGCCGGCGAATCTTGGTGGTGGCCATGGTGCTGCCGGCATGGAGGAAAGCCAAGGCAGCGAACACGCGTCGTCGCCAGCAGGGCCGCGCACACCTGTTGATATTGGCAGCTACGCCGGTGTGCGTCCCGAGACCCGTTATCGCACCCGTATCCACGCCCAGCTGGATGCCTGGCGTCGGCGCGTCAGCAATGGCGAGAGCAGTCCGCGGATTGCACCGACCGCGATGGCGCGCGTGATCAATACTTCCGAAGTGCTGACGATCGCTTCCGTCCTCCAGGGCGACGATCCGGCGCCATTCGTGCGTGCCTTGCGCGGCGAAGACGATCGCTCGTTGCCGGTGGTGATCCGCCAGGAACTGATGGCGGCGGCCGGGCAGTTCGGGTTCGATCCCCAGCAATCGTCGTTCGCCGAGGTCGAGGAGGATGCGGTCGACCTGGTGGCGATGCTGTTCGATGGCCTGCAGCGCGCCAACGCCTTCGAGGAGCCGGCGACGAAGATGATGGGCAAGCTGGTCGTGCCCTACGTCAAGGTCGCGGTGATCGACGATTCGTTGTTCGAAAACCGCGGCCACCCCGCGCGGCGCCTGCTCGATGCGCTGGTGGAAGCCTGCGATGGCAACACTGGCGATACCCACGCCAGCCGCTCGATGCTGGAGCGCGCATCGCAGGTCGTCGACCAGGTGGTCGCGCGCTTCCAGGAAAACATGGCGATCTTCGATCTCGCCGCCCGCGAATTGCAGGAATTGCTCGATCGCCAGCGCACGCTGGCCGAAGTGACCGAACGCCGCATCACCGAGACCTTGCAGGGCCAGGAACGTCTGCGCCAGGCGCGGATCGCCGCCGACGAAGCGGTGAATACCTCGCTCGAGGGACGCAAGGTGCTGCCGGATACCTTCCAGTTCCTGTCCGAATACTGGCGCAACGTGCTGGTGCAGGGCTGGCTGCGCTTCGGCGACCGCTCGCCGCGTTACCAGGCGATGCGTGCCGTCGGTGATGCTCTGTTGCAGATGGATGCCGATGCGGTGGCCCTGCGCAGCCGCGCGCTGGCTGCCGGCTTTGAGCAGAATCGCGCCGCGATCCTCGACGACCTGCGCTTCGTCGGCTTGCAGGGCGAAGCGGCGATCGAGGCGCTGGCGCGCCTGGCAAGTGGCCTGTTGCGTGCCGATGCCGCGCCGGACGAGGCGATGCTGTCCAATCCGCCGGAGCCGTTGCTCGATGAACTGCCGCTGCACATTCCCGACATGGAGCGGCGTTCGCGTGGCGTGGACAGCGTGCTGGTCGCGCGCGTGCGCCGGCTGCGTGCCGGGCAGGGGCTGCGCATCATCGAGGACGGTGCCCAGGAAACCATGGCCAAGATCGCCTGGGTCAGCGCGATCACCGGACGCATCCTGGTGGTCAATCGCCGTGGCGAACGGCGGATGGTGGTGCGGCCGGAAACGATGGCCGTCCTGATCGCCGATGGTCGCGTGTTGGTGCGCTCGGTCGAGCCGCCGGTCGATCAGGTGATGGCGCAGGTCGCCGATTCGCTCGGGGAGCGACGCTTCGCGCAAGTGGGGTGATGCGGCGGTTTACCCGCAGTGTTCAGCGATGTTCCTGCGGCCTCGGGGGCGGCGGCGTTCTCGGGCCAGCCGGTCCAGACCGCGGCGGCGGCAACTTGGGGCCGTTGGCTTCCAGCCAGGCCTTGCGCTGTTCCGGCGACATCGCCTTCCACTGCTCGTGCATCGCCTTGCGCTGTTCCGGCGTCAGGTTTTCCCAGCGTTGCATGCCGCGATGCGCGGCCTCGCGCTGTTCCGGCGTCATCCGCTGCCAGTGCTGGGCACGCTTGAGCATTTCCGCGCGCATGTCGGGATTGTCGTTCCAGCGCGAACGGATCGGATCGATCAGGGCCTGGCGCTGTTCCTGGGTCAGCTTGTTCCATTCCGGATAGCTGCTGGCGGCAGGCGCGGGCGCAGCCGTGGGCTGTTGCGCCATCGCAGGGGCAGCCAGCACCAGACCTGTCATCAATATCGCGGCAGCACGCATCTTGCTCATTCTCTGGGAACCGGCGGAGCATCGTTGCCCAGCCAGGCATAGAACTCCGGATCGTTATCGTAGGCCGCAGTGGCGCTCACCGCGGGCTTTTTCGCGGGATTTGTGGTGGTGGCCACGGTTGGCGCCACATTCGCCTGGGCGACGACCGATGCAACGGCGGTGGCTGGCGTGGTATTCGCAGGCGGCGTCATCGGGCGCTGCAACCACAGGCCGCCGATCGCGAGGACCGCGACCGAGGCGAATGCGACCACGGGTTGCCAAGCCTGGCGGCTCGGGCGCGGCGCAGCCAGCGCGGCGCGCAAGCGCTGCCGGACCGCTTGAGGGGTTTCACGCGTGGCGTCCTGGTACAACTGGCGCGCCTTGCGGTCGAAATCGTCGTGGTCGTTGTTCATCGTCATGTCCAGTCCTGCAGATGCACGCGGAGTGCATCGCGTGCACGGGAAAGATGCGTCTTCACCGAACCTTCGCTGCATCCCATCACGGTCGCCGTGGTGGCGACGTCGAGATCTTCCAGCACGCGCAGGGTGAAGGCTTCGCGCTGGCGCGCCGGCAGTCTGCGAACCGCCTGCGCCATCAGAGCATAGGCCTCGCGGCCATCGTTGTGATTGGAAGGATCCCCGGCCGGGTCGGTCCAGGCAATGGCGATGTCCTCGTCCTGGTCCCCGGTGCTGCGCAACCAGCTGAAGCGGAAGGCGCGGCGGCGGCTGATATCGATGATGCGGGTGCGCAGGATCTTCCAGAACAACGCCTGCCACTCGGCGGATGGCTTGTCGCCGTAGCGCAGCATGCGCAGCATGGCGTCCTGCACGGCGTCGAGGGCGTCGTCGCGGTTGCGCAGCCCGAGTTCGGCAAAACGGAAGGCGCGCGACTGGATGCCGGCGAGGAATTGCTCGATCGTCAGCGTGCGTGCGCTCGTGACCGGCGCGTTCAAGGGCAATCCCTTCGCGGTGGCTGCAATTGCATGTATCGACATGGAGTCCGGTTCGCCGTCTGCCCGGGATGGGCGACAACCGGGAAACGCTTGCCGAAGAGGCAGGTTGACGGCCGTGTTCCGGTGTTCATCTTCCGTGGCCCCACCAGGCGGCCAATTCCATCGCCACCACGTAGACCAGCAACTGCGGCAGGCCGTTGGCGAGCCGGACCAGCTCCCAGGCAAGGCTCGGGCTGAGGCGCGACAACGATTCCACCAGCCCGAACCCGGCCGGGCCGCCGATGCTGATCGCCGCGATCGCCAGACTGGACAGCACCACGGCGATCGCCACGAAGATCGCCCCGGCGATGGCGCCGCACCTGCCGCGCGGCAGGCCCAGCACTCGCAACGCGATGACGGCATCGACGGCGGCCAGCAAGGCCAGCCAAGGCAGGGTGCGATGGGTGAACGAGAACGCCACCGTCCACGCGGCCGCGAAAGCGATGGCCATGACCACGAAGAAGAACCAGCGGATGAAGGAAACCTGCGGTACGGACATGGCGGGGGAGGCTGAAACGAACTGCAGATGGTAGCCGGTACGCGGCCCGCCGCCAGAAATGGCTGCGAGCGCAGGCGATCGCTTAGGATTCGGGGAACGACCAGATCGGGGTGCGCGTCTGTGGAAGGGATCGGTGCGGTACGGATCGGGGTAGGGCGTGAGGCGGCGGCAGGCGAGCGCCGGGTGGCGATGACGCCCGAGACCTGCGGCAAGCTGGTGAAGGCGGGTGCGCAGGTCGCAGTGGCCCCTGGCAGCGGCAGCGCCGCCGGCTTCACCGACCAGATGTATGCCGATGCCGGCGCGACGTTGGCCGATGCGCCGTTCGGCGATGCCGACGTGGTGGTCTGCGTGCAGGCGCCGTCACCGGCGGCCATCGCGACGATGAAGCAGGGTGCGGTGCTGGTCGGATCCTTGCAGCCGGAAGCGGATCCCGCCCGTGAAAGTGCGCTGCGCGATCGCGGCATCGTCGCCTTCCCGCTGGAACGGCTGCCTCGCACCACCCGTGCGCAGGCGATGGACATCCTCAGTTCGCAGGCGTCGATGGCCGGCTACAAGGCGGTGCTGATCGCCGCGGAACTCGCGCCGCGTTTCTTCCCGATGCTCACCACCGCGGCCGGCACCATCCGCCCGTCGAAGGTGCTGATCATTGGCGCCGGCGTCGCCGGCCTGCAGGCGATCGCCACCGCGAAACGGCTCGGCGCGCAGGTCGAAGGGTTCGACGTGCGCCCGGAGACGCGCGAGCAGATCGAATCGCTGGGCGGACGCTTCCTCGATCTCGGCGTCAGCGCCGCGGGCGAGGGCGGGTATGCGCGCCAGCTCACCGACGAGGAACGGGCGGAACAGCAGCGTCGCCTTGCCGATCACCTGCGCAGCGTCGACGTGATCGTCTGCACCGCGGCGGTCCCGGGGCGTCCCGCGCCGAAGATCGTCACCGCGGCGATGGTCGAAGGGATGAAGCCGGGCAGCACGATAGTTGACCTCGCCGCGGAAACCGGCGGCAACTGCGAGCTGACGCAGCCTGGACGCGTCATCGAGCATGTGGGCGTCACCATCGCCGGGCCGCTCGATCTCGCTTCGATGGGCGCGACCCACGCCAGCGAGATGTTCGCGCGCAACGTCTTCAACTTCGTCAGCCTGATGCTGAAGGACGGCGCGCTCGCCTTCGACTGGAACGACGAATTGCTTGCTAAGACCGTGTGGCCGCCGCGCCCGCAATCGAATGGAGACACGCCATGAGCGACGGCTTCACTGCGCTGTACATCTTCATGCTGGCGGCGATCGCCGGCCACGTGATCATCTCCCGCGTGCCGGTGATCCTGCACACGCCGCTGATGTCGGGTTCCAACTTCATCCACGGCATCGTCCTGATCGGCGCAATGGTGGTGCTGGGCATGGCGGAAACGCCGACCGAGAAAGTGCTGGGCTTCATCGCCGTGGTGCTGGGTGCGGGCAATGCCGCCGGTGGTTACGTCGTCACCGAACGCATGCTCGAGATGTTCAAGAGTTCGAAGAAGCCCGGGGGCGGCGCATGAGCGGCTTCAACATGCAGACGCTGGTCGCGTTGAGCTACTTCGTCGCGGCGACGCTGTTCCTGCTTGGCCTGCAGCGCATGGCCAGTCCCAAGACCGCGCGCAGCGGCATCCAGTGGGCGGGCGTGGGCATGGTGCTGGCGACGATTGCGACGTTCGCGTTGCCGAACCTGCACAACATCGGACTGATCCTCGTCGCCGTCATCGTCGGCGTGGTGCCGACCTGGCTGTGGGGCAAGAAGGTGGCGATCACCGACATGCCGCAGATGGTCGCGCTGTTCAATGGCATGGGCGGCGGTTCGGCGGCGGCGATCGGCGCGGTGGAGTTGTGGAAGGCGTCATCGGGTGGCGAGCATCCTTCCGAATTCGCATTGGCGCTGGCTGGCATCGGTTCGCTGATCGGTGCGGTCTCGCTGACCGGTTCGATCATCGCCTGGGCCAAGCTCGACGGCCGCATGGACAAGCGCTACACCTTCCCCGGCCAGCAATGGTTCAACGCGGCGGTCGCGGTTGCCGCGATCATTTGCGGCGCGATGGCGGTACACACGCTGGCGATGCCGTGGATCGTCGCCTTCTTCCTGCTCGCGCTCGGCCTCGGCAAGCTGATGACGCTGCCGATCGGCGGCGCCGACATGCCGGTGGTGATTTCGCTCTACAACGCCTTCACCGGTTTGGCGGTGGCGTTCGAAGGCTACGTCCTCGGCAATCCGGCGCTGATCATCGCCGGCACCATGGTCGGCGCGGCCGGCATGCTGCTGACGCGTCTGATGGCCAAGGCGATGAACCGCAGCATCAAGAACGTGCTGTTCTCCAACTTCGGCGGTGGTGGCGCGAGCGCGCAGGAAATCAGCGGTTCGCAGAAACCGATCGAGGCCGCCGATGTCGCTGCGTTGATGGCCTATGCCGAACGCGTGGTGATCGTGCCCGGCTACGGCATGGCGGTGGCGCAGGCCCAGCACAAGATCTGGGAACTGACGCAGCGCCTGGCCGCCCGCGGGGTGAAGGTGAAGTTCGCCATCCATCCGGTCGCCGGGCGCATGCCGGGCCACATGAACGTATTGCTGGCGGAAGCGGGCGTGCCCTACGACCTGATCGCCGACATGGACGACATCAATCCCGAATTCCCCAACACCGATGTCGCGCTGGTGATCGGGGCCAACGACGTGGTTAACCCGGTCGCCAAGACCGATCCGGCCTCGCCGATCTACGGCATGCCGATCCTCGATGTCGTCAACGCCAAGAACGTGGTGGTGATCAAGCGCGGCAAGGGCACCGGGTTCGCCGGCATCGAGAACGCGCTGTTCTACACCGACAACACCCGCATGCTCTACGGCGACGGCGCGGAAATGGCCAATGCGCTGGTGAGCGAACTCAAGGCGCTGGATGGCGGCGGCCACTGAGTCCGCGATCAAAATGGACTAAAATGGTACGGATTCAAGGATCCGTGCCCCAGCCGTGATGTACTCCCGCAACAGCGAACCCGTGCGCTTCGAGCGCGATTGTCCGGTGGTGATGGTGCCCTCGGGCGAAGCCGTGAGCCTGCCTGCCGGCAGCATCGGCTACATCACCCAGTCCCTCGGCGGCAGCTGGACCGTGTTCGTCGAAGGCAATCTGTTCCGCGTTGCCGGCAAGGACGGCGACGCCATCGGCAAGGAACCGCCCGCGCCGATCGAGCTTCCGGAAGGCGCCGGCGACGAAGATGTCGAGAAGCTGGTGTGGCAGCAGTTGCGTACCTGCTTCGATCCCGAGATCCCGATCAATATCGTCGAATTGGGTCTGGTCTATACGGCGGACGTGAAGGCCGATCCGGAGCATCCGGGCCAGCGCCGCGTCGATGTCGAGCTGACGTTGACCGCGCCAGGTTGCGGCATGGGCGAGATCCTGGTCGACGACGTGCGCAGCAAGCTCGAAATGATTCCCACCGTCGCCGAAGCCGACGTCGAACTGGTGTTCGATCCACCGTGGAATCGCAACATGATGAGCGATGCGGCGCGTCTCGAAACCGGAATGTTCTGAGAACCGACTCGGGTCTCTAGACCAGCAGGTCTTCGTAAAACGCGCCGAATGGCCGGGTAGGGTGGGCGATCTGGATTTCAAGGATCCACAGCCCCACGTCCGGACAGCGTTCGAAATCGCCGAGATCCCCCGCCTTGTAGATGGCATGGGGGAAATCCGAGACGCGATGTCCCTTGATGTCGAGATTGAGTCGCCAGCCGAGTGCTTTCGCGCGCTGTTCCGCGAACGCGTACAGCGCCGATCCCGATGCCCGGGTGGCTTCCCAGTGACGCCTGACTTCGTCGAACAGCGTGCGGGCCGCCGATGCGCATGCCGCCATGTCGTCGTCATGGCCAACCGCATAGGTCGCGCCGGCATCGCCTTCGTGTCCGTTCCAGACGATGCCTAGATCGATGAAAAATAGGTCGTCTTCCTGCAGCACCGGATCGCCGTCGGAACGTTGCTTGAACGTTTTCAGGGTGTTTTCGCCGAAGCGGACGATCACCTGATGCCATATCCGATCGGCGCCGAGTTCCGCGATCACGTCCTTGCAATACGCGATCGCTTCCGATTCGCGCATGCCAGGTTCGATATGCCTGGAAACCCGATCAACGACTTCCCAGGTTCTTTCCCGGGCCAGCTGCATCTGTTCCAGGACGTAGCTGCTTCCGACGGCCTGCTTGTTGCTCGTGCTCATTCGCTTTTCGATTATTTCTTCAGCACTGCGGCCAGCACGACTGCGTTGTTGTGCGCTTCGTCGCGCGAGGCGTAGAGCAGCGTCGTGCGTTCCTTGCGGACCAGTGCCTTCAATTCCGCCAGTGCGGGATTGCCGTCCAGTTCCTTCTCGTAGGCCGAGACGAATTCTTCCCAGCGTTCCGGATGGCCATGGAATTCATGGCGCAGGGCGTCGCTGGGGGAAACGCTCTTCGCCCAGAGATCGACAGCCGCTTTTTCCTTCGTCAGCCCGCGCGGCCACAGTCGATCGACCAGGATCCGCTTGCCGTCATCGCTGGCGGGCACGTCGTAAACCCGCTTGAGCCGCGGGGCGGGCATGGCTCAGCCCGCTGCCTCGAAGCGGTTGGCTTCGACGTTCTTGCGCACCTTCGCCGGATCCCAGATGCGACCGTTCATGGCGATGTAGACGCCCGGCGGCAGCGATTGCACTGCACCGACCGCGCAGCCGATGTTGAACTCGGCGTCGGAACCTTCGAAGCGCGCTGGATTCAGCGCGCCGGTCAGCACGATGGTCTTGTCGGAGATCGTGCGCAGGACCTTGGCGGTCTCGACCATGCTGTCGGTGCCGTGGGTCACGAGCACGCAGCGCTCGGCCTGGGCGGCGATGGTGGCACGCATCAACTCGCGATCGCTGTTGTCGATGAACAGCGAATCCTTGCGCAGCAGCGGAATCACGTGGAAGCGGAAGGCCACGCCGAGCGCGGTGAGGATGCGGCCGATCTGCGGATCGCCGACCTGGTAGTCCGATTTCGCATCGAAATAGATCTTGTCGATGGTGCCGCCGGTGGTGACGATCAGCAGGTCGTCCATCTTATTTGCCCTGCATTTCGCTGGCGCACATCAAAGCGGCGGGTCCCGCGAGTTTCGCCAATTCTTCCTGCGCGCCCGGTTCCTTGCGCATCATTTTCAAACCGGCTTCGCTGACGCGGATGAGGCTGGCCTGGTCGGTGATCAACCGGTTCGAGACGCAGCTGCAATACATCTGGACCTTCGCGGCGGGAAGTTGCGGACTCTTTTCCTGCGCGGTCTTGACGCAGTTGGCGGTCATCGCCGCGCGGCTCTGGTTCAGCAGATCGTCCTGCGCGTGCAGTGCCAGCGGGAACGAGGCGATCGCGGCGACGAGTACGAGGTTGCGCATTGAATGGATTCCGGCGGCGTGGCGGCCAGTTTAAACCTTTGGCGCGGCCCGTCGTTGGGCAAAACGTGCGCGCATGCCGGGCAGACTGGCGGCGAGGATCACCACCACGGCCAGCACGATTTCCGCGCATGCCTGCAGGCGTTCCGGCGGACGCGTCCACGCCACCATCACCCCGTGCGAAAACCACAAGAGCGCGAGCACGCCCGACCAGAATCCGGCGGTACGTCGGCGCATCCAAACGCCGAGTGCGCACAACGCGGGCGGTATCGTGAACACGATGCGCGCCAGGGGCTCATGCCAGAACCAGGCGAGATCGAGCATGGTCAGCAGCACCAGTGCCGCGAACAGGATCCGGCGTGCGGGCGTCATGACGTGTGCGTGCCGGAGGAGAGCAGGGCGGCGATGGTGGCGATGCGCTTGCCGAGCGCGCGCGCGAGTTGGGTCTCGTCATCGCTGAGTTCGGCGTTGTCCTGCGGCCCGGAAACATGGCTGGCGCCATAGGGCGTACCGCCGGTGCGCGTCGTGCTCAGGCGCGTTTCGGTGAAAGGGATGCCGACGATGACGCAGCCGTGGTGCAGCAGCGGGACCTGCATGCCGAGCAGCGTCGATTCCTGGCCGCCGTGCATCGTCGCGGTCGAGGTGAACACACAGGCCGGCTTGCCGACCAGGGTGCCGCTGGCCCATTGCGCGCCGAGGCCGTCGAAGAAGTGCTTCATCGGTGCGGCCATGCTGCCGAAGCGGGTCGGGCTGCCGATGGCGTAACCGATGCATTCGTCGAGATCGCGGGCCTCGAGATAGGGCGCGCCTTCCTCGGGAACGGGCGGCAGCACCTGCTGTGTCTGCGGCGCGACCGGCGGCACCGTGCGCAGGCGCGCGGCCATGCCGGGAACTTCGCCGATGCCGCGCGCGACCTGGCGGGCCAGCCCCGCGACCGATCCGCCGCGGCTGTAATAGAGGACGAGAATCTCTTTCATCCGGACAGTGTACGTGGCCGGCTTGACGGCCGACCGGCTATCTTGTGCGCCATGCCCCGGATCCCCGACCAGATCGTGTCCCGCCTGTTGCAGCTCCGCGACCCGGTGCGGCGCGCGGTCTTCATGCGTTTCCTTGGCCGCCGTTTCTGGGATGACAACCTATTCCAGTCGGCGGGCTCGCTGGCCTATACCACCGTGTTCGCGCTGGTGCCGCTGGCGACGGTGGTGTTCGGGATGCTGGCGGCGTTCCCGGTGTATGCGGATCTGCGCGGCCAGCTCACCGACTACGTCTTCGCCAATTTCGTGCCGAGCGCGGCGAGCCAGGTGCAGCACTACATCAGCGAGTACTCGCTCAATGCCAGCCAGCTCACCGCCGCCGGCATCATCGCGCTGGTGTTGTCGCTGTTGATCACCTTGACCAGCGTGGAGTCGATCTTCAACCGCATCTGGCGGGTGCCGGTGGCGCGTCCGCGTTTCGCGCGCTTCCTCGTGTACTGGACGGTGCTCACACTTGGCACCCTGATCGCGGTCGCCAGCATGTCGCTGTCGGCCAAGCTGTTCGCGATGAGCGTGTTCGCATCCGAACCGGGACGCGTGCTCGAAACCTTCATGCTGCGGATGGCGCCATCGTCGATCGAGTTGGTCGCGTTCCTGCTGCTGTATCGCGTGGTGCCGCATCGCACCGTGCAGTGGCGACATGCGTTCGCCGGCGCGCTGCTGGCGACGGTGGTGTTCGAATTCGTCAAATGGGGCATGGGCATCTATCTCGGCACGTTCCGCAGCTATGAAAAGCTGTACGGCACGGTCGCCTTCATCCCTATCTTCCTGTTGTGGATCTACCTGAGCTGGGTCGCGGTGCTGCTGGGCGCGTCGTTTGCGTCGAGCCTGTCGGCATTCCGTTACCAGCCGGCGACATTGCGCCTGCCGGAAGGCTGCGAAATCTACGGACTGCTGCGCATGCTCGGGCGGTTCCAGATCGCGCGCGGCCAGGGCCACGGCTTGCACGCCGACGAACTGCGTGAACTCGACCCGATCCTCACCGATTCGCTGGTGCAGGAGATGCTGTCGAAGTTGAGTGAAGCCGGCATCGTCAAGCGCGCCGAAACCGGCGAATGGCTGCTGTCGCGCGATCTTGCCGACGTCAGCCTCAGCGAGCTCTATGTCATCGCGCAACTGCGCATCCCGGTCGAGGAGACGATGCTGCCGATGCGCGATGATGTGCTGGGCAGCGACGTGATGCGCGTGATCGACGAATTGCGCATGCCGTTGCGCGAAGCGATGAAACGCAAGGTCGCCACCATCTATTCCGAACCCGGAAACGAACCGCAATGAACACGATGAACCGTTCCCTCCGTTTGTCCGCGCTCGCCGTCGTGCTGGTGCTGGCCGCATGCAAACCGCATCCGGAACAGCCGCAGGCGGCGTCGCCTGCCGCCAAGCCCGCGCCAGCGCAGCCCGCGACTCCAACGCCGTCGCCTGCTGCGGGGCTCGCCGATGTCGGTGCGCAGCCGAAGCTCCGCCTCCCCACCGTCGATGGCAAGACCTTCGATCTCGCCGAGCAGCGAGGCCATTGGGTCGTGGTGAATTACTGGGCGACGTGGTGCGGCCCGTGCCTGCAGGAGATGCCGGATCTTTCGGCGCTGGCGGCGTTGCGCGAGTACATCAAGGTGGTCGGGATCGCCAACGACGACATCGCCCCGGCGGAGTTGCAGGCGTTCCTGCAGAAGCACCCGGTGGTGTATCCGATCGTGCAGGTCGATCCCGGATCGCCGCCTGCCGATTTCGGCGTGCCGCCGACGTTGCCGATCAGCTGGCTGATCGATCCGCAGGGCAAGGTGGTGAAGCGCTTCATGCGTCCGGTCAAGGCCGCCGACATTGAAGCGGCGATCGCGGCGGCAGGCGGCCCCGCGGCGAATTGACGGTCAACGTTCCCACGGCGGCACGTCGCCGAATTTCTCGCTGAGGAAATCGACGAAGGCGCGCACGCGCGGCGGGGTGGTACGCCGGTGTGGCGTGACCGCACTGATCGACGTGGCTGGAAATTGGTAGTTCGGCAAGATCATTTGCATCCGGCCGGCGCGCAGGTCGTCGATGATGTGCCATACCGAAAATATCGCGATGCCCTGGCCAGCCAGTCCTGCGTCACGGATGAATTCGCCCAGGTCGCTCTCGAAACGCCCGCGTACCCGTACCGCCGTGTCGACGCCATCGGGGCCAGTGAAACGCCACAGGTCCTGTGGACCGTCACGGCCGAACAGCAATAGACAATTGTGATGCGCCAATTCCTGCGGGGTGCGGGGTTCGCCGTGTCGCGCAAGGTAGTCGGGCGATGCGCAGACCACGCGCCGGTTCGATGCAATCCGGCGCGCGACCAGGCTGGAGTCTTCCAGTGCGCCGATGCGGATCGCAAGATCGTAGCCTTCGTTGACCAGATCGACCCGCAGGTCGGTGAGGTGCATGCGCAAGCGCAGCTTCGGGTGCCGGGCCATGAATTCCGGCAACAGTGGCGACACGTACTGGCGCCCGAATGTCGCCGATAGCGTGACCTGCAAGGTGCCGGATACTTCCATCGCGCTTTCGCGCAGGTTGGCGCCAAGCGATTCGAGTTCCTCGACCAGCGGCCGTCCCTGCTGCGCCAATGCCAGGCCTTCCGGAGTGGGCTGCAAGCGACGCGTGGTGCGATGGAACAGGCGCACGCCCAGCTCGGTTTCCAGTCGTTTCAGTCGTTGGCTGGCGACTGCCACCGAAATATCGAGGTGGCGCGCTGCAGCGCTGATCGAGCCGGTGTCGAGGATGCGGAGGAACAGGGCGATGTCGTCGAGGCGGTTCATCTATTTTCAATAAAAAATTGAAACTGAATCACTATATATCCTGTTTATTGGAAATATTGCGACATCCAGACTGGGCGTCCTCGATCAGGACCAGCGCATATGCCCACTGCCGTAGCCAAGCCTGCCAAGCACATGCCCATGGGCGTTTACGCCCTGACCGCAGGCGCCTTCGGCATCGGCACCACCGAATTCGTGATCATGGGCCTGTTGATGCAGGTCGCCACCGATCTGAAGGTATCGATCGCCAGCGCCGGCCTGCTGATCTCGGGCTATGCCTTGGGCGTCTTCGCGGGCGCGCCGTTGCTGACCGCCGCGACCGTGCGCCTGCCGCGCAAGGTGGTGTTGGTGGCGCTGATGGTGGTCTTCACCCTCGGCAATCTCGCCTGTGCTTTGGCGCCGAATTACGAGTTGCTGCTTGCTGCGCGCGTGCTGACATCGCTGGCGCATGGGACCTTCTTCGGAGTTGGCGCCGTGGTGGCAACATTGCTGGTAGACAAGGAGCGCAAAGCATCGGCGCTCTCGGTGATGTTCACTGGCCTGACCGTCGCCACCCTGTTGGGGGTACCCGCCGGCGCATGGCTGGGACTGCACCACGGCTGGCGCGCGACATTCTGGGCGGTGGCCGCGATCGGTGTCGTCGCCACCATCGTTACCGCAGTGTTGGTTCCGAAAAGCGCGAGTGTTCCCGCGACATCGCTCGGCCAGGAATTGCGCGTCGTGACGCGCCGACCGGTCCTGCTGGGGTTGTTGATGACCACGCTGGGCTTCGGCGGCATGTTCACCGTCTACACCTTCATCCAGCCGTTGCTGACGCAAGTGAGCGGATTCGCGGATGCCGCCGTTTCGCCGATCCTGCTGCTGTTCGGCGCCGGCATGATCGTGGGGAACCTGGTTGGCGGGCGCCTGGCCGATCGCGATTTGTCGCGGGCCTTGCTCATCACACTGTTCGCGCTTGCGGCGACGATGGCGCTGATGCGCTTCGCGTTGCCCAGCAAGCCCGTCATGGCGGTCTTCGTCGGGTTGCTGGGTGCGGCGGCCTTCGCCACCGGCGCGCCATTGCAGACCTGGGTGTTGCGCAAGGCCGGTGATGCGCAAAGCCTGGCATCGAGTCTCAATATCGGCGCGTTCAACCTGGGTAACGCATTCGGCGCATGGCTGGGCAGCGCGGCGCTTGCCCACGGCGCGCCGTTGCCTGCACTGACATGGATCGGCGCATTGGTGCCGGCATCCGCTTTCGTCGTGGCGTGGTACGCGACCCGGCAGGAACGCGAGCCTTGCGAATCGATCGCGCTCCCGGATTATAGCGAGCCGACCTGATCCTTTCCCCCATCTCCAGGACAACATCATGGAAACACGTTTTCTCGGCGCTTCCGGCCTCAAGGTCCCCGCGCTCGGCTTTGGTGTCGGCACGTTCGGCGGCAAGGGCCCGCTGTTCTCCGCGTGGGGCAATACCGACGTGGAAGAAGCGCGCCGTCTCATCGACATCTGCCTCGATGCCGGAGTCAATTTTTTCGATACCGCCGATGTCTATTCCGATGGCGCGTCCGAGGAAATCCTCGGTGCGGCATTGAAGGGCCGGCGCGACCAGGCAATCATCTCGACCAAGACCGCACTTCGCCTCGGCGATGGCCCGAACGATGTCGGCGCGTCGCGATCGCGATTGCTGAAGGCCGTGGATGCGTCGCTGCGCCGGCTCGGCACCGGCTACATCGACCTGCTGCAATTGCATGCCTTCGATGCGCACACGCCGATCGAGGAAACATTGTCGACGCTCGATGGCCTGGTGAAGGCGGGCAAGATCCGCTATCTCGGCGTCTCGAACTTCTCTGGCTGGCAGTTGATGAAGTCGCTGGCGATCGCCGATCGCCGCGGGTATTCGCGCTACGTTGCCAACCAGGTCTATTACTCGCTGGTCGGGCGCGACTACGAATGGGAGCTGATGCCGCTGGATCGGGAGGAGGGCATCGGCGCCGTGGTGTGGAGTCCGCTGGGGTGGGGCAGATTGACCGGCAAGATCCGCCGGGGCCAGCCGCTGCCGCCCGGCAGTCGCCTGCACGACACCGCCGGATTCGCGCCGCCGGTGGACGAGGAGCGCTTGTATCGCGTCATCGACGTGCTGGATGAAATCGCGGCCGAAACCGGCAAGGCCGTTCCGCAGATCGCGTTGAACTGGTTGCTGCAACGACCGACCGTGTCGACGGTGTTGATCGGCGCGCGCAACGAGCAGCAGCTGCGACAGAACCTCGATGCGGCCGGATGGTCACTCGATGCCGCACAGGTCGCGCGGCTCGATGCCGCCAGTGCGGTGGTTCCGCCGTATCCCTATTACCCCTACTGGAACGGCATGTTCACCGAACTCAATCCGCCACCCGTGCCTGTTGGGCTCGGCTGAAAAACGATTCGACTGGCGATGCTGCGACGCAACATGTAAGGTGGTTTCGAGAATCAGCACAGACGGAACCACCGCCATGTCCGAAGCCATTGCCAACGATCCACGTCCGACCGAAGTGCGTCTCCTCGAGATGGTCTTCCCGGATCACACCAATCACCTCGGCACGCTGTTCGGTGGACAAGCACTGGCGTGGATGGACATGGCCGCCTTCATCGCCGCCTCGCGTTATGCCCGCAGCACCGTGGTCACGGCACGTTCCGAACAAGTCGATTTCAACCAGCCGGTGCGCAAGGGCCAACTGGTCGAGACCATCGCCCGCGTGGTGAAGGTGGGGCGAAGCTCGATGCATGTCGACGTGGAGCTGATTGCCGAAGATCTCCTCACCGGGGATCGCAAGCTGTGTACGCGCGGCCAGTTCGTGATGATCGCGCTCGACGAGCTCGGCCGTCCGGTGCCGGCGCCGCCGCTCAACCCTTGAACGATTTGATCGGCTTGAGCGTGCCGTAACGCTCGCGATGGAACTTGCCGCCAAGCGGAGGCAGCGCGATCGCGTCGTCGGGGATGCGCGTATCGGGCAGGCGGTCGAGCAGGTCGCGGATCAGCGTCAATCGGCCGAGTTTCTGGTCGTTGAAATCGACCAGCGTCCATGGCGCCTGCTTGGTATGCGTGGCCTTGAGCATGGTTTCGCGCGCGTCGGTATAGGCGGCGTATTGCTCGCGCGCCTTGATGTCGATCGGCGACAGCTTCCAGCCCTTGAGCGGATCTTCGCTGCGTTCGGCGAAACGTTTTTCCTGTTCGATCTGGTCGCAGCACAACCAGTACTTGAACAGTAGGATGCCGTCGTCGACCAGTTGTTTCTCGAACACCGGCGCCTGGCGCAGGAACGCCGCGACCTGGTCCGGCGTGACGAAACCCATCACCTTCTCGACGCCGGCGCGGTTGTACCAGCTGCGATCGAACAGCGCGATCTCGCCACCTGCGGGCAATTCCTGCACATAGCGCTGGAAATACCACTCGGTCTGCTCGCGGCTGTCCGGCTTGGGCAGGGCGACGTGGCGCACCTGACGCGGATTGAGGTGTTGCATGATCGCCGCGATCACGCCGCCCTTGCCGGCGGTGTCGCGGCCTTCGACCACCACCACCAGGCGCTTGCCGGTGTGCTGCAACCAGCGCGCCATCTGCACCAGTTCCAGCTGCATCGGCTCCAGGGCGTGTTCGTAATGCTTGCGCTTCAACTTGCCCATCGTGTCGTCCGGGTCAGAGGAGTTTGGAATACCACTGGGTAGAATCTTCGTGCCAGCCGGCGGCGCGATACAGGGCGCGCGCGGCTTCATTGTCGCGCGTCGTTTCCAGCATGATGAAGGCGGCGCCGTCTTCCTTGGCGAATTGCGTCGCGGCGTCCAGCAGGGAGCGGGCGGTGCCGTGGCGACGGAATTCCGGGGCGATGAAGAGATCGTTCAACACCCAGATGCGCGCGGTGCGCACCGACGAATACATCGGATAGAGCTGGACGAAACCGGCGGGTGCGCCGTCGTGGCGAGCGAGCAGCACCACCGATTCGTTCTGGCCGATGCGCGCCTTCAGCCAGTCGTGCGCGCGCTGAATGTCGGAAGACTGCTCATAGAACTGGCGGTAGCCGTCGAACAACGGGGCGAGGGCATCGAGATCGTCGAGCGTCGCGCGGTCCACGACGGGTTTCATGGCGCCTCCTCGAGTTTCGCCAGGGCATCGGCCTGGGCTTCGCGTGACAGGCGGTCGACCAGCGCATCGAGCTGGCCTTCCAGGATGTTGGGGAGATCGTACAGGGTCAGCCCTTCCACCCTGTGATCAGTGATCCGCCCCTGCGGGAAGTTGTAGGTGCGGATGCGCTGGCTGCGATCGCCGCTGCCGACCTGCAGTTTGCGATCGGCGGCCTGCGCGGCCTCGCGTTTTTCCAGCTCGGCTTCCACCAGCATCGCCTTCAGTCGCTTCATCGCCTTGTCGCGGTTGGCGTGCTGGCTGCGTTCGGTCTGCGACTCCACCACCACGCCGCTCGGCACGTGGGTGATGCGGATCGCCGACTCGGTCTTGTTGACGTGCTGGCCACCGGCGCCGCTGGAACGATAGGTGTCGACCTTGAGGTCGGCGGGATTGATCTCGACGTCGATGTCGCCGGCGTCCTCGGCGATGATCGCCACCGTCGCCGCCGAGGTGTGGATGCGGCCCTGCGATTCGGTTTCGGGAACGCGCTGCACGCGATGGGTGCCCGATTCGAATTTCAGCCGCGAATAGGCGCCGCTGCCTTCGACGCGCGCCACCACTTCGCGGAAGCCGCCGTGTTCGCCGGGATTCGCCGATTCCACCTCGACGCGCCAGCCCTGTTTCTCGGCGTAACGTGAATACATGCGGAAGAGGTCGCCGGCGAAGATCGCGGCTTCGTCGCCGCCGGTGCCGGCGCGCACTTCCAGGTACAGGCTGCCGTCGTCGCGCACGTCCTTCGGCACCAGGTGCGCCATCAACTCGTTGTCGAGTTCGGCCAGGCGCGTGTTTGCCTCCGCGATGTCCTCTTCGGCGAGGTCGCGCAGTTCGGGATCGTTGCGCATCGCCTGCGCGGACGCGAGCGACGCCTGCAAGCGCTGTTCTTCGGCCAGCGCGATCGACAGCGGTTCGAGTTGCGAGAACTCGCGCGAGAGTTTGCGGAATTGCTTGGCGTCGGCGATCACGCCCGGATCGGCCAGCAGCCGTTCCAGTTCGTCGCGACGTTCCGCAAGGACTTCAAGCTTGCGGCGCAGGCTCGGCAGCATCGTCGGAAGAATCAGGGTGGTCGGGGAACATGCGCGCGGCGGCGCGCAGCAATTCGGCATCGCCGCGCAACGCGGCATCGCGCACGGCGACGGTTGGTGCGTGCAGCAGGCGATTGGTCAGGGTATGCGCGAGCTGGTCGAGCACCGCGTCCGCGGGTTGTCCGGCGGCAAGTTGCTGGCGCGCGCGCATCAACGCGTCCTGTTGCAGGCGCTGGCCATGGGCGCGCATGGCGCGCACGCCATCCATGCCCATCGTGGCGCCGGCGACTTCCATGTAACGCGCCACTTGCAGGTCGATGATCGCTTCCGCGGCTTCGGCGGCATCCTTGCGGCTGCGACGGTTGTCCTCGACCGCGCGCTGCAGGTCGTCGACGGTGTAGACGAAGACGTCGCGCAATTCGGCGACGTCGGCGGCGATGTCGCGCGGGACCGCGAGGTCGACCAGCAACATCGGGCGATGCTTGCGTGCCACCAGCGCGGCTTCCACTTGCGGGCGATGCAGGATCGGCTGCTGGCTGGCCGTTGCCGAAAAGACGATATCGGCCTCGGCGAGATGGCGATCGAGTTCGTCCAGCGCCAGCGCATAGCCGCCATGCATGGTCGCCAATGCCTGGGCGTGGGCCAGCGTGCGATTGGCGATCAACAGGCGCCGCACGTTCGCCTGCACCAGGTGGCGTGCCGCGAGTTCGATGGTTGCGCCGGCGCCGATCAGCAGCACGGTGGAATCCTGCGGCCGCGCGAACGAGTCGCGCGCCAGCTTCACCGCCGCCGATGCCACCGAGACGGGATTGGCGCCGATCGCGGTATCGGTGCGTGCGCGCTTGGCGGTGGCGAAGGCCTGCTGGAACAGCCGGTCGAGTTGCGGGCCCATCGCGCCGCTGCCACGCGCCAGGCTCCAGGCATCCTTCACCTGGCCGAGGATCTGCGGTTCGCCCAGCACCAGCGAGTCCAGCCCGGCCGCGACCCGGAACAGATGGCGCGCCGCGTCGCCTTCGTGATGGCGGTAGAGATAGGCGTGGAGATCGGTCGATTCCGCCGCGTGCGTCGCCAGCCATTCGGCCACGGCCGGCGCGGCATCCTCGCCGACGGCATAGACCTCGGTGCGGTTGCAGGTGGACAGCAACACGACTTCCTCGACCTGCGGCAGCGCGCGCAGCGCCGTCAATGCGGGTGCGAAGGCATCGCCGGCAAACGCCACCCGTTCGCGCAGGGCAACCGGCGCGGTCTGGTGGTTCAAGCCGAGAGCGACAAGCGTCATGGGGGCCGCGGGTTCAGGTGCCTGAGGTAAGCTGCAAAACGTCCGACATTTTACGCTTGGTACCGCAGGATGCCCGGTTTCGCTCCATCTTTCCGCTCCATTGTCCTGACGTTGGCATTGTTGCCTGCGTTGTCCGGCCCGGCCCTGGCCGCGAAATCGCAGCCGCAGTCCGGCGCGCTCGCGGAATCGCTTGCCGGCGAATTCGCCTTGCAGGAAGGCCGGCTCAAGGATGCTGCCCAGCATTACCTTGCCGCCGCCAAGGCCAGCCGCGATCCCGTGCTGGCGGAACGCGCCACCCGCATCGCACTGCTGGCCGATGACAACGCCCACGCCGCCGAGGCATTGGAACTGTGGCGGCCGAGTGCGCCGGATTCGCTGGTGGTGCGGATGGCCGACCTCACGTTGCGCCTGCGCGCCGACGATGCCGCTGCGGCCACGACGCAGGCCCGCAGCCTGATCGCCGATCGCGATCCGCGCGGCTGGAAATACGTGCTGGTCGCGTTGTCCGGCGGCAGCAAGGATCCCAAGGTGGCCGCGCAGGTGCTGTCGTCGCTGGTGGGCAGCAACGCCTTGCCGAACGACGTCCAGGCCTGGCTGGCCTATGCCGGGCTCGCGCAGAAGCTGTCGCAGCCGCAGCTGTCGCAAACGCTGGTGGCGGAGACGGTCAAGCGTTTCCCGATGGATCCGCGCGTCGCCCTGCTGCGTTCCAGCCAGTTGATGGACGAAGGCAAGATCGAGGAAGCCCGGGCCGTCATCGCTCCGCTCGAATCCAGGGTCGCTAACGATGCCGACCTGCGCTTGTCGGTCGCCGGGCAATACGAGGCGCTGGGAGACTTCAGTGCCGCCGAGCGCGTGCTGGCGAAGGGTGCGCAATCGACCGACACGATCGGCCTGCGCGCGGCGATGCTCGACAAGGCCAAGGACGACGCTGGACTCGCGCGTCTCTACGAATTCGCGAAGCACCGCAGCGGCACTGACGATCCGCGCAATCGCCTGTTGCTCGGCACGCTGGCGGAAACGCTGAAGCACTACGACGAAGCCCTGAAGTGGTACGCGGGCGTCACCGGCGAACAATCCGACACCGCGCGCCTGCGCAGCGCCAACGTTCTTTACGAACAGGGCCACAAGGACGAGGCATACAAGGGTCTGCAGGCGCTGCAGACCGATCCGCGCGTGGACGGCAACGTGCAGCGCGATGCCTACCTGCTGGAAGGCGAGTTGCGACGCAAGGACAAGGACGACAAGGGCGAAATCGCCGTCTACGATCGCGGCATCGCCGCGTTGCAGGACGAGCCGGGCATCCTCTACGCGCGTGCGCTGGCGTGGGAGCGCATGGATCGCATCGACAAGAGCGAAGCCGACCTGCGTAAGATCCTGGTCACCGATCCCGAGAATGTCGCGGCGCTCAACGCGCTCGGCTACACGCTCGCCGATCGCACCACGCGCTATGCCGAGGCGTTGCAGCTGATCGATCGCGCGCGCGCCGCCGATCCCGCCAACGCCGCCATCATCGACAGCTATGGCTGGGTGCTCTATCGCCTCGGCAAGACCGACGAAGCGCTGCCTTACCTGCGTCGCGCCTACATCCTGCAGAAGGATCCCGAGATCGCCACCCACATCGGCGAAGTGCTGTGGGTGCAAGGGCATCGCGATGACGCGCGCCGTTACTTCGAGGAAGCGCGCAAGCTCGAACCGGACAACAAGGCGCTGCAGCGCACGCTCGACAAGCTCGGGGTGAAGACGTGAAATCGCGTCGCCTCGCGTTGGCGGCGACGGCAGTGTTGCTGGCATCGTGCAACACCATTCCGACAGCGCCTCCGCCGGCGGTCGCGACGCTGGTCTGCGAGCCGTTGCTGTCGAAGAACGCCGAATGCGTGCGTCGCATCGATGCATTGACCGCATCCGCGCAGACAGGATCGTGGGGGATGGGCGGTCGCGCCGCGATCAGCCACGGCCGGCAGTCGGGCAGCCTCGGTGTGGAGTGGGAAGATGCCGGATCGTCCGGTTATCTGGTCATCCTCACCGCGCCGATCACCCGCCAAGGCTGGCGCCTGCAGGAACAGAACGGTCGCGCCACGCTGGAAGGCATGGCGGGCGGGCCGCGCACGGGCGCCGATGGCGCCGCGCTGCTGCGCGAAGCCACCGGTTTCGAGATTCCGGTCCAGGCGCTGCGCCACTGGATGCGTGGCTATCCCGATCCTTCGCAGCGACTCGACAAGGCCGCGTTCGCTGGTGACGACCTCGCCACGCTGGTGCAGGGCGGCTGGCAGATCGACTATCTCGCCCGTGACGTCCAGGGCCGGCCGTCGCGCATCAACGCCACCCGTGGCGACGATCGCGTCCGCCTGGTCATCGACCGCTGGGGTCCACTCGAGCAATGAACGGCATGGACGGCGAGGGCTGGAGTCAGTGGCCGGCTCCGGCCAAGCTCAATCTGTTCCTCGAAATTACCGGCAGGCGTCCGGATGGCTACCACGAGCTGCAGACGGTATTCCGGCTGCTCGATTGGGGTGACCGTATCCGCCTGCGTCCGCGCGGTGATGGCCGGATCGAGCGCATCGGGACCTCCGTCGAGGGTGTTGCCGAGGGCGATGATCTCGCCATTCGAGCCGCCAAGTTGCTGCAATCGGAAGCTAACAGCGGCCAAGGTGCAGACATTGTCGTCGAAAAGGTCATTCCGACCGGTGCCGGGCTGGGTGGTGGGTCCTCGGATGCCGCCACCGTCCTCGTCGCCCTCGACCTGCTCTGGAATACTCGCCTTGGCGTGGATCGTCTCGCCGGACTGGGCCTGAAACTGGGCGCCGATGTCCCGGTGTTCGTCCGTGGCTTTGACGCTTGGGCCACCGGCCTGGGCGAGAAATTGACCCCGATCGAGTTGCCGCCAGCCTGGGTTCTGCTGGTTCATCCCGGCGTCCACGCCGCCACCGCCCGATTGTTCCAGGCCCCTGATTTGACGCGGGATTCTCCGCCCGCGACAATATCCGACTTCGTCGCGGGCCGACTCGGGGGCAATGCCTTCGAAGCGGTGCTGCGCCGGCTCGAACCGGACGTCGATGCGGTCTTCCAGGCACTGCAGCCTTGGGCGTCGCCACGACTCACCGGATCGGGAAGCGCGGTCTTCGTCGAGTGCGCCACGCGCGCGCAAGCCGAAGCGCTGCTGCCGCGGGTTCCGGAACATTGCCGGAGCTGGGTGGTGCAGTCCGCCGCGCGATCGCCATTGCAGGATGCGATGGCGCGTTACACAACAGGGGCGTCGCCAAGTGGTTAAGGCACCAGGTTTTGATCCTGGCATGCGTAGGTTCGAATCCTTCCGCCCCTGCCAAATTTTCTGAGTTTCCACCGTCTGTAGTACCGCCACTGTCGCTCCGGAGCGCGCAATGAAGGACGAACGCAACCTGCTGGTGTTTTCCGGCAATGCCAACCGCCCGTTGGCGAAGGCAGTGTGTGCGGAACTCGGTGTGCGCCAGGGCAAGGCGCTGGTTTCGACCTTCTCTGACGGCGAAGTGCAGGTGGAGATCGAAGAAAACGTCCGCGGCCAGGACGTCTTCGTGATCCAACCGACTTGCGCGCCGAGCGCGGAAAACCTGATCGAACTGCTGGTGCTGATCGACGCGCTCAAGCGCGCATCGGCGACCAGCGTCACCGCGGTGGTGCCGTACTTCGGTTATGCCCGCCAGGATCGCCGCCCGCGTTCCGCGCGCGTGCCGATCACCGCCAAGGTGGTGGCCAGCATGTTCGGCACCGTCGGCGCCGATCGCGTGCTGACCGTCGATCTGCACGCCGACCAGATCCAGGGGTTCTTCGACGTGCCGGTCGACAACGTGTATTCGTCGCCGCTGCTGCTCGCCGACATCTGGCGCGCCTACGGCACCGAGAACATGGTGGTGGTGTCGCCCGATGTCGGCGGCGTGGTGCGCGCCCGCGCGATCGCCAAGCGCCTCGACGATGCCGACCTCGCCATCATCGACAAGCGCCGTCCGCGCGCGAATGTTGCAACCGTGATGAACATCATCGGTGAAGTCGACGGCAAGAACTGCGTGCTGGTGGACGACATCGTCGACACCGCCGGCACGCTTTGTGCCGCTGCTGCTGCCCTCAAGGAGCGCGGCGCGGCCAAGGTCGCCGCCTACATCACCCACCCGGTGCTGTCGGGTCCGGCGATCGACAACATCACCAAATCCTCCCTCGACGAACTGGTGGTGACCGACACCATCCCGCTCAGCGAGGCAGCGAAGGCCTGCGGCAAGATCCGCCAACTCAGCGTTGCGGAACTGCTGGCGGAAACCATCCGCCGCATCGCCTTCGGAGAATCCGTCAGTTCGCTCTACGTGGACTGATGAACAACCGGCTCGTCTGGTCGCGGACGAGTCATCACAGTCGCAGCGATGCGGCATTTCATCCAAGCAAGAGAGAAACACTAATGTCGAACGAACACACTCTGAAGGCCTACGGCCGCAAGGACGAGGGGAAAGGTGCGAGCCGCCGCCTGCGTCATGCGGGTCGTATCCCGGCCGTCGTCTACGGTGGCGACAGCGCCCCGGCCAGCATCGAACTCGATCACGAGCCGACCTGGCTGGCCCAGCAGCACGACTGGTTCTATGCCTCGATCATCTCGTTGAACGTCGATGGCAAGGCCGAGTCGGTCCTGCTGCGTGACATGCAGCGCCACCCGTACAAGCAGCTGATCATGCACCTGGACTTCCAGCGCGTGAAGGCCAACCAGAAGCTGCACGTCAAGGTGCCGCTGCACTTCATCAATATCGACAAGTCGCCGGCCGGCAAGAGCGCCGAAGCCACCGTCACCAGCGAACTGAACGACCTCGACATCGTCTGCCTGCCGGCCAACCTGCCGGAGTTCATCGAAGTCGACCTCGGTGCGATCAAGGTCGGTGACACCGTGCACCTGTCCGACGTCAAGCTGCCGAAGGGCGTTGAACTCGCCCACGCCATCGATGACGCGCACAACCCGGCGGTTGCCGTGGCGCGCGCGACGAAGGAAGAAGTGGTGGATGACGCCGCTCCGGCCGCTGGCGACGTGCCGGCGATCAAGGAAGAAGGCGAGAAGGGCGAGTAATGCCGCCTGGCGATCGCTTCGGGTCATTCCGGAGCGATCGCGATCCTGGATATGGAACCCTTGCGTCTCATCGTCGGTCTCGGCAATCCCGGGGCCGAACATGCGAAAACCCGCCACAACGCGGGTTTTCGTTTTGTGGATGAACTGGCCGCACAGGTCGGCGCGCGCTGGTCGGTGGAAGGCAAGCTGTTCGGCGAAGTCGCGAAAACGAGCATCGACGGACGCGATGTCTGGCTGTTGAAGCCGGCGACCTTCATGAACCTCTCCGGCAAGTCGGTGACGGCGGCGCTGCGGTTCTGGAAGATCGAACCGGAGCAGATGCTCATCGCGCACGACGAACTCGATCTGTCGCCGGGCGTGGCGCGCCTCAAGTTCGATGGCGGCCACGGTGGCCAGAACGGCTTGCGCGACACCATGAAGCTGCTCGGGCACGGCAAGTTCGGTCGCTTGCGCATCGGCATCGGCCATCCAGGGCACAAGGATCGCGTCACCGGCTGGGTGCTGGGACGCGCCAACGCGGACGACGACATCCTGATCGGCCGCTCCATCGATGACGCCATTGCGGTCCTGCCGCTGGCGCTGTCGGGAAATTTCAACGAGGCGATGAAACGCCTCAACACGAGCAAAGACTGACATGGCGATCCAATGCGGCATCGTCGGCCTGCCCAACGTCGGCAAGTCGACCCTGTTCAATGCGCTGACCAAGGCGGGTATCGCCGCGGCGAACTTCCCCTTCTGCACCATCGAACCGAACGTCGGCGTGGTGCCGGTGCCGGATCCGCGCCTGGGCGCGCTGGCGGACATCGTCAAGCCCGAACGCGTGATCCCGACCGCGGTCGAGTTCGTCGACATCGCCGGCCTCGTTGCCGGTGCAGCCAAGGGCGAAGGCCTTGGCAACAAGTTCCTCGCGCACATCCGCGAAGTCGACGCGATCGCGCATGTCGTGCGTTGCTTCGAACATGCCGACGTCATCCACGTCAACAACAAGGTCGATCCGATCGCCGACATCGAGACGATCGACACCGAGCTCGCGCTCGCCGATCTCGAATCGGTCGACAAGGCGCTGCAACGCGCCGAGCGTTCCGCCAAGTCCGGCGACAAGGAAGCGAAGGCGCGCGCCGAAGTGCTCGCTCGCATCCGCACCGGCCTCGACGAAGGCAAGCCCGCGCGCGGCATGGGCCTGAGCGACGAGGATCGCGCCGCGGTGCGCGACTTGTTCCTGCTCACGCTGAAGCCAGTGATGTACGTCGCCAACGTGCTCGAAGATGGTTTCGAGAACAACGCCCACCTCGACGCCGTGCGCGCCCGCGCCGTTGCCGAAGGTTCGCAGGTGGTGCCGGTATCGGCTGCGATTGAGGAAGAGCTCAGCCAGCTCGACGACGAGGATCGCGACACTTTCCTCGCCGACCTCGGCCTGGAAGAGCCGGGCCTGAATCGCGTGATCCGCGCCGCCTACACGCTACTGGGCTTGCAGACCTATTTCACCGCCGGCGTGAAGGAAGTGCGGGCGTGGACGGTGAAGCAGGGCGCCACCGCGCCCCAGGCCGCCGGCGTGATCCATACCGACTTCGAGAAGGGATTCATCCGCGCCGAAACCATCGGCTACGACGACTTCATCAAGTACCGCGGCGAAGCGGGCTCGCGCGAAGCCGGACGCATGCGCCTGGAAGGCAAGGAGTATCGCGTGCAGGAAGGCGACGTGCTGCACTTCCGCTTCAACGTCTGATCGCGCCTGCTGCGCTCGTCATGCCGGGCGCGCATTCGGTGCTCGTCACCTCATGGACTTCAGTCCACTTCGGTGACTGCGCGCCTTTGCGCATCCCGGCCTGACTTCGCTCGCGACGGCGCGATCCATCGATCGTTGGCCGTTCTAGAATCCGGATATCCCTCTCGAGGATATTCGTCATGATCCGTTCCGCCGTCTTCGCACTTGTGCTTGCTGCTTCAGGCATCGCTTCCGCAGCGCAACCCGTTCAGCCCGTCCTCGTCATCCACGGTGGCGCCGGCGTGATTCGCCGCAGCAACAATGCTGCCGACGAAGCCGATATCCGCAAGGCGCTGGAAACCGCGTTGCGCAATGGTTATGCCCAGTTGAAGGCGGGCAAGTCCTCGACCGACGCGGTGGTCGCCGCGCTGCGCGTGCTGGAAGACGATCCCCATTTCAACGCCGGCAAGGGCGCGGTGTTCACCCACGACGGCAAGAACGAAATGGACGCGTCGATCATGGAAGGCGAGGGCCAGCGCGCCGGTGCGGTCGCTGCCGTGCATCGCGTGCGCAACCCGATCACCCTGGCGCGCGCGGTGATGGAGCATTCCGAACACGTGATGCTGGTCGGCGACGGCGCCGAGATGTTCGCGAAGGAGCAGGGCATCACCCTGGTCGATCCCTCCTACTTCCGCACCGAGAAGCGCTGGCAGCAGTTGCAGAAGATCCTCAAGGAGGAGGCCGCCAAGCAGACCTCGACCGATCCCGAATACGTCAAGCACATCGGCACCACTGGTGCGGTGGCGCTCGACAGCAAGGGCCATCTGGCAGCGGGCACCTCCACCGGCGGCATGACCAACAAGCGATGGGGGCGGGTCGGTGATTCCCCGATCATCGGTGCCGGGACCTGGGCCGACAGCGGTTGCGCCTTCTCCGGAACCGGCTGGGGCGAGTACTACATCCGCACCCATGCGGCCAGCAATGTTTGTGCCCGGGTAAAATTATTGAAAGAGACTGCTGCGCAGGCCGGGGCCGCCGTCATCAACGGCGAAGTGGTGAAGATGGGGGGCGATGGCGGCGCCATCGTCCTGACCTCCGACGGCAAGTTCGCCTTTCCCTTCAATACCGAGGGCATGTACCGCGGCTGGATCGGCGCCGACGGTGTTCCCCACATGGCCCTTTACGCCGACGACGGCATGACCGGCGACGTTGTCCTGAAGAAGGAAGAACCCGTGGCCACACCTGCGCATTAAGGTGATGGGATTGGGTGTCGTGACGCGTTGACAGACTGAAAACCGCACGCCAGAATAGTGGGCTGTTTCACCGCCTCGCGGTTTCGGCGGAGGGATACCCAAGCGGCCAACGGGGGCAGACTGTAAATCTGCTGGCTTACGCCTTCGGTGGTTCGAATCCACCTCCCTCCACCAGCTCGAAGCGTTGAACGGCATTCCCGGTGCGGGAGTAGTTCAATGGTAGAACTGTAGCCTTCCAAGCTACTAGCGCGGGTTCGATTCCCGTCTCCCGCTCCACCTTGGACACTCCGCAGCAGGAACGCTGCAATTTGCTTCGCTCACGTAGCTCAGTCGGTAGAGCACCTCCTTGGTAAGGAGGAGGTCGATGGTTCGATTCCATTCGTGAGCACCACCTTTCATTCCAAACATTCGAGTCGAGACACGAGATGGCAAAGGAAAAGTTCGAGCGCAAGAAGCCGCACGTGAACGTGGGCACGATTGGTCACGTTGACCATGGCAAGACGACGCTGACGGCGGCGCTGACGAAGGTGGGCGCCGAGCGTTTCGG
>DAHUXS010000021.1 GCA_027306995.1 Lysobacter sp.
CGTAGGCGGCCGGCGACATGGCCACCAGGTGGTACTGCTCGTTCAGGTGGTACAGCACCGGGTACAGGAAGATGGCCAGCGTGCCAAAGACGACCACGGTCGAGACGGCCACCGTCACCTGTTCGGCGTGTCCACGCACCACGGGCTCGGCGGCCATCACCGCGGCGGCGCCGCAGATCGCGGCGCCGGAGCCGATCAGGATCGAGCTGTCGCGATCGAGCTTGAACACGCGGCGACCAAGGAACAGCGCGAGCAGGAAGGTGCAGGCCACCATGATGATGTCGACGACGATCCCCGTTGCGCCGACGCCGAGGATGTCCTGGAAGGTGAGGCGGAAACCGAACAGCACGATGCCGATGCGCAGCAGGCGCGAACGCGCGTAATCGACGCCGGCACCGGCGTGCCCGGAAATCCGTTGAAACACGGTGTTGCCGAGGAGGATGCCGAGCACGATAGCGGTCGGCAGCGCACTCATTCCGAAACGCTTGGTCCACGGTTCCAGGAACATCGCGGCGAGGGCGAGGGCGGCGGCAAGCAGCAGGCCGGGCAGGCGCGCGCGCCAGGGATTCGATGTCGTGGCAGTCATGTGGTCGGGGCGGGTAGGAGTGAGAGGGCGTGCGTGGTCAGGATGCGAGCCGCGTTCGCAGCAGTTCGCGCAGTTCGGTTTTTTCGTCGTCGCTCAGGTCGCGGATGCGCGATTGCAACTGGTCGATGCGCTGCTGGGTCGATTGCTTCGACAACTGCGCCAGCACGCCGTCGAAATCGACCGTCCATTCCTGCGGGCCACCGGGCTCGCTGAAAGTCGCGAGCTTTTGCAGCGCACCGACATCGGGGTGGTCGGAGAAGGATTCGAGGATGCCGGCAACGGTCAGTCCGGGGCGCGATTTCAACACGTCGAGCAATTCGACCAGCAACGGGATGCCCGCCAGTTGCAGGGATTCGAATTCGTAGGGCACCGGCGCGCGATCTGCCAGCGGCGGATGTTGCAACAGCAGGGTGATGGCGTGGCGAACGAGGCTGCGCTTGGCATGCGTGTTGGCGCTTGAATGCGTCGGCGCGCGTGGAATCGCACTGGCGTCGGTGACGTCGACATTGGTGAGTTCGCGGATGCGCGCGGCCATCGCATCGCGGAAACCGCCGTCGGGGATCTTGGTGATGTCGGCGCGGCAGCGATCGACGAGCGTCGCCTTGCCGGTCACCGAGGTCAGCGACACGCCCTGCATGCGTTCGGCGAAATAGACCTCGGACAGCGGCGTCGCGTTGCGCAACCGTTCCTCGAATTTCGCGTGGCCTTCCTGGCGGATTAGCGTATCGGGATCCTCGCCATCGGGCAGGAACAGGAAGAACGCCTGGCGGCCGTCCTTCATGCGCGGCAGTACCGATTCCAGTGCCTTCCACGCGGCACGACGCCCGGCGGCATCGCCATCGAAACAGAACACCACTTCCGGCGCGTTGCGGAACAGCAGTTCGGCGTGTTCCGGCGTGGTCGCGGTGCCGAGCGTGGCGACGGCGTAGCGGATGCCGTGCTGCGCGAGCGACACCACGTCCATGTAGCCTTCGACCACCAGCAGGCGTTCCAGTTTCGGATTCGCCTGGCGCGCCTGCCACAGGCCGTACAACTCGCGGCCCTTGTGGAACAGCGCGGTTTCCGGCGAGTTGAGGTATTTCGGGGTGTCGTCCTTGTCGAGCACGCGTCCGCCGAAGGCGATCACGCGGCCGCGGCGATCGTGGATCGGGAACATCACGCGATCGCGGAACTTGTCGTAGACGTGGCCCTTGTCGTTGCGCGAGAAGAGGCCGGAGCGTTCCAGCAATTGCATGCGCCGCGCGTCCGTACCGAGTTCGTTGCGCAGGCCGTCATAGCCCTGCGGCGCATAGCCGATTGCGAAATGCTCACGGGTCGCGGCATCGACGCCGCGCTGGTCGAGATAGCTTTGCGCGCGACTGCTCGATGCCAGTTGGCGCTTGAAGAATGCCGCGGCTGCATCCATCGCGCCGAACAGCGGCTGCGTTTCCGGATTGGCGTTGCGTTGGGCGGTATCGCGCGGCACTTCCATACCGGCACGTTTCGCCAGCTCGTCGATGGCGTCGAGGAATTCGAGGCGATCGAATTGCATCAGGAAGCTGATCGCGCTGCCGTGCGCGCCGCAACCGAAGCAGTGGTAGAACTGCTTCGCGGGAGAGACGAAGAAGGAAGGTGAGCGTTCGTCGTGGAAGGGGCAGCAGGCGGTGTATTCGTTGCCTTTCTTCTTCAGCGGTACCCGCGCATTGACGATCTCGACCACATCGGTGCGGTTGAGGAGGTCGTCGATGAAGGCGTCGGGGATGCGTGCCACGATGCGCCTCAGGTTATTCCGGTTGCGCGGCTGAAGCGAGACGCTGCAGTGCTTCGCCGCTGACGCGCTGGACCGTCCATTCGTCCATGCCGACGGCGCCCAGCGAGCGGTAGAAATCGATGGACGGCTGGTTCCAGTCCAGCACCGACCACTCGAAGCGACCGCAGCCGCGTTCGACTGCGATCCGCGCCAGTTCCACCATCAGCGCCTTGCCGAGCCCGGCGCCGCGATGTTCCGGGGGCACGAACACGTCTTCCAGATAGAGGCCGGGCTTGGCCAGGAAGGTCGAGAAGTTGTGGAAGAACAGCGCGAAGCCGGCGGGCTGGCCATCGATCTCGCCGATCAGCACTTCCGCGGCAGGCCTGGCGCCGAACAGCTGCGCGTGGAGGTCGACCTCGGTCGCGACCACTTCATGCGCGAGGCGTTCGTATTCGCCGAGTGCGCGGATCAGTTCGAGGATCAGCGGCACGTCGGCGGCGACCGCCGGGCGGATGGCGATGCGCGCGCTCATCGCGGTCAGCCGGCGAGCTTCTGCTTCACCAGCTTCGACACGTCCGACATGTCGGCCTTGCCGGCCAGCTGCGGCTTGAGCACGCCCATCAGCTTGCCCATGTCGGCGGCACCGGTCGCGCCGGTCTGGGCGATGGCGGCATCGATCGCGGCGGCGATCTCGGCTGCGTCCATCTTGGCCGGCAGGTAGTGCTCGATGATGGCCATCTCGTCACGCTCGATCGCGGACAGGTCGTCGCGACCGGCGGCATCGTATTGGCTGATCGAATCGCGGCGCTGCTTGACCATCTTCTCGAGCACGGCCAGCACCGCGGCATCGTCCAGCTCGACGCGCTCGTCGACTTCCTTCTGCTTGATCGCGGCGTTGATCAGGCGGATCACGCCCAGGCGGGCTTTCTCGCCGGCCTTCATCGCGGTCTTCATGTCGTCGGTGAGCTGGGTCTTCAGGGACATCGTGATTTCCTCTGGTTCGGACGGGCGCGAAAATCGCCGCGTCCAGAAATGCGAAAAGCCGGTCACGCTCGCGCGTGCCGGCTTTGTCGACCGGAACCGCTAACGGCTCAGTACAGGCGCTGGCGCTTGGTGACGTCGCGCGACATGCGGCGCGCCTGACGCTTCACGGCAGCAGCAGCCTTGCGCTTGCGTTCCTGGGTCGGCTTTTCGTAGAACTCGCGCTTGCGCACTTCGGCCAGCACGCCTGCCTTTTCGCAGGTGCGCTTGAAGCGACGCAGGGCAAATTCAAAGGGTTCGTTTTCGCGGACTTTGACGGCAGGCATGTGATGTTCCGAGTGAAAACCGGCCAGACGACCGGAGTGAGCCGGGGATGATAGCCCATTCACCGGGAGCCATGCAAGCCGGTATCCTGAGCGCATGAAAGTGCTGGGCATCGAAACTTCCTGCGACGAAACCGGCGTGGCCGTCTACGACACCGCCCTGGGCGGCGCGCGCGGGCTGGTGGCGCAGGCGGTCTACAGCCAGATCGAGCTGCACGCCCAGTACGGCGGGGTGGTGCCGGAGCTGGCCAGCCGCGACCACGTGCGCAAGACCTTGCCGCTGGTCCACCAAACCCTGGACGAGGCCGGGATCGCCCCTGGCGAGATCGGCGGGGTGGCCTATACCGCCGGCCCGGGACTGGTCGGGGCGCTGCTGGTCGGGGCCGGGGTGGCGCGTTCGCTGGCCTGGGCCCTGGACGTTCCGGCGATCGGCGTCCACCACATGGAAGGCCATCTGCTGGCGCCGCTGATGCAGGACGAGGCTCCGCCCGAGCCGCCGTTCGTGGCCTTGCTGGTTTCCGGCGGCCATACCCAGCTGGTCCATGTCGAGGCGATCGGGCGTTACCGCCTGCTTGGCGAAACCCTGGACGATGCCGCCGGCGAGGCCTTCGACAAGACCGCCAAGTTGATGGGGCTGCCCTATCCGGGCGGTCCGCAGCTCGCGGCGCTGGCGCAACAGGGCACGCCGGGACGGTTTCATTTCGCGCGGCCGATGATCGATCGCCCCGGTCTCGATTTCAGTTTCAGCGGCCTGAAGACCCAGGTGCTGCTGGCATGGCGCGACAGCGACCAGTCCGATGCGACCCGTGCCGACATCGCGCGCGGCTTCGAGGACGCGGTGGTCGACACCCTGGCGATCAAGTGCGAACGCGCGCTGGAAGCCGCCGGTTGCGACACCCTGATCGTCGCAGGTGGCGTCGGCGCCAACCGCCGGTTGCGCGAGAAGTTGCACGTCATGACGACTGCGCGTGGTGGTCGCGTCGCCTTTCCGCCGCCGGCCTTGTGCACCGACAATGGCGCGATGATCGCCTTCGCCGGCGCCTTGCGCCTGGAGGCGGGACAACGGCAGGGGTTGGAGATCGGCGTGGTGCCGCGCTGGGACATGGCGACGCTGCCCGCGGTTTGAATCTGGAGTGCACGTGAGCGACATCGTCTTCATCGAAGGCCTGGAAATCGACGCCCTGATCGGCATCTACGACTGGGAGCGGCGCATCCGCCAGACGCTGGTGTTCGATGTCGAGATGGCCTTTGACAACCGCATTCCGGCGGTCAGCGACGACATCGAGGACACGCTCAACTACAAGGCGGTCACCAAGGCGCTGATGGCGTACGTCGAAAGCACCGGCTTCGGACTGGTGGAGACGCTGGCGGAGCGTTGCGTTGAACTGATCCTGCGCGATTTCAAGGTGTCGCGGGTGCGTTTGAAACTGAGCAAGCCGGGCGCGGTGCGCGGGGCACGTGCGGTTGGCGTGGTGATCGAGCGGACGCGCGACTGACATGGGCCATGCACTGTTGAGCCTCGGCAGCAATGTCGATCCCTTGCGCCATCTGCAAGCCGCGGCCGATGCGCTGCGCGAACGTTTCGGCGAGGTGCGGCTGTCGTCGATCCATCGCTATCCGGCGGTGGGATTCGCGGGTGGAGACTTCCTCAACGCGGCGGCAGTGATCGACAGCGATCTCGATCCGCAGGCGCTCAATGACTGGCTGCACGCGCTGGAAGATGCGCATGGGCGCGATCGCAGCGGTCCGCGCTTCGGCGACCGCACGCTCGACATCGACATCGTCTATTACGACGACCGGGTGATGGAAGGCGAGGGCCATCTGCAGCTGCCGCGCCCGGAAATCCGCCATGCCTTCGTGTTGAAGCCGCTTGCGGAAATCGCGCCCTGCTTCATCGATCCGGTGCAGCGCGAATCACTGGCGGCGTTGTGGGCGTTGCATCCGGACCACGACGCGCAGTTCGAACGGGTCGACTGGAGCGCTTGATCGCGTCAGCCGTCGAGCAGACGGCCGCCGTCGACGTGCACGACTTCGCCGGTTGTGAAACGCGCCGCAGCCAGCAACCAGCGCACCGCTTCGGCGATGTCGTCCGGCGTGCCGATGCGTGCCAACGGCGTGCGCGCGACGATCGCGGCCTGGCGCATGGCTTCGTTTTCACCCGTGTCGGCTTCCGGCCACAGGATGGCGCCCGGCGCAACGGCATTCACGCGCACGTCGGGCGCGAGTTCCAGCGCCAGCGACTTGGTCATCATGACCAGTGCGGCCTTGCTCATGCAGTAGGCGGCATGCGCGCGCAGCGGCCGTTCGCCGTAGATGTCGGTGATGTTGACGATCGCGCCGCGGCTGGCACGCAGATGCGGCGCGGCCGCCTGCGCAAGGAAGAACGGTGCGTGGGCGTTGGCGTCGAACAATGACTGCCAGTGTGCTGGCGTGGTTGCACCGACGGGTGTCGGGAAGAAGGACGAGGCATTGTTGACCAGGCCGTCCAGTCGTCCGAAGCGTTCGATGGAGCGGGCGACCAGTGTTTCGGGGGCATCGGGCCGTGCGAGATCGGCTTGCAGCAACAGCGTGCTGTTCGGTCGCGCGGCTTCAAGTGCATCGCGCAATGCGGTCGCTTCCGTTTCCGAGTCGCGGTAGTGCAGCGCGATGGCATAGCCCTGGGCATGCAGATGACGCGCGATCGCCGCGCCGATGCGCTTGGCGGCGCCGGTGACGAGGACGACGGGGGAGGACGATTGGGCTTCCATCCCGTCATGCTCGCATGGGCGACGTGACCGTGCAGACGAGGCGAGTATTCTGTCCGCCTGCCGCGACGAGACCGCCATGACTGCTTTGCCGCCCCCCGATGCCGACGCCCAGGCGCACAGCGCCGAACTCGCCGCCGCGATCCGCCAGGAAATTCGTGCGTCCGGCAACAGCATCCCGTTTTCGCGTTTCATGGAGCTGTGCCTGTACGCGCCGGGACTGGGCTATTACAGCGCGGGCGCGACCAAGTTCGGCGGCGCCGGCGACTTCGTGACCGCACCGGAACTGGGGCCTCTGTTCGCCGAATGCATTGGCGAGGCGATCGCGCCGGTGCTCGAAGAGCTGGGCGAAGGACGCATCCTCGAAATCGGTGGCGGCAGCGGCGTCTTCGCCGCCGACCTGCTGCACCATCTGCAAGCGCTGGGACGCCTTCCGGAGCGCTATTGCGTGCTCGAGCCGAGCGCGCAGCTGCGCCAGCGCCAGCGCGAACACTTGCAGAAGGTGTTGCCGGCCGAGGTCTTCGCGCGCGTCGAATGGCTGGATCGCCCGTTCGAACACGCGTGGAACGGCATCGTCTTCGCCAACGAAGTGCTGGATGCATTGCCGACCACGCGCTTCGCCATCGCCGAAGAAGAAGTCTGGGAAGATCACGTCGCACTCGACAAGAACGACGCCTTCGTGGTGATCGGTCGCCCCACCGATGCGCTGGTGACCGCAGGCGTGCGCCATGTCGAGCGTTCGCTGGAGCAGTCTTTCGCCGAGGACTATCGCTCGGAACTGCTGCCGCAACTGCCGTACTGGGTGCAGGCGGTGATCGGCCCGATGCAACGCGGCGCGCTGTTGTTCGTCGATTACGGCTATGCGCGCAGCGAGTACTACCAGCCGCAACGCAGTGAGGGCACTTTGCGTGCATTCCGTCGCCATCATGTCGTCGATGACGTGCTGGCGTGGCCGGGCTTGCAGGACATCACCGCGTCGGTCGATTTCACCGCGTTGGCGGAAGCGGGCACCGGCGCCGGTTTCGATCTCGCCGGCTACTGCAGCCAGGCGAGCTTCCTGATGGGCAACGGCATCGATCGCCGGCTGGCGGCTGCGGAAGCGCATGTCGCCGATGAAGTGGCGCACTTGCGCCTGCGCCAGCAGGTCAAGCGCCTGACGATGCCGGAAGAGATGGGCGAACGCTTTCAGGTGATGGGCTTCTCGCGCGACGTCGAGTTCGGCCACGCGTTCCTGATCGGCGACCTGACCTACCGGTTGTGATTCAGTGTCGCGCTTGCGCAATCGCCGCGATGCGCGTCTTGCGGATCGCTTCGCCCAGCGCAGGTCCGGGCGGCATGTTCGCGAATGCACTGGCATTGACCGCACGTGCAACGGCGAACAATCGCTGCAACTCCGCCGCCTGCGGATAGGGTTGATCTTCGAGACTGGCACGCCCGCGCTTGTCGGCTTCGCAGACTAGGGCGAGTTGTCGCACGCGATCCGGCTTGCGGAAGGCGTCCATGCGTTCGAACAGTTTCAGGACGGTCTCGTCGCGCAATTCGTCGAGGCGATGCACGTTGAGATGCTCGCGACAGGCGATCTCGGCAAGTTGGCGATGCTCGTTCGGCACCTTCAGTCGCGCAGCCAGCGCCTGCAACGGGGGTACGCCGCGCTGTTCGTGCATCACGTGCTTCGGCAGTTCGTCGACCGGCGTCAATGCCTTTCCGAGATCGTGGGTGAGTGCGGTAAAGCCGATCAGGTCATCGCCGGGCGCCAGTTTCGCCGCCATGTCGCAGACCAGCTCGATGTGCGTTCCGGTGTCGATTTCCGGATGGTATTCCGCGCGTTGCGGCACGCCATAGAGTCCGTCGATCTCGGGTAGAACGACGTTCAAGGCATCGCAATCGCGCAAGGTGTGCAGGAAGGCCGACGGCTGCGCGCTGCGCAACGCGCGCGACAGTTCCTGCCACACGCGTTCCGGCACCAAGGCCTCGAGTTCGCCCGACGCCACCATGCCGCGCATCAGCGCCAACGTTTCCGGCGCGACCGTGAAACCCAGGGATGCGAATCGCGCCATGAAGCGCGCCGCACGCAGCACCCGCAGCGGATCTTCGGCGAAGGCGGCGCTGACGTGACGCAGCGTGCGTGCCTGCAGGTCGGCGACACCACCGAAAGGATCGATCAATGTCCCGTCTTCGGCCTGTGCGATCGCGTTGATGGTGAAGTCGCGACGGCGCAGGTCGTCTTCCAGCGTGACATCGGGCGAGGCATGGACGACGAAGCCGGTGTAGCCGCGCCCGGACTTGCGCTCGGTGCGTGCCAGCGCGTACTCCTCGCCGGTCTGCGGATGCAGGAAGACAGGGAAATCGCGCCCGACCTGGCGATAACCGCGTTCGATCATCTGTTCCGGCGTCGCGCCGACGACCACGAAGTCGCGATCGCCAGGCGGCAAGCCCAGCAATGCATCGCGCACCGCGCCGCCGACCAGATAGACCTGCATCGCGCTCAGTTCCCGAGTTCGCAGGTGGGGGCGATGCGTTCACCATCGAGGCGACCGGCGATGCGATCGGAGAGGCGCAGCATCTTGCCGTGCATGCGCCAGTCGTAGATCACGCTGAAGCCGAGCACGCGCGGGACGTATTCGCGGGTTTCCTTGTACGGAATCGCCTCGACCCAGGCGTCGATGTCGAGCTGCGGGCGTTGCGATTTCCAGCGCGCGGCGGCATTCGGCCCGGCGTTGTAGCCGGCGATCACCACCGGAAGCGATCCACCCGCCTTGTCCAGCCCTTCGCGCAGGTAGGCGCTGCCGATCGCGATATTGCCGGGGCCGTCGTACAGGCTGTTGCCATCGACATAGGCGATGCCGCTGCGACGTGCAACGCGTTGTCCGGTTTCCGGAATCAGCTGCATCAGCCCGCGGGCATCGGCGTTGGAGCGCGCGCGTGGATCGAACAGGCTTTCGGCGCGGATTTCGGCGGCGATCCACGCCGGATCGAGACGGCTGGCGGTGGCGGCGCGCTCGATGTTGTCCTGGTAGTGCAGCGGGAAGCGCAGTTCGAGCAGGCGCATTTCCTGGGGCTGGTCGCGATCCATGCCGAAGGCGGCGCGATCGAACCATTGCTGCGAAAGGGCGTCGCGCACCGCGGCCAGTCGTTGCGCCGACGGTGATGTTTTCGCGGCAGCGGTCCATTCGCGGTTGGCCCAGTCGTTGCGACCGATGCGATGCAGCGCCAGCGCGCGCTGGAATCCGACCGATTGCAGGGGCGTCTGCGGCGTCGGCAACGGGCACAGGCGATAGGGCTGGTGCAGGCGATCGGCGGCCATGAAGCCGTAGAACTCGCTGTTGCGCGCGGCATCGACATAAGCGGCATGCGCCTGTTCGCGCTGTCCGCCCTGTTCCAGCGCGCGCGCGAGGAAATAGATCCAGCGCGTATCGCCGCGCAGCTTGTCGGGCATCGCGCGGATCGCCGCCAATGTCGCTGGCCAATCCCCGCGCCACAGCGCATCGCGGGTGCGCAATTCGTGCAGGGCATCGTCGAATTCCGACGCCGGCACGGCGGTGAAACGCTGCGCCGTGCGCGGATCGTGGTCAATCGCCGAAGCGCGCGCGATCGCTGCCAGCACGCGGCCGCGTTGTGCATCATCGAGCGTGAACGCGCTGTTCCATTTCGGTAGCGCGGCTTCCGCGTTGTCGGGATAATTCTTGGCGTCCTGCTCGAGTCCGGCGGCGATGACCGCGCGACTGCGCGCCGTCTTCGGCCATGCCATCGCCGAATCGCGCGGTGCGCCGAGGAAGTCGGCGTATTCGCCGGCGAGCTTCGCCTGGTCGGGCGGCAGGCCCTTGCCGGCTTCGCGCATCACCGAAGGCAGGCGTTGTTCCAGCGCGGCATCGAAACGATCCCAGCGCAGTGCGTCGTCGACGCCGCCACGCTGTTCGAGGATCGCCATCGGTTCGCGGCAGGCGCTCGTCCATGGCCGCCCGGATCGCCACACCTTGCGCGCGTCCTGCGTCCACTCGGCATCGAAACGACCGAGCTTCGCTTCGGCCAGCAGGTCGAGGCAGCGGTTGGCCTGCGAGTCGCTACCATCGACGTCGAGCGACGACAGCGCGTTCCAATCCTGTCGCCGCGCGAGTTCCGCCCGCCACATGTCGGCGAGCGCATTGCCCGCCGGTTGTCCGGCATCGCGGCGCAGGGCGGCATTGACGTCACCGGCGGATGCCGTCGCCAGCATCTGGCGGATGCGCGCATAGTCGAGCCATGCATGCAGCGGATGATTGGCCAGCGCGCGATCCTGCGTCGGTGTCAGGCGTCCCTGCTCGGCGGCCACGAGCGCCGATTGCATCGCGGTATCGGAGGGCGACAGCGGCGGTGGCGTCTGCGCTTCCGCCGCACCATGCGGCGTGCAGGCAGCGAGCATGCACAGCACGGGAAGGAGGATGGCGCGCGGCGGACGGTTGTTCATTCCCCGACTATAGCCGCGCTGCTTGAACGGACGGTGGATACGCGTTCAGCGCGCCAGTGCGTGCCCGGGAATCTCGAGGTCGGCCGACAGCGCGAGATGGTCGGATGCCGCCGCCTGCATCACCTGCAAGCTTGCCAGCGCAATGCCATCGGTCGTCAGCAGGTGATCGATCGCGCGTTGCGGTCGCCAACTGGGGAAGGTTGGAACGTGGTGCTGCGGTGGCTGCAGGCGAGTGGTGCGGAACAGTCGCGCCATCTCCGGTTGTTCGATGCTGCAGTTGAAGTCGCCCATCAGCACCGCGTTGGGCGCATCGGCCAGCAATTCGGCGATGAAGCCCAGTTGCACGTGTCGCGACGTCGCGCCCAGCGAAAGATGCGCGATGGCGACGCGCAAACCCTCGGTGCCGGAACCGAAGCGCGCGAGCAGCACCCCGCGCCCCTTCACCCGCCCCGGCAGCGGATGGTGCTCGACCTCGACCGGTTCGATCCGGCTCAGCAATCCGTTTGCGCTGGAGGCGACGCCGCCGACGCTACGGTTGGGCTGGTGTGTCCAGTAGGCGAAACCGCCGCGGGTGGCGAGGTAGTGCGTCTGGTTGGTGAAGCCGGAACGGAAGCTGCCGGGATCGGCTTCCTGCAGGCCGACGATGTCGTGCTGGCCGGCGATCCGCGCGATGGCGTCGAGCGCGCCGCGCTTGCCGCCCAGCGGCAACACGTGCGACCAGCTGCGGGTGGCGTAATCGCTGTAGCGACGCGTGCTGGAGCCTGCCTGGATGTTGGCGCTCAGCAGACGCAGGCGGTGCATGGAAGGATCCGGCATCGGTTTATTTCCCGGTGCCGCTCTCCCGGGCGATCAGCGCGCTGGCGATGCGCAGGTCGTCGAGTTGGGACGGACCCTTGATGCGGTACTTGCCGTTGACGATCAGCGTCGGCGTGCCTTCAATGCCGCTGCGCACTTCGAAATCGTGCGCCTTCTGCATCTGCTGCTGCACTTCCGGACTGGCCATCGTCGCGCGGAACGTCTTGGCATCGAAGCCCTGTCCGCCCAGCCACGCCGCGATGCCGTCGCCATTGGACGCCGGCGGCAACGATTTGTCGCCGTGGATGCCGTAGAACATGCGGGTGTGGATCGCGGCCAGCTGGCCGGTCTTCAGCGCGGCGAAATAGGTGCGACCGAGATCCGAGGCCGCGCCGCCGGCGAGCGGCAGCGGGGTGACGCGCACGTTCCCCGGCTGCTGCTTGGTCCACGCTTCCAGCAACGGTTCGAAATCGGCGCAATGCGGGCAGCTGTAGGCAAACACTTCGACCACTTCGACCTTGCCGTCGAGCGGCTGGAACGGCTGGCCGTTGGCGATCTCGTCATAGTCCTTGCCGGCGACCGCAGGCTTGGTCTTGGCTTCGGCGATGGCCTGCGTGGCCGCATTGGTCGCCATCTGCACCAGCTTGGCGTCGAACGGCAGCGGCTGCGTCGGCGTCGCCACCGGTTTGGTGGCCGACGTCGCCGCGCCCGGCGATTTCTGCTGGCAACCGGCGATGGACAGCAGGGACATCGCGATCAGCGCGGAAAGACGCATCCGCTTGGGCAGCGCGGCGTTCATGCTCAATGACCACCTCGTGCGGCGCGTTCCTGGGCGATCAGCTTGTCGGCGATCTTGAGCTGGTCTTCGCGGGTGCTGCCTTCGGGACCGGTGATGCGGAACTTGCCGTCGATGATCATCGTCGGCGTGCCTTCGACGCCTTCGGCCTGGATGTACTGCTTGGCCTTGGCCAGCTTGCCTTCCACCGCGAAGCTCGTCGCTGCCGACTTGAACTGCGCGACATCGACGCCCTGGCGACCGTAGAACGCTGCGATCGCATCCATGCCGTCATTGCCGCGCTCGCCCTTCAACGCCTGCTTGATGTGGATTTCGTCGTACAGCGGCTGGTGGGTGCGCTCGGTCACGCCCAGCACGTCGGCGGCGTAGTAGGCGCGCGCATAGTCGTCCCACATGCGGCCGAACAGCGCCGGGACGTGGACTACGCGGACATCGGACGGCAGCGACTTCGCCCACGGCGCGAATTGCGGCTCGAACGCGGCGCAGGCCGGGCAGACGTAGTTGAAGACTTCGACCATTTCGATTTTGCCGTCGGCGGGTTCGAATGGCTGGCCGTTGGCGATCACGACGTAATCCTTGCCCTCGACCGGCGCAGGTCCGGTCGGCTGGTGCGAGACCGGCGGCGCCGGGGGCTGGTTCGATGCGGTGCTGGCCGGCGCGTTGCCGTTCGCAGCGGTGTCGCTGGCGGCGGGCGTGGACGCTGCCGGAGTGCTCGCGGCCGGAGCGGCGGTGTCGGAGCTCGGCTTGCAGGCGGACAGGGTGGCGACGATCGCCAGCGTGGCGACGGAAACGAGGGTACGGGCGATCACAGTTTGCCTCCGTGGATCTGGGCGGTGAGACGGTCGAGGATATCGAGTTGATCTTCGTAGCTGCGGCCAAGCACCTTGTACTTGCCGTTGACGATCAGCGTCGGGGTGGTGTCGGCTTGCGCCGCGACCACGAAGGCGCGGTCGCGCGCGAGGTCGGCCTTGACCTGCGGCGACTGCATCAGCGCCAGCAGCTTGGCCGGCGTGCTGCCGAACGGCGCCATGAAGGCGGCGTATTCCTCGGCGCTGGGGCGGGCCGGCATGGTCTGGTCGTCGTGGATGGCGCGGAACATCGCCGGATGCACGCGCGGCAGCAGGCCGGCATGCTGCGCGGCGAAGGCGGCCGCGGCGCCGGGCGAATCGGGATCGGAGGGCAGGTAGACCATGCGCACCCAGGCCGGCTGGCGCGAGGCCCAGGCCGAGATCATTGGTGCGAAGTGGGCGCAGTGCGGGCACCACCAGGCATAGACCTCGACGACTTCGACTTCGCCCTTCTTCAATGCCTGCCAGGGGTGCGCGCCGGCCACGATGTCGTAGTCGGTGCCCTGTACCAAGGGGGCGTTGGAAGTGGCGGCGGAAGCCGGAAGGGTGGCGCCGATGGCGATCAGTCCGGCGATCAACAGGGAGGAGAGCAGGCGCATGGCGACCTCTGGCAAAAAAAAGCCGGCCCGATCATGGGCCGGCGTGATGATCCGGAACGTGAACGATCTGACTGCCCACGTGAGGGAAAGTTCCCTCAGTTCTTCGACGGCTGCGGTGCGGCAGCCGCAGCGGCCTTGGCGGCAGCCACGTCGGCGGGGCTGGCTTGGTCGGCGCGGTTGTGCAGACCCTGCAGATAGGTCGCCAAGCCCTTGATCTCCTCGTCGGAGAGATTCTTGGTCTCCAGCGCCATCAGGCCGAACAGCTTGTCGTCCTTCAGCGTGCTCTGGCCGCCGCGATATTCGGTCAGGCGCATCTCGACGTACCAGGACTGCTGGCCGCCGACGTGCGGGTAGGCCGGGCCCGGATTGCCGTCGCCGGCGGGGCCGTGGCAGGCGGTGCAGGCGACGATGCCGCGGCCGGCATCCCCCTGGCGATAGAGCTTCTCGCCGACCTGGTAGAGCTTCTTGCCTTCGTACGGACCGCTGGCGATCGCGGTGTCGTCGGCGATCCCGGCACCGGAGTGCTGGGTCTGGAAGTAGGCACCGAGATCGCGCATGTCCTGCGGCGACAGGGCCTGGGCGTAGGGAATCATCAGCGAGGCGTTGCCGTCGGTGCGCAGGCCGGCCTTGAACAGGGCCAGCTGCTTGGCGACGAACAGTTCGCTCTGGCCGGCGATGCGCGGATACAGCGCGGGATTGGCGGTGGCGTTGCCGTCGAGGCCGTGGCAGGCGGCGCAGGCGCCGGCCTTGGCGGCACCGGCCTTGGCATCGCCCCAATGGGTCTTGGCCAGTTCGGCATATGCGTTGGGATCCTGCCCGGCCTTGCCCGCGGGCGCAGCCGGTGCGGCGGCGGGCTTGCTGTCCTTCGCCTGCGCGGCGGGGACCGTGGACTGGGCGTAGGCGACGGCAGCGATGGCGAGACCAGCCAGACCGACGAGGCCGTAAGCGCGGATGTGACGCATGTGAACTCCCATGAGACCCGGGACCGGCATCGGCCGGCCGCAACTGATCGATTATCCGTGTCGACCCGAAGGCGGTCAACGCGAGCCAATGCCCACTATCCTGTCGCCATGAGTCTGCCCTTCCAGCGCGCCCGCTATCTCCTCTCCGCCCACACCGCCCGCCAGCTGCCTGCTGACGAAGGCCATGAAGTCGCGTTCGCCGGACGTTCCAACGCCGGCAAATCGAGCGCGCTCAACGCGATCTGCCAGCAGAACGCGTTGGCCCGCGTCTCCAAGACGCCGGGGCGCACGCAGCAGCTGGTCTATTTCGACATGCCGCCGCTGGCCGACACTCACCTGGTCGATTTGCCCGGTTACGGCTACGCCAAGGTGCCGAAGGAGATGCAGGAGCACTGGCAGGCCTTCATCGCCAGTTATTTCGAAACGCGGCGTGCGCTGTCGGGGCTGGTGGTGGTGATGGACATCCGCCATCCGCTGAAGGAATACGACTTGCAGATGCTGGGATACGCTGTGCGCCGTGGTTTGCCCGCCCATGCCTTGCTGACCAAGGCCGATAAGCTGTCGCGCGGCGCGGCGATGAACACCTTGCACGCGGTGCGCAAGGAACTGGTGTCTGCGTTCGGCGACAGCGTGAGCGCCCAGGTGTTCTCCGGCGAGTCCAAGCAGGGCGTCGACGAGGTGCGCACGGTGCTCGTGCGCTGGCTGGGACTGGAGAAGTAAGACTCAGCGCAGTTCGAGGATGGTTGCCGACTTCGCTGGCAGCGTGAGCGATGCGCCGAATTGCATGTCGCGATCGTTCAACACGTCGTACGCGCGTTCGCCCGGCTTGATGAAATCGCCGAAACGATCGAGCGCCATGGTTTTCGCGGCATCGCCCTTGTTGAGCGCGACCATCACCGCCTTGTGCCTGTCGTCGTGGCGGAAGTAGACGTAGACCGATCCATCCGGCGCGAAATGGGTGAGTCGACCGCTCTGCACTACTGGCGTGCGCTTGCGCCACTCGAACAGCTTGCGTACGTAGTCCTGCGCATCGCGTTGCGCCGTCGATAGTCCCTTGCCGGTGAAGGCATCGGCAGCGTCGCCATTCCAGCCGCCCGGCATATCGGCGCGCAATTCGCCATCGTGGCGATCCTTCGGTCCGCGCACCAGCACTTCCGATCCGTAATAGAACTGCGGGGTGCCGCGTATCGTTGCGATGTAGGCCATCGCGATCTTCCACAAGCCGACGTCGCCATCGAGATGCGCGAGCAGGCGCGTGGTGTCGTGGTTTTCGGCGAACACCACCAGTCGTCCGGGATCGGGATAGAGGAAGTCGTTGGCGAGCATTTCGTACAGCGGAATCCAGCTGCTGTCCGGACCGTGTTCGGCCAGCGGCAACACGTCGCGCAGCGTGGTGTGGATCGGGAAATCCATCATGCTCGGCATGTGGGGCACGTGGCCGTCGGGGTTGGTCTTGCCGCGTTGCCAGTGGGCGACGATCGCCGGATTGACGCTCCATTCCTCGCCGACCATGGCGAAGTCCGGATATTCGTCGAGGATTTCCTTCGCCCATTGCGAAACGAAGGCGGTATCGGCGTAACCGAACGTGTCCTCGCGGATGCCGGAGAGATCGGCGTATTCGATCCACCACAGGCTGTTCTGGATGAGATAGCGCGCCAGATGCGGATTGCGCTGGTTGAGGTCGGGCATGTCCTTGACGAACCAGCCATCGAGGAAAGTCCTGCGATCCTGAGGCGCTGCATGCGGGTCCTGAAGGGTGGTGCGGCGATGGTTGGTCTGGAAGAACTTGCCGCCGTTGTTGATCCAGTCGTTGCTCGGCAAGTCCCGCATCCACCAGTGGCCGGAACCGATGTGGTTGAGCACCACGTCCATGATCAGGCCGATGCCGCGCGCCTTCGCTTCGCGCGACAGCGCGCGGTAATCCGCGTTGCTGCCGAAACGCGGATCGACGCGGTAGAGGTCGGTGATCGCATAGCCGTGGTAGGAGAATTTCGGCTGGTTGTTTTCCAGCACCGGCGTCGACCACAGCTGGGTGAAGCCGAGCCCGGCGATGTAGTCGAGATGCTGGCGGATGCCGGCGATGTCGCCGCCGTGGCGGCCATTCGAGTTGCCGCGGTCCAAGCCCTCCATGCCGGCGACGTTGTCGTTGTGCACGTCACCATTGGCGAAGCGGTCGGGCGTGACCAGGTAGATCGCATCGCGGGCATCGAAACCGCGGCGTTGGGCGGAGCCGGGTGCGCGTGCGTCGAGTCGCCATGGATGCGTGGCGACAACCTTGCCGTTCTCGACGAATTCGATGGCGAATTCGCCGGGCCTGGCGTCCCGCGCGACCGCCACTGTCACGAACAGGTAATTGGGATTGGCGACCTTGGCGACATCGACGATGCGCACGCCCACGTATGCGACACGTGGTGTGGTGGTGGCGATTCCGTCGCCATGCACCATCAACTCCACGTGGTCGTGCTTCATCCCCACCCACCAGCTGGCCGGCTCCAAATGGTCGATGGCATACCGATTGGCGGCCAGTGCACGTGTCGGCAGGGCCGCCGCAATCAACAGCAGGCAGGACGCGAGCGCGATGCGCATGGGGCTTCCTTCGACGGGGATTTCCGCAGGCTACGCCGCGCATCCGCGCGCGCCAACATGGGCGTCGCGGAATACGTATGCAGCGCGCGATCCGCCCCCGTATAGTGATCACCCCGCGAAGTGCGAGCCTCCCATGTCCGGTCCTTCCGCCAGCAACGACACGCTGATCACCGACTATCGCCAATTGGTCGATGTCATGGCTTCCGGCGAGAAGCCGCGCGAGGCGTGGCGCATCGGGACCGAGCACGAGAAGTTCGGCTTCCGCCTCGACGATCTGCGCCCGCCGGAATTCGATGGCGAACGTGGCATCGAAGCGCTGCTGAAGGGATTGGCGCGTTTCGGTTGGACGCCGTTCGAGGAGCACGGCCGTGTCATCGCGCTGACACAGGGCATGGCCTCGGTGACGCTGGAACCTGCAGGCCAGCTGGAACTCTCCGGCGCGCCGCTGGAAACCATCCACGACACCTGTCGCGAAGTCGGCACGCATCTCAACGAAGTGCGCCAGGTCGCCGACGAGCTCGGTCTCGGATTCCTCGGCATGGGCTTCCAGCCGAAGTGGCGCCGCGACCAGATGCCATGGATGCCGAAGGGCCGCTACAAGATCATGCGCGAATACATGCCCAAGGTCGGCAAGCTCGGCCTCGACATGATGACGCGCACCTGCACGGTGCAGGTCAATCTCGATTACGCCAGCGAAGCCGACATGGTGAAGAAGTTCCGGGTGTCGCTGGCGCTGCAGCCGATCGCCACCGCGTTGTTCGCCGACTCGCCGTTCACCGACGGCCAGCCCAACGGCTACCAGAGCTATCGCTCGCACATCTGGACCGATACCGACGGCGACCGCACCGGCATGCTCGACTTCGTGTTCGAGGACGGCTTCGGTTACGAGCGGTATGTCGATTACCTGATCGACGTACCGATGTACTTCAGCTATCGCGGCGGCGAATATCTCGACCTGTCCGGCAGGTCGTTCCGCAAGTTCCTCGCCGGCGAGCTCGACGAATTGCGCGGCGAGCTGCCGACGATCCGCGACTGGAACGACCATATGACCACCGCCTTCCCGGAAGTGCGGTTGAAGAAGTACCTGGAAATGCGCGGCGCCGATGGCGGTCCGTGGGGGCGGTTGTGCGCGCTGCCCGCGTTCTGGGTCGGATTGCTCTACGACGATGCCGCGCTCGATGCCGCCTGGGACCTGGTCAAGGATTTCACCATGGAAGAACGCCACGCCCTGCGTGATGGCGTGCCCAAGCACGCATTGAAGCTGCCGTTCCGCGGCGCGACCGTGCGCGAACTGGCGATCGAGGCATTGAAGATCTCATTGGCCGGCCTGCAGCGTCGCGGTCGCACGAGCAACGGCAGCTGCACCCGCGACGGCGCCGACGAATCCGGATTCCTGCAACCGTTGCTCGAAATCGCCGAAGCCGGGCAGACGCCGGCCGAGCGCAAGCTCGAACTGTTCCACGGCCCGTGGAAGGGTTCGGTCGATCCGGTGTTCAGCGAATACGCGTACTGATCGTTCGCCGATCCGTTGGCAGGATCAGCGTCGGCGCCTGTTGAGTTCGCGCGATTCGGTGTTGCCGACGACCACCGAGATGCGCACGGTCTTCGAGAGTTGCTCGTCCAGCGGCGCGAACTTGTAACGCGCCAGGACAGATTTCATCTGCCGGGTGACGGCCTCGTTCGGTACGAAATTCTCCAGCACGACGCGTCCGATCTGTCCGGAAGGCATCACTTCGACAATCCATGAAGCGGATGCCGCGCTCAGGTCGTCGAGCAGGTTGTGGTACCAGGAATTCGTCGATCCGGAGATCGTGTAGGGCAGCAGGGAATCCTGCGCCGAGGCACGCAGGTGCAGGCCACTCTGGCGTTCGCGCATGCGGCGTTCTACGTCGTCGCCGTGATCATGCAGGTAGGCGTTGAGATCCTCGTTGACCAGGCGTTGCGGCAGGGACGGCGGGACGTGGTTCCAGAGGAATTCAACGCGCCCAAGCAGGTTGGCGTTATAGGCAGAACGCTCGTACTGCGCCGCGTCGGCGTCCTTGGTGCCGGCGACGAACACATGATCGACGAAATACAGATAGACCTGCGTCCATTTCATGGCCTCGCGGGTATTGGCATGCCGCATTTCCATTTCGGCCAGATCGGCATACGCAGGCAGATAGCCGCTTTCGGCCATCGGCAGGATCAGCTCCCGCGCCTTCGCCACGTCCTGGGGGAGCGGGTTGCCGGGCAGGTATTCGCCATGCCGATAGAGCTGGCCCAGCGTATAGCCGAATTCCGGGCATTCCTTCATCTGCGCCAGGCGTTGATAGGCGACAAGTGCCGCCGCACGACGGTCGGCGGGAGCCTGCGGATCAAGCAGATCGAGAATCGTGCCGTGGGGCAATGCGGCAAACGCGGCATCGCAAGTGTTGCCGGCTTCGATCTGGTCCAGCGCGTGCGCGCGCGGCGCGATCGCCATCAGGGTCGCGGCCAACAGGCCGATCGTCGTCGTTTTCATCGGAACTCCCCTTCCGACCATTGATCGATCAAGTATTGCATGCAGGCGTGAGCTTCGGATTTTGAATATACTCCCCCCTAGTATCAACCCCGGGCGCTGCATGCCGCATTCCCCCGCCGACAAGAAGAAAGCGCTCACGCGCGTGCGACGCATTCGCGGCCAGCTCGACGCGCTCGAGCGTTCGCTGGAAGCGGGTGCCGATTGCGCGCCGGTGTTGCAGCAGCTCGCGGCCGTGCGTGGCGCGGTGAACGGGTTGATGTCCGAAGTACTGGAAAGCCACCTGCGCGAGGAGTTCGGGCAGGCAACGAAATCACGTGGACGACGCGAGCACGGCATTGATGCCGCAGTCGCGCTGGTCCGCTCCTATCTCAAGTAATCGCAGGAGAGTCCCATGAAATCCCGAGCCGCCGTTGCCTTCGCCGCAGGCGAACCGCTGCAGATCGTCGAGATCGACGTCGCCCCGCCGCAGAAGGGCGAAGTGCTGGTGAAGATCACCCACACCGGGGTCTGCCACACCGATGCCTTCACTCTCAGTGGCGACGATCCGGAAGGCCTGTTTCCGTGCGTGCTCGGGCACGAGGGCGCGGGCGTCGTCGTCGAAGTCGGCGAAGGCGTGACCAGCGTGAAGCCGGGCGACCACGTGATTCCGCTCTACACCGCCGAGTGCGGCGAATGCCTGTTCTGCAAATCGGGCAAGACCAATCTCTGCACCTCGGTGCGTGCTACGCAAGGCAAGGGCGTGATGCCCGATGGCACCTCGCGCTTCAGCTACAACGGCCAGCCGCTGTATCACTACATGGGGTGTTCGACTTTCAGCGAATACACAGTGGTGGCGGAAGTGTCGCTGGCGAAGATCAACTCTGAAGCGAACCACGAGCACGTCTGCCTGCTCGGTTGCGGCGTCACCACCGGCATCGGCGCCGTCCACAACACGGCCAAGGTGCAGCCAGGCGACAGCGTCGCGGTGTTCGGTCTCGGCGGCATCGGGCTTGCGGTGGTGCAGGGCGCGCGCCAGGCGAAAGCGGGGCGCATCATCGCGATCGACACCAACGCGTCGAAGTTCGATCTCGCGCGTTCGATGGGCGCGACCGACTGCGTGAACCCGAAGGAGTACGACAAGCCGATCCAGCAGGTGATCGTCGAGATGACCGGTTGGGGCGTCGATCATTCCTTCGAATGCATCGGCAACGTCAACGTGATGCGTGCGGCGCTGGAATGCGCGCATCGTGGCTGGGGCCAGTCGGTGATCATCGGCGTCGCCGGTTCCGGGCAGGAAATCAGCACGCGTCCCTTCCAGCTGGTGACGGGGCGCAAGTGGATGGGCACGGCATTCGGCGGCGTGAAGGGGCGTTCGCAATTGCCGGGCATGGTCGAGGACGCGATGAAGGGCGAGATCGAGCTCGCACCGTTCGTGACGCACACCATGGGACTGGAAGGCATCAACGAAGCCTTCGACCTGATGCACGAGGGCAAGTCGATCCGTTCGGTCGTCCATTTCTGATGGAGCGCATCGAACATCGCGCCTGCTTCGGCGGCTGGCAGGACGTCTGGCGCCATCATCCGGACGTGCTGGGTTGCGACATGAACGTCGCGGTCTACCTGCCGCCGCAGGCCACGCGTGAACGTTGTCCGGTGCTGTACTGGCTGTCCGGCCTCACCTGCACCGAACAGAACTTCATCACCAAGGCCGGCGCGCAACGGTATGCGGCGGAACACGGCGTCATCATCGTTGCGCCGGATACCAGTCCGCGTGGCGACGATGTCGCCGATGTCGATGGTTACGATCTTGGCAAGGGTGCGGGCTTCTACGTCAATGCCACGCAGGCGCCGTGGTCGGCGCATTACCGCATGTACGACTATGTGGCGAACGAGTTGCCGACGCTGGTCGAGGCGAATTTTCCGGTCACCGCGGCGCGCGCGATCAGCGGCCATTCGATGGGCGGGCATGGCGCACTGACCATCGCCTTGAAGAATCCCGGTCGCTACCGCAGCGTCTCGGCGTTCTCGCCGATCGTCGCGCCGTCGCAGGTGCCGTGGGGCGAGAAAGCCTTCACCGCCTATCTTGGCGAGGATCGCGAAGCATGGAAACGGCACGACACGGTCGAACTGGTGAGGTCGGATTCAACGGGCGAAAAACTGCCCCTGCTGGTCGACCAGGGCGACGCCGACGAATTCCTCGCCACCCAGCTGAAGCCGGAATTGCTGCGCGAAGCCTGCGCCGATGCCAATCATCCGCTGACGCTGCGCATGCAGCCCGGCTACGACCACAGCTATTACTTCATCGCCAGCTTCATCGGCGACCACATCGCGCATCACGCCCGGGCGCTGCGCGATTGAGGTCGGCAAACTCGCTAATGGGGCTTGCCAAGCTCGCGCCAACCACTCTCGTGCAGTTCGATGTCGAATTTGCGCGCGGCCGTTTCGATCCGCTTCCAGGCGGCATTGCGCTCGCTGTCGCTGACGTCTTCCACCTGGTCGAAGCGGGCGACCGCATTGCGGACGTGCTTCGCGTCGTGGATCGGCAGCTTGCGTTCCTTGGGGAAGGCGAATTCGCCGGCCGGCATGGCGTTGCGATCGCGGGTCTCGAGTTCGGACATGGCAGGTCTCCTCACTGACGAGGGGCTAGCCTGTGCCCCATGGGCGAAAGTGCCCGTCAAGGAATTGTTTGCCATCCCGAAAATGGTGAATTGCTGCGGTGCCGCAATAAAGGCATAGTCTGGGGGGATGAGCCAGATCCCCGCTGCCGAGGCACCCCTGCGCGAATCGTTGCGCTTCGCCGAAACCGACACCTTGCTTCGCGATGACGTCCGTCGCCTCGGCGTGCTGGTCGGCGCGATGCTGGGCGAACAAACCTCCCCCGCCTTCCTGGAAACCGTCGAGGCATTGCGGCGCGAAGCGATCGCGCGCCGCGAAAAGCAGTTGCCGATCGATGCATTGACCGCGCGCCTAGAACAGGTCTCGATCGCCGATGCCGAAGCACTGGCGCGGGCATTCGCTGCCTACTTCCGTGCGATCAACCTGGCCGAGCGTGTGCATCGCATCCGTCGCCGCCGCGATTACCAGCGCACCGGCGCCGGCGCGCAGCCGGGCAGTCTCGACGCGGTGTGCGCACAGTTGCAGCGCGATGGCGTGACGTTGGTCGACGTCGAGGCGTTGTTGCCGTCGTTGCGGATCGAGCCGGTGCTCACCGCGCATCCGACCGAGAGTGTGCGACGCGCGTTGCTCGACAAGGAGCACGACATCGTCCGCAGGCTGGTCGCCGACATCGATCGCACCCGCACGCCCGACGAGCGCGAGGGCGACACCGCGCGCATCCGTCAGGCGCTGACGACCGCCTGGCAGACCGCGGAAGCGTCGCCGCTGCGCCCGACCGTCGCCGATGAAACCGCGCACGTCGGCTTCTATCTCGGCGAAGTGCTGTATCGCGTGTTGCCGGCGCTGCATCGCGAATTCGCACGCGCGATCGAAGGCGCGTGGGGCGAATCGATCGATCCCGGCGAATTCCTGCGTTTCGCGACCTGGGTCGGCGGAGACATGGACGGCAATCCCAATGTCGGCGCGGCGACGGTGCGGGCGACATTGGCATCGCAGCGCAAGCGCGTGCTGACGCTGTACCGACGCGACCTGCGCACGCTCGACAAGGTGCTGACCCAGACGCTGGATCGCGCAACGGTGTCCCCGGAACTGCGCGAACGCGTCATCGCATACAAGATCTTGTTGCCGGATGCCGCGCCGACCCTGGGCGCGCGTTACGACGACATGCCCTATCGCCAGTTGCTGCACCTGATCGATGCGCGGCTCGCGGCGACGATGGAGGATGCGCCGGGCGCGTATGCCAATGCCGTCGGATTCATCGCTGATCTCGACCTGATCGATGCCAGCCTGCGCGGCGGGCGTGGCGAGCATGCCGGCATCGAAGCGCTGTGGCGGGTGCGCATCCGTGCCCGTGGTTTCGGCTTCCATCTCGCCGCACTCGACCTGCGCCAGGATTCGGCGGTGCACGAAGCGGCGTTGGTGCAGCCGGCGTCGGATGTCGCCAAGGCGACGCTGGACGTGTTCGCGGCGATCCGCGAAGCACGCGAACGTTACGGCGAGCGCGCGTTCGGGCCATACATCATCAGTATGAGCCGCAATGCCGCCGACGTGCTCGCAGTACTGACGCTGGCGAGGATGGCGGGATGCACCGAAAACGATACGGTGCCGCTCGATGTCGCGCCGTTGTTCGAAACCATCGGCGACCTGCGCGCGGCGCCCGAGGTGATGCGCGGCCTGTTCGCCGATCCGGTCTATCGCCGTCACCTGGAAGCGCGTGGCGGTCGCCAGATGGTGATGCTCGGGTATTCCGATAGCGCCAAGGATGGCGGCATGCTGTCGTCGCGCTGGACGTTGCAACGCACCCAGCGCGTGCTGACAGAACTGGCGCGGGAAACCGGCGTGCGCATCGTGTTCTTCCACGGGCGCGGCGGCACGGTGAGTCGTGGTGGCGGCAATTCGGTGCGCGCGGTGATCGCGGCGCCGCGCGGCTCGGTCGACGGCGTGCTGCGGTTGACCGAGCAAGGCGAAGTGATCCATCGCAAGTACGGCATTCGCGCGCTCGCGTTGCGCAATCTCGAACAACTCACTGGCGCGGTGCTGCAGGCCAGCCTGCGACCGCGCGCCGCGGACGCACGCGAGGAAGCGTGGCTCGAGACGATGGGGGCGCTGGCCGATGCCGCGCGCACGCACTACCGCGCGCTGGTCCATGAGGACCTCGGTTTCGTCGAGTACTTCCGCAAGGCGACCCCGATCGACGTGATCGAACGCCTGCAATTCGGTTCGCGGCCATCGCGCCGCCGCGATGGCGGCATCGACCAGTTGCGGGCGATTCCATGGGTATTCGCGTGGTCGCAGAATCGTTCGCAACTCACCGGCTGGTACGGCACCGGTACCGCGCTAGAGCGCGGCATCGCCGAACACGGGCTGAAGGCGATGACGACCATAGCGCGCGAATGGCCGTTCTTCGCGGCGACGCTGGGCGATCTCGAGGTCGCGCTGGCAACCGCCGACATGGACATCTTCGAGCGCTATTCGCAGCTCGCCGGTGCCGAAGGCGAGCGTTATTTCGCGTTGATCCGCGACGAACACGCGCGTGCCTGCGCGGCGGTGCAACGCCTGCGCGGCAGCGATCGCCTGCTGCTGGCCAACGAATACCGCCTACGCTTGGCGATCCGCCTGCGCAATCCCTATGTCGATCCGATCAGCCTGCTCCAGGTCGACCTGCTGCGGCGCTGGCGCGATGGCGATCGCGAGGACGAGGCGGTGTTCACCGCGTTGAAGGAAACGGTGAACGGCATTGCCGCGGGAATCCAGCACACGGGTTGAGGTTCAGCCCGCGCGCAGGAAGTCCGTGTAGTTGAAACGTCCGTCGCGCAGTACGCTGTCGCCGCGTTCCAATGCGATCGGATGATCGAACATCGGTCCCGCCGACACCACGGTGTGGAACTCGCCGCGCTCGCCACAGGGATCGCAGGACGCCGGAAGATCATCCAGCAATGCCGTGTCAAAGGCGCGCCCTGAAAACCTGCCGTCGAGTTGGGTGGTGTCGACGCAGCACAGATGCGCGCGCAATCCGCCGGTAATCATCTCGTGGCCGAGCCGCGCCGTGTCGCTGTCGAAGATCGGGAAATGCGGATTCCAGCCCAGCCGTGCGCACAGCGATTCGCGCCAGCCGCGGATGTCGGCAAGGAACAGGTCGCCGAAGGCGATGTCGCGGATGCCGGGCCAGCGCGACTGCGCTTCAAGCAAGGCGTTGGCGAAACTGGTTTCGTAACTGCCGTTGTCGGCCTGTTGCGGGATCCATGCTTCGACTAGCGGCAATCCCGTCGCCAGCGCCTGGGCATGCAGCACGTCGCGGCGAATGCCCTGCATCGACACGCGATCGTAGCCCTGCGTCAGCGTGGTCAGCAGGGCGACGATTTCAATATCGCCGCGTTGTCGCAGGACATGCAATGCCCATGCCGAATCCTTGCCGCCACTCCAGGACAGCAAGGCTTGCGGTGGTGATGGCGAGGCCGCGCTCAGGCCGCGGTGACGTCGCGCAGCTGCCAGTGCGAGCCAGCCAGCAGCGCCATGCGGTGCTTGACGATGTCGCCCTTCAGCGACGTGGTCGCGACCAGGTCGATATGGAGGTCGCGCTGTTCACCGGTGACGGTGGCGTCGGGATCGGTCGCGCCGAGCATGGGGTCGACGTTGTCGGGATCGTCCTGCTTGTCGAGCCATTTGCGGAACAGCGAGGTAGTGCGCAGTGCGTCCTGCAGTTCCTGCGCGAAGCCGGCGGCGCCGTGGGAATGGAAGCCGAAGCCGTTCTTGCCGCGGGCGAGTTCGGGGTCGGGCAGGGTCAGGTAGAAACGAGTGGCCATCGGGGTCCTTCGCGGCGAATGCGCGTACAAGGATACCGCCGGGTTGTTCGCCCGTCGTGAGGCTCAGGACAACGCCGGCTTGCGATCGCTGGCGAAGCCGAGCGAGACCGCACCCGGACCGAGGTTGATGATGCCGGTCAGGCTCATCAACGATTCCAGCAACTCCACGCCATTGTTGCGGCAGGCCAGCATCAGGTTGTCGTAGCCGGGGAAGGCGCGCAGCTTTTCCAGCGGCCCGCCATAGCTCAGGGTGAGATAGGGCGCGGCCAGTCCGCGATCGATTTCGTTGGCGGTGTCGGTGAACAGCTTCTCGATCGCCGGCTCGAAACCGCGGACTTTGGCCACCGGCTTGGTCACGCCTTGGTTGCAATGCAGGATCGGCTTGATGTCGAGGGCGCTGCCGAGCATGGCGCTGACCAGACCGACACTGCGGTCGCCCTTGGCGCGGGCACGGCTGCGCAGGTAGTAGAGATCGGGCGCGATGGCGTAGGCGTGGGTCGAACGCGCGATCTGCTCCATCTTCGCGCGGATCATGGGCGCGTTGTCGCTGGAAGCGTTCATCGCCACGCCGGCGGCAACCGGCACGCCCTGGCCGGCGAACAGGCTGCCGGTATCGAGCACCCGCAACGAGAACGGCGAATTCTTGCCCGCCGCTTCGCGCACTGGCCGGTATTCGTTGAGGATGCTGAAACTCGCCTGCGTCGCGTGCTCGTAGATTGGGCTGCGCTCGCGGGTGACGGTGAGGCAGAACACGTAGTCGTAATCGACGACAAGACGCTTGAGGAACAAATCGTGGATCTGGTCGACGGTGAGCGGGCGGGTTTCGGCAGCGCTGGCCTCGGCGGCGATCTGGCTGTCGAGGAAGTTCAGCGTCACCTCGTCGTTGCGCTGGTCGGTGGTGATGTGTTCGCCGATGCGAACCGTAATCGGCATCACCATGACGTCGCCGGACGAGAAATAGCGATCGGGAAGATCGCAGGTGGCATCGACGAGAAAACCGGTTCGCATGTCCCGTCCTCCTTGGGGGATGGCGGCGATGGCCGCCAGGCAGGGAAGTCACCTTATCACCGCGCTGCGACCGCCAACTGGCGGTCGTGTCACAGTTTTTGGCTGAAATCCCCGGAGATTTCCCCTCAGTGCGAGTACGCCGGCGGCAAGGTCGAACCGTCGCGGCGGAGGTAGCGATCACGCAGTTCGGTCTGGCGCGACACCATCGGGATGGCGCGGCCATCCAGCCACAACTGACTGGCGGTGTTGGCGACGTCGAGCGGATCACCGGTCCACAACACGAGGTCGGCGCGTTGGCCGACGGCAATGCTGCCCATGTCCTTGTCGAGACCGAACGCCTGTGCCGGCACGCGGGTCAGTCCGGCCAGGGCATCGTCCCAGCGCATGCCGTTGGCGACGGCATTGCCGGCGAGCTGGCGCAGCTTGCGCGCGTAATGCGAGGCATCGCCGCTCAGGTAGAAACCGACGTCGACGCCGGCAGCGCGCAACTTCGCGGCGTTCTCCATCGTCGCGCCGATCTGGTCGAAGTCGGCGGGGAGATCGACCAGCGCATCGACGAACACAGGCACTTTCGCCGCGGCGATTTCATTCGCGACCTTCCAGCCTTCGCTGGCGCCGACCAGTGCGATGCGCACGTTGCGCTGTTTCGCCCAGCGCAGCAGACGACGGATGTCGGAGGCGCGCTGGATGGTGATGGCGACGCGACCGCCGCCACCGAAGTATTTCGCCATCGTGGTGCGGCCGGCCGGCGTCAGCAGTGCGAATTTCGAATCGGCGGCAATGCGTCCGCGTGCTTCGTCGATCAATTGGTCGAGGATCATCCACTGGCCGGCGCGCGACCCGCCCGTGAGGTTGGCGGAATCGCCACCGAGCGTGAGGAAGAGGACGCGGCCGCCGACCGGATCGAGGCTACCGTCGAGCCGGAACGCACCGCCCTGGCCGCCGATCAGTGAGCCGCCATTGGTCGGATTCGCCGAGACCATCGTCCAACCGAAGCCTTCGACGCGCGCCACCGGGATCAGCACCGATTCCGGGTTGTAGGCACTGGTGACGTCGAACTCGGGACGCACCGCCATGTCCTTGCCGCTGGCCAATGATTCGGTGCTGTCGACGGTCGCTTGTTCGCCGCTCACTTCCTCGACGCCGATGTCGTTGATGCCGGCGAACAGTGCCGGCGTCAGCGGCTTGCCGGCGGCGTCGACCACTTGTGCGTCGCCTGCCTTCAAGCCGTGGCCGACGGCGGCGATGCGACCGTGACGCACCAGTACGTCGGCGTTCTGCAAGGTGCCTTGCGTGGTTGCGGTATGGACCGTGGCGTTGCGGATCAGCACGTCCTGCGCGGAGGCCGTGCCGGCGAACGCAAAAAGCATCGCGGTGAAGACGAAGCGGTTCATCGCGCACCTCCCCGGCTCTTATCAAGCATGATCACGTCCTGGCCGAGCATGAAGTCGGACTTCGGTTGCCGCTTGGGATCGCGACGATCGTAGAGGCGCGCCCCGTCGATGTAGACCTGCTCGGCCTGCGCATAGCTGCTGAAGGGATTGCCGTTCCACAGCACGACGTCGGCCATCTTGCCGGGTTCGAGCGTGCCGGTCATGCCATCGATGCCCATCGCTTTCGCGGGATTCGCGGTGATCCAGCGGATTGCATGCTCGGGCGCGATGTCGATGCCGATGCGCCTGCCGTTCGCCATCGCCTTCGCCGCTTCCTGATTGAGTCGCTGGATGCCTTCCTCGGAATCGCTGTGGACGATGGCGCAGCCGTTCTTGGCGCGATCGACCATCACGATGTCCTCCTGGATGCCGTCGAAGCTTTCCATCTTGAAGCCCCACCAGTCGGCCCACAGCGCGCCGCAGATGCCTTCGGCCGCGAGGCGATCGGCGATCTTGTAGGCCTCGACGCCGTGGTGGAAGGCGCTGATCTTGAAGCCGAACTCCTTGGCGAGATCGATCATGGTCGCCATCTCGTCGGCGCGATAGCAGTGGATGTGAACGCGGATGTCGCCATTGATCGCGCCCGCCAGCGTGTCTTCCTTGAGGTCGCGCTTGCCGGTATCGCCGCCCTTGCGTTTCTTCATGTATTCGGCGGCTTCGGCGAATGCCGCGCGATAACCGGCGACATTGCCCATGCGCGTTGAGGGGCCGCCTTTCTGCCCGTACACGCGTTTCGGATTCTCGCCGCAGGCCATCTTCAGTCCCCAGGGCGCGCCGGGGAATTTCATGCCCTGGTACGTCGTCGACGGCACGTTCTTGAGGGTGACGCCGCGACCGCCGATCAGGTTGGCCGAACCCGGCAGGATCTGCAGCGAGGTGATGCCGCCGGCGAGCGCGGTGAGGAAGCCCGGATCCTGCGGCCAGATCGAATGTTCCGCCCACACCTGCGCGGTGACCGGCGATGTCGCTTCATTGCCGTCGCTGTTCGCCGACACGCCCGGGCTCGCATACACGCCGAGGTGCGAATGGATGTCGATGATGCCGGGCGTGATCCACTTGCCGCTGCCATCGACGCGGATCGCATCGGCGGGCACTGCAATGTCGGTGCCGACGGCGACGACCTTGCCGTCCTGCATCAGTACGCCGGCGCCATCGAGGCGACGACCGGTGCCGTCGAGCACGGTGGCATTGGTGATCACCACCGGTGGCGAGGCGATCCGCTGGTAGGTGCTGGGATAGGGATCGGCGACGAAGGAATACGGCTTCGCCGGGGAGGTCGTGGCAGCAGTCGTCGATTTCGTCGGTTGGCTGGCGCAAGCGGCCAGCAGGGTCGCCGCGGCAGCGGTGAGCAGGAGTCGGGCGTGCATGTGAACTCTCCCCGGGGAAGCTCGAACCGTAACGCGCACCCGCGCGCGCGGCGCATGACGAAAGTCATGGCGGCGTGTGAAAATCGACGAAACCATCGGGAGCACCCGGATGAAGAGCAAAGAGGAAATCGTCGGCAACTGGTTGCCGCGCTATACCGGCGTCGCGCTGGATGGTTTCGGCGAGCACATCCTGCTGACCAACTTTGGCGGCTATCTCGACCATTTCGCCGAGATGGCCGGCGCGGAGGTCGTCGGTCGGGATCGGCCCATGCCCAGCGCCACCGCAGACGGCATCACCATGATCAACTTCGGCATGGGCAGTCCGAACGCCGCGACGGTGATGGATCTCCTGTCCGCCATCGAACCGAAGGCGGTGCTGTTCCTTGGCAAGTGCGGCGGGTTGAAACGGAAAAACCAGATCGGCGACCTGGTGCTGCCCATCGCCGCGATCCGTGGCGAGGGCACCAGCGACGACTATCTGCCACCGCAGGTGCCGGCGCTGCCCGCGTTCGCATTGCAGCGCGCGGTCTCCACCACCATTCGCGATCTCGAGCTGGACTACTGGACGGGCACCGTCTACACCACCAACCGACGCGTGTGGGAACACGACGACGAGTTCAAGGAAAAGTTGCGGGCGATGCGCTGCATGGCGATCGACATGGAAACCGCGACGGTGTTCGCCGCCGGGTTTGCCAACCGCATTCCCTGTGGCGCGCTGCTGCTGGTGTCCGACCAGCCCATGATTCCGGAAGGGGTGAAGACCGAGGCATCCGATGCCAAGGTGTCGGCGAATTTCGTCGCCAATCACATCCAGGTCGGGATCGAGGCGTTGCGCCTGATCCGCCGCCACGGCAAATCGGTGCGGCATCTGCGGTTCGACGAATGAACTCGCCGACCCATGTGCTGGATTTCTGGAGCCGCGCCGGCTACGGCAAGTGGTTCGGCGGCGGCGCGGAATTCGATGAAGCCTGCCGCGCGGCGCTGGGCGATGCCCATTTCGCCGCGGCACGGCGCGAACTCGATGGGTGGATGGACGGGCCCGATTCGGCGCTGGCGCTGATCCTGCTGCTCGACCAGATCCCGCGCAACATCTTCCGCGGCAGCGGTCATGCCTTCGCCACCGATGGCCTGGCGCGCCTGCATGCATCTGCCGCGGTCGATGCCGGATTCGATGCGCGTGTCGACCCGGCGTTGCGGTTCTTCTTCTACCTGCCGTTCGAGCATTCGGAAGACATGGCCGACCAGCAACGCTCGGTCGAACGGGTCGCCGCGCGCGGAAACAAGGATCTGCTCGGCTACGCCACCGCCCATCGCGACGTGATCGCGCGCTTCGGGCGCTTTCCACACCGCAATGCCGCGCTGGGTCGCATCAGCACGCCGGAAGAGCAGGCGTGGCTGGATGCCGGCGGCGGCTTCTAGGCGCGCGGCCCGAACTGCACGCGTTCGCGGCGGATGCCGTAGCCGAACAGGCGCGCGGGAATGTGGCGGAAGGCGAGGAAGCGGCTGGCGAGGCGCAACACGCCGGGTGTCGGCAACAGGCCACCGGGCGTGGCATCGAGCAGCGATGCGATCACCCGCGCCTGCACGATGCGTTGGATCGCCTGGATGACCCGTGTTGGCCACAGGCGGCGTTGTTGCACGCGTGCGAGCCGCACATCGTCGATCGCGTCGGCGCCTGCCAGCATCGGACCGAGCAGGTTCGCGGTGGCGACGGCGTCCTGGATGGCGAGATTGATGCCGACGCCGCCGATCGGCGACATCGCGTGGGCGGCGTCGCCGATGAACAGCAGGCCGGGTATGTTCCAGCGTTGCAGGCGATCGATCCGCACTTCCAGCGTCTTGACGTCGTTCCAGTCGTGCAAGGCCTCCATGCGCGCGGGCTCGAATGGCAACAGCGGTGCGACGAGGTCACGGAACGTCTGCAGCGGACGGGCGCGCAGCGCGGCATCGCTGCCCTTGCCGATCACGTAGGCGCATTGCCAATAGTCGTTGCGGTCGAGCATCACCAGCAGGCGCCCGCGCGCGGGAACACCCTGGGTCTGGTCGGGATCGCTGGCCTCTCGCGGCAGGCGGAACCACAGCACGTCCATCGGCGAGCCGAAGGTTTCGACCGCGAGTCCGGCGGCATCGCGCAAGGTCGAGCCGCGGCCATCGCAGGCGATCACCAGGTCGGCGGCGATTTCCAGTTCGCCATCGGGATTGCGTGCGCGCACGCCGCTGACGCGGCCGTCGTCGTCCCGGATCAGGCCGGTCGCTTCGCAACGCATGCGCAACGAGAAATTCGGATACGCCCGCGCCGCATCGGCCAACAGGTCGAGGAAGTCCCATTGCGGCGCCAGCGCCATGTAGTCGAACGGCTGCAGTCCACGGAAATCGCCCAGCGCAAGCGTGCCTTCGGCGAAGCGGCCGGCAATGGTCTGTTCGCGCCGGTGCGGAATGCGCAGGAAGGCATCGAGTAGTCCGATCTGGCGCAGGATGTCGAGTGTCGACGGATGCACGGTATCGCCGCGGAAGTCGCGGAGGAAATCGGCATGCTTCTCCAGCACGACGACATCGACGCCGCCGCGCGCCAGCAACAGGCCGAGCATCATCCCCGCTGGGCCGCCGCCGGCGATGCAGCACCGCACCTTCACTCGGCGCGGCGCATCCATTAGGGCCTGTTAACGCTATCGGGGCACGCCATGTTGCCGTGTCCGGTTGTCAGGTGGTTGTGCGCGGCGCAGCGGCAGGCTGGCCGCCTGTTCAAGCCGCGCACGGCCGCATGGCGGCCGGACACGACAACCCGAAGGGCCGCGTCAAGGCGCATGCGCTGCATCGTCATCACTCGCTCATTTATCGACATAAACTCACTCGTTCTTCCTTGCATCGCATGCGCCTTGGCGCGGCATGGCCTGTCCCGATAGCGTTAACAGGCCCTAGTAGCGCGCGATCGCCGGGTCGACGTCGGCCCAGGCGTCGATGCCACCGGTGACGTTGTAGATCTCGCGGAAACCGAGACCGCGGAAATGTTCCGCCGCCTGTGCGCTGCGTCCGCCGTGGTGGCAGAGGAAGGCGATCGCGCCGTCCTTCGGCAGTGCCGAAAGTGCATCGATGCCGTCGTCGAGCGCGCGGAATGCGACGGGCGCGCTGGCGATCGCGCGTTCGTCCGCGGGGCGCACGTCGACCAGGATCAATCCACCGTTGCGCACGCGATCGCCGGCTTCCGCAGGCGTGATCGCGCGTACGGCAGGTGCGGCCAGCGGATGTTCCACCACCAGGCCGCGACCGCGATGGTCGTCGACGAAATCGATGCGCAGGCCGTCGGCGCGGCGCGCGGACGCGCCATCGAACTGGAAACGCACGCCTTCGACTTCGGTGGCGATGCTGGCGGGATCGGCCGGCGCCAGTTGCAGCTGCGCGCGATGCTGTTTGTCGACCATGACGACGACGGCGAGTCCGGCGCCGGCATTGGCGATCGCGCCACGGAGCATTTCCAGCGCGGCCGTGCTCACTTCGATCGATGGCGGCGTGCGATCCGGCTCCGGCAGGCCGAGCAGGCGCTGCAATTCGCCGCTGCCGGCCATCTGCACGATGATGTCGCTGCCGCCCAGAAGTTCGCCGCCGACGTACAGCTGCGGGATGGTTGGCCAGTCGCCGTAGAGCTTGATGCCTTCGCGGATCCCGGGATCGGACAGCACGTCGACATGCGCGTATTCGGCGCCCATGTCGTCCAGCGTGCCCACGGCCTTCGCCGAGAATCCGCATTGCGGCGCCTGCGGATTGCCCTTCATGAACAGCACCACGCGATTGGAATCGAGCAGCGTCTGGATGCGGGTGCGGGTGGCGGGATCGAGCGACATGGCGGGGTATTCCGGGAAACGATGCGCCATTGTAATGAAGGGGCGTCGTGGCTCGCGTGCGATCATCCCCGCATGCAGGATCTTCATTCACGGTTGGCGCCGCGCCATCCATATCGCTGGTGGGCGTGGCTGGTCGTGTCCCAGCTGCTGGTGGCGTGGCTGTGGTGGCGTTTCGGCTGGCGGGTCGGCCTGCCGTGCATGGTCCTGAGCCACGCGCCGTTCTGGTGGGGCGTGCTGATGCCCCGCTCGCAGCTCTATTCGCCCTGCCTGGCGCGCCTGCCGACGCAGGAACCCGTGGTCTGGCTGACGATCGACGACGGTCCGTCAACCGAAACGATGGCGATGCTCGATCTGCTCGATGCGCATGCTGCCAGGGCGACCTTCTTCGTGGTCGGCGACCGTGCCGCCGCGCACCCGGAACTGATCCGTGAAATCGTGCGGCGTGGACACGGCATCGGCAACCACAGCGCCAGCCATCCCGCCGCGATGTTCTGGGCGCTGGGAGCGGCGCGGATGCGCACGGAAATCACCCGTTGCCAAGACATCCTGCGTTCGATCACTGGCACCGCGCCGATCTGGTTCCGCGCGGTGGTCGGCATGGCCAATCCGTTCGTGGCCGCGCCGTTGCGCGATCTCGGCCTCGCGCGCGTTGCCTGGAGTGCGCGTGGCTACGACGGCGTTGCCGGTGACGTGGCGAGCGTCGTCGCCCGCATCGAGCGCGATCTTGAGCCCGGCGCGATCGTGTTGCTGCACGAAGGCGCGGCGCATGGCCACAACATCGACATCCTGCGTGGGGTGCTGGCGAAACTCGATGCCGCGGGATTGCACGCGGTCCTGCCGGAGCAGGTCGCCGGGATCAGTCCGGACGGCGCGCGCTGACCAGCCAGTTGTTGTACACGTTGCGACCGAGGTGCGATTGCCACGCCACTTCGAGTCCGGCGGATTCCAGCATTTCGGTCAAGACTTCGCGGCGCGGATAGCGTTGCGGCGCGCTGCGCATCCAGCCGATGCGATGGCCGATGCGATCGACGACATCGGTGATGCGGCTGCGTGTGCTGCTGTCTTCCAGTCCGGTGCGAATCACCAGTCGCGCGCCCGGCACCAGGCAGGCGATGGCGCCGGACACCACGTTCGACTGCAACGGTTCCGGCAGGTATTGCAGCATGTCGAGGATCGACACCGAACCGCGGTGCGCCGGCACGCCCAGCGACAGGTCCGCGGTGTCGAACGCGACGTCGTGCAAGTGCCGATGCGCGGCTGCAGCGCGGGCACGGACTATCTTGGTCGCGTCGAAATCGACGCCCTTGTAGGGTTGCGTCGCGCCGGCGCCGCGCAAGACGTGGGCGAGCAGGCCGATGCCGCAGCCGAGATCGAGCAGGGGATGTGGATCGTCGCGCAACAACGGCAACACGCCGGGATAGAGCGGGTCGTGCGCGAGTTTCCAGCGTGCGTAATGGGAATGCCAGCGGTCGAGCGGGCGTTCCGGCGTCAGGAATGCGCGGGAGATGGCGACGGAATCGATGCTCGCACTCATTCGGCGCGCAAACACTCGCGCGCGGCCGGCAGCGCCAGCCCGGTCCAGAGTCCGTACATCGCCGCGGAGGGATGCAATGCGTCTTCGCTCAACATGGCTTCTTCTCTACCATGCCTGCGCGAAACCGGTGTTATGTCGACGTAACGAACCCCGCGCGCATCGCAGAGTGCATGTGCGGCGGCATTGAAGGCGTCGATCCCGGCGGCGATCGCCTGCGGATCGCGACCCGCGCCCGTCGCGAATGGCGTCACGCCCCAGTCCGGGATTGACAGCGCCAGCACGCGCGATGCGCGGCCGCCGGCAAAGGCGATGGCGCGATCGAGCAATGCGCGGAATTCATCGCGATAGTCGTCGAGGCCGAGGCCGCGATACTGGTTGTTGACGCCGATCAGCAGGGTGACGAATCCCCAGTCGTTGCCCAGCGGTTCGGCGTCGTCGATCGCCGCCGCGAGTTCGCCGGTGGTCCAGCCGGTGGTGGCGATGATGCGGGGATCGCTGATTGCGAACCCTTCGCGTCGCAACGCGTCGGCCAGCTGCACCGGCCAGCGCCCATGCTCCACAACGCCCTCGCCGATGGTGTAACTGTCGCCGAGCGCGAGAAATTGCTTCATTGGAGCTGGATTCACGACAGCCGGATTCACGCCGCCAGTGCCGCGCGCCGCGACAGCACGCGATCGATGCGGCCGAACACCTCGCGCAACACGTCCGGCTGCGGCAGCAAGGTCACGCGGAAATGGTTGCGATAGGGCACGTTGAAGCTCGAGCCCGGCACAATCAACACGTCCTCGATTTCCAGCAGTTCCAGCGCGAAGGCGTGGTCGTCGAAGGCGTGCGCGGCCGGACCGACCACGGCCGGAAATCCGTAGAGCGCGCCCTGCGGCGCGACCAGTTGCAGATGCGGACTGGCGGCGCAACTCTCGATCAATGCGCGGCGGGTTTCGTAGAGACGGCCACCCGGGCTGCACAGCGGAGAGATGGTGTTCTGGCCGTTCAACGCGGCGTCGATCGCGAACTGCCCGGGCACGTTGGCGCACAGGCGCAGCGCGCCGAGCAGATCCATCGCGGCGTGGTAATCGCGCATCTTCTCGCGATTGCCCGAGAGCACCGCCCAGCCGACGCGCCAGCCGCAGGCGCGATGCACCTTCGACAAGCCGCCGAAGGACACGCAGGGCACGTCGCCGGCCAGCGGCGCCAGCGGCTGGAAGGTCGCGCCGTCGTAGAGGATGTGGTCGTAGATCTCGTCGGCCATCAGCAGCAGGCCGTGGCGTTCGGCGATCGCGACGATGCGCGCGATCAGTTCCGGTGGATAGTTGGCGCCGGTCGGATTGTTGGGATTGATCAGCACGATCGCGCGGGTGCGCGACGACACCAGTTGCTCGATCTCGTCGGGATCGGGCAGGAAGCCGTTTTCCGGCAGGCACTGGTAATAGACCGGACGACCGTCGTTGAGGATGGTCGCAGCGCTCCACAGCGGATAGTCGGGCGAGGGCAGCAGCACTTCGTCGCCGGGATTGAGCAGCGCGCGCAACGAGATGTCGATCAGTTCGCTGACGCCATTGCCGATGAAGACGCGATCGGCGCTGGCACCGGGCGTGCCGCGGGCGACATGGTGCGCGGCGATGGCTTCGCGCGCTTCCGGCAGGCCCTGCTGGTGGGTATAGGGATCGGTCTGGGCGATGCGGCCGGCGATGGCCTGCTGCAGGTGTTCCGGGGCGCGGAAGCCGAAGGCACCGGGGTTGCCGATGTTGAGCTTGATCAGGCTGCGACCCTGGGATTCCAGGTCGCGGGCGCGGCGGGCCAGTTCGCCGCGGATTTCATAGCGCACTTCCGAGAGGCGCTGGCGGGTGGAAAGCGACATCTACACACACGATTGGGGGCACGAATCCCAGCAGATTAGCGGAAATTGCCCGGATTCGGGCGCCGCGCACGTGCATGAGACGCGCTCGCCTTAGAATCCCGCCATGACCCCGACGCGCTGCCACGCTTGAACTCCGAAACCGGCCCGGCCGTGATCAAGCGCGTCGCAATCGGCTGGCCGTTGCAGCCGGGCCCGGAGTGGCTGGACCTGCTGGCGTGTCACCCCGAGGCGCGACCGGCGCGGGTGGTTGAGCAGCATCGCAGCGGTTATCGTCTGGTCGATGGCCCGGATGTCGCGCCGTTTGCCGCGGAATCGCCGCCGGAATGGCAGCGCAACCTGAAAGACCCCCAGCAGCGCGCAGGCGTCGGCGACTGGGTCCTGGTCGCGGGCGGGCAGATCATCGCCTTGCTGCCGCGCCGGACCGCGTTGAAGCGCGGCGCCGCCGGCGAGCATTACAAGCAGCAGTTGATCGCCGCCAATATCGATACCGCCTTCGTCGTCACCGGGCTCGATGCCGATTTCAATCCGCGCCGGATCGAACGTTACCTGCTGCTGGTGCAAGGCGGCGGTGTCGAAGCCGTGGTCGTGCTGACCAAGGCCGACAAGGGCGGCGATATCGAGGCCGCGCTCGCGGCGTTGCAACCGATTCGCGACGAAGGCGTCGCCGTGCATGCGGTGAACGCCAAGGATGCGGAGTCGGTCGCCGCGCTGTCGCCGTGGCTGCAACCGGGACACACAGTGGTGCTGGTGGGATCGAGCGGCGCCGGCAAGTCGACCATCACCAATACGCTGCTCGGCAACGAGCGGATGAAGACCGGCGAGGTGCGCGCCAGCGATTCCCGCGGTCGCCACACCACGACGCATCGCGCCTTGTTGCCGCTGCCGTCGGGCGCCTGCCTGATCGATACCCCGGGCATGCGCGAACTCAAGCCGACCGGTGAGGAAAAGCCCGATCGTTCCGTCTTCGCCGACATCGATGCACTCGCCGAGCAATGCCGCTTCCGCGACTGCAAGCACGAGCGCGAACCCGGATGCGCGGTGCGTGCGGCGATCGAAGCGGGCACGCTCGATCCCGATCGCGTCGCCAACTGGCGCAAACTGATGGACGAAGTCGAAGCGGCGGCGGAAACACTGGAAAGCCGCCAGTCGAAAAAATCCGAGGAAAAGCGCACGACCCGCTCCCTCAACAAATGGCTGGACAAGAAGCGTGGCGGACACTGAATTGACGCCGGAACAGCAACGCTACGCCGCGCTCGATGCGCGACTGGTGCAGGCGGCGAAGGGCCTGCGCCTGCTCAACATGGTGAGTTGGCCGGCAAGCCTGCAACAACCCTACCTGGAAGCCTGGGCGGCGGGACGCAAGGCCAATCCCGAGATCGCCTATCCGCAGCATGATTTCAGCGAGGTCCGCCGCGAGCTGGAAGCGATCGCCGCGGAATCCGAGCCCGGCCATCCGATTGGCGATTACCTGATCGAAAGCGCGCACAGCTGGTCGTTGGCGGCGGAACTGCTCGAGAACCTCGGCACCGCGCGCGTCAGTGAGATATCGCAGCAGCTGTTCGGTCGTCCCGACGAAAAACTGCCCGGCGACGGCCCGAGCACCTTGGAAGCTGCGCAGCACTTCATCGGGATCGCCAGCGAACTCGATCGCGAACTGCTGGCGCCGGCGGAAACCGTGCCGATCTCCGCGACCGCGCTGGCGTTGCAACTGCAGAACGATCTCGACGATTTCTTCGACGGTCGCGTCATCAGCGTCGAACTCGATCCGCAACTGATCGCCAAGGCCGCAGCAGCAGCGACCCGCATCCGCCTGCGCACCAACGCCACCTTCAGCGATTACGACCGCGCGCAACTGCTGCAGCACGAAGCTTTCGTCCATTCGCTGACCGCGCTCAACGGTCGCGAGCAGCCGGTGCTGAAGAGTCTCGAACTGTCGTCGCCGCGCGTCACCGCGACCCAGGAAGGACTGGCCACCTTCGCCGAACAGATCACCGGCAGCACCGACATCGAACGCATGAAGCGCGTCAGCCTGCGCATCGAGGCGGTGGCGATGGCGCTGGGTGGCGCCGATTTCGTCCAGGTCTTCCAGTACTTCATCGATGCCGGGCAGGACCTGCAGGAAAGCTTCGCCTCGGCACAGCGGGTGTTCCGCGGCGTGCCGACCACCGGCGGCATGGCCTTCACCAAGGACACCGTCTACCTGCGTGGACTGGTCGCGGTGCACACCTTCTTTCGCTGGTCGCTGCGCCAGGACCGCCTGCAACTGTGCCGCCTGCTGTTCGCCGGCAAGATGACCCTGCAGGACATCCAGCGTTTCGAGCCGCTGTTCGCCGACGGCACCCTGGTGCCGCCGCGCTGGCTGCCGCGCTGGGTGGCGCGCGCCAATGGCCTGGCGGGGATGCTGGCGTTCTCGCTGTTCGCCAACCGCATCCACCTCGACCAGATCTCCGACCGCTTCGATCTCGCGGATTTCTAGGGTTCGACCGCGTCCATGCGTCGGCGTCTGGCCCGCCCGCGCTAGAATGGCAAGGACATACGACTGATCCCAAGAAGATGTCAGACCAGGACGATTTCCGGAAAGCGGCCCTCGACTACCACCGCCACTCGCCGCCCGGGAAGATCCGGATCAGCGCCACCAAGCCGATGGTCACCCAGCGCGACCTCGCCATGGCCTATTCGCCGGGCGTGGCCTACGCCTGCGAGGAAATCGCCGCCGATCCGTCCCAGGCCAGCGAGCTGACCGCGCGCGGCAACCTGGTCGCGGTGGTCACCAACGGCACCGCCGTGCTCGGCCTCGGCGACATCGGCCCGCTGGCCGGCAAGCCGGTGATGGAAGGCAAGGGCGTGCTGTTCAAGAAGTTCGCCGACATCGACGTCTTCGACATCGAACTCAACGAGCGCGATCCCGACAAGCTGGTCGAGATCATCGCCAGCCTCGAGCCGACCTTCGGCGGCATCAACCTCGAGGACATCAAGGCGCCGGAGTGCTTCTACATCGAGCGCAAGCTGCGCGAGCGCATGAACATCCCGGTGTTCCACGACGACCAGCACGGCACTGCGATCATCGTCGGTGCGGCGGTGTTGAACGCACTGGAAATCGCCGGCAAGAAGATCGAAGACGTCAAGCTCGCCACCACCGGCGCCGGCGCTGCCGGCATCGCCTGCCTCGACATGCTGGTGGCGCTCGGCCTGCGCAAGGAACACATCTTCGCGCTGGATCGCGGCGGCGTGCTCCACACCGGCCGCAACGACCTCGACCCCGACAAGCTGCGCTACGCGCGCGACACCGACAAGCGCACGCTCGACGACATCATCGACGGCGCCGACATCTTCCTCGGCCTGTCGGCGGGCGGCGTGCTCAAGCCCGACATGGTGGCGAAGATGGCGGCCAAGCCGATCATCCTCGCGCTGGCCAATCCCTATCCGGAAATCATGCCGGAGGACGCCAAGAAGGTGCGCCCCGACGCGATCATCGCCACGGGCCGCAGCGACTATCCGAACCAGGTCAACAACGCGCTGTGCTTCCCCTACATCTTCCGTGGCGCGCTCGACGTCGGCGCCTCCGAAGTCAACGAGGCGATGAAGCTGGCTTGCGTCCATGCGATCGCCGACCTCGCCCGCCGCGAAGCCAGCGACCTCGGCAATGCCTATACCGGCGACATCGCGAAATTCGGTCCCGAATACCTGATCCCGCGTCCGCTCGATCCGCGCCTGATCCTGGTGATCGCGCCGGCAGTCGCGCGCGCGGCGATGGAATCCGGCATCGCCTCGCGCCCGATCACCGACATGGCGGCCTACGAGGACAAGCTCGGCCAGTTCATCCATCGCACGCGGATGATGATGAAGCCGGTGTACGAGCGCGCCCGCGCCGACATCAAGCGCGTGGTCTATGCCGAAGGCGAGGAATACACCGTGCTGCGCGCGGTGCAGACCGTCATCGACGACGGCCTGGCGCGCCCGATCCTGATCGGTCGCCCGGAAGTGATCGAACGCCGTATCGAGAAGCTCGGCCTGCGCATGCGCGCCGGCGTCGATTTCGAGTTGTGCAACATCAACGACGATCCGCGCTTCAACGACTACTGGCGCCAGTACCACACCCGCAACGAACGCAACGGCATCACCGAGGACGCCGCCAAAAACCTGGTGCGCTCGCGGCCGACGCTGGTCGCGGCGCTGATGGTCGAGCGTGGTGATGCAGACGCATTGATCTGCGGGCTGGTCGGGCGCTTCCACAAGAAGCTCGGCTACCTGCTCAGCGTGTTCGACTTCGAGCCAGGCGTGAAGAACACCGCGGCGATGACCGCGGTCATCAACGACCACGGCGCGATGTTCTTCACCGATACCCATGTCCAGCTCGATCCCACCGCCGAGCAGATCGCCTCGGCGACGTTGCAGGCCAGCTATCGGCTCAAGCTGTTCGGCATCGAACCGAAGATTGCCTTGCTCTCGCATTCCAACTTCGGCAGCCATTCCGATGCATCGGCAGTGAAGATGCGGCGCGTGCGCGAGCTGATGCTGGCGCAGCGCCCGAATCTCGAGGTCGATGGCGAGATGATGGCCGACACCGCGCTCGACGAAGTGCTGCGCAAGCGCATCTTCCCGGGCACGCGCCTCGAGGGCGCCGCCAACCTGATGGTGATGCCCAACCTGGATGCTGCCAACATCGGCTACAACCTGGTGCGTGTCGTCACCAATGGCGTCGCCATCGGTCCGATCCTGATGGGCATCGACCAGCCCGCGCACATCCTGACGCCGGCTTCCACCGCCCGCCGCGTGGTCAACATGACGGCGATCGCCGCGGTCGATGCGCAATTGCGCGCTGCCCGCAAGAACAGCGGCGGCTGACGCATGGCGGGCCAGCGTCGCCACGCGCTCAACGTGATCGCCTGGAGCAACGGCGTTGGCCTGACCCGCGACATCGAACTGCTCGTCGAGGCGCTGCGTCGCGCCGGTGATTCGGTGGCGGTCAGCGCGATCGGTCGCGGCAAGTTGCGTAAGTGGTCACGCCCGATCCTGATGCGGCTGCGCGCGCTGGCGCATCGCCTGTCGGGGCGTTCGAAATTCGATGCCAACCTGATGCTGGAGCATGTGCGCCCCGAGGATTTCGGCGTCGCGCAGCGCCAGTTGTTCGTGCCGAATCCGGAATGGTGCCTGCCGTCCGATGTCGCCCTGCTGCCGCGCGTTGACGGCATCCTCGCCAAGACCCGCCACGCGATCGGCATTTTCGAAGCGCAGGGCTGCAAGGTCGCCTATTGCGGCTTCACCAGCGGCGATCGCTTCGATGCCTCGGTGCCGCGCGAACGCGCGTTCTTCCATCTGGCCGGGCGCAGTTCCAACAAGGGCACCCAGCGCCTGATCGCGCTATGGCAACGCCATCCCGATTGGCCGACGTTGACCGTGTTGCAGAGCCCGCGCACGGCGCAGCCAATCGAACCGCCCGCGGCGAACATCGTCCATCGCATCGATTACATCGATGATGCCGAATTGCGACGGATGCAGAACGCCCATCGTTTCCACCTGTGCCCGTCGGAAACCGAAGGCTTCGGCCATTACATCGTCGAGGCGATGAGCGTCGGTGCGATCGTGGTGACCACCGATGGCGAACCGATGAACGAACTGGTGACGCCGGAGCGCGGCGTGCTGGTCGCCAGCGGACGCGCAGGGACGCAACATCTCGCCACCACCTACTTCTTCGACGACGGTGCGATGGCGGCAGCGGTCGAGCGATTGGTCGCGATGCCCGATGGCGAGCTCGATTGCCTCGGCGACAACGCGCGCAGTTGGTATCTCGACAACGACGCCGGCTTCAGCGGCCGCCTACAGTCCGCGCTGGAATCACTGTTGGGCTGAGCGTGCGCAGGTCGGGCGGCGGCGTGGCGTATTCCTCGGCGTAGCGATCCATTCCGAGTTCACAGCGGGTCGCGCCGGTTTCCGCCGTCTTGCGCAGGATGCAGTTGTTCGGCGCCGTGACGTCTTCGGGATCGACGGGCGCGCGCGTGACATGCATCAGGTGGATGGCGAGTCCGGCGAATTTCAGCCGGCGTCGGCGCAGGCCGGCATTGCGCAGGCGCAGGTCGAGTTCGAGATCCTCGCTGCCATAACCTTCCATGCGCTCGTCGAAACCGTTGGCGGCAACGATGTCCTCGCGCCAGGCGCTGAGGTTGCAGCTCATCACCGTGGAGCCGGCGTTGCGCGACTCGGCTTTCTTGCGCGCGAGGGCGAGGTTGTGGATGGCGTGGTGACGATCGTCGCCATGCTGCGCGTGGAAGTCGGCATCGACGAAGGGATGGAAGCGCGGCGTCGCGCCGTCCAGCAGTCGCTGCGTCCACGCCGTGGTCGCCTGGATGCGCCCGCCCTGCAGGAAGCCGCCCGTTTGCGCCAGCGCCAGATGGTCAGCGACGAAATCGGGATGCAGCACCATGTCGCCGTCGATCATCACGATGTAATCGCCGCGGCTGGCGGCGAGCGCGCGGTTGCGCGAACTGGCGGCGCGGAAACCGCGATCCTCCTGCCAGACGTGGCGCAACGCGGTGGGGAAATCGCGGGCTTCCCGCAGCAGCAACTCTCGGGTGTCCTCGCGCGAACCATCGTCGGCGATCACCACTTCATCGGGCAGCGTCGCCTGCCGGCGCACGCTGGCCAGGACCGCCTGCAGCGCCTGTGGCCAGTTGTAGGTCGTGACCAGCAGCGTGCTGCGCGTCGTCATGGTCACGCGCGTGCGTGGCGCGCGGCGACGTGGGCGTCGAGTCCGCGATCGCAGCGGATCGAGCCCTCGGCCAGCACCTTGTTGAAGAAGCGATCGTTTGGCAGGACTTCGGTCGGCGGGATGCCGTCCGGCCAACGCGTCTTGTGCCACAGATGGATCGCCAGCCCGGCGAAGCGGATCGGCCGTCGCACCAGTCCCGCATGCTTCAGGCGCGCGGAGATGTCGTCGTCTTCGCGGCCCCAGCCTTCGTAGTTGTCGTCGAAGCCGTTGACGCGATCGAGGTCGCTGCGCCAGATGCCCATGTTGCAGCCCATCATCTGTCCGCCCTCGGCGGTCAGCGCCTTGCGGCGCGCGACCCACGGCAGGCGCAGCGCATGCTTGCGCTTGTAGCGGCCCTCCATCTCCATGAAGGGCGAGAACTTCGGCTTGCCGCCGGCGAGTAGGCGTGCCGATTCCTCCGGCGTGGCATTGAGGCGGCTGCCCTGCAGGAAGATGCCGGGCCGGATCAACGCGAGATGGTCGGCGACGAACATCGGGTGCAGGACCAAGTCGCCGTCGAGGAAGATCACGTAATCGCCGGAACTGGCGGCGATGCCGAGGTTGCGCACGCGCGCCAGGCGGAAGCCGGCGTCTTCCTGCCAGGCATGGATCAGTGGCACCGGGAAATCGGCGGCCATCGTCCGGATCAGTTCGGCGGTGTCTTCGCGCGATCCGTCGTCGGCGACCACCACTTCCAGCGGCAGGACCCTTTGCGCGGCGATACTGCGCAGGCACAATGCCAGCGCTTCTTTCCAGTTATAGGTGGAGACGACGAGGCTGGCAGTGGTCACAGAGGGGGGGGTGTGATCCGGTTCGCATCATATTGCCCTGATCAAGTGTAAGAAGTCACGCTTGCGCCAAAAAAAGTCGCCGAATGACCCCAGAAGTCTCCGTCATCGTCCCCAACTACAACCACGCCCCCTACTTGGCGCCGCGGATCGATTCGATCCTGGCCCAGACCTGGCGCGATTTCGAGCTGATCCTGCTCGACGACTGCTCCCCCGACGACAGCATGGCGGTGCTGGAGCGCTACCGCGGCCATCCGCAGGTCACCCACCTGGTCCGCAACGAGGTCAACGGCGGCACCACCTTCAAGCAGTGGGAGAAGGGCATCGCGCTGGCGCGTGGGCGCTACGTGTGGATCGCCGAGAGCGACGACTGGTGCGAACCGACCTTCCTCGAGACCCTGCTGGCCGGGCTCCATTCCGACCCCGACTGCGTGCTGGCCTATTGCCAGGCCTATTTCGTGGGGCCCGATGGCGTCATCAACTGGCAATCGCGGGCGGATCGCCTCGCCGAAACGCTGGATGGTCGGGAATTCATCCGTCGCCAGATGGCGCCGACCTCGATCTACAACGCCAGCATGGCGCTGTGGCGTCGCGACCTCTACGAGCAGGTGCCGCGCGACTACCTCGATTACCGCTTCTGCGGCGATTGGCTGTTCTGGATCGGCCTGGCCCGGCTCGGCAAGGTCCACATCAGCGGACGACTGCTCGACTACTACCGCCAGCATCCGCAGAACGTCAGCACCGGTGTCTACCGCAGCGGCCTCAACTTCGTCGAGGAGATGAAGGTCGCCAACTGGATGTTCGACGAAGGCCTGCTCGGCGATCGCGAGTACGCCGCTTTCTTCAAGAAGAAATACCGCGAATACTGGCCGCTGCGCGATCGCCTCGATCCCGAATTGCACAGCCAGATCCGCGCGTTGTTCGCGCAGCCGCGCTCGTCGAAGGTGTCGCTGGCGAAGATCCGGGCCGGCGCGATGTGGCAGGGAATCCGCGGTCGCTGATATTTGCCCGGATTAAAATAAAATCGCTGCGTCGAAGGGCGCCGCGCTTGCTAGACTCCGTCGACACGCCACTGAACCAAGGTGCCCGCGATGGACTGGCTGAACGACCTGCTGCAGAACGATCCCGACCCGACCGAAACCCGCGAATGGATCGAATCCATCAAGTCGGTGATCGACGTGCGCGGTCCCGAACGCGCGCACCAACTGCTGGAAGACATGGTCGAAATGACCCGTCGCACCGGCGTGCAGCTGCCGTTCTCGCCGACCACCGGTTACTTCAACACCATCCCGGTGTGGAAGGAGCCGACGCTGCCGGGCGACGCCCACATGGAATGGCGCATCCGTTCGATGATCCGCTGGAACGCGATGGCGATGGTGGTGCGCGCCAACCGCAAGCCGGGCGATCTCGGCGGCCATATCGCCAGCTTCGCGTCGAGCGCCACGCTCTATGACGTCGGCTTCAACCACTTCTGGCGCGCGCCGGGCCCGGATCACCCGGGTGATTTGATCGGCGTCCAGGGCCACAGCTCGCCAGGCATCTATTCGCGCGCCTTCCTCGAAGGTCGCATCAGCGAAGACCAGCTCGACCACTTCCGCATGGAAGTCGACGGCAAGGGCATCAGCTCGTATCCGCATCCATGGCTGATGCCGGACTTCTGGCAGCTGCCGACGGTGTCGATGGGTCTCGGCCCGATCGCCGCGATCTACCAGGCGCGCCACTGGAAGTACCTGGAAGCGCGTGGCCTGATGCCGAAGAGCAACCGCAAGGTGTGGTGTTTCCTCGGCGACGGCGAAACCGACGAGCCGGAATCGCTGGGCGCGATTTCCGTCGCCGGTCGCGAAGGCCTCGACAACTTGGTCTTCGTCATCAACTGCAACCTGCAGCGCCTCGACGGCCCGGTGCGCGGCAACGGCAAGATCATCCAGGAACTGGAAGGCAACTTCCGCGGCGCCGGCTGGAACGTGCTGAAGGTGGTCTGGGGCAGCTATTGGGATCCGCTTCTGGCGCAGGACCAGGATGGCGTCCTCAAGAAGCTGATGATGGAAACGCTGGACGGCGAATACCAGAACTGCAAGGCCTTCGGCGGCGCCTACACGCGCGAGCATTTCTTCGGCAAGTATCCGGAGACGGCCAAGCTGGTCGCCAACATGAGCGACGAGGACATCTGGCACCTCAACCGCGGTGGCCACGATCCGCACAAGGTCTACGCGGCCTACGACGCGGCGATGAAGACCGAAGGCGTGCCGACGGTGATCCTCGCCAAGACGGTGAAGGGTTACGGCATGGGTGGCGCGGGTGAAGCACTGAACCCGACCCACCAGACCAAGAAGCTCGACAACGAGTCGGTGCTGGAATTCCGCGACCGCTTCAAGCTCGAGAAGGACCTGCCGGACGAACTGTTCAAGGACGGCAAGGTGCCGTTCCTCAACCCGGGCAAGGATTCGCCGGAAGTCCAGTACATGCTGGAGCGCCGCAACGCGCTCGGCGGCTTCCTGCCGCAGCGTCGCCGCAAGGCCAGCACTTCGCTGGAAGTGCCCAAGCTCGAGACCTTCGAACGCCTGTTGAAGTCGACCGGCGAGCGCGAGATCAGCACCACGATGGCCTTCGTGCAGGCGCTCAACATCGTCCTGCGTGACAAGCAGGTCGGTCCGCGCTGCGTGCCGATCGTCGCCGACGAGGCGCGCACCTTCGGCATGGAAGGCATGTTCCGCCAGATCGGCATCTACGCGCCGCAAGGACAGAAGTACAAGCCGGTCGACGCCGACCAGCTGATGTTCTATCGCGAGGACGCGGCCGGGCAGGTGCTGGAAGAAGGCATCACCGAAGCCGGCGCGTTCGCGTCGTGGATGGCGGCGGCGACCAGCTACAGCACCAATGATTTGCAGATGCTGCCGTTCTACATCTATTACTCGATGTTCGGCTTCCAGCGCATCGGCGATGCGGCATGGCAGGCGGCGGACATGCGTGCGCGCGGCTTCCTGCTCGGCGGTACCGCGGGACGCACCACGCTGAACGGCGAAGGCCTGCAGCACGAGGACGGTCAGAGCCACATCCAGACCAGCTTCATTCCCAACTGCCGCAGCTACGATCCGACCTTCGGTTACGAAGTGGTGACCATCGTCCAGCACGGCATGCAGCGCATGCTCGCCGAGCAGCACGACGAGTACTACTACATCACCCTGATGAACGAGAACTACGCGCATCCGGACATGCCGGAAGGCAGCGCGGAAGGCATCATCAAGGGCATGTACCTGCTGCGCGAGGGCGAGAAGTCGAAGAAGGGTGGCCTGCGCGTGCAGCTGATGGGCAGCGGCACCATCCTGCGCGAAGTGATCGCGGCGGCGGAATTGCTCAAGAAGGAATTCAATGTCGACGCCGACATCTGGAGCTGCCCGAGCTTCACCGAACTCGCGCGCGATGGCGAAGACGCGATTCGCCACAACCGCCTGCATCCGGCGGCGAAGGACAAGCGCGTGCCCTACGTGACGCAATTGCTCACGGGTCGCGATGGTCCGGCGATCGCCGCCACCGACTACGTGCGCACCTTCGCCAACCAGGTTCGCGAGTTCGTGCCGACGCGTTACGTCGTGCTCGGTACCGACGGCTTCGGTCGCAGCGATACCCGCGCCAATCTGCGTCGCCACTTCGAGATCGATCGCAACCACGTCGCCCATGCGGCGGTGTGCGCGCTGGCCGAGGAAGGCAAGCTGATGGCCAAGGATGTCGAGAAGGCGATCAAGCTGTTCGGGATCGACGCCGACAAGCCGAATCCGATCGGGGTGTGATTTTTGCGGTGGTGTGGAAAGAAAAGCGGCCGAAAGGCCGCTTTTTGCTTTGGATGGATGACTCTCGTACCCTGGCGTTGCCGAACTTTGGGGGTGTTGCGTGCGCTTTTGGTGGGTCAATCAGAATCAAACGTATAAGCATGAGGTTGCTGGCGGCTATCTCTGGTCACCTAAGCGGAATCGTGACAATGGCCGGAACCCTTTTTACGAATACATGCGGGAAGTTTCCCCAGGGGACGTTGTTTTTTCTTTCTCCGATACGTATGTCAAGGCAATTGGACTTGCTGCATCACATGCATACGAAGCGCCTAAGCCGTTGGAATTTGGGCAAGCAGGCGCCTACTGGGACAAGATTGGATGGCGTGTCGATGTGCGCTTCTTCGAGCTACGCGATCCAGTCAAACCTGCCGACAACATGAATGTGCTTGAGAGATGGTTGCCTGAAAAATACGCCCCATTGCTTCCAAGCGGCAAGGGATTGCAGGCAGTCTACTTAACTTTATTGCCTGATCGTTTTGCCGAGGAGTTGATGGATTTGATTGGGCGAGAGGCGCGAATAATTATTGATGGGCATCGCGTGGAGGACCGTATTGAATCAGCCCCGGCAATTGGTCTGATCGAGTGGGAAACCCATGAGATGGAAAATGTTTTGAGGGACATCAAGTTGCCCGAAACAACGCGGCAAGCCGTAGTAATGGCTCGTCGCGGACAGGGAATCTTCAAGCAAAATGTTCAACGCATTGAGCGAGAGTGTCGAGTTACAAAGGTAGATCAGATCGAGCACCTTCGCGCCAGTCACTGCAAACCGTGGCGGGATTCTTCCAATGAAGATCGTCTCAATGGTGAAAACGGGCTATTACTTACCCCGGACGTGGATCATTTATTTGATCGAGGTTTCATAAGCTTCGAAGATGACGGGGAAATTCTGGTATCCCCTGTAGCGCATCGTGAATCTCTGAGAAGAATGGGGTTAGAGGGAGCGTTAAGCTCGAACGTCGGAGGCTTCACGGAGGGGCAGAAGAAGTTCTTGAGTTTTCATCGCGAAAGCGTCTTTCTTGCTGCGCGCTTCAAGCTCTGAGTAATTGTTTGCTAGGGATTGCACTCGTGCTTGCATTTAATTTGATGGACGCGGCTATGAGTTGCCATCGTATTCACGCGCACCATGCGATGCCGCAGTGCACAATAAGCGAATGAATCCAGTAACTCCACACGCCCCCCTCTCCCCACGCGAGGTGGCGTGGGTGCTGTTCGCGCTTGCGATGGGCGGTTTCGCCATCGGCACCAGCGAATTCGTGGTGATGGGCTTGATCAGCGAGATCGCGCGCGGTTTCGGCGTCACCGAACCGCAGGTCGGGCATGTCGTCAGCGCCTATGCATTGGGTGTGGTGGTCGGCGCGCCGGTGCTCGCCATTCTCGGCGCGCGTCTGCGCCGACGCACCTTGCTGTTGCTGCTGATGGGCTTCTACGCGTTCGGCAACCTCGCCAGCGCGTTGTCGCCGAGCTATCACGCGATGCTGCTGTTCCGTTTCATCGCCGGATTGCCGCATGGTGCTTATTTCGGCGTGGCGGCCTTGGTGGCGGCGCACATCAGTCCGCCATCGCAGCGCGGTGCTGCCGTTGGGCGGGTGATGCTTGGCCTCTCGGTGGCTTTGCTGATCGGCAATCCGTTGGCGACGTGGCTGGGGCAGTTGTTGAGCTGGCGCTATGCCTTCGGCCTGGTCAGCATCATCGCGATCGCCACCGTGCTGATGACGGCGCGCGTGTTGCCGCCGGGCATGGGCGCGCCGCGCACGGATGCGCTGGCCGAGCTGCGCGATTTCAATCGTGCGCCGGTGTGGTTGACGCTGGGCATTGGTGCGATCGGTTTCGCCGGCATGTTCTGCGTCTTCAGCTATCTCTCGCCGACATTGGTGCAGATCACTGGCATGCCCAAGAGTTTCGTGCCGGTCGGATTGGTGGCGTTCGGCATCGGCGGGATCCTCGGCACACTCGGCGGTGGCTGGCTGTTCGATCGCTATGGGTTCCGCGCCGCAGCCATGGTGCTGGTGTGGTCGATCGTGTTGCTGCTGGTGTTTCCCTCCGCCGCGCATTCACCGTGGACGGTACTGCCGGTGGTGGTCGCGGTCGGCACCATGGGCGCACTGGCGACGGTGCTGCAATCGCATTTGATGGACGTCGCGGGCCGCGCGCAGACATTGGCGGCGGCATCCAACCATTCCGCGTTCAATGCCGCCAATGCATTGGGTCCGTGGCTGGGCGGCATGGCGATCACCGCGGGCTACGGTTGGACGTCGACCGGTTACGTCGGCGCTGCTACGGCGTTGGGTGGATTGCTGATCTATCTGCTGGCGCGTCGCGCATCAGCGCCGCAGCCGTAACCAGATCGGGAAAGAACGTCTCGAACGTCGCGTCGATGTCCGCTTCGTTGTCTCGCAGCATCGACAGGCAGGCGATCAGGCGGTCGCCGTTGCGCGAAAGCCGGGTGGCGATGCCGCGCACCGCGCGATCCACGCTGGCGCGCTCGCGATAGGAACCGAGCCAGTCGTGTTCCGCCATGTGCGGGGCGATGGCGTGCAGGCGCGGCGGTAGCACGCCGCGATGTTCCTGCAGGACGCGATAGACGCGCGCGGTGAAATCGTCGAGCGGCGTGTCGCTCCAGCGCGACCATTCCCGCACCAGGCAATGATCAAAATAGACATCGAGGACGATGCCGGCATAACGGCGCAATTCGCCGAATCGGGTACGCGTGGCGGTGACGGCAGGATGGGTGTCGGTATAGCGATCGATGTGGCGATGGCGAACGATCTCGGCGCGTACCGGCTCCGGCCAATCCTGCAAGGCCGATTGGCCGAGCACGAAGTCGCCGAGCAGGGCGCCGAGGATGGCGTCATCGGATTGGCGCGCCAGCCATGTGTGCGCGAGATAGTTCATGGCTGGGATGGTACCCGGCATGTGCGGGCAACCGATGCATGACAACCGTCACTGTGATCGGGGGAGGGGTTCCAAGCTAGACTCCGCCCATGATCGAACTCCAGCATCTGAGCAAGCAGTACGGGGACTTCACTGCGGTCCGCGATCTTTCGTTCATGGTGGGCGCGGGTGAAGTGATGGGGCTGGTCGGGCCAAATGGCGCCGGCAAGACCACCACCCTGCGTTGCCTGTCGGGAATCATTCCGGCGACGACGGGGCATTCCTATGTTGGGGGCGTCGATATCGCCGCCGATCCGGTCGCGGCCAAGCGCCAGCTCGCCTTCATTCCCGACGAGCCGCGATTGTTCGACCACCTCACCGTCGAGCAGCACCTCAATTTCGTCGCCCGCCTGTACGGGATCGGCGACTGGCAGGCACGCGCGCAGCCGATCCTCGACGAACTGGAAATGGCCGACAAGCGCAAGCTGTTGCCGTCCGAGCTCTCGCGCGGGATGAAGCAGAAACTCGCGATTTCCTGCGGCCTGCTGCATGCGCCGCGCGCGGTGATCCTCGACGAGCCGCTGACCGGCCTCGACCCCTACGGCATCCGCCGCATGAAGGACACCATGCGCAGGCTCGCTGGCGAGGGCGTCGCGATCATCCTCAGCTCGCACCTGCTCGACCTGGTCGAAGAGGTCTGTACCCACCTCCTGATCCTCAAGGATGGCAACAAGGTCGTCGACGGCACCGTCGCGCAAGTGCGCGCGCTGTACGCCGCCGATGCCGATTCCAGCCTGGAAGACGTGTTCTTCCGCGCCACCGGCGATAGCGGGCACGTGAACGCATGATGTCTTCGGGCAACCGGTCCACGTCGGTATTCGGCGCCTTCGTCTACCTGCAGGCGACGTCGCTCTACAACAACGTGCGCCAGCGCGTGCTGCGCCTGCGCCAGCCGAAATACCTGGTCGGTGCGGTGATCGGCGCCGCCTATCTGTATTTCTTCATGATCCGCAAGGTCATGGGTGTCGGGCACGCGCCGGCGAACATGCAGACGGCGTCGCCGGCGGTGATGGCGGATATCGCCACGCTCGCGGCGCTGGCACTAGCGTTGTACGTGTTCCTCGACTGGATCCTCTCGCGCGAGAGCGTGCGGTTGTCGTTCACCGAAACCGAAATCGATTTCCTGTTCCCGGCGCCGCTGACGCGCACGTCGCTGATCCATTTCAGCCTGTTGCGTTCGCAGCTGGCGATCTTCTTTTCGTCGTTCCTGATCGGCCTTCTGGTGCGTCGCGGCGTCGGTTTCGGTGGTGGCCATCCACTGCAGTACGCCACCGGCATCTGGTTGCTGATGTCGACCCTGAAACTGCATTCGCTGGCGACGTCGTTCACCTTCGAACGCCTCATCGGATTCGGGGTGCGCCCGTGGTTGCGCCGCGGCGTGCTCACCTGCGCGTTGCTGGTAGTCGCCTTCGCCTGCTGGTGGCCGATCCGCGATGCGCTGCAGTTGCCGGAAATGGCGTCCGGCGCCGACAACATCGGTCGCATGCAATCGTGGTTTCACGGCATCGTCGCTACTGCGCCGTTGTCATGGCTGCTGATTCCATTCCACTGGATGGTCGCGCCGATCTTCGCGCCCGATGGCGCGAGCTTCCTGCGCGCCCTGGTGCCCGCGCTGGCATTGCTGGTGCTGAACTACATCTGGGTGGTGCGCGCGCAGGTGTCGTTCGAGGACGCGGCGATCGTGCATGCGCGTCGCCATGCCGAGAAGGCCACGGCGAAACGCGAAGGACGCCTGGGCCTGCGTGCGCCGAGCAAGCCGCGCAGCGAACCGTTCCGCTTATCGGGGCGCGGCGAACCCGCGTTGGCTTTCCTGTGGAAGGGATTGGTGGCGATGGGACCGATGTATCGCCTGCGGACGTGGCTGGTCGCCGCGGTCGTGGTGATCGCCGTCTGCTGTTGGCTGGCCGCGGACCCGTCGCGCCGTGGCGCGTTGGCGGCGATTGGCATGTCCGTATGCGGGCTCGGGGCCTGGCTGCTGCTGCTCGGCCCGATGATGGTGCAGAACGGATTGCGCCGGACCTTCGAGCGCCTGGATGTCCTCAAGGCCGCACCGTTGCGCGGCTGGCAGATCGCCCTGGGCGAATTGTCGACACCGGCAACAGTGATGTGTTTCGCGTTCTGGCTGCTGTTGCTGTTCGCCGCAATGGCGCTGTCCGCGCGCTACGACGTGCTGGCGCCGGCACAGGTCGTTGCGACTGCGATCGGTCTGGCGTTGATGGCGCCGCCGCTGTTCGGGTTGATGTTGTGCGTCCCGTTCGCGGGCATGCTGTATTTCCCGGCCTGGACCTTGGGCGGCGACGGCAACAACCGCGGTTTCGAAGTGATGGGCCAGCGCATGTTCTTCATGCTCGGCTACCTGATCACGTTGGTGTTGGCGGCGATTCCCGCGGCCCTCGTCGGCGGACTCGCCTTCCTGCTCGGACGCTGGATGATGGGCTGGGGCGTCGGCGGATTGCTGGCGGCGATCTGCGCCGGCGCCGTGTTCGCGTTCGAACTGTCGTTCGTGCTGCGCCTGCTGGGCGCGCGCATCGAACGCTTCGATCTCTCGCAGGAACTGCGCTGACGCCGCGATTCAGTGCGGTGTTGCCGCGGGTTGGCAGTCGGCCTTGGGGATGGACGCGGTCGTGGTGACGCAGGGCCGGAAGTCCACCAATCCCGTGAGTTGACGGCTTTCCCCGCGCGCTACCGCGAAATGCTGCAACGGTGGCAACTTGCAACCGGCGTTGCCGCCGCAGGCATCCGGATACAGCGTGTACTGGCACTGCCCGCTGCTGCTGTCGACGCATTCGAAGCGCGACACGCCATCCTGGACATGGATCTTGCTGTACAGGGTTTCGCTCTCCGATTGCACGCGATGGCTGTAGCTGGTGCCGCTTTGCGAACAGCCGGACAGCGCGAGCAGGAACTGGAACAGGGCGACGAACTTGGACATGACGATTCCTCCCGGGGTCACATGTGCTTGAACAGGGCCATGAAGGGCAGGCTGACGGCGAGCGTTTCCGGGCGCTGTTTCAGGCGCACGGTGCCGCGGCCGCTGTCGTCGCGGGCGATGCCGGCGATGGCCTTCAGGTTGACGATGGTGGAGCGATGGATCTGCTTGAAATGGGCGCCATCCAGTCGTGGCAGCAATTCGCGCAAGGGCGTGCGCAATACCGCTTCGCCATCGGCGGTGACCACCGTGGTGTATTTGTGGTCGGCACGGAAATAGGCGACGTCGTCGACCAGGATCAGTTTGGTCTCGCGCCCCGCGCTGGCGGTGATCCAGGTCAGCGGTTCGATCGCGCCGGCGGCGTTCGGCAGCGCGCCGAGCTTGTCGAGCAGGGCGGCGAGCGCCGCGGTATCGGGCATCGCATCCTGCGCTTGCAGGCGGGCGACCGTCGCGTCCAGTCGTTCCGGTTTCACCGGCTTGAGCAGATAGTCGATCGCGCCGCGCTCGAAGGCGTCGATGGCGTACTGGTCGTAGGCGGTGACGAAGACGATGCGGGTGCGCGGGCTGGCATCGGCGGCGAGCGCCGCGACTTCAAGACCGCTGAGGCCGGGCATGCGGATGTCGAGGAAGGCGATGTCCGGCATGTGTTCGGCAAGCGCTTCCACCGCGCTGGCGCCGTCTTCGCATTCGGCGACGATCTGCAAGGCTGGCCAGGCGCGCTTGAGTTCGGCGACCAGCGCATGCCGCAGCAGGGTTTCGTCTTCGGCGACGATGCAGGTGCGCAGGTCAGACATGGTTCGCGCGCTCCGTCGTTGCGGTCGCGGGGACCGTGATCGTCGCTGCCACGCCGCTGGGGAAGTTGGCGATCACCGACAGGTTGGCGTCGAAGCCGTAGCGCAGGCGCAGGCGTTCGCGCACGTTCTTCAAACCGATGCCGCTGCCACTGGTCTTGCCGGTGAAGCCTTCACCGTTGTCGGCAACGGTGACCGCGATGCCGTCACCGTCGCGGCGTGCACGCAACCAGACGACGCCACCACCGGTACGCGGCTCCAGCCCGTGCTTGATTGCGTTCTCCACCAGGGTCTGCAGCATCATCGCTGGCAGCGGGGTCGAGCGCAGCGTTTCCGGCACGTCGACCTGCACGTCGAGGCGATCGCCCATGCGGATGGCAAGGATTTCGAGATAGGCGAGCGCGCGTTCCAGTTCCGCGCCGAGCGTGGACATCTCGTCATCGGCGTTCGGTAAGGAGCGGCGCAGGTACTGGATCAGGTGGCCAAGCATGGCCTCGGCGCGATCGGGATCGCTGCGGACGAGCAATTGCGCGCTGGCCAGCGTGTTGTAGAGGAAGTGCGGTTCCACCTGTGCGTGCAGCAGCTGCAACTTCGCTTCGGTGAGTTCCTTCTGCGCGGACGTCTGGGCGACATCGGCGCGTTCGTTGCGGCGACGTTCGCCGATGCGCCGGGTGATCGCGCGCACGATTGCCTCCGCGTTTTCGTAGTTGGTGCCGTCGTCGACCAGGAACATGTCGCTCCACGCCGGATTTTCCGGTTCGCAGATCAGGGTGACGCGCCCGCTGTCCTCGCCCGGCGTCACCGTCGCCTGCAACTGGTTGCGTGGCAGCCCGAACCAGCGCAATGGATTCCAGCGCCGCAGCGGATGTTCGCCCCAGGCATTCGGGCGCACGACCTTGGCCTTCACTTGCAGGCTGTCGCGCGTGCTTTGCACCTGCTGGATGCCCGGCAGCTCGCGGATCGCGGCGTCGAGGAGGTCGAAGGCTTCGCCGGCTTCCAGGGGAATCTCCACCAGTCGACGCTGGCGGTTGCTGATGGCGTCGCCATCGGTGCGGCCGGCGATCAGGCGCACGCGATGCAGGTGCGAGAACGCGCCGGCGATCACCAGCGCCATCGTGCCAAATGCAAAGATCAACATCGGCGCTTCGAACTCGCGAAGCCAGGGCACGCTCGAGTAGAGCGCGGTCAGCAGCAACACCAGCGCGCCCCAGGCGATCGCGATGCGCAGGACGAAGAACAGTTGCTTGAGCAGGGACTTGAACATGCGCGGCTCGCGGTGCGGGTCGAAGGATTGCGCTCGAGGATAGCGATGGGGAATGCCGGCGCCAGTAGGCATGCGACGAAACGGGGAATGGCGTGATGAACGAGGGGGTTGACAACATACCAACTGGTCGGTATTGTTCATTCCATCGGCAAGGGAGTCAGCGCAATGGGCATCGTCATCACCGCGTTCGAACGCTCGCCCGACGGCGGCAAGGGGCTGGCGCGCGATACCCGCGTGCGCTGGGCGCTGGAGGAAACCGGCCAGCCCTATGACGTGCGCCTGCTGTCGTTCCCGGCGATGAAGGCGCCGGCGCATCTGGCTCTGCATCCCTTCGGTCAGATTCCGACCTATGAGGAAGGTGACCTCGCTCTGTTCGAAACCGGATCGATCGTCTTCCACCTCGCCGAACGCCATGCCGGACTGTTTCCGCAAGATGCCAATGCGCGCGCACGGGCGATCACCTGGATGTTCGCGGCGGTCAATACGATCGAACCCCCGATCCTCGATCTCGTGATCGTGCGGATCCACGAGGGCGACAAGCCGTGGGCCGCCGAGCGCCTGCCATTGGTCGCGGATCGCATTCGTGGTCGCCTGAAGCAACTTGTCGCCCACCTCGGCGATTCCGAATGGCTTGATGGCGACTTCAGCGCCGGCGACCTGATGATGGTGTCGGTACTGCTCAGGCTGCGCCCGTCGGGAATCCTCGACGAATTCCCCTGCCTCGCTGCTTACGTCGCCCGTGGTGAAGCGCGTCCCGCCTACCAGCGTGCATTCGCCGCGCAACTGGCGATCAATGCCGCTCCGCCGTCTGCAGGGTGACCCCATGTCCACGACATCCGTCGCCACCGTCTCTTCCCGCCAGCGCCTGCTCGATGCCGCGCTCAGCGAATTCCGCACCCGCGGTTACGCCGCGACCACGGTGGACGACCTGTGCCGTGCCGCCGGCGTGAGCAAGGGCGCGTTCTTCCATCATTTCGCCAGCAAGGAAGCCTTGGCCCTGGCTGCGGTGGAGTACTGGAACACGTACACCGGCCAGCTGTTCGCGCAATCGTCGTATCACGCGCTGCCTGATCCGCGCGATCGCGTGCTCGCCTATATCGATCTGCGCGGCGAATTGCTGCAGGGCGAACTCGCGCAGTACACCTGCCTGCTCGGCACCCTGGTGCAGGAAACCTACGAGAGTCACCCCGCGTTACGCGCGGCCTGCCGCGCCGGCATCGAAGGTCACGCTGACACATTGGTGCGTGATATTGCCGAAGCCAAGAAGAAATATGCACCAAAGGCGACGTGGTCGCCGGAAAGCGTCGCGCTGTACACGCAGACCGCACTGCAGGGTGCATTCGTGCTCGCCAAGGCGCAGGGCGGGTTGGCCGTCGCCGCCGATGCCGTCGCCCACCTGCATCGCTACATCGAATTGCTGTTGCCCGCTTCAACCGGATCACGTCCAGCTTCAAAACCCAGGAGAACGCAATGAAAAAGCTCGAATCCTATCTGTTCGCGAATGGCCGCGCCGATGAAATGATCGGTTTCTACCAGCAAGCCCTCGACGCCGAAGTGCAGATCCGCATGACCTTCGGCGAGAGTCCGGCGCCGGCGCAGATGCCGCTGCCGACCGGCTGGGACGCCAAGGTGATGCACGCCACACTCAAGGTCGGTGATGCGCAGTTGATGATTTCCGATGGCGACACCGACAAGGCCGCCAACCACACCGGCTTCCGCATCTCGCTGGCCTTGGACAGCCAAGACGACGTGCGCCGCGCCTTCGATGCGCTTGCTGCCGGGGGATCGGTGCAGATGCCGCTGGGCCAGACCTTCTGGTCGCCGCTGTTCGGCATGGTGACCGACAAGTTTGGCATCGGCTGGATGATCGGCGTCAACGCCTGATACCCCTCACACCCAAAGGAAAACAGTCATGCAACTGATCGCGTATCTCAATTTCGACGGCAACGCCCGCGAGGCAATGGATTTCTACGCGCAGGCGCTCGGCGGCAAGGTGACGCAGCGCTTCACCTACGGCGAATCGCCGATGGCCGAGCAGTGCGGCCCCGCTTCCGCGGACAAGGTGATGCATTCGCAGGTGGAAGTCGGCGAAGTCACCCTGATGGGCGCCGACGGTCCGCCGCCGCACGCCGCCGGCAGCACGACCATCAACATCGTCACCGATACGCCGGAAGAAGCCGAACGCATCTTCGCTGCCATGTCGGCCGGCGGCACGGTGCAAATGCCGATCGCCGAAACCTTCTGGGCGCATCGCTTCGGCATGTTCACCGACAAGTTCGGCAAGGGCTGGCTGGTCAATTGTCGCAAGCCGATGAACTGATCCACCACATCATTCAATCCAAAGGAGTCACCACATGGCTACCACCGGAACCGTCAATCTGCATCGCGTCCTGCGCGCACCCGCCGCCCGCATCTACAAAGCCTTCCTCGATCCCGACGCGATGGCCAAGTGGCTGCCGCCGAACGGCTTCACCGGCAAGGTGCATGAAATGGATGCCCGCGTCGGCGGACGCTACAAGATGAGCTTCACCAATTTCTCGACCGGCAACAGCCATCATTTCGGTGGCCAGTACCAGGAACTGATCCCGGACGAGAAGATCGTCTACACCGACGCCTTCGACGATCCCAATCTTCCGGGCGAGATGCGCACCACCATCGTGTTCAAGACGGTGATGTGCGGCACCGATGTCTCCATCGAACAGAGCGGCATCCCGGAAATGATTCCGACCGAGATGTGCTATCTCGGCTGGCAGGAATCACTGGTGCTGCTGGCGCAGCTGGTGGAAGCGGAAATTCCCGACGGTCCGTGATGCCTGTGCGTGGGATCAGTCGGCTTCGGCCAACTGATCCTGGATGTCCTCCAGCGAGGAGCCGCGGGTTTCGATGCCATGGCGCAGCAGCATTGCGCCGGATGTCGCCATCACCACCGCGATGGCGACCGCGGACATCGCAATGTGCTCGAACAGGCCGAATACGCCGAGGCCGGCGCCAAGGACGCCACCGGCCTTGGTGCTGGCGGCGATCACGCCCGAGCCGGTGCCGCGCAGGTGCACCGGATAGATTTCGGTGGCGTAGGGGATCAGCATCGCGACCACGCCGCTGATGCTGACCAACAGCAATGCGACCGCAGCGATGGTGAGACCAGGCGAACGGATCTCGAAGGTGCCGATCGCGGCGAACGCCAGCAGCGACAACGTGGCGAGCGCGATGAACAACACCAGTGAACGGAAACTGCTCCAGCGGTGGTATAGCCACACCACCACGGCGATGCCAGGCAGCGCATAGACCGCCGATTTCGCCAGCAACTTGCTTGCGGCATGGGGATCGACGCCGAGCTTGGTGAGGTTGACCGGCAGCCACAGCAGGAAGCCGAAATTGGCGAGGCCCCAGGCGATGCCGCAGACGATCAGGCCCCAGCTGATCTGCGCGTGGCGTCCACGCAGCAGATGCCGCCATGTCGCCGGTGGTGGCGTCTGGTCGAGTTCGGGTGCGCCCGGATGTTGTGCATCGTCGACTTCCACCGCTGCCGCTGCAGGGCCGGCGAAACGGCGCAATACCGCGCGTGCCTGTTCTTCCAGTCCGGCGTTGGAGAGGAAGCGCGGCGATTCGGGGATCCAGTTGTTGAGCAGCAGGATGATGATGCCGGTCGGCAGGTTGAGCAGCCACAGGATGCGCCAGCTGAACATCGGTTCGAGGATCGCGGCGGCGCCCGACGCCAGCAGGTAACCGGCCGAGGTGCCGACGCCGCCGAGTGCCACCAGCAACCAGCCGCGATGCGCGGCCGGCACGGTTTCCGCCATCAAGGTGAACGCGATCGGCAGCAAGCCGCCGGCCGATGCGCCCATCAGGAAACACATCACCAGGTTCCAGCCGAACAGCGGCATCGCACCGCAGATCGCGGTGCCGATGAACATCAGTGCCGACAGCAGGATGCCAGCGCGGCGACCGAAAACATCGGCCAGCCAGCCCCAGACGATCGAACCCACCGTGGTGCCGATCAATGCGACCAGCGCCAACGTGCTCGCGGTCGGCTTGGTGATCTGGTATTCGGCGCTCATGCCCGGCATCACAAAGCCGAGGGTGGCCGGCTTCATCACGTCGATCGCCAGCGCGACCACCAGCACGACCACCAGCGTCCAGTGCGCGCGATTGAGCGCCACGCTGTCGGCGAGATGGAAATGGAGATGGCGCTTGCCGCCGTGCAGGGTTTCGCGCATCTGGGCGAGGCGCGGCATCAGCCCATAACCGGACAGCAGCACGCCGAGCGGAATCAGCACCATGCCCGTGAGCATCATGCCGTCCATCGGCATGCCGACCATCTGCCAATGCATGTCGCGACCCATCATGAACATCGGCATGTGCATCAGCACGCCGGCGATGATCGCCGCGCAGCCGGCCCAGAACGCGAAGGGATGATGGAAGGTGATGCCGCCGGAAGCGGTGGTCGTCGCGGGAGAAGTCGGAGATGCGCTCATGGCGTGATTCTGGCAGAAGCGGACCATGCGCGCCGTGGTGGCTCGCGACTCCGGGCTTCACTTATGATCGCCGGTCGAGAACGAGAGGGGAAACGCAGTGCATCCAGTCACCAACACCACCGAGATCTTCCTGATCGCGATGGGGATCATCCTGACGGTTCCCTATCTGATCTGGCGCGTCTGTCGCACTGATTACTACGCGCCGCTGGTGGTGGTGCAGATCATCGCTGGCATCCTGCTCGGGCCGGGCATCCTCGGCAAGCTGTTCCCCGACTACTACGCCTATGTGTTCAGTCCGGCGGTGATCGCGCCGCTCAACGGCATCGCATGGTGGGCAGTGATGCTGTTCGTCTGCATTGCTGGCGTCGAGCTTGATCTGAAGCGCGTGTGGACGCATCGCGGCGAATCGCTGACCTCCGCCGGATTTGCGTTGGGCACTCCGCTTGCCCTCGGTGGCATCGCCGCGTTCGCAATGCTGGCATTCCCCGGCTGGGTCGGCCCGAAGGCGCAGTCCTGGCAATTCGTGCTCGGCATCGGCATGGCCTGTGCGGTGACGGCGTTGCCGATCCTGATCCTGTTGATGGAGAAGCTCGAGATCCTGCGCGCACCGCTGGGCCAGCGCCTGCTGCGCTACGCCAGCCTCGATGACATCGCGATCTGGGGCGTGCTCGCCGTGATCCTCATGGATTGGACGCGCGTCGGCAAGCAGGCCGGATTCCTGATCGCGTTCGCCTTGGTCACGGTGTTGTTCCGCAAGTTGATGCGCGCGCTCCAGGAACGGGATCGCTGGTATGTCGCGCTCATCTGGTTGATCGCGATCGCCTGGGGCGCGGATTGGTCCGGCCTGCATTTCATGGTCGGCGCCTTTCTTGCCGGCGCGGTGATGGACGGCGAATGGTTCGATCAGGAAAGCATGGACCAGTTCCGCCGCTACGTGCTGCTCGCCTTCATGCCGGTGTTCTTCCTGTCCACCGGCCTGCGCACCCAGTGGGATGTCGGCGGCACCGCGGTCTTCGTCGCGGCCGGCGTGCTGCTGGTCGCGTCGATCGGCGGCAAGCTGCTGGGCATCCGCATCGCCGGGAAACTCCTCGGCTGGTCGCGCAATGAAACATCGATCATCGGCTGGCTGCTGCAGACCAAGGCGCTGATCATGATCATTTTCGTCAACGTATTGCTCGACAAGCAGCTGATCACCAACGAGACGTTCACCGCCCTGCTGCTGATGGCGGTTGCCAGCACGATGCTGACCATCCCGATGGTCGCGCCGAAGCTGGCGCGCGATCCGCAACTGTCTTCGAAAGCGGCTTGATGCCGTGTCGTGGCGATCGGGTCAACGCCCGGTCGCCATCGACTCCTCGATCGCGCTGAAGGCGGAATGCGCGCCGCTGGCAGCGTTCTCGACACCGGTGGCGAAATAGGCAACGCCGGTGCCAGCCTGCGGATCGATCCACACGCCTGAAAGCAGGCCGTAAGCATTGCCGGAATGGCCGACGTGCAGGCGGCCATCGCTGAACAGGTCGTCGCGACAGGATTTGCCGTCGCCGCTTGCGAGTTGTTGGGTGGCGTAGCCATAACTGCAGAAGAAACTGCCGCGCTGCGGTTCGTCCATTTCGCCGATGTCGCCGTCGTGGCCGTCGTAGCGCCAGTGCGAGGACAGCATCGTCTGCAGCGATTTCGCGGTGAGGAACCGGGTCTTGCCGACGCGTCCTTCGTTCAACAGCAACTGCCCGATTTTCGCCAGGTCCATCGCCGAGATGCGCAGGCCGCCCTGTGGCGAGAACAGCGTGCCGTTCTGCCCGGCGACCCACTTCGTGAGATCGCAGCCGCCATCGCGCGCAGGAATGACCGGGCAATCCGGCGCTTTGCCATGGAGGTCGTCCTTCTGCGGTTTGCCCACGGCGTCATATAGCACGACGCCACGCGCGATGGTCGCGGCATCGCAGCCCGACCAGTTGAAGCAGGCATGCAGTCCCAGCGGCTGCAGCACCAGGCGTTGCATCAGGCGATCGAAACGTTCGCCGCTGGCGCGCTCCATCACGCCGGCGACCATCGGGAAGTTGAGGTTGGTGTAGCGGAACCAGGTGCCGGGCGCATGCGCGCTGTCCCATGCCTTGGGATCGTTGGCGAGCGTGCGGATGTCCTCGCCCAGTGCGACATTCCAGTAGCCGGCATTGTCGGTCAGGCTGGAGGTATGCGACAGCAGCATGCGCAGGGTGATCGGCGTGTCCGGGAACGCGGGATTGCGCAGTATCCAGCCAAGCCGTTTCGAGACGTCATCGTCGAGATTCAATTTGCCTTGTTCGACCAGGCGCATCACACCGAGCGTGGTCACCAGCTTCGACACCGATGCGATGCGCGCGGGATCGTCAACGGTGATGCGGCGTTGTACGGCGACGTCGGCATAGCCTTTGGCATCGCGAATCAGGATGTGTTGGCGATCGAAGGTGACGCGCACTTGCGCGACGGGTTCGGCGGCGAGCGCGCTCGTGCATGCAGCCGCGGCGAGCAGTGCCGGCAGGATCAATCGCGCGTGCTTCACGGGGCGCTCCTCATCGGGGTCATTCCCGATGATAAAGCGCGTCGTGGTAGGCGCGATCAAGTTCCTTCAGCTTGTCCTCGAACGCGGTGCGCAGACCGATCGGCAGGCGGTCGATGTCTTCCGCGATGTATTGGCCGCGCAGTCGCTGGTAGGCGGCCTGGACCTCGGCCAGTGGCGCATTGGATGGCACCTCGAGGATCTCGAACCAGGGGCGCGGTACGGAATTGGCCTGTGGCGGCAACGTTGATGGCGATTCGCGCTTGAGGTTCGGCAACAGCACTGCGACCAGCCAGTAGCCGAACAGGAAACAGCCGACGACGATGGCGATGAGTTGGATCATGCGGGAAGGCTCCGGGCGATGCGTTCGCGACGCGCCTGCAAACCGGCTTGCAGTTCGCTGCCGGGATCGGCGAAGGACAGATCGATATCGGTGCGGGCGAGCAATTCGCGGCGCAACGACGCGCGGTCACGCACATTGCAATGACGGGTGGCGAATTTCACCGGATCGCTGGCGAACGCATGATGCCGGCACAGGCGACGCAGGTAATTCACCGAGTAGGGAGGGCACAGCAGCGTTTCCGCGATTAGGCCCAGTGCCGCTTTCGCATCGAGTCCGAGTGCTGCGCGACGACGCCAGGCGAAAACGCCCATGGCCGCGGTGACGAGGTACGAGGCCAGCAATTCCGCCAGCAGCAACGTTGGCGAACGATGGGCCAGTACGGTGACGGGAATCGCCACCAGCACGATCGCCCAGGCGAAGACGCAGCCGATGCGGAATGGCATCAGCTGCGACAGGAAAGCATCGAGTCGCGCGCTGTCGTCGGCGTCATCGGTCTTTGTCCACGTTGCGCGGAACAGTGCGCGCTGCGGCACCAGCGGATTGGGCAGGAAGAGATAACGTCCCGCGAGTTCGACGCCGGCGCTGGCGGAGACGTTCCAGCTCCGCCAGCGTTCGGCGATGGCGACTTCATCGTGGTACAGCAGCAGCGTGGAATCCTGGAGATAGAACAGCAGGATTCCGGCGACGAGCAGCCATTCGCCCGCGATCCACATCCGCGATCAGGACTTGTCGCGCGAGAAGAAACGCTTGATCGCGGCGCCAGCAGCGGCAAACCCGACCAGGAGCAGTTTCCAGAACTTGACCAGCGCGATGCCGATGGTCGCGAAGAGTCCCTTCTTGGCGGCGATCGCGGCGGCACCGCCGGTCACCAGGGCGGCCAGCCCGATCTCCGCGACGTGGTCGCCGGCCTTAAACTGCGCATAGCGTTCGCCGTCGTTGAAGTCGTAACCCGGCAACAGGCCTTTGAATTCGTTGATCGATGCGGTCAGCGTTTCTGGATCGGCGAGCACGACCACGTTCATCACCCCGTGGCGGCCGAGCAGGCGGGTGTTGTAGTTGATCGTCTTGCCCTTGGTCTGTTCGTTCTCGCCGATGATCGCCCACTCAAGCCGGTGGGATTGCGGATCGTATTGCGGCTTGAAGCTCCAGCCGGTGGCGTGGATCGCGCCCCAGCCGCGCTTGCGACGTTCTTCGTTGCTGGCTTCGGTGCCTTCCTGCACCGACTTCAACAGCGCGTCGGCATCGAGTTTCTCGTCGTCCTTCACGTAACCGATGGCATCGAACGAGAGCAGCGCGATCCAGTGCAGATCGTCGGGCGCCAGCGTGTAGAGCTCGCCCTCGCTGGGCGGGTTGTGCATGATTTCTTCGAGCTTGTGCGAATTGGCGCTGTCGAGGAAGCGATAGCCCTTCGGTACCTGCAGCGTGGCCTGGCCGCCCACCTTGGCCGTGGTTGGCCCGACTTGCCAGGCGAGCTGATCGACCGGATCGGTCTTGCCTGAAGCCTCATCGGCGAAAACCGGTGCGGCCAGCAATGCCAGTGCCAATGCAAGCAGCAGGCGCGTGCAACGTTGAATCATGTCCCCATCCCCTTGTTGATCGTGTGGTTATTTTCGGTCTTTCGCGCTTTTGTCGCGCGCTGCGCGGAATTCGGAATCCTGCGACCAGTTAGGCCATTCGCGTGAATTCGCCAGCTGCCAGCCCAGTGCGTACGCCACTTGCAGGTCGCGCGCGGCACCGGTCACCGGCCATGACGCCTCCCACTGGTCGGCGGGCTGATGATAGCGATCGCGGGTGTATTCCGCACTCAACTTGCGACCCGCGGCGACGCCGCCATCGATCATGTCGTCGCCGGCTTCGAACGACACCGCTGGGACGCCACGCTTGGCGAACGAGAAGTGATCGGAACGAAAGAACAGCCCCGCTTCCGGATGCGAGTCCGGGCTGTAGCTCATGTTCCACTGCTTGGCGGTGGCGATCAGGTCATCGAGGAGGTCGAGCTTGGCGCTGCCGGAGATCGTGAAGTCGCGGGTCGGCCCTTCCATGTTCATGCCGTCGATGTTGATCACGCCGACAGTCTTGCCCAGCGGATACACCGGCTTGCTGGCGTAGTACTCGGAACCGAGCAGGCCTTTCTCCTCCGCAGTGACGAACAGGAAACCGAGCGAGCGCTGCGGTGCCGGTTTCGCCTTGGCGAATGCGCGTGCCAAGGCCAGCACGCCGGCGGTCCCGCTGGCGTTGTCGACCGCGCCGTTGTAGATGCGATCGCCCTTGGCATCCGGCGCGCCGACGCCGAGGTGATCCCAGTGCGCGCTGTACATCACCATCTCGTCGGGATGGCTGCGACCGGGCACCATCGCGACCACGTTGTGCGACGTGATGACCTTCGAATCCACCGCGTACTTCGCCGAGAAACGTTCGCCCTTGAGTTCGACCGGCTTGAAGTCGCGCGTCTGCGCCTGTTTCTTCAGCGCATCGAAATCGAGGTCGGCGCGCTTGAACAGGTCGACCGCGACATCGCGCTGGATCCAGCCTTCCAGTTGCGGATGCGTTTCCTTCGGGTGATCGCGCACCACATCGAACATGGTGTTGGTATTGGAATTCTTCACCGTCGCCCAGCCATACGAAGCCGGCGCGGTTTCATGCACCACCAGCACGCCGGCCGCGCCCTGGCGCGCGCCTTCCTCGAACTTGTAGGTCCAGCGGCCGTAGTAGGTCATGGCCTTGCCGCCAAAATCGCCGTGGCCGGTCTCGAAATCGGGATCGTTGACCAGCACCACCAGGACCTTGCCGCGCAGGTCGGCGCCCTTGAAATCGTCCCAGTTGCGCTCGGGGGCCTTGACGCCGTAACCGACGAAGACCAGCGGCGCATCGTGGATGTCGACGCGCTTCGATCCATCCAGCGCCGATCGGATCGCGATCTGTTCGCCCTGCGCCATCGCGATCTGCCTGCCATCGGCATTCACCGACACCTGCGGTGAACCGGTGATTTCGGAACGCAGCAGCGGCACCGCCTGCGTCCAGCCGCGCTTGCCGTCTTTTTGCATCGTGCCGCCGGGCTTCAATCCACCGGCCTTGAGTTGCGCGATCAGCCAGTCGACGGTCTTGGTTTCGCCGGCAGTCGCCGGGCCGCGCCCTTCGAATTCGTCCGAGGCAAGGACGCGAATGTCATTGGAAATCGATTTGGGATCGAAGGTCGGCGTGGCCTTCGGGCCATTGGCTGCGTGCGTGGGTGCAACGATGGCTGCGCACAGCGCGACTGCAAGGAATGAACGACGCATCGGACATCACCGGGGGCGGGAAGCATTCGATGTTAGCAATGCCCGCCACCGCGGTGATGTTGCATCGCGCCAGCGCGATGCGCTCTGGTGTCAGTGCTTGCCGCCGGCTTCGCTGATGATGAAGCTGCCGAACGCGACGCCGAGCTCGACGCCCTTGCCCTTGCCGGACAGCGCCAGCGAGATCGGACCCTTGGTCACGACCTGGGCCTTCACAGCGTCGCCGGCCGCGGCGCTTGCTTCGGCCGTGGCATAGCCGCCGATCACGTCGCGGATGTTGTGGACGCTGGAGAACTTGCCCTGGCCGTCGCGGATGTTGGATTTGCCGAAAGTCAGGCCGCCGCCCTTGGCTTCGATCTTCACCGGCAAGGTGCTGCCGTCGCTGCAGCGGACGATGCCGTTGCCTTCGGAATGCTTGTAGAAAGCCGACCAGCCCTTGAGGTTGAAACGCAGGTTGCAGCTGAGCTCGCCAGCGCTGGCGTTCTGCGCGAACAGCGCGGCCGCGGCGAATGCGGCGATGAAAAGAGTTTTGCGCATGGGCATTCTTCCGTGTGGCGCACCCTTGCGGTGCCCGCACACGTTAGACCATCGCGCCCTTAAGCGGGCGTGAGCGCAATGTCCGCGACGAAGGTGCGGTTCAGGTGCGGAAGTAGGGCTCGACCGTGCCCTTGATCTTCATCGTCATCGGCTGGCCGCGACGATCGAGTGCGCGTCCCATCGCCACGCGGATCCAGCCTTCGCTCACGCAATACTCTTCGACATTGGTGCGCTCGACGCCGTTGAAACGGATACCGATGCCGCGTTCCAGCAGATCGGGATCGTGGAACTTGCTGCGTGGGTCGTTGCTCAGGCGGTCGGGCGGGGCGTCGGTCATGGCGGTGCGGCGGTGTGGGCAATACGGGTGCAAAAGGATACGCCAGGCCCTGCTGCGGCACACTATGGCGATCCATGAAAGACGATTCCGCCCTCCAGGCCCTGTGGCTGCCGCTCGACAGTGGCCGCATCGCGCTCCCCGCCGACGCTTCCGGCATGTTCCTCAACGCGCGAGCGCCGTTGCCGTCGCGCTGGCGTTCGCTGGCGTGCGTGCAACCGTTTCGGCCCGACTTCGATGCGCTGGTGCGTGCGGGCGGCGAGGCTCAAGCGTCCGACGACGACATCGCCGCCGGATCGCAGTCGTTGGCGCTGCTGCTGGCGCCGCGGGCGCGTGCCTGGAGTCGGGCGTTGCTGGCGCGTGCCGCGATGTCGTGCGTGGCCGATGGCCAGGTGGTGGCCTGCGCCGCCAACGACGAAGGCGCGAAATCCATGGAAGCGGATTTCATGCGCCTGTTCGGCAGTGGCACCGTCTTGTCGAAGCACAAATGTCGCGTGGTCTGGGCATCGCCGCAGACGGTCGACGTCGCATTGATGGAAGAGTGGCTGCGCGCCGCCGAGCCGCGACAACGCGGCGATGGACTGTGGACGCAGGCCGGGGTGTTTTCCGCCGATGCCATCGACCCCGCCAGCGCATTGCTGATGACGCACCTGCCCGCCGATCTGTCCGGCACTGTCGCCGATTTCGGCGCCGGCACCGGCGTGTTGTCGCGGCATGTGGTTCGCCATTGCCAACAAGTGCGCCGGGTCGATCTCTACGAAGCCGATCATCGTGCGCTGCAGCTGGCGCGGCGCAATCTCGATGACGGCAATGCCGACATGCGCCTTCATTGGCATGACATCGCGACCGGCGTGCAGGAGCGTTTCGATGCCGTGGTGATGAATCCGCCGTTCCATCTCACCGGCAAGCGCGGCATTCCCGAACTCGGCCAGCGTTTCATCGATGTCGCCGCCGATGCCCTGCAAGCGCGCGGGCAGCTGTGGATGGTGGCGAATTCGCATCTTCCGTACGAAGAGGTGCTGGCGCGACGTTTTGCGCGCGTCGACGCGGTGGCGAAGCATGCCGGTTTCAAGGTGCTGCATGCGGCGGAGCCACGGCGATGAGCAAGGTCAAGCTGTTGCGCTATCTCGCCAATCTCGGTTATGGCAGTCGACGCGACGTGTTGGCGCTGTTTGCGGACGGACGCATCGGCGATGCCGCCAGCGAAGCCTTGTATGGCGATGACGTGCGCGCACACGACGACATCCGCATCGATGGCGAGCCGCTCGATCCGGCGCCGGGCCTGTTGCTGATGCTCAACAAGCCGACAGGCTATACCTGTTCGACCAAGGACCAGGGGCGCCTGATCTACGACCTGCTGCCGCGACGGTTCCGCCAGCGCGATCCGGTGGTGTCGCCGGTGGGGCGGCTCGATCGCGACACATCGGGTTTGCTGCTGATGACCGACGACGGCACCTTGCTGCACCGGATCATCGCGCCGAAGTCGAAACTGCCGAAGGTCTATCGCGCACGGTTGGCCAGCGATCTGCGCGGCGATGAAGGCGCCGTGTTCGCCAGCGGCACGTTGATGCTGGAAGGCGAAAAAACGCCACTGCTGCCGGCGGAGCTTGAAGTGCTGTCCGCGCGCGAGGCGCGACTCACGCTGCACGAAGGCCGCTACCACCAGGTGCGACGGATGTTCGCGGCGGTCGGCAATCACGTCGATGCGCTGCATCGTGAGCGCATCGGCGGGCTCGATCTCGGCGACCTGCCCGAAGGTGAGTGGCGTCTGCTCAGCGAGGGTGAGCGCGAGGTGTTGTTTTCTCGGTAGACGCGCACGCCGGCATTTTCGCCCGGCTGTGCGCCTGTCACGGTTATCCGCATCGCCGACACGCCGTGAACCCATCCATGGGGGCTCGACTCGGCATCCATGCCTCGTATGGTCGGTGATACGGACGAACCGCACAGGCGCCGCCGGTGGCGGGTTTTTCGCTTCTCTCTCAAAAAGCAACAACACGCGCGCGGCCGCGGGTGTGCCAGTCCGGTGCGCGGGCATTGCGCCGCATGGATGCGGCGCATGAGCCTCCATGGATGGATTCACGGCGTCCCGCGCACCGGAGCTGGTCACCCGCGAAGCCAGCGCGTGCGATGCTTCTGCTCTTACTCGCGCAACAACTTCCGATAGCCCTCGACGCCCAGCGCCGTCACCGTCGCGATATTGCGTTCGATGATCGCATCGGGGTCCGGATACGCTGACACCGCGCGATCGATGCTGGCCTCGTGCAACAGGTGCAGCACCGGCCACGGCGCGCGATTGGTGAGGTTGCTGGCGTCGTCGGGATCGGTCCCGGCGAACTGATACTGCGGATGGAAACTCGCCACCTGCAATTCGCCGTCCAGCGCCAGCGTTTCCACCAGTGCGTCGGCGTGTTCGAGGAAGTCGTTGTAATCGAGGAAATCCGCGAGCACCTGCGGATGCACCAGCAGCGTGGTGTCGATCGCCTCCGCCGGCGTGTCGCGCAACAGCAGCAACTCCTCGCCGAGCTGTTCCAGCAAGGCCGATTCGGTGCTGGCGTCGCTGACCACGATCCGCACCTGCTCCTTCACGTAGACCGCCTTGGCGAACGGGCACAGGTTCAGCCCGATCACCGCCTTTTCGATCCAGCCACGGATGTCGGCTTCGACAGCAGCGGTATCGATGTCTTCCACGGTCATCAGTCGCGGAAATTGTCGAACTGCAGCGGACGCTCGAATTCCTGTCCGCGCAGCAACGCCATCACGCCCTGCAGGTCGTCGCGCTTCTTGCCGGTGATCCGCAGCTTATCGCCGTTGATCTGCGATTCGACCTTGATCTTGCTGTCCTTGATCGCGCCTTGCAGCTTCTTCGCCAATTCGCGTTCGATGCCCTGCTTGACCGCGATGGTCTGGCGCGCGCCGGCGACGTTGGTTTCGACGTCGCCCGGCTCCAGGCAGCGTGGGTCGATCTTCCGCGCGGTCAGGCGCGCGCGCAGGATGTCGCTCATCTGCTGCAGCTGGAATTCGCTGGGCGCCGACATGGCGATCGACTTGTCGTCGAGGGTGTATTTGGCGTCCACGCCCTTGAAGTCGAAGCGCGTCGACAGCTCGCGGTTGGCCTGGTCGACCGCATTGGTGAGTTCGTGGATGTCCACTTCGGACACGACGTCGAACGAGGGCATGGAACGCTCCTGAAAATCGATGCATACAGATTACCAGCCGCACTGCCGATACCATCGCGACATGCCGTTCCTGCTCGTTCCGTTGTTGTTGCTCGCACTGGTCCTGCTGTGGGTCGTGCTGCTGCCGTTGTCGTTGCTGCAGCGTTATCGCTTCGGCAAGTCGCGGCGGCGGGTGTTGCCGTGGCTGGCCGGCCTCAATGCCTGGACGCTCCTGCTGTCGCTGGCCACCTTCCTGATCGGTGCGGCGCTGGCGCAACGCTGGCTGGACGATGCCTTCGCCGCGGCCTGTGGCGGACTGGCGCTGGGGTTTGCGCTCGGCCTGGTCAACCTGTGGACGGCGCGCCTGGAATGGGAAGGCCACCATTTGCACGTCCAACCGCATGCCCTGGTCTCCCTGTTGCTGACTCTGCTGGTCGCCGGCCGCCTCGCCATCGGGATCTGGCAGCTGTTCAAGTACGGAGTCACCCTGCATCCCCGGGTGATGGACGGTCCCTGGCTGCTGCGGCCGGACAGCCTGTTCGCCTTCGGCGGGCTGCTGCTTGGCCACTACTTCGCCTGGAGCTGGGCGCTGCGCGCACGGCTGCGGCACGGTCTGCGGCGTCACCATCGTCAAATTTGACCCGGGGTATATTCGAAAATCACGGTTTTCGTTTGTCCGAGGGCCGGAAATGTGGCCAAATTGGGGTTCCACTGCCCGGAGTGCGTCATGGCCGATCTCAAGGAATCCCGCGTCCCCGATATCGGCGACTACCACGACATCCCCGTCATCGAATTGCTGGTGAAGGTCGGCGATACCGTGGCCAAGGACGAAGGGCTGGTCACGCTGGAGTCCGACAAGGCCACGATGGAAGTGCCGGCGGAGTTCGCGGGCGTCATCAAGGAACTGCGCGTCAAGCTCGGCGACAGCGTGTCGCAGGGCGCGGTGGTCGCAGTGATCGAAGCGCAGGGTGCGGGTGAGCCGCCGCGTGCGGAACCGGTCGCGAAGGCCGAAGTCGCCAGCGCGGAAACCGGCGCCAAGGTGCAGCCGGTCGATGTGCCGGCGACGTCCGACAAGCTGACGCAGGAATCGATCGCCAGCAACGAAGTCGCGGCGCCGCGCCCGCCGCAGCCCCAGCACGCTTCCGGGGCCGGCCTGCCGCCCGTACGTTTCGATGCCGATGCGGTGATGCCCGACAAGGCGCCGTATGCGAGTCCGGTGGTCCGCCTGTACGCGCGGGAGCTCGGCGTCGACCTGTTGCAGGTCAAGGGCAGCGGCGACAAGGGCCGCATCGTTCGCGAGGATGTTCAGTCCTTCGTGAAGTCGGCGCTGGCCGGTGGTGGCGCGACCCAGGCGGCAGCGGGTGGCGGTGGCGGCAGCGGTCTCAACCTGTTGCCGTGGCCCAAGGTCGATTTCACCAAGTTCGGCGAGATCGAAACCAAGCCGCTGTCGCGTATCCAGAAGATTTCCGGCGCCAACCTCGCCCGCAACTGGGCGATGATCCCTCACGTCACCCAGTTCGATCGCGCCGACATCAGCTCGCTCGAGGAACTGCGCGTCGCCCTCAACAACGAGAACGCCAAGGCGATCGCCGCGGGCAAGGCCGGCAAGGTGACGATGCTCGCCTTCCTGATCAAGGCCTGCGTCGCCGCGCTCAAGAAGTATCCGACCTTCAACGCCTCGCTCGACGGCGACAACCTGGTGTTGAAGAAGTATTTCCATATCGGTTTCGCCGCCGACACGCCGAACGGACTCGTCGTTCCGGTGCTGCGCGACGCCGACCAGAAGGGCGTAATGCAGATCGCGCAGGAGATGGGCGAACTCGCCGCGCTGGCGCGCGACGGCAAGCTCAAGCCCGACCAGATGCAGGGCGGTTGCTTCACCATCAGCTCGCTTGGTGGCATCGGCGGTACCGCGTTCACTCCGATCATCAATGCGCCGGAAGTGGCGATCCTCGGCGTCTCGAAGTCGGAGATGCAGCCGGTGTGGGACGGCAAGGCCTTCCAGCCGGCGATGATGTTGCCGCTGTCGCTCAGCTACGACCATCGCGTGATCGACGGCGCGCTGGCCGCGCGTTTCACCTCGTATCTGGCGCAAGTGCTGGCGGACATGCGCCGCGCCATGCTCTGACCGGCCAAAGGCATGCCCGAGGCCCCGCCGCTGCGCGACCGACTGCACGACACCGGTGATCGCGTGCGCGAAGTTGCTGGCGATGCGGCGTCGCGCAGCTGGGCCGACCTACAGCCACTGTTCGATTATCGCGTCGTCCACGCCGGCGGTTTCGACATCACCATCGGCGGGCTGGTCGGTGCGCTGCTGGCGCTGCTGATCGGGTTCACCCTGTCGCGCTACCTGCAGCGCGTGCTCAAGCGTTTCGGCGAACAGCAGCATGGGGTGAGCGAACGCGCCACCATCTACACGCTGTCGCGCGTCATCCACTACGTCCTGCTGATCACCGCGTTCCTGGTCGCGCTCAACATGCTCGGCATTCCGCTAGGCAAGTTCACGGTGTTCGCCGGCGCGCTGGCGGTCGGTCTCGGTTTCGGCCTGCAGGCGATCTTCAGCAATTTCATTTCCGGACTGATCCTGCTGTTCGACCGCTCGCTCAAGGTCGGCGATTTCGTCGAACTCGACAAGGACGTGCGCGGTACCGTGCGGTCGGTGAACATCCGCGCGACCCGAATCACCACCAACGACAACATCGACGTGCTGGTGCCCAACTCGGAATTCATCAACGGCCGCGTGGTCAACTGGACGCATGGCTCGGTGAATCGCCGCATCCGCGTGCCGTTCGCGGTGAGCTATGGCGCCGACAAGGAACTGGTGAAGAAGGCGGCGCTCGAAGCCGCCGCCAACGTGCCGTTCACCCTCGCGCTGGAAGGGCCGCAGGCACCGCAGGTGTGGCTGGTCGATTTCGGCGAAAGCGCGTTCCAGTTCATGCTCACCGTGTGGCTGACCGAAGACGCCGCGCGTCGCAACGTGGCGATTCGCGCCGCCTATCTGTGGGAACTCGATACCGCGCTGAAGAAGTACGCGATCGAGCGCCCGTTCCCGCAGCGCGACCTCCACGTGCGCAGCCTGTTCGGCCTCGAAAATGCCGATGCGATCCGCGCGCTGCATGGCGAAGCGATCGAGGCGACGCCGCCGTCGTTGTTGCACGAGGATCTCGCGCCGGTCGAGCGCGAGGCATTGGCGCGCAATGACGCGCAGGTGGATGCCGAACGCGGCATTCGCGAGGATCGCGCCCGCGCCGCGCGCGAAAGCACACGACAAACACCAGACCCAAAACTTCCCAGGGAGAACCGCGATGGCCGAGATTGAAGTGAAGGTGCCGGATATCGGTGGCCACGATGGCGTGCCAGTCATTGAATTGCTGGTGAAGCCCGGCGATACCGTTGCGAAAGACCAGGGCCTGGTCACGCTGGAATCCGACAAGGCGACGATGGAAGTGCCGTCGAGCGCAGCCGGCGTCGTCAAGGCGTTGAAGGTGAAGTTGAACGACGCGGTGTCGACCGGCGACGTCATCGCCATTATCGAATCGGAAGCCGCCGCTTCCGCACCGGCGCCCGCACCAGCCGCGGCGACACCTCCGCCCGCTGCGCCCGTGCCGGCTCCCGCCGCCGCAGCCCCTGCGAAACAAGCCGCCCCCGCACCGACGACCCATCATTCCTATGACTGCGATGTCGTTGTGATCGGCGCCGGTCCCGGTGGTTATACCGCCGCCTTCCGCGCCGCCGATCTCGGGTTGAAGACGGTGTTGGTCGAACGCTATGCCTCGCTTGGCGGCGTCTGCCTCAACGTCGGCTGCATTCCCTCGAAGGCCTTGCTGCACGCCGCGGAAGTGATCGACGAGGTCGCGCATGCCAATGCCTACGGCATCACTTTCGACGCGCCCAAGATCGACCTCGACAAGTTGCGTGGCTACAAGGAATCGGTGGTCGGCCAGCTCACCAAGGGTCTGTCCGGCATGGCGAAGCAGCGCAAGGTGCAGACCCTGCAGGGCACCGCGACCTTCGCATCGCCCAACACGCTGTCGATCGTCGATGCCGACGGCAAGACGCAGTCGCTGTCGTTCGCCCACGCCATCATCGCTGCCGGTTCGCAGGCGGTGAAGTTGCCGGGCTTCCCGTGGGACGACAAGCGCGTGATGGATTCCACCGACGCGCTCGATCTCGCCGACGTGCCGAAGAAGTTGCTGGTGGTCGGCGGCGGCATCATCGGCCTGGAAATGGCGACGGTCTATCGCGGCCTCGGCAGTGAAGTCACCGTGGTCGAATTCATGCCGCAGCTGATCCCGGGCGCCGATCCCGATCTCGTCCGTCCGCTCGCCGCGCGCCTCAAGGCGCAGGGCGTCGCCGTGCATCTCAAGACCAAGGTCACCGATGCCAAGGCCGGCAAGAAGGGCATCGAGTGCACCTTCGAAGGCGAGAGCATTCCCGAAACCAAGCTGTTCGATCGAGTGCTGGTGGCGGTCGGGCGCAGCGCCAACGGCGGCAAGCTCGCCTGCGAGAAAGCCGGCGTCACTGTCGGCGAGCGTGGCCTGATTCCGGTCGACGCGCAGATGCGCACCAACGTGCCGCACATCTTCGCGATCGGCGACCTGGTCGGCCAGCCGATGCTGGCGCACAAGGCCACGCACGAGGGCAAGCTCGCCGCCGAAGTGATCGCCGGCGAGAAGAAGGAATGGGTCGCACGCGTGATCCCGAGCGTCGCCTATACCGATCCGGAAATCGCCTGGGTCGGCGTCAGCGAAACCGAGGCCAAGGCCAAGGGATTGAAGGTCGGCATCGGCAAGTTCCCGTGGGCAGCGTCGGGTCGCGCCATCGGCCTCGGTCGCACCGAGGGCTTCACCAAGCTGGTCTTCGATGAGGCCACGCATCGCGTGATCGGCGGCGGAATTGTTGGAGTGCACGCGGGCGAACTGATCAGCGAAGTCGCGCTGGCGATCGAGATGGGTTGCGAGGTCGAGGACATCGGACACACCATCCATCCGCATCCCACGCTGTCGGAATCGGTGGGCATGGCCGCCGAGGTTTACGACGGCACGATCACGGATCTCTACATTCCGAAGAAAAAATAAACAAACAAGCAAGCAAAGGGGAACATCGATGCGTGTGCGCCTGATTGCAATGGTGCTGGCCGTGGCCAGCGCCGCTTTGTCTGCTTCGGCTTTCGCAGCCGATACCGTGGTCGTCACCGCCGCAAAGATGATCGATGTCGCCAGCGGGCGCGTCGTCGATCGTCCGCAGGTCATTGTCACCGATGGCCGCATCATCGCCGTCGGCCACCAGGGCGATGCCGTGCCGGCCGACGCGCGCCACATCGATCTGGGTGCGCGCACGCTGTTGCCGGGCCTCATCGACATGCATGTCCATCTCACCAGCGATCCCACCATCAGCGGCTATCGCGGCCTCGAGTTCACCGACAACTTCTGGACGGTGGTCGGGGTGGCCAACGCGAAGAAGACGGTGGAGGCGGGCTTCACCACCGTGCGCAACGTCGGTTCCAGCAACTATGACGACGTCGCGCTGAAGCAGGCGATCGAGCATGGCTACGTGCCCGGTCCGCGCATCGTTCCCGCCACGTATGCGATCGGCGCGACCGGCGGCCACTGCGATTCCACCGAATTCCCGCCGTCCATGCAGGTGCCGAATCCGGCCGTCGCCGATGGCCCGGAGGCGATCCGCGCCACCGTGCGCAAGCTGCGCAAATACGGCGCGGAAGTCATCAAGTTCTGCGGCACCGGTGGCGTGTTGTCCAAGACCGATACCGTCGGGGGCCAGCAATATTCATTGGAGGAAATGAAGGCGCTGGTTGACGAGGCGCACCAGCTCGGCCTGCGGGTCGCGGTGCATGCCCACGGCACTGCCGGCATCAACGACGCGATCCGCGCCGGCGCCGACACCATCGAGCACTGCAGCCTGGCCGATACCGAATCGTTCAAGTTGGCCAAGCAGCACGGCACCTGGTTCTCGATGGATGTCTACAACGACGACTACATCCTCAGCGAAGGCGCCAAGAACGGCGTGTTCGCGGAATCGCTGGAGAAGGAGCGCGCGATCGGCCGCAAGCAGCGCGAGACCTTCAAGGCGGCGCATGCCGCCGGAGTGAAGATGGTGTTCGGCAGCGATGGTGGCGTGTACCCCAACGGCGACAACGGCAAGCAGTTCGCGACGATGGTGCAGTGGGGCATGGCGCCGATCGAGGCGATCCGGGCCGCCACGGTCAATGCCGCCGAAGCGCTGGGGCGTGCGAACGATGTCGGCGCGATCGCGGTCGGGCGTTACGGCGACATGATCGCCGTCGACGGCAATCCGCTGGATGATGTCGGCCTGCTCCAGCACGTCGCCTTCGTGATGAAGGGCGGCCAGGTGGTGAAGCAGGCGCAGTAGGCCCGGCTTCCGGAATCGTTGCTGCCAAAACAAACGGCCCCTTGCGGGGCCGTTTGCGTCACATCCCTATGGTGCGGCTCGGAATTACTTCTTGTCCGGGCACTTGGCGAACTTGCCCTTGGCGTCGCGGCAACGTTCGGCCTTCGGCTTGGCGGTGGCGCACTTCTCGAACTTGCCGTGGGCATCGCGGCAATGGACGGCAGCAGCCTTCTTGGCCGGGGTTGCCGGAGTGGCGGCAGTCGCCGGGGTGGCCGGAGCAGCCTTGGCGGCAGGGGCGGCCTTGGCAGCCGGGGCCGCCTTGGTGGCCGGGGCAGCGGTCTGCGCGAAGGACGCGGTGCTGGCCAGGGCAAGGGCGGCGGCCAGGGAAAGGGCAGAGAGCAGACGCATGGCAAAACCTCTGTAAGGTGGTTGGTAGGCGGAGTCTAGGCCAGCAGCGGGCGTCATGAGTACGTCCGCAGGATGACGGTTTGTTCATCCTTCCGCGACGGCCGCCACATGGGGATGAATGGGCCTTTGGTTGAAAGGTTTTTTTAACGCCTGCTATAATTTCGGGGCTAAACAGACCGGTGCTTGCTGCCGGTCGGTCGTTCCCTGACCCGAGTCATCCAAGTGTCGAGTTCCGTTGCCGCAGGTCGGCAGCTGGCACAGCGGGTGGTGATCCACCAGATCGCCGTGACGCTGCTGCTGGCCCTGATCTGTCTCCTGTCGGGCCCGAAGGCGAGCGCCGGGGCGTTGGTGGGCGGGATGTCGATGTTGCTCGGGGGTTTGGCGGCCGCGGTCGTGATGTTCACGGGCGGGGTACCGGGCGGAGCGGGCTGGTTGATACGCCTGCTGCTGGGGACGGCATTGAAGTGGAGTTTGGTCGTGGTGGGCCTGTACCTGGCCATCGCGACGTGGAAACTGCCGGCGCCTGCCGTTTTGGCGGGCGCGGCATTGGCCGCCGCGGCATTTTTGCTTGCGGCACGACAGTGGAACCGAGGACGCACGGCGTGATTCTTGAACCTGGCAATGGCGGCGAATCGGGTGGCGGTGGCCTGACCGAGTACATCGTTCACCACCTGACCCACAACGTGAAGCAGACGGCCCTGGGTCCGTTCCACGTCGACAGCTGGTTGATCGCACTGATCCTGGGTGCGCTGGCCAGCCTGCTGCTGTGGAACCAGGCGCGCAAGGCGACCGCCGGCGTGCCGGGCAAGATGCAGGCATTCGTCGAGATCGTGGTCGAGTTCGTCGATGGCCAGGTCCGCGACGCCTTCCACGGCGACCGCAAGTTCATCGCGCCGCTGGCCCTGACCATCTTCGTCTGGGTGGTCTTCATGAACACCATGGACCTGATCCCGCTCGACCTGCCGTCGGCGCTGATCACCGCGAGCGCCGGCCAGGAAACCGCGCACCACACCTTCCTGCGCATGGTGCCGACCGCCGACGTCAACACCACCTTCGCGATGAGCGTGACGGTGCTGCTGCTGATCATCTTCTATTCGATCAAGGCCAAGGGCTTCGGCGGCTTCACCAAGGAACTGTTCACCGCACCGTTCCACGCCAACGGCATGTTCGCCAAGATCGTGCTGGCGCTGCCCAACTTCTTCCTCAACATGGTCGAGCTGCTCTCCAAGCCGGTGAGCCTGGGCATGCGACTGTTCGGCAACATGTACGCGGGCGAGCTGATCTTCATGCTGATCGCTGGCCTGTTCATGAGCTGGGTGACCTTCCTGCCGGCGATCTTCATCAATGCCGGCTGGGCGATCTTCCACATCCTGATCATCCTGCTGCAAGCCTTCATCTTCATGGTCCTGACCGTCGTCTACCTGGCGATGGCGCAGGAACACCACTGATCCACCGCTTCATCTTCCAATCAACCTCGTAATCCAATCGGAGTCACACCATGGAATTCATCGCCAACCTGCAAGGCTTCACCGCCATCGCCATCGGCCTCATCGTCGGTCTCGGTGCCATGGGTGCCGCCCTCGGCATCGGCATCATGGGCTCGAAGTTCCTTGAGTCGGTCGCTCGCCAGCCCGAACTCGCCCCGATGCTGTCGGGCCGCATGTTCCTGCTCGCAGGCCTGATCGACGCCGCGTTCCTGATCGGCGTCGGCGTGGCGATGATGTTCGCGTTCGCCAACCCGCTGCTGAGCGCCGTCAAGGCCGCCACCGGCGGTTGATTCCGATCGCGCGCGCGGCTTCGGCCGTTCGCGCGCCGGCAACACGCGCCGCGGCAGCCGCCGCGGTGCGCATCGACGAAATGCAGAGCAAACCATGAACCCGTCACTGATGACATTTCTGGGCCAGATGCTTTCCTTCGGGATCCTCATCTGGTTCACCGTCAAGTTCATCTGGCCGCCGTTGACCAAGGCCATCGAAGACCGCCAGCACAAGATCGCTGAAGGTCTCGCCGCCGCCGACAACGCGCAGAAGAACCTCGCGGACGCCCAGGACAAGGTCAACGAAGAGCTCAAGGCCGCGCGCGTCAAGGCCAACGAGATCATCGACCAGGCCCACCAGCGCGCCAACCAGATCGTCGACGCCGCCAAGGCCGAGGCGATCGAGGAAGGCAACCGCCAGAAGGCGTTGATCGAAGCCGATATCGCTGCGTCCGCCAACCGTGCCCGCGAGGACCTGCGCAAGCAGGTGTCGTCGCTGGCCGTCAGCGGTGCCGAGAAGCTGCTCCGTCGCGAGATCGATCCGGCCGCCCACAAGGCGCTGCTGGACGAGCTGGCCGCCGAGATCTGAGGACCGCATGAGCCAGTCCATGACGCTCGCAAGGCCCTACGCCCGCGCCGCCTACACTGCGGCGCGCGATGCCGGCCAGACCGCGCAGTGGTCGCAGGCGCTCGCGTTCTCCGCGCGCGTTGCCGGCGATCCGCAGGCTGCCCGCGTGCTCGGCGATCCGCGCCTATCGCGCGAGGACGCCGTGCGCCTGGTCGCGCCGGAAGCCGCGCCGGAAACCGTGCGCAACTTCCTCGGCCTGCTCGCTGCCAATGGCCGCCTTGCCGTGCTGCCGGAAATCGCCGGCCTGTTCGAGCAGGCGCGCGCCGAGGCCGAGCACATCGTGCGCGCCACGATCACCTCCGCTTCGGAGATGAGCGCCGGCGAACTCGACGCGTTGAAGGCTGCGCTCAAGCGCCGCTTCGGTCGCGAGGTCGAAGTGCAGACGGCGGTCGATCCGGCGCTGATCGGTGGCGCGGTGATCGATGCCGGTGAAGTGGTGATCGACGGTTCGCTGCGCGGCAAGCTGCAGCGGCTGCAGACCGCGCTCGCCGGCTGATACAGAAATTCAAATCAAACGCCGGCCACGGTCGGCACACAGGAATAGACGATGGCAACCACGACGCTCAACCCGTCCGAAATCAGCGAACTGATCAAGAACCGCATCGAGCAGGTGAAGCTGGGCGCCGAGGCGCGCAACGAAGGCACCGTGACCAGCGTGTCCGACGGCATCGTGCGCATCTACGGCCTGGCCGACGCCATGCAGGGCGAAATGATCGAACTGCCGGAGAACACCTACGCGCTGGCGCTGAACCTCGAGCGCGACTCGGTGGGCGCGGTGGTGCTGGGTGACTACGAGCACCTGCGCGAAGGCGACGTGGCCAAGACCACCGGCCGCATCCTGGAAGTGCCGACGGGTCCGGAAATGCTCGGTCGCGTGGTGAACGCGCTGGGCCAGCCGATCGACGGCAAGGGTCCGATCAACGCCAAGACCTCGGCGCCGGTCGAAACCATCGCCCCGGGCGTGATCTGGCGCAAGTCGGTCGACCAGCCGGTGCAGACCGGTTACAAGTCGGTCGACAGCATGATCCCGATCGGTCGCGGCCAGCGCGAACTGATCATCGGCGACCGCCAGACCGGCAAGACCGCGCTCGCGATCGACTCGATCATCAATCAGAAGAATTCCGGCATCAAGTGCATCTACGTCGCGATCGGCCAGAAGAATTCGACCATCGCGAACATCGTGCGCAAGCTGGAAGAAAACGGCGCGATGGCCTACACCACCGTTGTCGCCGCTTCGGCGTCCGAGTCGGCCGCGATGCAGTACATCGCCGCCTACTCCGGCTGCACCATGGGCGAATACTTCCGTGACCGCGGCGAAGACGCGCTGATCGTGTACGACGATCTGTCGAAGCAGGCCGTGGCCTACCGCCAGATCTCGCTGCTGCTGAAGCGTCCGCCGGGCCGCGAAGCCTATCCGGGTGACGTGTTCTATCTCCACAGCCGCCTGCTCGAGCGCGCCGCGCGCGTCTCGGCCGACTACGTCGAGAAGTTCACCAACGGCGAAGTGAAGGGCAAGACCGGTTCGCTGACGGCGCTGCCGATCATCGAAACCCAGGCCGGCGACGTCTCGGCGTTCGTGCCGACCAACGTGATCTCGATCACCGACGGCCAGATCTTCCTGGAAACCGACCTCTTCAACGCCGGTATCCGTCCGGCCGTGAACGCCGGCATCTCGGTGTCGCGCGTGGGTGGTTCGGCCCAGACCAAGATCATGAAGAAGCTGTCGGGCGGCATCCGCATCGCGCTCGCCCAGTACCGTGAGCTGGCTGCGTTCGCGCAGTTCGCTTCCGACCTCGACGACGCCACCCGCAAGCAGCTGGAACGCGGCCAGCGCGTGACCGAGCTGATGAAGCAGAAGCAGTACGCCCCGATGTCGGTGGCGCAGCAGGCGCTGTCGATCTACGCGGTCGACAAGGGCTACATGGACGACGTGCCGGTCAACAAGATCGGCGCGTTCGAAGAAGGCCTGCAGGCGCACTTCGCCAACACCCAGGGTGAACTGGTGAAGAAGATCGACACCAGCGGCGACTGGAACGACGACATCGAAGCGGCGTTCAAGCGCGGCATCGAAGACTTCAAGAAGACCGGCACCTGGTAATCGGGACATAGACGATGGCAAGCGGCCGCGAAATCAAGACCAAGATCAAGTCGGTGCAGAACACCCGCAAGGTGACGCGTGCACTGGAAATGGTCTCGGCCTCCAAGATCCGCAAGGCGCAGGACCGCATGAAGGCCTCGCGCCCGTATGCGCGCGCCATGAAGCAGATGATCGGCCACCTAGCGCAGGCCAACCCCGAGTTCCGCCACCCCTACCTGGTCGAGCGCGCGCAGGTGAAGCGCGTCGGCTACGTGGTGGTGTCGAGCGACCGTGGCCTGGCCGGCGGCCTCAACAACAACCTGTTCCGCAAGTTGCTGGGTGAAATCCGCAACTGGAACGAGCAGGGCGTCGAGGTCGACATCGTCACGATCGGCCAGAAGGCGTCGGTGTTCTTCCGTCGCGTCAAGGTCAACCTGCTCGGCAGCGTCACCCACCTCGGCGACACGCCGCACGTGGAACAGTTGGTCGGCGTGATCAAGGTGATGTTGGACGCATACGACAGCGGCAGCGTCGATCGCGTCTTCCTCGCCTACAACGACTTCGTCAACACGATGACGCAGCGCGCGACGTTCGACCAGTTGCTGCCGTTGCCGGCATCGGACGAGGCGCTGGCGCCGCACGCGTGGGACTACATCTACGAGCCCGACGCCCAGACCGTGCTCGAGCACGTGCTGGAACGCTACGTCGAATCGCTGGTGTACCAGGCGGTGATGGAAAACGTCGCCTCCGAACACGCGGCGCGCATGGTCGCGATGAAGGCGGCCAGCGACAACGCCAGCAAGCTGATCGATACGCTCAACCTCGTCTACAACAAGGCGCGCCAGGCAGCGATCACCCAGGAAATCTCCGAGATCGTCGGCGGCGCCGCAGCGGTCTGAATCCATATCCATGCAACAAGACATTTTCGAAACAGGACATCCCATGAACACCAGCACGAGCCAAGGCAAGATCGTCCAGATCATCGGCGCGGTCGTCGACGTCGAGTTCCCGCGCGAGAGCGTGCCGAAGGTGTACGACGCGCTGAAGGTGCAGAACACCGACATCACGCTGGAAGTGCAGCAGCAGCTGGGCGACGGCATCGTGCGCACCATCGCGCTCGGTTCCACCGACGGCCTCAAGCGCAACCTGCTCGCCGACAACACCGGTCGCGCCATCTCGGTGCCGGTCGGCGTGGGCACGCTGGGCCGCATCATGGACGTGCTCGGCAACCCGATCGACGAGGCCGGTCCGGTCAAGGCCGACAGCACGTGGGAAATCCACCGCGCCGCCCCGTCGTATGAAGACCAGGCATCGACCACCGAACTGCTGGAAACCGGCATCAAGGTGATCGACCTGATGTGCCCGTTCGCCAAGGGCGGCAAGGTCGGCCTGTTCGGCGGCGCCGGCGTCGGCAAGACGGTCAACATGATGGAACTCATCAACAACATCGCGACCGAGCACAGCGGCCTGTCGGTGTTCGCCGGCGTGGGCGAGCGTACCCGTGAAGGCAACGACTTCTATCACGAGATGCAGGAGTCGGGCGTCGTCAACGTGCAGGAACACGCCAAGTCCAAGGTGGCGATGGTGTACGGCCAGATGAACGAGCCGCCGGGCAACCGTCTGCGCGTGGCCCTGACCGGTCTGACCATGGCCGAGTACTTCCGCGACGAAGGCCGCGACGTGCTGCTGTTCGTCGACAACATCTACCGCTACACGCTGGCCGGTACCGAAGTGTCGGCGCTGCTCGGCCGCATGCCGTCGGCGGTGGGTTACCAGCCGACGCTGGCCGAGGAAATGGGCGTGCTGCAGGAACGCATCACCTCGACCAAGACCGGTTCGATCACCTCGATCCAGGCCGTGTACGTGCCCGCGGATGACTTGACCGACCCGTCGCCGGCGACGACGTTCGCCCACTTGGACTCGACCGTGACCCTGTCGCGTTCGATCGCTTCGCTGGGTATTTACCCGGCAGTGGATCCGCTCGACTCGACCTCGCGCCAGATGGACCCGCAGGTCATCGGCAACGAACACTACGACACCGCGCAGCGCGTCCAGACGACCTTGCAGAAGTACAAGGAACTGAAGGACATCATCGCGATCCTCGGCATGGACGAACTGTCGGAAGAAGACAAGCTGGCCGTGGCCCGCGCGCGCAAGATCGAGCGCTTCTTCTCGCAGCCGTTCCACGTGGCCGAAGTGTTCACCGGTTCGCCGGGCAAGTACGTGTCGCTGAAGGACACCATCCGCGGCTTCAAGGGCATCGTCGACGGCGAATACGACCACCTGCCGGAGCAGGCGTTCTACATGGTCGGCTCGATCGACGAAGCCGTCGAGAAGGCCAAGAAGCTGGCGGCCTAAGGAATCGACATGGCAACCATCCGTTGCGACATCGTCAGTGCCGAAGCCGAGATCTACAGCGGCGAGGCGACCCTGGTCGTCGCTACCGGCGAAGTCGGCGAGCTCGGCATCGCGCCGCGCCATGCGCCGCTGATCACGCGCCTGAAGCCGGGCAAGGTCGTGGTGACCACGCCCGATGGCGAGCAGCTCGATTTCGCCATCGGTGGCGGCATCCTCGAGGTGCAGCCGACCGTGGTGACGGTGCTGGCCGATACCGCGATCCGCGCCGAGAACATCGACGAAGCCAAGGTCCGTGCGGCCAAGGAAGAAGCCGAGCGCATCCTCGCCAACCGTGGCGAAGCGATGGACATCGCCGAGGCGCAGAAGCACCTGGCCGAAGCCATGGCGCAACTGCAGGCGATCGAACGCCTGCGCAAGAACCTCAAGCACTGACGCGCAATCGTCGCGCTTGATCGAGAACGCCGGCCCCGTGCCGGCGTTTTTGTTTGGACAATCAATCCGTGTCGGGAGTTGCTGTTTCGACGATGCGCGGCGGTTTGTGTTTGTAGATCCAGTGCCGCGACAGGAAAAAGCCGATCGTGCCGCAGAGGAAATCGACGAAGGGCTTGCCGATTGCCACGCCGTGGAAGTCGCTTTGCTGGTCCACGATGCGCAGCAGCCAGGTGTCGAGGATGGTGGTGAGGATCCACATCACCGCATAACGCGCGAACTGGCGGCGGCCGATGCCGCTGTTCTCCGAGGCGAATGTGTGGGTGCCGTTGATCCAGAAGCCGAGGCCGGCGCCGGCCATGCGACCGATGACGTTGGCCGGCTCGATCGGCATCAGCCACGCGCGCAGGGCGAGGGTGACGAGATAGTCGACGGCCCATTCGAGGATGCCGACCAGTGTGTACTTGCTGGCGTGTTTGATCAGGGTCAAGGCGGGTCGTTGCGGGATGACTGGGCGCAGGTTAGCAGCTGGGTAGAATGTCCGGACGAATCCGGAGGATGCAATGAACGAAGTGCCGCTCCATGTCGTGATCTTGGCCGCGGGCGAAGGCAAGCGGATGAAGTCCGATACGCCCAAGGTGCTGCAGAAGGTCGCCGGCCGGCCGATGCTGGCACACGTGATCGCGACCGCGCGTGCATTGCAGCCGGCGGGCATCCACGTGGTGTACGGCCACGGTGGCGACCAGGTGCGTGCGGCCTTCGCCGACCAGACCGACCTGCAATGGGCGGAGCAGGCGCAGCAACTCGGCACCGGCCATGCGGTGATGCAGGCGATGCCGCAGGTGCCCGACGATGCGCGCGTGCTGGTGCTGTACGGCGATGCACCGTTGTTCCGTACCGAGACCTTGCAGCATTTGCTCGCGCAACGCGGACGACTGGCGGGACTGGTCGCCGATCTTGAAGATCCCACCGGCTACGGTCGCATCATCCGCGATGCCGAAGGCCGCATCGGCGCAATCGTCGAGGAGAAGGACGCCAGTCCCGAGCAGAAGCGCATCCAGACGGTGAACGTCGGCGTGATTGCCGCGGACGCCAGCGAGCTGCGTGGCTGGCTGGGCCAACTCTCCAACAGCAATGCGCAGAACGAGTATTACCTGACCGACGTCTTCGCCAAGGCCGCGGCCGATTTCAGCGCGGCGGAAATGGTGCATGTCGACGATCCCGCGGAGACCGAAGGCGCCAACGATCCCTGGCAGTTGTGCCAGCTCGAACGCGTCTACCAGCGTCGCGCCGTGCGTGCGCTGTGCGTGCAGGGCATGCGCTTCGCCGATGTCGCCCGGGTGGACGTGCGCGGTACGGTGGAATGCGGTCGCGATGTCGAGGTCGACGTCGACGTGGTGTTTGAGGGCAAGGTCAAGCTCGGCAACCGGGTCAAGATCGGCCCGTTCGTGCGCCTGAAGGACGTCGAACTCGCCGACGGGACCGAAGTGCGCGCGCATTGCGACCTGGAAGGCGCGAGGACCGAAGGCACCGTGCACATCGGTCCGTTCGCGCGCCTGCGCCCGGGCACGGTCCTGGCCAATGGCGTGCACGTCGGCAATTTCGTCGAGACCAAGAACGCGGTGCTCGGCGTCGGCAGCAAGGCCAACCACCTGACCTATCTCGGCGATGCCAGGATCGGTGCAGGTGTCAACGTCGGCGCCGGCACGATTACCTGCAACTACGACGGCGTGAACAAGTCGACGACCACGATCAATGATGGCGCTTTCATCGGCTCGAACAGTTCGCTGGTCGCGCCGGTCACCATCGGCAAGGACGCGACCATCGGCGCGGGATCTGTCATCACCACCGATGCGCCGGAGGGTGAACTCACCGTCGCGCGCGGCCGCCAGACCACACTCCATGGCTGGAAGCGGCCGGTAAAGAAGTCGCCGTAACGCGCGCGATCAGTCCGACAGGGTGAGGCTCACCATGAGCCCGCCACCCTCGCGATTGGCAAGACTGAGGCTGCCGCCGTGCGCTTCGGCGATTTCGCGCGCCAACGCCAGGCCCAGGCCGGTGCCGTTGCGCTTGGTCGAATAGAACGGCAGCAGGGCTTGCGAGATCACGGTGTCGCTCATGCCCTTGCCGCGATCGAGCACGTCGAGTCGCCAGCCCGTGGGCAGGCGCCGCAGGTCGAGTGAGACCTCTTCATCCGGTCCGCCGGCTTCGTGTGCGTTCTTCAAAAGGTTGAGCAACGCCTGTTCCAGCTGGATGCGGTCGGCCATCAGGAAACTGTCGCGGTGCATGCCGTCCCAGCGGAAGCCGAACTGTTCCTGCAGTCCGTGCAGCATGTCGCCGCAAGGCACGGCTTCGCGCCGTGGCGCCGGCAGCTTGGCGAAGCGCGCATAGCCGCGGATGAACTCCTCGAGGTGGCGGGCGCGCTCCTCGATCACCCGCAAGGCATCGGGCAGGCGCGTGGTCTGGTTGATCCGCAGCATCTCACCGGCGGAATGGGCGAGCGAAGCGATCGGCGCCAGCGAATTGTTGAGCTCGTGGCTGATGACGCGGATCACCTTCTTCCAGGTCTGCACTTCCTGGCGGCGCAGTTCGGCGGTGAGCTGGCGCAGCAGGAACAATTCGTGCGGGCGCCCGTTGAGGCGGAAGCGTCGTCGCGAGAGATGGATGATGTCGTCGTCTTCGTCGTCGCCCAGCGCGAACAGTGCGTCGCCGTTCTGCGCGATCGCGTTGCGCAATGCCACCGGCGTGTCCGCGATCAATTCGTCGAACGAGCGTCCTTCCAGCCTGCGGCCGTCGCCGAGCAATTTGCGGGCGGAAAGATTGCCGAGCACGATGCGCTTGGTGGCGTCGATCAGGACGATCGCGACCGGGGTGTTCTGGACGACGGTATCGAGCAGCAATTCGCGCTGCACCAGTGCTTGGCGCTGCTCGCGCACGGTGTGTCCAAGCAGGTTGTGGGCGGCGACCAGTTCGCTCACTTCGTCGTTGTGCGGCCAGTTCAGGCCGAAGCTGAAATCGCCATCGCGGAAACTGTCGACACTGCCGCCGAGCGCACGATACAACGATTGCAGCCGCGCGTTGAGCCGGCGCAGGTGCAGCAGCATGATGACGAGAACGACCAGTCCCGCGACGAATGCCAGCCACGCGCGCTGCGTTTCCAGTTGCATGGCAAGCGCGACCATGATCGCGACAACGGCGTAGGCGGACACCAGAATGCCCACGCGGTGTTGCCACAGGATGCTGCGCTTGGCCACGTCAGCGCCTCGGGATGCCGAGCCGCTCCATGCGGCGATACAGCGATTGACGGGTCAAGCCGAGCTCCGCTGCGGCTTGTGCGATCACACCGTGGTGGTCGCGCAGCGCGCGCACGATTTCGTCGGCGGGGACTTCCTGCGCGTCGACCACGTTGTCGGCTTCCGGAAGATCGAGGGCGGCGGCGTCCACCACCTGGTTCGTCGACAGCAACCCGGCGCGCTGCATGATGTTGCGCAGTTCGCGGACATTGCCCGGCCAGCGATGGCGCAGCAATGCGCGTTCGGCGTCGGCTGAAAGCATGCGGTCGGCACCGAGGAAATGGCGCGCCAGCGGCAGGATGTCGGCAGGTCGCGCCGCCAGTGGCGACAGGCGCAATTCGATCGTGTTGAGGCGATAGTAGAGGTCTTCACGGAAACTGCCGTCGCGGATCTTCGCCGGCAGGTCGGCATTGGTCGCGCTCAGCACGCGCACGTCGACGCTGCGCTCGCGGGTGCTGCCGAGACGGGTGAAGCGTCCGGTTTCGAGCACGCGCAACAAGCGCGTCTGTCCCGCGGCGGGCAGGGTGCCGATTTCGTCGAGGAACAGGGTGCCGCCGTCGGCCGCTTCGAAGCGCCCTTCGCGCGCCTTGTTGGCACCGGTATAGGCGCCGGCTTCGGCGCCGAACAGTTCGGCCTCGATCAGTTCGCTCGGCAACGCGCCGCAATTCACCGCGACGAACGGGCCGCTGCGGCCGGAATTGGCATGGAGGATTTCCGCGATCTTTTCCTTGCCGCTGCCGTTGGGGCCGGTGATGAGCACGGGAAAGGGCGAACGCGCGACCTGCACCGCCAGGCTCAACACGCGCTCGGTGGCGTCGTCGGCGTAGACCACGCCACGCAGGTCGTGCTCGCGCGACAGCGAGGCGCGGCGTTCGCGGGCGACACGCGCGGAACGCGCGAGTTCGCGCCGCGCTTCCGACAGTTCCAGCAGGTTGTTGATCGTCGCCAGCAATTTGTGGTCGTCCCACGGCTTGCCGACGTAATCGGCGGCGCCACCCTTGATCAGCTCCACCGCACGTTCGAGCTCGGTCCACGCCGTCAGCAGGACGATCGGGACATCGGGCCATTGCGCGTGCAGGCGCTGGAACAACTCAGCGCCTTCGTCGCCGGAGGTCGTGTCGGCATCGAAGTTCATGTCCTGGATCACCAGGTCGATGTCACCGCGCATCATCCGCGCGATGCCGGCATCGGGCGTGGTGGCGCCGACGGTGTCGATTCCGTGGAGGGCAAACAGCAACTCCAGCGCGGTAATCACGCTGGAGTTGTCGTCGATGACGAGGACGGTGGCCATAGCGAAAGCAGACGGGGTACGGTTGTATCGTACCGTCTATTTCCCGTCCTTCAGTGGTCGATGGGCAAAGCTGACGATGCGGGTTGCCTTCCATTGCCCGCCGTCACGACGCCAGATGTGCAGGAAGCGCGCTTCACCGACGCATTTTCCGGTGGCGATTTCGCAAAAACGATGGGCACCGAGTTCGATGGCGCCATAGCCCTCGATCTTGTCGGTTTGCAGCGAACCAGGAACCAGCTCGCGCCGCACTTTGCCGCAGATGTTGTCGTGCACTGCCTTCGTCAGGGCGTCCGCACCGAGCATCAATCCGCCCTGGTCGTGGTAGAACTCGACATCGTCGGCGAGCAGTCCGCGGAATGTCTTCAGGTCACAGGCGTTGTAAGCATCGAACAACTGGCGGTCGAGGCCGGACACGACGGCATACAGCGGGTAGTCGGCATCCTTCGGACCGGAATCTGCGGCTTGGATCGCGGTAGACGATGCAAGCAGCAGGGCGATGGCGACAATTTTTCGCATGGGAGATTCCCGATCGTGAGGATGGAGGCGGGTGTTGCAGTGAATGGCGAGGTCAGACGCTGCGGGTCGCGGTCGCCGGCGGGATCGATGCCGCGCGCATTGCCGGCCACAACACCGCGAGTTGCCCGAGCAACCACAGCACCACTGCGCCGATCGGCAGGTAGGGCCAGGGCAGGCGCGGCAGTTCGTATTGCGCCATCAGCAACTGGTTGATGCCGAATGCCAACGTCATGCCGAGGATCACGCCACCCGTGACGATCAGGAAATTCTCGGTCTGGAAGTAGCGCAGGATATCGCCTTTCGTTGCACCCAGCGCGCGGCGCACGCCGATTTGCTTGGTGCGCTGCTGCACCCAGAAGCTCGCCAGGCCGACGATGCCGAATGCCGTCACCATCAGCAGTACCAGCGTCACTGCCGACAGCAGCCAGATCATCGCCTTCTGTTGTGCGTAGTAGTCGTCGCGCAACTCCCCGAAGGTTTTCTGGTCGCCGATGATGCGGTGCGCGTCGTTCTTCTGCAGCGCGGCGACGGCGGCCTTCAGCACTTCGCCCCGATTGACGCCCGGCTTGGTTCGGATGATGTACGACACCATCGTGAATGGCATGCGGAACGGGAGCAGCGCGGAATACTGTGCGCTTTCCGCGCTGGGATCGCGGCCCGGGCGTTGCAGGCGATCGACGATGCCGACGATCGGGATCGGCGTCGAATCAAGGTACAGCGATTTCCCCAGCGCGTCGCTGTCCGGGAACATCCGCTTGGCGAAGGCTTCGGTGATGATGAGCGCGCGCGGCATCGCCGACGATTGGGCCGCGATATCCGGAATGTCGAGATACTCCTCGGGGTTGAAGTTGCGGCCACGGATGATGTGCGTGCCGAAGGTGCGCAGCATGTCATCGTCGCCCATGTATAGGGTGGCGTTGTCGCCACGGCTTCCGCCATCCGCCGTGTGGGCGAAACTGCTGTTCCACGAGCCGTTCTGCAATGGAGTCTGGTTGATCAGCGCCACCGATTCCACGCCGGGAATGGCGCGGATCGCTTCCTTGTCGGTGCGACTCAATGCCAGCGCATTGGCATCGTTGCCGATGCCGGAGACCTGCAGCAAGGACAACGACGATTCATCGATACCCAGCGGGGAATTGATGGCATCGACGCGCAGGCGTACCAGGTTGATGGCGTTGCAGAGGATGGCGCAGGTGAGCGCGACTTCCAGCATCAGGATGAAGACGGCCGACTTGTGCCGCGTCAGCGTCGAGAGGATCGGTCGGATCTGGTTCATGTCATGTCCTCGCGCTTACTGCGTCTTGAGCTGGATGGCGGGGGTGATGCGCATCGCACGGAAGGCCGGGAGCAATCCCGCCAGCAGCGTGGCGACGATGCCGAGCACGATGGTGAGCGCGAGCAACGCCGGATCGAGATGGATGATTCCCGCGTAGCCGCTCGGTTGGTGGCGCACGGCCCACAGGCCGAGCAGCGACAACAGCAATCCGCCGATGCTGCCGACCAGGCCGATCACGCCGGCTTCCATCAGGAACTGGATGAAGATGTCGCGACGGGTCGCGCCCAGCGCGCGGCGCACACCGATCTCGCCCTGTTTGCGCAGGAATTTCGCCATCAGCAAGCCGACCACGTTGACCAGGCACACCACCAGGAAGCCCAGTGCCAACCACAGTTGCAGATGTGCGTCGGACGGCACGATCTTGCGATAGTCCAGCCACTCCGTCACGTTGCGCAGACGCACGTTCGGCGGGCGGCTATAGCGACCGGCGGCGCGTTGCTGTTCGGAATAATTGGCCAGGTAGGCTTTGTAGGCCGTGGCTTCCGCCGGTGATTCCAGTTGCACCCAGTACTGCAGCCAAGTGCACGCCGCGTTGAGCGAGGTGCTTTCGTCGTTCGCGGCCTTGTAACAATTCATGTTGCCGCTGATGCCGAGCTTGAGATCGCGGGACGTGCTGTACGGGATGTAGACCTGCTCGGTGCCGCCATAGCGCTGGTTGTTGACGTCGTAATAGCGCGGGTCCGGGCGCCAGTGGCCAGCGATGCCGATCACGGTAAACGGCGTGCCGTCGATGCGGATGGTCTTGCCGACGCTATTGGTGCCGCCGAAGACTTTTTCGTTGAACGATTCCGACAGCACCGCCACGCGTGCGCGCGTTGTGTCGTCGTTGGCGTTCCAGACGTGGCCATAGCGGATCGGCACCAGGAACATCGGGAAGAAATCGGCAGTGGCGTAGCGCATGCTCACGCTCATCGGCGCTTGTGTACCAACTTCGAGCGCGGCCTCGCCACCATTGGTGATGACCTGTGCCTTGGCGCGATGCTGCGCCAGCAGGGTTTCGGCATCGAAACGCGAGACGTCTTCCGGCGGTTCGTTGTCGCTGTTCCTGGCGTCGGCCGGGTACATGTCGAGCTGCACGCGGAACAGCTTGTCGCTCTTTTGCGGGATGGGGTCGCGCGACAGCGTCTTGAACACGGTGAGCGTGGTCATGGTCGCGCCGATGCCGACTGCCAGCGTCAGCACCATCAGCACGGTGAGTGCACGGTTCTGGCGCAGGCTGCGCCAGGCAAGGCTGAAGTAGTAGGCGAGCATGTCAGGCTCCAGCCACGCCGGCAGTGATGGCGGCCTTGCGCAGCGGCGATTCGTGGCGAAGGTCGGTGGCGATGCCATCGACGATGTGGACATTGCGCTGCGCACGTGCGGCGAGCTCGGGATCGTGCGTCACCATCACGATGGTGGTGCCGGACGCATTGATCTCCTCCAGCAGTTCCATCACGCCGCGCGCCATCTGTGAATCGAGGTTGCCGGTCGGTTCGTCGGCCAGCAGCAGCTTCGGGCCGCCAGCGAGCGCACGCGCAATCGCGACGCGTTGTTGTTGGCCGCCGGAGAGCTCGGCCGGATAGTGCTTCATGCGCGAGGCCAGGCCGACATCGGCCAACGCCTTTTCGATGCGCTCGCGACGTTCGGATGCGGTCATGCCGCGATAGCGCAGCGGCACGTCGACGTTGTCGAACAGGTTGAGGTCGGGAATCAGGTTGAAGCTCTGGAAGATGAAGCCGATCTTGCGGTTGCGCAGCTTGCTGCGGGCATCGTCCGACAGGCCCTTGACGTTCTCGCCATCGAGGAAATAGTCGCCGCCCGTGAAGTTTTCCAGCAAGCCGGCAATGTTGAGGAAGGTGGTCTTGCCCGAACCCGAGGGCCCGGTGACGGCGACGAATTCACCATCGCCGACGTGGAGGTCGAAGGCGCGCAGCGCGTGGGTTTCGACGACTTCGGTGCGATAGACCTTGGTGATCTGCTTCATTTCCAACATGGCGGTTTCCTCGGGCGGATGTTCGGGATCGGTGGGCGTTTTTCAGTGAATCCGGATGTGTTCGTTGTTGCCGAAGTCCTCGGCCCCGGAGATGACGACCTTGTCGCCCTCCTGCAGGCCAGACACGATTTCGATGGAATCGATGCTGGCGGCGCCGACCTTGACCGGATGGCGCGATGCGGTCGAGCCGTCCATCAGCCATGCCTGCGTGCTCGATTGGTCGAGCGCGGGGCCGCGTTCGGCCATCAGCACGTTGCGGCGGGTGTCGAGCAGGATGCGTGCGGACAGGCGTTGGCTCTGGCGCAGGCCGGGCGGTTGTTGGCCTTCGGCGAAGCGCAGGCGCGCGCTCACCTCGCCGTTCACCACTTCCGGCGACACCGCGATGACGTTGGCAGCATAGGTCTTGTTGTTGCCGCTGAGTTGCGCCGGCATGCCGATGGCGAGATCGCGGGCGAAACTTTCCGGAACCTTGATCTCGACGTCGAAGCGCGACAGGTCGACCACACTCAGCACCGCGGCATTGGTCTGCAGGTTGGAACGCGGCTGCACGAAGACCTGGCCAACTTGCCCATCGAAGGGCGCGCGGATCTTCAGCGCATCGACCTGGCGGCGCAGTTCGGTCACCACCGAACGCTGGCGGTCGGCAAGGAGATGCTTGTTGCGCGCGTCCAGCGATGCGCTGGCGCCCTGCAGCTTGAAGTTGCGTTGAGCGGTCGACAGGCCGAGCTCGGCCTTCTTCATCGTGTCCTGGGCAGTGGCAAGGGTGATCTGCGGGAGTGCGCCGCCCTCGTAGCCACGCTGGTAGCGCTGCAGGTCGCGGGTCGCCGTGGTGTTGTCGATCTGGGCCTGGTCGAGCGCCTTCTGCGCGTTCGATCGCGCCAGCTGCGCGTCGAGCGTTGCGCGGCCGGCATCGGCTTCCATGCTCGCCAGCGTCGATTCTTCCTGCGCCAGTTTCGAGCGCAGCTCCGGGCTGTCGATCTCGGCGAGGACGTCGCCTTCCTTCACCGCATCGCCGGCGACCACGTGCAGGTTCACCGTACCGCCGGCGATTGCGTAGAGGCTCGGGCTGTTCGATGCGATCACCCGGCCTTCGGCGGCGATGTCGCGCACCAGGTCGCCGCGCTTGACGGTGGTGATGCGCACGCGCGATGCGTCGACCGAACGGCCACCGGCCAGCCAGTTCATGCCGACCCAGCCGATCAGCGCGAGCAGGGCGATCGCGGCCACCGCGATCACGACGATGCGTTTGCGGCGTGCGGGCGAAGGGCGGTCGGCGTTGAGCCGGGTGTCCTGGGCGGAGGTGTCGCGAATGGCCATGGTGTGTGGATGATGAAAATGAAGAAATCGTCATCCTCCTTACGCAAGCTGCGTGCCAACGCCAAGCCATTGATCCGATTGGCTGAATGCTGCCTTTCGCGTGTCCAAGCCGGTGTCCGGACGTCCGCGGACACTCGCCGCGGCCCGGTAGAATGGGCGCTTTCCAGGAGAGGTGCGGAATCCATGTGTGGAATCGTCGGTGCGATCGCCAGCCGTGACGTGGTCCCGGTGCTGGTCGAAGGCCTGAAGCGGCTGGAATACCGCGGTTACGATTCTTCCGGCATCGCCGTGGTCGAACGCGACAGCGTGCGCCGCGTGCGCCGCACCGGCCGCGTCATGGAGATGGAACAGGCGGCAATCGCCGAATCGTTCAACGCGCCGATCGGCATCGGCCACACGCGTTGGGCAACGCATGGCGGCGTGACCGAACTCAATGCGCACCCGATGGTCAGCCACGGCGACCTTGCGCTGGTGCACAACGGCATCATCGAGAACCACGAGGCGCAACGCGAACGCCTGCGCGGACTTGGCTACGAATTCACTTCGCAGACCGATACCGAAGTGATCGCCCACCTCGTCCATCACTACCAGTCGACCGGACTGTCCCTGCTGCTGGCGGTGCAGAAGGCGGTAAAGGAACTGGAAGGTGCTTACGCGATCGCGGTGATCGATCGTCGCACGCCCGACACCATGGTCGCCGCCCGCATGGGGTGCCCGCTGCTGGTCGGCCTTGGCGAAGGCGAGAACTTCATCGCCTCCGACGTCTCGGCGATCATCCAGGCGACGCGCCGGGTGATCTTCCTCGAGGAAGGCGACACCGCCGAACTGCATCGCGACGGCGTGCGTGTGTTCGACAGCCACGACCACGAAGTGCAGCGCGACATCCACATGTCCGATGTCTCGCTGGCGTCGCTCGAACTCGGCCCGTACCGCCACTTCATGCAGAAGGAAATCCACGAGCAGCCGCGCGCGCTGGCCGACACCGTGGAAGGCGTGATCGATGCCGGTGGTTTCGACCTCGGGCTGTTCGGCGACAACGCAGCGGACGTGTTCGCCGGTGTCGATTCGGTGCAGATCCTCGCCTGCGGCACCAGTTATTACGCCGGCATGGTCGCGCGCTACTGGATCGAGTCGCTTGCGGGCATTCCGTGCGCGGTTGATATCGCCAGCGAATACCGTTATCGCGACATCGTCGCCAACCCGAAGCAGTTGGTCGTGACGATCTCGCAGTCGGGCGAAACCCTCGACACCATGGAAGCGCTGAAGTACGCCAAGCAGCACGGCATGCTGCGCACGCTGTCGATCTGCAACGTGCCAGAAAGCGCGATTCCGCGCGCCAGCAAGCTGGTGTTCTACACCCGTGCCGGCGCCGAAATCGGCGTCGCTTCGACCAAGGCCTTCACCACCCAACTCGCGGCGCTGTTCATCCTGGCCGCCGCATTGACCAAGCATGGTGGTCGACTCGATGCCGCGCGCGAACAGCAGTTGATCGAGGAATTGCGCCACCTGCCGGGCAACGTCCAGTTCGCGCTCAATCTCGAACCGCAGATCGCTGCCTGGGCGGAGCGTTTCGCCCCGAAGCAGAACGCGCTGTTCCTCGGCCGTGGCGTGTTCTATCCTATCGCACTGGAAGGCGCGCTCAAGCTCAAGGAAATCACCTACATCCACGCCGAGGCCTATCCGGCCGGCGAGCTCAAGCACGGTCCGCTGGCGCTGGTCGACAAGGACATGCCGGTGGTCGTCACCGCATCCAACGACGCCTTGCTGGAGAAGGTGAAGTCGAACATCCAGGAAGTGCGCGCGCGTGGCGGCGAGATGTTCGTGTTCGCCGATGCCGATACCCACTTCGAGGAATCGGAAGGCGTCCACGTGATCCGCACGCCGCGCCATGGCGGCATGCTGACGCCGGTGGTGCATGCGATCCCGATGCAGTTGTTGGCGTATCACACCGCATTGGCGCGTGGCACCGACGTCGACAAGCCGCGAAACCTGGCGAAATCGGTGACGGTCGAATAACGCAGTACGCTCAGGGATCGAGCGACAAGCGCATCTGCATCTGCTGCGATTCGCCGGGGGCCAATACCTGTACCCCGGCCATCGCCAGGTCGGCCTCATCGAGATTGAACGCATCGATCGCGTGGCCGACGGGCTCGACGCAGAAGCAGTCGTCGTCGCTCGGCGCGTACACATGCAGTCGTGAGATGGCGGGTGACGCCGTCAGGCGCAAGCGATAACCGAGCGAAGGCTGCTCGATGACCGCGGTGCCGACCCAGCCATCGAAACTGCAGTCCATCCCGCTGCGATGGAGGGTCCGACGATCAAGCTGCATGTCCTCGGTGATGGCCACGCGTCCGGTTGGAGCAGGGTCGATCGGGAGGACTCCGGAATCAAGCGCCACCTCGGCCTCAACGTCTGCAAACAGCCGGGTTGCGGCATCGCAGGGGAAGCAGGGGTGCAGGCCAATCCCGCAAGGCATCGCTTCATGGCCGCTGTTGCGCACGACAAGTGAAATCGTCAGTCCGTCGTCATCCAGTTCAAAGGTCTGTGTTGCCGTGAACGGCCATGGCCACGCGTCTGCGTGATGAGCACATGCGAGGGTGAGTGCGGCATCCGTGCTTGTATCGACTTGCCAGGGCGTGCGCCAGACGAAACCGTGCAGCGGTGTCGGGTGCGGCCCAATCGGCGGGAGCACGACCTCGCGCCCGCGGAAGACAAAACGACCGCCACGCAGGCGACCGAAAAACGGCGCCACCGGGAAACACGCCGTTTCCAGCACGTCACCTGCTTCCGTGGAAGTCGAACGCAGCAGTGGCAGCCAGCCCCCGTTGCGTTCAATCTCGCAATGCGTCAGCGCGCCGCCAAGTTCGGGGCGCACTATCGCGCGCCATTTGCCGCAGTGCAGGGCGATCTCCGCCATTTCAATGCAACGGCGTGACCTTCAGGAGAACGACACCATGCCGCGATGGCGTCGCTTCGAGCTTGTCATTGACGACACCCAAGTCGCGCTTCGCCCACAGATCGCGCACGCTTGCCTTGCGTGGCAGTCCGAGCTCCTTGAGGGTGATGCTGCCCGCCAGTTCGCGCTCGCTGGTGCTGAAGAAACCCACGGCGTAGCTGCCATCCGCCAGCGGCTTCAGCCAGATCGACATCGGTCCGGCTTGCTTGATCCGTCGCGCCTGCTTGCCCAATGCATCCTGGTCGATGGCGAGGACTTCGCGGTTGGTGAGCACGCCAAGGGTCTCGTCATCCATGCTGACGAGATCGTTGCCGGCGATCAGCGGCGCCGCGAGCATGCTCCAGAGACTGATGTGGAAGCGGTTTTCCTCGAGCGTGAGGTCGCCATTGCCGACTTCGAGCATGTCCGGATCGTTCCAGTGGCCGGGACCCGCGTACTGTTCCAGTCCGGATTGTGCGAAGCCACGATGCGCAATGCTCTCGAACGAAGCCGAAATGTCTTCCGTGGTGCGCCACAGGTTGCCGCCGACCGATGCGCCCCAGGTCCACACGCCACCCCAGCCGTACTGACACAGGCTGTAAACGATCGGACGGTCGGTCCTGCGCAGCGCGTCGTGCATCTTCGCGTACAGGCGTGGCATGTCTTCGATCTTGTAGAGCTTGCGCGCACCGCACCAGTCGTACTTGAGATAGTCGACGCCCCAGGAGGCGAACATCTTCGCGTCCTGTTCCTCGTGGTCGAGGCTGCCGGGACGTCCCATGCAGGTGGTGGGCCCGGGGGAGGAATAGATGCCGAATTTCAGGCCCTTGCCATGGATGTAATCGCCCAGCGCCTTCATGTCCGGGAATTTGTCGCTCGGATGCAGCACGCCGCTGGCATCGCGTTGGCCTTGCCAGCAATCGTCGATGGTCAGGTACACGTAGCCGGCATCGCGCATGCCATTGCTCGCCATTTCGTCGGCGGTGCGCCGGATCAGCTTGTCGCTGATCCGGCAATTGAACTGGTTCCAGCTGTTCCAGCCCATTGGCGGTGTCCGCGCAAGATCGCTGTCACCCGCGGATGCGGCGGGTGACAGCAGGGCCAGGAACAGGATCGCAAGCAGGATACGCATGGCGTGCTCAGTGGAACTCGTAGCGGAACACCAGGTAGGTGGTCCGTGGCGCTTGATATTGCGATGGGGTGTACCAGTTGTTCAACTTCGTGACCCCGCCGTTTGCGTAGTCGTAGTCACTGTAACCGTTGTTGCGGTTGGTAAGCGCACGCGCGTTCGTGAGGTTCTGCACGCTCAGGTCGATGCTGAACTTGTTGTGCGTGCCGATGTTGCGGTCGTAGCCGAGGCTGGCATCGAGTTGCCACAGCCACGGCAGGCGACCGCTGGTGCCGGCGGGAGTAATCTTGCCGGGACTGTTGACGTCGCAGTAATGGCCGTAGGCGCCCCACTGGTATGAGTAGCTGTTCTCATCGGGGTTGAGGCCGTAGCAGGTGAGCGGTTCGCCCGATTGCACGTTCAGCACCGCACCCACGCGCAGGCCGTTCCTGAAGTAATACACGCCCGATGCCGTGATCTTGTGGCGCACGTCGTCCACCAGGTTTCCGTATGCACCAAAGGTGTTGTCGGGGATGTAGTAGAGGTCGTTCTGGCCGATGTAACCCGAGCCGTAGCCGCCACCTTCCTGTATGGACAGGTAGCCGTTGTCGTTGCCGAACGAACGCGTCCAGGTGTAGCTCAAGCCGAGGTACCACGGCTCCTCCGCGCTGCGTGCATGGTTGAGGTCGAACGTGACGTGGAAATACCTGTGCTTGGGTTTGGGCAGGCCGAACGCCGAGGCCGGAATCGTCATCGAAGCCAGTGAGCCGTCGCCGCGGAAATCACGGAGCACCGTGACATCCTCTCCCGGATTCAGCACGAAGCAATTGCCCGGATCGGTGTAGTTCGGGTAGCCGTGCGATTGCGCCCATTGTTCGATGCCGACCGACCAGCAGGTCGTGTTGATCACCCGCTTGAGTTGCGAATAGCCGAAATCGACCTGTCCAGTCCAGCTTCGACCAAGGCGCTTTTGTGCGTACAACTGCAGCTCGGTCACGGAAGGCGCCTTGAGGTTGGTGGTCGCCACCTCGTAGTCCTTGGCCGGAATGCCGTTCTGGCCCGGGTAGGTATAGTCCGGGCCGAGCTGGGTCAGACCGGTCGGTGCCTTGGTCACCGGGTCCATGCCGGTGTAGGTGTACCACTTCGATTCCGTGAGATTCGCGCTGGCAACGCCGAAGGCGAAGTCCGCGGGCATCGACAACGAGTAACGACCAATGTTGGCGCCGACCTTGAAGCTGGAATCGCCCTTCACGTCCCAGGACACGCCGAGGCGCGGCGATAGTGTCGGGAACGAGAACAGCGAACCGTTGCGCGCATTGTGATTGATGAAGCGGTCGAAGCGCAGGCCGCCGTACGCCACCACCTTGTCGGACACGTTCCAGTAATCCTCGAGGTAGGCGCCCTCGTTGATCGAATACATCTGGCCGAACTGGTGGTTGAAGTCCCATTGCACGTAGTTGCCGGCGGGAATCGTCGCGCCATTGAGTGCGGTGAACGAAGTCGATGCCGTCTTGTAGGTGTAGATGCCGGCGAACACCGAATGCCAGTCCTGCTGCACGAAATGGGTATAGCGTTCGGCGCCGAAGCGGATCTTGTGATCGCCGATATGCCAGGTCACGTCGCCCTTGTAGCCGCGCCGCCAGTAGTCGGTGGGCAGGAAGTTGGTCTGGCGATCCTGGATGCCGATGTTGGTGTACGTCGACTGGCCGGTGAGCGTCTGCACATAGGGCGGATTATCCGTCCCGTAGCCGCGGTCCTGGATCCGACCGAGGAATCCACCCATCAGACGCACTTCGAGATTGTCGGTGATGTTCCAGTGGTAGTTGCCGATCAGGAAGCGCTCGCGCGTGGGCGCCGGCTGCGACACCGACGACAGCTTGCCGACATTGGTCGAATAGGTTCCCTTGAGCAGGTAGCTCCAGCTGGCGCTGTTGCTGCGCTTGTCCGATGCGATCAGGTTGAGGGTCTGATCGCTGGTGATGTTCCAGGTCAGGTTGAGCATGATGCTCTTGTTCTTGCTCTTCGATTCCGTGTAGCGGCTCTGGCTGTAGCCGTAATTCAAATAAGATGGCGTGTCGCCGAACAGGCCGAAGGCGAACAGCTTGTCCTTCACGATCGCGCCCGATGCCCATAGGTAATGCGTCACGGCGGCATCAGTGTGGTTGTGGCTGGCGTAGCTGACGTAGTTGCCGTTACCGTCCTTGAAGTCCTTGGGTTGCGGCCTCAGCGTGCTGGAAGTCGGCGGGGTGTAATACAGGGAGTAGCCGGCCTTGAAGTCGTTGCTGCCTTGCCGCACCGTCTGCGACATCACGCCACCGGTGGCATTGGTCCACGATGCGCCGAAACTGCCGGCGAGCACCTCGGTGTTGGCGATCGCTTCGCGCGGCAACTGGCTGAGGGCGCCGAGTGAGCTCTTGTCGTTGGTGATGTCGAATTCGTTGAGGTAGTAGCGGTTTTCAGCAGGCGTCGCGCCGGCCAGCTGCACCAGGCCGGTTCCGTGGCGGTCGTAGCGCACGTTCGAGCGCAGCAGGGCGATGCTTTCCGGGTTTGCGGCCGCCGACAGGGGCAACTCGTTGACCAGCTCGCGACTGTAGCTGCTCGACATTTCCGGAGTCGTGGTGTCGATCGTGATTGTGCTGGTCGCCGCTTTGCCGGTCACGACGACCTTGCCGAGGTTGCCGCCGTTGTCCGTCGCCGCTTCCACGTTGGCGACGGCGCTATCGCTGTTCGGCTTGACGATGACATCGCGCGTGATGGTCTTGCCGTCCAGGGTCACCGTGACCACGTAATGGCCAGGATTGAGGCCCGATGCACGATAGCGGCCCTGCGCATCGAGCTGCAGTTCGCGCCTCAGGCCCGTATCCGGGCTGGTGAGCACCACTTGCGTCTTGCCGTTGTTGGCTGGGACCGCGCCATAGAGGCCACCGGTGATCGATTGCGCGGCGACGTCATGCGCCATCGACAAACCGACGATCAGGCCGACGGCCAACAGTGATTTGCGCAAGGTCCGGTTGCGTGATGCATGCGTCGTGTTCATGTGGCTTCCCTAAAAAGTCATATAAATCATATAAACGATAATCAGGGCGCAACGCAACAATCAAGACCGGAGCGGCAGTTTTCGACAATAAAAATCGTGAATGCGGCGCGTGGCCAACAAAGCGCAAGATGGTCCTGTGGCCGGCTTTCGATTGAAGCCGGTTTCAGCGCAAGTTCGTGCAACTACTGGCTTTCGATTTCAGCCCTTTGCGCCGCGACGCGCCCGCGGTTTGTTCGCGGGCGTGTTGTCGATCAACTGCATCACTTCGCTCAGCAATGCTTCCATCGCACGGAAAGCACGCACGCCATCGCCGGCGGCGATCGCGGTGTAAACGCGGCGATGATCGGGCAAGTTGGCGCGTGCCACGCCCTTGGCGCGATTGGTTCGCGGGATCGAGAAACGCAATGCGGTCGCAACCAGGTCGCGCAGCTGCGCATAGAGGCGGTTGCCGCTCGCGCGCAGGATCGCGACATGGAACGCGATGTCGGATTCGAGGGGATCGTCATCGCCATATTCGGCGGCGTGCATGCGTTCCAGTGCGTCCTCGATGGCCTGCAACGCGGCTGCATCGGCCAGGTGCGCCGCGAGCATCGCGGCGCGCGGCTCGATGGCGAGGCGCATCTGGGTGAATTCCGCAAGAAGCTGCGGCGAAAACTTGCGTTCCAGCGTCCAGCGCAGGACATCGGGATCCAGCAGGTTCCACTGCGCTTCCGGCTCGACGATCGTGCCGCGGCGCGGGCGGGCGCTGAGCAGGCCCTTGGCCGTCAGCATCTTCACGGCTTCGCGCAACACGCTGCGGCTCGCCTGGAGTTCAATGCAGAGCTGCGCTTCGGTCGGGAAGGGACGATCCGGTCCGTAGACCCCGGTGACGATCGCAACGCCCAATGTTTCGACCAGTCGCCGTGTCAGGTTGTTGCTGTTCGCGCTGCGCGTCATCTGGGTGCCGTGTGTGGAGCGGGTTGCAATCGTTCCGGAGTCAGGATTCTGCCAGATCCGCCCTATGCCGCGATGGTTTTGAATTATTTTGTATGATAAATATGCTCGCGTGAACCGCGCCCCTGCGCGAAGAGGAACCCATGGGCAAGATTGCTCGCATCGAAACCTTCCGCACGCCGCCGCGCTGGCTCTTCGTTCGCATTGAAACGGAATCCGGTGCGGTCGGGTGGGGCGAGGCCAGCCTCGAAGGTCATGCCGAAGCGGTGGAAGGCGCGTTCGCCGCGCTGCGTGATCGTTTCATTGGCGCGGATGCCGCGAACATCGAGGACATCTGGCAGACCGCGTACCGGCTTGGCTTCTATCGTGGCGGGCCGGTATTGATGTCGGCGCTGTCGGGACTCGACCAGGCCTTGTGGGACATCAAGGGGCGCACGCTTGGCGTTCCGGTCTGGCAATTGCTGGGTGGGCGCGTGCGCGATCGCGTTCCGGTCTATGCATGGATCGGCGGCGACCGTCCTTCCGAAGTCGAACATGCCGCGCGGGAACGCATGCGCCAGGGCTTCAAGGCAGTGAAGATGAACGCCACCGAAGACATCGACTGGTTGCCCAGTCCGCGTGCCTTCGACGACGTGCTCGAACGTGTCGCCGTGGTGCGCGATCTCGGACTCGACGTCGCTCTCGATTTCCACGGGCGCGTGCACAAACCGGCTGCGCGCCAGCTCGCGCGTTTGCTCGAGCCGCTGCAACCCTTGTTCATCGAGGAACCGTTGCTGGGGGAACATCCGGAAGCGATCCGCCAGTTCGCGCAATCGACGTCGTTGCCGGTCGCGCTCGGGGAGCGCCTCTACAGCCGCTGGGACTTCAAGCCGTTCTTCGAGGCTGCAGCAGTCGATGTCATCCAGCCGGACTTGAGCCATGCCGGCGGGATCTCCGAATGCCGGCGCATCGCCGCGCAGGCGGAAACCTACGATGTCGCGTTGGCGCCGCATTGCCCACTCGGGCCGATCGCACTGGCGGCCTGCATGCAGGTCGGACTGGCGTCGCCCAATCTCGCGATCCAGGAAATGTCACTCGGGATCCACTACAACACCGATGGCTACGACCTGCTGACTTATTTGCGCAATCCGCAGGTATTCGCGATCGGTGATGGCATGGTCGATGCACTCGTTGGCCCGGGGCTCGGCATCGAGATCGACGAGGCCCGCGTGCGCGAAGCCGCGCGCACGGGCCACGTCTGGCGCAATCCGGTCTGGCGCGGCGCCGACGGCAGCATCCGCGAATGGTGAACAACAATCGAACTCATGGATTTACGGGAGCACACATGAAACTTCGTACCTGCGCATTGGCATTGGGAATGCTCGCGGCGACTTCCGCATACGCCGATACCCCGGCACGGCACCACACGTTCGCCGTCGAAGGCGATCATTTCGCGCTGGACGGCAAGCCGTTCGTGATTCGCGCCGGCGAGCTGCACTATGCGCGCGTGCCACGTGCGTACTGGCGTGCACGCATGAAGATGGCGAAGGCATTGGGCCTCAACACCATCACCACCTATGTGTTCTGGAACCTGCACGAACGCCAGCCCGGGCAGTGGGACTTCAGTGGCGATCTCGACATCGCCGCGTTCGTGAAGATGGCGCAGGAAGAAGGCCTCTACGTCGTCCTCCGACCTGGCCCTTACATCTGCAGCGAATGGGATTTCGGCGGTTATCCGGCATGGCTGCTCAAGACGCCCGGCCTGCGCGTGCGCAGCCTCGATCCGCGTTTCATGCAGGCGGGCGGCAATTACCTGAAGCACGTCGGCGAACAGCTGGCACCGCTGACCGTGTCGCGCGGCGGTCCGATCATCATGGTGCAGGTGGAGAACGAATACGGATCGTTCGGCAACGACCATGACTACATGGCGGCGGTGAAGCAGCAGGTCATCGACGCCGGCTTCGACGCGCAGTTCTTCCATGCCGATGGCCCGGGCCGCTCGCTGTTCGATGGCGGTGGGTTGCCCGGCCTGCCCGGCGTGCTGAATTTCACTGGCGGGCCGAAGGATGCCGACGAGGCGTTCAAGTGGTTCGCGACATACAGTCCCGGCGCGCCACGCATGGTGGGCGAATACTGGGCCGGCTGGTTCGACCACTGGGGCGAGAAGCACCACACCACCGATCCGGCGAACGAAGCCGCCTTCATCGACTGGCTGCTCGCGCGCGACATCTCCTTCAACCTCTACATGTTCAACGGCGGCACCAGCTTCGGCTATACCGCCGGCGCCAACTATGCGAAGGATCCGGCCTACCAGCCGGACACCACCAGCTACGACTACGACGCGCCGGTCGATGAGGCGGGACGCGTCACGCCGAAGTTCCGGTTGCTGCGCGATGCGATCGCGAAGCATCTGCCCGCAGGCGAAACGCTGCCGGCGATTCCCGACAACCCGGTGATGATCGCGATTCCACGCTTCGAGTTGAACGAGTCGGTGTCGCTGCTGTCGGCACTGCCCGTGCTCGCGAAACCGGTTGAATCGGAATATCCGAAGACGATGGAAGAGCTTGGCCAGGACTTCGGCTACGTGTTGTATCGCCACCGCATGGACAAGTCGCAGACCGCGGTGCTCGATGTCGGAGAGGCGCGCGATCGCGTCACCGTGATGGCCGATGGCAAACCACTCGCGACGCTGTATCGCGGCGCCAGCCAGCACAAGACCGCACCGCTCGCCTTGGCGCAAGGGCAGACGCTTGATCTGCTGGTCGAGAACATGGGTCGCATCAACTTCGGCGCCAAATTGGTCGACGAACGCAAAGGCCTCGTTCGCGGCGTCGAACTCGGCGATGACGAACTCTCGAAGTGGCAGATGTATTCCCTGCCGTTGCGCGACTTGTCAGGCCTGAAGTTCGGCAAGGCCAATCCGGCACCGGGCCCGATGTTCTGGCGTGGTCATTTCGCCTTGTCCAGGATCGGCGACACCTTCATCGACATGCGCGGTTGGAGCCGCGGGCAGGTGTGGGTCAATGGACATCACCTCGGCCGCTACTGGAAGGTCGGGCCGCAACAAAGCCTCTACCTGCCGGGCGTGTGGCTGCATCCGGGCAAGAACGAAATCATCGTGCTCGACGACGAGCCCGGAACCGTCCGCAGCGTGCAGGGCGTGACGGATCCGGTGTTCGGGACTTGACGATGCTCAATAGCGGTCGGTGAAAGCAAAGATCGGCTTGCGATCCTTCCACTTGCCCTCGGTGAAGTCGGGGAACTCCAGCGTCCGGTAGCCTTCCGCGACCGACTGTTCCGACAGTGGCGTGATCGCACTCCACGCCACTGCATCGTAGATGTCGATGGGCATCGGTGCGTCGGCCTTCAACGCCTCGATGAAGGCGTTGACCACGAACCAGTCCATCCCGCCGTGGCCGGCGCCGGCAGCATCGGCGGAGTAGCGCTTCCACAGGGGATGGTCGTACTGGTTGAAGTATTTCTGCGTGCTTTCCCACTGGTCGTCCGGGCTCGTGCCCTCGAGGTAGAGCGATTTGTTGACATCCATCCACAGTCCGTCGGTGCCCTGGACGCGGAAACCGAGCGAGTAGGGTCGCGGCAGTGAGGTGTCGTGCTGGAGCAGGATGGTTTCGCCGTTTTCGCAACGCAGGGTGGTCGTCACCACGTCACCTAGCTTGAACTTGATCCTGGCATTGGGATGGTCGGGGCCGCCCTTGGGGTTCTTGACGATGTAGTCGTGGAGCCCGCGCGACTTGCTGGCGAAACTGTTGATGTGGGTGAAGCGGTTGCCGCGATGGATATTGGCATACATCGCGCACGGGCCAATGCCGTGGCTGGGATAGAGATCGCCGTTGCGATCGATCGAATGCTGGGTGCGCCATTGCGCCTCCGAGAATGCCTTGGCGCCGAATTCGACGCCGCTGCCACCAGGGTCGGCCGGATTGCCGGAAGTGAACTTCACCCCGCGCAGGTCGTGTTGGTATCCGGCCTGCAGGTGGACCAACTCGCCGAACAGGCCGGCACGCACCATTTGCAGGATCGCCATCACGTCGCGCCGGAAGCAGACGTTCTCCAGCAGCATGTAGGGCGTGCCCGTGCGTTGCTGGGTGCGCAGCACGTCCCAGTGGTCCTGCAGGGTGATGCCCGCGACCACTTCCGAAGCCACCGCGATCTTCGCTTCCATGGCCGCGATCGCCATCGGTGCATGCCATTCCCACGGCGTGCAGATGAATACCGCATCGATGTCCTTGCGAGCGAGCAGCGCCTTCCAGGCATTGATATCGCCATTGCCGCCGTACACCTTCGGATTCGGGCGTCCGTTCCTGGCGATGATTTTCAATGCGCCGTCGAGCATGGCCTGCTGGGTGTCGGCGATCGCCACCACTTCGACGTCATTGCGCCGGCTCAACAGGCCCAGGTGCCCCTGTCCACGCAGTCCGGTGCCGATCATGGCCACGCGCAGGCGGTCGCGCGAACGGGCAAATGCTGGCGTGAATGCTGTTGCAGTGGTGGCGACGCCAGCAGCGGCGGTGGAGATCAGGAATTCACGTCGATTCATGATGACGTCTCGGATGAGTGGTCATGCACGGGCCGAGTGGCATCCAGTGCATCTTTCAGTGGTTTGAGCCATTCCGCATAGTGCTGCCATTGTTCGAGGCCATCCCGATACAACGGCTGGCGCACCTGCGCGGCACTGGCGGTGCGGACCGCTCGAGTGTTCTGGTGGAAATTCAGGCATTGCGGCTCGAATGGCAGCCCGCAATAGTCCAGCAGCCGTCGCACTTCGGGTTCGAAATCGTCGATCAAGGATTCGTAGGACACATGGTGCACGCGCCCGGGCAATACTTCGTCGAAATGCGTCACCAATTCGACGTAGTCGCGATAGTAGTGCCCGATGTCGGAAAGGTCGTAACTGAAAGCGGCACCATTGGCGAACCATTGCTTGAATACCGAAAAGCCGCAGGCCATCGGATCGCGGCGCACATCGATGATCTTCGCGTTCGGCAGGGTCAGCTGGATCAGCGCGACATGGGCGAAGTTGGACGGCATCTTGTCTGTGAACAGCGGCGCATCCGTGCGACGGTAGTCACGGGCACGCTCCAGGTAATGCTCGCCGATCCGGCGGCACTCGTCGACGCCCAGCGCGGCGACTGCATCGTGGTACGACTGCCCCCTGCTGGACAGCCGATGCGCGATGGCGCCCATCGCAGGCAGTTCGGAAGTCCCTTCGACTTGCGAGTGGCTGGCGAGAATCTGTTCGACCAGAGTCGAGCCGGAGCGCGGCAGGCTGACGATGAAGACCGGATCGCGTGCGGTGCTGCCCCAGCCAGATCGTGCCCGGAAGAACTCCGGCGTATAGACCTGCTTCGCATGCTGCATGTTGGCCGTGTCGGCAGCCGCATCGTGGGGCCGTTGTCGGCGACGCACGGCGTTGCCCTGTGCGTAATGATGAAAGGATTTGGCATAGTCGCCACGATCCTCGAATGCCTTGCCCAGACTGAATTCGATGGGGGCGCGCTGCTTGTCATCCAGCGTCGGTCGCTGCAATTGCGTGTCCATGGCGACGATATCGGCATCATCGAAGCGGTGGGTCTTGAGGTTCGCCAATTCCCACCACGCTTCACCCAGGTCCGGAGACTGCGCCACTGCAGTACGTAGGGCTTCCACCGCCTCGTCTTGCCGACCCGCGTATTTCAACGCGTTGCCCAGGGTTCGCCAGACCCGTGAGCGACCCTCGCGCTGTCGCGCCAGCGATTCGAGCAGGACGATGGCGCCATCGTGATCGCCCAGTTCGTGGAGCAATTCCGCCCTCAGAAGGCGGGTGGCGGCATTGTCGGGATCTTCGCGCAGCAGCATCTCGGTTTCGACCAATGCCTCGCGCGGCATTTTCAGTTGTTGCAATGCCAATGCCAGGTCGAATCGCGCGGCAAGGAAGCCAGGCATCTGGCGCAGGCATTGCTGCAGCATCCTGGCGGCGTCCTCATGCGCGTTTGCCTCGCGCGCCAGGCAGGCCATCAGGCGCAATGCAAGCGGATCACCGGGTTTGTGTCGCAAATGTTCGCGCAGCAGAGCTTCAGCTTCGGGAAATCGGCCGTCATCCACCGCTGCGGAAGCACGCAGCAGAAGAGGATCGCGCAGGCAATATTGCATTTGCGAAGCCGCCAGTGCCGCGGCGCGCGAGTTGCCATGTTGCGCGTGCAGGTCCGCCAGCACACGCCAGGCCTGTGCCAGATCCGGGTTCAACTCGGTAGCGCTCTGCAAGGCGTCAACGGCTTCGTGATAGCGTCCAGCCCTGCCAAGCGCCACGCCGGTTTCGTAATGTGCTTCCGCGAATCGTGGGTGCGTCTCGAGCAGGTGTTGCAGGACAGCCAACGCTTCTGTCGTGTGGCCGAGCCTATTGTGCGCAGCAGCCAGCAACAGTCGCGCAAAGGGATGCTCGGGATGCGTGCCAAGGATGTTTTGCACCTGCGCCTGGGCCTGCCCGGGATCCGTGGGCAACAGGTGCGCGACCCGCGCCAGCGCTTCTTCAATGGTGTCGTCTTGCGGCATGGAACCTAAGATATCCCGATCCCGGAAAGTAAAACGCCTACCGGCGAAAGATGCGCCGGCAGGCGTGGTTGGCGTGAACGCCGTCAGAACTCGTAGCGCACCGAGAACTGCACGTAACGCGGTGCCTGGTGGCTGTCCTGGTTGGGATCGAGGGGGCCGAGATAGTTCGGGCTGGGGCCGTACACGGCATGTCCGCCATAGGTCAGAAGCTTGGCGGCATCGGGGTCGGTGGGCAGGACCTTGGTGCCATCCGGGCGGGTCACGGTCTGCGTATACCCACCCTGCGCCGCGTCCGAGGGCGACAGACGGATGTCGTGGTATTGATTCTTGCTGACCAGGCCGTGGCGATTGAACAGGTTGAACACGTTCATGCGGAACGACAATCGCTTGTGCGCCCAGTTCGGGATGTATGCCACCGATAGATCGAAGTTCCAGAACAACGGAACATGACCCGCCGAGCCTGTGGGGTGCAGGGTGGGTGCGAACGAGGTATACGCATAGGTATAGCCGTCAGTGGTGGTGTACGTGGTGTTATATGGCCGGTCGTGACAGAAATGGGTGGAGACACCGCTGGCGTAGGTTTGCAACGCTGCGTAGTCAACCGGATTGGCCGCGTTATACGCCGCACCGGTATAGGTATACCCATGTGCGATGTCATCGGCTGTGTAAGGCGCGGCACCCAGACAGGACAGTTTTGCCCCGGATTGCACGATAAGGTTGCCACCGAATTCGAACTGGTCGCCCCACGGCTTCACATACCCATAAAGTTTGATGGTGTGTTTGCGGCTGCTAGGCAGGTCGCCATAGGCGCCGATGTCGACGATCGGATAGTTGAAGTTGATGCCTTGCCCGACCGTTGCGCCACCACCACTGTATTTGTTGGTCGTACCGACAGAATTACCCAGGGCATTGCCGTAGGAGGAATTGGCAACACCCTCGGCATTGCCGTAGCTGCGCGACCACACATAGTTGGCGCTCAGATACCACCATTTGGTCTCCTTCTCCAGACTCAGTTCCATCGACTGATAATGACGCTTGTAGTGTTGCAGACCGGTGCCCATGCCCAGTGAGCTGTTGGGCAAGGTGGCATTGATCACCTTGCCATCGAGGCTTGGATCCAACTTGACGGCAACCACCGGATCCTGGCCCGGATTGACGAAGATGCACCGTGCCTGACCTCTGCTGGTTGCGGTGGCGGCCGTGTAGTCGGGGTAACCGTGCGTGTTCATCCACTGCACCAGCGCGCCGTATGTGGAGCCGCCGTAACAGTAGTTGTCCACGCCATCAATCACATTGCGGCGGGTAGCCTTCAGCCCGAGGGTCCAGTCATGGCCGACTGCCCACTGCGCACCCAGGATCAATTCGTCCTGGCCCATCGGCTTGAGCTTCTGCGACACGACTGTTCTCGGATCTTGCGGCGGATTGGTCGAGAAGTTCCATGCCGTGACCCCGTTGACCAGGCCATCGTTCCAGGAGGAGCCTCCGGCATCGACCACGTCGAAAGGCAACGGCGCCGACAACCCCGTCGGCGCGTAGGTCTTGGGATCGACGCCGGCATAGGTATAGAACGAGGTGGTGTAGAAATTGTAGCGGGCGTTGGTGATGGCAAGAATGCCCGCGGCGGGGATGTAGTAACGGCCAAGGGTGCCGTACAGCTTGAAACTGGAATCGCCCTTCACGTCCCAGGAGAAGCCCAGGCGTGGCGACCATTGCGCATTGGCACGAATGAAGACGTGACCATGCTGGTCGTGGTTGTCGAAGGATTCCTTGCGGATGCCGCCGTACAACAGGAAATTTTTGGTGATATGCCAGTTGTCGTCGAGGTAGATGGCGTTGTTCTTCGAGCGGAAGGTGCCCGCGCCTTCGTCATCCACGAGCTTTTGCACCAGATTGTTGCCGTATTTGCCCAGCCCGCCGAACGTGCCGTAGGAATAAAGATAGTCGAATGCCTGGCCGTTGGCATCCGGTGTCACGTAGTTGTACCAGGCGCCACCGTCGAAGTTGGGTTGAATGGAGTTGGACGTAATCTTTTCCGAGTCCCAGCCGAACTTGAGCTCGTGGTTGCCAATATGCCAGCCGCCATCCACGCGGAAGGCCGTGCGGATGTCCTTCTCGGCCGTTCCCACCGGCTTGTACCAGTAGGAGTAGCTGGGATCGTTCACCGCGCAGCCCGGGTAGATATAGGGACCCAAGCCCCCGGGACTGGCGCTGATCTGGACTAAAGGACACTTGGAGTAGGTCGGCTCCTTGCGGTAGTTGCCGTTGGTGTAGTCCAGCTTGCCGGCCTGCGCGGACAGGGTGAAGTTGTCACCGAACCAGCCGGTGTATTTCAGTACGCCCATCCTGCCGCCGCCGGTGAAATCGTTACTGTCGACGAAGGTCAGGTTCTTTTTCGTGTACGGGTTGATCGGAAGCAGATTTGCGCCGATATCACGCTGGTATGCGTCGGTCTTGATATTGACCTTGGCGTTGATGCCGGTGAATTCGAGGTGGTGATTGTTGGTGATGTTCCAGTCGAGCTTCACCAGTTCCTGCGGTGTTTTGTCCCGATAGGTGGTGGCCGACGTATTCCCGTACACCTTGGTCACGTCGCCTTTGCCCTGGTACAGCGCGAAGAAGAACAGCTTGTCCTTGATGATGGGGCCGCTGGCATAAATGTTGTATTTCAGGTAGTCGACGGAGTCGTCCTTGTTGCCGGTCTGCACGCGACCATTGTTGAAGTCGAGCTCGCGAAACGACCTGTTGATGACTTGCTTTTCGTGCAACGCGTTCGGCGTGTAGTACACCGCGGCACCGTAGTGCCACTCGTTGGTGCCGCGCTTGGTGATCTGGCCGAGCACGCCGCCCAACGAGCGACCGTACTCAGCGCCATAGCCGCCGGTCTTGATCTGCGCTTCGCCTACGGCCTCATACGGAATGTCGAAGTACGACATCAACGAGCGCGGGTTGGTGACGTCGAAGCCGTTGACGTAGTAGCCATTTTCAGCGACCGAGGAGCCGCCGATCGACACCAGCTTGCCGTAGGCCGAGGGGCCTTCGACCACGCCGGGAGCAAGCATCGCCACCGAACTGATTTCGCGCTCCACCGGCAGCTTCAACAGTTGTTTGGCGGTCAGCACCGTGGCGTTTTCCACCGAGGACACGTCGATCTTGGCTTTCCCACCCGTGACGACGACATTGCCAAGTTCCCCCGATTTGGATGAGGCAGCCTGCTTGACTGCGAAATCGACGCTGGCGCCGGTACCGACAAAGACATGGGTAGTGCGCGTGACGCCGCCCGAGGTCACCTTGTAGTCGCCCGGTTGCAGCTGGTCGAGCGAGTAACGTCCCTGGCTGTCCGCGTTCACGCTGCGCGTGAACCCGGTGCCGGTGTCCTGGATGATGACTTTGGCATTGGCCTCCGTCGTGCCATTGATCGAGCCGACAGCAGACTGTGCTTGCACCTGCGTCGCGAGGCACACGCCCAAAGCCATCGCGAGAGCCGAATGCTTCAATGGGGCGGCGCGGAATTTTGTAGTTGTATTTTTCATCAGCGAACTTCCTTCCGGGGATTGGAAACGAGACTCAGGGGGAAACGATTGCGGCACTGTCGCCCTGCTGGCCGATCAGCAAGGCATTGGCCCAGTTGCCGCAGACCTTGGGCGATTGCGCGCCGAGCGTGCGCAGGCTCAGGGTGTGGGCGCCGCGGATGTCGAGTTCGGGTTTGACCACGCCCGGCGCCTTCACCACGCCGCTGTCGTAGAGCAGGCGACCGTCGCTCCACACCTGGAAGCGCAGGCTGCCGGCATCGCGACAGCTGTCGTCGACGCCGAGGTCGGCGCGCAACAAACGCCAACCGCCATCGAGTTTCAGGTCGATGCGACTGCTGGCGCCAACACCAAGACCATGCTGGAAGCGCAGGCCGTTCATCTGCAGCGGCGACTTGCCGTCGTGGGCGTGGTCGCGCGCAACGCTGTTCGCCAGCTTTGCCGGCACTGGCAGTTCGGAGAGATAGCGTTGCTGTTCTGGGCGATCGCTGGCCTGGTGCTCGAGGATGTGGAAGGTCGACAGCGTGATCGGGCCGACGTCGCGCGGTTGCAGGGCATCGTAGGCACGCGTGTTGTCGCCGCCCGCCGCGGCCAGCACCATCGGATCGGTGTTGCTGGCGTTGTCGCCTTCGGGGTTCTGCACGCTCAGCACGCGGAAGCGCAGCAGGCGTCCGGCGTGCGGCGCGAATTCGATCTTCTGTGTGCCTTGCAACAGCTTGAGCTGGCCGCGCGCGATCGGTTCACCCCATTCGCCGTTGCTGTCGGCCATGTAGATCTCGTAGTCGCGGATCTGGCCGTACTTCCAGTTCTTGTCGTTGCGCGGCGCCAGTTCGATGCCGTCGATCAACTTGCGCTCGCCGAAACCGATGGTCCATTCGTGCGCGCCGGTGTGGATCGCCTGGTTGCGCACGGTGCGGAACCAGGTGCCGGCATCGTCGTCGAAGGCGTTTTCCAGCGCGTGTCCGGGTTCTTCGGCCGGACGATTGACCACCACCATGCTGTCGGCGGGCAAGGCGCGACCCAGTGCCGGAGCGCTCGGGAACACGTCGTCGGCAGGCGCGGCTGCAGTCGGGATATCGAGGCGGATATCGTGCGCGCTGCGGATGTCGAACGCGGCCGTGCGGACATGCACGCTGCCATGGCGATCGTTGCCATCGAAGGTCCAGCCCTCGTTCGCCGTTGCCAGCGCCTTTTGATCGGCGAGGAAAGGCAGTGTGCGGCCATCGATCTGCACGGCATTGGGACGCTGGCGACTCAACACGCGCAACGCATAACGACGCTGCGGCAATTGGCCGGCGTACTGGCCTTTCACGCCATCGAGATGCACGCGGACTTCGCCGCTGCCCTGTGCCGGCGCCTGCACGGTGATCGTCTGCTCGCTCGATTCACCCTGCTGGTAGCGGCGCGTGTTGCCGTCGTCCTCGTACAGCGTGTAGAGCGATTCGCCTTGCGGGTAGAGGTCGAACGTCACTTCGTCGAGCGGCTTTTCGCCGTCGAACAGCATCTCCGGATACATCGGCAGGATCGCGCCGGCGCGCACGAAGATCGGCAGCGTCTTCAGTTCCACCTGGCGATCGATCTGCATGCCTTGCGCGGGCGCGCTCACCTGGCGGCCATCCCAGTAATCGATCCAGCGGCCCTGCGGCAGGTGGATGTCGCGACGCCAGCCGCGGCTCGCGGCCTGGCTGCGGTAGACCGGTGCGACCAGCAACTCGCGACCGAGCAGGAATTCGTATTTGTGCGCTTCGGTCAGCGCCTGCGGATCCTGCGGGTTGTCCCACATCAGCCCGCGCACGATCGGCGCGCCGCTGGTTTCCGCTTCGCGCGTCAGTCCGTACATGTACGGCGTCAGGCGCATCTTCAGCTTGAGGTAGTCGCGATTGATGCTGCGATACGGTTCGTCGAACGCCCACGGATGCTTGCGTTCGTTTGCCGACCAGCCCGACATGCCCATCAACACGGGGGTGAAGCTCTTCCACTGCAGGTCGCGGGTGAAGGTTTCCGGGCTGCCGCCGAAGATGCCGTCGACATCGCCGGTCGCATACGCGTAACCGGACAACCCCGAACCGATGAGTGTCGGAATGTGCCAGCGGATGTAGTCCCAGCTGCCGCTCTGGTCGCCGGTCCACGCCACCGCGTAGCGCTGGATGCCGGTCCAGCCCATCACCGTCCATAGGAACGGACGCGAATCGGAATTGTTGAGGATGCCGTCGTAGGCGGAGTGGTTCGCATCCATCGCGAACTGGTAGCCCTTGCCTGTCCAGGCAACGTCGAGCTTCTGCACGCGAGTGCCGGCGGTGCCGACTTCCCACGCGATCTTGGCGACGCCGTTTTCCGTCCACAGCCCGGTGCGGAACCCGTATTTCTTCAAACCTTGCACCGTCTTCGGCAGGTCGGTGTAACCGCAGCCATAACCGTCGTTGGGCAGGATCCAGCCGCCCGGCATGTCGTTCTCGCGATATTTCTTGGCGACGCTGTCGATGACATCGGGCGTGGTGCCGGTCGGACCATCGCTCCAGCCGGCGGGCACGGTGCCGGGCTTCTTCTTGTTGTCGCCGTCGTTGTAGCAATCGGCATCGCCGTAGGACAGCGCCCAACGCGGCAGCATCTTCGCGCGGCCGGTCAGCGCTGTGTAGCGATCGAGCAATGCATGGAGATCGGCGCCGACGAAGTAGTAGGCATCGAAACGATCTTCCTTGTGCAGCAGCGTCGTCGCATCGGACTGGCGCAGATCGTAATTGCCGTCGCTCCAGGTGTTGCGCAACATGCCCCAGCCGCGCGAGCTCAGCAGCATCGGCGCGGGGCTTGGGCGATCCCCTTCCTCCCAACCACCGGAATAGGAGATCGGCAGTTCGCGACCCTTGAACTCGAAACGACCGTTCTGCTGGCCGCCGCCGAAGAAACGTTCGCCGGCATCGCTGGACAGCACTTGTACGCTCTGGTCTTTCGCGAGATCGAGCGGTTGCAGTTCGTGCCACAGCGCGGTCGCCTTGCCGCCTTCGATGCGATCAAGCGACAGCCGTAGCGGATGGCGTTGCACATGCAGCACCAGCGCATCGGTGCGGATGCGGATCTCGTTGGTGTCCTGTTCGAGCGTTGCAGTGGTCTTGGTCGCGGCTTGCGGCATCACGATCGGCGTCGCCTTGTCGCCCGACGGCGACAGCAGGCCGTTGCGTCCGGCCTGGACGCGGATCAAGTCGGCACGCAGGACATCGATGCGCAGGCGGGCGCCGCTGGCGGTGGTGATCTCCCATGCGGATCCGGCGTCATTGCCGGTGGCGGGTGCGACTGCACGAAGATCGCCGACGGCATCGGCCAGGGCCGGCTGGCCAATCGCCAGCAACGACACCGCCATGGCGACCGCCAGTCCGTTCTTGCGTAGTGCGTGACTCGACAAACCGACCCCCGAAGTACCGTTTGTAAGCGGCATGTGAAAGCGATGGGCCGACTCTAGGGCAGTATTTTTCGAAAAGTCAACAAAAATGAAAATAAAGTGCAAGATTAATGCGGTAATCGAAAGATAAGGTAAGCCTATGGTTTCGGAATCGCGCATTCAGGATGTAAAGAGAACCCTTGAGCGTTGTGAGCTTGTGCTTGGCAGGGGAGGATCGATAACAAAACAGAAACTTTCTATTTATTTTCGATATTTGACATTTCGAAAGAAAATGGCCATCGTTGCCCGGTCCCCTCAGGCTCCAACCATGCACGCAACTCCGCTTTCAGACGCGACGACCTGGCAGCAGTTGGGCGGCGGCCATACCCACGCGGAAATCGCCCAGCAGCCGGCGTTGTGGGACGAACTCGCCAACATCCTCGAACGCGAACAGGCAGCGCTCACGGCATTCCTTGGCGACTGGTTGAGTGATCCGCGGAACCGCGTGATCTTCACCGGCGCTGGCAGTTCCGGTTTCGTTGCCGAGATGGTCGCCGACCGCGTCAATGCGCAATGGCCGGCGGACGTGCGTGCGATCCACACGACTTCCTTGCTGACGCATCCCGACGATTACCTGATGCGCGATCGCCCGACGCTGCTGGTGTCGTTCGGCCGCAGCGGTTCGAGTCCGGAAAGCGTCGCTGCCGTCGACCTGGTGCGCGACAAGGTCGCGACCACGCGTTTCCTCGACATCACCTGCAATGCCGAAGGCGAACTCGCGCGTCGTGGTCGCGGTCGCGACGATACCTTCACCTTGCTGATGCCGGCGGCGAGTTGCGATCGGGCGTTCGCGATGACCAGCAGCCTCACCTGCATGTTGCTGGCCGCGCTTGCGACGTTCGATGCCGCGCCGTGGCCGCAGCGTCTCGCCCAGTTGCGCGCGGTCGCCGCGCTCGGACAGGAAGCGCTGGGGCAGTGGGAAAACGTGCTCGCGCAACTTGCTGCGAAACCGCATGCGCGCGTGATCTATCTTGGCAGCGGCCCGCTCGAAGGCTGGTCGCGGGAAGCCGCGCTCAAGTTGCTGGAACTCACCGCCGGTCGCGTGCCGGCATTCGCGAATACACCGCTGGGGTTCCGCCACGGTCCGAAGTCGCTGCTCGACGGCGAGACGCTGGTGGTGGTCGCACGCAGCGCGCAGCCGCTCGCACGACGTTACGAACGCGATTTGCTCGACGAATTGCGCCGCGATGGCGTGGCCGGACAGGTGTTGTCGATCGGTCCGATGATCGACGGCGATGCCGATGACCTGGCCTTGCGCGTGCCGGAGTTGCCCGACGCGTGGCTGGCGCCGGTCTGGCTGACGTTCGCGCAGCGCTATGCATTGCGGCGTTCGACCGCGCTCGGGTTCACGCCAGACAATCCGTTCCCGGACGGCACGGTCAATCGCGTCGTGCAGGGCGTGACCATCCATCGCCATGGCTGAGCCGGTCGGCGAGCGCGGCATGCATCTCTGGTACGGCGTCGATGTCGGCGGCACCAAGATTGAGCTCGTCGCCTGTGATGACGCGTTGGAGGTCGTGCATCGCCAACGGGTGACGACGCCGACGCAGGACTATCCGGCCTTCCTCGATGCCGTCGCGACGCTGGTGGCGAATGCCGACGCGGAACTCGGGCGGCACTGCGATGCCATTGGCATCGGCCTGCCGGGCGTGGTCGATCGCGAAAGTGGATTGGGTTTCAGCGTGAATATCCCGGCGATCACCGGCAAACCGGTCGTCGCGGATTTGCGCGCGCGCCTGCAGCGACCGCTGTGCATCGGCAACGATCTGCAATGCTTTGCCATCTCCGAAGCGAACGGCGGTGCTGCGGCCGGCTATCCGACGATGATCGGCGCCATCCTCGGCACCGGCGCCGGCGGCGGCTATTGCATCGATGGGCGACTGGTGTCCGGATACAACGGCCTCGGCGTCGAATGGGGGCACTGGACGGTGCCGGCGACGCTGGTCGCGAAATACGGATTGCCGATCCACGACTGCGCCTGCGGCTTGCAAGGCTGCGTCGAATGCTATGTCTCCGGAACCGGACTGGCACGACTGCATCGCCATCTGGGCGGCGACGCGGCCGACGCCGGTGCGGTGATCGCGGCGGCACGGTCGGGCGATGCGGCGGCGACGCGTGCACTGGCAATCCATCTCGACGTGCTCGGTCATGCGCTGGCCGATGTGGTGAAAGCTTTCGATCCGCATGTGATCGTGCTCGGTGGTGGACTGTCGAAACTGGAATCGCTGTATCGCGATCTTCCGACGGCGATCGCCACGCATCTTTTCCGCAATACCCGGGTTCCGCCGATCCTGCCGCCGGTGTTCGGCGATGCCGGCGGTGCCCGCGGCGCCGCGTTACTGGCGCGCCAGCATGGCGTGCTGCCGTGAATCCACCCACAGAACCGTTCGGAGCCTGACGTGTCCCTTCTTCAGTCCATCATCGACGCACATCGCGCTGGCGAAGCGGTCGGCATCTGCAGCGTCTGCTGCAGCAACGACCAGGTGCTGCTCGCCGCGATGGATGTCGCCAGCGAATACGGCACACCCTTGCTGGTCGAAGCAACGTCGAACCAGGTCGACCAGTTCGGCGGCTACACCGGGATGACGCCGGTGCAGTTCCGCGAATACCTGCTGGAACTTGCGCGCAGGCATGGCTTCCCGCGCGAGCGCTTGATCCTCGGCGGCGACCATCTCGGTCCCAATGCCTGGCAGAAATTGCCGGCCGCGGAGGCGATGGCGCATGCGCAGGAACTGATCCGCGCCTATGTCGCCGCCGGTTTCGAGAAGATCCATCTCGATTGCAGCATGTCCTGCGCCGATGATCCGGTGCCGTTGCCCGACGAGATCGTCGCCGAGCGTTCGGCATTGCTCGCGCGCATCGCCGAAACGACGGCCGCGAACGCCGGATTGCCGCCGCCGGTCTACGTGATCGGCACCGAAGTGCCGACGCCGGGTGGCGAGGCATCGCTGGATGCCGGCTTGCAGGTGACGACGCCGCAGGCGGCGGCCAAGACGCTGGATATCCATCGGCAGGCGTTCTCCGCGCCCGACCTTGAAGCCGCGTGGCAGCGCGTCATCGCGATGGTGGTGCAGCCGGGCGTCGATTTCGATCATAGCGATGTCCATCACTACGATCCGCAAGCGGCGAAAGAATTGTCGCGCTTCCTCGAGGCGCAACCGCGCATCGTCTTCGAGGCGCATTCCACCGATTACCAGACGGAAAGCTCGCTGCACGCGCTGGTGCGTGATCATTTCGCCATCCTCAAGGTCGGCCCGGCCGCGACCTTCGCCTATCGCGAAGCCCTGTTCGCGCTGGCGGCGATGGAGGACGCGCTGGTGCCGGAGGCCGAACGCTCGAATCTCGTGGCCGTGCTCGACGACGTCATGGTGCGCAATCCGAAACACTGGCAGCAGCACTACCACGGCGGTGCCCACCAGCTGCAGCTGCTGCGCAAATACGCACTGAGCGACCGTTGCCGTTATTACTGGGGCGATCCCGCGGTGCAGGTAGCTGTCGATACGCTGGTCGCCAACCTGCGTCGCCAGGTGCCGCCGAAGATGCTGGTCAGCCAGGTTTTGCCGGAGCAGGCACGCGCGCTGTTCGAAGACCGCCTGCAGGACGATCCGCTGGCACTGGTGCGCGACAAGGTTGCCGGGCGGCTGGGCGAATATGCCCGCGCCTGTGCCCGTAATCGCGCCGCAGCGCGCGTGGCAGGATAATCTCAAGTCATGCAGTCAACGCCGCCCGTCATGCGCAATACCCGACGCCGCAGGGAACAGATCCTCCAGTCGCTGGTCGAGCATGGCAGCGTCCATGTCGCCGATCTGGTCGAGCGCTTCGACGTGTCGTCGGTCACCATCCGCAGCGACCTCACCCACATCGAATCGCAGGGGCTGGCCACGCGCACGCATGGCGGCGCGACCCTGGTCCGCACGCCGCCGCAGGAACAGGACATCCACGAGAAGGATGTGCTGAACCATCCGATCAAGGACGCCATCGGCGTGCACGCGGCGCAGCTGGTCAAGCCCGGCGACAACATCATCATCGATTCCGGTTCGACCACGATGATGCTGGCGCATCACCTGCGCGATCACCACGATCTGATCGTGATGACCAACGGCCTCAACATCGCCTGGGAACTTGCGAATGCACCTGGCGTGGAATTGCGCCTGACCGGTGGGCTGCTGCGCAAGCAGGCGTTGTCGCTGCAGGGCGCGCAGGCCGAAGCCAGCCTCAATTCCTATGGCTTCGACACCTTGTTCCTCGGCGTCGACGGGTTCGACCTGCAATTCGGCCTGACCACCCACGACGAAGCCGAAGCCAACCTCAACCACCGCATGGTCGAGCGCGCGCGCAAGGTGGTGGTGCTGACCGATGCATCGAAGTTCGGGCGCGTCAGCCTGCATCGCATCGCCCGGCTCGACCAGGTCCACACCGTCATCACCGACGGCAGCATCAGCAGCGAATACAGCGAGGGCCTGCAGCGCCTCGGGATTGAATTGATCGTGGTGGACGCGGGCGCCTAGGCCAGCGACTTCACGAAGACCGCGGCGATCGCTTCCAGCCCGCGCTGGTCTTCCTCATCGAAGCGCGCCGGTTCCGGGCTGTCGAGGTCGAACACGCCGATCAGCGATCCGTCGTTCGCGACCAGCGGCACGACGAGTTCCGAACGCGAAGCCGAATCGCAGGCGATGTGGCCGGGGAAGGCGTGCACGTCTTCCACGCGCTGTGTGGTGCGGGTACGCGCGGCGGCACCGCAGACGCCCTTGTCGAGCGGAATGCGCACGCAGGCCGGCAGGCCCTGGAACGGACCGACGACAAGTTCGGTGCCGTCGTAGAGATAGAAGCCGACCCAGTTGAGCGCGGGCAACGCGTTGTAGACCAATGCCGACAGATTCGCAGCGTTGGCGATACGGTCGCGCTCGTCGTGGAGCAGGGCTTCGGCCTGCTCCAGCAGCTGCGCGTACTGTTCCGGCTTGCTGCCGGCGAGGGTGGCGGTGGTGAACATCGGCACAGTTTATCGCAGTCGACTTCTGGCGATAATGAAAGAATGAACGCGCTCCCCCGTAATTGTTATGTGACCGGTACCGATACCGGCATCGGCAAGACGCATGCCTCGGCGTGGCTGCTGCGCCAGCTCGCGCGGGAAGGTCGCCGCGTCGTCGGCATGAAGCCGGTCGCCAGTGGTTGCGCGTGGCGCGATGGCGAATGGCGCAGCGAGGATGCCGAAGCGCTGATCGCAGCATCGAATGTCGAGGCGCCCTATGCCGACGTCAACCCGTATGCGCTGGAGCTGCCGTTGGCGCCGGAGCTCGCCGCGCGCGATGCCGGCGTCGTCATCGATCCGATCAATCTCGTGGCTGCGCATTTCCGCTTGTCGCGGATCGCCGATGGCGTGGTCGTCGAAGGCGTTGGCGGTTGGCTGGCGCCATTGATGCCGCAGCTGGAGCAATCGGAGCTGGTGCGTTCGCTCAACCTGCCGGTGGTGATGGTGGTCGGCCTGCGCCTCGGTTGCGTGCACCAGGCGCGTGCGACCGCGCGCGCGATCCTCGCCGACGGTTGCGACCTGGTCGGCTGGATCGGGAACAGCATCGATCCCGCGATGTCGCATCGCGAAGACAACATCGCCATCCTCGATCGCGTGTTGCCGGTGCCGCGACTCGCCGTCCTGGAATGGGAAGGTTGAGCGACACGATGAGGCATCCGCCGATCGGGCACCTGCTGCGCGAATGGCGCGGACTGCGCCGCCTCAGCCAGCTCGACCTCGCGCTGGAATCGGGCATCTCCACCCGTCATCTCAGCTACATCGAAACCGGCAAGGCGCAGGCGGGCCGTGGCGTGCTCGCGCGGATCGCCGACGTGCTGGCGATGCCGTTGCGCGAACGCAATGCCTTGATGGTCGCCGCCGGTTACGCCCCGCATTACGCCGAAACCGCGTTCGATGCACCGGCGCTGGACATGATGCGACGCGCGGTCGGACTGATCGTCGCCCACCAGGAACCGTATCCGGCCTTCGTGCTCGATCGTTACTGGAACGTGCTGCAGGTCAACGACGGCGCGATCCGCATCAATGATCTGGTGATGTCGGGACGCCAGAGTCCGCACGGCAACATCCTCCATCAGGTGTTCGACCCCGCGGACATCCGTGCCTTCATCGTCAACTGGGAAGAGGTCGCGGAAAAATTCATTCGCCACCTCCACCAGGAAATCGCCGCTTCACCGGGCGATGGCAGGGGGCAGGCCCTGCTCGAGGACATCCTGCGTTATCCCGGCGTGCCCAAGGATTGGCAGCATCGCGGTGCCCTTGGCGCGCCGTCGCCGATCCTGACGATGACCTTCCGCAGCAGTCGCGGCGAGCTCAGCTTCTTCGAAACCATCACCACCTTCTCGACGCCTCGCAACGTGACGCTGGACGAGATGCGTATCGATTGCGCCTTTCCCGCCGACGATCACACCGCTGCCGTTTGCGCAGCGCTTGCCGCCGAGGCACGGGCGGCGAACGGGCACTGATCGCGGCAATGACTTCGGGACATAAAAAAAGCCCGGCCGAAGCCGGGCTTTCCACAACCACGAGGTAAAGCGTGAAGCGGTATTACTTGCGGCGACCGGCGGTCTTGGCGACCTTCTCGACCTGCTCGGTGGCCTTCTTGGTGGCCTGCTCGAACTGACCCTTGGCGATCTGGCCGATGGTCTCGTTGGTCTTGACGGTGGACTCGTAGGCTTCCTGGCCGGCAACAACCGAGCGCTCAATGTTCTCGCGGGCGATCTGGACGCCGGCCGGAACGACTTCGCGCAGACCGTTGAGGTCACGGACGTCGAGCAGCTGGTTGAAGTAGGCGAAAGCGGCGCCGGTGTTTTCTTCGAAAGCGGCGAGCTGCAGGCCGAACACGTGCTCGACGTTCTGCAGGGCGAGGCGGTTGATGTGCGCGGCAGTCTCAGCGTACTGGCGCGTGTTCGCGGCGAACTGGTCGTTGAACTGCTGGTACATGGTGATGCTCCGTATGAAACCGGCGGAATGCCGATTTGTGCGTCGCAGCATAACCCGGATTTTTGTGCAATGCAACAAGAGCCGGAAAGATTTCTAAACGGTTCAGTTTTGGCCGGTGTAGCGACAGCCCGAGGTGCAGGTCTCATGGACCACGACCTCGGCCAGCAGGGGCAGCTGCGGCTTCAGGCGGTCCCAGATCCAGATGGCCAGGCGTTCGCTGGTCGGGTTCTCGAGGCCGGGGATGTCGTTGAGGTAGTGGTGGTCCAGCTGGTCGTACAGGGGCCGGAAAGCGGTCTTGATGTCGGCGAAGTCCATCACCCAGCCGGTGTCCGCGCCGGGTTCGCCGCGCACGCGCAGTTCGACCCGGAAGCTGTGGCCATGCAGGCGCGCGCACTTGTGGCCTTCCGGCACGTTGGGCAGGCGGTGTGCGGCTTCGAGGGTGAAGATTTTGAAGATATCCATGCGGCGCATATTGTCGCAGGTATTCCCGCTGCGACCTGATTGGTCCGGGTGTTGCCGGCTGAATCGGTCCGGTCATCGGAGATACGCTTTGTATGCTGGGCTTGGGCCAACCCGGGACGATCGCGATGCGCCAGAACGCCAATGCCGGTTCATCAATCGGAAGCACCGCCGGAACCTTGATCCTCGTCGCCGCGGCGATGGGGGCGATCGACCTCGCCATTGCGGCGATCTACTGGAATCTCCCGCTGGAACGCATCCTGCGCTCCGTCGCGCGCTGGTTCGTCGACATCAGGTCGATGGCGCCATTGGCGGCGGCGGTGACGGGCGCCTTCGTGCAGTTGGCGATGATGTTGCTGATGATCCTTGGGGCGGTCCCGTTGGGCCGCTTGTTCGAATCCGGAAAGCCCGCGGTCCGCATCGCGATGCTCGGCCTGCTCTATGGCGGCGCCTTCTACATCTTCCAGTTCCATGTCCTGTTGCCGATCTTCCATCCGCTGCCCGATCTGGGACTGCGCTGGGAGCTGGCGTGCATCGCCGATTACGCGCTGTTGCTGGGACCGTGCGCGCTCTCCCTGGTTCATCTTCTGGCCCGGCCATCACCAATGCCCCGCGGGCACATCATGGCCGCGCCTGCTTGACGGTTTCCGGCCACCCCCGCACGCTGCGGTGATGGCCAATTCGCTGCTGTTGCTCCGTAATGCCGATGTGTATGCGCCCGATGCGCTCGGACCTCGCCATCTGTTGATCGGAGGCGGCAAGGTGTTGTGGATGGGCGAGAGCGAGCCGGCACTGCCGGCGGCGCTGGAGGTCGAGACGCTCGATCTCGCGGGTTTGCGCCTGATTCCCGGTTTGATCGATGGCCATGTCCATGTCACTGGCGGGGGCGGCGAAGCCGGATTCGCCAGCCGGGTGCCGGCGCCGTCGCTGTCGCGCTACACCACGGCCGGGGTGACTTCAGTGGTGGGATTGCTGGGGACGGATGACGCCGCGCGCGGGACTGCGGAATTGCTGGCGCAGGTGTATGCCTTGCGCGAGTCGGGATTGTCGGCGTGGGGGTATTGCGGCGGCTACCACTTCCCGCCGACCACGCTGACCGGCACGGTGCGCGGCGACATCGCCTTCGCCGAACCGTTGATCGGCGTCGGTGAAGTGGCGATCAGCGATCATCGTTCCAGCCAGCCAACGCTCGACGAAGTCTTGCGGCTGGCCTCCGAAGCGCACGTGGCCGGCCTGATGACCGGCAAGGCCGGCATCGTCCACCTGCATCTCGGCGATGGCGTGCGTGGCCTGGAACTGGTGAGGCAGGCGCTCGACACCAGCGAATTGCCGCCGCGGGTATTCCAGCCGACGCACGTGAATCGCAGGAAGGCCCTGTTCGAGGAATCGCTGGCGTTGGCCCAGCGCGGCTGCCATGTCGACATCACCGCCTTCCCGGTCGAGGAGGGCGAGGACGCGTGGCCCGCCGACGAGGCCTTGCTGCGTTATCTCGCCAGCGGTGCGCCAGCGGAACGGGTCAGCATCAGTTCCGATGCTGGCGGTTGCCTGCCCTGCTTCGATGGCGAGGGACGCGTCTGTGGCATGGACGTCGGTCATTCCGGCGCGTTGCTGGAAACGTTGAATGCATTACTGGCGCGCGGCCTGCCCCTCGAGCAGGCATTGCCGGCCTTCACCCGCAATCCGGCGGCGTTGCTGCGCCTGCGCGGCAAGGGCACGATTGCGGTCGATGGCGATGCCGATCTGGTCGTGCTGGATGGCGCCGGCGCGGCGCATCACGTCTTGCTCGGCGGCGTTTTCCACGTGCGCGCGGGCGTGGCGGTGGTGCGTGGTATGTTCGAACATCAACACTGAGGGGGAAATCGCAGCACATGTGTCCCAGCAAGGTCGCCGATGGCGCGCAGCGTGGTTGGATCGTTCCCATTGGCGGTGCGGAGGACAAGGAAAGCGACATGCGCGTGCTGCGCAGGTTCTTCGAGTTGTGTGGCGGCAAGGGTGCGGAAATCGCGGTGATTCCCACCGCCAGCCGTCTCAATGAGACCGGCGGGCGCTACGAACAGATCTTCGGCGGGATGGGCGCGCGCAACGTCAACGTGCTCGATTTCGACACCCGCCGCGATGCCCACGAACGCAACCGCATCGCCCGCATTGAGCAGTCGACCGGCATCTTCATCACCGGCGGCAACCAGTTGCGGCTGTCGACCATCCTCGGCGGTACGCCGGTGGCGCAGGCGATCCGCGCCTGCAATGCCCACGGCATCCCGGTGGGTGGCACCAGCGCTGGCGCCGGCATCCTCAGCGAACACATGATCGCGGGTGGCGAAAGCGAATCGGCCACGCCCCATGCCAATGGCGTGCGTCTCGCGCCTGGGCTCGGACTGACGAATCGCGTCGTCATCGACCAGCATTTCCGCCAGCGCGATCGCCTCGGTCGCCTGCTCGCCGCGCTGGCCTGCAATCCGTTCGCGATTGGCCTCGGTGTGGATGAGGACACCGCGGCCTTCATCGGCCCGGACAACACCCTGGAAGTGGAAGGCAGCGGCGCGGTCACGGTGGTCGACGCCGACGGCCTGCAGTTCTCGTCGATGGCGCAAGTCGGCGGTGATGCGCCGGTGTGCATGCTCGGCGTGCAGTTGCACGTCCTCACCGCGGGCGCCACCTTCAATCTGGAAACACGCAGGGCCGCGGCGGGCACGCTGTCGACGGTGAAGGAATAGCACTCCGTACACGAATAATTGGAAAGGGAGTTTCATGCGCATCCTCAATCGCAATGTCTACGTTGGTCCGTCGCAGTACGCGCGTTTCCCGGTCATCCGCCTCGAACTCGATCTCGGCGCGCTGGAGCAATGGCCGACCGTGAAGCTGGGCGACGCCTTCATCGACGGTCTGTTGCAGGCGTTGCCGGGGCTGGCCGAACATGGCTGTTCGTATCGCGAGCCGGGCGGTTTCGTCCGCCGCATGCGCGAGGGGGACGGCACCTGGCTCGGGCATGTGCTGGAACATGTGGCGATCGAATTGCAGAACGTCGCCGGCGAAGACGTCACCTTCGGCAAGACCCGAAGTATTTCCGACGATCGCCCCGGTGTGTATTCGGTGGTTTATGAATATGCGCAACGCGAGGAAGGCATCGCCGCAGGCGAACTGGCGCTGAAGTTGCTGGATTCGCTGCTGCCGGCGGAATTGCGCACGGCGACCGACGCCGCGTGGAACTGGGAAGAGGAGCGCGACGGCTTCATCCGCTACGCGCAACGGCGCGCACTGGGGCCGTCCACCGCGTCGCTGGTGCGCGCGGCGGAAGAGCGCGGCATCCCGTGGCTGCGCCTCAACGAACAATCGCTGGTGCAACTCGGCCACGGCAAGTACCAGCAGCGCATCCAGGCCACGGTGACCGGGCGCACGCCGCACATCTCGGTGGAGTTGGCCAGCGACAAGGAAGAGACCAACAAGATCCTGGCCTCGCTCGGACTGCCGGTGCCGCGCCAGGAACTGGTGCAGAACGCCGATGGCGCGTGGCGCGCAGCGCGACGCCTGGGCGGAACCGTGGTTCTGAAGCCGTACAACGGCAACCACGGTCGCGGCATCACCATCAATATTTCGGAGGAAGACGACGTTCGTGCCGCGTTCGATGCGGCGCGCGAGCATTCGCGTTCGGTGATCGTTGAAACGTATCTCGCCGGCGACGATCATCGCCTGCTGGTGGTCAACGGCGAACTGGTCGCGGCGACCAAACGCACGCCCGGCCATGTCGTGGGCGACGGCGAACACACGGTGGCGGAACTGGTCGAGATCGTGAACGGCGATCCGCGCCGCGGCATCGGCCACGAGAAGGTACTGACCAAGCTCCAGCTCGATCGCGAGGCCGAATTGATGCTGGAACGCGCCGGTCACACCACTGGTTCCGTGCCGAAGGATGGCGAAGTGGTGCCGCTGCGTTCCACCGCGAACCTCTCGACCGGCGGCACCGCGACAGATGTCACCGAGATTATCCATCCCGACAATCGCGCCATGGCCGAGCGTGCGGTGCGCGCGATCGGACTTGATGTCGGCGGCGTCGATTTCCTCACCACCAATATCGCCGAGAGCTACAAGACCATCGGTGGCGGCATCTGCGAAGTCAATGCCGCACCCGGCTTCCGCATGCACATTGCGCCCAGCGAAGGTACGTCGCGCGATGCCGCCGGCCCGGTGATCGACATGCTGTTCCCACATGGCACGCCGTCGCGCGTGCCGATCGCCGCAGTGACCGGCACCAACGGCAAGACCACCACCGCGCGCATGCTGGCGCACATCGTCAAGATGGCCGGCTACACACCCGGACTGACCACCACCGATGGCGTCTACATCGACGGCCAGCGCACGGTCGAAGGCGACATGACCGGCCCGGTGTCCGCGCGCATGGTGCTGGCCGATCCGCAGATCGACATCGCAGTGCTGGAAACCGCGCGCGGCGGCCTGTTGCGCGCCGGCATGGGCGTGCCCGAAGTCGACGTCGGCGCGGTCATCAACATCGCGTCCGATCATCTCGGCCTCAAGGGCATCGACACGCTGGAACAGCTCGCCGAGATCAAGCGCATCGTGGTCGAGGTCGCGCGCGAATGCGCGGTGCTGAATGCCGACGATCCCAACGTGCTGAAGATGTCCGGCTATACCGATGCCAAGGTCATCTGCTACGTGACAATGAACCCGTCGCACCCGCTGGTGCGCGAACACATCCGTGCCGGTGGCCGCGCCTGCGCGCTCGAAGCCGGCGTCAACGGCCACATGATCACGCTGTACGACAAGAGCAGCCACATCCCGCTGCTGTGGACGCATCTGATCCCGGCGACGCTGGAAGGGCGTGCGTTGCACAACGTGCAGAACGCGATGGTAGCTTCGGCGATGGCGTTCTCGCTGGGTATCAAGCTCGACGACATCCGCCACGGCCTGCGCACCTTCGACACCACCTTTTTCCAGGCACCGGGCCGGATGAACGTGTATGGCGAACATCCGTTCAAGGTGCTGATGGACTACGGCCACAACGCGCACGCGGTCGGGGTGATGGCCGATCTTGCCCAGCGTCTTGACGTCGGCGGTCGCCGCATCGTGGTGGTGGCCGGTCCCGGCGATCGTCGCGATGAAGACCTGCGCGAGATCGCTGCTGCGGTCGCTGGTCGTTTCGATCACTACGTCTGTCGCCGCGACGACGGCTTGCGCGGACGCGATGGCGATGAAGTGCCGCGCATTATCGCCAAGGCCTTGCAGGCGGCCGGCGTCAATGGCGACGCCATCAGCATCATTCCCGACGAACAGCAGGCGGTGGATGCCGCATTGCGGATGGCGCTGCCGGGTGACCTGGTGCTGGTGTTCGCCGATGCCCTGACCCGCACGTGGAAACAGATCATCCGTTTCCAGCCCGATGGTGCGACCGCGGCACCCCAGGCGCGCACGGAAGTGCCGGCGCTCGACGCCACGCTGGACGAACAACTGGTGGCGGCGATGGCAGGCGTGGTGCGCGACGAACGCGGCCTGCGTTTCGAACGCGAGGAAAGCGATTGAGCGCCGTATCGACGTGAACGTACCTTTCGAGGATTCGCGCCGGTTGACCGGCGCCAACCTGTATTTCGATGGATCCGGGGCCGCGTTGGAAGCGCTGGTCAAACCGGCTCTTGGCAGCCTGGTGCCCGATGCCGCCGTACTGCAACGCTGGCGCGCCAACGTCCATCGCGCGCGCGCGGCGCTGGGCTGGCCAGACGGCGCGATCGTGGTGCGCGAGCACGTCAGTGGTGCATCGCTGGCGTTCGCAGCGCCCATTGACCAGCTCTACACCGCAACCGAAGTGAACGAATGGGCGCTGTATGCCGCGCTCGGTCTGCGTGCCGCCGATACGCCGCTGGATGAGGAGGAATCACCGCGTCCGCATGTCGCCCATTTCGACGATGACGAAGCGCTGCGGCAGCTGCGCGAACTCGCACGTGCCGAAGCCAAACCGGTGCTGGTCGCGTTGCTCGCTGCCGCGCATGCCCATGGCGTGCCTGCACATCCCGACGACGATTCGCTGTCGATCGGCGAGGGGGAAACTTCGCGGACCTGGCCGCTGGATGCATTGCCGGCGGCGGATGCCGTGCCGTGGTCGCAGCTGCAGGGCGTGCCCAAAGCGGTGGTGACCGGCTCCAACGGCAAGACCACCAGCGTGCGCTTGTTGGCCGCGATGCTGCGCGCGCATGGATTGCGTAGCGGCTACAGCAGCACCGATGGCTTGTTCGTCGATGGCGAACGCATCGAGGCCGGAGACTATTCCGGTCCGGTCGGTGCGCGCACGGTGTTGCGCCAGCCAAGCGTGCAGGCGGCAGTGCTGGAAAGTGCGCGCGGTGGTTTGTTGCGGCGTGGACTGGTGGCGAACGATGCGCGCGTCGCACTGGTCACCAATGTCTCCGCCGACCATTTCGGCGAATACGGCATCCACAGCCTGGACGACCTTGCGCAGGTGAAGCTGGTGGTGGCCAGGGCGCTCGCGGCGGATGGCACGCTGGTGCTCAACGCCGATGACCCGACGCTGGTGCGTGATGCCCCTGCGTTGTCCTCGCCACAGAAAATCGCCTGGTTCGCGCTCGATTTCGCCAATGCGCGCACGCGCGGCCCGCGTGCCTGCGGTGTGCGTGACGGTCGCCTGGTGCTGTGCGCCGATGAAAACGAATACGACCTCGGCGCCGTCGCTGCGATGCCGCTCACGATCGCCGGTAGCGCGCGCTACAACATCGCAAACATCGCCGGGGCAGCGATGGCTGCCCATGCGCTGGGGATTGCGCCGGAAACGATCGCCACCGTGCTGGCGCGCTTCGGCAGCGCACATTCCGACAACCTCGGGCGCCTGCAGCGCTGGCGATTGGGGGACGTCGATGCCTTGCTGGATTACGCCCACAATGCCGATGGCTTGCGCGGACTGCTGCAGGTTGCGCAAGGCTTGCGCCGCGATGGCCGGCTGGCGTTGATCCTAGGCCATGCCGGCAACCGCACCGACCAGGAGCTGCGCGCGTTGGCCGACGTGGCGGTCGCGGCGAAACCGGATCGGATCTGGCTGAAGGACATCGGTGGCGACTACCTGCGTGGTCGCGCCTCCGGCGAAGTTGCGGCCTTCCTGCGCGATACTCTGCTTGCCGCCGGCATGTCCGGGGATGCGTTGCCTGTGTGCCTCGACGAAGCCGAAGCCACCCACCAGGCGTTGGCATGGGCGCAGGCGGGCGATCTGCTGGTGCTGCCGGTGCATGAACCGGCGCGTCGCGACGTGGTGGTGGCGCTGCTTGATGCGCTGCAGGCGTCGGGCTGGCGCGCTGGCCAGCGGTTGCCTGCAATGGTGGCTATGGGTGGACTCGAACCACCGACCCCAGCATTATGAGTGCTGTGCTCTAACCGGCTGAGCTACATAGCCGAACGCCCGCAAGGTGCGGGGAACCCATAATTTTGCATGGCCGCGGGTGCGGCGTCAATGCTGTTGTTCCGTCACATTTCGCGTGGCAGAGTCGAAGGTAGTCAAGATTTGGAGTCCGCATCGTGATCGATCCGGACGGATATCGCCCCAACGTGGGCATCGTGCTCATGCACGAAGATGGGCGTGTGTTCTGGGCACGGCGCATACGCCGTGACGGCTGGCAGTTCCCGCAGGGCGGGATGAACACCGACGAGACGCCGCTGGAAGCCATGTACCGCGAGCTGGAGGAAGAGACCGGCCTGCAGGCGCATCACGTCGACGTATTGGGGGCGACCCCGGGCTGGCTGCGTTACCGGCTGCCGCCGCGGGCGATCCGCCACCAGGAACGCGCGGTCTGCATCGGCCAGAAACAGGTGTGGTTTCTGCTGCGGCTCAAGGGCGACGAGTCCGAGGTTCGCCTGGACGCCACCGGCCATCCCGAATTCGACCGCTGGCGCTGGGTCGACTTCTGGTACCCGATCGACAACGTGGTGATGTTCAAGCGCCGGGTCTATGCCTCGGCCCTGCATCACCTGGCGCCGCTGGCACGCGATATCGCCGGCCAGGGCGCGATCCCGCCGCCCGATCCGCGCTCACGCGCGCTGCTGTTCAACCACCACGGGCGCCGCCGGCAGATCCAGCCGCGGGTGGTCCCGGTGACTCAGGCCGCCGAAGACTGATCGCTGTCCGCTTCGATCGCAGGCTTGCCCTGGAAGGTGTCGCGTAGTTGGCGGTGCAGGCGGCTCAGCTTGCGCCACAGCCACCACATCAGCAGCAGCACGGTGATGGTCACCGCCATCGCCAGGCCGAAAGCGACCCACGGATGCGTCCACAGCAGCGCGAGCGCACCGACGGTGGTGGTGTCCTCGACGATCGACGCCGTCCAGTTACTGACCGGTTCCGGCGAGGTGTTGATCATCCCGCGCGTCGCGGTCTTCAGCGTGTGGCTGGTCAGCGCGGTGAGTGCGCCGGCGGCGAGCATGCCGGTATGCATGCCCGCACCGCCATCGGCGCTGCCGCCGGTGATGGTGGGAATCGCCGCCGCGGCGAGGAAGGCGCCGGCGGGAACGCGCAGCAGGGTATGGGCGAGATCCCAGGCGCTGTCGACGCCGGGAATCTTGTCTGCGAAGAATTCGGCCACGGCCATCACCCCGGTGATGCCGAGCACCCACGGCGATTCGGTGACCTGCAGGCCTTCGGGCAGGTGCATCCAGCCCATCGCGCCGGCAAGACCGATGCCGAATACGGTGAGATAGACACGGATGCCTGCCAGCCACGCAAGCAGGATGCCGATGATGAAGACATGGGTGGAAGTCAGATGCAGCATTGGCACATCCCCTCGGGAAGCGGGTCCCGTTTCGGCGCTTTATGCAGCAGCGTACCTTGACGCGATGTGAAGCCGGGGGCTATACGAGCGTATGACTGCGGACCCGTCCACACATTCGACCACAAGACGACGCCTCACGCTGGCCGGCGTGGCCTGGAGCGTGACGGCGTTGCTGGTGATGTCAGGCGCGGCGCTGGGGCTGTGGCGGGCGGCGCATCGCGCGCCACCGGGCGCGTTGAATCCGGCGGTGTCGATGCCGAGCAATGTCGCCGACCTGCAGCAGGCGCTGGCGAACGCCCGCAAGTCCGACGAGATCTCGCGCGCGGCCAATGCCGAGTTGCAGAAGACGCTGGCGCAGCGCGACGAGGAAATCGCCTCGCTGAAGGCGGACGCCGCGTTCTACCAGAAGTTCGTCGGCGCGAGCGCGGACCGCCGGTCGCTGGCGGTGCAGGCGATGCAGGTGCACCAGCAGGGCGGTGCGGTGTGGCGCTTCCAGGCGATGATCGGGCAGAACGTGAATCGCGACGGCGACAACAGCGGCAAGTTCACCCTAGGCCTGGAAGGCATGCAGGACGGGAAGCTGCGCAAGCTGGCATGGAGCGATCTGCGCCAGGATGCCGGTTCCGACGGCGTTCCCTACGACTTCAAGCTGTTCCAGCGCGTGTCCGGCGATATTGCGCTGCCGCCCGGGTTCGCCCCGACGCGGGTGTTGACGCATCTGCAGCCGGCCGGTGGCGCGGCGGTGGACAACAGCTTCGCCTGGAAGGACGTGGTCGACGTCGATTAAGCACGTGTTGGCTTGAATCGACGTCATTCGCCCTTATCCTTGTGACATGGAAGCGCAATCCACCACCGCCCCGACGCCCAGCTACCAGCAGCTGGAGACGCCGCTCGAGTTCACCCCGGCTGCGGCCGCCAAGGTCGCCGAACTGATCGCCGAGGAAGGCAATGCCGACCTCAAGCTGCGCGTCTACATCCAGGGTGGCGGGTGTTCGGGCTTCCAGTACGGCTTCGAGTTCGACGAAGCGCAGGCCGAGGATGATCTCGCCGTCGTCACCAATGGCGTGACGCTGCTGGTCGATCCGCTCAGCCTGCAATACCTGATGGGCGCGACCGTCGACTATGTTGAGTCGTTGACCGGCGCGCAGTTCACCATCCGCAATCCCAACGCCAAGACCACCTGCGGCTGCGGATCCTCGTTCACGACATGAGTCCTGCTTCCGTCGGACACGATCTCCCCGGATTCGCCTTCATCGCCGAACCGCTGGATCGCGCCGACCATCTGCGCGGTGACGAAGCCGCGCTCGCCGCACTGCGCAAGCGTGCGCACGGCATCGGTGTCGATGGCGAAGGCCGTACCGCGGTCGATGCGCAAGGCGGCTTGCTGAGGCTGTCGGGTGAGTTGCCCGACGACACGATCTTCCTCGGAATGCAGGGCGACATGCCGTGGTTCGCACGGTCGATCGCGCAATGGCCGGACGGCCAGCGCACGCTCGACCTGCGCGCGGCGGCGGTGCAATGGCCGGCGTTCGAATCCACTCTGTATGCGCAGGCACGCGCGGTGTTGCGCTGGCGCTCGCAGCATCGCCATTGCCCGGTGTGCGGTGGCGCATTGACGTTCTCGCGTGCCGGTTGGCAGGGCGATTGCGCGGCCTGTGGCACGGTGCAATATCCGCGCAGCGATCCTGCGGTGATCGTCGCGGTCAGCGATGGCGAACGCTTGCTGCTCGGCCGTCAATCGACGTGGATGCCGAAGATGCGCTATTCGACCCTGGCCGGTTTCGTCGAGCCGGGCGAATCGCTGGAGCAGACGGTGCAGCGCGAGGTGTTCGAGGAAAGCCGCGTGCGCGTGCTGCGCAGCCGCTATCTCGCCTCGCAGCCGTGGCCGTTCCCGGGGTCGTTGATGCTCGGTTTCGTCGCCCATGCCGAAGCCGACATGCCGGATACCCGCCAGGACGAGCTGGAAGACGCACGCTGGTTCACCCGTGACGAGGTTGTGCGCGCGCTGGAAGGCCGCAATGGCGAAAACGATCTGGAAGTCTCGCCGCGCGTATCGATTTCGCGCTGGCTGATCGAGCAGTGGGCCGCCGGCGAACGCGCCTGACGCGTCGTTACCAGCCGATCGTTACCAATTAAGCCCGCCCGGCGCCAGCCAGTGGAACGGTGGCCACGGCAGGTTGCGCGCGATCCAGTAGGCAGGAAGCAGGATCATCCACAGCTTCGGCATGTTCAACACGCGCATCAGCGGCGCGAACACGCGCGGTTGCCAACCCGCCCACCATGCCAGCGACAACGCCGCGACCGGCATCAGGGTGACGCCGAGCGGATTCATCGCGAACGCATGCAGGGGATGACCGTGCAGCATCGCGTAACAGGCACGCGTCATTCCGCAACCGATGCAGTACCAGCCGGTGATGTCGCGGAAGACGCAACTGGCCCACTGGCTGCCCGGATTCGTCGGATCGTTGCGATACAGCAGGATCGCTAGGCACGCGCCGACGACGGCCAACGTCGACAGCCCCCACGCGCGTCGCGCGGAGGGCTGCATGGACAGCGTGGCCGCGGGTGCGCCCAATTACTTTCCGGCGGCTTGCATCGCCTGGATCTGGTGCAGCAAGGCTTCGCTGCCACCGTGCATGCGCACCCAGATATTGATCAGCAAACCGATCGCGGCCAGCACCGTGGCGACGATCGCCCAGGTCTTGGCATTGCCGGAGGCGCTTTGCGCGGCGGCGACATCATCGGCGTTGGCGAGGCGATCGACCTTCGACGAATACACGATGCCGACGATGCCGAGCAGGCCCAGCGGACAGCACAGCAAGGTGCCGAGAACGGTCGAGATGATCGTCCACGCCAGATGGTTGGGAATGTTCCTGGAATTCGCCACGGTCTCGCTCTCACGTTGGATTTCGGGCGAGCATAACAGGCGAGGTTGACCTCAGGCGGCGTCCCCGCGCAGCTCGCGCACCTTGGCTTCCAGCACTTCGCTGGTCACGCCATGGCCGTCGATCGGCGCATCGGCAACGACATCGACATGGGCGCGGAAACGGCGCGGCAGCCGCGCACGATGCAGCCTGGAATCGCGCCGGCTCCACATGCTCGACCACATCCCGCGCAGTGCCATCGGGATCACCGGGACCGGTCGTTGCTCGAGGATCTTCTCGACGCCAGATTTGAACGGCGCGATCTCGCCGTCCTTCGTCAATGCGCCTTCCGGGAAGATGCCGACCAGTTCGCCTTCGGCCAGCGCCGCGTCGATTTCCGCGAACGCACGCTGCATTAGTTCAGGATTTTCCCTGGCGCCGGCGATCGGGATCGCCTTGGAGATCCTGAAGATCCAGCGCAGCACCGGAATGTTGAAGATCTTGTAGTACATGACGAAGCGCACCGGGCGCGGGATCGATGCCGACAGGATCAACGCATCCATGAAGCTGACGTGGTTGCAGACAATCAATGCCGCGCCTTCGTCGGGGATGTGGTCGATGCCGCGTGCGCGCAGCCGATACAAGGTACGCACCAGCACCCAGCTGAGGAAGCGCATCAGGAATTCCGGCACGATCGTGAAGATCCAGATCGCGACCAGGGTGTTGGCGACGGCGAGCGCCAGGAAGATCTGCGGGATGGTCCAGTGCGCATACGAGCGCAACGCGAGACAGATCAGCGACGCCGCGACGACGAAGCCGGAGTTCTGGATGTTGAGCGCGCCAATCACCCGCGACAGTTCGTCCTTGGGCGTACGGCTCTGGATCAGCGCGAACAGCGGCACCACGAAGAAACCGGTAAATAGACCGATGCCGACGAGATCGATCGCGATGCGCCAGCTGCCGCTCTGGTGCATGAAGCCGATGATGTCGAGACCACTGACGGGTGCGGCGCCCGATCGCGCGAAGTAGAGATCGAACAGGAAGACGCTGATGCCGAAGGCGCCGAGCGGCACCAGTCCGATTTCGACGGTGCGTGCCGAAAGTTTTTCGCACAGCACGGCGCCGAGGCCGGTGCCGATCGAGAACAGCGCCAGCACGAAGACGTAGAGCGTGTTGCCGCCGCCGAGATTGAGTGGCGCGTAGTCCGGCAATTCCGCCGCGAACACCGTGCCGACGAACCAGAACCACGACACGCCCAGCACGGCATTGCGCACGGCCAGCTGCTTGCGTGCCAGCTTCATCACGCCGACGGTTTCGGTAACCGGATTCCAGTTGATGCGGAGATCGGGCGCACTGGCGCCGACGACGGGGATGAGCTTGGCGGCGATCCACGCGGCGGTCGCGATCGCCAGCACCGCGGCCGCGGCCAGCCACGGCGAATAGGCGCCGCCGATGCTGAAGATCAGCCCGCCGACGATCATGCCGACCAGGATCGAGATCGACGTGCCCATCTCGACCAGCCCATTGCCGCCGGTGAGTTCGCGCGGATGCAGCACCGCCGGCAGGATCGAATATTTCACCGGCCCGAACAGCGTCGAATGCACGCCGGTCGCGAACAACGCGATCAGCAGCAGCGGCAGGTGATGGGTGACGAAGCCGAGCGCCGCGATCACCATGATCAGCACGCCGAGCAACATCGCGAGACGAATCAGCTTCGCCTTCTCCATCTTCTCGGCGATCTGACCTGCGGTGGCCGAGAACAGGAAGTAGGGAAGGATGAAGATCGCCGGCGCCAGCTGCGTGTAAAGGCCGCGTTCGGATTCCGGCACCCGCAGCCAGAACAGCAGGCCGATGATGCCCTGGCGGAACACGTTGTCGTTGAAGGCGTTGAGGCATTGCACCGTGAAGAACGGCGCGAAGCGGCGCTGGCGCAGCAGGGCGAATTGGGAATGGGACATGCGGGCTCCCCGGGGTTGGAGGGAGGGTAGCAGACGCAATCCGGCGTTTCGCTACCAGCCAGCTTCGCGCGACTACCCTGCAGTCGGAACCCCGTACAGGAGAGTGTCATGTCCGCGGATGCCAAGACCCCGCTCGATCACGTGAACGACACATTGGCGCAGCTCAAGGAGATGCGTCACTACTCGAAGAACAACGTCGAGCGCCTGACAGCGCAATGGCTGTTGTTCGACGGCGAGTTGAAGAAACTCAAGCAGGCCGATCAGATCGAAGCCCTGATGATGCGCCAGGGCGAATTGCACGACGCCTTGGAAGCCGAGATCGCCGAGCTGGAGGAGTTGACGGCGCAGTTGCAACCGGTGCCCGAAGAAGACGCATCGGGCACGGTGCATTAGTTCCGTTCGATCGCCCGCCAGCCGATGTCGCTGCGATGGAACTCGCCATCCCAGTGGATGCGATCGACTTCCGCATAGGCCTTGTATTGGGCATCGGCGACCGAGTTGCCGAGCGCGCACACGCAGAGCACACGACCGCCAGCGGTCACGGTGTTGCCGTCGGCGTCGAAGGCGGTGCCGGCCTGGAAGACCTTGCAGTCGGGATCGGTCGCAGTATCGAGGCCGTGGATGACGTCGCCGGTGCGCGGCGCATCCGGATAGCGTTCGGCGGCCATCACTACGCCGAGCGAGACCTGCGGATTCCAGTGCGCTTCGACCTGGTCGAGGCGGCCATCGATCGCGGCTTCGATCAGTTCCGAGAGATCGGACTGCAGGCGCAGCATCACCGGCTGGGTTTCCGGATCGCCGAAGCGCACGTTGAATTCGATCACCTTGGGTGCGCCCGCGGCGTCGATCATCAATCCGGCATAGAGGAAGCCGGTGAACGGAATGCCGTCCTTGATCATGCCGGCAACCGTCGGTTCGACGATCTCGCGCATCACCCGCGCATGTACTTCCGGCGTGACCACCGGCGCCGGCGAATACGCGCCCATGCCGCCGGTATTCGGGCCGGTGTCGCCGTCGCCGACGCGTTTGTGATCCTGCGAGGTCGCCATCGGCAATGCGGTCTTGCCGTCGACCATCGAGATGAAACTGGCTTCTTCGCCGGCGAGGAATTCCTCGATCACCACACGCGAGCCGGCGCTGCCGAAGGCATTGCCTTGCAACATGTCGCGCACGGCGGCTTCGGCTTCGTCCAAGGTCATCGCGACGATCACCCCTTTACCGGCGGCGAGACCGTCGGCCTTGATCACGATCGGCGCGCCTTTCTCGCGGACATAAGCGAGCGCCGCATCGACATCGGTATGCACGGCGTAGAACGCGGTCGGGATGCTATGGCGGGCAAGGAAATCCTTGGCGTAGGCCTTGCTGCCCTCGAGTTGCGCGGCGGCGGCAGTGGGGCCAAAGATCTTCAACCCGGCTTCGCGGAAACGATCGACAACGCCGGCAACCAGCGGTGCTTCCGGGCCGACCACGGTGAAGGCGACGCCTTCACTGCGTGTGAGCGCGATCAGGCCATCGAGATCGGTGGCGGCAACGGCGACGTTGCGACATTTCGCTTCATGTGCGCTGCCGGCATTGCCAGGCGCGACCAGCACTTCATCCACGCGCGACGATTGCGCAAGACGCCAGGCCAAGGCGTGTTCGCGGCCGCCGGAACCGATGACGAGGAGTTTCATCCTTCTATCCTCAATGCCGGAAGTGGCGGATGCCGGTGAACACCATCGCCAGCCCGTGTTCGTCGGCGGCAGCGATCACCTCGTTGTCGCGCATCGAACCGCCGGGTTGGATCACTGCCTTGATGCCGGCTTCCGCCGCGGCGTCGATGCCGTCGCGGAACGGGAAGAAGGCGTCGCTGGCCATGACCGAACCGGGGACGACGAGCCCTGCGTCGACCGCCTTGATGCCGGCGATGCGCGCCGAATACACGCGGCTCATCTGGCCGGCACCGACGCCGACGGTCTGTAACTCCTTGGCATAGACGATGGCATTCGACTTGACGAACTTGGCCACCTTCCATGCGAACAGCAGGTCGGCGAACTGCGCTTCGGTCGGTGCGATTTTCGTCACCACCTTCAACTCGTCGCGGGTGACGACGCGATCATCGGCGGTTTGCATCAGCATTCCGGAGCCGACGCGCTTGGTGTCGATGAAGCCCTTGGACGCCGGCGCCAGTGGAATGCGCAACACGCGGACGTTGGCCTTCTTCTTGGCGTAGGCCAGCGCTTCGTCGTCGTAGTCGGGTGCGATCAGTACTTCGACGAACTGGCGATCGAGGATGGTCTTCGCGGTCGCGCCGTCGAGTTTGGTGTTGAAGGCGATGATGCCGCCGAAGGCCGAGGTCGGATCGGTGGCGTAGGCCTTTTCATAGACGTCGGCCGGGCCGGTTCCCACAGCGACGCCGCAGGGATTGGCGTGCTTGACGATCACGCAGGCCGGCGCGTCGAACTGGCGCACGCATTCCCAGGCGGCATCGCTGTCGGCGATGTTGTTGTAGCTCAGCTCCTTGCCCTGCAACTGGGTGAAGGTCGCCAGCGAGCCCGGCGCCGGATACAGGTCGCGATAGAACGCGGCCTGCTGGTGCGGGTTTTCGCCGTAGCGCAGGTCCATCACCTTGACGAAGCTGCCGTTGGCCTGCGCGGAGAACGACATTTGCGTGCCATCGGGGCCGATCGCCGAAAGATAGTTGCTGATCGCGGCGTCGTACTGGGCGACGCGGTTGAACGCGGCGACCGAGAGTTCGAAGCGCGTCTTCGCCGACAGCGCGCCATTGCTGGCATCGAGTTCCGACAGCAGCGCAGCGTATTGGGCGGGATCGGTGGTGACGGCGACGCGCGCGAAATTCTTGGCCGCCGAACGCAGCATCGCCGGACCGCCGATGTCGATGTTCTCGATGATGTCGGCAAAGCTGCTATCCGGGTTGGCGCTGACTTGCTCGAACGGATAGAGATTCAGTACCAAGAGGTCGATCGGGTCGATGTCGTGTTCGGCCATCACCGCGTCGTCGGTGCCGGCGCGACCGAGCAGGCCGCCATGCACGATCGGATGCAGCGTCTTGACGCGGCCGTCCATCATTTCCGGGAACCCGGTAACGTCGCTGACGTCCTGTACCGCCAGCCCGGCCTCGCGGATCGCCTTTGCGGTGCCGCCGGTCGAAAGCAGTTCGACGCCGCGTGCGGCCAGCGTCTTGGCGAGATCGATCAACCCGGTCTTGTCGGAGACGGACAACAGGGCGCGGCGGATGGCGATGGCGTCGCCAGTCACGATATTCGTGGGCATGGTCGGAGGGTGGTGCGGGGAGCCCGTAATTATAGGGCTTCGGCCATGAAGGCTTCGATGGCGTCGGCGTCGCGCACCAGGGCATCGCTGAGGATGCGATGGCCGTTGGCGGTCATCACCACGTCGTCCTCGGTGCGGATGCCGATGCCGCGCCATTTCGCCGCCACGCTGCGGTCGTCGGGGCCGATATAGAGGCCGGGTTCGACGGTGAAGGCCATGCCCTGTTCCAGTACCCGCGATTCGCCGTCGATGCGGTATTCGCCGACGTCATGGACGTCGAGGCCAAGCCAGTGCCCGGTCTTGTGGCGGGTGAAACGCTTGTGGCTGTCATCCTTCAGGTGCTGCTTGAGCGTGCCCTTGAGCAGGCCGAGCGATAGCAGGCCGTCGGTCAGGGTTTCGATCGCGGCCTCGTGCATTGCCGACCATGGCCGTCCCGGTTGCGCCTGCGCCAGTGCCGCCCGCTGCGCCGCGCCGACCAGGTCGTGGAGGGCGCGCTGTTCGGCGCTGAAACGGCCGTTGACCGGAAACGTGCGGGTGATGTCCGAGGCGTAGCCGCGGTATTCGGCGCCGGCATCGATCAGGATCAGGTCGGTCTTGCCGGATTTGGAGCCGTTGTCGATGTAGTGCAGGACGCAGGCATTGGCGCCCGCGCCGACGATGCTGCCGTAGGCGGGGACGGCATCGTTGCGGCGGAACACGCGTTCGAGTTCGGCCTGCAATTCGTATTCGGCGACGCCCGGGCGCGCTGCGCGCATTGCCGCCTGGTGCGCCTCGATGCTGATGTCGACCGCGCGCTGCATCACCCGCAATTCCTCGGCGCTCTTGAACAGGCGCATCTCGTCGAGGAGATGGCCGAGTTCGATGAATTCGTTGGGCGACTGGCGGTCGCGGCGTCCGTGCGTGCGTGCGCGATTGAGCCAGCCGATCAGTTTCAGGTCGAACTCGGTGTCGCGGCCGAGGTGGTAGTGGACGCGCGTGCGGCCTTCCAGCAGGCCGGGCAGGATTTCGTCGAGATCGTCGATGGGATAGGCATCGTCGAAACCAAGCACGTGCACCGCGTCTTCCGGTCCCACCCGCGCGCCGTCCCAGCCTTCGCGTTCGGGGTCACGTTCGCGGCAGAACAGGATGGATTCGGCGTGCGCGCGCCCGGGAATCAGCACCAGCACCGCGTGCGGCTCGGCGAATCCGGTCAGGTACCAGAGATCGGAATCGGGACGATAGGGATAGTGGGTGTCGCGGCTGCGGATGCGTTCCGGCGCGCTCGGGACGATGACGATGCCGTCATTGCCGACCTGCCGCATCAGTTGCCGGCGGCGGCGGGCATAGGTGGCCGCGGACAGGCCGGTGGGCATGACTCAGTGCAACTGGCGGCGACGGCGTGCGATGGCGACATCGCCATGCAGCAACAGCGCCGCGACCCGCACGAATTCCTCGATCTCGGCCAGTGCGGCTTCGTCTTCCTCGTCGCCGTCCGGTTCTGCGGTGGCGGTGGCCAGGCGCGCCAGATCCTGCAGCGCTTCCTCGCCTTCGTCGGACAGCGGCGGTTCCGCGCCGGCGGCAAGGCCGAAGGCGCCGAGGAAATGCCGGCACCAATCGAACAGGGCGGCACTGCGCGCCTGCAGGGTGGCGTCCTCGTCGGGCAGCAGCAGCGTCAGGCCGAGGTCGTTGTCCTCGATCTGGGCCTGGGTGCCACGGCCGAAATGCTCGATCGCGCTGCCGTCCGCCAGTGCGGGCAGGGCGGGATCGGCCATCACCTTGGACAGCCACTCGCGGTCGGCGTCGCCGCCGCCGGCGATCCAGCCGATCAGCGCGCCCTGCAATTCCCATGGGGTGGTCGCCAGTCCGAGCTGGTCGAGTTCGGCTTGCAGGGCGGGTGCGGCGGGCAGGGATTCGGACATGGCAGCAGTGTAAAGCAGGCGATGACGCCCGGCGTCGACCCCATGCTAATGTTTCGGCATGAACGGGCAGGACGCGATCGATCGACTTCAGGCGCTGGTGGAGCGCGCCGAAGGGCTGTCCGCGCGACTGCATCGCCTGAGCGACGAGAACCGCGCCTTGCGCGCCGAACAGCAGCAATTGATGAACGAACGCGCCGACCTGATCGCCCGCAACGAGCAGGCGCGCGTGCGCGTCGAGGCGCTGATCCACCGCATCCGCTCGCTTGAGGACCAGCCGTGAGCGAAGTCGTCAACGTCCGAGTGATGGATCGCGACTACAGCGTCGGTTGCGAGCCGGAAGAACGCGACGACTTGGTCGCCGCCGCACGCATGCTCGACCAGCGCATGCGCGACATCCGCGGCAACAACCGCATGGCCGCGATCGAGCGCGTCGCCGTGCTTGCCGCGCTCAATCTTGCCCATGAATTGCAGCAGACGCGCCACCAGGGCGGGGTGCTGGGCGATGAATTCGATCGCACGCTTGGCGATCTCGAGCGCAAGCTCAACGCACTGGTCGAACCCGACGCGCGCTGAATGCGCGAAGAAAATAATGTGCGCGCCGACCGTGGTTGGCTATACTGATCCCGCTTCCTCTGCTGTGTTCGACAGCGCGCAAACATTCGCCTTGTCCCTTAAGAACGACATCGGAAATGTGAAGCGACTGGGCGTGCATGTCCGCCACGTGCGGAAAGCCCGAAGGTCGCCAAGCGCTTCCACTTGAACCCTGGGTTCAAGGCCGTTCAGCCGCATCGGCACGGCGGAGGAACCTTTCTTTCCTGATCGCGGATAATGTGCGGATGCCCGCTACCCGCGATCCCTCCCTCGATCTCCGCCGCCGCCTGCGCGATGCCCGCCGCAGCGTGAGCGCGGGCGATCGCCTGGCCGCCGCCGACACGGTGGCGCGCGGATTGCTGGCGCTGCCGTTCGCGCCGACGCAGGGTTACGTCGCCGGTTACTGGGCGGTGGATGGCGAAGTGCCGCTGCACGCCTGGCAGTTGCGACTGCCGCTGCACTGCGTCTATTGCCTGCCGGTGCTGGATGAGGGCGACAACACCTTGCGCTTCGCGCCGTTCCGCGCCGGAGATGACACGCGCCCGAACCGTTTCGGCATCCCCGAGCCGGTGCTGGAGCCGTCGTCGCTGTTGCGGGTGACCGACATGGCGTTGATCGTGCTGCCGCTGACCGGCTTCGATGCCAATGGCCATCGCCTCGGCATGGGTGGCGGCTGGTACGACCGCACGTTGCGCGATCATCGCGCCGCGCCTCCGCATCTTGTCGGCGTCGGTTTCGATCGCCAGCGTGTCGAAGCATTGCAGCCGCGCGACTGGGACGTGCCCTGCGATGCCATCGTCACCGAATCCACCACCTACCTGCGGGAGAAGCCATGAGCGCGCGCGCCCACTACTGGCTGATGAAGACCGAGCCGACCGATTTCTCCATCGACACTCTGCAGAAAGTCGGGCGCGAACCCTGGACCGGCGTGCGCAATTACCAAGCGCGCAATTTCATGCGCCAGATGCAGCCGGGCGACCAGGTCTTCGTCTACCACTCGAACTGCGAAGTGCCGGGCATCTACGGCATCGGCGAAGTGATGGGCACGCCCTATCCCGATCCGACCCAGTTCAACAAGAAGTCGAAATACTTCGATCCCAAGTCGACGCAGGAACAGCCGCGCTGGGATCTGGTCGACATCGGCTACGTGCGTCATCTCAAGCGCCTGTTGTCGCTGACGGAAATCCGCGAGCATCGCGACGCGCTCGGCGAGGAATTCGCGCTGACGCGCACCGGTTCGCGACTGTCGGTGCTGCCGGTCACCGCGGCGCAGTGGAAGCTGCTGCTCGGCCTCGAAAAGAAATAACCACCTCTCTGGAACGCGAAACAATGAGCAACGAAGGCAAGCGACTGGCCGCCGAAAAGGCCATGGACTGGGTCGAGGACGGCATGATGGTCGGCGTCGGCACCGGCTCGACGGTGGCGTTCTTCATCGATGCGCTCGGTCGCGAGAAGCATCGCATCCGCGGCGCGGTGTCGAGTTCCGAGCAGAGCACGGAAAAGCTGCGCGCGCATGGCATCGAGGTGTTCGATCTCAACGCGGTCGGCGAACTCGAGTTGTACGTCGATGGCGCCGACGAATGCGATCCACACAAGAACCTGATCAAGGGCGGCGGCGCGGCGCTGACGCGCGAGAAGATCATCGCGCAGGCCAGCAGGAAGTTCGTCTGCATCATCGATCCCAGCAAGCAGGTCGACGTGCTCGGCAAGTTCCCGTTGCCGGTGGAAGTGGTGCCGATGGCACGCAGCATGGTCGCGCGCGAGCTGGTCGCGTTGACTGGTGGCCAGCCGGTGTTCCGCATGGACGCGATGGAGCGTCCGATCGTCACCGACAACGGCGGCCACATCCTCGACTTGCACAATCTGCGCATCACCGATCCGGTGGGCGTCGAGGAGCGCCTGAACCAGATCCCGGGCGTGATTAGCGTCGGGCTGTTCGCGCGCCGGCCTGCCGACGTCGTGATCGTGGGTGGCGAACCTCCGCACGTGTTGTAACTTCTGCGAGAAAAGCATCGCCCGGCTGTGCGCGGGCGTTCAAGGCACGCGCTGGCTTCGCGGGAGGCCAGCTCCGGTGCGTGGGACGCCGTGAATCCGTCCATGGAGGCTCATGCGCCGCATCCATGCGGCGCAATGCCCACGCCCCGGACTGGCACACCCGCGGCCGCGCGCGTGTTGTTGCTTTGCGGAGAGCGAAAAGCCTGCCACCGGCGGCGCCTATGCGGTTCGTCTGTAGCGCCGACCATACGAGGCATGGATGCCGAGTCGAGCCTCCATGGACGGATTCACGGCGTGTCGGCGGCTGCAGACAACCGCGATAGGCGCACAGCCGGGCGATGCTTCGTCGCGAACCCTGCGACGCACGCAGCGCAGCCTGACCCGTTAGTAGAACCGTGAAATTCGCAACCGTCGCGGAGACGCACGGCGCGGATACTGCGGAGCCAGACGGATGCTGTCATGACGCTGCGTTGCCTCTTCGTCGATTTCAATTCCTACTTCGCCTCCGTCGAACAGGAGGACGATGCGGAATTGCGCGGGCGACCGGTCGCGGTGGCGCCGGTGATGACCGACAGCACCTGCTGCATCGCTGCCAGCAACGAGGCCAAGCAGTTCGGCATCCGCACCGGGACACTGGTGCGCGAGGCGCGCGAGCGCTGCCCGGAATTGCTGGTGGTGCCGGCGCGGCCGGCGCGTTACCTGCAGGTGCATACCCGGCTGATGGCCGCGATTGCCGATTGCATTCCCCACGGCACGCCGGGATCGATCGACGAGGTGCCGTGCTGGCTGATCGGGCGCGAACGCCAGCGCGACAACGCGATCGCCATCGCGCAATCGATCAAGCGCCGCATCGCCGACGAATTCGCCGCGATCCGGTGTTCCATCGGCATCGCACCGAACCAGTTCCTGGCCAAGACCGCGTCCGACATGCAGAAGCCGGATGGCCTGATCGTGCTGGAGAAGGAGGATCTTCCCCACGCCCTGCATGGATTGGAACTGCGCGACCTGTGCGGGATCGGTGCATCGATGGAGGCGCGCCTGCTCGCGGCCGGGATCGACAGCGTGGAAGAACTGTGCGCGGCGCCGAAGGATCGCCTGCGTGCGGCCTGGGGCAGCGTCGAGGGCGAGCGCTTCTGGATGCAGTTGCGCGGCATCGAGGTCCCGGACCGCAAGACCCAGCGTGGTTCGATCGGTCATTCGCATGTGCTCGATCCGAAACTGCGCGACCTCGAAGGCATGCGCGCGGTGTTGTTCAAGTTGCTGGCGAAGGCGGCGATGCGCCTGCGCCACGAGGACGGCGGCTATCTCGCGCGCGGGCTGCAATTGCATGTCCGCTTCGTCGGCCTCGACGACCGCTTCAGTCCATCGGCTGAATTCGCGCCAATCGACGACACGCCCAGCCTGCTGCATCAGCTGGCGAAGATGCTCGCGCCGCTGGAGCGCGCCGCGGCGAGCGGACGCTGGAACGTCAAGCGCAATCCGCCGCTGTCGGTCGCGGCGACGCTGGTCGGGATCGAGTTGCGCAGCAAGCGCAGCGGGGAGTTGATCGCGACGACGCGCAGGCGGCAGTCGGTGACGGAGGTGCTGGACAAGGTCAATCGCCACTTCGGCAACAACGCGCTCTACGTCGCGGCGATGCAGACCGCGATCGAGCACGACGCGGCGCCGATGCGCATCCCGTTCTCGCACCTGCCCGACGCCGAGCTCGAGGAGGACGTGCGCACCCAGGCGCATGCCCACGCCGAGGAGCTGGTGCGCCTGCGCGAACGCCAGTTCAAGGTACTCGCCGAGTCCGCGCACAAACAGGCGCAGGCGAAACAACGCGCACCGGCCATGTCCAGCCCTTCCGGCGCGACGCCGCGGATCCGCGTTCCGACCCGTGCAGCAGCGCCGCCTTCTCCCCAGCTGGGGCTGGGATTCTGAGCGTCTGCGGTATCCTTGCGCCTTTCCAACGGCGCCTCCCCACGTGAGCGTTTCCACGTCTTCGCCATTCGAGCAGGAAGAGGCGCGCATTGCGCCGTGGCTGATCCTGCTGGTGATCGGCACCCTGCTGTACCGCATCGGTTTCGTCTGGGCCCACGACTACAGCCTGTTCGTCGACGAGGCGCAGTATTGGCTGTGGTCGCGCGACCTCGCCTTCGGCTACTACTCCAAGCCGCCGCTGGTGGCGTGGCTGGTGCGCGCCAGCACGATGTTGCTCGGCGATGGCGAGCTCGGCGTCAAATTGCCGGCATTGCTCGCTTACCCGATGGCTGCGCTCGGCCTGTATCGACTCGGCACGGCCATGAAGAACGCACGCACCGGCCTGATCGCCGCGGCGCTGTTCCTCGGCATGCCGGGACAGGCGCTGGGCGGCTGGGTGTTGTCGCCGGATGCGTTGCTGCTGGTCGCATGGTCGTGGGCGTTGTGGCTGTTGTGGATGGCGCGCACGCAAGGGCAGCTGAAGTGGTGGATCGGGCTGGGCGTGGCGATCGGCCTCGGCGCGCTGGCGAAATACACCATGCTCGTCTTCGTGCCGATGGCGGCGTGGGTGCTGTGGCGCGGTCGCGATGCCGTCCCGGTACGCGGCAAGGGGCCATGGATCGCGCTGGCGATCGTGCTGGTATTGATCGCACCGAACATCGCCTGGAACATCCAGCATCATTTCGAGACGGTGCGCCACACTGCCGATCTCACCAATGCCAGCAAGGCGGGCCTGCATTTCGGCCACTTCGGCCAATTCCTCGGCGCGCAATGGGGCATCTTCGGCCTGCTGTCGTTTCCGCTGCTGGTGATGTTGATGTTCCGCGGTCGTGGCGACAACGCGCGCTTCCTCGCGCCGTTCACCATCCCGTATCTGCTGGTGATGCTCGCGCTGTCGCTGGTGACGGCGGCCAATGCCAACTGGGCAGTCACTGCCTATGCCGCCGGCAGCGTGTGGCTGGCGTTGTGGGTGGACGGGCGCAAGCCGGCATGGGCATGGAGCGTGATCCTGCTCAACTTCGTGCTGCAGCTCGGCATCCTCCATTACCGCGACATCGGCGCCAAGCTCGGTCACCCGCCATCGCGCAGCGGCAACGACCTCTACGCGCGCGTGCTCGGCTGGCGCGAACTCGGTCGTGCGCTGCAACCGGTGACGCAGGAGCAGGGCGGCTTGCCGATCCTGTCGTCGGACCGCATGTTGCTGGCGGAATTGGCCTATTACGTGCAGCCGCATCCGTATCCGGTGGCGGCGCTCGATGTCGATGGCCGCATCACCAACCAGTTCGAGATGGATACCGCGCGCCGCGGCCTGCCGCAGGAAGCGTTGTGGGTGGAATTCGTCGGCGGCCAGGATGGATCGCATGCTTCGGCGAACGACAGCGTTGTCGTTGAACCCGCCGCATTGACGAAAAACTATGAGCGTGTCGCCGAACTCGGCGTGATCCGCGTGCAGCGCATGGATGCACCACCGCGCATGGTGCAAGTCGTTCGCGTGCGCCGCCACGTCACCACGGAGCCGCTGCCATGACGAGTCCACGGCTGCGCGCATGGTTGCCGTGGGTCCTCCTGGCGATTGCGGCGGTGGCATGCACCGTGCCGTTCTGGATGAGCGATCTCGACATCCGCGCCGCCGCGCACTTCCATCATCAAGCGCCCTTCGAGCTCGGTTACGACGCTTCGTGGCCGATGGGCAACAAACAACCGTACAAGGCGCTGTATGCCTTCGGTTCGGCGCTGTCGTGGCTGATCGTGCTGGCGTCGATCCTCGCGTTCGCGGTGCCGCGCTGGCGCAAGCACCCGCTGGTGCGCAAGATGGCGCTGACCTCGCTGGCGACGGTCGCACTCGGCACCGGCCTGCTGGTGAACGGCATCGGCAAGGACTACACCGGACGCCCGCGCCCGCGCACGCTGCAGGAATTCGGCGGCCAGGCGCAATATCGTCCGCCGCTCGACCTCGGCACGCCCGGCGTCGGCAAGTCGTTCCCGTGCGGACATTGTTCGGTCGGCTTCGCGGTCGGCGCGATCGGTCTGACGGTGATGGCTGCGCGGCCGACGCTCGGCGTCGCGATCATCGTCGGTTCGTTCCTGCTTGGTGGCGCCATCGGCAGTGCGCGCATGGCCGCCGGCGCGCATTTCCTTTCCGATGTGCTGTGGTCGGGCATCCTCACCTGGGCCGCGGCGCTGACATCGCATGCATTGATCTCGGGGCAACGCGTGCGTGCCTGGGTGTCGCGATGGCCGCCGTGGCTGGGCTATGCCTTGCTCGGTGTGTTGATCGTCGTGGTCATGGCCGGATTGCTGTTCGTGCGGCCGTTTCACAAGCGCATCGACGTGCGCATGCCGATGACGGCGGATTCCAGCTATGTGCTCAAGCTGGAAAGCGCCGCGCTCGACGTGCGCGTCGATCCCGCGCAGGCCGATGCCGTGCACCTCCAGGGCGAGGTCAAGGGCGTCGGGTTCCCCAACGTGCGCGTGCGCGAAGATGACAGCAGCGATGCGGCGTCGCGCGTGCATGCGATCCGTCATACGGGCCAAGCGCGCGAAATCTTCGCGCCGATGGTGCTGAGCGTGCGTCCGGAAGCGGTCCCGCATCTGCGGGTGGAGATCGATCGCGGCTCGGTGCGATTGATCGATCCCGCGGCCTTGCGCGCGGCGCAGATCCACGTTCAGGTCGAAGACGCGGCGGAATAACGGCAGAATATCGGCATGCCCTGGCTCGAACTCACATTGCCCTGCACGCTGGCCGAACAGCCGCGCTGCGAACGCGCGCTGGAAGATCTCGGCGCACTCTCGGTGACGATGCAGGACGCCGATGCCGAAACCGCCGACGAACAGGCGATTTTCGAGCCCGGCGTCGGCGAGACGCCGTTGTGGAAGCAGATGACGCTGACCGCGTTGTTCGATGCCGACACCGACGCGCTGGCGCTGCTCGCCGCGCTCGAGAGTTTCGATCCCGGCCTGCATTGGGACCAAGCCGCATTCCGCAAGGTCGAGGACCAGGATTGGGAACGCGCCTGGCTCGACCAGTTCAAGCCGATGCGTTTCGGGGGGCGCACCTGGGTGGTGCCGTGGAATCACGACGTTCCCGCCGAAGCCGGCGCGAACGCCGCGATCATCCGCCTCGATCCCGGCCTCGCCTTCGGTTCCGGTACCCATCCGACTACCGCGCTGTGCCTGGAATGGCTGGACACGCTTGCCGTGCAAGGCCTGTTGCAGGGTCGCGACGTCCTCGATTTCGGCTGCGGCAGCGGCATCCTCGCATTGGCGGCGATCAAGCTCGGGGCCACGCACGCCGACGGCATCGACAACGATCCCCAGGCGATCATCGCCAGCCACGACAACGCCGAACGCAATGGCGTCGCCGCGCAGTTGCAGGCGGTATTGCCGGATCAGGCGTCGGCACGCCGCTATCCGGTGGTGGTCGCGAACATCCTGGCTTCGGCGCTCGATGCATTGGCGGAAACGCTGGTCGGCCATTGCGAGCCCGGGACGCGCATCGCGTTGTCCGGCATTCTCGCTGGACAGGAAGATGAATTGCTGCAGCGCTATGCCGCATGGTTCGATGAACTGAAGGTGGCACGCCAGGACGACTGGATCCGCATCGACGGCGTGCGTCGCGCACAATGACGGACATGTCCGATTCCGCAACCCCGCGTTTCGCCCGCGACATCGCCGCTGAAGCAGCGCCGCAGTCCCTGCCGACGCCACGCTGGGCATGGCCGGTGGTGTTCGTGTTGTTCGTCCTGCTGCTGGTGCAGATTCTGGTGGGGGGACGCGCCGCGTTGGCGAACGATGCCTCGACGCGGCCATTGGCCGTCACCGCATGCCGGGTGCTCGCCTGCACCGTGCCGGCATGGAGCGACACATCAAACCTGAAGATCGTCGACCATCGCATCCATGCGGCGCCAGACCGTCCCGGCGTGCTGGTGGTGGAGGCGAGTTTCCGCAACGATGCGAACTGGCCGCAGGCGTGGCCGTTGCTGCAGCTCACGCTGTCCGACATCAACGGCGTGCCGGTGGCGCAAGGACGTTATGCCGCGACGCAATACCTGGCCGGTGCGCACGGTGCGACGATCGGCAGCGGCCAGACCGCCACCGTCCAGCTGAATGTGACGGATCCGCCGCAAAAAGCAGTGTCATTCGATTTTGCCCTGTTGCCCCCGGCAGACGGCACAAACACGCGCTAGACTCATCAGCCGCTGGTGCAGCGTGCGCGCCTGATTCGACAACCCCCGTGTCCGACCGCCAAGACCAACTCCGTCATCCGCGTACGCCGCTGCGCGATCATGTCGCCTCCTCCATCAGTCGCTACCTGCGCGACCTGGACGGGTCCGGCGTGAGCGACCTGCACGCGGTCGTGATGCGTGAGGTCGAAGTGCCGTTGTTCGTGGAAGTGTTGAGTCATTGCGACGGCAACCAGAGTCGCGCCGCCGAGATGCTCGGCATCCATCGCGCGACCTTGCGCAAGAAGCTGCGCGAATACGGCATCGACAACGGCTGAGGAGATTCCGCATGACCACCCGAGCCTACGGCGTCCACGCCGCGGACAAGTCTTTCGAAGCGATGGACATCGCGCGCCGCGAACCCGGTTCGCACGACGTGCAGATCGAGATCGCGTATTGCGGCATCTGCCATTCCGACCTGCACACCGCGCGTTCGGAATGGGGGGGCACCCGTTACCCCTGCGTGCCCGGCCACGAGATCGTCGGCACGGTCAGCGCGGTCGGTGGCGATGTCACCAAATTCAAGGTCGGCGATACCGTCGGCGTCGGCTGCCTGGTCGGCAGCTGCCAGCATTGCGCGGCCTGCGACGAGGGCCTCGAACAATATTGCGAGAACGGTTTCGTCGGCACCTACAACGGGCCGACCCGCGATGCGCCCGGCCACACGCTGGGCGGCTATTCGCAGCGGATCGTGGTCGACGAGAAGTTCGTGCTGCAGATCCGCCATCCGCAGGAACAGCTCGCCGCGGTCGCGCCGCTGCTGTGCGCCGGCATCACCACGTATTCGCCGCTGCGCCACTGGAAGGTCGGGCCGGGCAGCAAGGTCGGGATCGTCGGCATCGGCGGACTCGGCCACATGGGCGTGAAGCTGGCGCATGCGATGGGCACGCACGTTGTGGCGTTCACCACCTCGGAAAGCAAGCGCGCGGACGCCAAGGCGCTGGGCGCCGACGAAGTGGTGGTGTCGCGCAATGCCGACGAGATGAAGGCGCATGCCAATAGCTTCGATTTCATCCTCAATACCGTCGCCGCCAGCCACGATCTCGACGCGTTCACCGCGTTGCTCAAGCGCGATGGCACGATGGTGCTGGTCGGCGTGCCCGAACATCCGCATCCGTCGCCGAACATCGGCAACCTGATCTTCAAGCGCCGCGCGATCGCGGGTTCGCTGATCGGCGGCATCGCCGAGACGCAGGAGATGCTGGATTTCTGCGCCAAGCACGGGGTGGTCTCGGATATCGAGATGGTCAGCGCCCAGGACATCGACAAGGCCTACGAGCGCATGTTGAAGAGCGACGTGAAGTATCGCTTCGTGATCGACAACGCGACTATGGGTTGACCAGGAACACCACGTAACCGCGGAAGTTCGGATTCGCAGGCAGTTCGGGGGGCGCGCGCCATTCGCCGCCTTGCACCAGCCCGACACGAAACGGGATCGGGAAGCCGCGCATGCGTTCGAGATATTTCCCGTAGCCGGGAATGGCGGCGCGGCCCTGATAGGTCTGCACCACGACTTCATCGACGATCCCAGCCAGTTGCGCGAGTTGCGTGGGATCGCCGTTGGCACTCCAGTCCATCAGCCCAGTGATGCCGAGTTTCGTCCCGTGCGGCAGCTGCGCGCGCAGGTCGCGCAGGAAGCCGGCGTAGCGATCGAGGTGGCGGGTACGCGCATCGAAATCCAGTTGCACGCCGACGACGCGATTGCCGTTGGCGCGCCAACGCGCGATGTCGCCGCGGATGGCGGGAATGACCTCATCCGACCATGACAGGGTGTCGGCGCGATAGACGAGCCAGGTGTCGGCGTGCGCGATCCGCGGAGTCGCTGCAAGACGCCGCTGCAGATGCGCGGGCTCGCCGCCGATGATCTCGGCTTCCAGCAGGTAGAGCGTGCGTGCATGGTCGAGCGCCGGCTGCGGCTGCACGCCGGCCCACAGCCAGAACGCATCGAAGTGTTCCGCGTGCACCACGGCATCGGACGTGCGCGCACAGCCAATCAATGCAAGGCACAGCGCGCAGGCAGCGACCGCTGCAGCCAGTGCGCGAGGCGTCCTCATCTTTGTTACCAGTAATGCTCCACCGAAGACGCCCAGTGCGAGGTCTTGTAGGTGGTCTTGAGCAGGGTGAACCAGCGCTTGCGTTCCGCGGTCGGGACATCGTCGCCACCGCAGTCGTTGTTGCCGCTGGGCGCGTAGCAGCGAATCGCGCGCACCAGTGCGTAAGCGCGATCGTCGCTGGCTGCGTTGGCATCGGCCATCACCTGGCGGTAGATCGACTGGCGATCAGTCTGCTTGCCGGGGAACAGCAATGGCGTAGTGCCGAGTTGCTGTTGCGAAGTCGACAAGGATTTGCGCCACTCGCGCTCCTGCTTGTTGGGTGCGGCCAGCGGAATGTGATCGAAGCCGTTGAGGCGCAGGAATTCACCGACGCACAAGCTGGCGTGGGGAGCGACAGGCGTGCGGGCGAGTGTCGTCGTGATCGCGGACAGTGCCGGGCAGGCGTAGCCCTTGTCGTTGCCGGCCCAGCGGAACACGCCGAGCGAAGGCGTTGGGTACAGCAATTGGTAGCTGTCGGTCAGCGGCTTGGTGTCCGCGGGAACGCGCGGCAGCCATTCGTTGAATTGTGCATAACGCCCGCCGATCAGATCGCGATAGAGCAACACGAACAGCGCGACACTGCGTTCGGTGGACGGAACCTTGGCGTTCGCGGCCTGTTGTTGCAACAATTCCGGGCCGGCGACGTTTTCCAGCAGGATGCGGCGGATCGCGGGATCGCGGACCTGGCTGTCGGCGGCGAACACCTTGTCCAGTGACTGGTGGCGTTCGTCGTGGAGCGCCAGCGCCAGTTCCAGCGTCTGTCGCTGGTAGGCGCGGGTCGCGAGCGGCAGCAGTTTCAGCAGGCCCTCGCGCACGCCGGGTTGGCCGAGATCGTCCATCGCCATCAGCCGCAGCAGTTGCGTGCTGAAATCGACATAGCCCATGCCCTTGCGAGGTTCGCCGGCAGGCAGCAGCTTCAAGACCTGCGTCGGCTGGTTCTGCACGTGGTAGGCATGCACGGCTTGCAGGTAACGGAACAGCGCCGGGTCATTGGAAAACACCGCTTGTTGCGCGGCCAGTTCGTCCGCCGGCAGGTAAAGCTTGGGATCGGTCTTGCGCTCGAGGCGCATGCGCCAGAGGTCATCGATCGCCAACAGCAACGGATCGCGTGTGGCGAGCGGCTTGGTCGCGCCGTTCTGCGTGGTCGGCAACAGGCGGGTGTCGATTTCGTTGAGCAGGTCGACGAAGGCCGCGCCGTTGCCGCGTTGCGCCAGTGCCGTGGCATAGACGTTCGCGGCAGCGGTGTCATTGCCGCCCAGCCATTCGACGCGCCGCATCAGTCCGTCGGCGGACACGGCATAGGCGCCGTTCGGATACGACTTGAGATAGCGCTGCATGCCGTTGCGGGCGCGCGTGAGTGCAGCCTGGTCGACTTTCGTGGCGTCGAAATTGCCGTAGTCGCCGAAGGCATTGAGCTGGGCGATGTTGAGGTCGGTGCGCGCGAGCATGTAGGTCGCGGCTTCACGCACCCACGGCTGCTTCACTTCGGACAGCGACTGGAAGGCGGGGCGCGCAGCGCCGGGGTCGGGGCCGTAGAAGACCGCCGCACTCATCAGGTAGGCGGCGAAGGCCTTGCCGCTCGCGCCCTGCATCTTGCCGAGTACGCCATCGAGCAGTGCCGCAGTCTTGCCGGGATCGCCGCAGGCGGCGGAGACCTGGGCGCGTGCATCGCCGAGCGATTTGCGCTCGTCTGCACCCAGTCCGGTGTCGGCCTGCAGTGCCTGGCGGAAGCGGTCGGCGCCGACGCTGTTGCTGACGCAGCGGCCGTTGGAATTGTCGGCCGTGCCGGAACCCGTCGAACTGTCGTCATTGGCCTTGACCGCATCGTTGCCGGTCGCGCTGGACAGCGCCGACCACGACAGCATCGCCGCGGGAACCGGAGTCCCGGAGTCCGGTGCCTCGTTCTTGATCATCGCCGGCTGCACGCGACCGCGATCGGCGAGCAGCAGCAACATGTTGAGGCGGGTGTCGTTGCCCGGGCTGATCAGCACCAGGTCGCTGCAGGCTTCATAACCGCGGTGATGCAGCGTCGGTTGCGCGTTGCAGCCGCTGTCTCCGCTGGCGCGTGCCTGCGTGCTCGCCGCAAGCAGACCGAGAGCCAGCAAACTGCCGGCACAGGCGTGTTTCGACATCGTTGGCTCTCCCCATTGCCCAGGCCGCAAGTCTACTGCGCACGTGGGCAATGGGAATGCCCTTTCAACGTGTTTCGATCAATGCATCTGGCCGAACTTGCCGGTGTTGAAATCGCGGATGGCTTCGGCGATCTGCGCTTCGGTGTTCATCACGAACGGACCGTAGCCAACCACCGGCTCGTCGATCGGTTCGCCGGCGAGCAGCAATACCTTGGCATCGCTGTTGGCTTCGATGGTCAGGCCGCTGCCTTCGGTGGACAGCGTCGCCATCTGCGCTTCACGCAACACCGATTCGCCGTTCACCTGCACGGTGCCAGCCAGCACCACGATGAGCGTGGTCCAGCCTTCCGGCTGCGGCAACTCGACCGTCTTGCCGGCCGCGATGCGCAGGTCCCAGACATTCATCGGGGTGAAGGTGCTCGACGGCCCCTTCGAACCTTCGTAATCGCCGGCGATCACGCGCACGGTCCCTGCATCGTTCGGCAAAGCAAGCGCGGGGATCTGCGCATCGGTGATGGCCTGATAACCGCCAGGCGCCATCTTGTCGCGCGCCGGCAGATTCACCCACAGTTGCACCATCTCGAACGGGCCACCGGTGCGGCTGTATTCGTGCGAATGGAATTCCTCGTGGAGGATGCCGCCGCCGGCGGTCATCCACTGGACGTCGCCACGACCGATCACGCCACCCTGTCCGGTGGAATCGCGATGCTCGACTTCGCCGTCATAGACGATCGTGACGGTTTCGAAGCCGCGATGCGGATGCTGGCCGACGCCACGGCGATAGCCGGTGTTGGGCGGGAATTCGGTGGGCGCGGCGTAGTCCAGCATCAGGAACGGGCTGCGCTGGGCGACGCCCGGACCGCTGTAGCCGAACATGCCGTGGACGGGGAAGCCGTCGCCGACCCAATGCCGGCCGGGGGCGCTGGTGGTGCCGAGGATCTTCTTCATGTTCATGGAATGCTCTCTTGTGGATTCGGTGGAATCACCGATTGCGCACAGGCTAATCCCGCAACGATCTGGCGAATAGTCGCCATAATTCGCCCATATCGTCCTATGATTGGAACGATGCAGGATCTCAACGACCTCTACTACTTCGTCCAGGTGGTCGACCACGGCGGCTTTGCCCCGGCCGGGCGGGCGCTGGGCATCCCCAAGTCCAAGCTGAGCCGGCGCATCGCCCTGCTGGAGTCGCGGCTGGGCGTGCGCCTGATCCAGCGTTCCAGCCGCAAGTTCGCGGTGACCGAGCCGGGCCAGACCTATTACGGCCATGCCCGCGCGGCGCTGGTGGAAGCGCGCGCCGCCGAGGAAGCGATCCAGCGCGACCAGGCCGAACCGCGCGGCGTGGTGCGGATGAGTTGCCCGACTACGTTGCTGGATGCCCAGGTTGGCGCGATGGTCTCCGATTTCCTGCGCCTGTATCCGCAGGTCGAGTTGCATCTCGATGCCACCAATCGCCGTGTCGACGTGATCGGCGAGGGCGTCGACATCGCGATCCGCGTGCGGCCGCCGCCGCTGGAGGATTCCGATCTGGTGTTGCGCGTGTTGGCGACGCGCACGCAGTGCCTGGTCGCGAGTCCGGTATTGCTGGCGCGACTCGGCCAGCCGTCATCGCCCGGCGAATTGATGAACTACCCGAGCATGGATCTCGGATTGCCGCAGAACCTGCACGTCTGGGACCTGCATGGTCCCGATGGCGAGCACGTCGCCATCCACCACCAGCCGCGTTTCGTCACCCGCGGAATGTTGGCGCTGCGCGATGCCGCGGTCGCCGGCGTCGGCGTGGTGCAGCTGCCGAAGATGGTGACGCAGGAACTGGTGGCGCAAGGTCGCCTGCAACACGTGCTGGAAGGCTGGGCGCCGCGCGCGGAGATCGTCCACGCGGTATTCCCGTCGCGCCGCGGCTTGCTGCCGTCGGTGCGCGCGTTGATCGATTTCCTGGTCGAACGATTCGCCGCGATCGAGGCGGATTGAACGGTCCGGGCGTTCTCAGCCCGGATCCTCCAGCGAGAACATGTCGGCCTCATCGTCGTAGGCGAAGTATTCGGCGTAACGCCCCCAGCTCGTGATCGCTTTCAGGGTCGCTTCGGCGTATTCGTCCGACATCGAATCTTCCAGTTCGTCGCGGAAGCGCAAGGCCGATGCGCGATGGCTGGGACGTTCGTCCAATACCCGGCGGATGTGCGCGGCCAGCGGAACATGGGCTGCCAATTGCTGGGCGAACATGCGCTTGCGTTCGTCCACTTCGCTCTCGGCAAAACGCAGGCCTGCGGCAGTGAGGCGGATGTCGCCGCCTTCCAGCTCGGCAAACCGCAGCAGTTGCAGGGTTTCCGCGATCGGGAACAGTTCGTCGATCTCGAGTTGCAGGCTGGCCGCCAGCGGTGGCAGGTCGGCATGGCCGTGGTAGGGCTCGGCGGCGACCGCTTCGATCAGGCCCGCCAGCACGTTGCTCGACACGTGCGGCAATTCCATCGCGATGCCGATGCCGGGGAAGATGCCGTCGCGCGTTGGCGTCGTCCGCGCCGTCATGCGCGCGTAGATATCCTCGACCAGGGCACGGAATGCGGGATCGAGGCGATTGCGCGGCTGCGGCAGGTTGACGCGGATCTCGCCGATGACGCGGCCGGGGTTGGAGCCGAAGATCACGATGCGATCGCACATCAGCACCGCTTCCTCGATATTGTGCGTCACCATCAGGATGGCGTCGATCGGCATGCGTCCTTCCGACCACAGGTCGAGGAGATCGGTGCGCAGGTTCTCGGCGGTGAGCACGTCGAGCGCGGAGAACGGCTCGTCCATCAGCAGCACCTTGGGATGCACCACCAATGCGCGGGCGAGTCCGACGCGTTGACGCATGCCACCGGACAACTCCTTCGGATAGGCGTTTTCGTAACCGTCGAGGCCGATCAGGTCGATGGCGGCGAGTGCGCGCGTGCGGCGCTCGGCCACCGGCATGCCGCGGGCTTCCAGCCCGATCTCCACGTTTTCCTGCACGGTGAGCCAGGGGAACAGGGCGAAACTCTGGAACACCATCGCGATGTCGCCGGCCGCGCCTTCGAATTCGATCACGCCTTCGCTGGGCCGGATCAGGCCTGCGATGGAGCGCAACAACGTGGACTTGCCCGAACCGGAACGTCCGAGCAGGCCGACGATTTCGCCGCGATGCAGTTCGAGATCGACCTTGTCGAGCACCAGCAAGGCTTCCGGGCCGCCCTTGTCGTAGAGCTTGCGGACGCCGCGCACGGAGACCAGGGGAGCAGCGGTTTGGATGGATGCGTTCATGGGATTCTCCGGATCAGGCCAGCCGCAAGCGGCGTTCGGCGAAGACGTACAGGCGACGCCACAGGATTCGATTGAGCAGGGTGACGAACAGGGACATCACCGCGATGCCCAGCACCACGCGCGGGTAGTCGCCTGCCTGCGTCGCCTTGGCGATGTAGGAGCCAAGCCCGAAGGCTTCGACGCGCGTGTCGCCCCAATTGGCCAACTCGGCCACGATGCTGGCGTTCCATGAGCCGCCGGATGCGGTCAATGCACCGGTGACGTAATAGGGGAACACGCCCGGCAGGATCACCTTGCGCCACCACGTCCATGAGCGCAGGTGATACACCGTGGCGACTTCGCGCAGATCGCCCGGGAATGCACTGGCGCCGGCGATGACGTTGAACAGGATGTACCACTGCGTGCCCAGCACCATCAACGGCGACAGCCAGATGTTCGGGTTGGCGTGCGTGGCCACGATCGCCACCACCGCGACCGGAAACAGCACGTTCGCGGGGAAGGCGGCGAGGAATTGCGCCAGTGGTTGCACGCGTTGCGCGACGTTCGGGCGCAGGCCGATCCAGACGCCGACCGGCACCCAGATCACGCTGGCGAGCGCGATCAGGACGACGACGCGAACCAGTGTCGCGAGGCCCGCGGCGAGCGCATGTCCCACGTCGCTCCAATCCAGCGATTGCCGCATGTAGTTGACTGCCAGCCATCCTCCGCCGAGCGCCGCAAGGATCACGATCGCGAGCCACAGGCGATCGCCGAGGATCGGTCGCCGCGGTGCGGCTGGGCTTCTTGTCGCGGGCATGATCGAAGGCAGGCGCGCGGCCATCATCCGCTGCGACAGCCATTCGATCGGCTGGTAAAGGCGCTTGAGCACGCGCGTGCGACGCATCAGTTCGTACATCCACGAGTGCGGCTGGCTCTTGCCCGCGGTCTGCTCGAAGCGGAATTTGTCCGCCCACGCCACGATCGGCCGGAACAGCAACTGGTCGTAGAGTCCGATCAGCACCGCCATCGCCAGCACCGCCCAGGCGATCGCGACGAAATTCTTGTGGTCGATGGCATGGGCCAGGTAGGAACCGATGCCCGGAAGTTCGACGGTGGTGTCGCCGACGGTGATGGCTTCCGACGCCACCACGAAGAACCAGCTGCCGGACATCGACATCATCATGTTCCAGATCAGGCCGGGCGCGGCGAACGGCGCTTCCAACCGCCAGAACCGCTGCCACGCCGAGAAGCGGAAGCCACGGCTCACTTCATCCAGGTCCTGCGGAACCGTGCGCAGCGACTGGTAGAACGAGAACGCCATGTTCCACGCCTGCGCGGTGAAGATCGCGAAGATCGACGCACACTCCGCGCCGAGCTGGCTGCCCGGGAACAGGCGCATGAAGAAGGCGACGGTGAAGGTGAGGAAGCCGAGCACCGGCACCGACTGCAGGATGTCCAGCGCCGGAACGATCACCAGTTCGGCGCGCTTGTTCTTGGCCGCCAGCGTGGCGATGGTGAAAGTGAACAGCAGCGATGCCAGCATCGCGGCGAACATCCGCAAGGTGGTGCGCAAGCCGTATTCGGGCAGTCGCGACGGATCGAGGGTGATCGGTGCCTGCGCAAGCACGTTCAGCGGTGCGTGCATCTCGCCGACGCCGTGGGCGATCACTGCGATCAACCCGATGATGAGGACGAATGCGAGGACATCGTAGGCATTGGGTGCATGGCGCCCCGTGGCGAGCGCGGCCAGCGCATTGCGTTCGGACATCTTGCGGGGGAAGAACACCATGGCGAATCCCGTTGAGCGGAGGGTGGACGATCCGGCGACAGTCGTCGCGGTCAGTTTGCGAGCACGATGTTGAAGCCCAGTGTCAGCCAGGACGAAGGCGTCGTCCCGCCCTGGCGACCGCCGAGCAGGTCGAGGCTGGCGTTGTCGCCGATGGCGCGGCGCAGGCCGATCTGCGCGATCGTCGCGTGATCGGCATAGGCCTCGCCCAATAGGGTCCAGTGCGCATCGAGGCGTTGTTCGATGCCGATGCCGCGCGTCAGCCGGCCACGCGTGTGGCGCGGCTTGCTCCAGCCGAGATTGGCGTGGACGACCGTGTGGCGGTCGGCGTCGAGCGCGACGCTGACGGGGATATTGGCGTTCCAGCCGTCAAACCGGTGGTGCGCATTGTCCCAGCTGGCGCCGACCGAAGCGGCGATGCCCCAGCGTTGCGTATCGAAGTCGCGAAAAGCGCGCTTCACTCCGAGATTGACGATCGGCCCGCGCGAGGGATGAGCGAACGTGTTCACGCCCAAGCCGAACTCCGTGCCGCGGATATTGCACGCTGGCACGCTGGCGAATTCATTGCCGGGCGCGTATCCGCGCACCCAGGACTCGACCTGGCAGTGGCCACGCGGCGTCACCGAGGCATCGTCGACATACAGGCTGGCACCGGCACGTGCCAGCGATGGCGCAATGGACGCGACCACGCCCAGCACAACGAAGGTCAGCTTGAATGACACTGGCAATCTCCAGACATGCACGGAAACGCCAGAGACCGATTTGCTCGGGTCCTAGGAGATGTGATCGGGTGATACGAAGCTCATGCGTGATGCCAGTTCACGCACCGCGGCCTCGCCCTGAACGGGCAGAGACCGACCTTGGGGTCAGGATCCGCCGGCTCAGGTGCCGTAACGCAATCGACTATGACTGTCCAAGGAAGCGGGTCTCCGGAGGGAGGATGACGTGGCGCGAATGGTAGTGACCATGATCGATCCAGTCAACACGTTATGTTGTACTCAGAAGTGGTAGACGAAAGCGATGCCTTCGCTCAATTGATTCCGTTGTCCGAACGATTTCACCAACGGGCTGCGCGCAGGTTCGCCGAGCAGTCGCGCGTACTCGATGTTGGCGGCGATGCCCGTGTGCTGGCTGGTCGGCACGAAGATCTGGTATTGCAACGACGCTTGCTGCCAGCTGGCGCCGGGACGCGTCGGCGACAGATTCAATTGTGACGATTGTGTTGCATCCAGTCCGAAACGTTCGCGATTCGATGCCGCGTTGGCGGCGCGCACGGAAAACTCGAAGCCGTGCTCGACGTATCTGAACATCTTCGGCAGGGTGATGTCGGTGTAGAGATCGGCATAGGCGCCATTGCCGCCTATCTCGCGCATCGCGCGACCGCCGATCGTCACCGTCTTGTTGATTTCGTTCTCGAGATAGCCGCCGGCAGCCAGGCGATCGTTGATGCGCTTGACCGTCGGCGAGAGTTGCGGACCGAGGTCGCCGCGCGAACGGCCCCAGACGATGTCGGCATACACACCGCCGTGCCAGTGCTTGCCGCGCACGATATCGACGGTGAGTCCATCGACCGATGAGAGCTCGGCCTTGCCGGGCAATTCGATATCGAAGAACGGAACGGCCTGCGTGCGCTGGTGCTTCGCGCCCAACCACGCCGGCAGGCGTTGCACGCCGGCGCCGACGGCGTAGACCGGCGCGTCCGATGCTTGCGGCGACTCTTGCGCCTGTGCGGTCAAGCTGCAGCCGGCAAGCGTGATGGCGAGCACGAAGGGGTGGGGAAACCTGTTCATGGCAGTGTGCTGTCGAGGTCCGCAAACTCTAGCCCAGGCGTGCGTCGCTGAACATTAAATCGCCGAAATCAGGCTTGAAAGGCGTGCGAAAGGCGCGCTGACGATGCTGGCCGCGTGATTCAAGGTCAAAGGTCATCGTTGTGAGCAACTGGACCGTGCTGTGTGACTTCGACGGCACCATCAGCGTCGAAGACGTGATCGATTCATTGCTGGTGCGTTTCGGCGAACCCGGATGGGAAACGCTGGAGCGCGACTGGCGCGCGGGCCGCATCGGTTCGCGCGAGTGCATGCAGGGACAAACCCGGCTGCTGCAGATGACGCGCGATCAACTGGATACGCATCTCGCCGAACTGTGGATCGATCCCGCGTTCCCGGCCTTCCATGCTGCCCTGCGCGCGCATGGCATTCCGATCCGCGTGGTCAGCGACGGACTCGATTACGCGATCCACAACATCCTCGCGCGTTTCGGCATGGACGATCTCGATGTCGTCGCCAACGCGCTGCGGCCGACCGCCGATCCGAAGCATTGGCGGCTGGAATCGCCGTTCAGCGCCGAAGGTTGCGGCAGCGGTACCTGCAAATGCGCGGTTGCACGGATGGCGCGCGAGCAGGGCCGCAAGACCCTGCTGATCGGCGATGGCGTCTCCGATTTCTGCGTCGCCGATCGTGCCGATTTCGTGTTCGCCAAGCATCGCTTGATCGAACACTGCCGCGCCGCCGGCATCCCCTACGTCCCGATCACCGGCTTCGCCGAGGCGCTGGAATGGCTGCCGCGGTTGTTGCGCGGCGATCTCGAATCCATCACCGAATACCTGGAGATCTCACATGTCGGCTAACCTCGCCGCGATCCAGTCCACCCGTCCCGGCGACGGTTACGACGATGCCCAGCTTCTCGCCGACGAAGAGCTCTACAGCTCGCATGGCGATACCGTCCACTACGTCGATCCGCCGAAGATCTTCCACGGCTGCAACGGCAGCTACATGTACGACGGCGCCGGTATCCCCTACCTCGACCTGCAGATGTGGTATTCGGCCTGCAACTTCGGCTACGCCAATCCGCGCCTCAACGATGCGTTGAAGCGCCAGATCGACACCTTGCCGCAGGTCGCCAGCCAGTACCTGCACCCGACCCGCATCGAACTCGCCAAGACCATCGCGCTCGACGCGCAGGCCAAGTTCGGTCGCAAGGGTCGCGTCCACTTCAACGTTGGCGGCGCGCAGGCGATCGAGGATTCGCTGAAGATCGTCCGCAATGCCAGCAACGGCAAGAGCCTGATGTTCGCCTTCGAGGGCGGCTATCACGGCCGTACGCTCGGTGCGTCGTCGATCACCTCGAGCTATCGCTATCGCCGCCGCTTCGGCCACTTCGGCGAGCGTGCGATGTTCATTCCGTTCCCGTACCCGTTCCGTCGTCCCAAGGGCATGACCGCGGACGAGTATTCCGATGCCTGCGTGCAGCGTTTCGAGCGCCTGTTCGAAACCGAATACAACGGCGTGTGGGATCCCAAGGTCAACCAGGCCGAATACGCTGCCTTCTACGTCGAGCCGATCCAGGGCACCGGCGGCTATGTGATTCCGCCGCGCCACTTCTTCCGCGACCTGAAGAAGGTGCTCGACAAGTACGGCATCCTGCTGGTGGTCGATGAAATCCAGATGGGGTTCTGGCGCACCGGCAAGCTGTGGTCGATCGAACACTTCGGCGTCGAGCCCGACGTGCTGGTGTTCGGCAAGGCGCTGACCAACGGTCTCAATCCGCTGTCTGGCCTGTGGGCGCGCGAAGAGTTGATCAATCCGACGATCTTCCCCGCGGGCTCGACCCACTCGACGTTCAACTCCAATCCGCTGGGCACCGCGCTCGGACTGGAAGTGATGCGCCTCGGCAAGGACATGGATTACGAGCGCACGGTGCCGCTGAAGGGCGCGCATTTCCTCGACGGCCTGCGCGACTTGCAGAAGCGCCACCCGGAAATTGGCGACGTCGATGGTCTCGGCCTGGCACTGCGCGCGGAAATCTGCGAAGCCGACGGCTTCACGCCGAATCGCGCACTGCTCGATCGCATGGTCGACATCGGCCTGGCCGGCGACCTGCGCCACAACGGCCAGCCGATCGGTCTCGTGCTTGACGTCGGCGGCTGGTACAAGAACGTGATCACGCTGGCGCCGTCGCTCGACATCACGCACGAGGAGATCGATCTCGCGATCGCGCTGCTCGACCAGTTGCTGACTCGCGCCAAGGCGAGCACCTGACATCGATTCCAAGAGGGAGGAACCATGAGCGACACACCGGACGAGAAAGCGATTTTCGACGAGATCGCGTCACAGATCGCGGTCAAGGCCAAGATCGATCTCGCGACCATCCATCCCGAGTCGACGCTGAAGGATATCGGCGTCAGTTCGCTGGACGCGATCGAGCTGCTGTTCGACATCGAAGAGCATTACGGCATCACGTTCCCCGACCAGGGGCCGAACTTCGGCAGCGACACCGTGCAGCAACTGGTGAGCGTGGTGAAGGACGCGCTGGCGGCAAAGGCCCAGGGCTGATTCCATGAGCAGGCGGCGGGTCGTCATCACCGGCATGGGCGCGGTGAGTCCCTTCGGCGTGGGCATTGCCCCGCTGTGGCAGGGATTGCGGGAAGGGCGCTCGGCGATCGCGCCGTTGCGCCATCCCGAGTCGGCGCGCGTGCGCATGAAAGTCGCCGCGCAATTGCCGGAAGACATCGACCTCGCCGCGATGATGAGCGAATCGATGCTGCCGTTGCTCGATCGCTGCTCGCAATTCGTCGTCGCCGCTTCGAACGAAGCCGTCAGCCAATGCGGCCTCGACCTGCGCGCCGAAGGCGATCGCATCGGCGCCATCATCGGTACCGGCATCGGTGGCGTGACCTCGCACGACGAACAGAGCAAGCGCCTGTATGGCGAAGGCGCCGAGCGCATGCATCCGCTGACCATCGTCCGCACCATGGTCAACGCACCAGCTAGCCACGTCAGCATGGTGCATGGCCTGCGCGGCCCGGTGTTCTCGGTGTCGAGCGCCTGTGCGTCCGCCAACCACGCGGTGGCGCAGGCGCTGGCGGCGATCCGTTCCGGCGCGGCCGACGTGATGTTGACCGGCGGTACCGAAGCCTGCCTCACCTTCGGCTTGCTGAAGGCCTGGGATGCGATGCGCGTGATCGCCGACGATACCTGCCGTCCGTTCAGCGCCAATCGCCGTGGCCTGGTGCTGGGCGAAGGCGCGGCAGTCTTCGTGCTGGAAGAAATGGAGCACGCGAAAGCGCGAGGCGCGACCATCCTCGCCGAACTCGCCGGCGCCGGGATGAGCGCGGACGCCGGCGACATCGTCGCGCCATCGGCGGAAGGCGCCGCACTGTCGATCACCCGTGCGTTGCAGGATGCCGAACTGGAAGCCGCGGATATCGGCTACATCAATGCGCACGGGACCGGCACGCTGGCCAATGACGCGACCGAGACCAAGGCGATCCGCATCGCACTCGGCGCGCACGCGCAAGGCATTCCGGTGACGTCGACCAAGTCGATGCACGGGCACGCATTGGGTGCGGCGGGTGCGCTGGAACTTGCAGCGATGGTGTCGGCGCTGGACGATCAGTTCGTGCCGCCGACCGCCAATTACGAGCAGGCCGATCCCGCCTGCGATCTCGATATCGTGCCGAACGTCGGTCGTCCGGCAAAAATCCGCGCGGCGCTCAGCAATTCGTTCGCGTTCGGCGGGTTGAATGCGGTGCTGGCGGTGCGCCAGGCGTGAACGCGGCGGTGCGCGCGATCGATGCCGACGCGCGCTGGATCGCCCAGCTCGAGCCGGAAGCGCTGATCCGCGCGTGGCTTGCGCATCCGCCCAGGGATTTCGTCGCCGGCACCGTTGCCGGGGTGCCGCGCTTCCGTGCCAGGTTCGACATCCTCACCACGCTTGAGCCGCCCTTGCTGCGCAAATTGCAGCGATGGCCAGGATTCAATTGGTGGTCGCGGTGGTTGCGCTGGAACACCGAATTCGTTGGCTGCACGTCCAGCGAATATGCCTTGCTGCCGGTCGGCGTCGATGCGCGGGAACTCGCCGACACCATCGTGCGCGATGCCGATCCGGATGCACGGCTGCTGATCGTCAAGGATCTGGCGCGCAATTCGCCATTGTTGAGCGATGGCGAGAATGCCGCCTGCGAATCGCTGATCACCGAACTGGAGGCGCGTGGCTTCGTGCTGCTGGAAGGCATGCCGCTGGCATGGGTGCCGCTCGACCACGCCAACGAGGACGACTACCTGTCGCGGCTGTCGGCCTCCCGGCGCAAGGACATTCGCCGCAAACTGCGTTCGCGCAAGGACGTGGAAATCGAGGAGATCGCCTGCGGCGATCCCTGTTTCGCCGACGAGGCGACGATCGATGCCTTCCACCGGCTGTTCGCCAACGTCCATGCGCAGAGCGAGGTGCATTTCGACGAGCTGACGCGCGATTTCCTCGCGCAGCTGCTGCGCCAGCCTGAAGGCGATGGTGTCGTGTTCGTCTACCGGCGCGATGGCCGGATGATCGGCTGGAACCTGTGCTATCTCTGGCATGACATGCTGGTCGACAAATACGTCGGCTTCGCCTACCCGCAGGCGCGCGAGAACAATCTCTATGCCCTCAGCTGGATGCACAATCTGGAGTTCGCGCGCTTGCTGGGCCTGAAGCGCTACGTCGCCGGCTGGACCGATGCCGAGGCCAAGCGCCAGCTGGGCGCGCGCTTCACGATGACCTGGCACGCGGTGCGTCCACGGGGTTCCGCCCTGCGCTGGCTGCTCGGACGGATGCGCGGCCTGTTCGAAGGCACGCCGGCATGAGCGGACATGCTTCGAACGTGCCCCTCATCCTCGATCTCGACGATTCGGTAGGCGATATCGGCCTCTCCGATCGTTTGCCGCTGCAGCACTGGCAGGAACGCTTGCGGTTTTCCTGCAGTCGGCGCGATTTGCGGCGCTTCGCCGACGCCGTCGCGCCGCTGCTGATGGCGACGCACGGCACGGTGCTGATGGGCAGCGGCGACTTCCATCACCTCAGCCTGCCTTTGGTCGAGTTGGCGGCGCGCCGCCGACCATTGCGCGTGGTCGTGCTCGACAATCATCCCGACAACATGCGCTTCCCGTTCGGCGTGCATTGCGGATCGTGGGTCGGGCGCGCGGCGGCGTTGCCTGGCGTGGTCGACGTCCACGTGCTGGGCATTTCGTCCGCCGACGCCGGCAGCAAGCATGTTTGGGAAAACCAGCTCGGTGCGTTGCGAAATGGTCGTGTGCATTACTGGTGCGTCGGTGTCGACACGTCGTGGGCCGGGACGCGCGGAATCACCACGCTGCGCAGTTTCGATTCGCCGCAACAGCTGCTCGCCGAATTCATTCCCGCCATGGCGAACGATCCGACGCCGGTCTATTTCTCGATCGACAAGGACGTGTTCGCGCCGGAAGTGGTGCATACCAACTGGGACCAAGGGCGGTTCCTGCTCGACGATGCGCTGGCGGTCATCGCGGCATTGAAGTCGAACATCGTCGCCAGCGACATCACCGGCGAGGTCTCCATGTATCGCTATCGCAGCCTGTTCAAGCGGCTGCTGAGCCGGCTCGACCAGCAGCCGGATCCGTCTCCGGACGAAATCGATGCATGGCAGCGCGAGCAGGCGGAAGTGAATCGCCAGCTGATCGCAGCGTTGGGCTAACTCGCCTCGATCACCCGGCAGATCGCCTCGAAATCGCCATCGCCGAGCCGTGGGCTGTTGCTGATGGTGAGGCTGCGTGCGGCGAGATCGGCTGCGTTCGGACACTGTTGGCGCGGGACGATGTCGCGCAGTTCGGCGTAATCGGGCAGGGCGTGGATGAACATCCGGCTCACGCCGAGGCCGGAAGTCCACAGGCGATCGAGCACGGCGTCGCGTCGATGCTCGCTGTCCAATCGCACCAGCAAGATCGGCCAGACGCCGCGTTCGCCAGCCCGATCCGCGTAGATGTGGATGCCGGGAATCGCGCGCAATCGTTCGAGGCGCGACAGCGCGCAAGCACGGCGTTCACCCAGGAATTGAGGCAGACGCTGTGCAGCATTCGCACCGACGTCTTGGCGCCATTCGCCCATGCGATGCAACGGCACTTCCAACGGGAAGCGGTCGCCGATCGCGCCGACGGGGTCATGACGCTTCAGGGCGCGACGCAAGGGCAGGCCATAGGCCCAGCGCATCGGCAGCGGGCGATAGAACAACGTGTAGCCGAACAGTTCGATGCAACGGCGACGCTCGAACGCCGCCTGCTTCGGCAAGTCGTCCTGCAGCGCCTGCATCGCGTCCAGCCATGCGGGATCGCGTGCAATGACCACACCACCTTCGTAAGTGGACAGGCCCTTGCCGGCAGCAAGACTGAAGAACCCGATGTCGCCCGCCAACCCGATGCCGCGGTCCTCGATGGTCGCGCCCAGCGATTGCGCCGCATCCTCGATCACTGTGATGCCGGAGTCGGCAACGATGCGATTGACGGCAGCGACATCGGTAACGCGCCCGCCGAGATGCGTCGGAACCACCGCCAACACGCGATCGTCCAGCTGCGCACGCAAGGCATCGGGATCGAAATCGAGACTGTCACGGGCGAGATCGGCAATGCGCAGTCGCAGGCCCAGCGCATGCACGGCGATCGCGACCAGCGGGCAGGTGAACGCCGGAACGACGACGACATCGCGGCGCGGTTGGCGCTGATGTGCGACGCGCAACGCCAGCATCAGCGCGGCAGTGCCGGAGCAGGTGACAAGCGCGCGTGCAGTGCCGAGTTGTGTCGACAATTCGCCTGGGAGATCACGCCGCGACGCGAACAGGTCGGACAGCCGTGGCGGCAGTCCGGCGGTCGGCGGGATTTCAGCCAGGCGTCGCATCAGTCGCGTCCGCGGTCTCCCGCGATTCCGATATCGCCAGCAATCCTATCCCGAGCACGATGACCAGTGCGCCCAGCAGTTGCAGCGGGGTGATGCGTTCGTGCAGCCACCAGGCGGACACCAGCAGTACGCTCACGACTTCCAGGTGCGACGCCGCGAAGGCAGGGCCGATCGGTGCGTCGCGCAACAGCCGCATCCAGGTCAGGAAGGCGCCGAGATAGCCGCATAGCCCAATCCATGTCCAGGGTTGTTCCGCAACACGCAGGATCCAAGTCAAATCTGTCGCAAATGGCAGCGCATGGTTGCCGGCGATCTTGAAACAGGTCTGCGCCAGCGTGTCGAAGGCCATCAGCGTGGGAAATCCGATCGCGTAGAGCTTCCTCATGCGCCGATCCCCACCAGCGCCACGCCGATGCAGACCAGCAGGATGCCGCCGACACGCAACGGCGTGAGTTTTTCGCGGAAGAACAATCGCCCGCAGATCATCACGACGACGATATTGATTGAGCCCAGCAGCACGCCGAGCGACAGCGGCACCTGCGACAGGAAGGCGATCCACACCAGGAATTCGCCCAGGTAACACAGCAGGCCGAGCCACAGCATCGGTTGCCGGGCCAGTGCGCGCCAGCCGTTGTCGCCGTGGTGGGCGGCGGTCTTGAAGCAGAGTTGTCCGCCGGTATCGAGCGCGGCATTGGCGAGCCAGAGGGCGGTGGCCAGTGGCGTCATGCGCTGCGTTGCGGATTGGCGGCGATGCGATCGAAGAAGCTGGCGCTGCGATCGATCAGCAGGCGATGCTCGCGATCGATGGTGATCATGTGGTAGCTGTTGTCGAGCAGCAGCAATTCGGTCGGGCCGGACACGCTGCGCAGCACGACTTCGGCATTGTCGAGGCTGGCGATGTCGTCGTCGCTGGCATGCGCGACCAGGCAGGGCGCGCTGACCTGCGACAACTGGCGGCGCACGCGTTTCGCCAGCTGATGGAGTTCCGCCAGCGAATGCCAGGGATTGCCGGGCAATCCGGCGATGCTGCTGTCGCTGCCCTGCATGGCCGTGCTGATCTGCGCGCGCAGGCGCTCGTCGCGGATGCCGTAGGGCGGCTGTTCCATGAAGACGCGATCGCGGCCGATGTTGAATTTCTTCAGCAGCGGCAACAGGCCGGACAATCGCGCGATGCGCGGCACGCTCCAGCCGTCGTAACGGAAGGTCGCGCCATAGACGCCGACGCCATCGACCAGGTCGGGGCGATCGGCGGCGAGGTTGAGCGCGAGCAGCGCGCCCATCGACAGGCCACCGACGAACAGGCGATCGCAATGCCCGCGCAGGCGTTCCGCCCCGGTCTGCACGCTCGCCGCCCAGTCCTGCCAGCGCGTCGCCAGCAAGTCGTCCATATCGCCGCAATGCCCGGCCAATTGCACACCGAACACGGTGAAGCCACGCCGGTTGAGGCCACGCGCCAGCAGGCGCATTTCGTTGGGCGTGCCGGTGAGGCCGTGGGTCAGCAGGACGGCATTGGGGCCGCCTTCGTAGAAGAATTCGGCCGTCTGTAGCGGGAAGGGTGCTTCGTTCACGCCGCCAGCTTGTCAGCCAGCGGTTTCACCGACCTTTCCGGGAGTATCTGCGGCAGGTAACAAAAGCTCCACCCGCAGGCCGCCTGCGCTGCCGCGCGCATAGCGCACGCGTCCGCCATAGCGTGACAACACCTCCTCGACGATCGCCAGGCCCAGGCCGCTGCCGCCATTGCCGCCAGCCACCTGGAAGAAGCGTTCGCCGAGCCGGGTCAGCACGGCGTCGTCGACACCGGGGCCGTCGTCTTCCATCGCCAGTTCGATGGTGCCGCCCTGTTGCGACAGGCTCACCGTCGCGACATGGCCACGACCGGCATGGTGCAGGGCATTGTCGATCAGGTTGTCGAGTGCTTCCTGCAACGCGGCGGCATCGATCATCGCGAACAACGCGCCTTGCTGCGACGCTTCGTAGCCGAGATCGACGCCGGCGCGCAATGCATCGGGCACGCGTTCGCCGACCATCTCGGGGATGACGACGGACAGATCGACGCGTTGCGGCAGCGTCGCCTGTACTGACTGCACGCGCGCCAGCGACAGCAGTTGTTCGGCGATGCGCGAGGTGCGGTCGGTCAATCGCGCAACATGGCCGAGTGCATCCTCCAGCACTTCCGGGCGCGGATCGGCGAGCGCGCGTTCGGAGTGCAGGCGCAGGCCGGCCAGCGGCGTGCGCAGCTGGTGGGCGGCGTCGGCGATGAAGCGCGATTGCACCGCCAAGGCCTCGCGCAGGTTGGAGACCAGGGTGTCGATGGTGCTGGCGAGCGGCGCGACTTCCGAAGGAACATCGGCATCGAGCAATGGCTTGTGCAGGGCGTCGCCGCGACGCAGGCGCGCGATCAGCGGATCCAGCTGTTTCAAGCCGGTATCGATGCCGCTGCGGATCACGAAGACCAAGCCGAGCACCATCAGCAACAGGGTCGGAATGGTCAGCAGCAGGATGCGTTGCGCCCAACGCCGACGATCTGTGAAGCTTTCGGCGACCGTGACCATCACGGTGTCGCTGGGATCGACCTTGGGATGGAACGAGCGCGACGCCAGGCGCAGATGGCGTTCGGCGCGAATCGTCGACAGCTTGACCGGCTCGTTGACCGTGGCTGTCAGCGATGCCATGGGCGGTTTGAAGTTGGCCGCGATCACGCCTTTGTGGACGCTGGTGATGGAATAGAACTGGAAGCCGTCGGGGTCGTACTGGATCAGGAACAGGGCCTGCGGCGAGAACGCGCGGAAGGTTTCCGGCTGCGTGTCCATCAGGTTGACGACGGAATCGACCTGCTCGACCAGTTCGGCATCGTGGGCGCGATTGGCGTAGTAACGCGCCATCTCGTAAGTCACCAGGCCGGCGATCAACGCCAGTACGGTCAACGGCACGCTGAGGTACACCAGCAGGCTGCGATACAGGCTGGTGCGCCGCGGCGCGCGGTCATTCATCGCCAAGGGGTTCCAGCAGGTAACCGAGGCCGCGCACGGTACGCAGGCGCACGCCGCAATCCTGGATCTTGCGGCGCAGGCGATGCAACGCGATGTCGAGGCCGTTGTCGGTGAGCTCGTTGTCCCAGGCGCAGATCGTTTCCATCATCTGGGCGCGACTGACGATGCGGCCGGCGCGCGCGGCGAGCAGCGAGACCAGGGCGAATTCGCGGGCGGTGAGTTCGATCGGGCCATTCGGTCCGCGCGCGCGCTGGTCGCCGGGATCGATCGCCAGTCCGCCGACCTCCAATTCGGTTGCGCCTTGCGCCGAACCGCGGCGCAGATGGGCGCGCACGCGGGCGTCGAACTCGGCGATCGCGAATGGCTTGACCAGGTAGTCGTCGGCGCCGAGATCGAGGATGCGCACGCGTTCGTTCAAGGCTTCGCCGGCGCTGACCACCAGGATCGGGGTATCGATGCGCGCCGCGCGCAAGCGGCGGATCACTTCGCCGCCTTCCAGCGAAGGCAGGCCGATGTCGAGGATCAGCAATTGATAGACGCCGCTTTTGCCAGCCTGTTCGGCCTGCTTGCCGTCGCCCACGCAATCGACCGCGTGGCCGCGCGCGACCAGCAGGTTCTGCATGCCGGCGGCGATGTGGGCGTCGTCTTCCGCGATGAGGATGCGCATGGCGCTACTTTAGTACCTGGACCCCGAGATAGAACACCGGGGTGGCGCGTGGTCGTTCACCCGAGATTTGCCGACCCAGCGAAGCCATGAAGACCAGGTGCTCGCTGATCGGGTGACGGGTCCCGAGATTGATGATGGTCTGCGTCGTCCCGTGGTCGTCGCGGCTGCCGTTGATCTCGGCCAGGCACTGCCAGTCGCGTGGGCACGGACGCGCCCAGAACATTCCGGCCTGCCAGGCGTCGTTCCCCTTCTCGACGAAGTGGCGCACCACCTCGACACCCAGCGACGACTTGCCGAAGGTCTTGACGACCTGCAGCGGCAGCTGGAATTCCTGTGTCGCCGGACTCAGGTCCTTGCGGCGTGCCGCGGGCGGACCCGGCAGGATCCAGTGCGGCTGGATCGCCATGCTCACGCCGGCCTTGTCCTCGTCGAGGAAACGCCAGCGCAGGGCGAGTTCGGTGCCACCGATGCCGGAGGCGAAGGCCGATCCCGGTTCGCGGCGATGCGCCCACGCCGGATGCACCGTCAGCTGGATGCGTTCGCCCAAGCCATAATTGATGTCGGCATCAGGCGCGATGACATTCCATGTATCGCCGGTGCGGTCGCCGGTCGCGGCGAGATTGATCTCCCAATGGCCATCGCCGGGCGAACCGGTGTCGTTGGTGATCAGTGGCGGCCCCGCCTGCGCGAAGGCGACGTGCGGAAGGCAGGTGCAGGCGATCAGGACGAGCGAAAACCATCCCCGGCGAACGCGATGAAGCGCCATCATCAAAATCAATGTGCTTTGGTCGCAGGCCGTTGCGGGAAGATCAGGATGCCCAGCACGATCGCTGCGAGCAATATCAGCGAACCGCCATAGCGGCTGAGTTCGAGTCCGCCCTGGGCGTCCGGCTTGTCGAGGAAATCGCCGACCACGGCGCCCAGTGGTCGCGTGAGCACGAACGCGGCCCAGAACAGCGCAGTGCGCGAGACCTTGGTCGTGAAGTACAGGAACGTGACCAGCAGCAGCAAGCCGCCGAAGATCATGATGCTGCCGGTATAGCCGTCGCTTTGGCTATCGGAAACCCAGTCACCCAACGCGGTGCCCAGCGTCTGCGAGAAAGTGATGGTGAGCCAGTAGAACAGTTCCGAGCGGCCGTCGCGCACGCTCTCGACTGCAATCGTGCCGGTGCTGCGATACCAGGTGAACAGCGTTGCCAGCAGCAACGCCAGCAGCAGCAGCGAACCGCCGGGGTAGCCGATTCCGAGCGAGCGATCGGCGAAATCCGCCAGCGTGGTACCGACGGTGGTGCTGGCGATGATGGCGAACCAGTACAACCATTTGTTGAAGCGCGGCGCGCGAATCTGCAACGCCACTGCCGCCGCGAACACCAGCGCGAAGATGGCGGTCCCGATCAGATAACCAGGATGCCAGGCGACGGCGCTGGCCTCCGGCGTGGTCTCGCCCAGCCACGACATGGTGACGGCATCGCCGCCGATTTCACCGAAAGTGGTCGCCAGGATCTTGATGATCCAGAAGCCGAGGGTGATCGCGGGAACCTTGGCCACCCAGTCGGCCGGGCCGTTGTCTCGGGAAAGATCGTTCATGCAGGCATCGTACGGCGGAAAGCCCGTATGGTGGCCGGGCCTTCCCGATGGCGTGTTAAACGAAGCTTTCAGGCTCCGGGGTTTCGTCAGAAGGCGTGATCGAAACCGACTTCTCCCGTCACCCCGAGCTGGTAGGCGCTGACACGACGCTCGAAGAAGTTGGTCAGTTCCTGCACGTCCTGCAGCTCCATGAACGGCAGCGGATTGCGCACGTTGTAGCGCTTCTCCATGCCCAGCTTGGCGAAGTGGTTGTCGGCGCAGTGCTGCAGGTACTGGCGCATGTCGCGCTCGGAAATGCCGGCCACGCCGCCCGACAGCACGTCGGAAGCGAACTGCATCTCGCACTCGATCGCTTCTTCCAGCATGGCATGGACCTGCTGCTTCATCTCGTCGTCGAACAAGTCGGGCTCTTCCTCGCGCACGGTGCGCACCGCCTCGAAGGCGAATTCCATGTGGCAGGACTCGTCGCGGAACACCCAGTTGGTGCCCGAGGCCAGCCCCGGCAGCAGGCCGCGCGAGCGGAAGTGGTAGACGTAGGCGAACGCGGCGAAGAAGAACAGGCCTTCGATGCATGCAGCGAAGCAGATCTGGTTGAGCAGGAACTGGCGGCGCTGTTCGCGTGTTTCGATGCGATCGAGGCCCTGGATCGAGTCGATCCACTTGAAGCAGAACTCGGCCTTCTTGCGGATCGACGGGATGTTCTCGATCGCGGCGAAGGCGCGGGCACGCTCCAACGGGTCGGGCAGGTAGTTGTCGAGCAGGGTGAGGTAGAACTGCACGTGCAGCGCTTCCTCGTACAGCTGGCGCGACAGGTACATGCGCGCTTCCGGCGCGTTGAGATGCTTGTAGAGATTGAGCACCAGGTTGTTGGCGACGATCGAATCTCCGGTGGCGAAGAACGCCACCAGTCGGTGGATGAGATGGCGATCGGCCGGCGACATCTTGGCGTGGAGGTCGGTGATGTCGATCTGGAAATCGATCTCCTCCACTGTCCAGGTGTTGCGCACGGCGTTGCGGTACATCTCGTAGAACTGCGGATAACGCATCGGCCGCAGGGTGAGTTCGAAGCCGGGGTCGAGCAGGCGGGTGACGATCGCGTTCATTGGCAGGCTCCGCAGCTTTCCGGATTCTCGAGCGAGCAGGCGACCGCTTCGGCCGGCGTGTAGCTTCCCACCGTGGTCTTGGCGATGCGCGTCGCCGGGCGCGAGCGCAGGTAATAGGTGGTCTTGATGCCGCGTCGCCATGCATGCATGTACATCGACGACAGCGCGCCGATGTTCGGGCTTTCCATGAACAGGTTGAGCGATGCCGACTGGTCGATGAAGGCGCCGCGATCGGCGGCCATGTCGATCAGGCTGCGCATCGGCAGTTCCCACGCGGTGCGATAGACCTGACGCAGCGTCTCCGGAATCGCGGGGATGCCCTGGATCGATCCTTCGGCCAGCTTGATGGTGTCGCGCATTTCCGGCGTCCACATCCCGAGCTTCTTCAACTCGTCGACCAGGTAGCGATTCACCTGCAGGAAATCGCCGGACAGCGTCTCGCGCTTGAACAGGTTGCTGACCTGCGGTTCCACGCATTCGTAGCAGCCGGCGATCGAGGCGATGGTCGCGGTCGGCGCGATCGCGATCAACAGCGAATTGCGCAGGCCATGCTCGCGGATGCGGGCGCGCAGCGTGTCCCAGCGCTCCATCTGTTCCGGCTTCACGTCCCATGCGTCGAATTGCAGCTCGCCCAGCGATGCGCGGGTGTCGGCGAACGAGGCATGCGCACCCTTGGCCATCGCCAGCTCGCAGGAAGCGTCGAGCGCATGGAAATAGATCGCCTCCGCGATCTCGCGCGACAGCGTGCGTGCTTCCTCGCTGTCGAAGGCCAGGCGCTTGCGGAAGAACACATCCTGCAGGCCCATGCAGCCGAGTCCGACCGGCCGCCAGCGCAGGTTGCCGCGACGCGCCGGTTCGATCGGATAGAAGTTGAGGTCGATCACGCGATCGAGCTGCGCCACCGCCTGGCGCACGGTTTCGCCGAGTTTGGTGAAATCGAATTCGCCGTCTGCGTCGAAATGGCGGGCGAGGTTGATCGAGCCGAGGTTGCACACCGCGGTTTCCTCGGCGGACGTCACTTCGAGAATCTCGGTGCACAGGTTGGACAGATGGATCACGTTGCGCTCGCGCAGCGTCTGGTTGCTGGCGCGGTTGCACTTGTCCTTGAAGGTCACCCAGCCGTTTCCGGTCTCGGCCAGCGTGCGCATCATCCGTGCGTAGAGCTTGCGCGCCGGGATCGTCTTCGCGGCCTTGCCTTGGGCTTCCGCCTGCAGGTAAGCGGTGTTGAACGCATCGTTGTGCAGATCGACCAGCTCCGGCACCGTACCGGGATCGAACAGCGACCATTCCTGGTCGGTTTCGACGCGCTGCATGAAGAGATCCGGCACCCAGTTCGCCAGGTTGAGGTTGTGGGTGCGGCGTGCCTCGTCGCCGGTGTTGTCGCGCAATTCGAGGAAGTCCTCGATATCGGCGTGCCAGGTTTCCAGGTAGACGCAGGCCGCGCCCTTGCGCTTGCCGCCCTGGTTCACCGCCATCACCGAGGAGTCCAGCGTCTTCAACCACGGCACGATGCCGTTGGAATGGCCATTGGTGGAGCGGATCAGCGCACCGCGTGCGCGCACGCGGCTGTAGCTCACGCCGATGCCGCCACTGAACTTCGACAGCTGGGCGATCTCGCCGTAGCGGGCGTAGATCGATTCCAGCGTGTCCTGCGGCGAGTCGAGCAGGAAGCACGACGACAGCTGTTCGTGGCGCGTGCCGGAATTGAACAGGGTCGGCGAACTCGGGAGATATTCCAGTGCGCTCATCGTCGTGTACAGGGCGAGCGCTTCGGTCACGTCCTCGCTCAGCGCGCAGGCGATGCGCAGGAAGAACTGTTGCGGCGTTTCGATCACCTTGCGGCTGTGCGGATGGCGCAGCAGATAGCGGTCATAGAGCGTGCGCAGCCCGAAATAATCGAAATGACGGTCCTGCGTCGGGTCGATGGCGTCGTTGAGCTTGCGGGCGTTGGCCTGCACGAAATCGAGCAGGCGATCGTTGATCAATCCGACTTCATGCCCGCGTGCCACCGACTGCGAGAACGCGTGGATTTCCTGTCCCGCCACTTCCTTGGCGATCGCCCCGGCCAGCAGTCGCGCCGCCAGCTTGCCGTACTCGGGCTCTTCGCCGGTCAACAGCGCTGCGGTGCGGATCGACAATTCGTCGAGCTCGCGCGTGGTCGCGCCGTCGTAGAGGCCGGAAATCGTGCGTGTCGCCACGCGCATCGGGTCGATCGCGTACAGGCCTTCGCTGCAACGCTGGATCGCAAACACGATCTTGTTGAGATCGACCGATTGGCGTGCGCCATTGCGCTTGGTCACCATCATCGCCAGCGCGTTGTGCGGCGGCGTCAGTGCGAATTGCGGGTCGTGGGATTGCAGGGATGTGGACATGGCGTCGTCTCGCATGGACGCACGGATCGCATGGCTGTCCCGCGCAGCCAGGCGGCGAAAGGGATCGGCGGAATGTGGGCCACGGATACGACGGCGCCACCATTCGCGGCGACGCCCCCTCGGGCGGCGGATTGCTCCGCATGCCGGCACCGCGCGTGCGTGCAAAGCGCGCGGCTGTCGGCAGGTCTTCGGACTTACGGGCGCGAAGGACGGAGCCTTCTCCTAACCGCCGCTTCCCGGATCGCTCCAGTGCATGTGGCGGGTTCGTTCCCGATTACCGCTGCGGGGCAGTGCCGGAATTGGCCTCGCAAGGCCGCACCGACTTCCCTTTTCATCCGGCGATCGAACCCACCGCCGGAACCGACGACCACAACATATTGGGTCGCCCGGACTCTGTCAACACGAATTATGGTGTTAGTGGTTTTCTGCGGCGATTTGGCGCAATGCCTGCTCGAACACTTCTACCGGCTGCCCGCCGGAGATCAGGTGCTTGCGATCGACGATGACCGCCGGCACGCCCTGGATGCCGTTGCCGGTCCAGAAGCGTTCCGCTTCGCGCACCGCAGCCGCGTATTCGTTCGAGGCAAGGATCGATCGCGCTTCCACGCCCGCCAAGCCGACGCTTTCGGCGACACCCACCAACACTTCGTGGTCGGAGATGTTCCGGCCTTCGCTGAAATAGGCGCGGAACAACGCACGCTCGAGTTCGGACTGATGGCCGGCGGTTTCCGCCCAGCGCACCAGGCGGTGCGCATCGAAGGTGTTGTAGATGCGGCTGCGCGCGTCCATGTCGAAGGTGAAACCGAGCGCCGCGCCGCGCTGGCGGATCGCTTCCTGGCTTTCGGTGAATTGCGCGCGCGACATCCCGTACTTCTGTTGCAGGTGCTCGAAGATGTCCTGGCCTTCCGGACCGAGTTGGGGATTGAGCTCGAATGGCTCGAAATGCAGTTCGGCCTGCACCACGCCATCGAGCCGCGCCAGCGCCTGCGACAGCGATGCCAATCCGATCGCGCACCACGGGCAGACCACGTCGGCGACGAAATCAATGCGGAGGGGAGTGGGGGCGTTGGTCATGGGGCTTGGCTCGCTGCGGATTTCCGCATCCTACGCCGACGTGGGAAGTCGTGTCGGAATCCCGGATCTGATTCGACCGCAAGAATCGGAGTTCGTGACGGCGAACCGATGACTAACCTCATGTCCCGCATGGACGAGCAGGAGCAAGCGGTGAAACCCGGAATCGAAACACGCGACTGGACCGGCATCGGGCATGGGCTCGACGCACGCGGACATGCCGTATTGCCCGGTGTGTTGACGGAAGGCCGATGCCGCGAACTCGCAGCACTCTATCCGCTGGAGACCGGCTATCGCTCGCGGGTAGTGATGGCACGCCATGGCTTCGGGCGCGGCGAATACAAGTATTTCGCGTATCCGTTGCCGCCATTGCTCGATCAGCTGCGCCATGCGTTGTATCCGCGGCTCGCGACAATCGCCAATCGCTGGAATCGCCAGTTGGGCATCGACACGCAATACCCGGACGAACTGGCGACATTCCTGCAACGCTGCCATCAGGCTGGCCAGACACGACCGACACCGCTGATCCTCCAATACGGCGAGGGCGACTACAACTGCCTGCATCAGGATCTGTACGGCGAGCATGTCTTCCCGTTGCAAGTCGCCATCCTGCTGTCGGAACCGGGCCGGGATTTCAGCGGTGGTGAATTCGTGATGACGGAGGTGTCCGGCAAGAGCCAGCGCGCCGATGTCGTTCCGATGCGCCAGGGCGATGCCGTCGTGTTCACCGTCAACCAACGGCCGACAACGGGGCGGCGTGGATTCCGCAAGGCCGCCATGCGACATGGCGTCAGCCGCATCCGCAGCGGTCGGCGACACACTGTCGGCTTGATCTTTCACGACGCGAAATGAGCGTGGCTTCCATGCGCCTGCCAATGACGCCAACCGAAGCGCGTTGCCTCATCGAATCCTGCTGCCAGGTGCTGGTCGATGCAGGCGCGGCGCAATGGGATGCCGCCGAAAACGGCGATGCCGAACTGCACATGGAGTCCGGCGAAATCTTCCGCTTCGGCGGATTGGGCGTGACACGGCTGGAACGATCTACCAATGCATTTCACCCATCGACGAGGAATGAACCATGAAACTGTTTCTGAGCCGCCTGGATTCACCGCTGGGCGAAATGCTGCTGGTGACGGACACCGACCAGGTCGTGCGTGCGCTAGATTTTTCCGATCACGAGGCCCGCATGCAGCGCGGCTTGCGCGATCACTACGGTGCGGCCGAGTTGACGGAAATTCCGGCCCCTTCCGGAATTTCGGATGCGCTGTCCCGGTACTTCAATGGCGAATTGGATGCCGTAAACGCATTGAAGACGCGGACTTCGGGCTCGGAATTCCAGCGCCGGGTGTGGGAGGCATTGCGCCGGATTCCGGCAGGGACCACCACGACATACGGAAAGCTGGCCAAGGAGCTGGGTTGCGATGATCCGCGTGCCGCCATCGACGTGGGAGCAGCGAATGGCGCCAACCCGATCGCGATCATCGTGCCCTGCCATCGGGTCATCGCCAGTAATGGCGATCTGAAAGGCTATGCCTGGGGCCTGCATCGCAAGCGTTGGTTGCTGGAACACGAGAAGGCGATGACTTTCGCGGAAGAACAGCCGCGCACCGCCACATTGCCGGGGTTCTGATGGATCGTCTGGACTGGACAAGCATCGCCACCCAACTCGATGCGGAAGGATATGCACTGCTTCCCGGTTTGTTGGACGCGGGTCGTGCGCGCAACCTCGCCAGACGCATCACGACTGCGGACGGCGATCTTTCCTCGCCACTTGAGGCATGGCACAAGGAGCTCCATCGCCATCTGCCCGTCATCGCCAATCGCTGGAATGAACTCCTGGGCAGGGATGAGCGCTATTCCGTGGATCGGATGCGAGAACAGTGCCATCCGAACCGGCTGGTTGAGGGAGATCACATTCCGTTGCACCAGCGCGAGGAGGAACGCGTATTCCCGCTGCAAATCGTCGCGCTGCTGTCCGAACCCGGGCAGGACTTTCGGGGTGGGGAGTTCGTGATGACAGAACGGCGCCCGCGAATGCAATCGCGCCCGATGGTATTGCCGCTGAAACTGGGTGATGCCGCCATCATCACCACTGCCGAGCGTCCCTTCAAAGGCTTCGGCGGGTATTACCGAGTCAATCTCAAGCACGCCATCAGTCGCGTGCTTGGAGGCGAGCGCATCGGTCTCGAGTTGTCATTCCACGATGCGCTGTAGCCGATCAAATGCTTCCTCGGTGCCCCGCATCCGCTCTGCGCGGTCCTCCTGCCCATCGAGATAGGCGAGTTGTTCGCTATAGGCCATGCGCGTGCCGCGCTTGGACGGGAAGAACTCGACCGTCACCAGTGATACCGACAGGCGTTTTGAGCCGAAACGGATGTCGTAGGCGAAGACGATCCGCTGGCCCTCGACGATATCGAAGAAGAAGCTGTCGACTCGCTCGATGTCACCATTCGCCGCGGTGGCTTCGTAAACCTCGTGGCCATGCACGCGAAAATCCAGGCGATGCTCTCGGGTGTTGTCGGGGTGACAATTCGACCACTTCATCCGCGCATCGGGATCGGCCCAGGCCGCAAACACTTCATCGGGCGTGGCCGAGAACTCGCGTTCGATCACGAAATCGGTATGCAGCGTCGGAATCGCGGTCATGGGCCTTGCCTCTTCGATTTCGCGGCGAGATGCAGTTCCAGTCGGTCAAATTGCGTGTTCAACATCTTCTTGTGACGTGCCAGCCATGTATCCATCGCGCGAATCGCCTTTGGCTCGACCGCGTACATGCGCACGCGCCCGGTTTTCTCCGAGACCACGAATCCGCTCTGCTCCAGCACGGCGAGATGCTTGACTGCGGAGGGCAGGGCGATGCCGAGCGGTTCCGCCAGTTCCGATGCCGATGCGGTGCCGCGACCGAGGCGGTCGAGCATGCTGCGGCGATGTCCATCCGACAGCGCGAAGAACATGCGATCGAGACGCTCCGATTGCGCGCTGGCCTGCATCTCAAACCTCGGCTGGATCGAAATAACGGCGCGACAATCCGGCACGACCCGGATAGAACTTGAACCAGTCGCGAGACTGGTCGATGGTCGCAGCAACCGCAGGATGATCCATCAATCGTTCCAGGTACGCCGACAGATGGGCATGTTCCGGGGAGAGCGGGACATAGGTGACGGCATAGAACAAGGCAGGCGCCGCCGAGCAATCGGCCATGCTGAAAGCGTCTCCAGCCATCCACGTGCGCCCGGCGAGGTGGCGTTCAAGGATCGCATAGCTGCGCTCCAACAGATCGCTGGCCCGGGCGATGGTGTCCGGGTCGCGTTTGTCTTCTGCTTTCAGCAGGTCAGCGGTATGTGCCTGCATCGGCGTCATCACGTACTGGTCGAAGAAGCGATCCCATAGCCGCACGTCGAGCGCGGAATCGAAATCATCGGGAATGAGTCGTACACCCTGTTGCGCGTGATGGCGCTGCAGGTATTCGATGATGATGCTGGTCTCCGGGACCGTGTGGCCGCCATCCACGAGCAGTGGCATCTTGCCGATCGGCCAGAGGGCGTAATAGGCGCTGCGCTGGGCGGAGTCCGCAAGATCGAGCAACTGCTTGCGGGCATCGATTCCGAGCGCATCGATCGCGATCGTGACCTTCCAGCAATAGGACGAGAGCGGGTGGTAGTGCAGGACGAGCTCGGACATGGCGGCCTCAATACTTTCCGTATTGGGAAAGTATTATTCCCGACCAGGTGGATTGTCAAGCGTGGACGGGCCGGGCATCAGCCATTGGTCCATCCATGCCGCGATCCCATTCCGGCGCTTCGCCGAAACGTTCGACCAGGAAATCCAGGAACATCCGCACCGACAGCGGCATCTGCTTGCGCGAGAGATACACGCCGTGGATTCCCATTTCATCCAGCGTGTAATCCGGCAATACGGCGACCAACTCGCCGCTGCGCAACATCGGGGCGACCAGGTATGTCGGCAGGAAACCGATGCCGGCGCCTTCGCGCACGGCCTGCGCGAGCAACGTCGCGTCGTTGCCGCTGATTGGCCCCTTGACCGCCACGCTGGTCGCCTGTCCATCCTTGTAGAGCTGCCACAAGCTGCGGCCGACATAGTGGTGGCTCAGGCAGGCGTGTGCGGCGAGATCCTGCGGTTCGCGCGGCGTGCCGCGTCGCACCAGGTATTCGGGAGATGCGCAGATCACCGACCGACACACGCTGATGCGTCGCGAGATCAGGCCCGGTTCGAGTGCGCGTGCAATGCGGATGGCGACATCGACACGCTCTTCCACCAGATTCATGGCGCGATCGGCGAGCACCACGTCGATCGATATGCCCGGATAGCGATGCACGAAATCGACGACTGCCGACGCCAGGTGGCTCAGGCCGAACGAGGTGCTGCAGGTGACGCGGATCTGCCCGTGTGGCATGCCGTCGCTGTCGAGCGAATACTGCAATTCCTGGCCGATCGCAAGCATCCGCCGGCAATGTTCGAGTGCCTGTTCGCCGGCGGGCGTGAGGCTGATGCGGCGTGTCGTGCGGTGCAGGACGCGTGCGCCCAGCCATTCCTCGAGTGCGGAGAGATAGCGGGTCACCATGGCCCGGGACATGTCGAGGGCGTCCGCTGCAGAGGTCAGGCTGCCGCGCTCGGCCACCTCCACGAACACCGTCATTGCAGTCATTCGATCCATTTGTTCGATTTAAGCAACAATTATTTGCAATATACACGGTTTTTCGGACTGATTCGCTCAACTATCGTGTCGGCACAGAAGTTCCCGTTATCGCCATGGAGATCGTCATGTTCCGTTCCCTGCTCACCATCGCCTGCTCCGCCGCATTGGCTTTCGGCTTCACGGCTTGCGAGCGCAATTCCTCGGCGCCTGTTTCCGCATCCGCGCCACAGCCAGTCGCAGCCGCCCTGCAGACGCAGGTCTACAACCCGGGGGCGCAAGGCATCTTCCCGGTGACATCGGTGCTGGTCACGGGTCCGCGTGATGCGGTGCTTATCGACGCGCAGTTCTCCACGGCCGATGCCGCCAAGCTGGTCGACATGATCAAGGCTTCGGGAAAGCACCTGACCACGATCTACATCAGCCACGGCGATCCCGACTACTACTTCGGCCTGGAAACGCTGAAGGCGGCTTTCCCGGATGCCAGGATCGTCGCGACACCGCAAACCGTCGCGCATATCGAGCAAACGCGTGCAGGCAAGCTCGCTTATTGGTCGAAGCCGCTAGGCGCGGGTGCGCCGAAACAGACGATCGTGCCGGATGTGTTGCAAGGTGATCGCATCGATCTGGACGGACAGTCGTTGCAGATCATCGGACTGGATGGCGCGACACCCGATCGCACGTTTGTCTGGATTCCGTCGACGCGCACGGTGTTGGGCGGCATTCCGGCGATGGCTGGCGAGCATGTGTGGATGGCCGATACGCAGACGCCACAATCGCATGCCGACTGGCTGGCGACCCTGGATCGCATCGCCGCATTGAAGCCGCAGGCCGTGATTCCGGGTCATTTCGCCCCCGGTGCCCCGCAGAACCTGGAGGCGGTGAAATTCACTGGGGATTACATTCGCGCCTATGACGAGGAAGCGGCAAAGGCGAAGAATTCCGCCGAACTTGTCGCGGCGATGCAAAAGCGCTATCCCAACCTGGCCGGTGAACAATCGCTGCAGTTGAGCGCGAAAGTCAGCAAGGGTGAAATGAAGTGGCCATGACGGTTGCGCGATGATCCGATTGCGAGTGTCGGCGCGCCAGATGTCGCCCTGATCGACCTCTACTTTGCGCCATCTTCTTTTTGCGTCGTGCGGCGATGAATCCGAGGGCCGGCAGGCGCGGCAGCTTCCGGTTTCGGTTCCGGAACCGGTTCGATTGAAGGCGATGGCGGATCAGGATTCGTGCGCGCCATGCGTTTGCGCGCGTCCTTCTCTTCCTGCTTGCGCTTCTTCTCCAGCTCGCGCAGTCGCTTTTCGAAGGGATAGTTGGGCTTGGCCAAAACAGGGATCTCCGTTCGGTTACGAGCGATGACGCGATGGAGTGGGCCTGGCGGGTGCGGGTGACGAGGCTGCCGGGTCGATGTTGATCCGTTGCAGGGTACGGGTCGTGCCCAATACTTCGATCTTGCCGCCGGCATCGCGGAAGGCTTCCAGGTCTTTCGCGATCATCTCGTGGGTCAGCGGAGTGCGATCGCTGGCCTTGCGCGTGGTGAACAAGACGTCGGACGTTCTGCCCGCAGGGGGCGATTTATTGGTACGAGGCATGCATGTCCTCATGCAAGTGCGGCGAGGAGGGTTTTGTCGTCACGTGCTGTCGTGCAAACGCTCCCGGAAGGGGGCGTCACTCTCGACAAAAAAGATGGTGGTGCGTGGAAGGGCCAGACAGGCGACGATCGAATGTGTCGGGCTGGGCGTGTAGACGCACAATGCGTAGGAGCATCCTACGCGCATTTGCCCTGCCTTGCCGGGGTCCACTTCATCCCGCCTAAGTCTCCGTTCGTCCCAGCAACGGCATCGATGGCCTGTGGTGTGGCTACACTCGGTCGCGATGAACGTGGCATCCCACCCAGATCCGACAGACACCCACGCGAAGGACGAAGCGACGTTCCTTCCCAGAACGTTGGCGGCGCTGTGGGCGGTGTTCTGGCTGCTGATGATCTGCGTGGCGCTTCAGGATGCGTTCCGCAATTCGGGCGTCCGTTGGTGGGAACCCATCCTGTGGGAAGGGAGTTCTGCACTCGTCGCCACAGGGTGGATGCTGTTCGCGGTGCGGACACGTGCGCGTCATGCGCGCTATCTCGATCGACCGCTGCTTTGGTTCGGCACTTATCTGCTCTGGTTGCCGTTGATCATCATCACCTGGCTAGCGGTGGTGTATCCGATCAGGCATGCGGTCTATGCCGCCGCGGGGCTCACCTACGCGCACCCGGGCTGGGGCCTGGTCGTGGCGTACGAGAGCGTCAAGCTGACGATTTTCACCGGCTTGTGGCTCGGCATCCTGTTCGGCATCGATTCCCATGGGCAATGGCAACTCCAGCGCCAGCGCCTGTTGCGAATGCACAAGGCGCTGGCCGAGGCGCAACTCGCGCAACTGCAGGGGCAGCTGCGGCCGCACTTCCTGTTCAATGCGCTCAACACCGTCTCCGCCCTGATGCATACGGATGTCGAGCGGGCCGATCGCATGATCGCGACGCTCGGAGACCTGCTGCGGATCAGCCTGCGTACGAACGGCAACGAAATGACGCCGCTTGCCGAAGAGCTCCGCACGCTCGAGCTGTATGCGGACATCATGTGCGAGCGGTTCCGGGATCGCGTCACCGTCAGTTGGCACACGGAAGCGGCGCTTGCGGAAAGTCCTGTACCGGCGTTGTTGTTGCAGCCCCTGCTTGAAAATGCGTTCAGGCACGGGGTCGAGCCCAACGTGGCAAAGGTATACATCGAGATCCGCGCCCGTCGCGACAACGATGCGTTGGAAGTCGTCGTGCACAACACCGGATCCATGCTTGCGCCGGAACACCATGAGGGCATCGGGCTGCGCAATTGCCGTGAACGGTTGGGCATCATCTATGGCGATGCGGCATCGCTATCGATCCGCAACGAGGGCGGAGGTGTTGCCGCATGCGTCCGGATACAGCTGTCGGAGACCATTCGATGATTCGCGTCGTCATTGCCGACGATGAAACCCCGGCGCGCGAGAAGCTCGAGCGTTGGCTGGCGGAGCAAGCGGACATGACGGTCGTTGCTTCGGTCGAGGACGGATTGTCCGCGGCGCAGGACATCGAACGACTCCATCCGGATGTCGCCTTCCTCGATGTGCAAATGTCGGCGCTGTCCGGGCTCCAGGTGGCCGCGCAGCTTGAGCCGTCAAGTGCGCCGCTCATCGTCTTCGTCACCGCCTTCGACGCGCATGCGGTGAAGGCCTTCGATCTCAATGCCGTCGATTACCTGCTCAAGCCCTACGACCACGAACGGTTTGCCAATGCGGTGCAGCGCGTGCGCGAGCGCCTGCGTTCCCATGAGACCGGCGCGGCAGCGGTGGCGGTCGGGCGAGCGCGATCGCCAGGTTGCGAGCGCTTGCTGGTGCCGGACCGCGACCGACTCCAGCTGATCGAAACCGCATCCATCGAATGGCTGGAAGCCGACGGCAACTACGTCCATGTGCACACTGCCGGACGCGCCTATCTGTTGCGGCGGACGTTGCAGGACCTGTTGTCCCAGCTCGGCGACCAGCGCTTCATGCGGATACACAGATCGACGGCGGTCAATCTCGGCTGCATCGCATCGTTGGCCCCGCTCTTCAAGGGCGACTACGAACTGTATCTGCACAACGGCCGTGCGCTGCGGCTCAGCCGTCGTTATCGCGAGGCCTTGTTCGCTCGCATGGGCCAGTAACGTCCGACTCGCCACGGCCTGGGCTCCATCCGTCACAAACCTGCTGGCAGCCGACTCTTGTTGGGCCAGGCTCCAGGTCATTGCCGGAGCAGGAGACTGGGAGCATGCAGGTTGCCGATGAACGAAAGGAGCGCTACGACTTCCTCGACTGGTTGCGGGTCATCGCGATCTTCGTCCTGTTCTTTTTCCACACGGGAATGATCTTCGTCGGCTGGGGTTGGCATGTCGTCAACCAGCAGACCATTCCCTCCCTGCGATGGCCGATGGATATCGCCCATCGCCTGCGCATGCCACTGTTGTTCGTCATCTCCGGCGCCGGCATGTGGTTCGCATTGCAGCGGCGCGGGGTCGCGCGATTTCTAAAGGAACGCACGGTCAAGCTGCTGCTGCCGTTGGTGGTCGGCATGTTCCTGGTGGTGCCGCCGCAGATCTACTACGAGCGACTGCAGCGCGGACAGTGGAGTGGGGGCTATGCGGAGTTCTACGTCACGCATGTGCTGAAGTTCATTCCGTATCCGATGGGCGATTTCAGCTGGCACCACCTGTGGTTCATCCTGTATCTCTACGTGTATGTCCTGTTGCTGCTGCCGGGGATGCTGTGGTGGAAGCGCGTCCGGCCGAACATCGCCCCGGGCGCATGGCTATGCCTGCTCGGGCTTCCCCTTGGCATCAACGAAGCGCTGCTGAAATCCGTATTCCCGGAGGCGCATACCCTCGTCAATGATTGGTACATCTTCAACCACTACCTGCTGCTGACGATCTACGGATATCTGCTGGCGTCCATGCCTGGTGTCTGGAAATGGATGGCCGGGTTCCGCCGCTGGTCGCTGTTCGCTGGGCTCGCGTCCATCGCCCTGTTGATCACGATGTTCAATACCGGCGTCGTCGCGCACGATTCGGTGGCCGACGCCGTCGGGGCCAATATCTTCACCTGGCTGTCAATGATGGCGTTCATGGGCTACGGATATCGCTACCTGTCATTCACGAATCCACTGCTGGTCTGGACGAGGGAAGCCAGCTACCCGTTCTACATCCTGCACCAGACGGTGATCGTCGCGATCGGGTACTACATCGTCCAGACTGCGTGGACGCCCTGGACGAAGTACTTCGTCGTCCTGGCTCTCAGCATGGGCGCGTGCCTGGTCCTCTATGAAGGATGCGTGCGGAGGTTCGCGGTATTGCGCCTGGTCTTCGGGATGAAGCTGCGATCCACGCGTCCCCAGCCCGTTTCGATTCCGATTGCGCATGGGGCACGCGAAGACGTCCAGTAGATTCGTTCAGGGGCTGCAGGCATGATGGTGCGATCCCACGAGGAGCGCGCGCATGCAGCTTGGAATGATCGGCCTCGGCCGGATGGGTTCGAACATGGTGCGTCGCCTCTTGGCAGGCGGACACCAGTGCGTCGCGTACGACAGGTCTCCCGATGCGGTGCAAACGGTCGTCAAGGAAGGCGCGACGGGCACCGCATCGTTGGGCGAATTCGTGCAGGCATTGGCAACGCCGCGCGCCATCTGGCTGATGGTGCCGGCGGGCGTGGTCGACGAGACCATCGCCGACCTGCTGCCCCGTCTCGAACCGGGCGATATCCTGATCGATGGCGGCAATTCGTATTACATCGACGACATCCGTCGCGCCAATGCATTGGCGGCGCAAGGCATCCACTACGTCGATGCCGGCACCAGTGGCGGGGTCTGGGGATTGGAGCGCGGTTATTGCCTGATGATCGGCGGCGAGACGGACGTGGTGAAGCATCTCGATGCGATCTTCGCGACGCTGGCGCCGGGGCGCGGCGATATCGCCCGCACCGCAGGCCGCGAGCATGCGGGCGGCACCGCCGAGGACGGGTATCTGCATTGCGGTCCCAGTGGCGCCGGACACTTCGTCAAGATGGTGCATAACGGCATCGAATACGGCTTGATGGCGGCCTATGCGGAAGGCCTGGCGATTCTCAAGGGCGCCAATATCGGCAATACGAGTGGCACGGTTGATGCCGAGACAACCCCGCTGCGCGATCCCGAACACTATCGATACGATTTGAACCTGGCCGACATCACCGAAGTCTGGCGCCGTGGCAGCGTCGTCACGTCATGGCTGCTGGATCTTTCGGCGGCGGCGCTGATGAAGGATCCGGGGTTGTCGAAGTTTGCCGGCCGGGTTTCGGATTCCGGGGAAGGCCGCTGGACGGTCAAGGCCGCCATCGATGAGGGCGTGCCCGCGCATGTCCTGTCATCGGCGCTCTACGAGCGTTTCAGTTCGCGTGGCAATGCGGACTTCGCGGACAAGCTGCTGTCGGCGATGCGCTACGAGTTCGGTGGACACGTCGAAAAGCCCGCGGGGTGATGGCCGATCGGCATTCACCGACGCTTGCGCGATGCGGCGCGATAGTCGGTGGGCGCTGATCCGAATTGCCGCTTGAATGCGCGGCTGAAGGCGGGCTCGGAGTCGTAACCTGCGCGCTGTGCGATTTGCGAGATGCGCAACTTCGTGGAAGTCAGCATGTCCGCTGCCAGGTGCATGCGCCAGCGTGTCAGGTAACGCATCGGGGGTTCGCCCAGCGTTTCGACGAAACGTTGCGACAGGCCGGAGCGCGATTGGTTCAATTCGCTTGCCAATCTGGCGACGCTCCAGTCTTTCCCGGGTTGTGCATGCAACAACGCCAGCGCGCGACCGACCACGGCGTCATCCAGCGCCCGGGCGAGGCCGCCGGCTTGCGGCGATGCAGTCACCAGCCAGTGTCGCAGCGACCACACGAACAACAGGTCCACCAGTCGCGACAGCATCACCGAACTGCCCAGCCACGGCTGGTCGGCTTCCCGCCGGATCGCTGCCAATGTCACGGACAGCCATTCTTTCGGCGTATCCGGGAAGGCCGCAGGCGGCTCCGCCGCATTCGCGACATGCAGCAGTGCGGGCAGGGCATTCGCCAACAATATTCCACCGACGCCTTCGAAACGGAACTCGCATGTGGTGATCTGCGGTCGCGCAATGTCATTGCCTGCGCATTCCAACCGGTGCGAGCCGCCTTGTGGCAGGAGCACCAGGTCTCCCGGTTCAAGCACGATGCCACGACGTTCGCCTGCGATGTGCAGGCGACATGGTGCGTGTTCGATGAAATGAAAGCGTGGCGAGGCGTGCGGAAATTCCAGCAATTGACCGGCATGCAATGCACGGCTGGTGGTGTTGCCGCCGCGAATTCGTGCGGACTCGAAGATGTCGAAGAACGCATCGGCATCGCGCATCACCTGGATTTCTTCCCTGTTCTGGCGTTTTGGCATGGCAATCCGGTGTTTGGGTCAATCCGGCGTCACGAAGCGGTTGTACAGTTCCCGCCACGTCCCTTCAAGCAGGAGTGAGCGATGAGCAAGCCCGCAGTGGTTCTGGTCCATGGCTTCTGGGGCGGTGCCGCCCATTGGGCCAAGGCGATCGTCGAATTGAAGCGCCTGGGTTACAACGACCTGCATGCAGTGGAGAATCCGCTGACCTCGCTGGCCGATGACGTCGAGCGTACCCGCAAGATGGTCGCGCAGATCAACGGTCCCGTCGTATTGGTCGGTCATTCCTATGGTGGCGCGGTCATTACCGAGGCCGGCAACCTGCCGAATGTTGCCGCGCTGGTCTACATCGCGGCATTCGCGCCCGATGCCGGCGAAAGCCCTGGCGGCATTACCCAGCAACATCCGCCGGCGGCCGTTGCCAATATCGCTCCGGACAGCGATGGCTTTCTGTGGGTCATTCCCGACAAGTTCCACGAAAGCTTCTGCCAGGATCTCACTGCCGACGAAGGACTGGTGATGGCAGTGACGCAAAAGGCACCACTGGGTTCCACCTTCGGCGACAACATCAGCGATCCGGCATGGAAGCACAAACCGTGCTGGTACCAGATCTCCAGCCAGGACCGGATGATCGCGCCGGAAAACCAGCAGCGCATGTCGGCGCGCATGAATCCACGCAAGACCATCACCCTGGAGTCCAGCCATGCCTCGCTGGCATCGCGCCCAGCGGAGGTCGCGGCGTTGATCGACGAGGCGGCGAAAACGACGGCCTGAGTCCGCGCAGAGCTACGACGTGGCTCGATACCGCATCGCCACGTCGCAGCGCTCGTAACGGGCGCCATACTGTTCCATGATCTGTGCGTCGTGCACGAAGCCGAGTTTCTCGTAGAGATGGATGGCCGGCGCGCACTTCGAGCTCGTGAGCAGGTACAGGGGATCGGCCTTCAGTGATGCCGCGCGCTCGATGATGGCGGACAGCAGGAATTCGCCGGCCTTCTGGCCGCGCACCGATTCCCGCACGCCCATCTTCGTGAGTTCATAGCTGGACGCGCCGGTCTTCTGCAGGGCGCAGGCGCCGACGATGCCCAGTGTTTCGTGTTCGACGAAGAGGATGACGCCACCCGGCTCGATGATCTTCTTCCCCGGGTTTTCGAGCACTTCGCGATCGGTGTCCTCGAGCCGGAACATCGAGCGGATCCATTCGGCGTTGATGTCGTGGAAATGTGGTGCCAGCGCTTCGCTGTACTCACGGATGGTCAGGGCATTGTTCATGGCGACAGGATAAAGCCACTGGAGAAACTGCGCTCGACACCACTGACGGGATCGATGAAGTCGAGGCGCCTGGCGAGCAATTGCAGGGGCGCCGAATAGTCGCCTGCTCCGCGATGGCGCAGTAACGGATACACGCCATCGTTGGCGATCGGCGCACCCAGCGCCGCCATGTGCAGGCGCAGCTGGTGCTTGCGGCCGGTGATGGGCGTCAATGCGTAGCGCCAGTATCCGTCGCCGCGTGCGATGACCTCGATGCGGGTTTCGCTGTTCGCCGGGCCTTCGATCTCCTGCATGCGGAAGAACGGTTCGCCGGCGACGATGCGGCTCTTGTGAACGCACGGAAACGCGACGCCGGGCAATGCCGGAGCGAGCGCCTCGTAGCTCTTGTGGATGCGTCGTTCTCGGAACAACGCCTGGTAGCGCGCACGGCTGCGTGGATTGGTGGAGAACAGCACCAGTCCGGCGGTCTCGCGGTCGATCCGGTGCAGCGGCGCCAGGTCGTGATTCCCGGTGCGACGAATCAAGCGGCCGAGCAGGGTTTCATGGACATGCGGGCCGACAGGCGTGACCGGGAGGAAATGCGGCTTGTCCGCGACCAACAGGTCCGAGTCTTCGTGCAGCACGACTTCATCGAACGGAATCGGTGCTTCGTCGGGAACTTCGCGGTAGTAATGGACTTCGAGCCCGACCCGATGCGGCGTTTCCGGCGTCAGGCATCGCTCCTCGCCATCGATCACGCGTCCACGCGCCATGCGTTCCAGCCATTGCACGCGCGACACCGACGGAAAACGCTCGCACAGGCAGTCGAGCACCGTCGGCCATGTGCCCGGCGGCAACTGGAGCGTGCTTGCGGCGAGGCCGTCGATGGTAGGAGGGCGTTTGCGCATGATAAAGAAGCGTGCCCATGGCACAGGATGTGGTTTCGTGGTGACGATCTGTTGATTGCCACATACTTCGCGTGATGATAACGACCCCATATCGCGGACGGGCATTCGTCTACATATTGCCCTTGGCCGGTCCCGAAGACCTGCTGAAGGTCGGGCTTACGCATGATCCCCTGGCACGCTGGCCGGCATTCCATTCGCGTTGGTTCGAAGAGTTTGATATCGATCGTGCGATGTTGCTGGAGACGGAATCCCGCAAGGATGCACAGATGCTGGAAACACGCCTGAGGCGAGAGCTTGTCGAATTCAACTGCCCGGCACCACTGACGATACGCGTGCAGGCAGGCGGGCAGAGGGAGTGGCATCGCGGTGCTTATGAATTGGCCCGGCGGTTCGTTTTTGATCGGGAGCTGGAAGGATATTTCGTGCGGTCATCGGCGAGGGAACTCCTGACCGAATCGATGCATGAAATGGCGGGGAGCACCAACGCCTTGTTGCATCAGGCGGTCAGCGATTTCCAGGCCGGGCAATTGAGTGCTTCCCAGATGGCTGCGCTTGGAAATCTCGTGGATGCCCATCGCGCATTTGGCAGCGACGTTTCCCGCGAAGGCTTCGACGCCCTTCAAGTGGAATGGCGTTTGAGGGCATCTGCGCACGAGCGATGAAGTCGAGGGGATGGGCAGACGAAAACGGGACCTTTCGGTCCCGTTTTCTATTGCTGGAATTTCTCAACCCATCAACCGCACTTGCTGTATCCGCAGTTCAGGCAAGTCGCGCAGCCATCCATGATCACCACCGATTTGTTGTTGCACTTGTGGCACATGGTGGCGCTGGGCGGGAAGCTGGTGCCTTCGCCGGTGACGGCGATGTCTTCCTCGATCACGACGACTGGGTGGGCATCAGCGTTTTTTTTTGAGCCCTGCTCGTAGGCGCGACGCTTTTCGGCGATCAGCGCGCGCTGGTGCTCGTCCATGTCCGGGTCGTGCATCATGCCGATGGTCTTGAGGTGGTCTTCAACAATACTGCCGAGTTCGGCCACCAGCGACGGCATGTAGACGCCGCCGGCCTTGTAGTAACCACCCTTGGGATCGAACACCGCCTTCATCTCGTCGACCAGGAAGGTGACGTCGCCACCCTTGCGGAACACCGCCGACATGATGCGGGTCAGCGCGACGATCCACTGGAAGTGTTCCATCGACTTCGAGTTGATGAAGACTTCGAACGGACGACGCAGTTCGTGTTCGGTGCCGGCATTGAGCACGATGTCATTGATGGTCACGTACATCGCGTGTTCCACCAGCGGCGATTTGATCTTGTAGGTGCTGCCGATCAGGATTTCCGGACGCTCGATCTTCTCGTGCATCTGGATCACGTCGGCCATCGGCAATTCCGCTTCGGCCTTCTCGCGGCTGATGCTGCCGCCGGACTGCGCGGGTGCGGCATCGCGTGCCTTGTCTTCCGGCGTGACGACGTTGTAGCCCTTGATTTTCTGGTCGATCTTGACAGCCATGATTCAGAACTTCCCGTAGTAGCCTTCTTTCAGTGCATCGAACAGGTTGGCGGCGGTGTGGGTTTCGCCGTCGTATTCGATTTCCTCGTTGCCCTTCACCTCGATCATGCTGCCGTCTTCCAGTTCGAAGCGGTAGGTGGTGTTCTCGAGGTCCTTCTCCTTCACCAGCACGCCCTGGAAGGCGGCCGGGTTGAAGCGGAAGGTGGTGCAGCCCTTCAGCCCTTGCTGGTAGGCGTAGCGGTAGATGTCCTTGAAGTCCTCGTACGGGTAATCCGTCGGGACGTTCGCGGTCTTGGAGATCGAGCTGTCCACCCACTTCTGCGCGGCGGCCTGCACGTCGACGTGTTCCTTCGGCGTGATGTCGTCGGCGGCGATGAAGTAGTCCGGCAGCGCGGCCTTGGGGTCATCGGAGAACGGCATCGCGTCGGCGTTGATGCGTTCGCGGTAGGCCAGCAGTTCGAAGGAATAGACGTCGACCTTTTCCTTCGACTTCTTGCCTTCGCGGATCACGTTGCGGCTGTAGTGGTGGGCGAACGACGGTTCGATGCCGTTGCTGGCGTTGTTGGCCAGCGACAGGCTGATGGTGCCGGTCGGTGCGATCGAGCTGTGGTGGGTGAAGCGCGCGCCGACGTCGGCGAGTTCGTCGACGAGTTCCGGCGCGACTTCGGCGATGCGCTGCATGTAGCGCGAGTAACGCGCGTGCAGCACCTTGCCTTCGATTTCCTGGCCGATGCGCCAGCCGTCCTTCGCCATCTCCGGACGCTTGCGCAGCATCTCGGCGGTGACTTCGAAGCGCTCGTCCATGATCGGCGCCGGACCTTTTTCCTTCGCCAGGTCCACCGCGACTTCCCAGCCGGCGATCGCCATTTCGCGGGCGATGCGTTCGGTGAATTCGCACGACTCCTTCGAGCCGTACTTCATCTTGAGCATGGTCACGGTACTGCCCAGGCCGAGGAAGCCCATGCCGTGGCGGCGCTTGCGCATGATCTCGTCGCGCTGCTTCTGCAAGGGCAGGCCGTTCACTTCCACCACGTTGTCGAGCATGCGGGTGAAGACGCGCACCACTTCCTTGTATTCGGCCCAGTCGAAGCTGGCTTCGTCGGTGAAGGGCTGGCGCACGAACTTGGTCAGGTTGACCGAGCCGAGCAGGCAGGCGCCGTAGGCCGGCAGCGGCTGTTCGCCGCAGGGATTGGTCGCGCGGATGTTCTCGCACCACCAGTTGTTGTTCATCTCGTTGACCTTGTCGATCAGGATGAAGCCCGGCTCGGCATAGTCATAGGTGGACGCCATGATCATGTCCCACAGATGGCGGGCACGGACCTGGCCGTAGACGCGGCAGGCGACCAGGCCATCGTCGCGGGTGACGTAGCCTTCGTGGTTCGGCCAGTCGCGCCACACCACCTGGTTGGGGTCCTCGACGTTCACTTCGCCGAGCTCCTTGTGCGACAGCGGAAACACCAGCGGCCACTGGCCGTCGGCTTCCACCGCCTGCATGAAGCCGTCGGTGATCAGCAGCGAGAGATTGAACTGGCGCAGGCGACCGTCTTCGCGCTTGGCGCGGATGAAGTCGCGGGCGTCGGGGTGGCTAACGTCGAAGGTGCCCATCTGCGCACCGCGGCGACCGCCGGCCGAGGACACGGTGAAGCACATCTTGTCGTAGATATCCATGAAGGACATCGGGCCCGAGGTGTAGGCGCCGGCGCCGGCGACGAAGGCGCCCTTGGGACGCAGCGTCGAGAATTCGTAGCCGATGCCGCAACCGGCCTTCAGCGTCAGGCCGGCCTCGTGCACGCGCTCGAGGATGCCGTCCATCGAATCCGGGATGGTGCCGGAGACGGTGCAGTTGATGGTGCTGGTGGCGGGCTTGTGGGCCTGCGCGCCGGCATTGGACGTGATGCGGCCGGCCGGGATCGCGCCGCGACGCAGCGCCCACAGGAAACGGTCGGTCCAGAACGGACGCTGCTCGGCGTTCGGCTCGGCTTCCGCCAAGGCCTTGGCCACGCGCAGATAGGTGGCGTCGATGTCGGTATCGATCGCTTCGCCCTGCTTGGTCTTCAACCGGTACTTCTTGTCCCAGATGTCGAGCGATGCCGGCTGCATCGGGATATCCCCTTCGGGGGCGGCGATGCGAACGGCTTCCAGGCGGGGCGCGGTGCTCATGCGGCGTGTGTCTCCTCAAGTCCAGTATGGACCCGACAGCGCCAGGCGTGGCGGCCGCGAGTCCTCTATATATATAGATGAGAACCCCAGATTTGGGTCTTCCATCTCCCCCGACCACAAGATGTTGTGGAACGGGTGGAAAAACTAAAGCCAGCCTGAAGGACTGTCAAGCGCGAAGAATGTTTCAATCGGAAGACCGGGATTTCCTCGTATTCATCATTTTTTGCGACGCAGCATCCGGTCGCCGGTGCGTCGCAGCTCCCCTGAAACGCCAAGGCTGCGTACCATTCATGTGCCAGCCACGGTCGGCTGGCGATAACACGGTGTCAGGACCCACGAATACACCATGCGCAAGACCCCGCTCATCCTCGTTTTGGCGGCCGCCGCGGCCTTCGGCGGCTTCGCCGCGACCGCCCTGCGCGAGGCCGTGACCACGCCGGCGGATGCCCATACGCCTCCCACCTTGGCCCTGCCGACAGCGGCCACGCTGCCCTCGGCGGTGGCCGGGCAGACGGTGCCTTCGCTGGCGCCGATGCTGCAGAAGGTCCTGCCGGCGGTGGTCAGCGTCCACAGCAAACAGCGCCAGCGGGTGAACACCCCGTTCGGCGACGACCCGGTCTATCGCCGCCTGTTCGGCATTCCCGAGGAGCGCGTGTTGGAGTCGCTGGGGTCGGGCGTGATCGTCGATGCCCAGCAGGGTCTCGTCCTCACCAACCATCACGTGATCGAAGGTGCCGACGATGTCTCGGTGACGCTGTCGGACGGCCGCACCCTGAAGGCGGTCTTCCGGGGTTCCGATGCCGATACCGATATCGCGTTGATGCAGATCCCGGCGCAGAACCTCAACGCACTGCCGATCGCGAACAGCGATCGCCTGCGCGTCGGCGACTTCGTGGTCGCCGTCGGCAATCCCTTCGGCGTCGGCCAGACCGTGACCTCCGGGATTGTCTCCGCGCTTGGCCGCAACAATCTGCCTGGCCTCGGCTACCAGAACTTCATCCAGACCGACGCCTCGATCAATCCCGGCAATTCCGGGGGCGCGCTGGTCGATCTCAACGGGCAACTGGTCGGCATCAACACCGCCAGCTTCAATCCGGGCGGATCGATGGCCGGCAACATCGGCCTCGGGTTCGCCATTCCGTCCAATTTGGCGTCGACGGTGATGCGCCAGCTGCTGACCAACAAAGGCATGGTCAGGCGCGGCACGCTCGGCGTCGCCACCACCGACTCGAATTCGCCGGTGGGCGCGCGCGTCACCAATGTCTACGACAAGGCCTCGGGGCTGCTGGTCGGCGACGTGATCACCGCGGTGAACGGCCAGCGCGTTTCCAGCATGGACGACTTCCACAACCTGGAAGGCCTGCAGGTCGGCGCAAGTTCGGCGAAGCTCGACATCATGCGCGCGGGCAAGGCGGCGACGCTCAACGTGGCGCTGCGCCAGCAGTCGGGTGATGGGGCGAGCCTCGATCCGCGCCTGGCCGGCGTCACATTCGCCGAGTTGCCGGAGAGTTATCGTCGCCAGGGACTGAGTGGCGTGCTGGTGGCGTCGGTGTCAGCCAACAGCCGTGCCGCGCGTTCTGGATTGAGTGCAGGTGACGTGTTGCAGGCGGGAACCAATGGCCGCTTCAACGATCTCACCAGTTTCCGTGCAAGTTTCCGCGCACCGCCGCAGCAACTTGTATTCCGCGTACTGCGTGACCAAGAGGTCGGGCAGATAGTGATTCGATGACAGTCATGATGACAAAAGCATTTCCCATATTGATCCTCGGTCTGGCATTCATCGCCGGTTGCCAGAAACAGGACGCGCCAGCCGCCGCGCCAGCGCCGCCGCAGGCCGCCGCCGCCGCGCCAGCGGCCCCTGTGCCGACGCCGGCAAATGCCGCGGTCGCCAGGAAGAAAGCCGTGGGTTCGCGCGACGGCATCTTCACCGGCATGCGCTTCCCGATGAACAAAGCCGACTTCATCACGCAGATCAACGGTCGCCTTAGCGACAATTGCAGGCGTCCGGATCGTCATGGACGCTTGTGCCCGAAGCTGGAACAGCGGAGTGCCGTCTGTTCGGCTGCGGTGAAGCGCCCTGTCATCACCGATGCGGATGCGGCGCGCGACGCCGGTGGCAAGTACTTGCGCTGCCTGCATCGCGGCCACGCCTGATCCATCCATACAGGAGAACAGCATGTCGACGATGAAAGAAAACCTCAGCGATGCCGGTGGCCACCTGAAGCAGGCGGCGATCCATGCCGGCGACAGCATGAAGAGCGCGGCAGCCGCAGCGGGCGAGGAGTTCAAGCTCGGACGCGCCAACATGAAGTCGGAACTCGCCGATGGTGCGCAGTCCGGCAAAGCCGCCGCCGAACAGATGGGCGCCGCCGCCAAGGAACAGATGGATGCGCTGATGGGCAAGAGCCGCGACATGATGGATTCCGCGGCGGAACTGATCCGCGAACGTCCGCTCACCGCGTTCGGCGTCGCCTTCGCCGCAGGCTGGGTGATCGCCAAGCTCGCTCGTTCCGGCAACAGCGACAAGTAAGCCGCCCCCCGTGACGGAAGAGTCCGGGCCGGAGCGCGATCCGGAGACGCCTGGAACTCCGGGCGATCTTCTCGGCGCCTTCCGCGACGTCGGTGCGGCGGGACGATCCGGTTTCGCCGCGGCGAAGCACGTCGGCGAAGCGCTGCGCGCGCTGGTCGCTGCCGATATCGCGCTGGCACGCAGCGCGCTCGGTCGCGCGCTGGCATTCACCGCGGTGGCGATCGTGTTTGGCGTCTCGGCATGGTTGCTGTTGATGGCGGCGCTGGTCGCCGTATTGGGCGCGGCGATGCAATGGTCGTGGCCGTTGGCGTTGTCGGTGGTCGCGCTCGCCAATGTCGCGGTGACCGCATGGGCCGGCTGGCGCGCGATCAGCTATTTCGAACACACGCGGATGAAGGCGACGCGCCGGCAGCTGGCGCAGCTCGGCATTGGCGATGGAGATGGCGACAACGAGGGCGTCGCCGACGGCGACGAGGCGGCGCGATCATGAGTTTCGACGAGAGCATCCAGCGGGTGAAGCGCGCGGAACTGGCGCTCGACGCCAGCACCCGCAAGGTCACGGATCACTGGCAGCAGCTGCGCCAGACTTGGCGTGATGCGTGGACGCCCGGGCGCATCGTGATCGCCGGCATCGCCAGTGGGTTCGTGGTCGGTCGCGGTGAATTGCCGACGGCAACCGGCAGTGGCTTCATCAATCTCGTCAGTGCCGTCAGCAGCCTGTTCGCGATCGATCAGGCGGGTGAAGTCGCGGAGGTCGCAGGAGATGCCGTCGACCAGGCGCAACAGGTCGCGGAGGCAGCCGATGCTGGTGGTGCCATTGCGGAAGACGAAGAACCTGTCCGTGCATACGAGGCGCTGCGGCGGTCGGGTGCATGGTGAATCCGCCGATGGACGACGCAGACGGAGAGGAATCCGCGCACCTTGAGGTGACGGACGAAGGCGCGGAACGACCGCCGCGACCGCAGTCCTCGAAAGCGGCGATCGTGATTGCCACGCTGATGGTGGCGGTGGTGTTGTGGGCGACGCAGGAAATCGTGCTGCCGATCCTGCTGGCGCTGTTCTTCGCGCTGATCGGCAATCCGATCATCCGCCTGCTCGGACGTTTGCATGTTCCACGCGTGCTGTCGGCGATCGTGGTGGTGTTTGGCGGCATCGTGCTCGCGGTGGCGCTGGCAGGCCAGGTCGCGCAGCCGGCGATGGACTGGGCGCGCACCTTGCCGCAGCAGGTGACGAAAGTGACGCCGAAGCTGCGCGCGTTGATCAAGCCGGTGCAGGAGGCCAACCGCATGGCCGAAAGCCTGGCCAAGGTCACGGCGACGCCGAATGCACCGAAACAGGTGCAGGTGATCGCGGCCGACAGCTCCGACCCGATGACGCGGGTCGCGAAGTTCGCGCCGCACCTGGTCGCGCAGTTGCTGGCGGTGGTGCTGCTGACGCTGTTCTTCATGATCTTCGGCGAGACGCTGCAGAAGCATTCGCTCGAACTGGTGCCGAGCTGGCGCAAGAAGCGCGTGACCATGGAGATCCTGCAATCGATCGAGCAGGAAGTGTCGCGCTACGTGCTCACCATCAGCCTAATCAATATCGCGCTGGGGCTGGCGATCGCCGGCTGCCTCTATGCCATCGCCGGCATCGACCTGCAAAGCGCGCTGCTGTGGGGCACGATGGCGATGGTGCTGAACTACGCGCCGATCGTCGGGCCGCTGATCGGCGTGGTGGTGATGCTGGTGATGGGTATCGTGACCGAACCCGATCTCGCCCACGCACTGATTCCCGGCGCCATCTATCTCGGCCTGCACACGCTGGAAGGGCAGATCATCACCCCGGTGGTGCTGGGCAAGCGCATGGCGATCTCGCCGCTGCTGCTGATGATCGCGCTGATGGTGTTCGGCTGGGCCTGGGGCATCGTCGGCCTGCTGCTGGCGGTGCCGCTGCTGGTCTGCCTGAAGATCGTGCTGTCGAAACTCGACGGCATGGAGGGCTGGGCGCGGCTGATGGAATGAGCCCAGCGAGTGAGTCCGGGCGCGTTCGGCCCTAGACTATGCGGATGGCAAGTCCGATCTCCGCGATCACCCTCGACCTCGACGATACCCTGTGGCCGTTCCCGCCGATCGGCGAACGCATCGAACGCGTGCTCCACGCCTGGTTCGAACGCCACAGCCCGCCCACGGCGGCGATGTTCCCGATCCCGGCGATGCGTGTGTTGCGCCAGCAGCTGATGGAGCGCCATCCCGAACTCGCGCACGACGCCAGCACGCTGCGCCAGCGCGGCATCGAGCATGCATTGCGCGAGAGTGGCGGCGACCTGACATTGGCCGGCCCTGCCTATGACGCCTTTTACGAGGAGCGCAATCGCGTCGAGTTCTACGACGACGCGATCGAGGCGCTGCAACGCATCGCCGCGCGCTTCCCGATCATCGCGCTGACCAATGGCAATGCCGATCTCGAACGCATCGGCATCGCCCATCTGTTCCAGGGCGTGGTAACCGCGCGCGAATTCGGTGCCGGCAAGCCCGATCCGGCGATCTTCCATCACGCCTGCGATTTGATGGGCGCGACACCGCAACGGACCTTGCACGTTGGCGATGACGTCGAACTCGACGTCATCGGCGCGCAATCGGCGGGATTGCAGACGGCATGGATCAACCGCATCGACGCGGCGTGGCCCACCGACTTGCGCGCGCCCGACACGACGTTCACCACCTTGTCCGCCTGCGCCGATTGGCTGGACGCAGACCATGCAGACCATGCAGACCGTAACCGCTGAATCGCCATGACCGATCGTTCCTCCATCGTCACCCATTCCGACAACGCCAGGCCGCTGTGGTGCCTGACCGCCGATGCTTTTCCGGCGTGGTTGGCCACGCAGCCCGCGGACGTCGCGCGCTGGATCGAAGCGCAGGCATACACGGCGAATGCGGGTAGTGCGTTGTTGCTGCCGGGCACGGATGGCCTTGGCGGTGCGATCCTCGCCATCGGCGATCCGCTCGATGCGTATTCGTATTCGCACGGGCCGCTGGCGTTGCCGGTGGGCGATTGGTCGCCGCAGGACATGGCCGACGATGCGCGGCGCGCGGCCTTGCAGCTGGGCTGGAGCCTCGGCGCCTATCGCTTCGGTCGCTACAAGGCGGCCTTGCGCGAACCGGCGCGCTTGCTGCTGGAGAATCCCGACGCCGAAGTCGTCGACGTGTTCGCGGCCTGCTGCCGCGTGCGCGACATGGTGCACACGCCGACCGAACACATGGGTCCGGACGAGATCGAGGCGATCGCCCGCGAAATCGCCGCGAAACATGGCGCCAGCATCGACGTGCACGCGGGCGATGCCCTGATCGCCGACAACTACCCGGCGATCCACGCGGTGGGACGCGCTTCGCATCGTGCGCCGCGCATCATCGAATTGAACTGGGGCGATGCCGGAGCGCCGCATCTGGCGATCGTCGGCAAGGGCGTGTGTTTCGATACCGGCGGCCTCAATCTCAAGGCCGGCCCCGGCATGCGCAACATGAAGAAGGACATGGGCGGTGCCGCGCACGCCATTGCGCTCGCCGAGTTGCTGATGCAGCGCAAGGCGCCGCTGCGCATCACCTTGCTGGTACCGGCGGTGGAGAACGCGGTTGGCCCGAATGCGTTGCGTCCGGGCGAGATCATTTCTACCCGCAAGGGTGTCAGCGTCGAGATCGACAATACCGATGCCGAAGGTCGCCTAGTGCTGGCCGATGCCTTGACGCGCGCGGCGGAACTCAAGCCTGCATTGGTGATCGATTTCGCGACCTTGACCGGTGCCGCGCGTGTCGCGCTCGGCCCAGACCTGCCGGCGCTGTATGCCAACGATGAAGCGGTCGCCGCCGCATGGCTGCAATCCGGCGGCGAACAGCGCGACCCGCTGTGGCGGATGCCGCTGTGGCAGCCCTATCTGCGCTATCTCGTCAGCGGGATCGCCGACATCGCCAACGGCAGTTCGACGACGATGGCCGGTAGCGTCACCGCGGCCTTGTTCCTGCAGAAGTTCGTGCCAGTGGAACAGCGCTGGGCGCATGTCGACGTCTATTCCTGGAACGACAGCGATCGTCCCGGCCGTCCCGCCGGTGGCGAAGCACAAGGCTTGCGCGCCGCGTTCGCGATGTTGAAGAACGCGAAAGTGGTTAGCCCCCAGTCATGAGTTCGTAATCGTCGGGCCGAACACGATCGCGTAAGCCAGCACCACCACGATGCTGGCGGCGATCCATGCCCAGCTGCGCGGGAATGTCACGGCATCGGAATCGCCGGCGCCGACGCGCGCGCGTGGCGGACCCCAGGCGAAGCCGGAGGTTCCGCCAAGACTCGCGGCCGCAGCGGAAGTGAGGACGATGACGATGCCTTCCGGATTGAACAGGCCGATGGTGATGCAGGTGACGGCGCCGGCGAGATAGGTGAGCAGGGCGATGCGTTGCACGCGCTGCGGGCGCTCCTCGCGGCCTCCAACGATGCCGGCGAGCGTGCGCATGCTCCAGACCACGCTGCGGTCGTAGAAGAAGTAACCGACGCCTGCCATCAGCACGCGCCACAGCCACGGCATCGCCACGTCGTGCAGCAGGCCATCGCTGCCGATGCCGAGATCGCCAATGCCGGCGACGCCCGAGAACATCATGTAGCCGAAAGCGGTCATCAGGCCGATGCTGGCCAGCATCCAAGTGAACAATCGCGTCAGCGGCGCGCGGGCGACCGGCAGCAATCGCGCGCACACCAGTCCGGTGAGCAGGCTCACGACCGGGCCGGCCAGCGCCACCAACTTCACGCCCAGCGCGCTCAGGCGCGGATCGTTGCATTCGACGTAGAAGGCGCCGAACTTCTTGACGTCGCTGCCGAGCGCGATGCAGCTGGCAGCGTGTCCGAGATGTTCATGCAGCGCAGTTCCGGTGACATAGGCCAGCGCAGCGAGTGCGATGACGGTCAGCCAGTCGAAACTGCGCGTGTTCACAGCCAGCCTTTCTGGCGCGCGAGTCGCGCCGCTTCGATGCGGTTGCCGACGCCAAGCTTGCCGATGATTTCCGACAGGTAGTTGCGCACCGTACCCTGCGAGAGATTGAGCCGGCCGGCGATTTCGTTGCTCGACAGGCCGTCGCCGGCGAGGCGCAGCACCTGGCGTTCGCGGTCGTTGAGCGGATCGGGTTCGGTCCACGCCGCCATCGCCAGTTGCGGGTCGATGGCACGGCCGCCGCGATGCACCTGTCGCAAGGCTTCGGCGAGTTGTTCGGCGGGTGCGTCCTTCAACAGGTATCCGGTGACGCCGGCATCCAGTGCGCGACGCAGGAAGCCGGCACGGCCGAAGGTGGTGACGATCGCGACCTTGATCGGCAGTTCGTGGCGCTGGATGCGTTGCGCGAGATCGAGTCCGGACAGTCCGGGCATTTCGATGTCGGTGAGCAGCAGGTCGGGCTTGAGTCGCTGCAGTTCGCGCCAGGCGATTTCGCCATCGGCGGCGTCGCCGACCACGTCGATGTCGTTCTCCAGCCGCAGCAAGGCCGCCAGCGCGCCGCGCACCATGGCCTGGTCTTCGGCGATCAAAACGCGGATCTTGTTGGGCGCGGTCATGCCAGGCACCTCGCGGGCAGGCGCGCGACCAGCGTGGTGCCGCGATCGCTGCGCTCGCCGTTTCCGAGCAATTCCAACGATCCGCCGTGCGCCTCCAGGCGTTCGCGCATGCCGGTGAGTCCGTTGCCGGCGCGCAATTCGCCACCACGGCCGTCGTCGCGGATTTCCATCGCCACGCCCTTGCCGTCGCGTTGCAGGCGCACCTCCACGTAGCGGGCGCCCGCATGTCGTTGCACATTGGTGATGGCTTCGCGCAGGCTCATCGCCAGCGCCGATTCCGCATCGGGCTTGAGCAGGATCTCGTCGATCTGGGTCGCGAGCAGGATGTTGTCGGCGTGCAGCAACACCTTGGCCGAGGCCAGTTCCGCGGTCAGTACCGCGTTGCGCATGTTGGTGACGGTGGCGCGCACTTCCGACAATGTGTCGCGGGCGATGCGCGCGACTTCCGTCATCTCGCGCTGTGCGCCTTGCGGATCGCGATCGATCAGCTTGCCGGCGAGATCGGCTTTCAGCGCGACCACCGACAAGGTGTGTCCGAGCAGGTCATGGAGATCACGGCCGATGCGCTCGCGTTCGGCGAAGGCGGCCATGCGCCGCACTTCGGCGTGCGATAGCGCCAGCTCGGCGTTCTTGCGCGCATTGCTGCGTTCGAACTGCACCAGGATGCCGATGATGATGGTGGTGATCGGCAGCCAGGCCAGCGCGCCCCACGGATAGTGCAGCCAGCGCCCTTCGGCGATGCAGACGAGGTTGGCGAACAGCAAGCCGATACCATAGTGGATCGGTCGCAACAGGCCGCAGCTCAGCATGATGCAGCCGAACACGAAATAGGTCATGCCGCTGGGGTACCACGGCATCAGCACCAGGCTCATCGCCAGCATCGCCGTGGCGTACCACCCCGCCACGCGCGGCGATCCGGTGCAGCACTTGGCGTAGAAAAACAGGAACAACGAATAGCTGACCAGCGTCAGCCATACCCAGCGAAGGGTGTAGCCGTGGTCATCGAAGACCGGGATGATGAACACCCACGACGACCACAGCAGCTGGATGGCATGGCTCCACACCGGATGACCGCGCGCCAGGTCACGCGCGACCAGCGAGTCCGGGGCGGGGGTGAACATGGCGCGTAATGCTTGCAAGATTGCGACCCTCAGCCGTTGTTGCGCAGGCGACGCTGTGCGAGCAGGAAGAACACCAGCGCGAACATCGCCAGTGCTGCGATGTGCTGCCACACCGGGTAGCCGGAATCATAGCCCACCACTTTCAGCGACAGCTGCACCAGGTGCCAGGATGGCAGCGCCATCGCGATCTTCGACATGATCGGCGGCATCACCGATAGCGGCATCCACAGGCCAGACAGCAGCGACATCGGCAGGTAGATCAGGTTGACCGCCGCGGGTGCGCCATTGGCGGGCAGACGCGTGCCGAGGAAGAGCCCGAGCGAACCCATCGGCAACACGCCGAGGACGTTGATCAGAATCAGTTCCGCGTATTGCCCGACGTGCAGGCGCACGCCGCCGAGGGTGACCGCCAGCAGCAACAGTCCGATGCTGACGATCGCGGCGAACAGCATCGCCATGCCGAGCTTGGCGACCAGATAGGCCGAAGGCGGCATCGGCAGTGCGCGCTTGTATTGCAAATGGCCGAGCGCGCGTTCGTTCGCCACTGTCAATCCGAAACCGAACAGGGAAATGCCCAGCGTGCCGAACACGCCGTAGCTGACGTAGAGGTAGGTCGCGCCCTGGGCGTTGCCGTGGTTCATCAGCAGGCCGAACATCACGTAGAACAGCATCGGGAATCCGATGGTCGGGAACACGAACATCGGCGCGCGCATCAGTCGCAGGAATTCGTTGCGGGTTTCGAGCGCGTGGATGCGCAGGCGCGACGGCTGCGAAGCAGGAATGTCGAAGGCGGACATCAGTGGGTCTCCTGAACGTCATGGGCAAGGGCGTCGCGGGTGAGGGCGAGGAAGGCGTCGGCCAGTCCGGCACGGGTGACTTCCAGTTCGCTGAGGGTGGGGTCGATCGACAGCAGCCAGCGCAGCACCGCAGCGGCATCTTCCACCTGCAATTCGACGCGCCCGTCGATGACACTGGCCTCGCGCACGCCGGGCCATGCCGCGAGCTGTTCCTGCGCGACCAGGCTGCGGCAACGGATGCGTTGGCCGCTGACCAGTGCGCGGATATCGTCGACGGTGCCCTGCGCGACCTCGCGACCGTTGCGCACCACCACCACGCGGTCGGCCAGTGCCTGCGCTTCTTCCAGGTAGTGGGTGGTGAGGAGGACGGCGGTGCCCTGCGCGACGAGACCGCGGATGGCGGCCCACAGGGTTTCGCGCGATTCGCTGTCGAGGCCGGTGGTCGGCTCGTCGAGGAAGATCAGTTCGGGATTGCCGCAGATCGCCAGCGCGAATTGCACGCGGCGCTGCTGGCCGCCGGACAGTTTCGCGTAGCGGCGCTTGAGCAGATCCTGCAGTCCGGCCATGCGCACGCATTCGTCGAAGGGGCGCGGTGTCGCGTAGTAGCTGCGGGTGAGTTCGAGCAATTCCTGCACGGTGTTGTTGTCGGGCAGGCTCGCGGTCTGCAGCATCACGCCGATGCGCTGGCGCGCCGCGATTTCCTGCGGCGATTGCCCGAACAACTGCGCTTCGCCCTGCGTCGGTGCGGCAAGCCCGAGCAGCAGCGAGATCGCGGTGGTCTTGCCGGCGCCATTGGCACCGAGCAACGCCAGCACTTCGCCGCGGTGGATGTCGAGGTCGAGGCCATCGAGGGCCATGACCGAGTCGTACTTTTTGCGAGCGCCATCGAGTCGGGCGATCGTGCCCGTTGAAAGCGGGCGGGTGGGCATATCCATGCAGGCATCCTCTTGGGGTGGCCCACTGTGCGATTCGGCGCCACCGGAATGGAGTCGCAGGCGTCAGCCGATCGACATGACAACCGTCACCTGACACCGGCACCGACCGACCTTAATGTGGCATGGCACTCGACCGGGGTCTCCGGGACGGGCACACTCCGCCAAACGCCAGAACGCTCGGACTGCATGAATACGAACGCCGACCTGTTGTCACAATTGCGCATTGATCGTTCCGCGCCGCCGCCCAAGCGCTCGTTGCGCTGGTTGTGGATCACGCTCGCAGTCTTGGTCGTGCTAGCGATTCTCGCAGTCGTCGGCTGGATGCTCATTGCGCGCAGCCGCGTCACCGAAGTGCAGACCGCAACGGTTGCGGCGATGGGCGGTTCCGGCAATCAGGCGGCCTCGGTGCTCGATGCCACCGGTTATGTCGTGGCGCGGCGCATCGCCACGGTATCGGCCAAGGTCACCGGGAAACTGCGCGACGTGCGCATCCAGGAAGGCCAGCATGTCGTGGCGGGGCAGATCATCGCCACCCTTGATCCGATCGATGCCGACGAAGCGCGGTCGCTCGCGGTCGCGCAGGCGCATGCGACGGAAAGCCAGGCCGGCAGCCTGCAGGCGCAATTGACCGACGCCGAAGCCAACGTCAAGCGATTGGTCCCCTTGATGCAACAGAAATTGGTCTCACAGGCGCAGTACACGCAGGCGGTGGCGCAGCGCGACAGCCTGCGCGCGCAGCTGGCGTCGGCCAACGCCAGCACCAAGGCGGCGCATGCACAGCTCGCCATCGCCGGCACCGGCGTCGACAACACCATCATTCGCGCACCGTTCGATGGCGTGGTGATTGCCAAGGCGGCGCAGCCGGGCGAAATCGTCTCGCCGTTCTCCGCGGGCGGCGGCTTTACCCGTACCGGCATCGGCACGATCGTCGACATGGATTCCCTGGAAGTGGAAGTCGATGTCGGCGAGGCTTACATCGGCCGCGTGCAACCGGGCATGCCGGTCGAGGCCACGCTCAACGCCTATCCCGACTGGAAGATCCCGGCGCATGTGATCGCGATCATCCCGACCGCGGATCGCGGCAAGGCGACGGTGAAGGTGCGCGTTGCACTCGACAAGAAGGACGACCGCATCGTGCCCGACATGGGCGTGAGCGTGAGCTTCCTGGAAAAAGCGCGCCCCGCGGACCAGCCCGCGCCCAAGGGCGTAAAGGTGCCGGCGGCCGCGGTCGTGCAGCGTGATGGCAAGGATGTGGTATTCGTGGTCGGCGATGGCGGCAAGGTGGCGATGCACGAAGTCACCGTCGCCGGAAAGGTCGGCAATGACGCGAAACAGGTGATCGCGGGCGCATCCGCCGGCGACACGGTGGTGGTGCAACCACCGGCCGAATTGAAGGACGGCAGCAAGGTGAAGGACGCTGCCGCGAAAAGCGAATGACCGGCGCATCGCGCCAAAACCGAAGTGCCGAATCGAATCCCTGGGAGCAATGACATGACTGCATTGGTATCGACCCGCAATCTCACCAAGACCTACCAGCGCGGGCCCGAGAAGGTCGAAGTGCTGCACGGCATCGACCTCGACATCGCGCCGGGTGATTTCGTCGCCCTGATGGGACCGTCGGGTTCGGGCAAATCGACCTTGCTCAACCTGATCGGCGGGCTCGACACCCCGACCTCGGGCGAGATCAGTGTCGGCGGCACCCGCATCGACCGCATGGGTGGCGGACAACTCGCGCAGTGGCGCAGTGACCACGTCGGCTTCGTCTTCCAGTTCTACAACCTGATGCCGATGCTCACCGCGCAGAAGAACGTCGAGCTGCCGTTGCTGCTCACCAATTTGAGCGCCGCGCAGCGCAAGCAGAACGCCGAGATCGCATTGAAGCTCGTCGGCCTCGACGATCGCATGAAGCATCGCCCGAACGAACTCTCGGGCGGCCAGCAGCAGCGCGTGGCGATCGCGCGCGCCATCGTGTCCGATCCGACCCTGCTGATCTGCGACGAACCGACCGGTGACCTCGATCGCCATTCGGCCGAGGAAATCCTCAACCTGCTGCAGACCCTGAATCGCCAGCACGGCAAGACCATCGTGATGGTGACCCACGATCCCAAGGCCGCCGAATACGCCACCCACACCCTGCATCTCGACAAGGGTGTGCTGGTGGAACAAGTCGCGCACGCGGCCTGACCGGAGCCACGGCGATGAAATATCTCCATCTCATCTGGGCGGAACTCTTCCGCCGCAAGACGCGCACGATATTGACGATCCTGTCGATCCTCGCGGCCTTCCTGTTGTTCGGCCTGCTCAACGGCGTGCGTGAGAGCTTCATCAACGCCGGCAAGAGCGCGATCGGCGCCGAACGCCTGCAGACCGGTTCGCGCCTGTCCTTCATCCAGTCGTTGCCGATGTCGCTGCAGGCACGCATTGCGCAAGTGGACGGCGTCAAGACCGTCACCTACGCCAACTGGTTCGGTGGCGCTTACCAGGAACCTCGCAATCAGATCTTCAGCTTCGCGGTCGCGCCCAACTACTTGGATGTCTATCCCGAGATCCAGGTCGATCCCAAGCAGCGCGAGGCCTTCAACAACACCCGCACCGGCGCACTGGTCGGCGAGGGACTGATGAAGCGCTTCGGCTGGAAGGTCGGGCAGCGCGTGCCGCTGATCTCGACGATCTTCCCCAATCGCGACGGCAGCAAGAACTGGCAGTTCGACATCGTTGGCGTGTTGCACGCCAAGGACAAGAAGACGGCCGGCTGGTACGACCAGATGTTCATGCTGCAATGGAAGTATTTCGACGAATCGACGCCGTACAACCAGGGCGCCGCCGGCTGGTACGTCGAGCTGGTGAACGATCCCAAGCAGGCCGATCGCGTCGCCAAGGCGGTCGATGCCCTGTCGATGAATTCGCCGAACGAAACCAAGACCCAGACCGAAGCCGCGGCGATGGCGTCGTGGATGAAGCAGACCGCCGACATCGGCCTGATCGTCACTTCGATCATGGGCGCGGTGTTCTTCACCCTGATCCTGCTGACCGGCAACACCATGGCGCAGGCCGTGCGCGAACGCATTCCGGAACTGGCGGTGCTCAAGACGATTGGTTTTCGCGATCGCACGGTGCTCGGTCTGGTGCTGGCGGAATCGGTGCTGCTGGTGCTGCTCGGCGGTGTCTGCGGGCTGGGGCTTGCCGCCGTGCTCGGGCCGATTCTCAGCGCCGGATCGGGCGGCACGATTGGCTTGCCGCCGATCGGAGTCGCAAGCTGGTCGCTCGGTCTCGCGTTGATGGTCGTCATCGGTCTCGTCGTCGGCGCGCTGCCGGCCATCCGCGCCATGCGCCTCAACATCGTCGATGCCCTTTCCGGGCGCTGATCGGGAACTCAGTCACATGAGCAAGTTCAAATCTTTCGCGCTCGGCTTCGGCCTGTTCCTGATCGTCGTCATCGGGGTCGCCATCTGGCTGGCATCGCCGTGGTTCGTGCTGCTGGCGCTCGCGGTCGCGTTCGCCGCGTGGATGTTCGCCACCCGGCGCGGCCAGCAGACGGCATCGGTGACGCAGGTCGGCGTCAGCACGCTGCGCCAGCGCCTTGGTTCGTCGTCAGTGATCGTGCTCGGCATCGCCGGCGTGGTCGCGGTGTTGGTGGCGATGCTGGCGATGGCGGAAGGCTATCGCCAGACATTGCAGGCCAGTGGCAGCGAGGACACAGCCATCGTCCTGCGCGGTGCATCCTCGGCCGAGGTGATGTCGACGCTGGGCAACGATGCGATCCAGGTGATCCAGCAGGTGCCCGGCATCGCCAAGGGCAGCGATGGCCGCCCGCTTGCGTCCGCCGAAACCGTGGTCGCGGCCAACCTGCCGATCCGCAATGGCGGTCCCGACGAGGACGGCAGCGTGCAGCTGCGTGGCGTCGGTCCGCAGGCGTGGCTGGTGCGACCGAATCTCAAGATCACCCAAGGCCGCAAGTTCGAGCCGGGCCGTCGCGAGATCGTGGTCGGCAGCGGCGCGCAGCGACAGTTCCGCGGGCTCGACGTCGGCAAGCAGGTGCGCATCGGCAGCGACATGTGGAATGTCGTCGGCGTGTTCCATGCCGGTGATGCCAACGATTCCGAAATCTGGGCCGATGCCGAAATCGTCGCCGCGACCTATCGCCGCGGCAGTTCGCGCAACTCTGTGATCGCCAAGCTGGAGAATCCGCAGGCGTTCAAGGCCTTCAAGGCGACGCTTGCCGCCGATCCGCGAGTTGAAGTGGAAACGCAGACCACGCTGGATTACTTCAGCAAGCAGTCGGAAACGATGACCAAGGTGATCCGCGCCATCGGCATGGTGGTCGGTGCGATCATGGCGATCGGCGCGGTGTTCGGCGCGCTCAACACCATGTTCGCGACGGTGGCAACGCGTGCCCGCGAGATCGCGACATTGCGCGCGATCGGTTTCCGCAGCGTGCCGGTGGTGATCGCGGTGATGCTGGAGACGATGCTGCTGGCCCTGCTCGGCGGGCTCATCGGGGGGGCATTGGCGTGGCTGGTGTTCAACGGCTATACCGCATCGACCATTGCCGGCGGTGTCGGTCAGCTCACCTTCGCCTTCAAGGTCTCGCCCGACGTGTTGTGGACCGGCCTCAAGTGGGCGCTGGCGATCGGCTTCATCGGTGGTCTGTTCCCGGCGCTGCGCGCCGCGCGCATGCCGGTGACGGATGCGTTGAGGAGCCTGTAAGCCTCAGCCGATCGGCAACGGTTCGTCTTCCGACACGGGGCGGCGCGTACTCAGTGCCGTCCCGGCCGCGGCCACGACGATTGCGGCAATCGCCAACCATTGCAGCGGTCCCAGGTGTTCGCTCAGCAGGGCGACGCCCGCAAGCGCTGCGATCGCCGGCTCCAGGCTCAGCAGCACGCTGAAGGTGCGCGTCGACATCCGCGTCATCGCGATCATCTCGAGCGAATACGGCAGCGCCGAACTCAGCACCGCGACGCCGAGCGCGTAGGGCAGCAGGTCGAGCGAGAACAGCGCGGTACCCGCATGCGCAAAGCCAATCGGGATCGTCGCCAGCGCGCCGATGGCGATGCCGAGCGGCACGGCAGTAGCGCCATAGGCGGCGCCGGCCTTGCGTCCCAGCACGATGTAGAGCGCCCAGCCCACACCAGCAGCCAGCGCATACATCACGCCGACCGGATCGAGTGGCTTGTCGAGGCCGCGCAACGGCAGCAGCAACAGCAGCCCGGCGACGACGAGTGCCGTCCACACGAAATCGACCGGGCGTCGCGAGTGGAACAGGGCGAGCGCGAGCGGCCCGGTGAATTCCAGCGCCACCGCGATGCCGAGCGGAATCGTCCGCAGCGACATGTAGAACACGAAGTTCATCGCGCCGATCGCGAGGCCATAACCCCACAGCACGCGCCAGTCTTTCTTCGCCGACGACGGCGACGATCGCCATGGACGCCGCAGCAACACCAGGATGATCGCGCTCAGTCCGAGTCGATAGGCGGTTGCGCCTTCCGCGCCGACCGCCGGGAATAGGTGCTTGGCCAGGCTCGCGCCGAACTGGTACGAGACCATCGCGGCCACCAGCGCAGCGATGGCGACGAGTGCGCCCCGATTCACGCGATGCCGCTGCGTGTCGCGTCGATCTTGCCGAGCAGCCACTGCAGGCCGGCCAGATGCTGCTGGTCGTGGCTGCACAGATAGTGGACGAGGCCGCGCGTAGTCGTCGGGCCGTAATCCTCGAACATCGCGGTACGTGCGAGTTGCGTCGCATCCAGTCCGGCCAGCATCGCCACCGTGCGTTCGCGCGCGGCGCGGAAGCCCGCGAGCGCCTCGGTGGCATCCTTGCTCGCATAGGCGCGCGACTGCGCCAACGCTTCACTGCCGAGGTCGGGCAGGAACGGATGGTCTTCCTCGAGGATGCGGCGGAAACGCTGGTGATACCCGTCGATCTCGACATCATGGACATGCCACAGCTGTTCGATCGCGGTGAAGCGTTCGCTGGGAATCCCGGTCCAGTCCGCAGGTGCCCAATGGACGTGGCTGGCCGGGAATTCGCCGTAACACGCCGCCAGCTGCGTCGGAAACGCAGCCAGCGCGTGGAGCATTGCAGTGGAAATCGCGGCGCTCAAGAAAGCCTCAACCGATCGGCAGGGTGCGACCCTTGCGTTCGGCCAGTCGCTTCTCGAGGTAGTGGATGTTCTGTCCACCATTCTGGAAACCGACGTCGCGCATGATGCGCTGCTGCAGCGGGATGTTGGTCTTGATGCCGTCGACCACCATCTCCGACAACGCCACGCGCATGCGCGCGATCGCGGTCTCGCGGTCGGGGCCGTGCACGATCAGCTTGCCGATCATCGAATCGTAGTTCGGCGGCACGCGATAGCCTTCATAGATGTGCGAATCCACGCGCACGCCGGGACCGCCCGGTGCGTGGAAATGCTGGATCAGGCCGGGCGAGGGCAGGAACGATTCCGGATCCTCGGCATTGATGCGGCATTCGATCGCATGGCCGCGCAACACGATGTCTTCCTGCTTGATCGTGAGCTTCTGCCCGGCGGCGATCTTCAGCTGCTCGGCCACCAGATCGATGCCGGTGACGAATTCGGTCACCGGATGTTCCACCTGGATGCGGGTGTTCATTTCGATGAAGTAGAAACGCCCGTTCTCGTAGAGGAACTCGAACGTGCCGGCGCCGCGATAGCCGATGCGCTTGCACGCCTCGACGCAGACCTTGCCGATCTCCGCGCGCTGTTCGTCGGTGATGCCGGGTGCCGGTGCTTCTTCCACCACCTTCTGGTGGCGGCGCTGCATCGAGCAGTCGCGTTCGCCGAGATGGATCGCGTTGCCCTGGCCGTCGGCCAGCACCTGGATCTCGACATGGCGCGGGTTCTCGAGGAACTTCTCCATGTAGACCATGGCGTTGCCGAATGCCGCCTTGGCTTCGGCCTGCGTGGTGGCGATGGCATTGATCAGCGCGGCTTCGCTGTGGACCACGCGCATGCCGCGACCGCCGCCGCCGCCCGCCGCCTTCACGATCACCGGATAACCGATTTCGCGGGCGATGCGGATGTTCTCGTCGGCGTCGTCGCCGAGTGGACCGCCGCTGCCGGGGACACAGGGCACGCCCGCTGCCTTCATCGCGCGGATCGCTTCCACCTTGTCGCCCATCAGGCGGATGGTGTCGGCCTTCGGCCCGATGAAGACGAAGCCCGATTGCTCGACGCGTTCGGCGAAGTCGGCGTTCTCGCTGAGGAAGCCGTAACCGGGATGGATGGCCTGAGCGTCCGTGACCTCGGCAGCGGCGATGATCGCCGGCATGTTGAGGTAGCTCTCCGACGATGCCGCCGGGCCGATGCAGACCGACTCGTCGGCCATGGCGACGTGCTTGAGGTTGCGGTCGACGGTGGAATGCACCGCGACCGTGCGGATGCCCATTGCCTGGCAAGCGCGCACGATGCGCAGCGCGATCTCGCCGCGATTGGCGATGACGACTTTATCGAGCATGGCTGTGGATCACCCGATGACGAACAGCGGCTGGTCGAACTCGACCGGCTGGCCGCTCTCGCACTGGATCGCCAGCACGGTGCCGCCGACTTCGGCTTCGATCGGATTGAACATCTTCATCGCCTCGATGATGCCCAGCGTGTCACCCGGCTTGACCTGCTGGCCGACGGTGACGAAGGCCGGCTTGTCTGGCGACGGCGAGGCGTAGAAGGTGCCGACCATCGGCGCGCGCACCACGTGGCCCGGCGGCAGGTCGCTCGGCTTCGGGGCGCCGCCGGTCGCGGCCTGCACCGGCGACTGCATCGGCATCGGCGCGGCGGGGGCGACCGCAGGCGCGGCGACGACCACGGCGGGTGCGGCGGCCGGTGCGGCGCTGGCGCGCGACAGGCGCACGGCTTCCTCACCCTCGCGGATTTCGATCTCGGTGAGGTTCGACTCCTCGAGGAGGTCGATCAGCTTCTTGATTTTGCGAAGGTCCATGGGGCCTCTCTTCTTTATTGAATTCGTGGTGGCGACGTGGGTCAGGCGGCCGCGGCCAGCTTCTTCAGCGCGGCGTCCAGGGCGTAGCGGTAACTGTCGGCCCCGAAGCCGGCGATGGTGCCGACGGCGAGATCGCTGAAATAACTGGTGTGGCGGAACGGTTCGCGCGTATGCGGATTGGACAGGTGGACTTCGATGAAGGGGATCGCAACCGCCGCCAGGGCATCGCGCATCGCCACCGAGGTATGGGTGAAGGCGGCAGGATTGGCGATGATGAAGGCGGTGCCGTCGCTGCGCGCGGCCTGGATGCGTTCGACCATCTCGCCTTCATGGTTGGTCTGGAACGTTTCCAGCGCGATGCCGGCCTGTTCGCTGCGTGTCCGCAGCTGTTCGTCGATGTCGGCCAGCGTGGCATGTCCGTAGATGCCGGGCTCGCGCGAGCCAAGCAGATTCAGGTTCGGACCGTGCAGGACGAGGATCGAGGGCATCCGGGGGAGAGCGGACGATGGATTGGACGGTGGGCGCGTAGTCTGGCCGATCCCGGGGCTTGCTGTCCAGTTCGGCGACGATGGGCGATTTTAAACGATTGCTTGAGTTGCGGTGCCTGCGTGTCAGTCAATCCTTGACCACTCCGCCAGTTCATTCGTGCTCTGGAACGGCCCGACATGCTGGCGAACGACGCGTCCACCGGCATCGACCAGCAAGGTGTAGGGCAGCACGCCCGAAGGATCACCGAGCAGGGTGGCGTTGGCCTTGGTCGGTTCGGTCAGCAGCACCGGATAGCCCAAGGGCCGGCGCTGCACGAAGGCGCGGACATCGTCGGCCTCGTCCCAGGCGACCCCGACCACCCGGGTGGTTCCGGTGGCGGCCAGCGACTCCAGCATCGGCATCTCGCGGAGGCAGGGACCGCACCAGGTCGCCCAGACATTGATCAGCAGCGGCTTGCCGAGATAGGCCGCGGGCAGCGGGATGCGCGCGCCTTGGAGGTCCGGCAGTTCCATCTTCGGCAAGGGTTCGCCGTTGCGCGCCATCACTGCGCCCTCCGGCACGTGGGCGCGGAACTGCAGCCAGCGGTTGAGCATGTGCTGGCCGATGCTGGTCCGCCACAGCGGCGCGAAGCCCTGGGTCACCAGCGTCACGAACAACAGCAGGCTGGCGAAGATCGCCGCCAGCGAGACGATGGTGCCGAAGCGCGGCTTCATGCGGGCACGCTCATCTGGCCGCGGCGCGCGCCAGGGCGTTGTCGACGATGCCGTTGGTCAGCACGGTTTGCAGCAGTTCGCCATCGCCGCCGGAACGCGGATAGACCACGTAGAGCGGTACGCCGACCGCGTTGTGCGCCTTGAGGAAGGCGGCGATATCGGCGTCCTCGTTGGTGAAGTCGCCGACCAGATAGAACGCATCGTGCTTCTCCAGCGACTGCTTGAAGGCATCGCTGGTGAACACCGCCTTCTCGTTGACCTTGCAGGTGATGCACCAATCGGCGGTCATGTTGACGAAGACGACCTTGTGCTGCGCGCGCAGTTGGGCGAGGCGTTGCGGCGTCCATGGCTGCACGCGGCTGTCGGCATTTGCAGGGAGGGAAGACGTCGTGGCCGGCGGTGGCATCCGCGCGATCGTCGCCAGCGCCAGTCCACACAGCGCGATGCCGATGATCGCGGCGATCTTGCCCCAGCGCGCGCGCGACCACGCCCACAGCGCGAACGTCAGCGCGATCGCCGCCAGACCCCAGGCGAGGACGACATCGGCGCCACGCTGGTTCGTCAACGTCCACAGCATCCATGCGGCAGTGATGTACATCGGGAATGCCAGCACCTGCTTGAAGGTGTCCATCCATGCGCCGGGTTTTGGCAGGCGCTTCGCCAATGCCGGCACGAAGGCGATCAGCAGCACCGGCAACGCCAGCCCGAGTCCGAGCATCACGAACACCAGCAACGTCGCTGCCGCAGGTGCAGTCAGGGCATAAGCAAGCGCGGTCACCATGAAGGGGCCGGTGCACGGCGTCGCCACCATCACCGCGAGCAGGCCGGTGAGGAAATCGCCACGCGCGCTGTCTGCGTTCGATGCCGCAGCGAGCCCTTGCGGCGCGAATCCCGGCAATGCCCACAGGCCCGATAGCGACAGTCCGAGCGCGAACATCAGCAGGCCGAGCACGGCGACCACCAGCGGCGACTGCAGCCAGAAGCCCCAGCCGGCGGCGTGGCCCGCGCGTTGCAGCAACACCACGGCCAGCCACAATGCGACCATCGCGGCGAGGATGCCCAGCGTGTAGAAGATCGCGTGACGTTTGGCGTGTTCGCGACTGTGCCCGCCTTGCACCAGCGACAACGCCTTGAGCGACAGCACCGGTAGCACGCAGGGCATCAGGTTGAGGATGACGCCGCCAAGCAGCGCGAACAGCAACGCACCGATCAGCCCGATGCGATTGACGGGTGCGGTGGCGGTGTTCACGGGTGTCGTGGCCTGCACCGTGGGTGCTGCGCCCGCCGCGGCGACTGCTGCGGTCGCCACTGCCGCGGTTTCCGCTGGAGTCACGGATGTGGGCGCCGCGGAAATCGCCGTCTGCGCGGGTTCGCTCGTCACGGCCTTCGTCTGCTGCGTCGATGCGGCGGCGGGCAGCGCGAGATTGAAGCGGTTGCGCATCACCGGATAGCAGATGCCGCCGTCCTGGCAGCCCTGCCATTCGGCATCGAGTGTCACGTTGGTGGCGCGATCGTGCGCGCGCTGCAACGGCACCGGGATCATCGCTTCGCCGAAGTACACCGCGACATCGCCGAAGTGCTCGTCGTGATGGGGCTGCGCCTTCGGCAACTGCGGCGTGCCGAGCTTGATGCCGGGATCGCCGGACAGTTTCAGCTTGAGCTTGTCGCGATAGAGGTAATAGCCCTTGGCCGGCGTCACCCGCAGCAATAGCCTGGATCCGCCATCGGCGATCGCCTCGAACTTGAACGCCTGTTCCGGCGGCAGCGGTGCGTTGGCCTGCCCGCCGATCAAACCACTGCCGGCATCGCTACGTGCGCCACCAAGGCTCTTGCCGAAGGCGGCGAAGCCGGCATCCCCGCCACCATCATTCGCGGCCGGCAATACCACCGACTGCGTGCGGGTCTGCGGCGGATAGCAGACGCCGGCATCGGCGCAGCCCTGGTATTTGATGCGCAGGCTCACCGCGTCAGCGCTGGCCTTGCCCGGCAGCACCGCAGTCACGCTGTCGCGATAGGTCTGGACGTCGCCGAAGAATTCGTCGTGGTGCTTCGCGCCGTCGGGCAGTTGCAGCGCACCGGCTTCGAACCCGCCCAGCGGCTGCACGCCCATGCGGTGGCGATAGAGGTAATAACCCTTGGCGATCGTCCACGTCACCTCGATGCGGTCGCGGCTGGGGGCGCTCACTTTCGGGATGAAGACGCTGTCGACCGGCGGCAGCTGGGTCGGATCGACCGTTTGCGCCGCGGCGGGCAGGAACAGCGACAGGCCGACGGCCAGCGCGGCGAGGTGGCGGAACAGGGGCTTCATGGGACGCGGGTTTCCGTGGCGATCCAGTCGAGATAGGCGGGCAGTCCGCCCGTTGCTTCGACCGCGATCAGTTCGGGGAGTTCGTAGGGATGGAGTGCGGCCAGCCGCTCGCGCAGGGCATCGAGGCGGTCGGCGCTGGTCTTGATGACGAGCAGGACCTCGTCGTCGCGTTGGACCTGACCCTGCCAGCGGTAGGTGGAACGGACGCCGGGCAGCACGTTGACGCAGGCGACCAGCCGTTCCTCCACCAGGGCGGTGGCGAGGCGGTCGGCACTGGCGGCGTCGGGGCAGGTGCTGAAACAGACGAGCGGGCTCATATACATAGGGTACGGGTTGGGCCTCGCCGGCGTCTGTGACCGACGGTCCGCCCGACATGCCGGGGCGTCCCCTTGAAACCCGCCGCCGCCGCCCCATCTCCAAGCCATACCCCGTTCGCGGCTCATTGCGCCCGGGATTCTGGCAGTCGCCCCCGCGGACTGCTAAAATCGACGAGTTTTCTCCATCCAATCAACTACTTAAAGAGATTGCGCATGAACCTCAAGCCGCTCTACGACCGCGTGGTCGTCAAGCCGATCGACGCCGAAGAAACCTCCATCGGCGGAATCATCATTCCCGACGCCGCCAAGGAAAAGCCCACCAAGGGTGAAGTGATCGCCGTCGGCTCCGGCAAGGTGTTCGACAACGGCCAGACCCGCGCCATGACCGTCAAGGTCGGCGACAAGGTGATCTACGGCCAGTACTCCGGCAGCGCCTACAAGTCCGACGGCGTCGAATACAAGATCGTGAAGGAAGACGACATCCTCGCCGTCCTCGCCTGATCCGCTTTTCCAAGCATCAACTAATTCGGAGTTACACACATGGCTGCAAAAGACATTCGTTTCGGTGAGGACGCTCGTGCGCGCATGGTGCGCGGCGTCAACGTGCTCGCCAATGCCGTGAAGGCAACGCTCGGCCCGAAGGGTCGCAACGTGGTGCTGCAGAAGAGCTTCGGCGCGCCGACGATCACCAAGGACGGCGTGTCCGTCGCCAAGGAGATCGAACTGGCCGACGCGTTCGAAAACATGGGCGCGCAGATGGTGAAGGAAGTCGCTTCCAAGACTTCCGACAACGCCGGTGACGGCACCACCACCGCCACCGTGCTGGCGCAGGCGATGATCCGCGAGGGCATGAAGGGCGTTGCCGCCGGCATGAACCCGATGGACCTCAAGCGCGGCATGGACAAGGCCGTCGCCGCCGCGACCGCCGAGCTGAAGAAGATGAGCAAGCCGACCACCGACGACAAGGCGATTGCCCAGGTCGGCACGATCTCGGCCAATTCGGACGAATCGATCGGCAACATCATCGCCGACGCGATGAAGAAGGTCGGCAAGGAAGGCGTGATCACCGTTGAAGAAGGCTCGGGCCTGGACAACGAACTCGACGTCGTCGAGGGCATGCAGTTCGACCGCGGCTACCTGTCGCCGTACTTCGTGACCGACACCGAGCGCATGGAGGTCGTGCTCAACGACTGCTACATCCTCACGCACGAGAAGAAGATCTCGAACATGAAGGAGCTCCTGCCGCTGCTCGAGCAGGTGGCCAAGTCGGGCAAGCCGCTCATGATCGTCGCCGAGGACGTCGACGGTGAGGCGCTGGCGACGCTGGTCGTCAACAAGCTGCGCGGCACGCTGCACGTGTGCGCGGTCAAGGCGCCGGGCTTCGGCGACCGCCGCAAGGAGATGCTGAAGGACCTGGCGGTGCTCACCGGCGGCGAGGCCGTGACCGAGGATCTCGGGCTCAAGCTCGAGAGCATCACGCTGAAGGATCTCGGCCGCGCCAAGCACATCACGGTCGACAAGGACAACACCACCGTCGTCGAGGGCGCGGGCAAGAAGGCCGACATCGACGCGCGCGTCAAGCAGATCCGCGCGCAGATCGAGGAGACCTCGAGCGACTACGACCGCGAGAAGCTGCAGGAGCGGCTCGCGAAGCTTGCAGGCGGCGTGGCCGTAGTCCGCGTCGGGGCGCCCACCGAGGCGGAGATGAAATCCCGGAAGGAGGCCCTTGACGATGCGATCAGCGCGACCAAGGCGGCCG